>CAWDOJ010000002.1:0-634834 GCA_963803825.1 uncultured Verrucomicrobiae bacterium | reverse complement strand
TTTCCGCGATGGCCTCGCGTTTGCCGCGCGCCGCGTCGGCTTCCGCGCGGGCGGCGGTCAATTGATTCGAGAGCACGCCGTAGCTCCCAGTATCCGCCGCGAAGTGCGCCCGCAATTCGGCGAGCAGCCCCGCCTCCTCCGCCTCGTGCCGCGCGATCCGGCCCGCGAGCGAATCGATCTGCCCGGCGAGTTCGCACCAAGCCACCCAATCCGCCCGCCACTCGATCATTTCGGTTGGCGTCGTGCTCGCGGGGTCGCGGTCAGAGAAGGCCGCCAACTCCGCCGCCCACCGCGCGTCCGCCGCCGCGACCGTCACCGCGAGATCATCGAGCGCGCCCCGGCACCGCTCGCGATGCTTCTCCAGACGCGCTCGTTCAGCCGTGAGAGTCGCCACCCGGCCGAGACGCTCGGCGTGCTGCCGGAGTGCGTCCGCGATCTCATCCCCGCAGCGAAACGCAGCGGTCAGCGATTCCACCTCGCCCGCGCCGACCTTGGTCCCCGACCGAATCGCGTTCGCCATTTCGTTCCAGACCCGATCCCGCTCCGCCCGCGCCTCCGCGAGATCCCGCTCGGTGAAGACCGCGATGTCGGCGGACGCTTCGGCCAGCGACGACTCACTGTCGAGCGCCTCCGACTCCACCTCGTCGAGCCTCCGCCGCCGCTCCGCTCCGGCCTCCCGCAACCCCTCACGCTCGGCGCCGAGCGCCTCGAGACGCGCGAGCGCCGGGACCGGGATGTCGCCAATCTCGTCGTCACGGCCCAAGCGACGCGCGACCTCCGCCCGCCGCCGCTCCACCTCGGCCCGCTCCCCGCGCCACCCGGCCACGACCTTCGCGTCGAGGTTGTGATCCGCCACGCGCCCCACCAGATCGGCGACCACCGGTGTCGCGTCCCCGGCCGGAACCAAGGCCAGTTTTTTGCGCTGACCCACCAGCTTCCCCCGCGTCGCCGCAAGTTCGCCCCGGCATTGCTCCGCCCGGCGCTGATCGACCGCGAGCTGATTCGCCAAGGCTTCGAACTCCGCCGATTCACCCGTCGATTCATCGGGCAACGCCGCCAACGCCGCAGAATCCGCGAGACCCAGCCCCGCCAGCGCGTCCGCGAGCGCCGCCCGCAAATCCTCGACCCCGCGCGTTTTCTCGGACACCGCGGCGACATCCTCCTCGTGCCGGGCAATGCCGCGATGCAGCGACTCGATGGTCGGCGCGTCGGCGAGGATCGCGTCGAACGGTTCGATCTCGTCGAGTTGCCGCCGCTTCTCGACGAGCGCCCCTCGGCGCTCGTCGACGACCACCCGCGCGCCCGCCAACTCGCCCTGGGCCGCCCGCACCCGCTCGGCGAAATCCGACGCCAGCGGCGGCAGCGCGATCGCCCCGAGCCGCGTCCGCAACTCCGCCTCCTCCGCGACCAACGGAATCGCCTGCCGCAACCGCTCGAGCCGCGCGACCCGCTCGCGCACCGCGGCCAACTTCCCGTCCTCCTCACCAAAAATCCGCTCCGCCTCCGCGATCTCCGATCTCAGCGTCTTCCAGGCATGCGTGGTGATCGAATGATCCCGCGCCTGCCGTTCCCGCTCCGCCAGCTCCCGCAACGCGGCGTGAATCGACCCCGCCCGCCCGGTCGCGGTCAGCAACCCCACCGCTTCGTCCTTCAGCTTCTTGATCGCCGCGTCAATCGCCGCCCCCCCCAGACTCGCCGAGAACAGCAGCGTCCCCAGCTCGCCTTCGCCCGACAGCAGCTCCTGCGCCCCACTCCGCAGCCGCTCCGAATCCAGCCCGAACATCGCGTGAAAAAACTCCGCGTTCACCGACCCGCAAAACGCCCTGAGCTCCCCTTCGTCGAGGCTGTTCCGCCCCGCGTCCAGCAACGTCCCCGCGTTCCCCTTCTTCCGAAAAAACGTCAGCCGCCGCGTCCCCTCGCTCACCGTCGCTCCGACGAGCAGCCGCTTGTAGTCGTGCTGAAAATTATCCACCGACTGCCGCGGGATCTCGTAGAGCAGCGCCGAAATCGCCCGCAGCAACGAACTTTTCCCCGCCTCATTCGGCCCGTAAATCACGTGCAGATCCGCCTCCGGCTTCCCGAAATCGAGCCGCAAATCCGTGAACGGCCCAAACGCCGGAATCTCGATCTCGTCGAACCGCATACCCCTCAATCGGACGTCGCAATCGCCCGGAGCACCAACGCCGCCACGTCCGCCCGCATCGCCTCGACCTCGTCCGCACCCTCCGGACGCAAGCTCGTCCGCAGCGCCGCCGCCACGTCACCCGGAAGTTTACTCTCCAACGTCCGCGTGCCCGCCGGCAGCGACGCCGGATCGAACGCCCCCAATCCCTCGAGCACCAGCGCGGTCAGGTCGTCGCGCTTCGCCAGCTCGCGCGGATCGATCAGCGTGCGCGTCCGCACTCGGACGCTCTCGATCCAGATCCGATCCCCGGCTACCTCCGCCGCGACACTCACGCATTCCGCCTCGACCCGACCCGGGTCCGCCCGCAAGCGCTCGTGCAACCCCGTGAATCCCGTCAGCGAAATCCGCACCGCCAGCAGCCGCTCGCCCACCGCCTCCAACGAGACCCGGAGCCGCTCGCCGACCGCCCGCCACACCTCCGCCTCGTCCTCGAGATCCGCGCAACCGACCTCCAGATGCTCCCACCGCACCCCGTCCAACTCGCAGAACTCCAGCCCCGCGACCGCCAGCTCCCCCGAGACGCTCACCAGGTAGCACCCCTTCGCGCCGGTCTCGTTGACGTGCCGACCCTGCGGATTGCCAGCGTAAACCACGTGCGGCCCCTCGTGGTGCACCCCCCGCTGGTGAATGTGTCCGAGCGCCCAATAATCGTAGCCGTGCCCGACGAGTTCCGCCACCGTGCTCGGCGCGTAATTCCCGTGCCCCGCCCGGTCGCCCAGATTCGTGTGCAGCACGCCGACGTTGAACTTCCCCGCCACCGCCGGCGGATACCCCGCCGCCAGATTTTCCGTCACCGCCGCGGTGGCAAAGCTCTGCCCGTGCACCGCGACCGGTAGCGATTCGTGCTCGATGGTCCCCGCCCGCTTCGTCGGAAAAACGTGCACGTTCCCCGGGAGCGTCAGGCTCTTCGTGATGCGCGACTCCGCGTCGTGATTCCCGTGAATGAGATAGACCGGGATCGCCGCGCGCTCGAGCCGCCGCATCGCGTCGACGAAAAACAACCCCGTTTGGAAGTCCCGCCAATCCCCGTCGTAAAGATCCCCCGCGATCACCACGAACCCCACCCGCCGCTCGACGGCCAGATCGACCAGCCGCCCGAGTGCCGCCCGCGTGGCCCCCCGGATCGTCGCCACCGGCGCACCCTCGCGCTGCGCCAACCCGACGAGCGGGCTGTCGAGGTGAACGTCGGCAGCGTGCAAAAAGGTGAACATCCCAGGTTTGCCGGTCATGATGTTTCACCTCGTCGGAAATCCCAAGCTCCGTGATCCAGCCACGACGCGGCGGCACCGTCGGGTCGGCTCCCGTGACCTTCGTTTCGACGTCTCCCCTTCGCGTCACTCACACTTCTTGAGCGTTTTGCACCGCTTTGCGGCCAACCTCTCATTCCGACCCATCGAGCCGATACCCGATGCCGGTTGCGGTGCTGATGCGGGCCGCCGCGCCGAGTTTTCGCCGGAGGGCGGCCACGTAAACGCGCAGGTATTGCCGCTGATCCGCCGCGTTCGGACCCCAGACGCGCCGCAGGATTTGGGAGTGCGTGACGACCCGACCGGCGTGGGCGGTCAGCTCCCGGAGCAGCGCGTATTCGGTCGCGGTGAGATCGATGACCCGCCCTCCCGCGCGCACCTCGTGGGCAACGAAGTCCACGCTCAAGGCCCCCTGCTGGAAGACGGCCTCCTCGGCCCGCCGCTCCCGCCGCCGCAGCAGCGCGTGGCAGCGGGCGACGAGTTCCGCGCCGTCGAACGGCTTGGTGACGTAATCGTCGGCCCCGGCCTCGAGCGCGCCGACCTTCTGCGTCGAGTCGTCGCGGGCGGACAGCACGAGAATCGGGACGTCGCTCCACTCCCGCACCCGCCGCACGACCTCCGCTCCATCGAGGTCGGGCAGACCCAGGTCGAGGACGAGCAACTCGGGCTTGAGGAAGGCGGTCTCGGTGAGGCCCGTCCGCCCGTCCGCCGCCTCGCGGACGTCGAACCCCGCGCTCGCGAGCGTGAGACCGACCAACTTTCGCAGTTGCGGTTCGTCGTCGATCAACAGCACGCGGGCACCCATGGCGGAAGGCACCCTAACGCGGGAACGGGAGTCGGATGCAAAAAATTGCGCCGCCGCCCGGGCGTTCGTCCGCCGAGAGGGTTCCGCGGATCGACGCGACGAACTGTTTGGCGATCGACAGTCCCAACCCCATCCCCTCCGGCACCACGTCGCCGCGCTGGAAGCGCTCGAAGAGCCGCTCGCGCTGATCCGCCGGGATGCCGGGTCCCCGGTCTTCCACGACCAACTCCACCTGACCCGAACGAACCGCCGCCCGCAGCGTGACGGGCGTCCCGTCGGGTGAATACCGGATGGCGTTGTGCAGTAAGTTCGAGAGTGCCGTGTGCAGCAGCGAGGCGTCGGTCGAAAACGTGAAGTCCTCGCACTCCACGACGACCCGCTCGCGGCCCCGCCGCACGTCGGCGACGACTTCCTCCAGGAAGTCGGTCGCGTCGACGACCTCGGGGCGCGGCTCGATGAGTCCGGCCTCCAGGCGGGACAACGTCACGAGCTGAGTCATCACGCGGTCGAGCCGCCGCGTGGCCACCTTCACGTCGTCGAGCAGCCCGGCCCGGGCGGTCGGTTCGGCTTCCGCCCCGAGCCGCTCCACGGCCGCTCCGATCACGGCGACCGGCGTCCGCAGCTCGTGCGCGACGTCGTCGAGCAGGGCGCGCTGGAGCCGGTGCGAGTCG
The DNA here is from genome assembly GCA_963803825.1 of uncultured Verrucomicrobiae bacterium. Taxonomy (GTDB): domain Bacteria; phylum Verrucomicrobiota; class Verrucomicrobiia; order Chthoniobacterales; family JAATET01; genus CAVVKW01. The sequence goes on along the minus strand of CAWDOJ010000002.1, from coordinate 629,926 downwards.
GCCTGGACCCGGGCGTCGCGGCCGACGCGCTGCGCTTCGGCGCGCTCGACGAGGACGGCCAGGTGAGCGCCGAAAGCCTCGAGCAAATCGCGCCGGAGGGGATTCGACAGGTCATCGGCCAGCGGACGCAGCGCGAGCACGCCGACGCCGTGGTCCGCGGCGAGCAGCGGGATCGCGAGCACGGTGGATTCCGGAAGCGTCCCGGTGAAACGCCCGGCGGCCACGCGGTTTTTCAGCGACCACTGGCAGACCGACCATTCCTTCTCGGTGAGCGTGTCGGCCTCGGCGGCGGCGAGTTGTTCCCGCCCGAGGAGCACCCAGGCCCGACAGCCAAACGTGCGCTCGATCTGCTCGATGGCCCGCGCCAACGCCGGCGTCAGGTCGTCGCTGGAGGACAGGATGCGGGTGAGTTCGTAGAGCGCGCGGGCGCGACTCTCGGCGTCCTGACTCGAGGCCTCACGGCGCAGGAGTCGCGCGGTCTGGTGCCCGATCACGAGGGCGACGATCAGGAAGGTGAGGAGCAAAAAGACGTCCTCGCTGTGCCACATCGCGAGCGATCCCCGCGGCTGGGTGAAGAGCAGATTCCACGAGATGCCGCTCATCACGGCGAGCGCGATCAGCGGTAGCCGCGTGAGCGAGAGTCCGGCCACGGCGACGCCGAGCATGTAGACCATCGTCACCGAGCGGTAGCCGATGACGGGTTCCAGGGCGGCGGCCACCAGCGAAGTGCCCAGGAGCACGGCGGCGGCCTTGATCCAGGGTTCGGGCGCGGCCGGGCGGAGGCGCGCGGTCGGCCCGGCGGCGGCTTCGTCGGAATGGACGAGCAGGAGGTCCACGCCGTCGCTCTGCCGGGCGAGCCGCTCGGTGATGCCCGTCCCGGCCAGCCGCGACCACCAGGTGCTCTCCGTCGTCTTGCCGAGGACGATCTGCGTGGCGTTCTCGCGGCGACTGCAGTCGAGCAGCGCCTCGACCGGATCGGTGCCGCTCACCGAGATCGTCTCCGCGCCCAGCGACCGCGCCAACGATAGATTCGCGGCGGTGCGGGCGCGGGTCGACTCGTCCTCGGCGTCACCGGCCTCGACGTGAACGGCGATCCAGGTCGCGTCGAGCGCGTCGGCGATGCGCTTGGTGATGCGGATCAAACCCTCGGCGTGCGGACTCCCCCCGACGGCGACCATCAGGCGCTCGCGGGATCGCCACGGTCCCTGGATGGCGTTGTCCTTGAGGAAGCCGCGGACCTGCCGGTCGGCGCGATCAGCCACGACGCGCAACGCCATTTCGCGCAGCGCCCGCAGGTTGCCCTCGCGAAAAAACGCGTCCGCCGCGCGGTCGGCGCGGTCGCCGCCGTAGACCTTGCCCTCGCCGAGGCGGGCGCGGAGTTGCTCCGGCGTCACGTCGATCAGCTCGATCTCGGCGGCGTGATCGAGCACGGAGTCGGGCAACGTCTCGCGCACGGCGACGCCGGTGATCCCGGCCACGGCGTCGCGCAGACTCTCGAGGTGCTGGACGTTGACGGTGGAATACACGTCGATCCCGGCCTCCAGGATCTCGAGCACGTCCTGGTAGCGCTTCGGGTGCCGGGAGCCGGGGACGTTCGTGTGCGCGAGTTCGTCGACGAGCACCAGGGTGGGCCGGCGCTCGAGGATGGCGTCGAGGTCCATCTCCTGGAGCGCGACACCCCGGTGCTCGAACTCCCGTGGCGGAATGCGGCGCAACCCCGCGGTGAGCGCCGCCGTCTCGATCCGGCCGTGGGTTTCGACCCAACCGATGACCACTTTGACGCCCTCCTCCTGACGCTGCTGCGCGGCCAGCAGCATGGAATACGTCTTCCCGACCCCGGGACACATCCCGAGGAAAATGCGCAGCCGCCCGGCGCTCACCGTTGCGGGCCGAGCTGGTCGAGCTGGTCGAGCGCCACGTTGATCTCGAGCACGTTGACGATGCGCTCGGGCGCAAACGACGCGCCGACCACCTGCGCCTCGGTCTCGATCAGCTCACGCACGCGCTCCTCGGGCAACCCACGCGCCGCCGCCACTCGGCTCGCCTGATATTGCGCTCCCGCCAGCGAAATGTGCGGGTCGAGTCCGCTGCCGGAGGCCGTCACGAGGTCCGCCGGGATCGGTGTCGTCGTACCGTAGCTCGCGAGCGTCTCGCGGGCGCGCTCGGCGAGAGCCGGGCTGGCGGGCGACAGGTTGCTCCCGCCAGCACCGGTGCCGTTGTAATCGACCGCCGACGGGCGCGGCCAGAAGTAGCGCGGCTGCGTGAAGGCCTGCGCGACCTGCCGACTGCCGACGACCGTCCCGTCGGCGGCGCGCACGAGGCTGCCCTCGGCCGAGGCGGGCGCGATGACCTTGGCCGCGGCCAGGATGACGAGCGGGTAGGCGACGCAGCAGACGAGCAGCGTGACGGCGGCGATGCGAAGTGAGGCGAAGAGGATTTTCATTTTGGAATTTAGCGGAGAGTAATCAGGTGCTCGACAACCGGGCCGAGCAACCCAGCGGGTAGGAAGGTGAGCGCGCCGAAGAGCAGGATGACCGCCAGCAACATCACGCCAAACGTCGGCGCGTCCACCCGCAACGTCCCGGCGCTCTCGGCCACGGCGGGCTTCCGCGCCAGCAGTCCGACGATGGCGAGCGGCAGGATGATCGGGAGGTAGCGCCCAAGCAGCATGATCGTGCCCGTCGCCACGTTCCACGGCACGGTGTTGTCCCCGAGGCCCTCGAAGCCGGAGCCGTTGTTCGCGGCGGCGGATGAGAATTCGTAGAGGATCTCCGAGAAGCCGTGCGGGCCGGCATTCGCAATGGTCGCGACACCCCACTCCGACGTCGCGAAGATCGCCGTCCCGCCCAGGATGAACAGCGGGTGGAAGAGCAGCATCAGCGCCGCGAGCAGCATCTCGCGGGCCTCGATCCGCTTGCCGAAATACTCCGGCGTCCGCCCGATCATCATCCCGGCCAGGAAGACCGCGATCACGACGTAGCCGAACATGTTGATCATCCCGACGCCGACGCCGCCGAAGGTCTCGTTGAGCCACATCCCGGTGAGCGGAGCCAGGCCGGTGAGCGGATTGAGGCTATCGTGCATCGCGCCGACCGACCCGTTACTCGTCGACGTCGTCAGCACCGACCAGAGCGGCCCGGTCGTCGTCCCGAGCCGCAGCTCCTTGCCCTCGAGATTCCCCGACGCCGCCACCGGCAGGTCGGCGAACGCCGCGCTCGGCGCGCTCTCCGCCCACGTCGCGAACGTCCCCTTGCCGACGAGCAGCACCAGCATCACGCCGAAGATCACCGCCGCGTGCTTGGGCCGCCCCGTGATCAACCCAAACATCCAGACGCACGCCATCGGCACGAGCAGGATCGCGATCATCGACGCGGCGTTCGTGAGGTAGCCGGTGTTCTCGAGCGGGTGCGTGCTGTTGGGTCCGAAAAAACCACCGCCGTTCGTGCCGAGCTGCTTGATCGCCACGAAGGCCGCCACCGGCCCGCGGGCGATGGTCTGCGCCACCCCCTCGAGCGTGCGGGCCTCGACCGCGCCGCCGAACGTCATCGGCAAACCGCCGACCACCAGGATGAGCGCCATCCCGACCGCCAGCGGCAGCAGCACCAGAAACGCCGCCCGCTGCACGTCGACGAAAAAATTCCCCATCCCGGTCGACCCGCGCAGACCGCGCGCCAACGCCGCGAGGCAGGCGATGCCCGTCGCCGCAGAGACGAATTGCAGCCACATGAGGCCGAAAATTTGCGAAAAATACGACATCGAGACCTCGCCCGAGTAGTGCTGCAGATTCGTGTTCGTCACGAAGGACGCCGTCGTGTTGAAGATCAGATCCAGCGTGAGCGGACCCTTGCCGTCGGGATTCAGCGGCAACCACTGCTGCGTTGCCAGCACTGCGAATACGAAGACGAACATCACGAGATTGAACCCGAACATCGCCAGCAGGTAAGCCTTCCAATCCTGCGTCGCGGACGCGAGGGCCCCGCGATCCGTGCGAAGAGGCCCTCGACGCGGGCGCGCGCGCCGACGACGCGTGGCCCCGGCTCGAGGACGGCGGCGAGGTATTTGCCCAGCGGCCACGACAGCAGCGTCGTGCCGCCCAGGATGAGAACGAAGGTGAGGAAATCGGACATGGTCGGTGCGGTTGGTGGAGTTTTGGGTTGAGCGGATTCTCAGACGAGGTGAAGCGCGACGAGCGCGAGGTCGATGAGCTTGATGCCGATGAACGGAGCCACGATGCCGCCCAGCCCGTAGATGAGCAGGTTGCGTCGCAGCGTCGCCGCCGCCGACATCGGCGGATACGACACGCCGCGCAGGGCCAGCGGGATGAGCGCGATGATGACGACCGCGTTGAAGATCACCGCGCTCAGGATCGCGGACTCCGGCGAATGCAGCCGCATCACGTCCAGTGCCGCCAGCGGCCCCGGCGCGCCGCCCGTCGCGTAAAGACCGACGAAGAGCGCCGGGAGGATCGCGAAATACTTCGCCACGTCGTTCGCCAGGCTGAACGTCGTCAGCGCGCCGCGCGTCATGAGGAGCTGCTTCCCGATCTCGACGACCTCGATGAGCTTCGTCGGGTTGCTGTCGAGGTCGACCATGTTGCCAGCCTCCCGCGCCGCCTGCGTGCCGGTGTTCATCGCCACGCCCACGTCGGCCTGCGCCAGCGCCGGCGCGTCGTTCGTTCCGTCTCCGGTCATCGCCACCAGGTGCCCCGCTTTCTGTTCGTCGCGGATGCGTTGCAGCTTCTCCTCCGGTTTCGCCTCGGCCATGAAATCATCCACGCCCGCCTCCGCCGCGATGGCCGCCGCCGTGAGCGGATTATCCCCGGTCACCATCACGGTGCGAATCCCCATCCGCCGCAACTCCGCGAACCGCTCGCTGATCCCCCCCTTCACGATGTCCTTGAGCTGCACCACGCCGAGCACCGTTGCGTTCTCCGCCACCATCAGCGGCGTCCCGCCCGCCCGCGACACCTCCTCCGCGCTGCGCAGCGCCGCTTCCGGCACCTCACCACCCTGCTCCCGCACCCACCCCGCCACCGAGTCCGCCGCGCCCTTGCGGATCCGCCGCCCGTCGACCCGCGCGTCCACACCGCTCATCCGCGTCTGCGCCGTGAACGGAACGAACTCGAAATCGCCCTCCGCCATCTCGCGCCCGCGCAGGTTGTGCCGCTCCTTTGCCAGCACCACGATCGACCGGCCCTCCGGCGTCTCGTCCGCGAGCGAAGCGATCTGCCCCGCCTCCGCCAGCCGCGCCTCGTCGATCCCCGGCGCCGGCAGGAACGCCACCGCCTCGCGGTTGCCCAGCGTGATGGTCCCCGTTTTATCGAGGAGCAACACGTCGATGTCGCCCGCCGCCTCGACCGCGCGCCCGCTCATCGCCATCACGTTGCGCCGCGTCAGCCGGTCGATCCCGCTGATCCCGATCGCACTCAGCAACGCCCCAATCGTCGTCGGAATCAAGCACACCAATAGCGCGATCAGCACCGGGACCGAGATCACGCTCTCCCCGCCGCTCTGCCCGTCCGCGTAGGCCACGAACGCTGGCAACGTCACCACCACCAGCACGAAGACCGCCGTCAGGCTGAGCAACAGTGCGCTCAACGCCCGCTCGTTCGGCGTTGGCTGCCGCTTCGCCGACTCGACCATTCCGATCATGCGGTCCAGGAAGCTCGCGCCCGGCTCCGTCGTGATCTCGACCACGATCCGGTCGCTCAGCACCCGCGTGCCGCCCGTGACCGCGCTCCGGTCGCCGCCACTCTCCCGCACGACCGGCGCGGATTCCCCCGTGATCGCCGATTCGTCCACCGTCGCGATCCCCTCCACGACATCGCCGTCCGACGGGATCGTGTCGCCACTCTCGCACACCACGCGGTCGCCCTTCCGCAGGTCCGCCGCGCTCACGCTCTCCTCGCCCGAGTCCGTGAGGCGCCGCGCCACGGTCTGCGTCCGCAGTTTCCGCAGCGAAGCCGCCTGCGCCTTCCCCCGGCCCTCCGCGATGGCTTCGGCAAAATTCGCGAAGAGCACCGTGAACCACAACCACAGCGAAAGTTGAAGGGTGAAGGAGCTGAAGTCGAAAATCGCGAACCCGGTCGTGATCAGCGATCCCAGCCAAACGATGAAAACGACCGGATTACGCAGCAGGTGTCGCGGATCGAGTTTGCGAAAGGCATCGACCAACGCGTCCCGGACGAGGGTGGGATCGAAAAACGAAGAACGCGCCGACTGGTCTGCTTGCATGGCCCCACCGTGGCCGTTTTGCCGCGCGAGCGTGAATCAAACGGACGGCAAATGTCGTAAAAAAAGCGTAAAGATCGCGGTGCGAGCAACGTGACCTCCGCTCCTCCAGTCCGCCTTTATCCCCGCGCCTTTCGCGCATTTTTGCGGCCAACCGGATTCGCCACCCGCCGCATCCGCACCTTCACCCGCATGTCCTGCGTTCCAGACCCCTTGAAAGTGCCCCGCACCGGAGCTGCGTCGCGACTGTCCCGCCCAAACGACACGGCCACGTGCCGCTCGCCGCACCACTGGTCATTCGTCGGATCCAGCGCCACCCACGTCATCCCCGGCACCAGCACCTCGACCCACGCGTGCGTCGCCACCGATCCGACCAACCGCCGCCGACCCGGCGGCGCGTCCGTCTCGATGTAGCCGCACACGTACCGAGCCGGCAACCCCGCCGACCGCAGCACCGCCAGCATGATGTGGGCAAAATCCTGACACACCCCGCGCTTCCGTTTCCACACGGTCGCCAGCAGCGTCGAGTTATCGGTCGACCCCGATTTGTATTCGAACCCCCGGAAGATCGCCTCGTTCAGGTCCCCCAGAAGCCTCACCCAGCGGTCGCGCCGCCCCCAAGTGCCGGCTCGCCCACAACAACGCCGCCCCACCCAGCGGCACCGCGACCGTCGGTTGCAGGTAGTCGAAATGATCGATCAGATTCTGCGAAAACACCTGCCGCGCTTCCGCGACCGGGACCGCCAGTGCCGATTCGGGCAACTCCACCGCCCGCGTCTTCACCACCATCTTGTTCTCGATCACCAAGCGCTCGTGCCGAAGCGTCATGGAGAAAAATTCCACCCCGTTGCCAAATGCATCGACGTAGTGCGACGTCGGCAGATCCGGGTCGGTCTTCATCTCCCGATGCTCCACCGTCTGCGCCGCCGTATCCGGAGCCAGCAACCGCGCCTCCAGGTAAGCCTCCGTCGCCGGCACCACGTAGCGGTATTCCGTCCGATGCGTGATCTCGAACCTCATCGTCCCCGACGCACCCGCGTCCCTCCCTGCCCGAGATCACCGATCATAGATCAAAGACGGGCTGCATCGGCGCGCTCATGTGGATCTGATGATTCAGAAATCCATCCGCCACCAGACCATGGATCGAGAGCGTCCGCTCCAGCGCCGCGTCCACCGCCCGCACGAGTTCACTCTCCGCGACCGGCACCGGCTCCGTCGCCCACTCGATCTCGCGCGCCACCAGCCCCTCCCAATCCGTGTGCATGACCTCCGCGTGCAACGCCGAGATCGCCACCGCCGTCCGCTCCAGCGCAGCTTGGGATTCCGCCTGCGACCCCTCGAGCAATTGCCGACACTCCGCCAAGCACCGCGCCACCGACCGCGGAGCGACCTCGTTCTGCAAAAACATCCGCAGCATCGCCCCCGTCTCGACCCGCATCTGGTAGACCCGCCGGTAGACGTCCCGGCTCGCAAGCAGGCGCAAGAATGCCGACACTTGGAGTTCCCGCGCGTGCTCCTTCCCCGGACCGCAGGTCCGCACCAGCGAGCGCACCATCGACGCGACCGCGTTCGCCGTCGTCACCGCCCGCTCGACCTCCCGCCCGATCTTGCAGAAACTCCAGCCGCCGTCCGCGATCATCGTCATCTGCGCTGTCCCGAAAAATTGCGCAACCAAATCCGTTGAGTGATCGCACATCTTCCGAGTCACCGCTGCCCGCTCGACGTCCGAGAGCGTCCGGCGCATCCGCGTCCGCGCGAAGCGCCCCTGCAGACGGCTGAGCGTCCCCCACGCCTCCATGCTCAGACATTCCAGCACGGACTCGCCGTTCCAAGTCGCCCGCTGCACCAGATTCACCACCGACCCCCGCTCGTTCGGGTCCAGGGTCAGCCGATACCGCCCATCGGCGTTGGAGATCGACCGCCGCGAGCCCCCCTCGCCTTCGAGCGGCGGCAGCATGCGGTTCCACACCGGACGGTAAAGCATCCGCTCCGTTGGATTGAGTTCCTCCGTCTCAAGCGCCTCGATCACGCCGATCATCCCGGCCAGATTCCGCGCCCGTTCGAGGTGACGACCCGTCCAGTAGAAAGACTCCGCCACCCGGCTGGTCACCAGCTGCATCGGCACCCGCACGTCCGCCGCCAGCCGCGGGGCCAATCCCGACACGGTCTCGCCCGGCCCGACTTCCACCCACGTATCCTTGCTCCCGCCACCCAGTTCCGAAGCCGTCGCTTGCGATCCTTCACCGGTGATCCGCGTCAACGATCCCGGGAACACGTCGTAGTCCCCCTCTCCCCGCCGCAGGGCGAAAAAGATGTGGTCCTGATACCGCTCCTCGGCCTTCCCGCCGTCGTGGCAGAGCGTCACCGCGTCCACCCCCCGGGGCTGCGCCACGAAACCCGCCGGATGAGCCAGGATCTCGCGGATGATCCCCGCCCGCTTCCGCTCGTCTAATAGCTGACCCCGCCCCCGCACCGGCGTCAGCACCCGCTCCCCGTAAACCGGCCGCACGAGATACCGGTCCAGATCCCCCAACACCATCTCACGCTGATCCAGATCGCCCAGCCAGAAGGTATCCAGCCCGTCGAGCACCGGCGTTTCCCCGAGATAATACCGGATCAACGTCGGGGCAAACGCCAGCAACGCCCGGTCGTCGACCAACTGCGCCCCCACCGCGTTCACCACCGTCACCGTCCCCATCCGAATGCACTGCACGCCCCCGGCACCCCCAGCATCGAATCCCGCCGGAAGACCAGCGGGTCCAACCACTGATCCGAGATCCGCGAGTAGATCACTTCCACCGCCTCCAGCCCCGACACCGTTTTGAGATAAACTCGATCGTTCATCACGAGGAGGTCCCCTCCCTGCACCAGCGGGATCCCCATCCGCCGCGCCAAGAAGCTGTGCTCGGAATAGACCGCACTGCCCTGACCCGACGACAAGAGCACGACCGTCGGGTCCACCTCGCCAGAGAAGCCCCGCATCACCTCCATCATCTCCGTCGGCGCATCCGCGATGGAATGAACCGAGTAATCGCGAAAGGCCTCCGGCATCACCCGCGCCATCGCCCGCCGGTTTTGAATCATGTAGGAGATCCCCGAAGCGTGGCTGAGGTAGTGGTGCTTCACCACCATTTGACCACTCTCCTCGCGCGACAACACCATTCCCCCCACGTGCAAAAACGCCCCACCCGGGGCCACCAAGCCACTCGCCGCCCGTTGATAATGCGGACTCCCCAGCACCGGCTGCAGCGGCACCTGACCCGACCGCAGGATCCGTTGCTCCCCGTAGACGTCTCGTAAGAAACACTCGTAAGCCCGCATCCGCTGGGCCACCCCGCGCGCCAAAGGCGCCCACTCCGCCGCCGGGAACACCTGCGGAAGCAAGTCGCAATACCACGGACGCCGCCCCCACGGTCGGTCTCGGCCGATGTCGAAGGTCACTCCCATCTCCCGCATCGTCGCCTCGAGCTGCTCGTCGAGCCGCCGCAGATCTGCGCGCGAGGCCCCCTGCATCCGAGCAAAAAGCGGCTTGTAGACCGCCCGAGGGACCCCCGCCTCATCAAACAATTCCGAATACCCCACCGCAGCGAAAAAGACACCCCCACCCCCCCGACCCGGTCAAGCGCAATCAAACCCAAACGACTGCCTGACCCTCCGGCTTGACTGACCTCGCTCGCGGTTACAACCGATTGCGCAAAAGACCTGACTCCCGTCGAAAAATTTTCTAAACACCCACCCCATGCCGACCATCCTCGACATTGAAGCGTCCGAACTTGCCGTCCCAAAACTCGGACCCTGCACCATCGAATCACCGCTTCACGCGCTCGCCCGGACCTCGCAGGGCATCGCCCATTTCGTCGAAGAGGACGACCACCTCGTATTCGAACTCCGAGAGCGCCACCTTCGCCACCTCATCGAGACCGGCAGCCAGATCCCCTTCGTCGAAAAGGCCGGGCCTCGCCGCGAGATCTACTTCGACCCCCACCGCACCAACGTCGCCGTCGTCACCTGCGGCGGCCTCTGCCCCGGACTCAACAACGTCATCCGTGCCATCACGCTCGAGTCCCACTACCGCTACGGGGTCCCCCGCATCTACGGGATCCGCTACGGATTCCAAGGGTTTATCGAAGAATACGGCCACGAGCCCCTGATGCTTACCCCCCGCAGTGTCACCGACATCGGCTCCCACGGAGGCACCGTCCTCGCTTCCTCCCGCGGGCGCCAGGACGAGAACAAGATCGTCGATTGGCTCGTCAAGCACGAGGTCGGCATTCTCATCATCATCGGCGGCGACGGCAGTCAACGCGGCGGAATGGCCATCCAAGCTGCCGCCCAAGCCCGCAACGAGAAGATCGCCATCGTCGGCGTCCCCAAGACCATCGACAACGACATGGTCTTTCTCGATAAGAGCTTCGGCTTCGAGACTGCGTTCTCCCAAGCCGTCAACGCCATCGATTGCGCCCACGCCGAAGCCAAAGGAGCGCCGAACGGAATCGGCTTGGTCAAGCTCATGGGCCGCGAGGCCGGGTTCATCGCCTGCCACGCCGCCCTCTCCCGCACCGACGTGAACTTCGTCCTCGTCCCCGAGCTGCCCTTCGATCTCCACGGCAACGGCGGCCTACTCCATCACCTTTCCGAGCGCCTGCGCCTGCGCGGTCACGCCGTCATTCTGGTCGCCGAGGGGGCGGGCCAGGAGCACCTCACCGCCAGCGGGGACGAAGACGCCAGCGGCAACGTCCGCCTCGGCGACATCGGCCTGCACCTCAAAGCCGAGATCGAATCCCACTTCGCAGCCCAGCAGCTCCCGATCAACCTCAAATACATGGACCCAAGCTACCTGATCCGGAGCGTCCCCGCCGCCCCGCCAGATGCCCTGTATTGCTCGCGCCTCGGCCAGAACGCCGTCCACGCGGGCATGGCCGGCAAGACCGGGATCGTCGTCGGTCGCTGGAGCTACCACTACGTTCACCTTCCCGCGAGCTTGGTCACCCGGCAGCGCCGCAGCGTCGACCCCTTCGGCGATCTCTGGCAGAGCGTCATCGCCTGCACCGGCCAACCCAGCATCCTCACAAATCCCTAAGCCCAACCGGGGCACTCGGGCACCCTGCCCGCCCTGCCGGGCTTCGAGCCGGAAGCCCGCCAAACGAGTGAGGTGTTCGCACCATCCGAGAAGCAGTCTGAAAAGTGGCGGATGGGGTGGGATTGCCCCGCAGGGCCGAGGCTTTCTCCGCTTCGCTCCGAATCGAACCATTTGGAAACCCCGTGGGTTCGAACCCCACCCTAGTTTCAGTTTGAAAAGTGGCGGATGGGGTGGGATTGCCCCGCAGAGCCGAGGCTTTCTCCGCTTCGCTCCGAATCGAACCATTTGGTAACCCCGTGGGTTCGAACCCCACCCCAGTTTCAGTTTGAAGAATGGCGGATGGGGTGGGATTGCCCCCGCAGAGCCGAGGCTTTCTCCGCTTCGCTCCGAATCGAACCATTTGGTAACCCCGTGGGTTCGACACCCCACCCCAGTTTCAGTTTGAAGGATGGCGGATGGGGTGGGATTCGAACCCACGGTGACATCGCTGCCACGCTCGATTTCGAGTCGAGTGCCTTCGACCGGGCTCAGCCACCCATCCGTTTGAGGTCAGGACAATAGAAAACGAGATGGGCGATTGCAACTCCCACTTCGGTGATTCCGCCGTTTTCAGCCGGGACTTCGGCTGTTAGCTTGCGCCGATGAATATCCTCTTAGCCGCCAGCGAGTATGTGCCCTACGCCAGCACCGGGGTCGTCGGCGAGTCCGTCCACTCGCTTGCGACTGGGCTGGCTTCGCAGGGGCACGCGGTCAGCGTTGTCCTTCCTTTCTACCGGAGTGCCCGCGAGACCACCGGCAAGTCAGCGCGCAAGACCGGGGCCAGCTTCTCAATTCCCGTCGGGGCCGCTAATCTTTCCGCCGAGATCCGGGAGATCGAGAGCAAGGACGGTGTGCGCGTCTACTTCGTAGAGCGCGACGAATTTTTTGACCGGTCCGGGATCTACGGAGCAGAGGGCCGGGACTATCAGGATAACTCGGCGCGATTTTCTTTTTTCGCGAAGTGCGCGGTGGAACTCGCCCAGCGGATGGACCCCGCACCGGATGTGATCCAATCCTTCAATTGGCAGGCTGCCCTCGTGCCGGTCTTCGCAGCCCACCAGCGCCTCGGCATTCCCACCGTCCTAGCCGTGGACTCGCTGGACTACCAAGGCAACTTCTGGAGCTACGATTTCGGGCTACTCAATCTACCCGGGGAGTATTTCTCGGCTCGCGGTCTCGAGGACTACGGAAGCCTCAATTATCTCAAAGGTGGCATGCTCGCGACGAACGCGATCGTCGTGCCGGGACCTCGCTACGTCGCGGAGTTTCAGACGCGCGAACAAGGCTGCGGGCTGGACCCCGTCACCCGCGAGCAGGCGGGCAAGATGGAAGGCATCTCACCGGGCCTAGACGTCACGAGTTGGAATCCAGCCTCGGACGCGGCGATTTCGAAGAAATACAAGACCCCCGAGGGTAAGAAAGCCAACCGCAAGACTTGGCTCACCCGCTCCGGCCTCGAAGCGGTGGCCGACACCCCTCTCGTGCTCGTCGCGACGGAAGCGATGATCCTGGACGGTCTGGCAGCGACGCTCCCTGCGGTCGACCGCCTGATCGAAGCCGGCGCTCGCATCGCGGTCGTGGGCCCCGTTCGGGACGAGAATCTCGCGGCCCTACAGTTCACGATCCGCAAGCACGCGGGCCGACTAGCTTGGATCCCCGATTCCGACGACGCGACGTTGAGGCTGGCACTTGCGGCTTCCGACATCTTGCTCTCGGCCGATCCCATCGAGCCAAGTGCCGATCTTCTTCGCAAGGCTCTGCGCTACGGCGTGGTCCCGGTCAGTCTGGCGTGCGGGGGCCTCGCGACGCTCACTCCGGCTTACCGACCGGGGAGCGACCAGTCGGTTGGATTCACGTTCCATCTGCGGTCCGCCGACGCCGTCTCGGACATCACCCGCTTTGCGCTCCAGGTCCGCAACACCCCGGGGGAATGGAAGGCTCTAGCGAGACGGGCGATGAGCCGAGATTTCTCCTGGGAAGCTTGCGCGGCAGACCACGCCGCCCTCTACGAAAATCTCGTCCAGGCCTCGGGCGGTCGCCGCGCGGCTTAACCCGACCACATGCTGCCGGATCTTCGCACGGCGATCCCCGGACCGGGGTCGCGAGCACTCGCGGCAGAATTGCGGCGCTACGAGTCGCGCAACGTGACTTTTACCGGGCCAGACTTCCCGGTTTTCTGGGATCGATCCGAGGGGACCAACGTCTGGGACGTCGACGGGAATCGCTTCCTCGACTTCACCGCCGGATTCGCGGTCACCGGCCTCGGCCACGGCTCGGCTCCGATCCGGGACGCAGCGCACGCTCAGATCGACCGGCTCGGCCACGCCATGGGCGACGTGCATCCCAGTCGTGCGAAGGTCGAACTCTGCCGCCGGCTGAGCGAAATCACGTTCGAGCGCTGGGATCGAGGGACCGGACGCACGATCCTTGGCAGCTCGGGTTCGGAGGCCGTCGAAGCGGCGTTAAAAACGGCGCTCCTTCACACCGGCCGCGCCGGGGTCCTTTCGTTCGAAGGCGCCTACCATGGTCTCGGGCACGGTGCTCTCGCGGCGGGTGGGCTGGACTTCTTTCGCGCGCCGTTCGAGGCGCAGCTCGGTCGTTTTGCCGTGCGGGCCCCGTTCCCGGATGGGCCGCAGGCAGACCTCGACCGGATCGAACGAACCGTCCGCAACGCGCTGCGCAATCACGAGATCGGCGCGATCATCGTGGAGCCGATCCAGGGTCGGGGTGGCGAGGTGGTGCCGCCCGCCGCCTTTTTGTCGATGCTCCGCTCCGCCGCCGACGACGCCGGTGCGCTGCTCATTCTCGACGAGATCTACACGGGATTCAATCGCACCGGCGCGCTGTTCGCCTGCGACCGGGTCGGGGTCGTTCCAGATCTCATCTGCCTGGGGAAAGGTCTTACCTCCGGGTTCCCGCTATCGGCGTGCGTCGGGAAGGATTTAATCATGGACGCGTGGCCGGAATCGTCCGGCGAAGCACTGCACACCAGCACCTATCTCGGGCATCCCGTAGGCTGCGCGATGGCGCTGGCCGCCATCGAGGAACACCTGCGGCCAGAGACGCTGGCACGTGTCGCGGCGGCATCCGAAGCGTTCGACCGCGCCCTCGGCCAACTCGAATCAGATCGCATCGGCGGTCTGCGCGGTGCGGGTCTGCTCCGGGGGATCGAGATCACTCTTCCAGACGGCTCGCCGGACGGTGAGCTGGCAGGGGATTTGGTGACCGGACTCCTCAAGCGCGGTCTACTCATTCTCGCGGGCGGTCCCCAAGGGCACGTCGTCTCACTCACACCGCCATTCACGATCAGCAAGGACGAGATCCAATTCTTCGTCTCCGAGCTTCAGGAATACGTGACGTCCCGACCTGGATCCATCTCGAAGTCGACGGCCAGGCGCTCGGTCGTGTAGGGCCGGATCACTTCCTGCAGGAATTTGACGTGGTGCGGGGCGTCGCGGTAGACCGCGAGGCGTTCCATATTCTCAACGTCAACGGAAAGGAAGAACGGCCAGTCTCCGGTGGGATCGATCCGTTTGCCACACTTGACCCCCAAGACCTCCGGGATTTTCAACAACTGGATGCGCGTCTGACGCATCATCCACTCCACCCGCTCGTCGTCGACCTCGTCGTTTAACTTGAAGAGAACCAGGTGGTGGACCATCCGACAAAAGTAACCCGCTCCCGCCCGGCTAGATTAACGAGACCAGTCAAGCGCCCCTTTTTTCACCGCGTAGATGTATCCAAAAAGGAGGATCGTTACGAAGCTGAGCATGCTCCAGAGGATGATCGTGCCGTGCAGGGCAACGGATTCTCGGAAGACGACCGCCCACGGATACATGAATACAATCTCGATGTCGAAAAGGATGAACAACATCGCCACGAGGTAAAATTTAACGCTGAAGCGGGGCTGCGGCCCCGCCTCCGGGAGCATGCCGCACTCGTAGGCGGTGTCCTTGATCCTGGAGCGTCGACCCGCGCGCCCGAGCACGACATTTGCCAGCAGCGCAACGGTTGCAAACCCAACCGCCACGATGACGTGGATCAACACGGGAACGTAGTCTTCAAGCATGCGGGAAGATTCTTAGAGACCACGAAGGCCTAGCGCAACGCCGGATATCCGAAGCGCGCGGCGTTCCTACTTTGCGACCGGAGTCGGTGCCTGTTGGGGAGCTGGCGGGGGCACGAGAGCCTTCGAGATCGAGGCCAGCGCCTTGTATTTTTTGCCGGTCTTCTTGACCATGCCACGCGAGACGAGATTTTGCAGCTTCTCGTAAGCGCGCAGGCGGAGCATCTCCTCGCCTCCGCTAGCAGCATTACGAGCCTTCAATTTTTCGTGAACGACGTCAAAAAGCTGTTTGAATTCGAAAGCGGTGCTCTTGCCCGTCAGAGCGGCAACGAGTTCTTCGGTAACGAGGTCGGGAAGGCGGCGAGAGAAAGCACTTTTTCTTTGCATAACGAGTGTTGGAAAGAATAGCACCGTTTGGGTGGAAGTCAGTTAGTTTTTCCCAGTCCCCTTCGTTCGTCGTCGCAAGTTGCTTCCCGCGCCCACTTTCCCTCGCTTTCACCCGCAGCGGGCGACAACCTTCGCGCCATGATTCTGACCGGATTGACCCGCTACCGCGACTTTGGCCTCCTCTTTCTGCGACTCGGCATCGGCGCGATGTTTGCCTTCGTCCACGGCTGGCCGAAGCTCGCGGGAGGGATCGATAAATGGCGGGAGCTCGGGAAAGCGATGCAACACTTCGGGATCAGCTTTGCTCCTGAGTTCTGGGGATTTATGGCGGCGTTCGCGGAGTTCGGCGGTGGGCTCCTTTTCATGGTGGGATTCCTCTTTCGCCCCGCGTCTTTCGGACTGGCCTTCACGATGACCGTCGCTGCAACGATGAAACTCCAGGGCGACGGGTCGCTCTTCGCGGCGGCCCACCCGCTCGAAATGGGGATCGTCTTCGCTGCGATGCTGCTGATTGGCCCGGGAAAATATTCCGTCGACCGCTCGTAGACACGCTCGGGCCTACCTTCCACCGCTCGTCCCTCCACCCGCCCGAATGAAGCTCCGTGGCAAAATCATCGTTGCGATGGCCTTGGTCGGGCTGGTCGTAGTCGCCGCCAGCCTCACGGCTTCCGGGATCTTTCGCTACGGCGAGATCTTGGCAGAATTTCAGACGTTCGTTCGGTCCGTCGCCGGGACGACCGCGATCTCAATCAGTGCCGACGACTTGAACCAGATCCAGTCGAACGACGACTCGGGAACGGCGGCCTTCCGGCGGGTCCGAGCCATCCTCAAAGCCTCGCAAGAGATCAACGGACTGCGGCCCGCAGAGATTTACATCCTGCGATCCACGACCGATGGACGGTTCGAGATGGAGTTCGTGGCGATGCTCCAAGACGACACTTTCATTGGCGACCGGTACACGATCCCCGAAGCAAATCGCCAGACCCTTCGGGATTCCGTGCGACTGCGCAAGTCCTCCGCGTCGCGGCCGTATTCGGATGAGAATGGTCGCTGGATCAGTGGTTTTGCGCCGATCTTCGATGCAGGCGGGGAACCGGTCGCGCTCCTGGTCGCGGACGCCGAGATCTCGGACTTCCTGGACCGCCTGCGCGGCGACCTCATTTTCTCCGGCGCGGCGGGATTGCTGGCTCTCGCCCTCGCAATGGTGCCGGGCATCCTGCTGGCCAACCGCATCACCGGCGGCATCCAGCGACTTTCCGCCGGGATGCAGAGATTTCACGACGGCCAGACGGACGTGACCGTCGACGTCCGAACTGGGGACGAGATCGAGGCGCTCGGGTCGGCTTTTAACGACATGATCATCTCGCTCGGCGAGAAACTCGCGCTTCTTCCGTACGTCTCGCGTTTCACCGCCGAAGCCGTCCGCCGCAGCCAGACTGATCCCTCGTGGCTGACCGGCTCGGAACAGGACGTCACCGTGCTCTTCGCGGACCTCAGAGGCTTCACGCGGTTCTCCGAAACTCGGGAAGCCGATACGTTGGTGCGGGAGCTCAACCAGCTTCTTTCCGTCCAAGCGGATGTCGTTGTCTCTGCGGGCGGCGACGTGGACAAATTCATCGGCGACGCGATCATGGCCGTCTTTCTCAGTGCCGAGCACGCCCCCGCCCACGTGATGCAATGCGCCACGCGCCTCATCGTCCGGGTTAATGAGGCGACAGATCGCTTCGGTTGGGACCTTGGGCTCGGCGTCGGCATCCACCGAGGCCGCGCCATCGTGGGGTCCATCGGCTCCGAGACTCGCCGCGATTTTACCGCCATCGGTCACACGGTGAACTTAGCCTCTCGCCTCTGCGACCACGCCTCGCCTTGGCAGATCCTAGTCAGCGCCGACTTCTACGATCTGCTTTCGGAGGCCGAGCGGATGCGCTTCAGCCCCACGGAGCCAATCAGTTTCAAGAATATCGACCGGGCCGTTGTGACCTACGCCTGCAACAACAGCCCGGAATCACGCTCGACGTAGACTTCGCGGTAGCCGACCGCCCGGAGTCAGGCCCCCGGTCGTCTGACGCTGCAGAAAAAGCCGCTCCGCTCGACGCGGGGCGGCATTCGATGGTTCCTCGCCGGTTCTAAACCGCCCGCCGCACTAGCGTTTGCGAATGCGGACAGCAACCTTCTCCGAGAACTGACCATCGGAGTTGACGGTTCGCACGCGGAACCTCTCGACCTTCTTCCCATCCCGCATGTGACCCGCCTCTGGAAGGTCGTCGCGCCGTTAGCGACCTCGCGATTGATCAGGACGAAGAACGCGTTCGGCGTCGCTGCTCCTTTGATCTTCACGCCGTTGCGGCCCTCTCGGACGATGATGTTCCGTTCATTCAACGAGATGAGTGGAGGCGGTGGTGGCGTCGGTGGAATTAGCGCGGGCGGCAAAGCCCGGGAGACCGTGAGGATGCGACCACGGGGTCCGCCGTAGCTCGCGCGTGTGATCGTCCCCGCCAAGTCCATCTGAATGAACTCTCGGAGCGACTGCTGATCAGTGATGCCAAGCGTCGTCCGCCAGCCAGGAAGGCCGAGGTCGCGGTATCGATCGTCGCAGGCGCACCCGCCACGGCGACACCGTCCAGGAAAAGCGCTTGGCCGTGATCGAGAAAGACGTCCTTCACGCGCGAACCCTCGGCGATGACGGAACCATTCTCAGAGAGCAGCGAGCCGGGAGACTCCAAGTCATCGATCACCCGGAACCCTGCGATCTGAGCGAAGCGACCCGTGCTCAAGCCTTGGGGGACAACGGCCCCGCTGCCGTCCAGCACCGTCTGGGACGGGGGAGTTCTCCAGGATCGACTTGAAAAGTCGCGAGCGGGACCTCCGGCACCACCACGAGGAAGTTGCTGAAAGCGTTCACGTCGAATGTCGTTCCCTCGGACACGATCCGCTGCAAGTGACTGGAGAGGATGATGTGCTTCACTCCGAGCGCCGTGAGATGATCGATCTCGACCTGCGCGACAGCCGCAACGTGGTTGTTCACCACACTACCGCGCGAGGGTTCGAGAGATTTGTGATCGGCGGGGTCGTCAGGCCGATCATGCCGACCTGCTCACCGTCTTTGGTGACCACCACACTCGGCGCGATTCTTTCGGCCAGAACGAGAGCTTGTAAATTCGGCTCCGCTGCAAAACCGAGATTGGCAGAGACGTAGACGCCGTTCGTGATCTCGCTAATGAGATCCGCGCGCGCATCCGGACCGAAATCGAAGTCGTGGTTGCCGAGCGTGATCCCGTCGTAGTCGACCGCTGAGATCGCGATGGCGTCGTACTGCGTCCCGTTGGAAAGGCTCGCCGCGACTTCGAGGTGGCGACAATTGAGCCGAGGACGAGGGGGGGGGTTCATTGAAGCAGGTGGGAGTTTGGAGTTCGTTTTTTGTCGAACTTGCGTTTGAAAAGCTCGCTCCGATGGGTGAAGGAGCAGCGGGTCACAAAGACTTTGCCCGCGTGGCGAAGACGTAACTTGTGCCCGGACGAGGCGCTCCGACTCGCTCTTTGACGCCTGCCACCATGCGGCAGCGCCTCGCATCCCCCTCCGCTCCGACCAGCTCCTCCGGCGGACGAACCCCTGCGGACTACTTGTCTAGATCGCTCCGAGCAACCACCTGCGGGGGCGTCCGATTCGCACACACCGCCTCGGTCGCATCGACCGCATCACCCGCAAACGGGATGGAGATGATGTCGGCAAATGCCCCCGCCCGCAGTACGCCCAAGCGCCCATCCATCCCCAGAGCGGCCGCTGGGTTGCGCGTGACCATCGCCAGCACAGCCTCGGGTGCGATCCCGGGAAAGCTTCTTCGAAACGTCCGCATCTCCGCGAAGAGATTCAATTCCTCGTTACTCGCGAGACTGTCCGTTCCGATCGAAATCGGAAAACCAAGCGCGCGGTGCAAATGGTAAGGAAATGGCGCTCGATCGAAGTAGGCGTGGCATCCGGGGCAGTGAATCACGTGGAAATCCCCAGCCCGTGCGGCGAGGGCCGCTTGGTCCTCCGACGTCACGTAATTCATGTGGACCAGCATCGCCCCCTGCGGCAGCGCATCGGCTGCGAGCAGATGTTGGATCGGCGTGTGCCCACCGGTGTCCCGCATGTCGCGCCCGATCTTCTCCAAAAACTCGAACATCGGCCCCGCCCCGTCTGCGAACATCTGCGACTCTTCTTCGCTCTCAGCGAGATGAGTCATGAATGGCATTCGGTAGGCTTCAGAAGCACGACCTCGCGAGCCGGTAGAGCTCCAAGGACGTCGAATACGGCGCGTGCGGCGACAAGCCGAATCCGCCCTGCCAGGCCGGACGCTCCTCGAAAAACGACAACGCTCCCGCGACCACTTCGTCGGTGTGGATCCGGTTCCGCAAGTCCAACAACTCATAGAACCACCACGTCCGCAGCGGCGGCACCGACATCCGCCCCATCAATTCCGGGAACGCCTCCACGTTCAGCACAGTCGTTGTCCCCCACCGCCGCAACTCGGCAAACCCTGCGGCGATCGACGCCAAGTAGTCGTCGTCCGTCATCGTCCGCTTGAGTTCGTTGATCCGCCGCACCCACCCCGAGAAACTCCCCCGCTGCAGGATCGCTCCCCGCATCGCGCTGTAATCCAAGTGGCAATGCGCATTGACCAAGCCTGGAAGCAGCACCACCTCCCCGTGATCAATCACCTCCCCGCCCGCGAGATCTGCAAACCGCCCGACCGAAACAATCTCCGCCCCATCGACCACGACAACCCCGTCTTCAATCGGCGGCCCGTCCATCGACACGATTACCCGCGCTCGGTGCCCGATCATTCCAAACCGAAAAGCCGCACCACGGAGTCAGCGACACTCACCGGGGACTCCGTCGTCGGCCTCGTCATTCCTTCGGCGGTAGATTTGCCTTCGCTAGCGGTCGCGCCGCTGCCACCAGCAGGTTGCAGGCCTCCGCGCAAAGCACCGGGATCTCGCGATCTCGCAATCCGCACCGCACATCCTCGACCGACTCAGTCTCTGGCACCGCTCGTCCAGCTTCCAACCCCCAAAGCACCCGCCGCAGGCACCCCGACTCGGAGTTACAAGCCGTCCGGTTCAGCTCATCCGCCTGCGCGTCGTTGATCAGGCGAGTGACCCGGTACATTCCAGTTTGCCGCCCCAAGGTCTCGCGGAGCGGAGTCACTTCGAGGTCGCCGTGCTCGCAGGCCAACCACGTCCCCAGCGCCGACGGATAAAAATAATCCAATGCCAACCGCAAGTCCGCTACGCTCGCTAGCCGCAGCTCCCAGCCGCGCTTCAAGTTCGGCGCTGACTTGAGCGGTCGATACGCCCCTTCCGCGTCGTATTTCGCAAGCTCAAGCGCGGCTTCGGGCACGGCGAATTCCTCCAGGCCCTCGCCATTTCCATCTTCCAAATGCCGCAGAACGATTCCTGGCAAGACCTCGATTTGGCCGATCAGGAACCCTCCCCCATCAAGGCGATCGCTCAGAAATCCTAGTATCGTTTTCATTTATCAACCGGTGTCCTTTGGACAGATCCCGATTCCTTCGATCCGACGCTATCCGGCCGATCAGACAAAGCAAGGGGGGCGCGGCCTCGAAGCCGGTTCCATCATCAACACCTGCGCGCGAACCCAGCCTTCGTCTGGGTGCTGATGACTGAAAACGACCCAGTGCCCACCCTCCTCCCCCGGACTTACAAAGACCGGGATCAACCGGGATCTGACTACCCGCTACGCCGCCGCTTGACCTTCAGCTGCGCGAGTGACTTCAACATCATTCCTTGCATTGCCGCGTGGTCTTCGTCGCCAAGGTCGTCATCGTTCATCGCCGCTTCCGCCCGCTTGATCGCCTCCTCCGCCGCCGACTCGTCGATGTCCGACTCGTTGACCGCCATGTCCGTGAGCACCGAGACTGCATCTTGCGTGATCTCCGCAAAACCTTCGCCGACCGCGAGCCGCTCCTCGACACCGTCGCGCATGATCCGAAGCTCGCCCGGCGCCAGCTTCGTCATGAGTGGAACGTGCTGGGGCAAGATCCCCATTTCGCCGAGGGCACCGGGCAGCACAACCGATGAGACCTCGCCGGAAAAAGTCTTGGCTTCGGGAGTGACGATTTCGAGTTTGAGCGTGGCCATGGGTCGTTTTGGTTGCGACGGCTTAGCCTGAGGATCTCTCCTCCCGACTGTCGACCGTCAGCTTTCGACTAATCGGCGATCTGGTCGATAGAACCCTTCATGTAGAAGTTCTGCTCGGCCACATCGTCGTGTTTGCCTTCCAGGATCTCCTTGAAGCCTTTGATCGTGTCGGCAATGGTGACGTATTGCCCCGGCGTGCCAGTGAAGACTTCCGCAACGTGGAAGGGCTGACTCAAGAAGCGCTGGATCTTACGAGCGCGGAAGACGGTGAGCTTGTCCTCGGGCGAGAGCTCGTCCATGCCGAGAATCGCGATAATGTCCTGCAAATCTTTGTAGCGCTGGAGCACGACCTGGACCCCGCGAGCGACTTTGTAGTGTTCTTCGCCGACGACTTCGGGAGCGAGCGCCTTCGAGGTCGATGCCAACGGGTCGACCGCCGGGTAGATCCCCAGCTCGGCGATTGATCGCTCCAGCACGAGAGTCGAATCCAAGTGGGCAAAGGTGTTGGCGGGAGCCGGATCCGTCAGATCATCGGCCGGCACGTAGACCGCCTGGACCGAGGTGATGGATCCTTTGGTCGTCGAAGTGATCCGCTCTTGAAGTTGACCCATCTCTGCCGAAAGCGTTGGCTGGTAACCGACCGCCGACGGCGTCCGGCCGAGGAGCGCCGAGACTTCGGAACCAGCCTGGGAAAATCGGAAGACGTTATCGACGAAGAGCAGAACGTCCTGATTCTTCTCGTCGCGAAAATACTCCGCCATCGACAAAGCCGTGAGCGCAACCCGCAGACGAGCTCCCGGAGGTTCGCTCATCTGGCCGTAGACCAATGCCACCTTCGATTTCGAAAGGTCATCTTGCACGATGACACCCGCGTCGCTCATTTCGTGGTAAAGATCGTTCCCCTCACGCGTCCGCTCGCCAACGCCCGCAAAGACGGAGAAACCACCGTGCGCCTTGGCGATGTTGTTGATCAATTCGAGGATGACGACCGTCTTGCCGACGCCCGCACCACCGAAAGCACCAGCCTTGCCGCCCTTGATGAAGGGACAGATGAGGTCGATCACCTTAATGCCCGTCTCGAGAATGGTCGCCGACGTATCCTGGTCGACCAGCGACGGTGCCGGACGATGGATCGGATACTTCTTTTCGAAGCTCACCGGCCCCCGCTCGTCGACGGGGTCGCCCGTGACGTTGAAGATACGACCGAGGACGCCTTCGCCGACCGGGACCGAAATCGGTGCACCCGTCGCCACAGCCAGCGCGCCGCGTTTCAGACCTTCCGTCGAAGACATCGCAATGGCGCGCACCCAGCTCTCGCCAAGGTGCTGCTGGACTTCAAAAGTGACCTTCGAGGTTTGCCCCCCGACTTCGAGATCGACCTCGAGCGCATCGTAGATGTTTGGAAGCGGTCCGTTCGCGGGATCGAATTCGACGTCGACGACGGGTCCGATGACCTGCACGATTTTACCTTGGTTGCTCATAAAAGTTGTTTTGGGATTTGATCTCTGCGGCTAAGCGCTTTCGCGAGAGAAAAATTATTGGAGCGCCATCTGCGCGGTGGTGATTTCGAGGAGTTCGCTGGTGATGCTGGCCTGGCGCACCTTGTTGTATTCGAGGGTGAGATCCTTCACGAGATTCTTGGCGTTGTCGGTTGCGTTCTTCATCGCAACCATCCGCGCGCTGTGCTCGGAGGCACGGGCATCGAGGACCATCTGGTAGACACCAAAATGCACGTAATACGGTAGTATCGAATCGAGTACTTCGTGCGCGTCCGGTTCGAACAGGAATCCGGAAGCGTTCAGACTCGCTTCATCCGACCCGGCCGTGGCCTCGCTCACCATCGTCGGTGAGATTGGTAAAAGCTGGACTGCCATTGGCTGCTGCGTGAGCGTACTCACAAACTGAGAATACAAGACCGTCACGCGATCAACCTCGCCGCTGAGAAACTTCTCGATCAAAAATTTGGAAACCACCTTGGATTTTTGAAAGGTCGGCTGGTCAGCAAGTTCGAAATCAGCCAGTAACTTCCGCCGGGTCCGCGCGAGGAACTGCTTGCCCTTGCGCCCGCTCGAGACGAAATCGGTGGTGGCGGAATCGAACTTCGAAAGCTCGCGGAAAAGGTTGGTATTGAGTCCACCGCACAGCCCCTTGTCAGTGCTGATCAGCAAGACCAGCTCCCTCTTCACCTCCCGGTCTTCGAGCAACGGATGAAGGGTGTGATCGACCCGGTCCCTGAGTTCGACCAACACCCGATTGAGCAAGTCCGCGTAAGGGTGGCCAGCGATCGCCAACTGTTGCGCTCGCCGCATCTTCGACGCAGCGACCATCTGCATGGCCTTGGTGATCTGCGCCGTATTTTTGACGGACTTGATCCGTCGGCGAATGTCGCGGGTGGATGGCATGATCGGTTCAGTCTAAGGTCGGAGAGTCAGTGACTTAGCTCCAGTTGGTTTTGAACTCGTCGAGGGCTGTCTTCATTTCCTTTTCAAGGTCGTCGTCGACTTTCTTCTTCTCGAGGATCTTGGTGAGAAGATCGGCTTTCCGAGTGTTGAAGAACTCTTGGAGCTTGGCTTGGTATTCGCCGACCCGATCCACGGGAATCTCATCGACGTAGCCGTGCTGCATCGCAAAGAGCACCGCGACCTGCAACTGCACCGACATCGGGCTGTATTGCTGCTGCTTGAAGAGCTCGACGATGCGTCCCCCTCGGTCGAGCAGTGCCTTGGTTTTCGCATCGAGGTCGGACCCAAACTGCGCGAAGGCAGCCATCTCGCGAAACTGAGCCAAGTCGCCCTTGAGCTTCCCGGCGACTTGCTTCATTGCCTTGATCTGCGCTGCCGAACCCACGCGGGACACCGACAGACCGACCGAGATCGCGGGGCGGATACCTTGGTAGAACAAGTCGGTTTCGAGGTAGATCTGACCATCCGTGATGGAGATCACGTTCGTCGGGATGTAGGCCGACACGTCGCCGGCCTGCGTCTCGATGATCGGGAGTGCCGTGAGCGAGCCCGCCCCGTAGTCCTTGCCGAGTCGCGCGGAGCGCTCGAGCAAGCGGCTGTGGAGGTAGAAGACGTCGCCGGGATACGCTTCACGGCCCGAAGGACGCTTGAGGAGAAGTGAAACTTGGCGATAGGCAACGGCGTGCTTCGACAGATCATCAAAGATGATCAGCGCGTCCATCCCGTTTTCCATGAAAAACTCGCCCATGGCTGCGCCGGAAAAGGGAGCAATGAACTGGTTGGCTGCGGTGTCCGAGGCGGGAGCCGAGACGATGATCGTATACTTGAGTGCGCCCGCATCCTCGAGCGTCTTGACGACGCGGGCGACGTTGGAATTCTTTTGCCCGACCGCGACGTAGATGTTGTAGACGGGCCGGTAGTCCGGATCGCCCGACGCCGCCGCCGCATCGTTGGCCTGGGCCTGATTGATCATCGTATCAATCGCGATGGTCGTCTTTCCCGTGGCACGATCGCCGATGATCAGCTCACGTTGTCCGCGGCCGATCGGGATCATCGCATCGACGGCCATGATGCCCGTCTGCAGCGGCTGGCTGACGCTCTGGCGGTCGATGATGCCGTGGGCGATCTTCTCGACGGGGTTGTAGGTCTCAGTCTCGATGGGACCTTTGCCGTCAATGGGCAGGCCAGCCGCATCGACCACCCGACCGAGCAAGGATTTCCCGACCGGGACCTGGAGAAGCTTGCCGGTCGTCTTGACCTCGTCGCCTTCGCGGATCTGGGTGTAATCGCCGAGGACAACCGCACCGACTTCCGTCTCCTCAAGGTTGAGCGCAAGGCCGATGATGCCGTTCGGAAACTCGAGCATCTCGTTGAGCATCGCGTCGCTCAGGCCCTCGATGCGGGCGACGCCGTCCCCGATTTCGCGGACGGTGCCCACGTTGGACTTGGCGGTCGAGGCGCTCTGGATGCCGTCGATCTTCTGTTCGAGTTCTTGCAGGATGGTGCTCATGGCGTGGGTGTCTCAGGTGTCAAATTAAAGTTGGTTCTTGAGTTGCTGGAGGCGGGAAAAAACGGTGCCGTCCCAGACGTCGCTACCGACCTTGACCCGCAGACCGCCGAGCAGACTGGGGGTGACTCGGTAGTCAAACGTGAGGTCATCGCCGAAGCGGGAGCGCAAGTCGCGAGCGACACTCGCGCCCGATTCGTCGTCGAGCGCAACCGCGCTCTCGATCACAGCGTGCCGCTTCGATAGCTCGATTCGGATGAGCCGAGTGAGTTCTCGGAGAATCTGGACGTAGCCGCGCGGTTTCACGTCGACGAGGCTTTCGCTGTATCGACGCACTTTGTCCTGATCGATCCGACCTGAAGTCAGGCAAGCGGCGTAGATCTCGCGGGACGCTCGGCGGGCTTCTTTACTGATCTTCATCGGGGCGGATTGCGGGAGATAGCTTGGGAGTCGATCAAGTCGCGAGCTGGCTCGATGTCTCTTCGTTAAGCCGCTTCTGATCTTCAGGCGTGAGAATCTTCCCGGTCACCTTCGCCGTTGTGTCCACCACGAGACCGACCATCTCTTTCTTCACGTCGGCCACCATCTGTTTGTGCTCGTTGGTGATGTCGACGCGCGCTTTGGAGATGATCTCTTCCGCTTGGCGGATGGCATCCTGCGTCTGTTTCTGGCGGAGCGCGTCCGAACTCTTGCGAGCCTCGTCGATCATCCCCTGCGCTTCCAGATTTGCCTTCCGCATGGAATCCGCAAAATGCGCCTCCGCCTCGGCGAGCTGCTTCTTGATCTGCTCGGCGTTGGTCTGGCCTTCTTCAATGATCAAGCGGCGCTTCTCGAGCATCGCAATGATGGGACCGAAAGCGTATTTTTTCAGGATGAAGTAAACGATCAAAAACAGGATGATCTGAGCGAGAAGCTTCGGCCAAACGATCCCGAAGGTCGTGAAAATGGTGGTGAGTGCGTCCATCGGTTTGTAGGAGGAAATGCCGCCCGCTCCGGTTGGCGGAGCGGACGGCGTGACTCGTGAGTCGCTTAGCCAATGATGGCCATGATCAACGCGTAGATCGCGATCGCTTCTGCGAGCGCCATAGCGATGATCGAGAGCGTCAGGATATTACCAAACGCACCGGGGTTGCGGCCAACGGCCTCAACGGCCTTCGCACCGATCATGCCGATGGCGATGGCGGCGCCGGCACCGGCGATTGCGAGACCAAGGTTACCCGTAGGTCCGGCGACTGCGACGGTGTCCGTCGCTGCTGCGATGAGTTCTGGATTCATTTTCTTTCCTCTGTTTGTGGTGTTGTTTCGTCGCCACCCGCAGTCTTGCCACGGTCATAACGACAAATTCGATAAGCGTCAGTGATGCGCCTCCCCGTCGTCGTGCGTCGTCGAAAGCTGGATGTACACGGCGCAGAGTAAGGTGAAAACCAACGCCTGGAGCAGGCCGATGAGCAGCTCCAGGAAGTAAAACGGGATCGGGACGATGATCGACGACAAGTAGGCGATAAAGGTCGGGAACCCAAGCGTGTCCCCCAGCGTAATCATGGTAGAAAGCAGATTCTCGCCGGCGAACACGTTACCAAAGAGCCGGAGAGAGAGTGAGACGGGCCGGAAACCGATGGAGACGACCTCAATGATCCCGACGGCGAAGAACACCGGCGCGAGGAAGAGTGCCATTGATCCTTTCAACCCACCCTTCGTTCCGAAGATGTGTTTCAGCGAGCCACCCACGCCCAACGCTCCCACGGACCACCAGATCCAGAGAGCCATGAAAACGAGGGACATGCCTAGAGTGGCGTTGACGTCTGCGGTGCCGGGCCGGAAGAGAGGCACGTCCGCGGATTCCAACGAAAGCGGCCCGATCTTCTCTCCCCAACCGATCGAACCCACCCCGGGGAGCAAACCGAACCAGTTCGAAATCAGGATGTAGATGAAGAGCGTCGCTAGGAAACTGAAGGTCTTCGGGATCATCTGCTTGCCGACGATCCCTTCGAGAGTGCCGTAAAGCGTCGCGATGAGGGCCTCGAAGACGTTCTGCTCCCCCGTCGGGATCAGCTCCATCTTCCGGGTTGCGCGCCGAGCGAGGAAGAGGATGGTCAGCACGACGATCACCGACACCAAAACGGAATTGGTCAGCCACTCGAGGAAACTGACCGCCGCAACTTCCTCCCAGAAAGACTGGGCGTTCAGCGGGATCGCGGCGGCGAGGTGAAGGATCATCGTTGGGAGACTTGGGGAATGAGCGCCGAATTCCCCGGAAAGGGAGCCCGCGTCGGGCTGTAAGAACTACCGAGGGAAAAATGACTGGCAAGTCCAAATCGCCGACTTTGTGAAATTTTTCACAAAGTCGGATCTCGGTCTCGCAATGGAACCCGGAACCCGGTAAGCGAGGAGGAGATGCTGTCCATCATTATCCCCGTTTACAATGAACACGAAGCCGTCGGCCCGCTCTTTGAGAAAGCTGCCGAGGTCATGCGGGCGGCCGAGCGGGCCTGGGAGATCATCTTCATCAACGACGGCAGCACCGACGGCTCGGAGGAGGTCCTCGACCAACTCGCCGCCACGAACCCCGAAGTGAAGGTCCTGCATTTTCGGCGAAATTTCGGTCAGACCGCCGCGATGATGGCGGGGTTCGACTACGCGCAAGGCGACGTGATCATCCCGATGGACGGCGACTACCAGAACGACCCCGAGGACATCCCGAAGATGCTCGCGAAGCTGGACGAGGGCTACGACGTGGTCTCGGGCTGGCGCAAGGACCGGCAGGACAACGCGATCAAGCGCAACCTGCCCTCCATCATGGCAAACAACCTGATCTCGTTCGTTTCGGGCGTGCGGCTGCACGATTTCGGCTGTTCGCTCAAGGCCTACCGGCGGGACGTGATCGACGGGGTCCGACTCTACGGCGAGATGCACCGCTTCCTCCCGATCTACACGAGCTGGCACGGCGCGAAGATCGCCGAGGTCGTGGTGAATCATTTCAAACGCCAGACAGGCAAATCGAAATACGGCCTCGAGCGCGTCTTCAAGGTCCTGCTCGACTTGATGGTCGTCAAATTCCTCGACCGCCACCAGCAGAAGCCGATGTACGTCTTCGGTCTGGCGGGCTTTGTTATGCTCGCAGCGTCCTTCGGGTTCGGCTGCTGGGCGCTGCTGCTCAACGTCCTCGACGACAAGCCGTTTATTACGACGCCACTCCCGCTCATGACGATTTTCACGCTGATGACCGGCGTCATCTGCGTCCTCATGGGGCTGCTTGCAGAGATGATCACCCGCACGTTTTACGAGTCGACGGGCAAGCGCATCTACCTCATTCGCGATAGCCGCAACGTCGACCACGATCCCGCGATCAGGTAGCCGCGCCCGGCTTCACTCGGCCCGGTAGATCCGGAAAAAATTGCACACCACCCCGCGGTCTCGCAGCTCGGCTCCGAGTGTCGCGTCTTCGTCCCAGACCAATCTTCCAACCCGCGCCGGCATCGCCCGCAAACCGCCAGGCAGGATCGCCCGCAGACAGACGACCGCGCCCGGTGCGGCCGTGCGTTCGACCTCGCCGAGCAGCCCCGCCGCTCGCTCGGGTCCCGTGAGTTCCAGCACGTTCGATAACGCGAAGAGATCGAGCGAACGCTCGGGCTGGGTCGCCAGCCACGCTTCGACGCAATGGCACTCGACGGTTAGCCGCTCCAGGCCCGCGCGCGAGTTCGGGTATTCATATTTCCTCGCAAAGAATGGGAGACCCTCTTCGCCGTGGGCGTTCCGACCGAGAAACGCCTGCCAAGCGTAGCCGTTGGTCTTCAGCGGAAACTGCGTCAGCACCCGCTCGACCCGGCCCCGAATGAACTCTGCGAACGATCCCGGCTGTGCAGCGCCGACCCCGCGGCCAAAGGCCAGCCGAAGCGCAAAGTTGTTGAACGCTACCTCCGTCGCCACCCGCCAGCGCCAGGTCGACCATTCCCGCTCGAAGCGCGCCGCTTGTTCGACGGGACAGTCCATTGATAAAAAATCCTCCACGAATCGCCGCGAATGCACGGTCGCACCGAGTAAGTCGCCTCATTCCGCCAAGCACCCGGTCGACCCGGCCCGAGTTCTGCTCGCCCCCATCGCGGAATAACGTGGCCCGGAAGGCGTCCAGGTCCAGCTCGCGCATCAGCCGCACCTTCCGTTCGACGAACGCAACCTGCGCGGGATTGATGTCCACCGCAGACACTCGCTCGCTCACGAGATCCAGCAGAGACAGCGCCGTGCATCCACCCGACGCGATCACCACCGCCCGCCGCACAGCTCCGTGCCCAGCCGCCAGCCCGCGCTCGATCTCCGCGTCCTCGCGCACCTGCCCGAAGCGCAGCCGCGAGTCCCGCCAAAATTCACGCTCCAGCACGCCGCTCCCCACCACCTCGCCCCATGGCGAATCGCCCCGGACCGAGCGCGATCACCATCGACGCGCACGCGATCAAGGGGAGATTGGCAATCAACAACCCGACCGGGCGCTCGATGGCTCCGCCACCGAAGATGATCCCGCAGACATTCATCACCACGAGCAGGCCGATCTGAAAACCATTCACAAACCGCGGCCACAAACCCGACAAGACGCCGAGCGCCAGCAATGTCTCCCCGCCACCGATCACGCTCAGCCCGACGACCGGAGGCACTCTTGTCCCCGCAACGACCGCGCTCACGATCTCGAGATGATGCGCGTCGCGCGCAATCAACTTGAGCCAGAGCCCATTGTAAAACCAGACCGCCGCCATCACGCAGCGCACGGCCAGGAGCAATCCGCTCATCGAAATTGCCCCCACGCCACCCACCCAAACACCGCCGTGTAAGCCAGCCACAGCGCGGTGAACAGCCAATGCATCAGCGTCTCGAAACGCTTCCCCCGCCACAGCACGCGGTCGTAGACAAACCACTGGCAGACCAATCGGCAGAACCAAAAAAACGCGAATCCCGCCGCCACCCAGCCGCCCAAATCCGTTCGCTCCGTCAAGGCTCCGGGCGCCGCCAAGCAGAGCAGCCCCATCAGCACGAGCACTAGGCAGATGAAGATACAATGGACGTAGAAGATCTGCCGATTCAGCAGCGACACCCGCGCCATTTCCTCCTTCCACCGGAAGCGCTTCGGCAGGAAAAAATGCAGGCCCGCCAGGGCGATCAAGCTCGCCCCCGTGAGACGCAACACCAACTCGGTCACGCCTCACCCTCCTCGATCCGCAAGGCAAAAACGTGGACGAACGGCGTGATCTTTTCCTCAGCCACCACCGGGAGCCCCGGCCCGAACGACTCATACCACGCTGCTTTCGAATGAAAGTGGAAAGATCCCGGCCCGTAAGCCACGAAGTTCGCTGCGTCGCGCAAGTGCTCCACCACGACGACCCGACCGCCCGGCGACCCGACCCGCCGCACCTCGCCAAAGAGCCGCCGCCGATCCACAACCGTCCGCAGCTCGTGAGCCGCGAGGAAAAGAACCACCAAGTCAGCCGATCCGTCGGCGAGGGGCCAAGCGTCCGACCCAACTCTGATCGTTGTTGGATCAACCAAGTATGCCCGCCGAGCCCGCGCGATGGAGGGCTCGGGATTGCGCACTGGATCGTAGAAATCGACGGGCGTCACCTCGGCCGCTGGATACAGGCGACGCAACGCCTCGGTCGATTCGTCAAAGCCCGCGTGCACGTTCAAGATCCGCTGCGGCTCCACCGGCACAAAGCGGGCCAGCCACTTCCAACCGTAGAGCGGCGACCGATCGTAGATCCAGTGCGACACCACCAGCGACCCAACGAGATAAAATCCCGCTCCACCAACCCCCGCCGTCAGCATAGCCCTTAATCCCTTCGGAACGAACGCGCACCTGGCAAGCCATCCGCCGACCGCCAGCGCCAGCCCAGCTCCAGCGTACATCGGCCAATTGAACCGCACGATATTTTCGACGCCCTGGGTCCTCCGCCGATGCTTCACGGCCGCACCCTCCCCAAGCGCACCGCCTCCCGTTGCCCCCTCGCCCACCGATAAGGAACGTCCGCCACATAGAACGCACTCGCCAATCGTGGCTCGACTCCACCAAACGCCGCACCCCGGAAGAAATCCGCCCGCCGCACCTCCGCTTTCACCAGGCGGGGATGCCATTCCGACCGTTGACCTTCGATCCGGACCATCGAGCGCGTCTCCTTCTCGTAAGAAAACGTGAACGGCATCGGCCCCGCGAATCGCCGAGCCGTCCGACCATCCGGAAAAGGCGAACTCTCCGGTAGCTCCGCGTCGGTCTCCCGGATCGTGGCCGTCACGTCCAGATCCGCGACCCGTGCCGACGTCCTCACTCGGACGTCCAGCCCGTCATCCCGCCAGCCCAGCTCCACGTCGGCCAATGAATAGCGGTAATGCGTCGCTAGATTCCCAAGCATCACCATCGCTCGACGATCCGTGTCCGACCGCAAGATTTGCAGCCCACGCAGATTGCGCCCTTCGTTCGTCCGATAACGGACGAAGATCCGGTAACCCGTCAGAAAGAAGCTCCCTCCCAACTCTCTCGGCCAACCCTCAGGACGCATCTCCCGAGTCTGCACCAACGCGATGGCCACAAAGCCCCAGCCCTGCCACTCATCCAAGCTCAACCCGGGGTGAAGCAGCGAGCGCAACCGGTCCGCCGGGAAGGCAAACGTCAGCGCCAAGGTAAAGTCAAAGTGCGCCCGCACCGGGATCGGATGCCGTCGCAAAAGATAAAACATACCGCGCTCTACCTATCATCACCAACGAGTCCAGAGCACCTCCAAAAGAGCACCCCCAAAATACCGCGAACCACCAACGCACCCCCCTCATCTACAAAGAGATCGCAATCCACCTCACCCGCAAAAAAAGGAACCCCACCCAAACCCCGCCACGAAAGTCCCCGCTGATCGGCTAAGAGTTTCGTGAGCCCTCTTTGGGATACCGCAGCCTGTCGGCGATTTTTTCGCGGTGCGGTATCTCATCATCTCGCATGAATTCTCCCCGTCGCGTTGCTGCCCCGACAGCGAAGCCGAATTGTCGGACTTCGAGAAGCTCCGGCACTCCCACGGTCCCGTCGTCGACAGGTGCCGCGATCTTATCCTGCCCTCTTTCTGACACGCGCCTGAGAAAACCGCGTTCTTTCCCAAAAGATTCAGCACCGCTCGCCGGACTTTAGGCGGCAGAGTCACCCGCGTCTCGCCGGGCGGCTAGGAGACTGGGGATCGCAGCTTGATAACTCGGGAAGCGCGGCACCCAACCCGCGGCCCGCAGTTTCGCGTTCGAGACACGCTTATTCGTGACCCCACGTTTGCGATCTGGGTCGATCTTCCCATCCGGGGGCATCGGGCACTGAGTGGCTTCTGCCAGCCAGCCGTAAACCTCTCGCTGGGTCGCAGCGACGTCGTCGACCGCGTTGTAGACTCCCGCGTCGGCCTCGGACGTGACCAAATGCACGAGCGCCATCGCCGCATCATCGCGGTGGATTTGGTTGATCCAGCGCCCGCCACCGTCTTCGATCCGTGCGGTGCCTTCCAAGAATTTCCGCAGCAGCACCGACCGTTCGGGACCGTAAATGCCCCCCAACCGCACGACCGAACCGCCAGCTTCGAGACTGATCCGCTCCGCCTCGAGGAGTAGACGCCCCGTCTCTCGATCTGGTTGGGTTGCGCTCCGCTCGTCCACCACCGCGCCGTCGGCCTGGCCGTAGACCGATGTGCTCCCGGTGAAGACCAACTGCGCTCCTTCGCAAGCCCGCGCGAGATTTGCCATCCCATCGCAGTAGACCCTTTGGTAGGCCTCGACCCCGCCCCGCCCCGAGCTCGCGCAATGCACGACACACTGGAATGGCCCCGCGCTCTCCACGATGCCCGCAACCGAAGCCACATTGCCGAGATCGCCGACTTCGACCTCAAATGCATTTCCCTTCAGCGCTTTGGCCGAGTCTCGAGTTGCGGTCATCCCCACGACCCGCCATCCCGCGGCCACGAAAAAACCGGCGGCGGCTTCCCCGAGGAAGCCACAGCCGGCGATCAGAACTTTCGGCACGTGGTGCGCCTGAAATTAGTTCAGGTTAAAATTGAAGCGGAACTTCTGCTTGGCCTTCTTCGCGTTGGACTTCGCCTTTCGGCGCATCTTCTGCGTAGGCGTCTCGAACGCGCGGAGACGGCGGACTTCTTCCAGCACTCCTTCGGTCTCCAATTTGGACTTCAGGCGCTTGAGCGCGC
The DNA here is from genome assembly GCA_963803825.1 of uncultured Verrucomicrobiae bacterium. Lineage (GTDB taxonomy): Bacteria > Verrucomicrobiota > Verrucomicrobiia > Chthoniobacterales > JAATET01 > CAVVKW01. The sequence goes on along the minus strand of CAWDOJ010000002.1, from coordinate 595,814 downwards.
GGTCAATGGGCTCTCCTTTTCGAACGGTAACTTCCGGCATGAACTTATTTCACCTACTTTCTTCCTGCCTCGGTCGTGGGTTGATGAGGCGGAAGATGAAACTGCAACGTCCGAATGGGCAGCGCAAGCCCAAAAAGCCCGCAGTCCAGTTGATTCGGAAGCATGATCCGCTGGTGCGTCCGCACGTCGGAGCGGGACATCACTCCATCCGGTCCAATCCCCGCCGCACGCACCCGAAGAGTTCGTCGATCTCGTCGACCGATATGACCAGCGGCGGCGAGAGCGCGATGAGATCTCGGATCCCCCGGACGATTGCCCCCTCCTCCCGGATGAGGCCCGAGGCATGGGCCCCCAGCGAGGCCAGCGGCTCGCCGCCCGCGCGCCGGATCTCCGCAGCACCGATCAATCCACATCCCCGCACCTCTGCGACCAGCGGGTGATCCGCCAGCTCGCTGAGCTTCGCCTGAAAGTGCGGCCCAAGCTCGTCCCGGACGGCCGAGAGCAGACTCTTCTCCTCGATGAATCCGACGTTTGCCAACGCAGCCGCGCAGCAACTCGGGTGCCCGCTGTAGGTGAACCCGTGGGAGAAATATCCACCCGAGTTGATCACCTCCGCGATCTCGTCGCTCGGCATCGTCGCGCCCAGGGGGAGGTAACCGCTGGTTAGTCCCTTTGCTAAAGTCATCAGGTCCGGATCGAGATCCCACAGCTCGCTCGCGAACCAGGCGCCCAACCGGCCAAACGCCGTGATCACTTCGTCCGCGACGAACAGGATCTCGTTCTCGCGGCAGAGTTCACGCAGCCCTTTCAGATAGCCCGCGGGGGGAACGATCACGCCACCCGCGCCTTGGATCGGCTCGACGAACATGGCCGAGATGGTCTCCGCACCTTCGCGCTCGATGATCGCGGCCGTGTCGGCCAGACATTTCTTCCCGAACGCTTCTTCGGATAAATCGGATTTCGCCCCGTAGCGATAGGGACCCGGGACGTGCACGAAGTCCGCGAGCGGCAATCCAAACGGCTCGTTGCAGACCGGCAACCCCGTCAGACTCGACGTCGCGAGCGTCACACCGTGGTAAGCGAACGTCCGCGACAGCACCTTGCGCTTCTCTGGCCGCCCGAGGATCTGGTGATACAGCCGGATCATTTTCAGCGCCGTCTCGTTGGCCTCCGACCCGCTGTTGGAGAAGACCGCCTTGTTGAGCCGCCCCGGCGCCTGCCTTCCCAGCCACTCGGCGAGGAGGATCGCGGGTTCGGTCGTCGAGTTGAAGAACGAGGGGTAGAACGGCAGAGCCAGCATCTGCCGATGAACCGCTTCGATGATCGGTGCGCAGTTGTACCCTACGTTGACGCACCAGAGCCCGGCCAGCCCGTCGAGCAGCCGCTCCCCGTCCTTGCCGTGGAGATGACACCCTTCACCGCCGCTCAGCACGTGCGTCCCGGCCCGATGCATCCCCGCGTGATCGGTGAAGGGGTGGATGTGATGCGCCCGGTCCTTCTCTTGCAGATCCAACAGCGAATTCATCTGAGAAAACTACGCCCCGTTGCTGCGAAAAGCCAGCCTGGCACCGGCGGTTTCCGAGCGACTTTCAATCTTGACGACCGCGCACCCTTCGGGTTCTTTCGCGCCAGTTTTGATGCTTGAAATGACCTTCTAACCGATTCGATGGAAACGGTTTTCGACAACATGCTGTGGAGCGTTTGTTACCTCCTCGTACTTCTTGGCCTTTCTGCGTACGGCCTTCACCGCTACTCCATCATCTACCTGTTTCTTAAGCACATCGGTCGCCGGATCGAGCCGCCTTCCGACTTCGACGAGCTCCCCACCGTCACCGTTCAACTCCCGATCTTCAACGAATACTACGTCGTCAAGCGCCTGCTCGAGGCCGTTGGGCGACTGGACTACCCCCGCGACCGCCTCCAGATTCAAGTCCTCGACGACTCGACGGACGAGACCCGGGCCATCGCGGAATCCGAGACCGCTCGTCTCAGAGATCGCGGCCTCGACGCCGTTCACATCCACCGCACCGACCGCACCGGTTACAAAGCTGGCGCTTTGGAGAACGGCCTGGAGACCGCCACCGGAGAATTTGTTTTCATTCTGGACGCCGATTTCGTCCCGCAGCCGGACGTCCTTCTTCAATCGATCCATCACTTCACCGATCCGAAGATCGGTATGGTGCAGATGCGCTGGGGCCACCTCAACCGCAACCACTCTTTGCTGACGCGCCTCCAAGCCCTCTTTCTCGACGGCCACCTTCTCCTCGAGCAGACCGCTCGCCACCGCAGCGGACGCTTCTTCAATTTCAACGGCACCGCTGGCGTCTGGCGCCGATCGGCCATCCACGAAGCGGGAGGCTGGCAGCACGACACCCTCACCGAAGACCTCGATCTCAGCTACCGGGCGCAGCTGCGGGGCTGGAAATTTATCTTCCTCCCCGAGATCGTCATTCCGGCCGAGCTGCCCCCTGACATGAATGGTTTCAAGAGCCAGCAACACCGGTGGACCAAAGGATCAATCCAAACCTGTAAGAAACTGCTCGGGCGCATCTGGGCTTCGCCGATCCCACTCCTCGTGAAGGTCGAAGCGACGATGCATCTCACGTCCAACTTCGGCTACCTCCTCCTGGCGATGCTGTGCGTTCTCGTGCTCCCGCAGACCCTGTCGGGCGAGCATCGCATCACCAACACGCTGCTCGTCGATCTGCCGATCTTCCTCGCCACCACGGTCTCCATCGCCCTTTTTTACATCTGCGCCCAGCGCCATCTCAATCCGCGTGGCTGGATCCGCGACGTGGCGCTTCTCCCCGCCCTTCTCTCTCTCGCCATCGGCATGTCGGTCAATAACGCCCGCGCGGTCCTCGAGGCGCTGGTCAATCACCAGACCGGCTTCACGCGCACGCCGAAATACGGCGACGCCACCCGCTCCCGCCTCACCCGGCGCAAGGCTTACCTCCCGCTCGCTTCCGTGTTGCCCGTGATCGAAGCGCTCTTTGCCATCTACTTTGCCTACTGCGCCTGGCAATCGGTCCTTCTCCACCAGTGGACTTCCGTCCCGTTCATCCTCATGTTCTTCGTCGGTTTTACCTACGTCTCCGGTAAGTCCTTCATCTTCTGGCTGAGCCGATTGACCGCACCATCCGCCGACCGCACCCCCGCCGTGGCCGCGTGAGGGCGCTCGCCGCTGCGGCCCTGGGATCCGTTGCCCTGCTGCTGGCCGGTTGCGCAGGAGATACTCGCCACGAGCTTCTCATCAGCGTGCAGGATCAACGCATGGTCGTCCTCGACGAGGGCGAATTTGTCGCAGCCTACCCCGTCTCGACCTCGAAATTCGGTCTGGGGTCCGAGCCAAACAGCAACCGCACTCCGGTCGGACGTTTCAAGATCCGCGAGAAGATCGGCACCGACCTTCCGGTTGGTGCCGTTCTCAAACATCGCCGCCCCACCGGAGAGATCCTCGCGGTGAATGCCCCCGGTCGCGACCCCATCGTCACTCGCATCCTCTGGCTCGATGGCCAGGAACCAGGCAACCGCAACGCCCACGGGCGCTACATCTACATCCACGGCACACCGGAGGAGGCCACCATCGGCACCCCGACCAGCTACGGTTGCATTCGCATGCGCTCTCGCGACGTCGTCGCGCTCTACGACCGAGTCGGCACCGGCGCCCGCGTCCGGATCCAGAAAAACTTCTGAATGCGTTGCCCGCGAAACCCGCGAATGGCGCGAAACAAGAAGTCAGCTACAGTCCCTCAACCCGCGTCCCTTTAGCGTCCCATCGCTCATTCTGCGGGCAACCTCACTTTTCATGAACTTTCTCAAACCAATCCTTTGGGGCAACACCGTTGCGCTCTCCTGGATGTGGGGCCTCGGCCTCTTCTTTTCCGTCCAGTTCACCCAGCAGTTCGGCATCCTCGGACTGCTCTTATTTGCGATTCCAAATTTCCTCGGTCTCATGGCGTTTGGCCTCGTCACTCAGATCATTGCCAATCGCACGCCCGGTGCCGATTCGCTCAACGGCTTCTTCACCCAATGGTCGCGGCCTTTCCGACTCGTCTTCTTTCTGTATCAGCTCCTCGCCATTACTCTCACGATCTTCGCATTCATCCACTACGTCTGGCAGCCGCTCGACCTCCAGCCCGCCGTCCTGTTTCTGCCGCTGACGTTGCTCATCATCTTGGCGGCCGCCATCCTCTTCGGAGAGGAATTTGACATTCGCCGCATCAAATACTCGCACGCCGCGCTCTTCGGCATCGCGTTCGTTGCGATCCTCATTCTCATCTTCGGGCGCGACGATTTCTCCGACCTCACGTCCCTCCTGCCCGGTCGACTCCCCGCCGACGATCTCAGCTTCTGGGGCTACGTCGTTCCGATCACCGTCGGCTTCCTGGTTGGCCCTTGGCTCGATCTCCAGCAATGGCAGCGCGCCATCCAGATGCACCGAGAGCGCGTGTCGATCGCGTGGTCCTACGTGTGCGGCAGCACGCAATTTTTCGCACTCCTGCTCTTCCACGGAGCACTCACTCTCTGGGCGCTCGACTTGGGTGCCAGCAGCTTCATCCGCACGGGCCCGACCGGCCACACCTACGGTCAGGATCTACTCATGCGATTTTTTTACGACCTATCGCCGGTCGCGCCTTGGATCTTCGGAGCCTACTGCGTCTTCGTCTCCATCTGCGTTCTTGCCACCCTCGACAGTGGCTACATCGCCCTGCGCTGGTTCCTGCAATCCAACGTCAAAGCCAGTAATCACCCGATCTTCTCGCTCATCCCGACGAAGCTCGTCACGTCGCCCATCCCCGCTCTGGTCGTCTGTGGGATCATCGGTCTCGCCTCGGTCGTCGTCGGCTTGGAACTCGAGTATTTTATGATCTTCTACGGCACGTTCTTCGTCGGCTACGCGACGCTTGGGATCGTGCGTTGCTTCCTGAACAGCCCGGCGAACGCGATTCCGCAGATCAAGATGTTCAGCATTGGCAGTCTGGCCGTCGTCATCTTTGCCTTCGGATACTTCCTCCGTAACCCGCTCTTCCAAATGATCGGGTCCCTCCTCCCGCTCGCCTACATCCTCTGGCTGCTCCTGAAGCCCGGTTCCGCCGAAGAGTTCACCACCGACGCGGACGAACTCAACGCCCCCGCGGACCGTTCGTTCGAACCAGCCGCTCCGACGCAGGCAACCACCGTTCAGCAGTCCCCGCTCACAACTCAGCACTTCAAACACGACCTCGGTGGAAATTTCGAGGAAGACAAATGGTTTGTTCACCGCTTCATCGCGACCTACGCCGACACCAACTCGGTCGGCAATGTCTACTTCGGCATGTACGCTATGTGGGTCGGTAAGACGCGGGAACTTTTCTTCAACCGAGTGATGCCAAAGTTCAACATCGCGGAGACACCGTTTTACATCCTCACCCGCTCCTTCGAGCACAAGTTCGTCCGCGAAACGCGCGAGTTCGAAGCTGTAGCCGTCCGGATCCGCATCTCGGGATTCAACCGGAAGTTCGTGACCCTCGAGCACGAAGTGCACGACTCGAACAATCATCTCCTCGGCAAAGGTAAGCAATCGCTCCTCTTCGTGGCGTCATCGGATTACCACATGATCGACATCCCTCACGACGTGCATTCGGCGTTTCTCGGGCACACGTGAGTGCCGGGGAGTTGTTGGTTCGAGATTTTTGGTTATTGGTCAACGATGCGCTGGGGTCTCTCGTTTCTCCTACTTTCTGCTGCGGTGTCCCTGACCGCCTGCGATCCGCCCCCTCGGGAGGAGCAGCTTGATCCCGAGTCGCAGCCCTCGCCCAGCACCCCACCGATCACCGATCACCAATCATCCGCCAGCGCAAGCCCGGCTCCGACATCGTCCAAGCCTTCCCGACCCGCGCCGCCGCAAGTCCCCCGCAAACAGATCGACGTCTCGAAGCTCTACAACGACGTCCTGGTCGAGAGTCGATTCGTCACCGTGCCGAGTGATCGGACGGCCGCTGAGGACCGCGCCGACGACGACAGTTACGCCCTGCGACTCACCGTGGAAGCTCGGATCCCGAGTCCGAGCGCGGACTTCGCCGCCGTCTCTCGAAACTCTCCCGATCTTGCTACCGCCCTACCCGGACTCGCCGAGCTTTTCTCCAGCGCCCGCGTTTCTCCCGCTTTCGCTCGGCTCTACGAACTCAAGATCGACTACACCAAGGCCCGACTAAACCGCCTCGACACGCTCCTCACTCGTCACAATTTCTTCGATTGCGACACCATTCTCGAACTGCAGAACGCCGAGACCGGCCGACGCGCCCTCTTTCTCCAAGGCGACATGGACGTCAACACCGATGGCTCCGACGGTGATCGCAATTACCCTGTCGATGGCTCATCGATGTTCTTCCAGCCGCAGACAAGCTACCGTTGGAAGCGCACCACTGATCGCCCCAACCCCTTCCTCGAGACCACCAAGCGGCTTCTCGCCGAAGCCGAGAAGGAATACGAGATTGTTGGCTTGCCCGTCGCCCGCAATCGCCAACTCGAGGCGACTATCGCCCACGAGAAGGCGACTCTCTACGAAATCGACGTTTACAGTTTCCTCATCTCCGCCGCCGACCCCTTCATTGTGCTGCCCGGATTCATGATTCGCGACGCCAGCGGACCCTTCGCTCCGCAGGTCGGGGACTACGCTGCCGTGGTCTACGAAGGCGTCACCTATCCCGCCCTCCTCGGCGACGTTGGTCCTTCGTTCAAGATGGGCGAGGCCTCGCTTCGTCTGACGAAGGAACTCAATCCGCGAAGCTCCGCTTACTCGCGCCCCGTGAGTTCGCTCGATGTGACCTATCTCGTCTTCCCCGGCACCGCTGATCCGAAGTCCGCGCCGCCAGACCTCGCTCGCTGGCAGTCGAAAGTCTCCGGTTATCTAGCCGACCTCGGGCTCACCCCCGCCGATCTTCACGTTTGGGAAGACGTGATCAAACCTTGGCCCACCCCCACGCCTACCCCGGAGCCTTCCGCAAGCCCGGCGACCATCCCGCCGACCACGACACCCGACGCCGAAGCATCTTCGCAGCCGAGCAGCGACTAGGAAGCTTTGACGAGACCCGGCTTTTCGGCGACGGGTCTCGCGTCCCGAGCGGCTTTCCCCCGAGCGGGTCCGCTTCGACGTTCTGGGCCAGAATACAGGCGGCGACGCTCGGCGGCCGTCATCATCGCAAATTGCGTTCCCAAGCGAGCTGACTCTGCGTCGTCGAACCGCTCGACCACCAACTCCTCCTTCCGCTCCGTCGGCGCGATCAACGCAAAAAACGCGCCACAAACAAGAGAGAGAACCGTAAAAATCGGACCGACCGCCGTTCCAAGCGAATTCGTTCCGGCCAGAGACAGGATTCCCCGACAAACGAAATACGTTGCCAGACTGAATACTGCAAAACGAACGAGGAACCGAACCATAAGGCAATCTACCGCAAAGTTTCCTGACTGTCTACTACAGGAAACCTCTATTTATGGCGTCGGTTGGAACGCGTTCGCTGTCGACGGTCGAAGAGTTTCTTCGTGCCCAACGGCGACGATCCGTGGTTTTACTTGCTAGATGAACGAGGAACTTCAGGTCGCCATCGAGGCCGCTCAAGCTGCTGGCGGCCTCCTGCGGGCGAACTTCGGTCGGCCAATCACGGTCGACGAAAACCTCGCTCACGACATCAAGATCGAACTTGATCGGCGCTCGCAGACCTTGATCGAGTCGATCCTCCTCGCAAAATTTCCGGACCACGCCGTCTACGGCGAGGAAGGCGTCCGCGGCGACCAAGCCTCCGACCACCAGTGGATCGTCGACCCCATCGACGGAACGGTCAATTTTTTCTACGGCGTCCCCCATTTCGCTGTGTCCATCGCACTTCGATCCCACGGTGAGATCGTGGTCGGCGTCATCTACGATCCGATGCGCGACGAGCTCTGGGCGTGCGAACGCGGCCAGCCCGCGACGCTCAATGGCATCCGCATCGCCGTCAGCGAACGCAGCCAATTGGCGGAAGCCATTGTCTCGGTCGGCGTCTCGAAGACGCTCGAATCCGTCAACGACAGTCTGCCTCTTTTCCAACGCATGCTTCGATCCGCTAAGAAATGCCGGATGATGGGGAGCGCTTCGCTCGACATCGCTTACGTCGCCTCCGGCCGCCTCGATCTCTACAGCGAGACCCTCATCTCACTCTGGGACATCGCCGCTGGCCTGCTTCTTGTCGAGACGGCGGGCGGAACAGTGAAGCTTACCCCGCGCCCAAACGAGGTCGAGAAATACGCCATCACCGCGCAAAGCGGACGGATCGACTTCGATTTAAACCACGGATAGCACGGATTTCACGGATCGTTAGGAATGTCCGTTCCCGGGCGTTCCAATGTATTCCACCATCCGTGTCATCCGTGTTATCCGAAGACTTCTTATGAATTGCACCGGCATTGGCTACGACGTCCACCGCTTCACCGAAGGCCGCCCTCTCGTCCTGGGCGGCGTCGAGATCCCCCATTCCCACGGACTCGACGGCCACTCCGACGCCGACGTTCTTGCCCACGCGGTCGCCGACGCCATTCTCGGCGCCATCGGCGAGTCCGACATCGGTCACCATTTTCCCAACACGGACGAATCCATCCGCGGTATCAGCAGCTTAGACATTCTGACAAAGGTCCTGACTATCCTCCGCGCAAAACCCGCCACCCTCGTCAACGTCGATGCCACCCTCATCGCCGAGGAGCCGAAGATCTCCCCCCACCTCGCGGCGATGAAGTCCTCCCTCGGTGCGGCGCTCGGACTCCCGCCCGACCGCATCGGCATCAAGGCCACCACCAATGAGACGATGGGGTTCATCGGGCGCGCCGAAGGGATCGCCGCCATGGCCGTCGCGACCGTCGACCGACCCTGATCCTCGTGCGCTTTTTCAATTCTCTCACTCGCCGGATCGAAGCTTTCACCCCGCTGGATCCGACCTCGAAAGCCCTGTCGATCTACACCTGCGGCCCCACGGTCTACAATCACGCCCACATCGGCAACTTCCGGGCCTACGTCTTCGAAGACTTGCTCCAGCGGCACCTCGAATCCCGTGGCTACGCCGTCGACCGGGTGATGAACCTGACCGACGTCGACGACAAGACCATCCGCGGCTCGCGCGAGGCGGGCGTTCCTCTCGATGAGTTCACCGCACCCTTCAAGCGCGCTTTCTTTGAAGATCTCGACGCCCTGCGCATCAAGCGCGCCGACCATTTTCCCGAAGCCACGGCCCACGTGCCCCGGATGATCTCCATGATCTCGACGCTCATCGAGCGCGGGCACGCCTATCAAGCCGACGACGGATCCGTGTATTTCCGCATCGCCAGCTTCCCCGCCTACGGTCAGCTCGCCCACCTCAACCTCGACGAACTCAGACCGACCGGGCGAATCAGCAGCGACGAGTACGAGAAGGAAGCCATCGGCGACTTCGCGCTTTGGAAAGCCTGGGACAGCGACGACGGCGACGTCGCTTGGGACAGCCCTTGGGGTCGCGGCCGGCCCGGTTGGCACATCGAGTGCAGCGCGATGGCAACGGAGATCCTCGGCGACAGGATCGACATCCACTGCGGCGGCGAGGACAACATTTTCCCCCACCACGAAGCCGAGATTGCGCAGACGGAATGTTGCACCGGCCAGCCCTTTGTCGGCCTTTGGCTGCATTGCCGGCACCTCATGGTCGACGGCCAGAAGATGTCCAAGAGCGCGGGCAATTTTTTCACGTTGCGAGATTTGATCGAAAATGGTTGGACCGGTCGCGAGGTCCGCTACGCCCTCCTGGCCGTTCGTTACCGCGAACCGCTCAACTTCACCGAAGACGGTCTCTCGGCCGCCCGCGCCGCGCTCCACCGCATCGACGCTTGGTCGACTCGCCTTGACGAAGCGACCGCCAGCCCCGCGGCGGAACCCGCCGACTTCACCCTCGACGCCTTCGCCGAGGCCCTCGACGACGATCTCAACATCTCCGCCGCCCTCGCGGCTCTTTTCACCACGATCTCCGAAACCAACCGACGCCTCGACGACAAAGGCGTGGCCGCCTCCGATCTCCAAACGCTCCGCGAAGGCCGCGACACCATCCAAAGCGTCCTCCAATTTGAGGGCGAAAAAGCAGCCATCCCCGCAGAGATCCAGGCACTCATCGACCAGCGCGCCGCCGCGAGAACCGCGAAAGACTTCGCCACCAGCGACCAAATCCGCGACCAACTCGCCACCGCTGGCTGGACCGTCAAAGACACGAAAGACGGACAGAAAGTTTTAGCAAAATGAACCGCCGATTTCACTGATCTCGCAGAAATGAGTTCGGATTATCCCCATCAACAACTCACCAAGACGATCATCGGGGGCGCGATGAACGTGCTAAATGAGATCAAACCTGGCCTCGACGAGAAGCTCTACGAGAACGCGCTCTTCATCGAACTCGAACACCTTGGTCTCTCGATTGAGCAACAGAAGCGATTCCCTGTTTACTACCGCCAGAAACTCATCGGCACCTTGATCCCCGATCTGATCGTCTCGGAGGAAGTCATCGTGGACACAAAAGTCGTCACCGCATTTTCGCCCGACCACGTCGCACAAATGCTCGGATATCTCGCAATAACTGGCCTCGAAATCGCGCTCATCCTCAACTTCAAAAATTCGACCCTCGGCATCAAAAGAGTCGTTCGATCCCAGCCCTCTGCGTGATCCGCGAAATCTGCGGTTTATCCTGTATTCGAAATTTCCATGCATTCTCCCACCGACTACCTTGACCTCGACCACACCGAGCACCGCGTCATTTTCGACAAGGTCTCCGCCGTCTGGGAAGCCCTCCCCGAGATCCACACTTACCTCAAGTTCCGCCTCAAGCCTGCCCTGCTTGGCAAAATGGTTGGCCGCCCCTTTGTAAGCGATAACGTCTACGTCGGCGAGGGCACCGTCATCGAACACGGCGCTTTGATCAAGGGTCCCGCCTGGATCGGCGAGAATTGCGAGATTCGCAACGGCTGCTACATCCGCGAGAACGTGATTCTAGGGAACGGCGTCGTCGCCGGGAATTCGTGCGAATTCAAAAATTGCCTCGTTTTCGACGACGCCCAGATCCCGCATTTCAATTACGTCGGCGACTCCATCCTCGGCCACAAGGCCCACCTCGGCGCCGGCGTGATCCTGTCCAACGTCCGCCTCGACCACGCGAACGTGGCCGTCCCCACCCAGAAAGGACCCGCCGACACCGGCCTGCGGAAATTCGGTGCCATCATCGGCGACCACGCCGAGATCGGCTGCAACGCCGTTCTCAGCCCGGGCAGCCTGATCGGCCGCCGCTCCATCGTCTACCCCGGTGCCCACTGGCGCGGCGTCCTCCCCCCCGACTCCATCGCCCACGTCCGCACCGAACAAACCATCCGCCCGCGCCGCTGACATTGCACCCCGCAACCCGTCCAGCGTCGTTTCGCGATCCCCTGGAATTTGTGGTATGAGTGATCAGATCCGCTCGTGACACCCACCGCCAAACCCGACCTCCAAGCCAAGCTCCACGACGTCCCGCACAAGCCCGGTTGCTACGTGATGCGCGACCGCTTCAAGCACGTCATCTACGTCGGAAAGGCCCGTGATCTTCGCAAGCGCGTCAGTAACTACTTCATGCCGTCGCGCAAGATGACCGCCGACCTGAAGACGCGCGCCCTCATCGACAGCATCTGGGACTTCGAGTGGCACGTCGTCCGAAGCGAAGCCGAAGCCGTCCTCTACGAAGGTCGCCTCATCAAAGAGTTCCGGCCCAAATACAACATCAGTTTCAAAGACGACAAACGCTTCCTCCTCGTCCGCGTCAATCCCGACGACCCCTACCCGCGCTTTGGACTCACCCGCCTCAAGAAGGACGACGGCGCCCGCTACTACGGACCTTTCGCCAACGCCGGCGCCCTGCGCACGACCCTCAACGCCATCCGCAAGCGCTTCGGCCTCCGTACCTGCCGACCCCACGTTCCGACCGAACGCGATTACCGCCATTGCCTCAACGACATCATCAAGAACTGCACCGCCCCGTGCATCGGAAAGATCGCGCAGGAAGAATACCGGACCCGCGTCCTGCAAGCGTGCGAACTCCTCGAAGGCGAATCGAAGCAGATGATCGAGCAAGTCGAATCCGAGATGCAGGCCGCCGCCACCAAACTCGATTTCGAGAAAGCCGCTTCCCTCCGCAATCTGCTCGACGACCTCCGCACGACGACGAAGCCGATGACCCGCTTCACCCGCAAGACCCTCCCCTCCGCCATCGATCCAGCCGCCGACCTCCTCGCTCTCAAGGACGCCCTCGCGCTCGAGACCGAGCCCCGCATCATGGAGTGCTTCGACATCTCCAACATCAGCAACACCCACATCGTCGCCTCGATGGTGCGGTTCAAGAACGGCGTCCCCGACCGCGCGGGCTACCGCCGCTACCGTATCTCGATCAAGCAACAGAACGACTTTGCCTCGATGGCCGAAGTCGTTCGCCGCCGCTACACCAGGATCCTCAAGGAGAGCGCGGCGACCGACCCCGACGCCGACTACAACCAACTCCCGCCCGACGAAGCGACGAGTCGGCTCACCACCGAGCGGGTGACCGGCCTCCCCGATCTGATCATCGTCGACGGCGGCAAGGGCCAACTCTCCAGCGCCTGCGGCGAACTCCAGCGCCTCGGCCTTCACAACCAGACGATCATCGGGCTAGCCAAGGAATTCGAGGAGATCTACCGCCCCGGCCGCGCCCTCCCGACCCGCCTCCCCCAGACCAGCGGAGCCCTCCGCCTCCTCCAGCGCATTCGCGATGAGGCCCACCGATTTGCCAACGGCTACCACAGCATTCTGCTCAAGAAACGCATCAGCGAAAGTGTCCTCGACGACATCGAAGGCGTCAGCGAATCCCGGAAAAAAGCCCTCCTCACCGAGTTTGGCAGCCTCGACCGGCTCCGAAAGGCCACTCCCGAAAAGATCGCCGAAGTCCGTGGCATCAGCCCCCGGCTCGCCGCCGAGATCGCCCTCCGGATCAAGCAAAAGTAGCGCCCGGCGCAGCAGTGCCGCCGATCTACGGATTCCTCCCCGGTCCTACGCCGACGCCGCGACCTTCTTCTTGGCCACCGTCACGCACGCGCCCTTCAGGTAGACTGGCACCACCTCCGTGCCGCCCACCTCGCCCGCCGCGATCTCCGCGAGCACCCCAGCATCCGGCGTCCGCACCGCGTGATCTTCGAACGCCCCCACCGCGAAGACACTCGCCACCCCCATCCCTGCCAATCGCTCTCCTAAGTCTGCCCGCCGCACGAGCTCGATCTCCCCGACCACCCGGCGCTCCCGCACCCTCGCCAGAAAGACCGATCCACCCCGGGCGTCGCCGACGGCGACAAACTCCGTTACCCCAGCCGGCACACCGAGACACCGCACCGACTCCACCCCGATCAGATCGGCTTGGGTCGCTAGCCGCAAGCCAGCCGCCGCCGCCACCGTCGCGCGCAATCCATTGTAGGACCCGGGGCCGACCCCGACCGCCACTCGGTCAGGCCGCTCCACTGCCGCCATCGCCGCCGCCAGCACCGGAAAAAACCGTCCGCCCCGCCCCCGCGGACTCTCAAAATCTTCCCGGAAGACAACCTCTCCGTCCACGGTTCCGGCCACGGTCCCGCGCGACGTCGAGCAATCGAAGGCCACCACCCTCATGCCGACCGCCTCAGAGCAAACCGCCGCGAAGCTCCATCCACCGCGATCCGGATCCGCTCCGCACCCTCGGGGAGTGCCGCCCCACCGAAGCGATCCCCCCATTCGACAATCACGACCCCGCTCCCGTCAAAGTAGTCTTCGAAGGCCAGATTCACCAGTTCTTCGGCCCGCTCCAGTCGGTAGAAATCGAAGTGGTAGATGGGCAATCGCCCGCCCTCGTATTCCTGGACCAAGGTGAAGGTCGGGCTGCTCACCGGCCCCACGAATCCCATCCCACGAGCCAGCCCTTTCGCAAAATGAGTCTTTCCCGCCCCCAGCGGGCCTTCCAGCGAGATCACCTCGCCGCCCACTAATCCTGCCGAGAATCTCGCCCCCAGAGCCACCGTCTCCTCCACCGTCTCGCACACCACCACGGCACCCAGTGTGGCTTCTTCAGGTGCAGGTTTTGCGTTTGCCATTGCCAGCCGAATCTAGGACCGTCGCCCCCATGGATTCAACCTCGCTCTGGCCCCGTTTCCAGAAGTATTTCCTCCGCTACGAGGACCTCGGATTTTCGGTCGACGTCAGCCGCATGGACTTCGAAGACGACTTTCTCGAGTCGATGCAATCTCGAACCTCCGCCGCCTTCGCCGCGATGGACGCTCTCGAGGCGGGAGAGATCGCCAATCCAGACGAGGACCGCATGGTCGGCCACTACTGGCTGCGCGACGCTTCGCTGGCTCCCACCGCCGAGCTTCGGGCCGACGTCGAGATCACTCGCGACGAGATCCTCAAGTTCGCCCGCGCCGTCCACGCTGGCGAGATCACTGCTGCCAACGGTTCGAAGTTCACCGATTTTCTTTCCATCGGCATCGGCGGCTCCGCCCTTGGCCCGGAGCTCGTGGCCGACGCGCTTTGGGAGCCCAGCAACCCGATCCGCCTTCACTTTTTGGACAACACCGACCCCGACGGATTTCAGAAAGTCCTCGCCCAGATCGGGCCCGATCTCGCGACTACCCTCGTCGCGGTCATCTCAAAAAGCGGCGGCACCCAAGAGCCGCGCAACGCGATGCTCGCCACCCAGACGGCTTTCGAACGAGCGAACATCCCGTTCGCCCCGCAATTTGTCGCCGTCACCGGCGTCGACAGTCTTCTCGACCGCACGGCCCAGAGCGAGGGCTGGCTGCGCCGCTTTCCGATGTTCGACTGGATCGGTGGGCGCACCTCCATCATGAGCGCCGTCGGCCTTCTCCCCATGGCCATCCAAGGCCTCGACGTCACCGGCTTTCTCGACGGTGCGAAGGCAATGGATACGAAGACCCGTGTCGCCGATCAGACCGGCAACGCCGCCATGCTCCTTGCCCTCATGTGGTTTGCTTCGGGTGACGGGGTGGGCAAGAAGGACATGGTCGTTCTTCCTTACAAAGATCGCCTGCTGCTTTTCAGCCGATACCTCCAGCAGCTCGTCATGGAGTCCCTCGGCAAACGCCTCGATCTCGACGGCACCGTGGTGAACCAGGGGATCGCCGTCTACGGCAACAAGGGTTCGACCGACCAGCACGCCTACGTGCAACAGCTCCGCGACGGCGTGAACAACTTCTTCGTCACCTTCATCGAGACCCACGAATCCGCCCCCGGGCAGGACCCCGAAGTCGCGCCCGGCGCGACCGCTGGCGACTTCCTCCAAGGATTTCTCCGAGGTACCCGCAAAGCCCTCTCGGAAAGCGACCGCGAATCGATCACCGTGAGCCTGCCCCGCGTCGATGCCTTCAACCTCGGAGCGCTCATCGCTCTCTACGAACGCGCCGTTGGATTCTACGGCACCCTCGTTAACGTCAACGCCTACCACCAGCCTGGTGTCGAGGCGGGTAAAAAGGCCGCCGCCGCGGTGATCGATCTCCAAGGGCAAGTTCTCGGGGAACTAACGGCCGAACCCAAGACTGCCGAAGCGATCTCGACCGCTCTCACCGCCGACCCCGAAGAGGTGTATCACATCGCCCGCCATCTCGCCGCCAACCGCGACTCGATTCAGACCAAAGTCGGGGCCAAGCCCGCCGAGGACACCTTCTCGACCATCTGACCCCGACCCGATGCGCCGCCTTGCCCTCGCCTCCACCGCCCTCGCGCTCTCGATCTTCGTCACCTCGTGCGGCGAAAGCCCTCAGACCACCATCGAGCTAACGCGTCAACAATTGGCCGAATACAAAGCCGAACCCACCGAAGCCCGCCAACTTCAGGTCGAAGGCAGCCTCGCCAAGCTCGACGAACAGATCGATCAACTCGAACTGAAGAACAAGACCGCCGAGGCAAAGACCTACCGCGCCAGCGAAGAAAGCCTCCGAGCCGATTTCCGCTCGGCGCGCATGGTCAACTCCCTCCGCGACGCGCAGGACGCCGTCGAAGGAGTTGGTGCCGCCTTCAAAGACGCTGGGCGAAGCATCGGAGATGCCTTCCGCGAAGTGACGGGGAAGAACCAGCCTTCGCCCTCGCCTACTCCGTAGCTCTCCCACTTCGGGTCAAGACGGTCCCGCTTGGACGAAGGATCTACCGTCCGAGAAGCGCGGCAACCTTCCTTACCAAAGCGACCGCGTCGACCGGCTTGGCGAGGTGTTCATCGAAGCCCGCCTGAATCGCTTGGTCCCGATCCCGTTCCCGCGCGAAGGCGGTGATCGCCATCACTCGTAGCGAACGAACCTCGTCCGCTTCGTGGTCCCGAAGCTTCCGAATCAACGAATATCCATCCTCGTCGGGCATTCCGATGTCCGAAAGCACCCCGTTCGGTCGCCATTCCCCACCGTCGAGGATCTCCATCGCAGCCGCCACGCACGCCGCCGCTCGCACCTCTGCTCCCGCCCGCGACAACACTCGCGTCATCACCATCGTCGTATCCGGTTGATCATCGACGACTAGCAGCTTGATCCCTTCCAAAGCTAAGTCCGACCGATTGACCTTTTCCGTCGCCGCCGGAAGCACCGGCACAGAATACTGGTCGCCCTCGAGCACACCCTTGCTTTGCTGGAGATCTCGAACCGCCAGGACCGGAATTTCGACGCGGAACTTCGCCCCGCTCCGGTCTTTCCGATTGTCGGCGGCGATTGATCCACCGTGGAGTTCCGCCAGGTGCCGGGAGATTGCTAATCCCAGCCCGAGACCACTCTTCCCGCGCGCGGACCCGGAGTCCTGCTGCGAAAACCGTTCGAAGATCCGCGGCAAAAATTCGTCGGAGATCCCCAGCCCGTCGTCCGTCACCTCCAACACCACGTTCGACCCCTCGACTTCCAACGCGGCATCCACGCGACCGGCCTTGGCCGCAAATTTGATCGCGTTCGACAGGAGGTTCCAGACCACCTGCTGGAGTCGATCAACGTCTCCAAGCACCCAAGCCGAATCCGGAGTTGCCGTGACGACTAGCTCTACCCCGCGAGCTTTCGCCGCTGGCCTCAACCCATCGGCTACGCCCACCACGACCACGCGCAGGTCAACTTGCCGGATCTGTAGCCGAACCTTACCGGTGATGATGCGCGATACGTCCAGCAGGTCGTCGATGAGATGAGCTTGGGCCCGCGCGTTTCGATCGATGGTCTCCAAGCCCTCGCCGAGTTCTTTCTCGTCATTGCTGCCCTGCCTCAGCAAGCTTGTCCAGCCGAGGATCGCGTTCAAAGGTGTTCGCAACTCGTGCGAGACCACGGCCAGAAATTCATCTTTGAGCTGGTTCGCGTGCGCCACCTCACTGTGGGCCGCACGCTTTGAAGCCAGCGATCTTTGCAGCTCGTTTTTCGCCGCTGCGGCCTGCCGCAACGAAGTATCGCGCTGCCGGAGGTAACGACGGATCAGATAGAACAGAAAAGAAACGCCGAGGATCAACATCAGCGTCGACGCGATCCGGAGCCAGTCATTGAGAGTTTGCCGGGCCGCCGCCTGCTCGAGCACTTCCCGGGACTTCGCCGCCAACTCCTCGTCCGCCGCTGCCAATTCCCGGCGCAATTGCTCCATGCTTTCGCGACCGGCGTTCGTGTTGATGAGCGCCACCGCCGCCTCTCGTCCTTCTTCTCGGTTCAACCGCAGCACTTCGGCCAGCTCCGTCAGCTTAGCGGTCTCGAACGAGCGCATTCTCTCCCGCAACTCCTGCAAGAAAGATCGAGGTGCGAGACTCCCCGTCGTCTTCACGACACTTTCAGACAATTTCGCCGCTGCATCTTGGTAAGGTCCCAAGTAAGCACTGTTTCCCGTGAGCAAAAATCCGCGCTGGCCGGTCTCCGCGTCGAGATACGTGGCGAGCAACGCCTGGACGTCGATCCGCAGCCCCTGCAATTCCGCTAGCCGCCGCTGTTCGCCCGCCAGGACGTCGACGGAATGCCTCTGCACGAAGAAATTGATCACCAGCAGAGCTAGAACGCTCGCAAAAACCGTGTTGATCGAAAATCTCATAACCGCGTGCTTGCAGACATCCGACTCGAGAGAGCAGATCTCGTCACTGCCCCATTCCAAACGCGTCCGCCTCGCGTGCCGGTTGCCTCCCAGCAGTCAGGACCAGTTATTTCGCTAGCTCGCCGCCGACCGCCGCCCGCGTTTGCAAGTATCGCGCGACCAGCGAGCAGGCCAGCGCCCAAGCCGTTCCGATGCACCACCCAGCCAGGACATCGGTCGGGAAATGCACCCCGAGATACAGTCGCGAGAGTCCCACGATCACGGTGAGGAAAATCGCCCAACCCATGAGATAGAACTTCTCGCGCCGGACAACCGTCGAGGCGGACAACAACAATCCAATGGTCAGAAACGTAGCGGCCGCGAGAGTCGAATGCCCGCTCGGGAAGCTCATGTCAATCGTTGGCATCAAACGAAACGCCAGCTCGGGCCGCTCGCGGTCGAAGGAGGCCTTCAACACCGTGCTCAGGATCGTGGCTCCGCCGACGGAGAAGAGGAGCAGCGCCACCAGGCTCCACCTTCGTCTGAGGGTCAGCCAGCCTGCCGCAAGCAGCGTAATCAACGTCAGCAGCGCGGCGCTCCCGAGCGAGGTCACGTCGCGCACCACGCGCTGAAGAGCCGCCGGGCCAATGGGAGTGGAGAGATCGCCGGGCTGCCTGAAAGCCACTAAGACAGATCGGTCGAACTGCTCGGTTGCCCCTTCCCGCACTTCGTCGGCCAGCTCGAGAAAGCCCCACCCGCAACTGGCTAACACCAGCAGAGCGGTCAATGTCCGGATCTCGAAGAACGCCGATTTCCAGCCGGACCAGCTGACAATTCGTTCCAACATTCTGCTCTTTGCTCGACTGACCAATCGATTCACCGCCCGGTTGACTTACTCGAACAACCCGAGAATCGGCTGCGGGTAGACCCCGAATAGCACAACAGCGATTGCAAGCACGACCATGGCGACCTTTGCCGCGGCGGAAGACTCGATCACCACGGCTCCCTCCGGTGGGGCCTGCCAATACATCGCCCGCGCGATTTTTAGATAATAGTAAAAGCCAGCCGCCACCGTGACGACGCCGATGCCAACGAGCACGAGGTGTCCTTCGGCCAGAGCCGCTTGAAAGATAAACACCTTCCCTAAGAAACCAGCCGTAAACGGAATTCCTGCCAACGAGAGCATCGCCAGCAACATCCCAGCCGCCAGCCAAGGCGCGCGCTTCCCCAATCCGTTGAACGCCGCGATGTCGTCGCCCCCGACGGCCTTCGAAGCGACCACCAGCGCGATGAACGCGAGCATCGTCGTGAACAGATACGCAACCAGGTAAAATGAGATTGCCGCGCCCGCCATCACCGCCCCGATACTCGCGACGCCCATCAGCAGATACCCGGCGTGCCCGATGCTAGAATACGCCAGCAGCCGCTTGAAATTCGTCTGCGGCATGGCCGCCAAGTTGCCGTAGATCAACGTTGCGCCCGCCAAGATCGCAAGTGCCGGAACGAGCTTTGCCTGGACTGCAGGCAGCACGTAGAAAGGCTCGAGTACCCGGAGCAGCACGACAAAGCCCGCTGCCTTCGAGCCGACGGAAAGGAATGCCGTGATCGGTGTCGGCGCTCCTTGGTAAACGTCGGGAACCCAGAATTGGAACGGCACAGCCGCCACTTTGAATCCCAGCGCGACCAGCACCAGCGCGACCCCGAAGAGTAGCGCCGTGAGGTTCACGCTCGGCATCGTCGCGAGCGACAGCCCGATCGCGGCGAGGTTCGTCTGCCCCGTCATCCCGAAGATCCACGTGATCCCGTAAACGAGGAAGCCGGTAGATAGGCGCCAAGAATGAGATACTTCGTGGCCGCTTCTAGGCCGGTCGGACTTTTCCGCAGGTAAGCGACCAGCACGTAGAACGAGATCGTCACGAGTTCCAGCGCGACAAAGATCGAAACAAAGTCCGCCGCCGAGGCCATCCACATTAACCCAGCGCAAGTGAACAACGGCAACACGAAGAACTCGCCCACGCCCGCCTCTCCGGTCACGCCCGGGATGAATCTCCGGATCACTGGCGCGTAGTCGATGGACATCACCAGCACGCAGATCGTCGTCACCAGCGCAAATTGCTTGAAGAGCATCGCGAGGGGATCGGCAAGGTAGAAACGCGCCGTCGGCGACTCCGCTGCAATCGCCGCAGGGTCGACGAAGAACGACAGTCCCAGCACCACCAGGAGACCAGCGATCCCGCCGTAGGCGAAGACGGCCTTGGGCGCTTTCGTGAAAAACGCCTCGACCATCAGCAGCACGATGCCGAGGCAGACGACGGAAGTTTCTAAAATCAGCGGGTTCACGGCAGCAAAATCGATGGGGTCACGAACTGAAGGAGCAACTGCGGTCGAAATCCGAAGACGAGCAGAGCGACCACGAGAAAGATGACCGAGACTTTCGGCCAGAACGAGATGTCAGCGAGTCCCGCCCACCGCTCGGGCATCGAGCCAAAGAAGACCTTCCGGTAAGCTCGCAGCATGTAGACCGCTGAGATCACCACCCCCCAGACGCCGATCACCGTCACGATCTGCATCCCATTCAGGCCATCTCCCAGCCCGCCCGCGCCGCTGAACGCCCCGAAGAAGACCAGCAACTCACCGGGAAAGTTCGCGAAGCCCGGGAGTCCAATCGAGGCCATCGCCGCGAAGCCAAACAGTAAGCCCATCGTCGGCGTTACCTTGCCGAGACCGCCCAACTCCGAGAACTCTAGCGTCCCCGTCCGCTCCCGCAGCGTCCCGCAGAGCGCAAACAACGCCGCAATCGATAGTCCGTGCGCCACCATCAGCAACCCGGCTCCGCTCGTGCTCAGCTCGTTCATCGCGAGCACCCCGAGGAAGATGTAGCCCATGTGCATGACGCTGGAATACCCCAGCATCCAATCGAGCCGCTTCTGCGCGATCGTCACCAACCCGACGTAGAGCAGGTTCGCCGCGATCAGCACCAGAAACAGAGTCAGATACTGCTGAATCTCTTCTGGAAAGACCGGGATCACGATGCGGATGAGGCCGTAGAGTCCAAATTTCTTGAGCACCCCAGCGTGCAGCATCGCCGCCGGCGTCGGAGCGCTCGCGTAAGCTTGTGGAGCCCAAGTGTGGAACGGAAACAACGAGACCAGGGTGGCAAAGCCGAAGAACAGGAGGAAGAAGACCCAAACCGGAGCGTTCAGCGTCCCGTTCATCGCGGCCGTCTGGATCGCGATGATGTGAAAGCTGCGCGCCCCCTCCGGCATCGCCGCGTAGAGTCCCAAGATCCCGAGCAAGAGAACGAAACTCCCCAGACCAAGGTAGATCGTCGCCTTCCAAGCAGCCGCCTGCCGGTCGCCCGACCCCCAGATGCCGATGAGAAGGAACGTCGGGATGAGCGCTAGCTCGTGAAACGCGTAGAGAACCAGCACGTCCATGGACGAGAATGCTCCCACCACTCCGGCGCTGATGAGCAGCACGCACGCCGTAAAGAGATCCACTCGCTCCGTCGTCGGCGGGATCAACCACACCGCTGCGACCGTCACGATTGCCGCCAACAGCAGCATCGCCAGACTCAGCCCGTCCGCACCGAAAGCGAGTGAGATCCCCAATCCGGTCGCGAGGTCGAGCGACGAGACGAATTGATACCCGCCCACCTCGAGGTCATAGCGAAAGAGCAGGACGGCGGTGAGCGCGAGCAGGACAGCCGAGAAGACTCGACCCACCAATTGGGCTTCGCCCGCGACCAGGATGAGCAATGCGCCCAGCAGTGGAACGAGCGTTAGAAATAACAACGGACTCACGCTCATGACGGCACCACGATCAGATAATAGATGAGGGCGATGACACCCGCGCCAAAGAAGAAGGCGTAAGCTTGCAAGTTCCCCAACTGGAGAAACCGCAGCGAGAAGCCGAAGGCCCAGGTCAGTTTGGAACTCAGCCCGACGCCGACCCCATCGATCACCCAGCGATCAACGAAGGCCGACACCGCCGCCGCACCATCCTGTCCCCAGCGCACCAGCTGCGCGTAAAGTGCGTCGATGTAGAGCCGATTGGCGAAAAGCGGGATGCGGATCGGGTCCTTCGTCGGCGACCCCCGGTAGATCGCGATCACGGTCGCAATCCCAACGAATACCAGCGCCTTCAGCAACAGCGGCACCCAGAACGGCGAATGCTCGGGATGCTCGATCGTCACGAAGATCTCCTGAAAAATTGGGTAGCCGAGGATGATCGACGGGATCGCGAGGATCGCCAGTGGCACGACCATGATGAGCGGCGACTCGTGCGCGTGCTTCGCAGCCTCGCTCCGCGGACTTCCCATGAAGACCACCCAGAGCAGCCGCGTCGTGTAGAGCGCTGTGATAAAGACCCCGCCAGCGGCAAGCCAGAACCAAGCCGGGCCCGCTTGATACGCAAATTCGATGATCAGATCCTTCGAAAAATACCCGCTCGTGATCCACGGGAAGCCCATGAGCGCCAGCCCACCGATCACGGTTGCGAAGAACGTGAGCGGCATCTTGTTCTTCAGCGCTCCCATCTTCCAGATGTCCTGCTCGTGGTGCATGCCCATGATGACCGATCCGGCGCAGAGGAAGAGCAGGCACTTGAAGCAAGCGTGCGTGATGAGGTGAAACATCGCCACCCCTTCGACCGGCGCGACCGCGATCCCGAGCACCATGTAACCCAGCTGCGAGATGGTCGAGTAGGCCAGAATGCGCTTGATGTCGTCCTGCTGGATGCCCATCAGCCCCGCGACGAAGCAGGTGATCCCGCCAACCCAACCGATCACCGTCAGTGCGTCGGGCGAAATCTCGAGGATCCCAAAGATCCGGGCCAACAAATACACGCCCGCCGCGACCATCGTCGCCGCGTGCAGCAGCGACGACACCGGCGTCGGGCCTTCCATCGAGTTCGGCAACCAGACGTGCAGCGGCATTTGCGCAGATTTTCCGACCGTCCCGCAGAAGACGAGGATGCACGCCGCCGTCAGCCAACCCGCCGCGACCGCCCCAGTTCCGATGGAGGCCGCCACGTCCGTGAACATGAGCGAGCCGGTCAACATCCAGAAGATGAGAATGCCGAGCATAAATCCGAAGTCGCCGATGCGATTGACCGTGAACGCTTGCTTACAGGCCTCTGCCGCGGCGTCGCGTCGGTAGAAATGACCGATGAGGATGTAGGAACTCACCCCGACCAGCTCCCAGAAGATGAACATCATCACGAAGTTGTCCGCCAGCACGATGCCCAGCATCGAAAACAGGAAGAGCGACAACCCGGCGAAGTATCGCGAATACCCCTCTTCGCTCGCCATGTAACCGATCGAATAGGTGAACACGAGCGTCGCAATCGTCGTCACGAGCACCAGCATCAACTTGCTCAGCGGATCGATGATCACACCGATGTTTGCGGCGAATTGCACGGGCGAATCTGGACCGAGAATCTTCCCGAGATCGATCCATTCGATCTGAGCAGTCTCGACTCCGCCAGCCCCGGTCACAAACAACCACCAGCTCAGCCCGCACGCCAATCCTGCGCCGCCGATGGCGAGGAGCGCGCTCAGCCCCTTGGAATACTTGCCCGCAAACAGAATGACCGCCGCCACGATCAGCGGCAGGAAGAGAATGATGAAAGGAATCGTCTGCTCGCTCATCTCAGAACTTCAAGGTGTTGAGATCCTCGACGTGCGTCGTCTGCCGCGCCCGGAAGAGTGCCACGATGATCGCCAGCCCGACCGCGACCTCCGCAGCCGCCACCGTGATGATGAAGAAGACGAGCACCTGCGCGTCGAAGTTGGGCATCGCGTCCAGTCCCAGATTGAACCGCGAGAACGCCACCAGTGACAACGTCGCGGCGTTCAACATGAGCTCTAGACACATGAAAATGATCAAAATATTCCGCCGCAACAGCACCCCCGCCAGCCCGATTGCAAACAGCAAGCCGCTGACGATGAGGTAGTGCCCGAGCGTTACTTCCATGGGTTCACCCCCCACTCGATATTTGACGGTCGCGACACGGAGATCACTTAAGCTCCCGTTTGCTGAGGACCACGCAACCGATCGTCGCTGCCAGGAGGAGCACACCGATGATTTGGAACGGCAGGTTGAAATCGCGGAAGAGTGTCATTCCCACCGCCGAGACGTCGCTCGCCTCCGGGTCCGCGAGCAAGGGCTTGACCCTCGAGAAACTCGGCGTCGCGAGGATGACCTTCGCCACCAGAGCGACAAACCCGCCGAGCACCAATCCACCCCCGACCCACGCCGGGAGGTTCAGCTTGCGCCGCCGCTCGGTCTTGAGGTCCAGCAGCATGATGATGAAGAGAAACAGCACCATCACCGCCCCGGCGTAGACCAGGATCTGCACGATCCCGATGAAGAACGCGTCGAGAGTCACGAACAACGCCGCCAGCGAGACGAACGTCATCACCAGACACATCGCCGACGAGACTGGCCCACGGCAGACGACGACGCCCGCTGCGAAAGCGAGCATCAAAGCGGCAAAAACCCAGAAGAGAACCAGCGACACGTGAGAAAAAAGCGGTGAAAATAAAAGAAGCCGGGGCTTCGGCGAGCGGTTCTACCAGCCGACTCGCGGGGAGACTACTTTTTTTCGTTCCACTTGTTCACGACGCCGTTCATCACCCCACCAAGCTCGTAGAGCTTCTCCTTATCATGGACCATCTCGGCGCGGGTCAGCCCGGTGATCGAGTAGTCCTTCCGCAGGTAGATCGCCTGCTCCGGACAAACTTCTTCGCACAAGCCGCAGTAGATGCACCGGATCATGTCGATGTCGAAAGCCTGTGGCTTTTTTTCGACCTTCGACCACTGGTCGTCTGCCGGGATCTCGGCGGGCTTGATCGTGATCGCCCGGGGCGGGCAGATAAACTCGCAAAGTTGGCAGGAGACGCACCGCTCGCGCCCCCATTCGTCCTTCACCAGCGTCGGGGCACCCCGGTAATATTCCGGCAGTTGAGAGTCCCATTTTTCCTCGGGATACTGCATCGTCACCTTCGTTTCGCCCAGCAACCGCTTGCGGAAATGGTTGATGGTGATCATCAGACCGCCGAAGAGGGCGGGCAGATAAAGTTTCTCGGCGAGAGTGAGATTGGGACGTCGAACGACCAGAGCCATGAGCAAAAAGAGAGTGTTGAACTAGGTTACGTTTGATAGCTGCCCCCCGACGCGCCTGTCGAGCAACATTGGCTCTCAACCAATTCCGTAAAGCCTGTAAATCCAGTCCAACCCGTCTAGCTTGCTCGGAATGTCCGAACCCAAGACCTGGCAAAACGCGAGTCCCGGCAACCTCGACGAACTCCTCCCCGAGATCACCGCGTCTCCCGTCGAGGACGCAATCGGCCGCTCGACGAAGGCCTACCCCCAGTGGTCCAACCTGTCGCTCGATGCCCGCAAGGACGCCCTCCGGGGCTGCCGCTCGGCCCTAGAAAATCACCGCGAGGCCTTGGCTAACTCGGTCAGCCAAGAGACCGGCAAACCCATCTCCGAAGCCCGCGCCGAACTCGCCGCCGTCATCGCGAAGTTCGACCTCACCTTCGCGGACGCCGACCAATACGTCGCCCAACGCCCCGTGACTGGCGGCCCGCACCCCGCCGCGATCCGGTCGCGTCCACGCGGGCCAGCCGCCGTGATCGCGCCGTTTAACTTCCCGATCCACCTCGGCCACGGCGCGACCGTCGCTTACCTGCTTGCCGGCAACACCGTCCTCTTCAAACCCTCTCCGCTCGCCGCCGCGACCGGACGCAGTTACGTCCGCGCCATGCAATCCGCCCTGCCGCTCGGCGCGATGGAGCTTGTCCAGGGCGGCGGCGAGACCGGCCACCGCCTCTGCACGAACGCCGACGTGCGCTCCGTCTGCTTCACCGGCTCGACCGCCGTCGGTCGCCAACTCGCCATCGACCTCGCCGAAGACTACTCAAAATCACTCGCGCTCGAACTCGGCGGTAAGAACGCGACCATCGTCCTCGACGACGCGGATCTCCCCGCTGCCGCTCGGGCCGTCGCCGATTCGTTCTGCGCCACCGCTGGCCAGCGCTGCAACGCGACCAGCCGCGTGATCATTCACGACAGCGTGCTCGACAAATTTCTCGACCTCCTTCGAGGGGAGACGACTCGCTACGTTCCCGGCGATCCCCTCGACGAAACCACCACACTCGGCGCGCTCATCTCCGCCGCCGCCGTCGACCGCTACCGCACGCTCACCGATCTCACGGTCGGCGAGTGGATCGTCCCCGGGTCAGTTCCCGAAGAAGTGGCCGGTCACCGCGGTCATTACGTGACGCCCGCCGTCACTCTCGTCCGCGACGCATCGGCCTTCACCGCGACCCCGCTCCACACCGACGAGGCCTTCTGCCCGATCCTCGCCGTCCTCCCGGTCGCGAGCGATTCGGATGCCACCCGCGTGCACAACACATCTCCTTACGGCCTCACGGCGTCCATTTTCACCACGGCCGCCGACCGTTTCGAAGCCATCGGCGACAAACTTGCCGTCGGCAATCTCTACCAGAATCTGCCCACCACCTTCGCTCCCTCGACGCTTCCCTTCGGCGGCCACGGCCTCTCCGGCAACGGCAAACCCGGCGCCCGCGGCTTCATCCGCTACTGCGCCGACGAGCAGGCGATGCAATTTGGCTGATCCGCCCCCCGATGAAACGCGGCTTCCTCGACAAACTCATCAACCGCCTCGGCGTCGTGCAGCCCGCCGACGTCCAGACGTACCTCGGCGAACTCGCCCGCGAAAAGGGCTTCCTGGAGACGATCTTCAACGCGATTCTCGAGGGCGTCATCGTGACCGATCCGCGGGGTCGCGTGATCTATCTCAACGCCGCCGCCGCGAACTTTTTCGGCTTGGAGGTGGAAAAAAACGTCGGCCGCCCCTTGCAAGAGGTCGTCAAGGGTCTCGACATCGCCGCCATCACCGCGTCGGGGCAGACCGTCAATCGCGACCTCGAAGTCTTCTACCCCGAGAACCGCTTCCTCAACTTTTACGTCGTTCCCATCCTCGGAGACGACGGGCAGACGACGGAAGGCCACGCGATCATCCTGCGCGACGCGACCGAGAGCCGCCGCTCCGCCGAAGAGACCATCGAGAGCGAGCGATTCACTGCCCTCACCCACCTCGCCGCCGGTGTCGCCCACGAGATCGGCAATCCGCTCAATTCCCTCAACATCCACCTCCAGCTCCTCGCCCGCCGCGCCGGCAAGCTTCCGCAAAAAGTCCGCTCCACCTACGAGCAAAGCATCCGCGTCGCCCGCGAGGAAGTGGATCGACTCGACCACATCATCTCGCAATTTCTCCGCGCCATCCGCCCCCAGCCCATCGAGACCCGCCCCGCCAGCCTCAACGCCATCGTGCGGGAATCCCTCGCCTTCCTCGCGCCCGAACTCGATGCCCGCGACATCCTCGTCGAATCCCACCTCGACGAGAGCCTCCCGGCCAGTGACCTCGACGCCGACCAGATCAAACAAGCGTTTTACAACGTCATTCGCAACAGCTTCCAGGCGATGAAAAGCGGCGGCATCCTCCGCGTCACGACCGCCGCCGACGAGACGCACTTCACGGTCACCTTCGCCGACACGGGCGGCGGTATCTCCAACGACGACATGGGCCGCGTCTTCCAGCCGTATTACACCACGAAGGAAAACGGCACCGGCCTCGGTCTCCTCATCGTCCGCCGGATCGTCCGCGCCCACGGCGGCGAGATCAGCATCGAGAGCACCGCCGGCAAGGGCCTCAACTTCATCATCCGCCTCCCCCGAGTCGATCACCACGTCCGTTTCCTGGAGGACCAGAATTGAGTTCAAAGTCGGAGAGTCCAAGGTCCAAGGTCCATCCCCGCGAAGCGGCAATCAGACCTTCCGACCTTCTGACCTTCAGACCATCGACCGCCTTCGCCACCTTCGTCGCGATCTGCACCACGATTCTGGCCATCGCTTGGCTCCAGCAGCCGCAAACCAGCGGCGAACTCGTCGGCCACGCCGCGAAGCTTCGCTACTTCTTCGACCTGATCCTTACCGACGCTCGGCTCCCCGCTTGGCTGCCCGGCTACTTGACCGGCTCCCCGTCCGCGACCCTCCTCAGCTTCGCCCTCGCCTTCCCGGTCTACCTGCCGGGCATTCTCCTCGCAGGACCCGTCGTCGGCATGAAGATCACCGCCCTACTTCTCCTGGCGGCAGGAGGGTTCGCCGCCTTTCTACTCGGGCGTCGGCTCAGCGGAAATGGCTGGACCGGATTTGCCGTCGGAGCCGCCTATTTGCTCGCTCCGCAGCTCCTCCTCCGTCTCGGTTGGCAGGAGCACATGACAATTGTCGTCTGTTACCCGCTCGTCCCGCTCTGCTTCTGGGCGCTACTGCGCATCGCCGACCGCGGCACCCCCGTCGACTCGATCCTCTTTGC
The DNA here is from genome assembly GCA_963803825.1 of uncultured Verrucomicrobiae bacterium. Lineage (GTDB taxonomy): Bacteria > Verrucomicrobiota > Verrucomicrobiia > Chthoniobacterales > JAATET01 > CAVVKW01. The sequence goes on along the minus strand of CAWDOJ010000002.1, from coordinate 567,340 downwards.
GACCCTCTTCTCCGCCACCCTCCTTGCCTGGAGCAAGATGGGAGCGACCCTCGTTGTCCCCATCGCCATCTTTTCACTCTGGCTCTTCGCCACTCGACCGGCTGACCGCGCTCGGCTGCTCCGCGCCTTTCTGTGGGTCCTCCCCGCCGTGACCGTCATGGGCGTGCTCGCCCTTTTGCCGCTCGTCCGCGAACGCGCCTTTATGACGGTCTTTGAGCTCCAGCCCTTCGACGCCTGGCAGGCGCAATATTCCGTCAAGACCGCGACCTCCTGGTTCGACCGCGGGGGCTGGCTCTTCCGCTCCCTCCCCCCCACCATCGGCATCGACCGCGGAGCCTACTACCTGGGTCTCTTGGGAATCGTGGCGGTCGCAATCCACATCGGACTCCATTGGCGAACCACCGGTCACAACTCACCAGCCACTCCTCACACCTCCGCCGAAGCGCTCCGCCCCTTCCTAGCGATCTTCCTTGCGGCATTCTGGCTCAGCTTCGGCCCCAGCTCGGTATGGTCGGCAAATTCCGCCTTCCTCGCGTCCGCTCTGCGGCTCGACGATCTCGTGATCCCGTTGCACTGGCTCGCCTTCGCGGCTCCCGCCATCGCGATCTGGTGGCTCTGCCGGCACGCGTTTCAGCACCCGTATCTCCCGTTCGCCACCTTCGCGCTCGTCTATTATTTCGTCCCGGGCTTCCGCATTCTCGAGTTCCTTCCCGTCTACCAGGACCTTCGCGCACCGGATTCGTTTTTCATTCTCAACGCCACGCTCGCGTGGTCGGTGTGCTCTGGAATCGCGGTCACGGGCCTCCTCCGCCGCATCGACCGACCCGCTCTCCAGACCGCCGCCGCCGTCGCCGCGTTGGCGATAGCCGTCACGGATTCCTCCGTTTACGCCCGCTGGTTTTTCCGAAGCGACCTGACCCCCTCCACGATCTCGAATTACGCCGCCACCGCCGTCAAACTCTCCGAAGGCACCGGACGGGTCTATCCGCTCTCCGGTCGCTACTTCACCCTCGACCTCCCGATCACGGCCGGACGCCCGGTTGCGGTCGAAGCTCTCAACCGCTACCTCATGCCGCTCCACGCCTCCCGGCTGCAGGTCGCCTCCCGATTCTCCGCGCCCGCCCTTCTCGCCTACCTCCGCCTGGCTGGCATCTCCGATGTTCTCCTCGACAAATCGGACGCCAGCCTGCCCGCCGATTTCCAAGCCTGGATCCGCACGCTTCTCCCCGTGACTTACGAAAATCCCGATTTTGCGATTCTTCACCATCCCGACCACCTTTTCCCCGCATTCGCCGCGACCCAGACCACCACCGCCCCCCCCGACCTGGAGGAGACCACCGAGGCGCTGACCCAAAGCCAAAGCGACACCCTCACCATCGCCCCCGGGAGCGGCGACTTCGAGCCATCGGACCCATCCGCCGACGAGGGCGCGCCCCCCTTCCTCCCCCTCGCCGCAACCGCACCCGACGCCGACACCCGCGAGATCGACCTGCGGGGCGAATCCGAGTGGATCGTGCTCAACGAAGCGTGGCACCCCGACTGGCGTGCCACCGTCGACGGCAGACCAACGCCCATCCATCGAGCAGCCAGTGCGCTTCCTTCCGTCCGAGTCACCCCCGCCGACCAAGCCGCCACTTTCACTTTCCGCCCGCCCGCCTGGTATCCGATCACGCTCGCCACCTCCGCCGTCGGCTGGCTGGCCGCCATTCTTTTCTTGTCCTTCGCCCCAAACCGCTGGCGCACCCCCGCCCGCAACCCACCAATCCCCCCCGACCGATCCGCGATCGCGCGCCCCCTCGCGCTTCTGCCGACCTACAACGAAGCCGCAAACGTCCCGTCGATCCTCACGGAAATCCTCGCCGCCGACCCGCGTCTCGACATCCTCGTGATCGACGACGCCTCCCCCGACGGCACCGCCGACCTCGTCCGCGCGCACGCCGCATTCGGGACGCGCATCCAGCTCCTTGATCGCCCGACCAAACTCGGTCTGGGGTCCGCCTACCGCGCGGGTTTTCGGTGGGCCATCGCCCACGACCACGACGCCTGTCTCGAGATCGACGCCGACCATTCCCACGACCCAGCCGACATCCCCCGCCTGCTCGCCGCGCTCGACGACGGCACCGACCTCGCCGTCGGCAGCCGCTACCTCGATGGCACCCGCGTCGTCAACTGGCCCCGCCACCGCCTCGCGCTCAGCACCTTCGCCACCCACTACACCCGCACCCTCACGGGCCTCCCGCTCACCGACGCCACCAGCGGATTCAAAGCCATCCGCACGACCGCCCTCGAAGCTATCCCGCGCGACACCCTTTGCGCCGATGGCTACGGCTTTCAGATCGAACTCCACTGGGTCTTGTGGAAAACTGGGCACCGCATCCGCGAGATCCCGATTACCTTCACCGAACGCCGATCCGGCCAGACCAAGATGACGCTCTCCATCGCGGTGGAAGCCGCTCTGCTCCTCCTGCGCCTGGCGATCGCCCAGCACCGGCATTCCGAGACCTGATCACGATGTCGGCCGACCGCATTTCCTCCTCGCGCCACGCTGCGCTATTCTCCCGAGCGGACTGGCTCGCCGGCCTCATCGCCGGCCTTCTTTCCTTCGCCGTTTACGCGTGGACCGCCGCGCCGAGCGTGACCCTGCTCGACTCCGGGGAATTCATCCTCGCGGCGCAGGCCTTCGGCGTTCCCCACCCGACCGGCTACCCGCTTTGGACCTTGCTCGGCTGGCTCTTTCAACTCCTCCCGCTCGGCAACGCCGCGTGGGAGATCACGCTGCTTAGCGCCATCTTTGGAGCGCTCGCGGTCGGGCTCGCCGCGCTGCTCATCCGCAGCGCCGGCGCTTGGTATTGTCCCCATCTGGCGGCGAGCACTCCCGTTCTCACGAGTGCGCTCGCGATTTCGTCCGCCCTCGTTTTCGCCTTCAGCCTCTCGATGTGGACGCAGGCCACCATCGTGGAAGTCTACACGCTTCACGCCCTGCTCATCGGACTCTACCTCACCACGCTCTACGCTTGGGTGCGGGATCCCGCCAGCGAGCGGCTGATCTACTGGGTCTTTTTCACCTTCAGCCTCGCCTTCAGCAACCACCAGCTCACGCTCGCGCTGGCCCCGCTGCCGTTTCTCCTCGTTCTGGCGCTGCGCCGCGACCTGCTCTGGGACCTCGGGGTCGCCGCAGCGGTGAGCGTTCTCATCGCTTACCTCACGTTCGCGCTTTTTACCGACAGTCCGGTGGTCATCAAGGCAGCCGTCCGCCTCACCTACCTGGTAGTCACCCTCGTCGGGATTATCCTGCTCGTCCGGCGATTTCGTCTCCGCTGGAGGCTGATCGCTTTGCTGCCCGTCGCGATCCTGCTTGGCCTGCTCCCCTACGCCTACCTCCCCGTCGCATCCGCGACTAATCCACCGATGAATTGGGGCTACACCCGCACCGCCGACGGATTTTTCGCTTCCTTCAACCGCTCGCAATACCGGGGCACTCTCTCCGACCAGAGCCTCCGCGTCCTCGGCAAGGTCGTTGGCGTCTCCGAGCTCGCGCCTACGTCGTCGGCTTCCACCGACAATTCCCAGCCATCGACCTTCGCCGAACTTCGCACCTGGACCCCGTTTTTCGCCGGGAAACTGCTCGCCTCCTATTCCCCCCTCGCCGTGCTTTTTCTTGCGGTCGCGCTGGCCGCAGCATTCTGGCGGACGGCGCGCCAGCGGACGTGGACCCTTCTGCTAGCCAGCGGTTTCGCCCTGGCCGCCTTCCTCCAACCCGCGCTCGACCGCGCCCAGATCGACGTCGCCGGATGGTGGCTTCAACTACCCTACCACGCTCACACCAACCTTCTTTTCACCCTCCTCTGCGCCACCGGATTGTTCCAGCTCACCCAGCTCCTCCTCCGACTATCTTCTCTCGCACGGAAGCTCGGCCAAGCGGTCGCTTGGAGCGTCGTCTTTCTGCCGCTTTGGCCGCTGGTCGAAAACGCGTCGACCGCCAGCCAACGCCACAACTGGCTGGGCTACGAATACGGTCACGAGATGCTGCGCGACCTGCCACCCGGTAGCGTCGTCCTCGGCGGCACCGACCCGGGACGCTTCATCCCGACTTACTTGGCCCTCGGCGAGAGTCCCCAGCGAGCCAACGTGAAACGCGACCCGACCTTCGACCGCCGCGACCTCTTCATCCTCACGCAGAATGGCTTCGCCGACCGCCACTACCTCGCTTACGTCCGCGATCAATACACCACCGACCGCCCCACGACCACCAACGCCTTCGAGCGCTGGCTCGGGCGCGACACCGCCTACCCCGACGACACCCTGGTCCTCCCGACTCTCGACGAAGTCCGCCGGATCCTCCGCGATACCTCGGCCGAACTTCAAGCCCGGCAGCCCGCACCCTCTTCAACCGAAATCGCGCAGGATGCCCAAGCTGCCGTTGTTCAATGGATCTTCGACGAGAATAGATCCGCCCACGCATTCTACGTCGAGGAGAGCTATCCCCTCCGGTGGAGCTACCCGTACGCCATCCCCGAGGGCCTTCTCTACCGCATCAACCCGTCCCCCGTGGATACCCTCCCACCCGAGGCCGTCGCCGCAGACCAATCATTCTGGAAGGAAAAAACTGCCTCCCTCCTCGCCAACCCCACGTTCCGACGCGACTTCGACGCCCAGCGTGCTTTCTCCAAGCTCCGCACGACCGGTGGCAATCTCTACGCGTTTCGCCAACTGCTCCCCGAAGCCTCCATCGCCTACCGCCAAGCCCTCAGCCTCAACCCCATCAGCATCGAGGCCCTCCGTGGGCTGACCGAGGTCCTCTGGGCGCAGCGAGATTACGACGAACCCATCGCCCTCCTTGATGCCGCCATCGCGCTGGACCCCCACAACCCGCACCTCCGATCCAGCCGGGCCACCGCAGTCCGTCGCCGCGACGTCGAGCGCCAGATCACCACCGCCGAGTCGGCCCACCGCGCCAATCCGACCTCTCTGGCCACCCTGGAAGAACTCATCACACTGCACTCACGAGTCGGCAACACGTCTCGTGTGACCGAACTCCTGAAGAACGCCAACCAAAGCCTCGGTGCGGACCCCGCCTTTCTACTGCTCGCCGTCCGTATCGCCGAAGCCCGCAGCGATTGGCCGGCGTCCGTACGCTACGGCCTCCGTCGCACCACCCTCGAACCGACCAATCCTGACGCCTTCTACCGCCTTGGACGCGCCCAATACGCGGACGGCCAGACCGCAGAGGCAACCCTGGCTCTCGGGCGATCCATCACCCTGGGCGGTCCGACTTACCGACAGCGTCTCTTCGACGACCCCATCTTCGCAGGGGCAGCTCGCGATCCAGCGATCGCCGAATTGTTCAATGATTAGACCAAGACAAAATACAGGCCGTCGCGACGAATGCCACGACGGCCTGCTGTTCCCCCCAGAACATGGTTCAAATCATCAGGCCATCAACGCGCTGACAAGAGAAAAATCCGCTCGGGGTCACTTTTTTTAGGATGCCTCAGCGGCGTCCCGCAGGACCTTGATCCGATCGTGAGCGGATTGGATCTTGCCCGTGATCTCAGCGACGACGGACTGCACCGCTCCCGGAAGGATCTTGCTCGAAGCGTCCTTAAAGGCCGCCAACGCGTGGTCCTCCCCGCGCTCACACTCCGCGAGGATCGCGTGATCATCGCCCGACGTGAGGGCCGCTTTCAGATCGATCCAGCCGCGGTGCAGTGCACTGGTGATGCTCGGTTCGTCTGCCTCAGGGTCGGCGGATGCGGACGTCACCATCTGGTCGACCATCAGCTTCCGCTCGCTTGCGAATTCCGCCAAGGTTGCTTTAAGGCTCGGATCGCTCGCGCCCTCCGCTGCTTTCGTGAAGCCCTCAACTCCGTCGCGGAGGGTCTGGAGAAGGTCGTTTACCGTGTCTAATGTTTCTGCGCTCATAGACCAATAAAACGTATCAGCTGGCCCCGGCGGTTGCTCCGAGATGGCAACATTTTCGGCTACGCGGTCCTTTGCATCCCCCCCGAGCGGTGTTACTCGTCTCCGCGCACCATGAAGATCCGTTTTCTTTTTTTCCTCTTCGCTCTGCTCGCGGTCGTTGAGGTAGCGCCAGCGCAGACCTACACCCGCTCGGAAGCCTTCTCCGAGTCCCCCCGCAACTGGCTTCCCAGCCGTCCGGGACAACTCTTCGGTTACGACAACCGCAACTTTTTTGGTTCCCGCGGTTCAGCCGGCGGCCTGCTGCAGCCCACGAAGTTCTTCAACTACTACGGCGACCTCTTCCTGAACGGACATCTCTCCCGGATCACCCCGCTAGCCGCCAGCGGCGAGATCATCATCAATCGCACCAGCGGCACCCCACCCTACGATACCACCGCCTACGTGGCGCACTTTGCCCAATCGGCGTCGCCATTCGTCCAAGTGCTCGGCATGGCTCTGTCCGGAGCGGAGAATGACGCCCTCACGGTCTGCGCGGTGATCCAATTTGCCGACGGCAACGCGTTCGTGGGCAAACCGGTCCTCGTGCCAGTCAGTCCAAATCGCATCCTCAATTGGTCCTACAACTGGAATCCCACCGGGGGTGCTGAGGGCGCCGGGCAACTGCGTGTCGTGCTCGGGAGCGCGACCGCCGTCGTCGATCTCGACCGCCGCGCCGATGGGTCCGACTTTGCACTCGATAGCTTCGGTTTATTTCAACCCCCCTTCCAGCAGCCCGACTCCCGCAGCTTCCTGCAGCTCTTCGTCGACTCGGTCTCCTACACCGCCAACGTCGGGCGCGCGCCCTCACTCCGCATCCGCGGCCCGCGCACCCTGCGCACCTCCAACTCGAATCTCACGATCCGCGGTAGCTCGAGCGTCGCCCGCGGCAACCGCGTCGTCCGCGTCCGCTACCAGCTTACCCGCAACGATTGGACGACCCGATTCCGCACCGCCGACGGGACGACTCGCTGGAAATTTCGGACCTCCGTCCCACGTGGCACCTCCCGGGTGAAGGTGCTCGCCCGCAGCGACGACGGCACGTCGACCACGAAGGCTCGACGGATCCGACGCCGGTAGCCGCCTCTCCGGGATCGGCCGGAGTCTTGCGACCGTCGGCGGTTGGTGGATGACTGGCCTACACGCGGTAAGCATCCGGTAGCCCGACGAGCAGCTCTTCCTTGGGAAGCCGCTCGCAGAACTCGCTGAAGCTCTCGTCACCCGATTTCTTGTCCTCGTAGTGGTGCAACAGGGAATCGATCACTTCGTCCACGTCGGGTGCCAGAATTTTTCCCTTGAGCAGCGTATTGAACCGCCGATTTGCCCCCAATCGACCGCCGACGAAGAGGTCGTAGGCATCCATCATCTTCCCATCGATCTTCTTCTTAGCCCCCCGGAAACCGATGTCCGCGATCTGCTGCTGACCACAACTCGACGGGCATCCGCTGAAATGAACGCGGATCTTCCCCTTATACCAGCCGCTCTTAGCTTCCAACTGCTCGACCAGAGCAAGCATCCGATTCTTCGTCTCGGCTACCGCGAGATTACAAAACTCGATGCCCGTGCAGGACACGCAGCCCTGCCGGAAATTTGACGGATCGTAGGACAGGCCAGCGGCGTCCAACTCGACCTTCATCGCGGCGAGATTCTCGTTCGGCACGTTCGGGATCACGAGATTCTGCTTATTCGTCAAGCGGATCGCGGACTCCCCTTCCGATCCGTATTTCGCTGCGATCTCCCCGACCCTTGCGAGCGTCCCGTTCTTCATCCGACCACCCGGGAAGCAGACTCCCACCCAGGACAGACCTGGCTGCGTCTGCGCGTGGATGCCCATGTGGTCCGATTCTTGGTCACGCGGAAACGTGAATTCGGTGTGCTCGCGCATCGGGAAATCCAACCGGTCCTGCACCTCCGCCGTGATTCGCTCCACGCCCCAGTCCTCGACGAGGAACTTGAATCGCGCCTTGTTCCGCTTGGCTCGGTAGCCCTCGTCCCGGAAGACTTTGCTCACTGCCTCGACGACGGGCCAGACTTGATCCGGCGCGATCCAGACGCTCATGGTCTGCGCCATCTTCGCGGCCGACGATAATCCGCCCCCTACCTTCATTCCATAGCCCGCCTCGCCGTCCGAATTGAGGAGACCGAAGAGACCGACGCAATTGATGTCTGGCTGGGAGCAATGGATGTGACAGCCGCTGATCGAGATCTTGTATTTGCGCGGCAGGTTCGAGAAGTCGCGGTTATTCGTGAGATTCCGGTTGATTTCGAGCAGCTGCGGCGTCGCGTCGATGATCTCGTCCGGATTAATCCCACTCACCGGGCACCCACAGACGTTCCGGGTGTCATCCCCGCAAGCGCCGCTCGTCGTGATCCCGACCTTGTCGAGCGCATCGAAGATCGGCGGGATGTCTTCGATCCGCAGCCAGTGGAACTGGAGCGTCTGCCGCGTCGTGATATCGACGAGGCCGTGCGCGTACTCGTCCGCTAGCTTCGACACCGCAATCGCCTGCTCGGGCGTGACCTGACCGCCCGGCACCTTGAGCCGGAGCATGAAATAACCCCCATCCTTGGGCTTTTGCCGGTAGACGCCGTACCATTTCATCCGGTCAAAATCCCCCTCCGAGATCGATTCAAATCCTGTCTTTGCGTAGCGGTAGATGTCGTGGATGACATCGAGCCCGTCCTTGTCGAGTTTGAGCTGCTCGGCTGGATTGACGTCGATGAGGCCCCGCTTGACAGCGGCAAAGTTTGGATGGATATCGATCATGGTGATAAGGCTGCTACTATGGATACGACCCGTAGTCCGGCTCGAAGACATCTGTTTTTGCGGCCAAGCAGAATCCCACGCACTCCCCCCAAGTCAAGCCCCCGTCCCATTCGCCATGAACATCCCCAGATCTCGCTTTGCGTTCACCCTCATCGAACTTCTCGTTGTCGTCAGCATCATTACCATCCTGGCATCTCTGCTGATCGCGGCATTGCCCGGATTCCTGGAGCGGGGTCGAATGGGGCAATCGCTCAATAACCTTCGCCAGATCGGCGTCGCGTTCCAACTTTACTCCGGCGAGAACGATTTTCGGCTGCCCGGCCGCATCACGAGCGGCGACAAGTGGCCAAAATTGCTGATCGAGTATCTCGACGGCGATCCCGCTGTCTACGCCGACCCCGCCGACGAGCGCAACTTCGTTCGGACCAACGAGGACCCGCTCGCCAACGGTTCCAATCACACGAGCTACATCATGAACGGCTATAACGATACGGGAGCGTTTGACGATGAGGCAGTTCCCATCAAGCAGAACGCCATCGAGCGCCCCAGCCAGACGATCCTACTCGCAACCCAGAGCCACACCGGCAATTTCTACATGGACTTTGCAGATGGCGACCAGAACTCGGTTCTCGACAAGCGCCTCTACGGCAAGGGTTCGACCTACCTTTTCTCCGAGGGCTCATCCCACTTCATTTCCGAAGAAGATTACGATGGACCTGCCCCGACCGGTAGCGCCGCCGCGAACTACGGCGATTGGCTTTGGCTTGTGGACAAAGAGAACGATCCCTCCGGCGGTGGCTAGGTTCTGCTACGAACTAGCCCCCCGTCGCGATCAATAGCTCGCGAGCAACGCAACGCCGTGCCCGACTGCCACGCCCCCCGGTGGGCTTTAGCTCACCATCTTTCGATACGTCGCCAGAGCCAGCAGCGGCCAATACAGCCGATACATTCCGTAGCGAAGGTAGAACACCGACGGGAACCCGGTGCCCGTCGTCTCATCTTCCGTCCACGAGCCGTTGGCTTCCTGCCGCCGAACGAGAAAGCCGATGCCTCGCTGCACGGATTCCCTCGACGGGTCGCCGCAGGCGCACAGACCCATCACCGCCCAAGCAGACTGGCTCGGCGTGCTTGGCCCCATGCCCTTGAGATCAGGATCGTCGTAGGACGCGCAGGTCTCGCCCCATCCCCCGTCTTCATTCTGGCAACTCTCCAGCCAATCTCGCCCCCGCCGGATCCAGACCTCGTCCATGTTGTAACCGATGGCCCCCAAGCCCCGGAGAACCTGCCAAGTCCCGTAGAGATAATTCACCCCCCAGCGGCCATACCAGGAGCCATCGTCTTGCTGCGTCCGCCGCAGCATCGTGATCGCCCGCGAGACGGACTCCGACCGCCGATCGTGGCCGAGATACCCCAGCAACTCCAGGACTCGCGCCGTGAGATCACTGCAGGTCGGGTCGAGTATGGCGTTGTGATCCGCAAACGGGATGTCCTGCAACCAAGCCTTCGTCACGTCCTTGTCGAAGGCCGCCCAGCCGCCGTCCTTGCACTGAAAACTCAGCAACCACCGCAACGCTCGTCCCGCCAGCTCCTCACGCGCCACCGGATCCCGCGGGGCCGTCAGCCGCAGCGCCATGAGCACCATCATCGTATCGTCGGTGTCGGGGTAGTATTTGTTCGCGTGCTCAAAGGCCCAGCCGCTCGCCTCTGGAACCGGATTCTTCACCTCCCAATCTCCTCGAAAGCGCACTTCCCGCTCCTCGAGCCAACTCGCCGCCCTCACGAGCGAAGGGTGATCCGGCTCGAGTCCAGACTCGCCCAGCGCGATCGTCGTGATCGCCGTATCCCAGACCGGCGAGAGACAAGGCTGAATCCGGAAATCCCCCGTCGCGTTGTCGTCCACGAACAGCCCGCGAAAATCTTCGTCCGCCTTCCGCACCAGCGGATGATCTTCCCCGTAGCCCAGCGCCCGTAGCGCCATCATACCATTCAGCATCGCCGGAAAGATCGCGCCCAGCCCATCGCTGCCGTCGCCCATCCGGTCGACCATCCAACGCTCCGCCAACTTCAACGCGTGCTCGCGCAAAAACGTCGGGCGGACGGCCTCGAAGAACTTCAGCGTCGCGTCGCATTTCAAAAAGAAATTCCGCCACGACAGAAATTTTCCCTTTTTCAGCGAAAGATCCGTCCCCTCCAGACCCGCAGGGTAGAGCTCGTGCAACTGCAGCTCCGCCGGCAGATCCCGCGTCGGGCGGAAGTGATTGAGAATCGCCAACGGCGCGAGGATCCCCCGCGTCCAGGAAGACATGTCCCAAACGCTGAAGATGAACCACTTCGGCAGAACGAACAATTCCACTGGCACGGTCGGCAAGTGCTTCCAGGGAAATTGGCCCAGCAAAGCGAGGTAAAGCTTCGCGTAAGTGTTCATGTGCGGGATCCCGCCGAGACGCAGGATGTTGGCCCGGGCTTCCCGCATCCACGGGTCCGCGGGCGAACTCCCACTTAGCTTGAGCGCGAAGTACGCTTTCACCGACGCGTTGATCTCGCTCGGCCCATCCACGTAGATGTTCCAACCCCCGTCCGGGAGCTGTCGCCGTCGCACGTGGTCCGCGCATTTGCGCTCCAACTCGGCGTCCCGCCGCCCCGTCCAGTGCAGATAAAGCACCACGTCCGAGCACAGCGTGGTGTCGACCGTCAGCTCGCCTTCCCAGTGCCCATCCGGACCCTGCAACCCGAGCAAATACCCCTGCGCAGCGGCCACCGCGTCCGCCACGTTCGGGATCTGCCTACCCCCCGCCTCGGGAAACGGAACAATTTTTTCAGCAGCGCTCAAAATCTACCGTTCAAGAACGTCTTCGCATCCAGGGCGTCCCTCAGTCGCCGACGACGACTTTCTCGGACGGCTTTGGTTTGCCGGTCTTGTGGCCCTTCCCGGCACTCACACCGTTGAAGGCGTCCACGCTCGCGCCCTCGACCCGCATGCCGGGCTTCTTGCCGAAGTTAAACGCGACGTTCGCCCAGGTATCGCCCGGTTGCGCGTCGCGCCCGAGCGTTGCACTGGGCTCGTAGCCGCAATGCACCATGCAATTCTCGCACCGCGGGTCCTTCGCCACGCCGTCGACCACCCCGTAGTTTTCCCACTTCGTCTCATCAAGCAGCGCGTCGTAGGTGTCGAAATGCCCGTCCGTCATCAAGTAGCAAGGCCCCTTCCAACCCATCACGTTGCGCGTCGGGATCGCCCAAGCCGAGCAGGTGAGGTCCCGCTGCCCAGCGAGAAAATCGAGGTAAATCGGCGTCCCGAAGAACGCGTATTTCTCGCCCCAAGCGCGGATGTTTTTGAACTTCTCCCGCGTTGATTCCCGCGTGAGAAAGAAGTTCTCGGGCTGCAGATTCAGTCGCTTCCGCATGTCTTCCTTCGCACTATCGTAGTCGTAGCCCGGCGAGATCGTGTGGCCGTCGATCCCGATCCAGCTCAGGAAATCGAACATCTGCTCCAGCTCGTCCATGTCGGTCTCCTTGTAGACCGTCGTGTTCGTCGCGACCTGATACCCCAGCACCTTGGCCATCCGCATCGCCGCCACGCACTCCTTGAAGACGCCCTCGCGCTCGACGATGAGATCGTGCGTCCGCTCCATCCCATCGAGGTGCACGTTCCAATACATCCACTGCGTCGGTGCGATCACGGGACCTTCGACTTTCGACTTCCGACTTTCGATCTCCGTCGCCTGTTCTGCCGTGATGAGTTCTTCGCTGATGAGGGTTTGCAGCAGAGGGCGAACCTTTTCAGGAGCTTTCAAAAACTCGACCGCGAGGTAGTCGCGCATCTTCTTGCGCATGAACATGCCGTTCGTGCAGATGTAGACGATCCGCTTCTGACCGAGTAGCCCCTCGACCAGCTCTTCAATCTGCGGGTAGATGAGCGGCTCACCGCCGCAGACTGAGATCATCGGCGCCCCGCACTCCGTCGCCGCACCGAGGCAATCCTCGAGCGACATCACGTTTTTCAGCGAAGTCGAATACTCACGGATCCGCCCGCAGCCAGTGCAAGTGAGGTTGCAGGTGTGGAGCGGCTCGAGCTGAAGAACGGTGGCAAATTTATCCACCCGCCGGAGTTTTTTTCCAACGATGTAAGCCGCTATCTTCGCCGTCAACGCCAGTGGGAACCTCATAGGCGCGGGAGCGTAGCAGCGAGCGTGCCACGGTCAACCCCCGTGGCACCGGTGCCCCGCGTCACGAAGATGTCACGCGGGGAAAATGGACCCAACCGACCAGCCGACGATACTCCGCGCCCATGAATCGACTCTTCGTCCTGGCCACCATCGCATCCGCCGCCCTGTCCCTTTCCACCACCCTCACGGCCGCACCGTTCGCCATCTCGAGCGGCACCACGACCACGTCGACCCAGACCCTGGAAGCGGGTGAGACCGGCACCATCGCGGACGGAGGCACGCTTAGCCGATCCGGCGGCGGCAACGCGATCACCCTCGGAGCGACCGCCGGAGCGGCGGCGACGATCACAAACGACGGAGACCTCCTGCAGACGGGGGACGGGCGCGCCATCCGCAATAAAACCAGTGGCACGCCGAGCACCATCATCAACAACAATGCCTCTGGACTGATCCGCTTTGCCGACGGCGACACACTCCGCGCCGATGTCGAGGGATCAAACTGGACCGTCACCAACGCCGGCACCATCCGCTCGCTCAACGGCTCCAACGGCGGCGCGCAGGCCATCGATTTCAACGCAGTCACGAGCGGAACGGTTCAGATCACCAACTCCGGCACCATCGCCGCATCGGCTGCCGACGCGATCCGGTCGGGAGCTAACGCCATCGTCTCGAACTCCGGCACCATCGCCGCGACGCCGGTTCTCGACGACGGCGATGCTTCCGGGAGCGACGGGATCGACACGCAGGAAGCCTCCGGCGTCAAGATCACCAACACCGGCACCATCTCGGGTCGCCACGGCATCACCGGCGGTGAGAACGAAGCCACCTATTCAATCGGCGTCACCAATAACGCAGGCGGCACGATCTCGGGGGCCAACGGCTCGGGGATCAACATCGACGGACTCTCGACGACGTCCGTGGCGACGGTAACCAACGCCCAAGGCGGCACGATCCGCGGCGGTCTCCTCCCCGCAACCATTTCCGGCGACGGGGACGGCATCGACGTCGACGGCATCCTGGACCTCGACAATTCCGGCGACGTCCTGGGCTACGGCTCGAAGGGCAACGGCAGCGACGGTGGCGCGAACAACCCCGAAGCCATCGCCATCGGCGGCGGCACCATCACCAACCGCGCAACGGGCCGCATCGTCGGCTCGACTCTGGCCGCCGATGCCCCGAACGGGGACGTCACCCGCATCGGCAGCGGCATCCTCGTCGACGACAGCTCGAAAGGCCCCGCCATCGCGCCCACGGCCGTCACGAACTCCGGCCTCATCCAGGGGAAAACCGGCAACGCGATCCGACTCGTCGGTGCCCAAGCCGACACCGTGACGAACAATGCCGGCGGGACCATCCGAGGCGCGGGCGATGCGACCACCGTCGGAGCGGCCATCCGCACGGGCAATGGCAACGATGTCGTCAACAACGCGGGCGACATCACCGGAGACAACGGGAAGGCGATCTCCCTCGAAGGCGGCGACGACACGCTCAACGTCACGGGCGGCAGTATCTCTGGTGACATCGATGGCGGCACCGAGACCGACACGCTGAACGTCGCGACCGGTGCCGGCGACACCTTCGCGTTCTCCGGAGCGATCACGAACGTAGAGATTACCGACGTGCAGTCGGGCGCATTTGATTACACCGGCGCGGCGAGCCTCGATGGGACCATCCGCGTCTCTGGCGGGACTCTGCTCAGCAACGGCGGCGACCTCACCGGCCCGCTCGACTTCCAGTCTGGGACGGTCGGCGGCACAAACCTGGACGGCGTCGACCTCACCATCGGGACCGACCGCACGATCTCACCCGGCAACAGCCCCGGAACGCTCGCGACGGGCAACCAGACGTGGGCCGCTGGCGGCACCTATCTCTGGGAAATCAACGCCCTCGCCGCCGATGGCGGCACGCCGGGCGCAAACCCCGGCTGGGACTTCACCAGCATCAACGGCAGCCTCGACATCGCCGCCACGACCGGTGGGAAGTTCAGCATCCTCGTCGATTCGCTTGCGCAGCTACCGTCGTGGGACCCCGCCACGTCCCACTCCTTCAAGCTTGCGAGTGCCTCCGGGGGCATCACCGGATTCGACGCCGCAGCGTTCGCCATCGCCAGCGGCTCCTTCGCCGACCAGCACCCGCTCGGGGGCGGATCGTTCTCCGTCGCCCAGATCGGCAACGTCATCGAGCTCCGCTTCGCGCCCGTGCCAGAACCCGGTCAGTGGGCCGCCATCGCCACCGCATTGCTGGCCTTTGTCGTCGTCAGACGGGCGCGGCGCTCGCGGGTCTAGATCACGGCAATGGCCTCAATCTCGACGTCAAACCCTAGCAACCCAGCTCCCACCGTCGCCCGTGCCGGCTTACTCTCGCCGAAGACCTCCGCGTAGACCGCGTTCATCTCCGCGAACGTCTCGGGACTCAGCGGCTGCAAATACACCCGGCAAGAGACGATCTGATCCAGCGAACTCCCCCCGGCCTCCACGAGCCGCTTCAGGTTCTCCAGCACGATCCGCGTCTGCTCGGAGACGCTCCCACGCACGATTTTGCCCTCTGCCACGTCGAACGGGATCTGACCCGATACGAACAAAAATTTCCCCTCCCCAATCACCGCCGGAGAATACGGCCCGATCGCCGGAGGCCCGCCCGCTACTTCAGAAAAAACTTTACGCATTCCGCGAGTTGATCCGAACTCCTCCGACGCGGCAAGCTCCCCTCCCGGCGCGTTAATTGCTCACCAGCCACTCTCAAATTTTCAAAAATCGCTCATGTCATCCAACGTCCCACTGCAAACCGGCCTCGACACCTCCACCGAGGGAATGAAGGCCCTCATCCGCAACCAGCTCACCTACGCCCTCGCGCGGGACACCAAGACCGCCACCGCCCGCGATTGGTGGCTGGCCACGTCCAAGGCCGTCCAAGCCCTCGTCATCGAGCGGATGATCGCCACCCAATCCGCCCTGCACGAAAAGAACGTCAAGCGCGTCTACTACCTCAGCCTCGAGTTCCTCATGGGGCGCCTCTACAGCAACAGCCTCTACTCCGCCGGCGTCCACGACGAGGTCGAGAAAGCCCTCGTCGAGCTCGGTCTCGACCCCGACGAGATCCGTCACGAAGAATACGACATGGGCCTGGGCAACGGCGGCTTGGGCCGCCTCGCCGCCTGTTTCCTCGACTCCCTCGCCACCCTCGACCTCCCCGCCGTCGGCTACGGCATCCACTACAAATACGGCCTCTTCCGGCAGGAATTTGTCAACGGCCATCAGGTCGAGCACCCCGACGATTGGATGAAGTTCGGCACACCCTGGGAGATCGTCCGCCCCGAGCACGCGAGCGAGATCGAGATCTTCGGCCAGGTCGAAAACGTGTTCGACGACCGCGGCAACTACGTCCCGAAATGGACGAATACCCGCAAGCTCATCGGCGTCCCCTACGACATCCCGATCCCCGGCTTCGACACCCCGACCGTCAATTACCTCCGCTTGTGGGAATCCCGCGCCGGCGAGGAATTCGATTTCGCCGCCTTTCAACCGCGGTGGCTACAGCGAAGCCGTCCACGACAAAAACGTCTCCGAGACCGTGTCCAAGGTCCTCTACCCGAACGACGCCACCGAGTCCGGCAAGGAACTCCGCCTCATCCAGCAGTATTTCTTCGTCGCCTGCTCGCTCAAGGACATCATCCGCCGCTTCCGCAAGACCAACGACGACCTCGCGACCTTCCCCGACAAGGCCGCCATCCAGCTCAACGACACCCACCCGGCCATCGCCGTCGTCGAACTCATGCGCCTCTTTTACGATGAAGAGGGCATGACGTGGGACGTCGCCTGGGACCTCGTCACCCGCACCTTTGCCTACACCAACCACACGCTCCTGCCTGAAGCCCTCGAGAAGTGGAGCGTCAGCCTTTTTGAAAAAGTCCTCCCCCGCCACCTCCAGCTCATCTTCGAGATCAACAAGCGCTTCCTCGAGACGGTCGAAGCGAAATGGCCGGGCGACGCCGCGAAGAAACGCACCCTTTCCCTCATCGAAGAAGGCAACGGCAAGATGGTCCGCATGGCCCACCTCTCCGTCGTCGGCAGCCACAGCGTCAACGGCGTAGCCGCTCTCCACACCCGCCTCCTCAAGAGCGATCTCTTCCCGGAATTCGACGCCCTCTACCCCGGCAAGTTCAACAACAAGACCAACGGCATCACCCCCCGCCGCTGGCTCCTCGCCTGCAACCCCGAACTCGCCGCCCTCGTCACCGACAAGATCGGTCACGGCTGGGAAACGAAGCTCGAACTCCTCAAGGGCATCGAGCCCTACGCCGACGACGCCGCCTTCCAGAAAGAGTTCATGGCCATCAAGCGCCGCAACAAGGTCAACCTCGCCCGCATCATCGAGCGCGACACCGGAATCGTCGTCGACCCCGACGCGATGTTCGACGTCCAGATCAAGCGCCTCCACGAATACAAGCGCCAGCACCTCAATCTCCTGCACATCCTCGCGCTCTACCGCCGGCTCCTGCAGGACCCCGACCTCGACATCGCCCCGCGAGTCTTTATTTTTGCCGCCAAAGCCGCCCCCGGCTACGAGATCGCCAAGCTCATCATCAAAGCCATCAACGCCGTCGGCGCGACCATCAACTCCGACGAGCGAATCAAAGGAAAACTCAAGGTCGTCTTCCTGCCCAACTACCGCGTCTCCCTCGCCCAGCGCATCGTCCCCGCAGCCGATCTGTCGGAGCAGATCTCGACCGCCGGCAAGGAAGCCTCCGGCACCGGCAACATGAAGCTCGCCCTCAACGGCGCGCTCACCATCGGCACCCTCGACGGCGCCAACGTCGAGATCGGCGAAGAAGTCGGCGACGACAACATCTTCATCTGCGGCATGACCGTCGAAGAAGTCGAAGCCCTCAAAAAGAAGGGCTACAGCCCCGAAGACGTCTACGAAGAAAACGAGGAGCTTCGCGCGGTCGTCGACTGGATCGGCAGCAATTACTTCACTCCCGACGAGCCCGGCGTCCTCGCCCCGCTCCGCGACAACCTCATCCACTCCGACCCCTTCCTCGTCCTGGCCGATTACCAGAGCTACGTCGACAAGCAGGCCGAAGTCGACGTCGCTTTCAAGGACACCGAGCGCTGGGCGAAAATGGCGATCCTCAACACCGCGCGAGTCGGCAAGTTCAGCAGCGACCGCACCATCGCCCAATACGCCAAAGAGATCTGGAAAGTCGACCCCATCCAAGTCGAACGCCGCAGCTCGACAAGGTAGGGGAGCGCGGGCGTCCCCGCCTGCGAGCGGCACCGTCCCGGTGCCGCACCCCCGGCAACCCGCCCCAGCGGGAGCCGAACCTGGAGAGCGCGAGCACCCTGCCCGCAGTGCCGGGGTGGACTTCATCGGTCTCCGCTTCGCTCCGGCTCCAGCCGGGCACCACGCCAAACGAGAAAGCCCCTCCCATCAACCCTGCCACCCGCCGGGACGCATCTCTTAACCCGACGCAGGGTCCGCTGAGACGGTCACCCTGGTCGCCGATGTCGCCTTGGCATCGCCGCCGCACCACACCGTAAATTCTCCCGGCTCCACCAGCCATTCTCCCGACGGCGAGAACGAGCCGAGTTCCTCCGGCCCCAGCTCGAAAGTCACCTCTCCCGCTTCTCCGGGTGCCAAGGCAATCCGCTGGAAACCCCGGAGTTCCCGCACCGGTCGCGCGTAGGTCGAGAACTTGTCGCGAACGTAACATTGCACCACCGTCTCGCCGCTCCGATCGTCGGTATTTCGGACCTCGACCCTCACCCTCGTGGTCCCATCCGCACCGATCACCTGAGGGTTCGCGGTCGTCTCGCCGAACTCGAACTTCGTGTAGCTCAGTCCGAAACCAAACGGATAGCGCGGATCGTCGAGGTTGTCCCGGTAGCGCCGGTCCGAGCGCCGGTCGGCGATGTCGGTCGGACGGCCCGTCGACAGTTGGGCGTAATACTGCGGAACGTGCCCGACCGAGCGCGGCAGCGTGACCGGCAGCTTCCCCGACGGATTCTCGTCCCCGAAGAGAACGTCCGCGACGCAACGCCCACCCGAGATCCCGGGATGCCAGCAATAGACGATGGCGTCGACTCCGCTCAACGCGCCCAAGTCGAGCGGACGACCGGCAAAGACGACCGCAACGACCGGGATTCCCACCGCCCGCACGGCGTCGACGAGAGCCGCCTGACCCGGCGGCAGTTCGAGGGTCACGAGACTATTGGCCTCGCCGCTTCGCGTATCCGATTCGCCAAGGAACAGAATCGCGACGTCGCAAAAGCGCGCATTAGGCAGCAATTCATCGCTCAAAGTGGACGTCAGGACTTCCGCCGGATCCGCAAGCTTCTCGCGGCAGGCATCGAGCGGAGTCACCACGTCCTCCGCCCGACCGTCCAGACACCAAGTCCCCAGGAGGGGGCGTCGAGCATTCGCGAGCGGGCCACCGATCAGGTAGCGAGTCCCGGATTTTTTGAGTGGCAAGATGTTGTTCTTGTTTTCCAACAGGACAACCGATTTGCGAGCGATCTCCAGCGCCGTCTCGACGTGGTCCGCTCGCAGGTGGACCCGGTCGACGGCGACCTCGTCGGTGTAAGGATGCTCGAACAAACCGAGCCGCTCCTTCACGGCCAGGATCCGGCGCACCGCCTCGTCGAGCCGCGCAGTCGGCACCACTCCGGCCTCGACCAACCGGGGCAGGCACTCGACGAACCCACCCGTCACCATGTCCATGTCCGCGCCGGCGTTCGCCGCGAGCGCGACAGCAGCCTCCCGATTCTCGACCACGCGGTGCTCGATCAGCTCCCCGACGGCGTTCCAGTCGGTCACGACAAATCCGGTGAAGCCGAGCTTCTCCCGCAAGATCTCGGTGAGCAGATGCCGGTTCCCGGCGACCGGCAAGCCGTTGAAGGACTGGAACGCCGACATCATCGTCATGACGCCCGCCCGGATCGCGGCCGCGAAGGTCGGGACGTAGACGTTCCACATCGCGTGGTCGCTGATCTCCGAGACGTGGTAATCTCGCCCGCCCTCCGCCGCTCCGTAGCCGATGAAATGCTTCGCGCAAGCTGCCATCGCGGTCCCCTCGCCGTCGTCCTCTTGGATCCCCCGCACCGCCGCCTCGGTCAGGCGCGAGGCC
The DNA here is from genome assembly GCA_963803825.1 of uncultured Verrucomicrobiae bacterium. Classification (GTDB taxonomy): domain Bacteria; phylum Verrucomicrobiota; class Verrucomicrobiia; order Chthoniobacterales; family JAATET01; genus CAVVKW01. Next base: position 547,323 of record CAWDOJ010000002.1, on the reverse strand, counting down.
AGCCACGGATCCTCGCCAAAACCCTCCGCGACCCGACCCCAGCGAGCGTCACGTCCGATGTCGACCATGGGCGCAAACGTCCACCGGATCCCGTCCGCCACGGCCTCGCGCGCCATCGTCCGGGCCATCCGCCGAACCAGCTCCGGCGACCAAGTGGCGGCCTGCCCGAGCGGGATCGGCCCCACGGCCCGATGGCCGTGGATCACGTCCCGTCCCATGATCAAAGGGATCCCTTGCCGCGACCGCTCGACGGCGATGCGCTGGAACGCATTGAGCTGGCTCGATGCCATTTGCCCCTGTTGGTCGTTCCCCGCGAAGGCCGAACTCGCGCAGATCAAAGAACCCACGCTACCCGCCGCGATCAGGTCTTCGATGCCGTCGTCGCCCACCATCGCTTGGTTCATTTGCCCCGCCTTCTCGCCGCTCGACATCGACCGCAAAAGGTCTTCTACACGGGCGGAAGTCGGAGTCTGCAGCGAGTCGGTGGAGGTCATTGTATCGGTATCAAAGCACGTTTGGTGACTTTGGGGAAACCACCGGCAGATTTGAACCTGCCCTCAACGTGAGGAAGATCCTCCCCCTCGCATTTCTCCTGATCATTCCCGCCGCCCTTCTCCCTTCTGCGGCCTCCGCCGCGCCGATTGCCTACGAGGGATCCGACGTGGGTTCGGTCGCGGGGATCGGCAACATTGGCGAGTGGAGCAAGTCAGACGACCCTTCTCCGTATTTTTCAGCGAAGGCAATCATTTATCATACCAGCGGAAGCGTAGCGACGTGCAAGCTGACAGCGGCTGAGAACACCCCATTTCTCATTCCCCATTCTTCCTTTCTCATCTAATCAAGGATCGTGCTCGAGCTTCAGGACGTTTCCCTCTTCGTCGGTCGCGGCGAATCCATCACCCCGATCTTGGCCGACGTCTCCCTTCGCCTGCCCCGCCAACACTTCACGGCCGTGATCGGTCCGTCCGGCTGCGGGAAGAGCACTCTGCTCAAAGTCATCGCCGGGATAGCCAGCGGCGAAGAAGAGGGCCGTATCGTCTGGAACGACCGGGATCTCTCCGACGAAGACTTCGCGCCGACGGAGGTCGGTTACGTTCCGCAGTTTGCCATCGCCCACGACGAACTGACCGCAGGCGAATCCATCCTCGCCGCCGTGCGTCTCCGCCTGCGCGCCAACCACCCCGGCCACCTCGAGGAGATCGCCGCCACCACGCTGGCCGAAGTCGGCCTTTCCGAGTTCGCCGACCGCCGCGTCGCTGTCCTATCGGGCGGACAAAAACGTCGGCTCGCCCTGGCGATGGAGATCGCCTGCGCTCCGGCGATCCTGCTCTGCGACGAGGTCACCTCGGGTCTCGACGCCCAAGCGGAAGACGAGATCGTGCACCTCATTCACGACCTCGCCACTCGTGATCGTCTGGTCCTTTCTGTCACCCACAGCCTCCGCCACCTTCACCTCTACGACTCCGTCATCGTCCTCGCCGAAGGAGCCGTTGCTTACCACGGACGCCCAGATGAGCTGACCCATTACTTCCAGATCGCTACCGCCGAAGAACTCTACGCCCGCCTCGCCGTCCGCAAGGGCGAGGATTGGGCGCGCTCTTGGCGCAAACACCACGAGCCCTACACCGAGGACCTGGCCGCCGCTTTCGCCCCGCAACCCGCCGAGCCATCGGAGGACGCTGACCCCGACTCCCCCACCACTCCTCACCAACGTCCCGACGCACTAGCGCAATTCGCCACCCTGCTCGCCCGCCGCGTTCGCATCTTCGCCCGCAGCCCGGGCCAGATTTTCCTGCAGCTCGGCCTCATCCTGGGCTTCCCCCTCCTCGTTGCCATCTTCGCGTGGCACGGACTTCCCCAAATTCAGAATCTCAGCCTCGGCCTCGACCAAGACGCCGCTCGCCAGCTCCTCGAGGCAAATGCCTTCCTCGCGCAAGCCAGCAAGATCGGTAGCCTCGTGTCTGGCATCGTGATGTTCCAAGTCATCCTTCTCACCCTCATGGGGGCAAACAATTCGGGGCGCGAGATCGCCGCCGAACGCCTCATCTTTGAAAAGGAGAAACTCTCCGGCCTCCGGCCCAGCAGCTACATCGCCAGCAAAGCCGCCTTTTTGAGCCTCCTCGTCGCCGCGCAATCCCTCTGGATGGGTCTCTTCGTCCACTACGTCTGCGGCTTCCCCGGCGAACTGCTTCCCCAGCTCGGCTTCCTCCTGCTCGTCAACGCCGCCATGACCTCCATCTGCCTCGGCATCTCCGCGTGGATGGCCAGCGCCGAGCAAGCTTCCCTCGTCAGCATCTATCTCGTCGGCTTTCAGCTCCCACTCTCCGGCGCGGTCCTCGCCCTCCCGGACACCATCGGCGATCTCGTCCGCCCGTTCATCTCGGCCTACTGGAGTTGGTCCGGCGTCCTCCAGACGCTCCGGGGCGAGCGCTACTACGACATCGCGCAGATGGTCGTCCAGACCGCCCTCTCTCCCGCCGCCCTCTGCACCTGGATCCTCACCGCCCACCTTGTCGCCGGTCTCTTCCTTGCCTACACCGGCTCGAAGACCACCCGGCTCGCCTAACGTGGCCCATCATCAATGATCAATCGCCAATCATAAATCGAATGTCCCGCCGCTCCCGCCAGTCCATCCACCCCGCGTTTCTCGTCGCGGGCCTGCTTGCTCTCGTTGCCGCGCTCTACGTCGGCAGCACGCTCTTTCAGCAGACCGGCGATCCCTACCGCACCACCGCTCCCCTCGCCGCCGACGCCTACCTGGAAAATTCCAACAGCCTCCGAGGCAACGTCTACAAGCTCGAGGGAGAAATTCTCAACGTCCTGGGCTATAGTCCAGCCACCCAGGATCGGCTCATCTCCGTGCAAATCGACAGCAGCGAAGACATCGTCCCCGTCGTCATTCCCGGCGAACTCAGCCACGTCAATTTGCAGAAAGGCCAACGCTTTCACTTCGAAGTGCAGGTCGATTCCGAAGGCATCCTGCGCGCCCGAGACCTCACCAAATCATGAAGATCGCCGCTCTCACCCTATCCGTGGCATCCGTGCTATTCGTCGCGGTCCCCCTGCATTCCCAAGTCCTCGACGCCGCCACCGCCGCCTCCCCCCAGGTCGCCCCGGCCCCCGGTGCCCCGTCCGGCGGCTCGAACTTCCTCGGTCGCGACGCCCCGTCCTTCGATCCCGCTAACGAGATGATCACCTGGGACGGCAAGACGTGGAACGTGAACAACAACCGTCTCTTCGAAGCCCGCTTCGAGAAATACCTCAATGTCGCGGGCGAGACCGACGAAGAAGATACCGCCTACAACGCCATCATCGCCGAGATCCTCGGCATCCTCAGCGCCAACCGCGTCGACCCCACCGCACTCGACCGCGCCTTCGAACTCCTCCCGCAAGCTTCGGAGTACCGCCGCGACGCCGGTCTCGGCGACACCATCGCCAACCAAGTCTATTCCGCTTGGCGCGCCCGTCGGCAACTCGCCCGCATCCGCCAAGCCGACACCTCCCTCGTCGAGGAACGCCGCCGCGTCGAACGCAACCAACTCGTCACCGCCCAAGGCCAACCCCTCGACCGCGTCACCGGGAGCAGCCCCGAGCAGACCTCCGCGAACGCAACCGCTCACGCCGAGCGACGCGCCATCGAGATGCAACCTTTCACGACCCGCTTGGCCGAACTCAACACTCTACTCACGGCCAACCAAGCCAAACGGGAGCTGCAAGAATTCCAATCGAAGATCGAATTCCAAGCCCTCATCGTGCAGCTCTTCGTCCAGCGCCGCTTTCAGCACGTTCTCATCGCCACGCGATTCTACCGCAACGTCTTCGCCGACGGAGACGACCAACTCGACCTCAAGGGCGAGAGCAAAAACCTCTTCTCCAAGACCACGGGCCTCCCGCCCACCGTCGGCACCATTGACTCACTGGCGAACGAGATCATCCGGGACGTCGCGGAAGGCGTCGAAGCCTACGACTTTCTCCTCGAACGAGACGAACTCGAATCCGCCACCAAACGCCTCGCCGAGACCTTTCTCGTCGGCGAGTACCTTCCAGAAGTCCGGACCCTCGCCCGCGAAGACAAGCGGCGCGCCCTCGCCTTCGTCCAAGCCTCCAATCAGCTCATCTCCGCCCTCGAAGTCAAAGACTACGCCCGCGCCGAGAGCCTCGTCACCCAACTCGAAGGCACCGCCAAGGATTTTGACAATTCCAAGCCGATGGCGGCCATCCAGACGGCCAAGACCGTCGCCGCCATGCACCTCGCCAAGGCTCGCAATGCCGCCGTCGCCGGAGAGCGCGAAGTCCTCGAGACCGAGCTCACCGCCGCCACCGAGATCTGGCCGCGCAATCCCGCGCTCGCCGACGTGGCCTCGACGATTTTCACCCAGGGCGACGTCCAGAACAAAGCCCTCGTCGACTTCGACCAGCTCTTCAGCCAGCGCAACTACCGCCTTATCTCCGAGGATGCCGGGCGCTACTTCGCCGCCGTCGCGACCGACCCCCTGCGGCAGGAACAACTCAAGACCGTTCTCGACCAGATGAAAGCCATCGAGACGGCCATCACCCGGGCCGACGAGATCCACAAACGGGGGGACGCCGCCGGGGCGTGGGAATCCGCCGAACAAGCGTTCCAGGAGTTTCCCGACGATGGGAAGCTCAACCAACTCCGGGCCAACCTCACGACGCAAGCCGCCGGATTCGTCCGCGCGCTGCGCCGGGCGGAAGAACTCGAGGCCCGCGACCAACCCGGATCCAGCCTCGCTTGGTTTTTACAAGCCCAACGCCAGTATCCCAACAGCGACTTTGCCAAGGCCGGGATCGAGCGACTGACGAAAAGAATTCTGCCCGATGCCAGCTGAATCGGTCCGAACAACGAAACGACCACCGGCTTTCCCCGACTCGGCCCGCAAACCTCCTCGCCACTGACTTGATCTCACCGGGAAGAAAAACCGGACCCCACCTGTCCTTGAAAAGCAGGTTGGCGGTGGGAGAGGGATTTGAACCCTCGGAACCCTTTTGGAGTTCGCATCTTTAGCAAAGATGTGCTTTCGACCACTCAGCCATCCCACCAACTTTTAGAGGCGTGAAGTTATCCCGAATTTTCCCGCTGGGTCAAACGAGAATGCGCGCTCCGCTCAGATGACGCCCGCGACGAGCCACGTCAGATAAGCCAGGTAGATCGTGAGAAAGACCCCGCCCTCCCAGCGCTTGAGCACGAAACCGGTCCGCATGAAAGGAATGACGAGCGCGCACACTCCGATCATCACTCCGACGTCGATACTCGTCACGCCCCCCGCATCCAGGGGATGAATGATCGACGCGATCCCGAGGATGCAAAGCACGTTGTAGATCGTCGAGCCGACGACGCTCCCCACCGCGATGTCGGCTTCGCCCTTAAGCGACGCGACGATGGTCGCCGCGAGCCTCGGGGGTGCTCGTGCCAGCCGCGACGATGGTCAGGCCGATCACCGCGTCGCTCACGCCCCAACCCCGAGCCAGATCCGACGCCCCATCGACCAGAAATCTCGCACCTCCCACCAAGACGGCGATCCCCAAGATCGTGAGAACGCAATCGATGACGATGCTTTTTCCAGGCGATCCCACCGACGCCTCGAATTGCGCGTCGACCGCCGGGTTCCCGTTGTGTTTGGCAACGAAGAAACTCGCCGCCCCGTAGGCCACCAACAGGGCGACAAAAATGATCCCGTCGATCCGCGAGATCCCGCCATCCATCAAGAAAAAACCCGCCAACACGCACACGCCGAGCATGATCGGCACGTCAAAACGAATGAGCTGGTATTGGATTCGCAGCGGCTGGATCAAGGCCGCCACCCCGAGCACGACCGCGATGTTGAAGATATTTGACCCCACCACGTTCCCGATCGCCATCCCAGTCTGACTCGCGAAGGCTGCCTTGATACTCACGAGCAGCTCCGGAGCGCTCGTGCCAAACGCCACGATGGTCAATCCCACCACCAACGGCGACATCCCGACCCGCAACGCCAAGGACGAACTCCCGCGGACCAACCACTCCGCTCCGAAGTACAACATCGCCAATCCGGCTAGAACGAGGAAAGCGTCGAAGATCATAAGCCGCGCATCATCCGGAATCGCATCGATTCGTCAAACTGCAACCCAACCCAGTCGATAAAAACGGGCATCGACACTGCCTCGCGACCGACTAATTGCTTCCGGCACCCGGCTCGCAGCGCTAATTTCCCGCGATGGCATCCACCGCTAGCGTGCGCGTCCCCGCGACCACGGCCAATCTCGGCCCCGGCTTCGACTCCCTCGGCATCGCCCTGCGCCTTTCCAATACGGTCACCGTCTCCCGCTCCGACTCCCCCGCCAGCGACGCGATGATCCTCGCCGCCGCCGATCTTTTCTTCACCACCGCCCAGCGCCCGTCGTTTTCGTTCGCGTGGGACATCCACGGAGCTGTCCCCCGCTCCCGCGGCCTTGGGAGCAGCGTGACCGTCCGGCTCGGCATCCTCCACGGACTCAACGAACTCGCCGACCGGCCGCTCGACGCCGCTGCGCTCTACCGCCTCTGCGCCCGACTCGAGGGACACCCCGACAACGCCGCGCCCGCCGCCTTCGGTGGGTTCACCGTCGCCCGCGCCAACGGCGACTACCAGCGCTTTTCCGTCGACCAGCGCCTTCACTTCGTCCTCCTCATCCCCGATTTCGAGATCGAGACCGACGCCGCCCGCACCGCCCTCCCGGCGACCATCCCCTTCGCCGACGCCGTCCAGAATGTGGCGAATACCGCCGCCCTCACCGCCGCCTTCGCGTCCGGAAATTATGCCGCGCTCCGGGGCTGCTTCGCCGACACCCTGCACCAACCCCACCGCTCTCACCTCATCACCTGCCTCGATCCCGTGATCGCCGCAGCGGAGGGAGCCGGAGCGCTCGGCGGGTGGCTGAGCGGCTCGGGTTCGACCATCGCTTGCCTCACCGAAGGCCCGGGCGAGGCCATTGCCCAAGCGATGAGGGATGCCGCCAACCTGACCAGTTGTCAGGTCGTCATCACCACCGCCGACAACGAAGGCGTCGCCGTCCTTCCGACCGCCTGACCGATGCGTCGCTGGTTGGAAGGCATCGAGACGTTCGCCATCGACGTCATTCTCGAGCGCCGCTACGGCAAGCGAGCCGACATTCTTCGGACGGTCTTGCTTCATCTTTCGAGCGTCTATCGCGGCATCGTCCAGATCCGGCTCGCCCTCTACCGCCACCGCTGGATGCGCTCGCGATCACCCGGCCTCTCGGTCATCTCGGTCGGCAACATCTCCGTCGGCGGCACCGGCAAGACGCCCGTCGTCGAGATGCTCGCCCGCGAACTCACCGCCGGAGGCCGCCGCGTCGCGATCTTGAGCCGGGGCTACAAGAGCGTATCGAAGCCGCTCGTCGTTCGCCTCTTCAACCAATTCATCGGGAAGACGCCCACCTTCGTCCCCCGCATCGTGAGCGATGGGCAGTCCCTCCTCCTCGACGCTCGCGTCGGTGGCGACGAGCCCTTCATGCTCGCCAACAACCTCCGTGGCGTCGTCGTCCTCGTCGACAAAGACCGCGCGCGCAGTGCGATCTACGCCGCCGAGCATTTCGGCTGCGACACCATCCTGCTCGACGACGGCCTGCAATACCTCCGCCTCGACCGGCGCATCGAAGTGGTTCTCGTCGACCGCCAAGCCCCCTTCGGTAACAACTTCATGCTGCCTCGCGGGACCCTGCGCGAACCCCCCGCCAACCTTCGCCGCGCCACCCACATCTTCCTGACCAAGTGCGACGGCGGCGATAATTCCGCCCTCATCTCCCGCATCCGCGAGCACAATCGCACCGCCGACATCGTGGAATGCCGCCACCGCGCCGTGCACCTCCGCAATCTTCTCACCGGCGAGATCAAGCCACTCTCGCACCTCGAAGGCCTCCCCATCGGCTCCCTCTGCGGCATCGCCGCCCCCGAAAGCTTCGAGGGCGCTCTCCGCAAGCTCGGCGCCGACCTCCAGCTCACCAAGACCTACACCGACCACCACCGCTACTCCGGTCGCGAAATCGAAAATTTCGTCCGCCGCTGCGCCAAGCGCAATCTCGCGGCCGTGCTCACCACCGAGAAAGACGCCGTCCGCATCCCCCGCATTCTCGATCCCGAAGTCCCGCTGTATTACCTCCGCGTCGAGATCGAGATCCTCAAAGGCCAGGAAAACTGGACCCACTTCCTGTCCCGGCTCACCACTCCGCAGCCCATCATCCTCCCCGAGGCGATCTACGCCTAGCAGGGCTAGCGGCTTCGGTCCTGCACGTTCCCGCTGTCCGCACGTGGCACACCATCTGCTCAACTCTGGGTGCAGTAATACTAAAACCAAACTCCGTAATACTCAAAATCCGAATCAAATCATGAAATTATTCAATCGTTCCTTTGGGAAAACCCTCACCGGCCTCCTGGCCGCAGCCGCCACCTCTTTCACGCTTCAGGCCGAACCGCTGAAGATCGGCTACTCCGATTGGCCGGGCTGGACCGCCTGGGAGATCGCGATCCAGAAGGACATGTTCGAGGAAGCCGGAGTTGACGTGCAATTTGAGTGGTTCGAATACGTTCCGTCCATGGAGGCCTTCGCCGCTGGCCAGCTCGACGCCGTCTGCATGACGAACGGCGACGCTCTCGTGACCGGAGCGACCGGTGCGCCGAGCCGCGCGATCCTCATCAACGATTTCTCGAATGGAAACGACATGATCGTCGCCAAGCCCGGCATCGAGTCCATCGCGGACCTCAAGGGCCAGAAGATCGGCGTCGAAGTCGGCTTCGTCGGTCACCTCCTCCTGCTCAAAGCGCTCGAAGCAAACGGGATGACCGAAGCCGACGTCGAGCTCGTCAACGTGCCGACCAACGAGACCCCGAAAGCCCTCGCCTCCGGCGACGTGGCAGCGATCTCCGCCTGGCAGCCAAATTCCGGTCAAGCCCTGCAGGCCGTCCCCGGCTCCAAAGCCCTCTACACCAGCGCCGACATCCCGGGTCTCATCTACGACGTCCTCGCGGTTAGCCCAGCAAGCCTCTCGGCTCATCCCGAAGAGTGGAAAAAGGTCGCCAAGGTCTGGGACCAAGCGGTGACTTTCCTGCAAGATCCGGCCACCCGCGACGAAGCCATCGAGATCATGGCGTCCCGGGTGAACCTCACCGGTGAGGAATACGCCCAGTTCATCGACGGCACCAAGATCATGACCATCGAGCAAGCCGCCAAGCACTTCGAAAAAGGAGACGGCCTCGACTCGATCTACGGCTCGAACGTCATCGCCGACAAGTTCAACGTTGATAACCAGGTCTACACCGAGTCCGTGAACACCGAGGACTACATCGATCCCTCGATCACGGAGAGTCTCTAGACCTCGACTCCGAATCGGAGGGCGGCCCGAGGACCGGGCCGCCCTTTTGTTCGAAAACCAACTCGGACCGAATGCGCAAAGCACCCCGAAGAAAATCTCGGCTCCAGCCATTCGGCGAACTTTCCCCCACTTCTCAATTCGTCCTTCTCTGGGCCTCTTTCCTCCTCCCGCTCGTCATCTGGGCGACCGTCAGTTACGTCCCGTTCATCTGGCATCCGCTGGTGAAGATCACCGTCCCCGGCGACGTCTCTTACTTCCGCGAAGGCACGCTCATCGAGCGCAAGACCTTCAAACTCGAGAACCAGCGGCTCGCCGAATCCGGTGGTGCCCAAGCCAAAGGTGACCCTGCCAACCCCATTTTCCTGCCTGCGCCCCACGAAGTCGCCCTGGCCTTCTACAAATCCTTCACCACCCCACCCCGCCGCCGAGGCGAGAAGTGGCTGCACGAATCGCTCTGGCAATCCATCCAAGTCATCTTCTGGGGCTTCACGATCAGCTCGATCGTCGGCGTTCCCCTCGGCATTCTCTGCGGCACCTTTGCCCCGGTCTCCCGACTCACCGAACCGTTCGTCGACTTCACTCGCTACATGCCCGCGCCCGCCTTCGGCGCTCTCGCGGTCGCCGTCCTGGGCATCTACGAACCGCCGAAGATCGCCATCATCGTCATCGGCACCTTTTTTCAGCAGGTCCTCGTGATCGCCAACACCACCCGCAAGGTCGACCCCGCCCTCGTCGAAGCCGCGCAGACACTCGGCGCAAATCGCCGGCAGATCCTCTTCCGAGTCGTCGTCCCCGGGATTGCCACCGACCTCTACAACGACATGCGCATCCTGCTCGGCTGGGCGTGGACCTACCTCATCGTTGCGGAATACATCGGCGCGTCTTCCGGCATTACCCTCTTCATCAATCAACAAGCCAAATACCGCATCTATGACAACGTCTTCGCCGCCATCATCATGATCGGGATCATCGGCTTCACGTTCGACCGGATCCTCGATTTCATCGGACGGCAGATTTTCCCTTGGGTCAAAACCGACAAGCCGGGAATGCTCCGCGTGCTCATGCAGCGGCGGAGCAACCGCCTCACCGCCGCCGATCCCCTCAAGGAGGCCACGCAATGAACGCCGCATCGTTCGAACTCCCCGACTACCGCGAGCAATCCCCCGAGGTCGCCGAGCGCTTCGCGCAGCTCCACCAACGCCCCATCATTCTCGACGTCCAAGGAGTCACCAAGGTCTTCGGCGAAGGTCCTGGTGCCAACAAGACCCTTGATCGCATCTCGCTCCAGGTCCACCGACGCGAGTTCATCGCCATCGTCGGTGCATCCGGCTGCGGCAAGTCGACGCTGGCCCGCATCGTCGCCGGTCTGGAATTCCCCACCGACGGCGAGGTCCTCCTCGAGGGCCGCTCCGTGGACCGCCCCGGCTCCGACCGCGGCATGGTCTTCCAAGGCTACACGCTCTTCCCCTGGCTCACGGTCAAAGGTAACGTCATGTTTGGCCTGCAGGTCGGTGGTAAGGAGAAGCTGGATCGCTTCGAAGCCGAGACGCAGGCCCGCGAGTGGATCCACCTCGTCGGCCTCGGCAAGTTCGAGAGCGCTTACCCGCACGAACTCTCCGGTGGCATGAAGCAGCGGGTCGCCATCGCCCGCGCTCTCGCCAACAAGCCTCGCATCCTCCTCATGGACGAGCCGTTCGGTGCCCTCGACGCGCAGACCCGCGCGCAGATGCAGTCTTACCTCCTCCACATCTGGCGGCACGTCGACGTCACCATCCTCTTTATTACGCACGACCTCGACGAAGCGGTCCACCTCTCCGACCGCGTCCTCGTCCTCGGCACCGGGCCGTCCCGCATTCTCGAGATCGTCGAGAACCCCGTGCCCCGACCCCGCCATCCCGACCAATTCCTCTCCGGACCTCACCTCGCCACGAAGAAGCGCCTCGAGCACCTCATCCACCCCCACACCGAATCCCAACCCCTCCCCAAGCTCCGCCTCACCCCCGCCGGCGACGACGTGGAATAAAACGGCAACCCGCGCCAGCGGAAGCCGTTCGCATGTCCAACCCTCACCCGTATCCTTCGTTACCATCGTTACCTCCTGTTCAAAACGTCTCCGTATTTTGAAACTCTCCACCCTCACCTGGACCGACATCGCCGCCGCGCAAGCCGCGTCAAACGGCCTCCTCGTCATCCCCGTCGGCGCCACCGAGCAGCACGGTCCCCACCTCCCCATCGACACCGACACCCGCATCGCCGAGGCCACCTGCCACGCCGCCGCCCACCTCGCCGACTTTCCTGTCCCCATTGCCCCCCCCCTCGCCTACACCGTCTCAGTCGGCCACACCGCCAAATGGCCCGGCACTTTCTCCCTCTCCCACGCCACCTTCATCTCCGCCGTCCGCGACCTCGCCGACTGGAGCGTGGCCACCGGCTGGACCCGTCTCCTCTTCATCAATTCCCACTTCGGCAACGACGCCTCCCTCCGGGTCGCCGTCGATGATATCCGCACCACCCACCTCGGCCGCCTCCAGGCCGCCACCCACAACGTCTTCAATCTTACCCCGGAGATCTGGGCCGCCTACACCGAGGACGCCGCCGACCTTCACGCCAACGCCGCCGAGACCTCCCTTCTTCTCCACCTCTGCCCCGAGCTCGTCCACCCCGACCGCTTCACCGACGCCGACGACCCCGACCGCACCGCCGACACCGTGTTCTCTTATCCAGTCAGCCAGACCAGTAAAAACGGCGTCACCGGGACCCCGTCGACGGCCACACGAGAAGCCGGCACTCAACTCTTCGAGCAGATGACCACCGCCCTCCGCGACCTCTACCAGGCCGCCAAAACCGAGACTCCACCTCTTTGAGGGAAAGGTAGGGAACGTGCGCGTCTCGCGTGCGAGATGCTTCGCCCCGCCGCATCCTTCCGGCCATCCGCGCCAGCGTGAGCCGTCCGCGTTTTCACCAATCACCAATCACCAATCACCCTCACCCCCTCGGCCCAAAACCTGCTCAACAATCATCCCGCATGCGACCCAACGACGCCGAACGCCCCGTCGCGCAACTCGCCGACACCTTCGCAAACCTGCACTCCCTCGGTGTCACCGACCGCGACACCTACCTCGCCATCCTTCGCTCCGTCCTCGACGCCCACCCCCACACCAACGGGATCTGGACCGTCTGGGAACCCGACGCCCTCGACGGTCGTGACCACTCCTTCCGCCACGCCCCCGGCCACGACGCCACCGGCCGCTTCGTCCCCCACTGGCACCGAACCCGCGGTCACGCCAAGCTCGATCCGACCACCGGCTACGACGAACGCCACCTCGGCTCCTGGTATTGGATCCCGAAGCAACGCGCGGAGCTCTGCGCCGTCGATCCCTACTTCTACTCCATCGACAACGCCGTTCGCCGCATCACCAGCGAAGTCTGCCCCATCATATTCGAAGGGCGCTTCCTCGGCGTGACCGGCATCGACCACCTCGCACAGTCCGCTCGCCAACCCGCCAACGCGCTCACCACCATCCCCTGCGTCCGCTCGCTCAATCCAGCTCCGATCATCGACCTCACCGCCCGCGAACGTGAAGTCCACCACTGGCTCAGCCGGGGCAAATCCAATGACGAAATCGCCACCGTCCTCGGCATCAGCCCCCACACCGTGAAGAATCACCTCGACCATATCTTCCAGAAGCTCGGCGTCGAAAACCGCCACGCCGCCGTCACGGCCCTCCGCTTCGCGTAGGAAGCGCTTCCTCCTTCGCACGGCTTTGGCCTAACCACCGCCCTCGAGCTTCAGCGTCGGGCGTGAGCCCGGTCACACCGGCAGAACGGGTTGAACTCTCCCGCTGGGGTCCGGTTACTGCGAGCTTCGCAAAACGGTAATACGGTTTTTGCGAAGACGACAATCGGGATCAAGTTGCCCGATGAGCTGTTCGCTAAGGTTGCCCATGCCGCAGAGACCAATGAGGTCCCCAGATCCGAGATCGTTCGAGAGCGCCTTGTCGAGAATAGCCAGTCCTAGGCCCAGCGTCGACACCTCGCTTCGGAGCAGGATGGAGGACTTGGCGATTGCGATCGACTCCCTTCTCACGGATCTCTCCTCGAACCAGGCACATCTTGCGGGTTATGGGCAGAAGCGTCATCGTTGACACTGGGCCGTTTGTAGCGGTCTTGCGACGACGTGATGCGCATCACGGGTGGGCGTAGGCGCATTTTACAGCGGCGACCCAGCCGTTCGTCACCTGCGAAGCGGTGATCTCCGAAAGCCTATTTCAAAGGAGCCGGAGACGCTAAAGCATCGTTCTGCGGCCTGCTTGAGCGGGGGATTGTTGTCGTCCGGTATTCATTCCCGAAGGAGTCGGCTGAAACGATCCGCCTCATCCGGCGTTATGACGACCGACCCATGAGTTTGGCGGATGCCTGTCTCGTTCAGATGGCCGCGCGAACCGACAAGGCCGTCGTATTCACGATAGACAACGTTTCCCGAACCTACCGATAGAACGGTAGGCAGGTCCCCCCCTCAGCATCCCGGCATAGAAAAAGAGTTGTTATTTGCAGATCGCTCGGTCGGAGGCGCCATCCCTGGCGGTCATTGCGCCGACGATAAACATCGGTAGTTATCGAGATCGGAGGGGAGCAAACTCAACGGTCGGCGGAGTGATAACGGTGATTCGCTTTGCCTTGAATCCAAATCCGAGGGGAGCAGACTCTGGCGACCTCGGATGGGATCCACGTGGGAGCTTTGCCTTGAATCCAAATCCGAGGGGAGCAGACTGCGCTCACGGTTGACCTCCCGCGCTTTCTTGCTTTGCCTTGAATCCAAATCCGAGGGGAGCAGACTATGATCCACGAGCTGATCGTGACGGCTTTGCTTTGCCTTGAATCCAAATCCGAGGGGAGCAGACTGTGACGCGATGGAGGCGTCGAGACCGGCGAGCTTTGCCTTGAATCCAAATCCGAGGGGAGCAGACTTGTGATCCCTCGATACATGGCGCACACCGTGCTTTGCCTTGAATCCAAATCCGAGGGGAGCAGACTGGGGAATCGCAAGTCGTTCTGCCGGAAAGGCTACCAGAGCTGAATTTGCTTCTGGTAGTCCCTCCGGAGGCTCCGCCGCAGCGGGCGATCCGTGGATGACGAAGCTTCGTTCCCATTGCGCCCGAGTTACAAAAATTGCCCTCACACTTCCCTCCGCCGGCAAATTTCTCTTCACCCGGTCGATGTGCGTAACCTGTCGAGCGTAAGTCACGCAAGCCCGAGCATAGACGCTGAATTGAAGCATTTGATACCCGTCGTCCTTGAGCCATTCGCGGAAGTCGTGCGCGGCCTTGCGCTGCGGCTTCGAGCCGACGGGCAGGTCGAAAGCGACAATCAGCCAGCCCATTTTGAATTTTTCGGTGTCCATGGTTTGTAGAGCGTCGTGTTGCCGTGAAGCACGGCCCGACGAAAATTCCGCACTACTCCCTCGATGCACCCCCTCACCTCCAGATCGAGGTCCAGGTAGCCGACTCGCTCAAGCGGGAACCCGGTCACCCACTTTCGAAAGTCCGGCGTCACCTCCCACGCTTCCTGCCCGGGGTGCCGTCGCACCCATTGCGCGACCCGCCAGTCGACGCACGGGCGGAAGGCCTCCATCAAATCATACGCCAACGGCGTCGAGCGTTCGCGCGGGACGTGCGAAATGCCGAAGGTCGGATCTAATCCAACCGCGAAGAGCTTCTGGAGAATCGTCGAGAGCAGCACGGCGTATCCGTAGTTGAGTAGGCTATTGAGACCGCCCGCGCCCCGTTCCCGGGTGAATTTATCGCTCCCCATGCTCCGCCCGAAGACATTCCAAAAGAGCTTCGCGCAGGCCGCCTCCTTGTGAGCCTTGCGCCCCAGCGCCGTCGCCCGCAATGGGCCCAATGCGACCTCCGCCGGAGCTAGGCACTCCGCCAGCGCGAGCTGGTTGCGGCATTTTGCGTCGACCGTCATCTGCCAGAGACGCGCACACGTTTTTCGGTCCAATTTCAGCAGCGCCCGCGAGAGCAAAGTGTCGGTCGAGCGATTCGCCGGCAGCACTAGGCTCGTCGGCTTGAAGTCTTCACAGATGATCAAAGCCACCCCGTGCCGCGCCGCCTCCAGCAACAAATGACTGTGGATCTGCGCCGAAAAGCTCGTGATGATGATCGAGGCGACGTCCTCTAGGGGCAATGAGCGAACCGACTCCCCGGGCACCCGGCAGGTCAACTGCCCATCCCGGCAGCTTATCAAGCACTGCGGCGAGTCGATGCTGACGATATGGTAGGACATGGCGGCGCACGCGCGTTACTCTTCTTTAACCAGCGAGCTGGCTGCTCCCGTCATCTCGAGTCCATCGTCCGTTCGCCACCGGATCCGGTCACCGTCCAGCAACGCCAGCACGACACCACGCACTGATCCCCTTAGCGTCTGGACCCGGTCGCCGACTTCAAAACCAACCTCCAAGCACAGGGCCTCGACCAAGTCGATCATCGGCTCCCGATCCATCACCCCGGCGACGTCGTGAGCCAGCGCCGATGTGACAACTTTCAATCGATGACCAGGCAGCTCCCGGAACAGAACCCCTCCCAAAACCCGTGCGATGTCGGCGAACGTGTTGCCGTTAAAAAACAAAAACGAAGCCCGGCGATGATAACTCCTCAGCGAATCAAGCGCTTCGATCAGCTCGACGATCTCGCACCGTCGACCTTCCCACTCTCGGCCTGCCGCTGCTCCGCTCTCCGAATTGAATCCGAATTGCGCACCTCCTCGCTCGCAGAGTCGCTGGTTGAGGTCGGCGATAGACTGCCAGTCCCAGTTCGCGAAAAACGCGGCTCCGCTTCGTAGCGGGGATTGTTCGCCAAGGCGATTTCCGCCACGTCGTCCATCGTCACTTGCTCCAGCAGATCCGTCCGCAGTCTCATCACTCATAGCTTCACGTCGTTAAACTTGTAATCAAGACAAAGCTTGATTCGGAAGGCGAAAACTTTGACGCGAATAGCTACCTTCTCAGTTCGTCGCGAAATCCCCAATAATCTTGAGGCAAGATTTCAACATTCTCCGCACCCAGCGATTTGATCGCGACTTCCCGCCAGACCGTCAGACCTGCCTTTGGTCGCCCAACTTGATCGGCTTTCACAAGATCGATTTTCAAGGATGCTTGAACACTGTAAACTCTCCAAATTCCGTTTCGCCGCCCATCCGGCTTTGTGTTGGAAAGCCTTATCAGCATCCCGTTGCGAATCACGCGCACGGGCCGACCGCCATTTTTCTGCCGGAGCTCCCGCAGACGCACCCACACCTTGTGAAAAGGGATGATCTCGGGCGGGATCGAGCGCGAGGCCGTAGTTATCCGCAATCACGAGCGCGGCTTTCAGGTCGTGCAGCTTGCCGGGCTGCAATCCGACGAGCTTGCTGGCGCGCTCCTCCCGGCTCTTCCACGGTCGGCTTCCATCGGGCTGCCGAATGCGCTGGCGCAGCTTCACCTTCCCACCCTCATCGGGCGGGGTCACCACGCGCCAGGCGTTCAGTTCCGCTCGCATCCCGGCCATTTCCGCCGGCACGTGCTGAACGACGCGGCGCTCGGCGAGGCGCTCGCGCAATTGCTTTTTCAAGCTCACCGGGAGATCGATGAGACGCAACTGGCCGTCCTGGCCGAATTGCACGTAGTTCCCGAAAAGCTGCCTCGCCCGCGTTTGCTCGTCCGCCGTGAGCCGCCGCTTCACCAGTAGCTGCCAAGCGCTCCCGTCCCGTCCCTGACCGGGCAAAAATTGCGCTGCCAGTGCCAGGACGCACGCGTCCAGCGCGTGGTGGAGATGGGTGATATCGCGGATCTCGGTCTTTGTGCGGACCGCTCCCGTGGCTGGATCGCGCACGTTTGGGTTCGCTGCTTCGAGGCAGCCAACGACATCCCAGCTCTTCCGCACCGCACCCGTCACGCTGCCTGGCAGCGAAGTGATCACCGGCTTCTTCCCCTCCGCATACCGGCGCTCCAGCGCCTGCGCGCCGAGGCGCACCAGCTGCGAAGTCTGGGTCAGATCTCGTGGCGTAAACTCCTTCTCGACGTACTCGCGGAGTTGCAGCAGCCGCTTGCGATTCCGCTTCCGGCGCTTGTCGTCGTCGTGGCCTTTGTAGGTCTCGAATCCCGCAACATCCTTTAAAAAATTCACCGCTGGCTTCACGCAGACGTTGCCCAAGCCCTCGACCGGCTGCCCGCCGCAATCCTCGACGAACTTCACCGCCGTCCGCTTGCCCTTCATCCGATTCACCTCCGCAAACGTGATCACCAACGAGTCCAGACTGTCACTCAACCGCTCACTGCGCGGCACGATGTGGTCTTTGTCCACCCGGCGATTCACGAGGTCGAAAACGTCATACGGCTTACCGGTGTAGGGGCACGTCCAGCCGAGATCCTCGGCGATCCGCGCTTTGCGGATCAGGCCCGCCGAGATCGGGATCCCGCGCCCCGCCAGCTCCTTCTCGAGCTTCGCCGAGACGGATTTGAAATTTCCCAGCCGCCGCCCGAGGTCATCTCGATCGCTTTATTCGTTTTCCCCGACATCGCCCGCAGATCGCGGTTCACTTCGATCGTGATACGTGCGATCCGGCCCGGATCGTCGGCGGCGTAGGCCTTGATGAGGTCGCGGTGCAGGCGATCCAGCACGAGCAGCCGATGCCGCACGAGGTGGTTATTGGTTTGTTCATCCACTCGCCGCTGGAGCTGCGCCGCGCGGATCGCCGCACTCCGGTAAAGCGGCCCACCCTCCTCGGCCGGATGCCGGTCCGTCGCGAAAACGTATTCCTCCACATCCCGCATCACTGAGCGGCTGTGCGGTGCCCGCCCGCTCAGCGGCGCGACGTGCAGGGTGCGCGCCAAGATGGCCTCGCGAGTCAGCGCCACCGCCTGCCGCGCCTTCTTGGTATTCGCAACATCCAGCTCCCGCTCCACCGCCGCGTCGAAGGCCGCCGCGTCGTCCAGCCAGCCGCGCACCGTCGCTAGCGTGACCGTTTTCCCCCGTCGCAGCTTCCCCCGCAGACGCTTCAGCAGAGGCGCGGGGAGCGTCTCGACGAATGGAGCCAGCGCCTTATCCCCGAGCCGCCGTCGCACGGCATCCACCACCAGGGCCTTCTCCGCGTCCGGGTGCAGGAGCATCTGATCGAGATTATCCGCGGCTTTTCCCGTGAGCTCCCTCACGGTCTTTTTGAACTCACCCTTCGTGAACCCACCAGCTGCCACCATCCGCTCATCGACCGCCCGCCGCTCCGCCGCCGTGAGTCGCCGCGCCCGGCGACCATCGTCCGGAGCGATCTGGACGTTCGCGAGCTGCATCGCCCAGCGATAGCGGAAAAATTCCCAACGATCTGCCGCCGGCACCTTCGCCAGTCGCTCGGCCCGCTCCTGCGCCGCGCCATCGTCGCCCTCATCCGCCAGCGTTTCCCGATACACCCGCTCAAACGTGATCGGGCACCGCGCGATGATCCGATTATCGAAACGCGGCACCAGTTGCCCGAAAAGCAGACCACCCGCGTAACGTCCCGGCAGCCGAATCCCCGCCCCCGGCACCACCGTCCAATCTGTCAGCAACGCCGTGCTCAATGCCGCGTCCACGCTCGGCAATTTTCCCACGTGCGCCCGCAACACCCCCGCGACCTCCCTCGTCACCACCTCCCGCGGAAAGGCCGCATTCATCGCCTTTGGTCGGTCGTTCCCAGCAAGCGCGCACGACGCCCGGTCACCCAGCGGATCAAGGCCGCAGATCGCGCACCACGTCTCCGCCATCGACGACATTCCGTATTTCTCCAGCAACGAGCAGGCGTTTTTCACCTTCTCCGTGTCGTCTCGCTCCGCCGCCGCCTCCTCTTCCTGCCGACTCCATGCCTTGTTTCCATCGTAACCGCGATTGTGCGCATACCACCGCAGCACGTCCCACAGCTCCCGCCACGTCAGCAAACGCTCACCCCCGCTCCGAAGCACCCGCGCCGCCAGCAGCCACGGCGAGGAGCTGCTCACCGCGTCCAGCTCGTCCGCCGTCAGCACCCCCAGATGCGAGAGCAGCGTCTTCAACCGCGCAATCCGCAACCGCGTCGACCGAATGTGCCGCCGCTGCCGCCGAAACGCCCGCCGCTTGAGGCCAAGCAATCATCCGCCGGAAAAACCACCGCCCCGCACCCAAGCAAATCAAGCATAGCCTCCGCCTCCACCCGCATCACCGCCCAACCAATCGAACTGTGACCGACGTCGAATGCGAGATGAACGCAATTGCTTTTTGGGGTTGATTGTCCGGGGCTTACCATTCACCTTTTTACCGGATTCAAGACAAAGTTAGATAGCGCAAACCGTTTCCCTGTCCGCCAAGCGGACACATCGCGTCAAAAAGCGTTTTCATTTTCAAAACGACCGGAGCTTCAAAGGCCCCGGTCGTTTTGCATTTTCACCAACCGCCCACCCGCCGCCGCACTTTACTAGTAACCAGTTCCCACCCCCCACCCCCCGCATAGGACACTCTTCCTATTTCGCCTGGCTTCGAGGCGCGTCATCGTATGAGCACGATGTCGTCCGAGAATCCCACTTTTGCCGTCCCCGCCGACTTCACCGTCGATGCGGATCTGCTCATCTCCACCCGCGCCAGACTCGAGGCTGCGGGGGTGGAATTTCTTTTCTCCACCTACGTCGATGTCCACGGCGTGCCGAAGGCAAAAGTCACCCCGCTCTCGGCGTTTGAAAAGATGGCGCACGGCTCCGAGCTCTTCACCGTCGGGGCCATGGAGGGGATGGGACTCGTCGGCCCGCAGGAAGACGAGTGCGCCGCCGTCCCCGATCTCGACACGCTGATCCACTGCCCGTGGGACCCGCGGATCGGTTACTTCTTCGGCGATCTCTACTACCACGGCAGCCCCTACCCGCACGACAGTCGCCAGATTCTGAAGCGCCAGCTCGCCCGAGCCGCCGACCTCGGCTTCACCTTCAACGTCGGGTTCGAACCCGAGTTTTACGTCCTCTTCGTCGATCCCGAGACCGGCGAGCGCCGACCGATCTCCCCCACCCGCTACCAAGGCACCTGCCCGGCCTACGACGTCAAGCTCTCGCTCGACGCGCTCGATTTCCTCGCGCCGATGGCCCGCTACTTCGAGCAACTCGGGTGGAATCTTTATTCGTTCGATCAGGAGGGCGGGCACGGTCAGTTCGAGTTCGATTTTAAATACGCGGACGCCCTCACGATCTCCGATCGCCTCACCTTCCTCCGTCTCATGGCCAAGCAGGTCGCCGAGGAGATCGGGGCCACCGCCACCTTCATGCCCAAGCCGTCCTCCAACGACTTCCGCTCCGGCAACCACTTCAACATGTCGCTCGCCGACACCGAGACCGGCAATAACCTCTTCTCGCCCGAACCCGGGTCCAACCCCATCGCCGACCGCACCGGCATCCCGCTCTCCAAGCTCGCCTACCACTTCACCGCCGGCCTTCTGGCCCACGCCCCCGCGATCACCGCCGTCACCTGCCCGAGCTACAACAGCTACCAGGGCCTCATCGCCCAAGGCGACATGCCCGACATCTCCTGGGCGCCCGTCCTCACCGCCTACGGGCGCAACAACCGCTCGGCGATGCTCCGCGTTCCGCTCAACCGCTATTGCGTGGAAAATCGCGCGCCCGACGTCGGCTGCAATCCCTACCTCGCCGCCGCCGTCCAACTCGCTGCGGGGCTCGACGGCATCGAACGCGAACTCGATCCCGGTCGTCCCCTCAACACCAATTGCTACGATCTCACCCGCCGCCAGCTGCGCGACGCCGGCATCGACCTCCTCCCCCGCACCCAACTCCACGCCCTAGAAGCCTTCGAACAAAGCGATCTCATGGACGCCGTTCTCGGCGACTTCAAAGAAATCTACCTCACCCAGAAACTCAA
This sequence comes from uncultured Verrucomicrobiae bacterium, assembly GCA_963803825.1. GTDB lineage: Bacteria > Verrucomicrobiota > Verrucomicrobiia > Chthoniobacterales > JAATET01 > CAVVKW01. Next base: position 526,054 of record CAWDOJ010000002.1, on the reverse strand, counting down.
GGAGTGGAACGAAGGCTTCTACGCCATCAACGAAGCCCACCTCCAAAAACATCTCACGTTCATCTGATGCGGTTCTCGGGCCGAGGTCACACCCTCGGCTGGCAGAAACCACCCCACCGCAAACCCACGAAGCACCCCGGTCCGAAACGCCTCGAAATGTCCGCTGATTTCACATTGGAAAACAAGACCGCTCTCGTCACCGGCGGAGCCTCCGGGATCGGCTCGGCGATTGTCCGCCGCTTTCTGCAAGCCGGTGCCCGCGTCTTCTCGCTGGACCTCACCCCCACCGCGCCCGACGGAGCGACCGCCATCGCCGGTGACGTCTCGGTGGAATCCGACGTCGCCGACGCCATCGCCCGCGCTGCCGACTCCTCGCCCAGCGGTCACCTCGATATCCTCGTCAACAACGCTGCGATCCAGCCGCTCGGCACTTCCTTCGACGAACTCACCCCCGACCTACTCACTCGCACGTTCGCCACCAACGTCCATTCCGTTGCCTTCGGCATCAAGCACGCTCCCACTCGGATGCCCGCTTCCGGGGGTCGCATCATCAACACCACATCTTTCGTTGGCACGATCGGCATCCCGGGCGGAGCGGCTTACGCGACGTCCAAGGCCGCCGTCAGCCACCTCACACGCTGCGGCGCGATCGAGCTCGCCCCGCGCCGCATCACCGTCAACGCCGTCGCGCCCGGCACCGTCCTCACGCCCGCGGTGACCGATGTCCCGGACAATCCCGAGATCCCCTTTGTTTCCAAGCGCACCCCGCTCGGTCGCTTGGCCGATCCCGAAGAGATCGCCATCGCCTATCATTTCCTCGCCTCCGACGAGGCCGCCTACCTCACCGGAGTCATCCTTCCCGTCGACGGCGGCATCACCGCCGGATGGGACAGCTACGACCTCCCACCCCTGGATCCCGGACAGATTTCCACTCCATCAAAGTAAACCACCCAACGACCCGAACCACCCGAAGCCATGCTAGACAAGCCCAGCTCCGTCGCCGACATCAACGCAGCCATCCTCGATTCCGCCTCCCGCGGCCTCGAACGCGCCTCCACCCTGCCCGCCGCCGCCTACACTTCGGAGGACTACTTCGACTACGAGCGCGAGACCATTTTCAAACGAGAATGGGTCTGCGTCGCCCACTCCTCGCAGATCCCCAAGCCCGGCGACTACCGGAGCTTGGACGTCCTCGGCGAACCCATCATCGTCGTCCGAGGGAAGGACAATGCCATCCGCACGCTCTCGCGCGTCTGCCCGCACCGCGCGATGGACATCCTCCCGCCCGACTTCGGCTACGAGCAGCAGGGCAAAGTCCGCCTCTTCATGTGTCCGTACCACAGCTGGACCTTCGACCTCGACGGCCAGCTCAAAGGCGCGCCGGAGATGCAGAAAACCTGCGACTTCAACCGCAAGGAATTCCACCTCCACGAGCACCGCACCGAGATCTGGGAAGGCTTCGTCTTCATGACCTTCAACCCCGACGCCGCCCCCGTCGCCGACCAACTCGACGACCTCCACACCGAGATTGCTCCTTGGAAAATGGCCGACCTGGACGTCGTCGTCGAGATGGAGTGGGACCTCGACATCAATTGGAAGAACATGATCGAGAACTGGATGGAGCCCTACCACCACATGGGCATCCACGTGAAAACCCTCCAGCCCATGATGCCCGCCCGCGGCTGCTGGACCGACGAGTACCACCCCCGCCACACCCGCGCCCACCTCCCTTATCGCCAGACCCTCATCGACGAGATGAAGGCCGCCGAAGCCCGCGGCGAGCACCACGGCACCTTCCCCCCGCTCCCCGGCATCCCGGAAGCTTACAAATACGAGTGGACCGTCCACGTCGGCTACCCCGGCTACATGATGCTCACCGGTCCAAACTGCGCTCTCTGGTATCGCCTCCTCCCCGTCAGCGCGCAGAAGATCCGCCTCGTCACCACCATCCTCGTCCACCCGGACGCGAAGGAGCACCCCGACTACGAAGCCCATCTTGCGGCCGAGACGCAGGCCCTCAAAGACTTCCACCTCGAAGACGTCCAGGTCTGCACCGCCGTCCAGCGCGGCCTGAACTCCGACACCTTCCAACACGGACGATTCAGCTACCTGGAGAAGCCCGTCTTCCAAATCCAGCGATACCTCGCCGATCAGATCCGACGCACCGGCAACGTCCCCGCCGACGGCGGACGCCGAAGCACCCGAACTCGTCGCCGCATGAGCACCCGCACCGTCGCCTACGTCACCTGCCTGCCGCCCGGTCTGCATCCCGGCATGGACACCGTCGCCCACGGCATCGTCGCCGGGCTCGGTTCCACCGCCGACCTCCGGCTCCTCCCCGCCGATCTGCGCGATCCCCACTTCACGATGGCCCAGCTGAACGCCGTCTCTGCGGCCACCGACGCCGGCGTCGATGGCATCGTTCTCTTCGTCCTCGACGAGAGCGAACCCGCCCCGGCCGTCTGGCGCGCCATCGGAAAAAACATTCCGGTCATCGCCCTGCACAAACCCGCTTACGAGGTGACGGCCTCCATCGTCGTCCCGAACTTCTCGCACGGGATCTACCTCACTCAATTTCTAGCTCGGCACATCGACGACCAGCCCCGCGTGGCCATCGTCGGCGGACCCGCCATCCTCGACGACGACGAGTTCGTCGAAGGCCTCGTCGCGGGCGGGAAACGACGCGGGTTCCAATTTCTCAACGACCCCCACGATCCCGCCAATCGCAATCTCGCCGACGTGAAGGGCGCGGGACTCGCCGCCATCGCTCACGTCCTCGACACCTGCCCCGACCCCGACGCTCTCATCGTCTTCAACGACGAGACCTTGCTCGACGCCCTCCCCCTGCTCGAAGAGCGCGGCCTTCTCGGTCGTCTTCCCGTCGTCTGCCGCAACGGCAGTCCCGCCGCCGTCGAGGCCGTCCGCCGAGGCGATCTCCTCGCCACTTACGACTACGGCCTGCCGGAACTCGGCCTCGCCGCTGGCCGCCTCCTCACCGACATCTTCGAAAATGGCAACGATCCCGAGGACGCCATTCATTGTCCCACCCCGGGGCGCGTCATTCACGAGGACAACGCCGACACCTACGTCCCGTGGAGCGAACGCGCACCCGAGATCGAACTCACCACCGGACTGGAATGACGACTCGCTGCAATTTCGACCCCGACCCTCCGCGAGATCCCCGCCGGGTCCTTTGTGATGGGTGCCGGGGACGATGATCGATTCGCCACCTTCCTCGAGCGCCCCCGACACACCGTCACCTTTGCGCGCCCCTTCTCCCTCGCGACGACTCCGGTCACCTTCAGCCAATGGGACGCCTACGCCGACGAATCGGACGCCCCGCGCCCCCCCGACTACGGTGCCGGGCGCGGCGATCTCCCGGTCACCAGCGTGAGCTACCGCGAAGTCCACAGCTACCTCGACTGGCTCCGCGACCGCACCGGCACCGCCTACCGCCTGCCGACGGAAGCCGAGTGGGAATACTCGTGCCGCGCCGGCACCGACACGGTGTTTCAGACCGGAGACGACCTTCCGCTCGAAGCGGCCAACTACTGGTATTCCGAAGATGGGAAAAAAATCGGACCCGGCCACCCGAAGCCAGTCGCCTCCTACCCACCCAACCCGTTTGGCATCCACGATCTCCACGGCACCGTCAACGAATTCGTCGCAGACGCCTGGCACGAAGGCTACGACCATCTCCCCGCCGACGGGTCCGCCCACGTCGATCCCGCCGCGCCCTACGTCGTCACCCGGGGCGGCGCTTGGGATCTCGCTCCCCGCCTTCTCCGCAGCGCCCACCGGGACTGGATCAGCCGCGACCAGCGCCTCGACAACGTCGGCTTCCGCCTCGCCGTCTCATCCGAATCGTAATTTGAATCGCTTCTTCGAATTCCAACGCCCCATCCCCACCGTCGCGAAGATCGCCCTCGCGATCCTCGCCTGGATCCTGCTCCTCGGCGTCTGGCAACTCCTCCCCACCCTCAATCCCGGCATCGCCACCCTCTGCCCGCCGCCAACCAAGGTCCTCGAGACCCTCCACGAGCTGCTCACCGAGAAAGATTACCTCAACGACATCGGCCAGAGCCTCCTGCGCGTCGGCAAGAGCTTCGGCCTCGCCATCGCCGTTGCCCTGCCCCTCGGCTTGCTGATGGGCTCTTTCCCCACCGTTGAGGGCCTGCTCAATCCAATCGTTTCTCCCTTCCGCTACCTCCCCGCGCCCTCCTTCATCCCCCTGCTGCTCGCCTGGCTCGGCACCGGCGACTCGCAGAAGATCGCGCTCCTCTTCATCGGCGTCATCTGGTTCCTCATCTCGCTCTACATGGACGACGCCAAACGCGTTCCCATGGAACTCATCGAAGCGTCCCGCACCCTCGGTGCCTCCCGCTCCCAAGTCCTCCGCCGCGTCATCATCCCGTCGGCCCTCCCCGCCATCCTCGACACCACTCGCCAGATGCTCGCGGTGAGTTGGACCTACCTCGTGATCGCCGAGATCGTGGCCTCCACCGACGGTATCGGCGCCGTGATGATGCGAGCCAAACGCTTCGTCCGCATGGACATCATCCTCGCTGGCATCGTGACCATTGGCATCCTCGGGTTCGCCTCCGACGCCGCCCTCCGCGCCCTCCGGCACTTCGCGTTCCCCTACCTTCGCAAGACCTGACGCCCACTCGCTCCCGCTAGAACTCCACCACAAACCAACAACAACACCATGAAAGCACTACCGACCATCGCCCTACTCGCCGCGCTCACCTGCGCGTCCGTCAGTCACGCCGCCGAGCCATCGAAAGTAAACGTCGCCTTCTTCTCGTGGCCGGGCTACGGCTTCTGGTTCATCGCGAAGGAGAAAAATCTCGCGCCGAACCTCGAGCTCAACATCCAACTCATCGAGGACCCCTACGAGACCTACGGTCAGATGGCCGCAGGCCGCATCGACATCGCGTCCAGCACCATGGAATACGGCCCCATCGCCGTCGACAGTGGCGTCCCGATCAAGCTGGTTTCGCAGACGACGCTCTCCTACGGAACGGACAAGATCATCGTCGCTCCGGGCATCGACTCCGCCGAGGATCTCGTCGGAAAATCCGTCGCCGTCCTCGAGGGTGGGCTCGCCCAGATCTTCATGGGCATCTGGCTGGAGAACAACGGCGTCGCGTTCGACCAAGTGACCTACACCAACGTCATCATGGACGACGCCGTGGCCTCCATGGTCAGCGGGGAAGTCGCCGGAGCCGAGTTCTGGGAACCCTTTGGTTCGAAGGTTCTTGAGAACCTCGAAGGCTCCAAGGTCGTCGCCACTTCCAGCGAACCCTATTGGCTGAAGACCGCCCTGCTCGCCGACGGCATGTACATGAGTGACGCCTTCCTGACCGACCGGCCCGAGGTCGCCGCCGAGGCGCTGCGAGCCTACTGGGATGCCGTCGCCTACTGGCAGGCCAATCCCGAGGAAGCGAACAAGATCATCGCCGAGGGGCTGAAGTTTGAAGTTGCCGACGTGGAATCCGTCCTCGGATCCACCGGTGAACCCAAGGAAGGCGGACTCGCGATCTTCAGCCTCGCCGACGCGGCCGCCTTCATGGGCGTCGCCGAAGGCGAACCCGCGTTCGGCCTCGCCAACGGCCAGATCAAAGACGTCTGGTCGCTCACCACGGAATGGTGGAAGAAGTTCGGCCTCGTCGAAGGCGACCCCGCCTTTACCGCCGGCGTCGATCTCAAACCCCTCCAAGCCCTCGCCGAAGAGTAGGCCGGGGTTCACGGGATTGAATGATTCGAGCGGCGAAGCCGCTAACTAAACAATCCCGAAAATCCCGTAAATCCTGTCCAAGAACGCATGCAACTCCGCCTCTTCAAACAACTCTGGACCCACCAAGGTCCCATCGAAGACGCGATCACCGACGTCCTCGATGCCGGATTCCACGGCATCGAGGCCCTCCCCCGACGCGGGCGCGCACCGTCGTGACCTCGCCAACCGGCTCTCGGACAACGGACTCGCCCTCATCGCCGAGATCTCCACCGGGGTCCTCACCCCCGGGAAGTGGGTCCCCGATCCCGGCACCACCGTCGAGCAGCACCTCGACACCTTCGACCGCATCCTCGACCAAGCCCTGGAACTCGCTCCCCTCAAGATCACCTCCATGGCTGGCAACGACCTCTGGCCCTTACCCGACAGTATTCGATTTTTCCAAGAAGCCCGCTCCCTCGCCGCCGCCCGCAGCACCGAAGTCAGCTTCGAGACACACCGCGGCCGCTCGACCTTCCACCCGCTCGCCACCGCCGCGCTGCTCGACGCCATCCCCGATCTCCCGCTCACTTGCGACTTCAGCCACTGGTGCGTCGTCACCGAGCGCACCACCATCCTCGACGAATTTCCCGACCTCCTGGCCCGTTGCGCGCAGAATTGCCGCCACTTCCACGCCCGCGTCGGTTACGACCAAGGTGCCCAGGTCCCCCACCCCCGCGCCCCGGAATACGCCACCGCCCTCGCCGCGCACGAACACTGGTGGGACGCCATCTGGGACGCCCAGTCCGATCGCGGCGACGCGATTTCGACCCTCACCCCCGAGTCCGGACCCGACGGCTACCTCCAATGCGAACCCTTCACCGGCAAGCCCGTCGCCGACCTCTGGGAGATCAATCGCTGGATCGCCCACCGCCAACGCGACCGCTTTGCCGCCCGGCACGTAAACTGCACTATCTGACTTTCCAACCTTCAAACTTTCCGACCTTCCGACACCACCATGACCCAATCCGACCTCACCAAGCTCGGCGTCCGCTACCTCATCGGCGCCTACCCCGACATCCACGGCGTCCCCAAGGGCAAAGTCGTGCCCGTCACCCACTTCGATCATTTCGCCAGCGGCAGCGAGCTCTACACCGGCTACGCGCTCGACGGTCTCGGCCAATCACCGAACGACGACGAGATCAGCTCCGTCCCCGACCTCGACCGCATGATCCAACTCCCGTGGAATCCCGAGATCGCTTGGTTCCCCGCCGACAATCATTTCCACGGCGAACCGTACGAAATCTCCACCCGCGTCGCGCTCAGGAAGCAGCTGGCCGCCGCCGACGCGATGGGCTTCGGCTTCAACCTCGGCATCGAAGCCGAGCTCTTCGTCGTCCGCCAGAATCCCGACGGCAGTCTCGCCATCCCAAACCCCGACGACGACCTCACCAAGTCGTGCTACGACGTCAAACGCTTCCTCGACCGCTACGAGTGGCTCGACAAGATGGCCACCGCCATCGACTCGCTCGGTTGGGACCTCTACTCGTTCGATCACGAAGACGCCAACAGCCAATTCGAGTTCGACTTTCGCTACGCCGACGCCCTCACGACCTGCGACCGCTTCACGTTCTTCCGGCTCATGGCCAAGCACTACGCCGCCGAAGAGGGTCTCCTCGCCACCTTCATGCCCAAGCCCTTCGCTGATAAAACCGGCTCCGGCGCGCACTTCAACATGTCGCTCTTCGACAAGACCACCGGCGCGAACCTGTTCGACTGCGCCCCCGCCGACGACCCGCGCGGCCTCGGCTTGAGCGAACTCGGCTACCAATTTATCGCCGGCATTCTCAAGCACGGCCCCGCCCTCTGCGCCACCTTCGCGCCCACGGTCAACAGCTACAAGCGCCTCGTCCGCCGCGGCCTCATGGCCTACTACTCCTGGGCACCGGTCTTCAATTCCTACGGCCGCAACAACCGCACCAACTCCGTGCGCGTGCCCCTCGGCGGCGGTCGCTTCGAATCCCGCAACGCCGACAGCTCCTGCAATCCCTACCTCGCCGCCACCCTCGCGCTAGCCGCAGGCCTGGAGGGCATCCGCGAAAATCTCGACCCCGGCCCGGCCCAGGAAGACAACCTTTACGAACTCGACGCTGCCGCCCTCGCCGACCGCGGCATCGGCGAACTCCCCCGCACCCTCGACGAAGCGGTCCAGGCCTTCGCCGCCGACCCGTTCGTCGAAGCCACCTTGGGCAAAGGTCTTCGCAACGAGTTCATCACCTACAAAAGCGAAGAATGGCGCACCTACCACCAAACCGTGAGCCAGTGGGAAACCGACCGCTACGCCCGGCTATTCTGACCCTCCCCGAGGCGTCGCCTTCAGATCCCCGCCACTCGGCCCCATTCTTGCTAGTATTACGCAGAACGTTTCTCGTAATACCTGTTCGTGCCCGACTCACCCGCCACCTCCCGCCGCGCCGAAGGCAACGTCCAGCGCATCAGCGTCTCGTTGCCCGAGCCGATCTTTCGCGATCTCGACGCCATGGTCGCCGAGCGCGGCCTGGAAAATCGCTCGAAGGCCATCGCGGAGATGATCTCCGAAGCCGCCCTCCAGCGCCGCGAGACGACGGCCGGGAAGTCCGTGATGGCGGGCATGATCACGCTCGTTTACGAGGAGGCCAAGGGCACACTTGTCCAGCGACTCTTCGAACTCGAGCGACAATACATCGCCGAGGTCATCAGCTCGCTGCACGTCCAGCTTGAGCGTAATCACCGGATGCAGGTCCTCGTCGTGCAAGGTCCGGTCCGCGTGCTCCGCGACATCACCGACAAGATCCTCGCGCTCAAAGGCGTCACCTCCTGCAAGCTCACCCTCACCGACGTCATCATCCCACCCATCCATTCGCGCCGCAAATGACGGCCCCGCTTCTCACCGACACCATTCCGTCCGGCGCGATGTGGTCGCTGCGCGTGCCGCGTCACCGCTTGATTCGCCTGACCGCGCTCGACGCGAACGCGAACGTCTCCGCCCTGTTCTACAACGCACACCAGCCGCTCGACCGCCTGAACGTGCCCGACACGCTCAAGGCGCTGCACACCGCCAAGCTCACTCGCGGCCACGTCCTCATGACGGACCTCGGGCACGCCCTGGTCTCGATCACCGCCGATTCCCTCGGCTGGCACGACCCGCTCGGCGGCCACATCACCGCCGCCCAGGTCACGGCGAAATACGGCACGAAGACCTACCAGGACCACCGCAACGAATTTCACCGCAACGCGCGCGACAATTTTCTGATCGAACTCGGCAAACACGGTCTCGGCCTCGCCGACATCGTCGCCAACGTAAATTTCTTTAGCAAAGTCTCCGTGGATGCCAGCGGTCGCCTCCACCACGTCCCCGATCGCTGCCCGGCCGGGGCGACCCTCGACCTCCGCACCGAGATGGACGTGCTCGTCGTCCTCGCGAATTGTCCCCATCCGCTCGGACCGGCGGGCGATTACCCGTCAGCACGTGTTCGGGTCGATATCCTCGCCACCGCGCCGCCTTCGGACGACGACTTCTGCCGATGCTTTCGACCCGAATGCGCCCGCACACTCGCCCTCACCGAGCGCCTTTTCTTATGAGCACCTTCGTCCGCACCGAGAGCCAGCTCGACGCCCGCGACGCGATCCTTGCGCACACCATCCCGGCCGGAGACGGCTGGTTCCACCGGGTCGGTCGCGGCCAGACCCTCCGCATCGTCGACCTCGAAGGCAACCAGGCCGCCGACACGTTCTTCTTCAACGCCGCCGACCCGACCGAGCGCTACAGCGCCCAGGACACGATCCGGGAGCAGGGATCGATCTACCTCACCAGCGGCACGCCGATTCTTTCGAATCTGCTCCGCGCGCTCCTCACGATCACCGCCGACACCTGCGGGCGGCACGACACGCTCGGCGGAGCCTGCGCCGCCGAGAGCAACCAAGTCCGCTACGCGCTCGACAAGGGCCACCTGCACGCCTGCCGCGACACGTTTCTGCTGCAGATGGCGAACTCGGGGTATCCCATCGGGAAGCGCGACCTCGCTCACAACATCAACTTCTTCATGAACGTCCCCGTCACCCCCGACGGCGATCTCGAGTTCGACGACGGCGTTTCCTCCCCCGGTGCCTACGTCGAACTCCGCGCCGAAGTGGACGTCCTCGTCCTCATCTCGAACTGCCCCCAACTCAACAACCCCTGCAACGCCTACAACCCCACGCCAATCCAAGTGCTGATCTGGGAATGACCTCGCGCAGAGACACCGAGGCACCGAGATGAAAAAATCGGCCCATTCATTCCTTCTTCCGCGTCGCTGCGCCTCTGCGCGAAAATAGATGTTCACCAAAGTCCTCATCGCCAACCGCAGCGAGATCGCCTGCCGGATCATCCGCACCCTCGACCGCCTCGGCGTCGCCTCCGTCGCCGTCTACTCGGCAGCCGACGCCGATTCTCCCCACGTTCGCTTGGCCACCGAGGCCGTCGCCATCGGCCCGGCTCCCGCCGCGCAGAGTTACCTCGACGTTGATCGCATCCTCGATGCCGCCCGCCAGACCGGTGCCGAGGCGATCCACCCGGGCTACGGCTTTCTCAGCGAGAACGCCGACTTCGCCGAGGCCTGTGCCGACGCCGGCATCGTGTTCATTGGTCCGACCGCGCAGAACATGCGCGACTTCGGCCTCAAGCACACGGCTCGCGATCTCGCGATTGCCAGCGACGTCCCGACCGCCCCCGGCACTACTCTTCTCACGTCCATCGACGACGCCCGCGCCGCCGCCGACCGGATCGGCTATCCGATCATGGTCAAGAGCACGGCGGGCGGCGGCGGCATCGGCATGCGGATGGCCCCCGACGCCGAATCACTCGCCGCGATCTTCAGCGGCGTCCAGCGCTTGGCCGAAGGCAACTTCAAGACCAGCGGCGTCTTTCTGGAGAAATTCATCACCGCCGGACGCCACGTCGAGGTGCAGATCTTTGGCGACGGCCAGGGGGGCATCGCCGTCCTCGGCGAGCGGGATTGCTCGGCGCAGCGCCGCAACCAGAAAGTGCTCGAGGAGACCCCGGCGCCCAACTTGCCCGACTCCGTCCGGCGCGACCTCCACGCCGCCGCGCGCCGACTCGGCGAGCGGGGGAACTATCAATCCGCCGGGACCTGCGAGTTTCTTTACGACGCGAGCACGCGCGAGTTCTACTTTCTCGAAGTCAACACCCGCCTCCAAGTTGAGCATTGCGTGACGGAGGCCGTGACCGGACTCGACCTCGTGGAGTGGATGATCCGCCTCGCCGCGGGCGAATCGCTCCCGCTCGCCGACCACGTCCACCGTCCCAACGGTCACGCCATCGAAGCCCGGATCTACGCCGAGGATCCTTCCAGAAACTTCCAGCCCAGCTCCGGCCTCCTCACCGAAGCCAGCTTTCCGGACGACGTCCGCGTCGACGGCTGGATCGAGCGCGGCACCGAGGTCACCCCGCACTACGACCCGATGCTCGCCAAGATCATCGCCCACGGCCCGACCCGCGCCGAGGCGTTGGAAAAGCTCGCCGCCGCTCTGCGAGCCACCCGCATCGGCGGCATCGAGACGAATTTGGATTACGTCGCTGCCATCCTCGACTCCGAGGATTTTCGAGACGGCGGCGTCACCACCACGGCGCTCGCAGATTTCACCTTTCGCCCGCAATCCGCCGAAGTGCTCGTGCCCGGCACGCACACGACCCTCCAAGCTTACCCCGGTCGCGTCGGCTACTGGGAGGTCGGCGTTCCCCCGTCCGGCCCGATGGACCACCTCGCCTTCCGGCTCGCCAACCGCCTCGTCGGCAATCCTGACGCCGCCGCCGCCCTCGAATGCACCGTCACCGGACCGACGCTTCGATTCCACCGCGCCGTTACCGCCTGCGTCACCGGAGCGAATCTCAATCCCACACTCGACGGACGATCCGTCCCGCTCTGGGAAGCGTTTCCCGTCCCCGCAGGTTCGACGCTCGCCCTCGCCGCCGTCGACGGCCCGGGCTGCCGCGCCTACCTCGCCATCGCTGGGGGTTTCGATTGCCCGGACTACCTCGGCAGCAAAGCCACTTTTACTCTCGGCAAATTCGGCGGCCACGGCGGACGCGTCCTTCGCGCGGGCGACGTCCTCAAACTCGCCGACCCGACGAGCGCGGCCCCGGAGCCGCCGCTCGCCGTCCGACCGCCGACCTACTCCAACCATTGGAAGATCGGCGTCCTCTACGGACCGCACGGCGCGCCGGATTTCTTCACCGACGACGACATCACCACCTTCTTCTCCAGCGATTGGAAGGTTCACTACAACTCTTCGCGCACCGGCATCCGCCTCATCGGCCCGAAGCCCCGCTGGGCGCGCACCGACGGCGGCGAGGCCGGGCTGCACCCGTCGAACATCCACGATAACGCTTACGCGGTCGGCTCCATCGATTTTACCGGCGACATGCCCGTCATCCTCGCGGTCGACGGCCCGAGTCTCGGGGGATTCGTTTGTCCAGCCGTCATCGTCCACTCCGAACTCTGGAAGATCGGCCAGATCACCTCCGGCGACACGATCCGCTTCATCCGCTCGACCGACGACGAACCGATCCTCCGCGTCCTCCCAGCCGATGGCGACAATCCGCAGGTCGTCTACCGCCAAGCCGGCGACAACAATCTCCTCGTCGAATACGGCCCCCTGGAACTCGATTTCAATCTCCGCTTCTGCGCCCACGCGCTCATGGACTGGCTCCGCCGACATCCGCAGTCCGGCATCGTCGACCTGACGCCCGGCATCCGCTCGCTGCAGATCCACTACGACAGCGAGGTTCTCCCTCGCCAACAACTCCTCGACACCCTCATCGCCGCCGAGCGATCCCTCCCGCCCCTCGACGACATCGAGGTCCCCAGCCGCATCGTCCGCCTCCCGCTCTCGTGGGACGATCCCGCGACGAGACTCGCCATCGAGCGATACACGCAATCCGTCCGAGCCGACGCCCCCTGGTGCCCCGACAACATCGAGTTCATCCGCCGCATCAACGGCCTCGAGTCCATCGATGCGGTGCGCGACACCGTCTTCTCCGCCAGCTACCTCGTGCTCGGCCTCGGCGACGTCTACCTCGGCGCGCCCGTCGCCACGCCGATCGATCCGCGCCACCGACTCGTCACCACCAAATACAACCCCGCCCGCACCTGGACCCCCGAGAACGCCGTCGGCATCGGCGGCGCCTACCTCTGCGTCTACGGCATGGAAGGCCCCGGCGGCTACCAGTTCGTCGGCCGCACGATCCAGATGTGGAACCGCTGGCGGGCCACCCCCGACTTCCCCCAGCCGTGGCTGCTACGCCACTTTGACCAGATCCAATTTTACCCCGTCTCCGCCGAAGAACTCGTCCAACTCCGCGAAGACTTCCCCAGCGGCAAGTTCCAGCTCGACGTCCGCGAGACGACCTTTCGCCTCGGGGATTATCGAAAATTTCTCACCGACATCGCGCCCGAGTCAGCCGCCTTCAAATCCCGCCAGCAAGCCGCCTTCGAAGCCGAGCGCGAACGCTGGCGTCTGGCGGGCGTTGCCGAGATCGAAGAGGCCGAACCCGTCGTCCCCCCGCCGCCCGCCGACGATCTCCCACCCGGTGCCCTGGCCGTCCCCGCGACCCTCGCCGCCAACGTCTGGAAAATCTCGGCCGCCCCGGGAGACCAGGTCGCGGCCGGCGACACCCTCATCATCCTCGAAGCGATGAAGATGGAGATCGCCGTCTGCGCCCCAACGGCTGGCACCGTCCACGCCATTTCGTGCACCGAAGGCCAGATGGTCACCCCCGGGCGGACCGTAGCCGTGATCACCCCAAAGTAACGCAAGCTTCCAGCTTGCTCGAACCGACCATGACTCCGCTCCAAACCAAAATCGAGACCACCCTCCGCGCCATCGAAGCCCGAGCCGACGACGGAATCTGGCTCTCCCGCTTCTCCCGCGAAGCCCTCCTCGCTCGCGCCGCCGAGATCGACGGCGACCCGCGCGACCTCCCGCTGCGCGGCCAGACCTTTGCCGTCAAAGACAACATCGACGTCCTCGGCCTCCCCACCACCGCCGCTTGTCCCGAGTTTTCCTTCGACCCGACCGCCAACGCCACCGTCGTCCAGCGTCTCGTCGACGCGGGCGCCATCGTCATCGGCAAGACGAACCTCGACCAGTTCGCCACCGGCCTCAACGGCACCCGCACCCCGCACCCGATCCCGCGCAATTCCATCCACCCCGACTACATCCCCGGCGGCTCCAGTTCCGGCTCCGCCGTCGCCGTCGCGACGGGCCTCGTCGATTTCGCCCTCGGCACGGACACCGCCGGCTCCGGCCGCATCCCCGCCGCGTTCAACAACCTCATCGGCCTCAAGCCGACGAAAGGCCGCTGGTCCACGACCGGCCTGCTTCCCGCTTGCCGCTCGCTGGATTGCATCACCGTCCTCGCGCCCAACCTCGCTGCGGCGAACCAGGTCGACTCCGTGGTTCGCGGATTTGATCCCACCGATCCGTACTCGCGCCGAGACCTCGAGCCGACCCGCCCCATCCGTGACCGCGTGGCCATCCTGGCCGAAGACCAACGGGAATTCTTCGGCGACGCCGAGTCCGCCGGCCTCTACGCCAAGGCCATCGACCGCGTCGGCGAGCTCGGCTACGAAACCGTCGAGTTCGACTACGCACCGTTCCTCGATGCCGCCACCCTCCTCTACGAAGGCCCCTGGATCGCCGAGCGCCTTGCCGCCATCCAGCCATTTCTCGCGGCGCAGCCCGACGCGATCCATCCCGTCGTCCACCAGCTCGTCGAAGGCGGCGCGCGATTCTCCGCCGTCGACACCTTCCGCGCCCAGTACCGCCTCGCCGAACTCACCCGCGCCACGGAGTCGCTTTGGAACGACTGCGACTCGATGATCCTCCCGACCGCCGGGACGGTCTACACCGTCGCCGAGATGCTCGCCGACCCCGTCCGCCTCAACTCCAACCTCGGACGCTACACGAATTTCGTGAACCTCCTCGATCTCTGCGCGCTTGCCGTCCCCGCAGGGTTCCGGCCCGACGGCCTGCCCTTCGGCGTCACCTTCATTGGCCCCGCCTGGACGGAGGCCCGCCAAATCCAGATCGCCGCCGCCTTCCTCGGTGAGAACGTCCAGCCGCCTACCGACGGCGGGATCCACCTCGCCGTCGTCGGCGCCCATCTCCGCGGGCAGCCCTTGCACCACCAGCTCCTCGACCTCGGCGCGCGCTTCGTCGCCGCCACCCGCACCGCGCCGACCTACCGACTCCATGCCCTCCCCGAGACCGAACCCGAGAAGCCCGGCCTGGTCCGCGTGGCCGCCAACGGGGCCGCCATCGAAGTCGAAGTGTACGCGCTCACGCCCGCCGCCTTCGGACACTTCGTCGCCGCCGTCCCACCCCCGCTGACCATCGGCAAGGTCACGCTCGAGTCCGGCGAGTCGGTCAACGGCTTTCTCTGCGAGCCGGTCGCTTCAGAAGGCGCGCCCGACGTCAGCTCCTTCGGCGGCTGGCGAGCCTACCTTCGATCCCAGCGTGGCACCGCGCCCTCACCGCCAGCTTGAGCGAAGCGCCCGGCGGCCTCACGCCTTGCCCTTCACGTCCAGATAAGCCCGCTCCACCGGCTTGTCGTTCTCCGGATCGATCCTTTCCACCCTCATCGACTTCAACATCCACTGCCCATCGATCTTCTGAGCGGACTTGACTTCGAAGCTCTTCACCCGTTTCCCGTCCCAATTAAATCCCTCCATTTTCATAATGGCACCGCTGTCCTTGTCGATCCACACGCGGACGACACCGTATTGACTCCGCCGGTTGAGAGCCTGGATCTCGATCTCCCAAGAAGAGCGGCCGAGGATCTTCTCTTCGCCGTTCATTTTCGCCCGGGGCCCGTAGAGAAACGGCATCGCGAGATCTTCGTAAGTGATCGGCGTATTGCTGATCCGTTGATCGAACTTCGCGGCCCGCACCTCGGATTGCTTCCCGCCGGCCCGCTCGGTCAGCACCGCTTCGTCGTCCGTCATCCGCACTCCGATCCGGTTGCCCGAATCGAAGACGTAGCTGATCTCGCCCCCGTCGAGCGAGATGACGAATGGCGTCCGCTCGCCGTCCGCCGCGCGGAGTTCGGCCCGGAGTTTCCCCGACTGTCCGGCTTGATTCTGCCTCGCCCCCCGCAGGACTTCCTGCGCGCTCGGTTCAGCCGCCGCGTGCGCGGGCACGCTGGTGGCGAGGAGACAGGCGACGAGCAGGTTCTTGGCTTGATGGGGCATGGCATTCATCGGACGATCCCCGGACTATCGACCACCGCCCCGGATGGATCAAAGCCTCTTTCACCTCATCAACGTCACGTGGACGTCCCCTTGGCTCGACCTCCCGATGGCGGCGATCTCGAGCTGGGATGCCTGGTGGCCGATCGCCGTCGTGGCCGGTCTCCTCACGCTCGTTCTCGGCGGATTCCGCGGTCGGGCCACGGTGGTCTGCATCGGCCTTGTCGTTGGGTTCACCGACGGGATCGTCGTCGACACGCTGAAGGATCTGATCGAGCGGCCACGCCCCTACCAAGTGCTGGACGGCGTCCGCATCCTCGATCTGCAGAAGGCCAAGCCTCGCCTGCGCGCCCTGGCCAAACCGGTGAAACTTGAGATCTCCGAGCCGTCGATCTACCCGGTCACCGGCAACGCCTTTCCCTCGGGCCACGCGTCGAACAACTTCGCGCTCGCCGTCGTCCTCGCCGTCTTCTACCGCCGATGGGGCTGGTTGTATCTCATCCCAGCCTGCCTCGTCGCTTACTCCCGAGTCTACGTCGGCAGCCACTACCCGTCCGACATCCTCGTCGCCGCGGTGGTCGGGGCGTCCTGCGCGTTTCTGGTTCTCGGGCTACTCGAAGCCGCTTGGCGACACCTCGCACCGCAGTGGTTCCCCGACTTCGCCGCGCGCCATCCGAGCCTGATCGATTCGTGAAAGTCTTCGCCCTCGTTCTGCTGCTCGCGCTCACCGTCGCTCGGTGCTGGCTGGCGGCGGTGCAAGACGTCACCCCGCCCGAGGCTTACCACTGGATGCAAAGCAAGCAAATCGAGTGGGCGTTCTTCGACGGCCCCGGGGGCACCGCCGCGCTGGTCAAATACGGTCAGGCCTTCTTCGGCTACACCCCGCTTGGCCTCCGGATTGCCTTCCCCCTCGCGGCACTCGCCGCCACCGTCGCGATGTATCTGCTCGCCCGCAACCTCTTCGGGACCGCCATCGGGCTCGCGTCGGCCACCTTTCTCAACGCGCTCCCGATGTTTAACCTTGCCGCCGTGCACGCCGCTCCCGCGATGCCCGCGCTCGCGGCGACGCTCTTCGCCGCTTGGGCGGCGTGGCGAGCACTTGACCGCAAGCGAGATCTTTTCTCGTGGGTGCTCGTTGGTGTCGCCATTGCCGTCGGTGTCCAATTTCGCTACGCCACGCTGCTCTGTTGGATCGCGATACTTGCCGTTTGCCTCGCCTCACCTCGTTACCGCACGCAGTTTCGCACATCCGGCCTCTACGCCGCGCTCCTGATCACCCTCGCTGGTTGCCTGCCGGCCATCGGATGGAACGTCACCCACTCCTGGCCCGCGCTCGCGCTCGGCACCTTCGAGACGGCCATCGCTTTCGATCCATCCACTTGGCCCTCCGTATTCGGTGCGCTTCAAGCTGGGCTTTCGATCTTCGCGGCGCTTTTTCTCATCGCAGCGATCGTCGTGGCCGCGCTTCGTTCCCGCCACCACCTGCGACCGCGCTTCATCGCGGCGTGGACGCTCCCTTTCCTGCTTGCTTGGCTCTACTTCGCGCTCCACGGCGACCGGGACCCCGCCGGTCTGCTCATCGCTGCTGGCCTTGCGGTTCCCATGGTTGCTTGGCTCGGCGCGGGGGAGATCCGCCTGTTCCGCACTCTCCAACCTGCCGTCCTGCTCCTCACCGCCGCGTCAGCCGCCATCGCTCTCACCGTTCCACGTTGGAATCCGCACCCCTGGGCGCTAGGCGACAACGCGCTGCCGTGGCCTCGCATCGCCGCCGTCGCCGAGACCCTCCGGGACGAAGGCCAGAGCACCCAACCCGCCGCGATCTTCTTCATCGCAAAGAATCCAGCTTTTACCGCCGCTCTCAATTACCACCTTCCCAAGATCGCCCCTGGCCAGGCACGGGAGGTCTTCCTCCGCGAATCGCAGGATCTCTCGAATCAATTTGGTCTCTGGCCGCGCTACGACGATTTTGTCGAGACCAAGCAGGCCCCCGACGAGTTCTTCGAAGAACTCCGCGCCGAGAATCCTTACTTCGGTCGCTCCGCCCTCTATCTCACCGACGAAATCGAGCTCCCGCAGACCATTGCCAGCGCCTTCCGCAGCGTCTTGCCCGCCGCGACGCTGGACGTGACCGACGCCGCCGGACGTCGGCGAACTTTGCGGTTTTATTTCTGCGAAGACTACCAGACCATGCCGCTTTGAGCGCACCGACCCCGTCCGTTTCCGTCGTCATCCCCCTCTACAACGAGGAGGAAAACGTCCCCATTCTTCAAGCCGAACTCAAGACCGCGCTCGCCGCCGTCGGGGCCGAGATCGTGTTCGTCGACGATGGCTCGACCGACGGCACCGTCTCCCGGGTTCGGACCTCCGAGACCGTCCGACTCATCCGCTTCGCGCACAACGCCGGCCAAAGCGCTGCCATGATCGCTGGCATGCAGTCGGCTCGCGGCGAGATCGTCGTGATGCTCGACGGCGACCTCCAGAACGATCCCGCCGACATCCCCCGACTGCTCGCCGAGATCGAGAAAGGAGCCGACCTCGTCTGCGGCTACCGGGCCCACCGGGCGGACAAGTTGACCAAGAAGATCACCAGCCGCGTGGCAAATTTCGTCCGCAGTCGCTTCGTCGGCGACGGGATCCGCGACACCGGCTGCACGCTCAAGGCGATGCGGCGCGCCTGCGTTCCCGCCCTCGTTCCGTTTCGCGGAGTGCACCGCTTCATCCCCGCGCTCGTCAAAAACGCCGGCTACACCATCGTCGAGATCCCCGTGAATCATCGCGCGCGCCAGTTCGGTGTCAGCAAATACGGCCTCGGCAACCGCGCTTTCCGCGCGACGACCGACATGTTCGGCGTGCGCTGGCTGCAGAGCCGACGGCTGGACTACACGGTCCGCGAGTAGGCGGAACCCAACGATCCACCGCCCCCGGCGGGGAGCGCGGGCTTCCAGCCCGCGTTGCCGGGCATCCTGCCCGGCGCTCGTCACCAACGGCAGAGCCGCTGACGACCCCGCGTCAATAAGCCGCTTGCGCGCCCTTGAGATTCTTTTTCTTGATCCAAGGCATCAACCCGCGGAGCCGCGCACCGGTCTTTTCGATCGGGTGGTTTGCGCCTTCCTTGAGCAGACGGTTGTATTCCGGATAGCCGTTCTCGTATTCGGCGACCCATTCCTTCGCAAATTTGCCGTTTTGGATCTCCTTGAGAGCCTGCTGCATGCGTTTCTTCACGCTACCATCGATGATCCGTGGTCCGACGCGCACGTCGCCCCACTTCGCGGTCTCGGAGATCGAGAATCGCATGCCGGCGATGCCGGACTCGTTCATCAGGTCCACGATTAACTTCAGTTCGTGCAAGCACTCGAAATATGCCATCTCCGGCGAATACCCGGCCTCGACCAGCACTTCGAATCCCGCCTGCACCAACGCGCTCGCCCCGCCGCAAAGCACGACCTGCTCGCCGAAGAGATCGGTCTCCGTCTCTTCCTTGAAGCTCGTCTCGATCACGCCACCGCGCGTGCCGCCGACGCCCTTGGCCCAGGCCAGCGCGACCTTCTTCGCCTTCTTGCTTGGGTTCTGGTAGATCGCGATCAACGCCGGGACGCCCTTGCCCTCGGTGAACTGACGCCGGACGATGTGGCCCGGCCCCTTCGGCGCGACCATGATCACGTCCACGTCCGTCGGCACTTCGATCGTCTTGAAGTGAACGGCGAACCCGTGGCTAAAGAGCAGGGTTTTACCCTTCACGAGATGAGGCGCGATGTCGGCCTCGAACACCTTCGGAATCTTCGTGTCCGGTACGGCCACGAAGATCACGTCCGCCTTCTGGACGGCTTCTGCCGTGTCGTACACTTTGAAGCCCTGGTCCGCCGCGACCGCCCGACTCTTGGATTTTGCGTAGAGGCCGATGATGACCTTCACGCCGCTTTCCTTCAGGTTCAGCGCGTGGGCGTGGCCCTGGGAGCCAAAGCCGATGACGGCGCAAGTTTTTCCTTTGAGTGCGCCGAGGTCGGCGTCTTTGTCGGTGTAGATTTTTGCAGGCATGGGTTTTTAGGAATTAGAGATGGGTGATGCGAGGTCAGGTTACTTGTTCGTTCGCGAGAGCGCGACCTTACCGGTGCGAGTGAGATCGAGGACGCCGAAACGCTCCATGAGCAGGAGAAATTTGTTGATCTTGCTCTCCGTCCCGGTCACCTCGATCGACAACCGCTCGGGCTGCACATCGATGATCTTTGCCCGGAAGATGTCGCAGATCTGCATGACTTCGGCCCGAGTGTCGGACGTCGCTTTCACCCGGAGGAGCATCAATTCGCGGTCGACGTATTCCTCGTCGCGGAAGTCCTCGACGTCGATCACCTCGACGAGCTTGTCGAGCTGCTTGGACACTTGATCCAGCACCGAGTCATCGCCTCGCACGACGATCGTCATCCTCGAAGTCGTCGGGTCGAGCGTCGGCCCGACGTTCAACGAATCGATGTTAAATCCGCGCCCGCTGAACATCCCGGCCACCCGCGCGAGGACGCCAAATTTGTTTTCTACGAGGACGGAGAGGGTGTGACGCATGGCGAGTGAAGAGCGGGGGAGAGTGGGCGGGAAGAATCCCTTCGTCAAACCGATAATCGGCCGCTAGAACCTCGCCGCCATGAAGCTCGACCTGCCCGATCATCCCTTCGCTGCCTACATCTTCGACTGCGACGGCACCATCGCCGACACCATGCCGCTGCACTACCGAGCGTGGCAACGGGCGATGAGCGAGCTCGGCGGCCAATTTCCCGGAGGACCTCTTCTACTCCTGGGGCGGCACGCCGACGCGCAAGATCATCGCCCAGCTCAACGAGCGCTTTGGCACGTCGATGGACCCGGACGAAGCCGCCACGCTCAAGGAGAAGTATTACGCCGAACTCATCCCGGAGGCGCTCCCCATCGAGCCGGTCATCGATCTGGTCAAGCAATTTCACGGCACCGCCCCAATGGCGGTCTGCAGCGGCGGCTTCCGTGAACTCGTCGTGGGCACGCTCGACGCCCTCGACCTCGCTGGCTACTTCGACGCCATCATCTGCGCCGAAGACACCGAGCACGGCAAGCCCTCGCCCGACCCGTTTCTCGCCGCCGCCCGCGCGCTCGGCGTCCCGCCGGAACAATGCCTCGTCTTCGAAGACGCGCCGATGGGTATCCGAGCCGCCGAAGCCGCTCACATGCGCTACGTCCTGGTCCCTTCCGCTCCGGCTCGACCGGGGCCGAGCGGACAATAATCCGCAGTTTCCTGGAGAAATAAGCGTCTCTTGCCCGATTCCAAGCCGAAACACTCCGAAGGGACGACGAGCCAACCGACCGAACCGGCGGCTTTCCACGAATGATAGATTTTTCCCAACTCTCGCTCACGGTCAACATCGGCCTGTTTGTTCTGGCATCGGTGGTCATCGCCTTCGCGGGGTGGAAGCTGGCCGCCCAAGCCGACCGACTCGCCGACGCCACCGGGCTGGGCGAAGCCATCGCTGGAGCGCTGTTTCTCGGCGCGGCGACCTCCCTGCCTGGCATCATGACGTCGGGGATCACCGCCTGGCGCGGCTTCCCGGAGGCTCGCCGTCAGCAACGCCGTCGGGGGCATTGCCGCGCAGACCGCCTTCCTGGCCGTCGCGGACGTCTTTTACCGGAAGGTCAACCTCGAGCACGCCGCCGCTTCCGCTTCAAACATCCTCCAAGGCACGCTTCTGCTCACCCTCTTATCGATTCCCCTGATCGCGATCTCGGGACCGGCGATCACCTTCCTGGGCGTCCACCCGGCTTCGGTCGTAATTTTGCTGGGTTACGTCTACGGCATGCGGATGATCTCGCAGGCCAAGGACGAACCAACCTGGCTCCCCCAACGAACAAGTGAGACCCGGGTCGACCAACCGATCGAGGACCCCACCGGCGGGAGGGGCCTCACCCGCCTGTGGTTGGCCTTCGCCCTCACCGCCGTGACGGTCGGCGGCGCGGGGTGGATCGTCGCGCAGACCGGGATCGCCGCCGCCGAGAAGACGGGACTCTCACAGACCGCCATCGGGGGCTTTTTTACCGCGGTCGCAACGTCCTTACCCGAACTCGTGACGGCCATCGCGGCCGTCCGTCAGGGTGCGCTCACGCTCGCGGTCGCCGGGATCATCGGCGGAAACAGCTTTGACGTTCTCTTCATCGCCGTGGCGGACGTGGCGTTTCGCGAAGGGTCGATCTACCACCACGTCACGGATCGCCAGACCTTTCTTTTGGGACTCACCATCCTCCTCACGGGCATCCTGACAATGGGCCTTGTCCGGCGGGAGAAACACGGGATCGCCAACATCGGCTTCGAAAGTTTCTCCGTTCTCGTGATCTACGCCGGGGCCGTCGCCTTCATGTTCAGCGCCGGCTGAGCGGCGAGCGAGCGCGGCTCAAAATTGGAAATGTTTCCCGAATTCCTGGGGCCGCACGTTGGTGAGATTGCTCGAGAGATTCTCGCGCAAACGATCCTTCCAGGCCTTGTTTGGGATGGCGTCCAGCAGAGCTTGATTCACCGCAGACGGGGCGGCGAATGCCCAGCGGTCGGGTGAATGCTCGCTGAGAACGCGGTCGATGTGCACACCGACCTTCTTGATCGCGCGCGCTTTATCCTCGAGTTCGATCCCCTCGTTCCCGGCGTGGGACGTCGCTCCCGGCGCGCCCCCGCTCGGCATCGCACCCGCTTGATCGGTCACTTTCTCGTGCAGCTGCTGGTTGGTCGCGATGAGATCGAGTGACTCGATCTCCCGCGGGAATGGGTCCCGTCCCGAAGGATACTCCAACTTGAAAGCTCGGAAAGTCCCGGTGTCGGCAACGATGATGATTTGTAGCTCAGGCATAATTCTTTAGACTTACTGAATCCCGGCCGCTTGTTAAGGCTTAAGCATCCCGTGCTGCTCACCCTCCTTGATGTCCGGCGTCGTGCCCGATAGGTAGCCCGTAGCGACCTCCCAGAGGTAGTCTAGTTTCTTCCCACCGGTGGTGTCCCAATACTCCGCGTCGATCGGATTGACGACGATCAGGGCAATGTTCGGATCATTCGGTCCGGCGGGGAACCACGTCTTGTATCCTTCGCTCCAGACGGATTCGATCTTCGCCGTGTCGCCCGAGAGCGTCGCTAGCCCATTGATCGAAAGGTAGAGCGACTGGTCGTTCTGACACGCCACGTGGACGAGGGTATCACTCTCGATCTCGTGAACCTTCGCGGTATCACGGGCCGTCAGAAAGCAAAAGCTCCCATCGTCCGCGACCTCCGCGATCGCCATGGGACGCGCCCGGAGTTTCCCGCCATCGGCCTTGGTGATGAGCATCGCGTTCGTGAAGTTGCGCAGTTGATCGCAGAATTTTTGGGTGTCGGATTGGTCCATAAGCCAAGGGATCGGCTTCCGGCGGGTGGCCGAGCGTATCGCTTGGTCAAATCAGGCGACCAACACCGGCCCGGCACCCACCGGCCCCGCACGGCGCAACTTGGCCACGACGCGCGGCACGATCTCCAGTGCCGCTTCCACGTCCGCCTCCGAATTGAACCGACCGAACGAGAACCGTAGACTCGAGCGCGCTCGCTGGTCCGACGCTCCCATCGCTTTCAGCACGTGGGACGGCGTCACCGACCCCGTCGTGCAGGCGCTCCCCGCCGAGCAGCACAGCCCAGCCTCGTCCAGCAACATCAACGCCCCTTCGGCCTCGATCCCGTCAAACGCCAAGTTCGTGGTGTTTGGCAGCCGATGCTCGGTCCCACCATTTACCTCGACGCCCGCGACCTCGCGCAAGATCCCCACCTCGAAACGATCTCGCATCGCCCGCACCCGGGTCTGCTCTTCGTCCAATTGCCGACCCGCCACCACCGCCGCCGCGCCCATCGCCACGATCGACGCCACGTTCTGCGTCCCGCCCCGGCGCGCCTCTTCCTGGCTTCCCCGCAGCATCGGCGTGAACCGCACTTTTCGATTGGCGTACAAGGCTCCGACACCCTTGGGACAATGAAGTTTGTGCCCCGAGATCGAAGCAAAGTGCATCCCGGCGTCCGCGAGCCGCACCGGCACTTTTCCCACGGCCTGCACCACGTCGCAGTGCAGCAGCACCTTCTTCGCCCGACAGATCTCGGCCACCCCGTCCATCGGGAAGCACACCCCCGTCTCGTTGTTTGCCCAGAGCAGACTCACCACCGCCGTGTCCGGTCGGATCGCCCGCTCGAGAGCTTCTAAGTCCAAGCCGCCGTCCGCCCCCACCGATAGCCACGTCACTTCGTAACCTCGCCGCGTCAAGTGCTCGCATAGCTTCACCGTCGCGCTGTGCTCCACCGCCGACGTCACCACGTGCGTGGCGTCGGGATCGATCGCCGTCGCCGAGAGGATCGCGGCGTTCGTCGACTCGGTCCCGCAGCTCGTGAACAAGATCTCGCGCCCTTCGCAACCGACCAGCTCGGCCACCTGACCTCGCGCCCGCTCCACGGCCTCCCGGGCCCGCACGCCCAATCGGTACGCGCTCGACGGATTGCCGTATTCTTCACGCAACCAGGGCAGCATCGCGTCCAGGACTTCGGGATCCACCCGGGTCGTCGCGTTGTTGTCCAAGTAAATGAGATCTCGTTCCGTCGCTGTCATCAAAAGAGCGGGAGAAACTAAAAGGCCGCCCCCCCTTTTGGCAACTCCGCCGTCACCCCTCCGCCGCCGTCCTGATTATACCTTTGCGTCCGCCGCGTTCTTCGCGCGAACCTCCCCCGCCCGCACTCAGGAATGAAATTCGTCGCCACCCTCGTCACCTACACCGTCCACAACCGGACCGGCCGTCGCAATCTCCTCCAACTCGCCCGCTTCGTCGCACTCTTCCTGGCGCTCGTCACCGCCTTCAGCGCCTGCTTCCACTTCATCATGGCGTCCGAGGGCCAGAGCTTCAGCTGGGTCACCGGCTTCTATTGGACGCTCACCGTCATGTCCACGCTCGGCTTCGGCGACATCACCTTCACCTCCGATCTCGGGCGCTTTTTCTCCATCGTTGTCCTGCTCTCGGGCATGATTTTTCTGCTCGTCCTCCTTCCCTTCACCTTCATCGAATTTTTCTACGCCCCCTGGATGAAGCTCCAGGAAGCCCAGCGAGCCCCGCGCAAGCTCCCCACCAGCCTCACCGGCCACGTTCTCCTCTGCCACCACGACCCCGTGACCGAAGCGCTTATCCCCCGCCTCAAGCAGTTCGGATTTCCCTACGCCCTGATCGTTCCCGAGCTCGAGGATGCTCTCCGCCTGCACGACGAGAGCGTCCAGGTGGTCGTCGGCGATCTCGACGACCCCGAGACCTACCGCGCCTGCGGGGTCGAACGCGCCGCCCTCGTCGCCGCGACGGCCACCGACCCCGTCAACGTCAACGTCGCCTTCACCGTCCGCGAACTCTCCGACTCCGTCCCCATCCTCACCACCGCCAACAGCGAACAGGCCGTCGACATCCTCGAACTCGCTGGCAGCACCAACGTCCTCCGCCTCGGCGAAATGATGGGCCAATCCCTCGCCCGTCGAATCATCGGCGGCGACGCGCTCTCCCACGTGATCGGCACCTTCGACGACCTCCTCATCGCCGAGGCCACCGCCTCCGGCACTCCGCTCGTCGGCAAATGCATCGCCGACTGCAAGCTCCGCGAGAAGCTCGGCGTCACCATCGCCGGCGTCTGGGAGCGCGGCACCTTCGTCACGCCCAAGCCCGACACCATCATCCAGGAGAATACCGTCCTCATCCTCGCTGGCTCCCGCGAGCAATTTGAGAGATACGACGCACTCTTCTGCATCTATCACAACAGCGAGGCCCCCGTCGTCATCATCGGCGGTGGGCGGTCCGGTCGCTCCACCGGTCGCGCCCTCGCTCGCCGGGGAGCCGACTACCGCATCGTCGAGTCGCTCGCCGAGCGCATCCGCGACCCGGAGAAATACATCCACGGCGACGCCGCATCCCTGGACGTCCTCAAGCGAGCCGGCATCATGGAAGCCCCCGCCGTCGTCATCACGCCCCACGAAGACGACGTCAACACCTACCTCACGATCTACTGCCGCCGACTCCGCCCGGACATCCAGATCATCACCCGCGCGACCTTCGAGCGAAACATCTCGACCATTCACCGCGCCGGGGCCGACTTCGTCATGTCCTACGCGTCGATGGGAGCCAACAGCATCCTCAACGTTCTCAAGAATGCCGATGTCCTCATGCTCGCCGAGGGCCTCGACGTCTTCCGAGTCCCCGTTCCACCCTCCCTCGCGGGGAAGACTCTCGCCGACTCCGGCATCCGCGAGCGCACGAGCTGCAGCGTCATCTCTTTAGGAGACGCGGCGGGCAAACACATCAATCCGTCGCCGACATCCGTCCTCACCGAAGGCGACCAGCTCGTCGTCATCGGCAACGTCGAATCCGAACGCAAATTTCTCGAAGCCTACGGAGCCTGACCCCTCCCCACCGACCTTCCGCCGTCGGCCTCACTCCCGCGCGCGGCTGATTAGCACGAGATTTCGAACGTAGATCCCCCATCCCGTCGCTTGCCCGAGGATGCCAACGACGTCGCGCCGCCAGATAAAATACACGAGCAACATGGTGGCCCCCGCGAGACTCATCCACCAGAAGGCCACCGGCACCACGGACCGCTTCGACTTCTCGCTCGCCGCCCATTGCACCAGCATCCGCCCGGTGAATAGCACCTGCCCAAGCAGGCCCAACCCGACCCACACGACCCCCACCGGACTCGTGATGTTCAACACCGACGACCACCATTTCTGCTGCGTCCGACTGTCGTAGAGGTAGCGGGCAAACTCATCAGCCGTCAGCAAACGATCCGTCCCCGACCCGATCCGCTCCAGCACGTAGCCAATCGATCCATCGGGCAGCTCGACCACCTGCACCCGATCCCGCGCGCCCGGCAACCCGACCTTGACCTCTCCCCGTGGCCCCGCCACCACGACGTCCTCAGCGGATCGACCCAGCGTGTCCAGCGGCCCACTCACCTTCCCGCAACCCACCAAGCCAACGGCGAGGACACCCAGGATGATCAATCGAAGATCGTGAATCGTAGATCCCATCACCGCGCCCCGCTCAGGGCCTCTTCCGGCTCCGGGGTCGGCGTCCGATCCGGCGCGGGCACCGGGGCGTCTGGCGGCTCCGCTCGGCGGTTGCCCCCATCGTCCCCGCCCTCCTTCCGATGCGGATCGCACAAGTGATCAAACGCGACGAAATACGATTTCGAATGCCGGGCAAATCCGAGATTGAAGAGCGCAACGGGGATCAAGGTGCCCACTAGCTCCACCCCGAGCGGAAGGTTAAATCCGTACTCCATCACGATGTAGATCACGATCCCCAACGCGCTGCCCAAGCCATAGTTGATCGCCCAGATCGACATGAGGAAATACCCAGGCTCCCGATCATAGGCGTATCCACAGCGCGGGCAGCCATCCAACGGGGTGAAATAATCCGACAGGCGCCGGACCCGGAGCAGCCGAGGAAACATCGGGGTAACCCCGCAAACCGGGCACCGCAACAAAGTCGCCCGCCAGAAATACGCCCTCGCCTTTGCCAAAAATTGCCCCGTGCTCACTCCTCTCCACTATCGATGCCGCCCCCCATCCGTCAAATCCCCTAAATTTTCCCTTGTTTCCCCTTCGAAGCGGTTCCACGGTGAGCAATTCGCGACACCTCCGTCCGCACCCAGCATCCTTGCCTAAAAAGTAACACTCCGAATGGCCCCCGCCACACCCACTTCCGAAGGCCGCGATGCGCCCGCCGCACCGACCTTGCCCAAGGTCCCCCGGCATATCGCCGTGATTATGGACGGCAACGGTCGTTGGGCTCACCAACGCGGACTCCCCCGCATCAAAGGTCACGACCAGGGTTCGCAAGCCGTCGGACAGTGCGTCGAGGGTTGCCGCGACGCTGGGATCGAGTTCCTGACTCTCTACGCCTTTTCTTCGGAAAATTGGAAGCGCCCCCGGGCAGAGGTCAGCGCTCTCATGCTCCTCCTCGACCGCTTTCTGGACGAGAAAACCTCCGAGATGGTGGAGAAGAACGTCCGCCTCAACGCCATTGGTCGCCTGGACGAGCTCCCCCCTCCTGTCAGAAACGGCTCAACCGTGCGATCGAGGCCACCGCCCAGAACACGCGCCTCACCCTCACGCTGGCCCTCAGCTACAGCGGTCGTGCCGAGATCGTCGATGCTGTCCGCTCGCTCGTCGCCGAGGCCGCCGCTGGCCGACTCGACCCCGCCGAGGTCACCCCCGAGCTGCTCTCGGCCCACCTCTACACGCACGACCTTCCCGACCCGGACCTGCTCATCCGCACCTCGGGCGAACTCCGCTTGTCGAACTTTCTCCTCTGGCAGCTCAGCTACACCGAGATCCACGTCACCCCCAAGCTCTGGCCCGATTTCACCAAGGCCGACCTCCTCGCGGCCATCTCCGATTACAACCAAAGACACCGCCGCTACGGGGCAATCTGACTTTCCCACCCATCACCATGACCGACATCTCCACCATTCTCATCGTCGACCGCGACTCCGACTTCCTCGCCTGGACGAAGACTCAGCTCGAGCGCGACGGCGTCGTCGTTCTCACCGACACCGCGTCGGACACCGCCTTCAAGACCTATCAGATGGAGGCCCCCGACCTCGTGATCGTCGAGATGCACATTCACCCGTCCAGCGGCTTGGAACTCCTCGCCCGCATCCGCAAGGACAACCCGAACGCGATGGTCATCATCACCAGCGCCCTCGGCACCACCCAGGGCGTCATCGAATCGATGAAGCTCGGTGCCTTCGATTTCGTGCGCAAGGAGCAGCTCCCCTTCACGCTTAAGATGGTCGTCGATTCCGCCCTCAAGGAGCGCGCCGATCTCCGCGCCTCCACCCCGTTCAAGCCCCTGCTCACCGTCGAAGAGCACAAGGAAGACATCGTCGGCAAATCCGACGCCATGCAGCAGGTCTTCAAAATGATCGGCCGCGTCGCGGGCTCCGACGCCCCCGTCATGATCACCGGCGAGTCCGGCTCCGGCAAAGAACTCGTCGCCCGCGCCATCCACCACTACTCCTCCCGTAGCTCACGCGCTTTCCTGGCCATCAACTGCGCGGCCATCCCGGAGAACCTCCTCGAATCCGAACTCTTCGGCCACGAACGCGGTGCCTTCACCGGTGCCCATTCCCAACGCATCGGACGCTTCGAACAAGCCGACAAGGGCACCCTCTTCCTCGACGAAGTGGGCGAGATGCCGCTCCCGGTTCAGTCCAAGCTCCTCCGCGTCCTCCAGGAGGGCGAGTTCTCGCGCGTCGGCGGCAACGAGACGCTCACCACCAACGTCCGCATCGTCTGCGCAACCAACAAGAAGCTCGAAGAAGAAGTCACGGCCAAAGCCTTCCGCGAAGACCTCTTCTACCGTCTCAACGTCGTCCGCATCCACCTCCCGCCCCTGCGCGCGCGCATCGAGGACATTCAGCTCCTCGCCGAATATTTCCTCCAGAAGGCCGCCAACCAACGCCACCGACCCCTCCTCCAACTCTCCGAAGAAGCCGTCCGCGTCCTCGAGACTTACCCCTGGCCCGGCAACGTGCGCGAACTCGAGAATACCATCCTCCGCGCCACCGTCCTCGCCACCACCGACGTTCTTCTTCCCAAAGACATCCCTCTCGGCCTGGCCTCCAACACCGCCGATCCCCTCCAGGCCGAACGAACGACCCCAAAGACGAACCCATCCGTCTTTCCCTCCTCCACTCTCCCCGTCGCCTCGGCGTCGCCCCCGCCGCCGCCGTCAATCGACAGCGCCATCGACCTTCTTTTCGAGACCGCCTCCACGGACGACGCCATCCAGCTCCTCCCCTGGCTCGAGCGCGAATTCACCTTCAAAGCGATGGCACGCACCGCCAACAACCAGGTTCAAGCGGCGAAGCTCCTCGGCATCACGCGAGCGACCCTCCGGAAGCGCCTGGAACGCAACGGCGCCCTCAGCCAAGACGAAGACTGATTCAAGGAGCGGCGGCTTCCAGCCGCCGAGGTTCGCATTCTCCACGCAACCCTCCAATCCCGTTACGTCCGCAAAGGTGCCACCCCCGCCCGCGCCACCCTCTACGCCGCCCGCGACCGCGTTCGTATCGAGGCTGCGCACCGCACCGCCCGGATCCTCCGCGTCGAAGGCACGGCAAACTTCCCCCCCGACGACCCCCGCCCCGTCGCCATTTTTTCACACTTCGAAGCCCCCGGCACCGTCAGCGACTCGACCCTCGCCTACCTCGAAGCCCTCCGCACCGTCGCCAGCGCCATCGTCTTCGTCACCACCTCCGGCGATCTCGCTCGCGTCCGCCACCTCGCCGACCTCACGATCCTCCGCACCAACGTCGGCTACGACTTCGGCTCTTGGAAAGTCGGCCTCGCAGCCGCCCGCGCGACCGTCGCCGCTCGGGGCGTCATCCTCGCGAACGACAGCGTCTTCGGTCCCCGCCGCCCCCTAGCCCCCATCTTCGACCGGATGGATTCCGCCCCGTTCTGGGGCCTCACCGATTCTTACGAGATGGCCCGTCATCTCCAGAGCTACTTCCTTGTTGCGAAGCCGACCGTTACCGCCGCCCCGTGGTTCCAGCGCTTCTGGCGCGAAGTCCGCCACGTCCCCAACGCCTACAAATACCTCATCGTCCGCTGCTACGAAGTCGGCCTATCGGAGGTCGCCCGAGCCAACCACCTCACCCCGACCGCCGCCTACCCCATCGACACCCTCGCCGCACCCGGTGCCGACCTCACCACCCTCAACCCCACCCAGCATTTCTGGCGCGAACTCGCCACCCAGCCCACCTTCCCCTTCCTCAAAAAGGGAATGCGCCGCCCCGAAAACCGCGCCAAGCACAACGCCGAAGACATCGACCGGGTCATCGCCACCGAATTTTCTTAGAATCATCCGTGTCCATCCGAGTCCATCCGTGGTTCGCACCTCACCCTTCCCCGAACAAACTCGCGATGCGCCCCGCCAGCTTCCGCCGCGCCACCGAGAACGAGAAGAACCGTTTGCCCAGCTCGAAGTTCACCTCCCCCCACTCCTCCCTCATCGCTGCATTTGCCAACACCTCCCGGGTCTGCTCGACGACCTCATTGGTCACCAGCTGCGACATCTCGATGGCCTTGAACCCCAGTGGATCGATGTCTCGTGCGTAGACCGCGTAGGAGTTCACCACCACGGGCTTGCGGAAATAGATCGCCTCCAGAAACGCGTTTCCAAATCCTTCGTAGCTGCTCGGGTAGGTCACCAGATCCGCGTGCGGATACACGTCGTTGAGCGTGTAGATCTTTTTGCCGTCCGCCGTCTCGCCCCGCGTCTCACCCACCCGATCCCAGATGTCCAACGAATCGATGCCCGCATCCAAGATGCGCTCCCGCAGCAGCTCCAAATAACCGTTCCCCTCGTCTCCCGCCGGATGCGAAAATACCAGCTTGAGCCCCGGCATTTTCAAACGCCGCAGCAGCTCGATCGCGTGTTCGATCCCCTTCCGCGCGACCAACCGCGTCGGCTGCAGCACGAGGATATCCGAATCCTTGACCCCGATCTCCGCTCGGAAATCCCGCGTGTAATCGTCGATCCCCGGTGCCGGTGTCTCGAAGTCGATCACGTTCGGAATGACCGTCGCCGGCTGCCCGAAGCGTTGCGCCAGCTCGCGCTGTTGCAGCGAGTTGATCACCACGTGCTCCACGTTCGGCAAGCGGGGCGGGAAGGCCGCCCCCAGGTAATCCCCCGCCGAGGTCATCGAGAACCGCTCCCGCTCCCACGCGAAATCATGATGATGG
The DNA here is from genome assembly GCA_963803825.1 of uncultured Verrucomicrobiae bacterium. Classification (GTDB taxonomy): domain Bacteria; phylum Verrucomicrobiota; class Verrucomicrobiia; order Chthoniobacterales; family JAATET01; genus CAVVKW01. The sequence goes on along the minus strand of CAWDOJ010000002.1, from coordinate 494,264 downwards.
GCGATCGTCGGCATCCCCGTCTCCGCCATCACCTCAGTCATCGCCAGCCCCAGCGGCACGTGCATCGGGATCGCCAGGATGTTCTGCGGCACCAGCATCTCGAGGTCGTAGCGCTCGATGAACCGATAGATCGAATTTTTTAACCGACTCTTCATCCCGTGCACCCGCCGCGAGATCTCGCGCGGGCGGGTCGTGGTCCCGAAAAGGTGTCCCTGGATGTCCAGCACGTAGGGGTGTCCGAAGAAGGCCAGCGGGTCCAAGTGGCTGACCGATTCCGGCTTATCCAGCAGTCCCGCCATCCAGAAGCACTCGGCCCCTTCGGCCTCCAGGATCGACGCCCACTTCGCCGCCTCCAGCGTCACCCCATCCGTCCCCGCAAACCGGGTCGAAATAAAACCCACCCGCTTGGGCACCCGAGTCAAAGAAACCGACAAACTCATTGCAGAAAAACGGAAGCAAGAACCAAGCCCCACCAGACAAATTCGGCCAGAAACCTGCTTCCAAAGTCGCGCAAACTTCCAGTTTGCGTGCCCCTCCGCCAACCCAGCCGCCATGCCAACCATCGCCGACCACCTCACCACCCTCTACCCCGACACGCCCCACCTCGAAGAAGCGATCACCACGCTCGTCAAAAACTTCCGCGCGCCCCGCCCGCGACCCCAACCCAGAGACCAATCCTCCCACCGTGAAGCCATCCTCATCACCTACGCCGATCAACTCAGCACCCCCGACGCCACCCCGCTAGCCGCGCTGCACGCCTTTCTCACCTCTTACCTTCCGGCGCTGGATTTTGACCTCACCGTTCACCTGCTCCCCTTCTACCCCAGCTCATCCGACGACGGATTCAGCGTCATGGACTACACCGCCGTCGATCCCGCAAACGGCTCGTGGGACGACATCGCCGCGCTCAACGAGGACTTCCCCCTCATGTTCGACGCGGTCTTCAACCACGCCTCCGTCCAAGGCACGTGGTTCGAGAGATTCAAGGCCCAGGAGCCGGGCTGGGAGAACACCTTCTTCACCGTCGACGGCGACCCCGACCTCCGCGACGTCGTTCGCCCCCGGACCCACCCCGTCCTCACCACCTTCCCGACCGCCGCCGGCCCGAAGCGCGTCTGGACCACCTTCAGTTCCGACCAAGCCGACCTCAATTTTGCGGACGCGCGCGTTTTGCTCCGACTCCTCGATGTCCTCCTCCTCTACGTCGCCCGGGGGGCCCGCTTCATCCGCCTCGACGCCATCGCGTTTCTCTGGAAAGTCCCCGGCACCCCTTGCATTCACCTCCCCGAGACCCATCGCGTCATCCAGCTCATGCGCGCCGTCCTCGACGAAGCCGCCCCGCACGTCCGCCTGATCACCGAGACCAACGTCCCGCACGCCGACAACATCTCTTACTTCGGCGACGGTTCCAACGAGGCCAGTCTCGTCTACAATTTTGCCCTCCCTCCGCTGGTCCTCCACACCCTGCTCACCGGCGACGCCACTCGCCTGCAGGACTGGGCCGAAACTCTTGCCCTCCCCTCCGCCGACACCACGTTCTTCAACTTCCTCGCCTCCCACGACGGCATCGGTGTGAACCCCGCCCGCGGCATCCTCGACCAAGCCGAGATTGACCACCTCGTCGCCAGCGTCCAAGCCCACGGCGGCTTCGTGAGCTACAAGACCCTCCCCGACGGCACCAAGATCCCCTACGAACTCAACATCAACTACTTCGACGCGCTCAACGATCCCACTGGTGACGAGGTGCTCACGACCGCAGACCTTGCAGTCCCCCGCTTCTTAGCAGCTCACGCCATCATGTTTGCGCTCCGCGGGATTCCCGGGATCTACTTTCACAGTCTGTTCGGCAGTCGGGGCGATCGCGAAGCCGCGCTTTCCACCGGGATCAATCGGCGAATCAACCGCGAGAAACTGACCGCTTCGGCGCTGGCGACGGACCTAAACGAGCCCGCAAGTCTTCCATCCCGAGTTTTCGCCGGAATCAATAACCTCCTTGGCCGACGGGCCGCCAATCCCGACTTCGATCCCCACGGTCACCAGGAGATCGCTGCATCGTCCGCGAGCATCGTTGCCATCCGCCGAGGAGACACCCTCTGCCTAACCAACGTAACCGCAGGTCCCGCCCGACATGGGAGCGCGGTCCTTGGTCCCTACGAGACTCGATGGACACGAAAAAGCGCGGCGGACTGAGATCGTCTGATCGATCCCAGCCGCCGCGCAATCGCTTTCTATCGGCTTAGTATTTGACCGAGCAGCCGTAGGCTTTCGTCTTAGGCGTCTCGATTTCTTCACCCGCATCCAGGGAGTCGAGGGCTGCCGTCACGTAGTTCGTCGCGCCTTCGATCGACGCGGCCTTCGCGTCGGCTTTGCTGTCGATTGCGCCCATGTAGACCAGCGTGCCTTCACCATCGATCACGTACATCTCGGGGGTCATCTTCGCGTCGTAGAGTTTACCGACTGTTCCGTCTCCATCGAGGAGGATCGCCGTTGCGTTGGATTCCAACTCGGCCTTCTTGGCGTTTGCCTCCTCCGGGGTGAGGTAGCCCTGCTTGCCCTCGGCGGACGAGATCACGCTCAACCAGACGACGTCATTGTCGACCGCCGCTTCCTGCAGCTGCTGCATGTTGCCACTCTCGTAGTGCTTCTGCACAAACGGACAACCGTAGTTGAACCATTCCAGGACCACCGTCTTGCCCTCGAAATCCGCCAGCGAGTGCGAGGTCCCGTTCGAGTCCGTTAAGGTAAATTCGGGTGCGGGCTGACCAATCTCGGGAGCAGCCAGAGCCACCGAAGTCGAGATGAGACCAACCGTGAGTAATGAAAGGATATTTTTCATGGCCCCGAACCTAACGCATCTCGCCAGATTCACAACCCATCGCCATCCGGCACTCGATCCGCGCCACGGAACGCCTCCAACACGATGTTTTCCGTCAGCAACTCCGGGAACGTCACCGGCTCTCCGCCGTCCGCCGGATAGAAAAGGTAAAACGGCACGCCCACCCGGCCAAATTCCTTGAGCGCCGCCGTGATCTCTGGATCCGCGCTCGTCCAATCCGCCTTGATCGGGACGATCCCTCCCGCCGCGAAGGCCTCCCTCACTCGCGGCAGAGCTAACACTGTCCGCTCGTTGTATTGACAGATAAGACACCAATCCGCCGTGAAATCGATGAAGACCGGGCGACCTTCCGCTCGCAGCTCATCGACGCGGGCCTGCGTGAAAGGCTGCCAGAACTCCGGCTCTTCCCCCGCGAAGGCTTGTCCGAGCGACCACCATCCCCCTCCGCCCGCGACGAGCACGACCGCCGCCAGGGCCACCAAGCGCGACCGACCCCGCCCCCCGGGTCCACAAAACGCCCCGTAGATCCAGCAAGCCAAAGCCAGACAAAGCAAAAACGATCCGATCCAGATGACCATCCCCACGTCGTTCTGCTGGCCGATCACGAAGAGCAGCCACAGCAACGTGGCAAAGAGTGGGAAGGCCATGAACTGTTTCAGCCGCTCCATCCACGCCCCCGGCTTCGGTAGAAACCGCATCCAGCCGGGCCTAGCCGCAAGCAGCAGGTAGGGCAGCGCCATCCCCAGCGCGACCGCTGCAAACATCGCGAGGATCACCGGAGCCGACTGGGCAAAAGCAAACCCCAGCGCCGTCCCGAGAAACGGTCCCGTGCAAGGCGTCGCGAGCAGCGTCGCAAACATCCCTTGGAAAAATGTTCCACCCAGCCCGTCCCGGCTGCCCGCCGCCGCCAGCCCACCCGCGGCCCTCCCCGGCAAGACCACTTCGAAGACCCCGAGGAGATTCAGCGCGAAGACGAAGACCACGGCCGAGACCACCAGAAGAAAGACGGGATTTTGAAATTGAAACGCCCAGTTCACCTCGCTTCCCCCCGCCTTCAGACCGACCACCACGAGTCCCAGACCCAGAAACCAAGCGAAGATCCCCGCCGCAAAAGCCATGCCGTGGGCCAAGATCTTCCCCGGAGCCTCCCCCGCTTGCTGGATGAACCCAAAGATCTTGAGCGAGATCACCGGCAACACGCACGGCATCAAGTTTAAGATCAATCCACCCAGGATCCCCAGCAGCAGCGCCTGCCAGATCGCCATCCCGTCGCCCTCCACGGCCCCACCTTGACTGACAAACCAACCCTCTCGCCCGCTCGGCCCTGCTGTCACCAAGACCCCCGGCAGATCTCCCGTCGCCGCGATTCGGATCGAGAATTCTCCGTCTGCCTCCGACACCACCGCGTGCCCGACCTCTTGATTCTCCGTCGGCAAAGGGAAGAATCCCATCTCCGTCACCCCACTCCCCGGGCGCACCTGCGCGACGAGATCGCCCCCGTCCCGCGACCATTCGATGCGAAAAGGCGGCGCGTCGGCGCGGGGCAGCTTTCCCTCCCATCGCTCGAACAACTCCCGATTTGCGGACGTCGCGCCACTCGCCACCGGCAATTCCAACGACAACTCCGCCGTCCCGGGGATGCACAGGTCAGCGCAGACCAGCCAATCCGCCCGACCCGAGATCGTCACCGATTCCCCCTTCAAATCTTCCGGCGGCTGGATCGTCGTGAGTAGCATCACCTCATCGCCGTACGCGTAGACCTGGATGTCTCCCGGCTCCACGTATCCCTTCGGCAGAGGCCACTCGATCGGACCCGCGCCAAAGCCGTCGGGGAGCTGCCACTCGATCGTCGTCGGGAGACCCGCGTCCCCGGAGTATTGCCAATACGTGTGCCACTTCGGGGCCATCTTGAGGAGCAACCCCACCCGGAACGCCTGCCCGGGCACCACCGCCGTCGTGTCCGCGACGAGACTCGCCTCCACCAACGTTTCGCCCCGGAACTCTTGTCCTCGGACCGCCGTCAATCCCACCAACAACCAGAGCAACGCAAAAAACCGGCACTTCATCGCCGACAACCCTACCACAACTCGCTAATTTCGCTCCCAACGTCCGTCCGCGCCGCACCCGTCCTTTCGTATGTCTAGACTTCTCACCCCAGCTTGGTGGCAACCCCACCTCGAGCAGCTCATCGCTTGGACCGTCACCTCTGGCGTCAAGATCGTCCTCATTCTTCTCGCGCTCCTCATCGCCGCCCGCTTCGCCCGCGCCTTGATCGACAAGGGCGTCACGCTCGCCGTCCGCCCGCGCGGCACCACGGCAGTCGACGTCCTCATGGCGACGAAGCGGCAGAATACGCTCACCGGACTCTTCAAAGCCGTCGCCTCGATCTCACTCACCATCGTCGCTCTCGTCATGATCTTTGGCGAACTTGGGTTCGCCATCGGCCCCATCCTCGCCAGCGCCGGGATCGTCGGCGTGGCCGTTGGCTTCGGAGCGCAGAGCCTCGTCAAAGACATCATCACGGGCGCCTTCATCATTATGGAAAGTCAATTTTCCGTTGGTGACGTCATCAAAGTCGGCGAACTCTCCGGGGGCGTCGAAGAGATCAATCTCCGCACCATCGTCCTGCGCGGAGTCGACGGTGGCGTCCACATCATCCCAAACGGCGAGATCTCCTGCGTGACCGTGCTCACCCGCGATTGGTCCCGCCTCGTGCTCGATCTCGACGTCGCCTACGACGCCGATCTGCGCCAAGCGTCGGCAGTGCTGGAAGAAGTGCTCACCTCCTACGCGAGCGACCACCCCGACGTCGTCTTGGAGGCGCCCGAGGTCCTCGGCGTCGAATCGCTCGGTGAGAATGCCGTCCAACTCCGGGCTTGGATGAAGGTCCTCCCCGGCAAGCAATGGCCCGTCGGTCGCGAACTTCGTGCTCTCACCAAAGAGGCTTTCGACGCCGCCAACATCGAAATCCCCTTCCCCCAACGAACCCTCTGGATCAAAAACGACCCCACGAACCCTCCCAAATGAATCCGCAATTTTACGAACTCACCAATCCCTGCGGCTTCCGCGTCGTCCTCACCAACGTCGGTGCCTCCCTCGTCTCGGCCCTCGTTCCCGACCGCGACGGCAACTTCGCCGACGTCCTGCTCGGCTTCGACACCCCGGAAGAATACCTCGCCAACGGCTCCTACTTCGGCTCCACGGTCGGCCGTTACGGCAACCGCATCGCCCACGGACGCTTCACCCTGGAGGGCACCGACTACCAACTAGCGACCAACGATGGCCCCCACCACCTCCACGGCGGGCCGGAGGGATTCTCCACCCGCATCTGGGACGCCGAAGCCACCGCTCACTCCGTTCGATTCACCCGCTTCAGCCCCGACGGCGAATCCGGATACCCGGGTAATCTTCACGTCGCCGTTGCGTTCGAACTCACTCCCGATAACTTCATCGACATCCGCTACGAAGCCACCTCCGACGCCCCGACCGTCGTCAATCTCACGAATCATGCGTACTTCAATCTCGCCGGAGAAGGCACGCTATCCATCGCTGACCACGTCTTCGCCAGCCCCGCCGACCGCTTCGTCGAGCCGTCGGCCGACGTGGTCCCGACCGGCCACATCCTCCCCGTGGCCGACACTCCCCTCGACTTTCGCGAACCTCGCCCCATCGGAGATCCCGGCGACGCGTTCCCCCCCTTCGCCGTCTGCGGTGGCTACGATCAATCGCTGGTTCTCCCACCGGGCGGCTACCAATCCGCCGCCACCGTCCAACACCCGCCCAGCGGGCGCACCCTCGAAGTCCTCACCGACCAGCCCGCCGTTCATTTCTACGGAGGCAATTTCCTCACCGGCAACCCCGGGAAGGATCGCAAACCCTACCCCCACCGCAGCGCTTTCTGCATCGAAGCGCAGCGGTTTCCCGACAGCCCCAATCACGACCATTTCCCCACCACCACCCTCCGCCCCGGCGAAACCTACACTCAACGAACCACTTACCGTTTCTCGTAGCGCCATCCTCCAGCCGGTAGCCCTCGAGGAACGGCGCACTTCCAGTCGCCGCACCCAACCCTAAGCCGCAGGCTCAAACATGCATTCCCCCTGGATGATCCCCGAGGACCTCGCGCCGACGGATACCAAGAGCCTCAGCGCCGACCTCTCAAGCATCCGCCTGCACCGCGTCACCTCCGCCACCGACCCGCACTTCGCCCCAGCCTACGACCACCTCCACGCCGAGTTCGCCGCCGCGAACGAACTCGAATCCGGCACCATCCTTGCCGCCCGCCTCGCCCGCTCTCCCACCGACCTCCACAGCGGCCACGCGCTTCACTACGAGTTGCTCTACCTCACCGACGACCTCGGCTCCTTCGCCGCCGTCCGCGACCACACCGCCATCGTCAATCCGGCGACCCCCCACGTGATCGTCCACCTCTCCCACAACCTCATCGCCCCAACGTGGCGTCGCACCGGTCTAGCCGGCTGGCTTCGCGCTCTTCCCCTCCAAACCGCCCGCGCCCTTCTCGAGATTCACAATCTCCCCCCCGACGCGCCGATCACGCTCGTGGCCGAGATGGAACCCGCCAACCCCAGCGATCCGGCCAACACCACCCGCCTCGCCGCCTACTCCAAAGCCGGCTTTCTCTCACTGGACCCCACCCACCTCGACTACCACCAGCCCGACTTTCGCGCTTCCCCCAGCATTCCCCAACCTATCCCCCTCTCCCTCCTCATCCGCCGCGTCAATCAATCCCCAACCCCGATCCTCACCGCCACCGAAACCCGAGCGATCATCACCGCCCTCCTCGCCATGTATGCCGCCGACGGTCTGGAAGTCGACCCGCCAAAGATCCCACCCACCATCGACCTAGTGCCACCTCAAGGAGCGGCGATCTTCAATCGCCGACCCGACCCCAAGCCGAAGGCTCAGACGTGACGCTCTACCACGACCCCGGCTTCGCTGCCCCGCTCGGCGAACACGTGATGCCGATCCGCAAGTTCCAGCTCGTCGCCGATGCCCTCGCCACCGACCCCCGGTTTTCGATCATCGCCCCACCCCCCATCACCGACACCGACCTCCTCCGCGTCCATACGGCAGCCTACGTCGAAGCGATCCGCACCGGGTTCCCCCGCGACCTCGCCGAATCCCAGAAGTTCCCTTGGTCCCCCGCCCTCGACGCGTCCGTCCGGCTCACCAACGGCGGCGTCCTCGCCGCCGCGACGGACGCCCTCACCACGGGGATCTCGGGAGCGCTCGCCAGCGGCTTCCATCACGCCCACGCCGATCACGGCGAAGGCTTCTGCACCTTCAATGGCCTCATCGTCGCCATCGACGCCCTCATCGCAACCGGCCAGATCCGCACCGCTGCCGTCCTCGACCTCGACCTCCACTACGGCAACGGCACCGCCACTCTGGTCGAATCCCGACCCGACATTTTGGCTTTGTCCATCTACGGCAACGACTATTGGAACAACGTCGCCCACGCCGACGTCACCACCATCCGCCACCCCACCGGCGCCAACCACGAATCCGCCGTCCTCCCCAACGGCTGCGACGGCGAGCAAATGGTCGCCATTCTCGACGCCAACCTCCCGCTACTTCTCACCCGAGGCAAACCCGACCTCCTCCTCTACCAAGCGGGAGCCGATCCGCTCCGCGACGATCCCTATTCCCCCCTCGACCTTGGCCCCGTCGACCTTGCCGCCCGCGACCGCCGCGTCTTCGAGTTCGCCCGCGACCACGCCATTCCAACCGCCTGGGTCCTCGCCGGCGGCTACACCCGAGACGTTACGAAAGTTGTCCAAGTCCACGTCAACACCGCCGACGCAGCGGCCAACGTATTCCCTGCTCGGTAGATTCGAGACCAACCCATCGGACGCTTCTGGCCGGACTCTGCCGCGCAGACTCTTCCCTCCGCATCGCTCACCAGGTGCACAACCGGACTCGGCGATCGCGCGTCGCGACGCGAGTCGACCGGCGTCCTTCACCGTTCGTCCGTCGCGGAAGTCGCCAGCGGCCGCGCCGTTTCGTTCACCAACATCTGCCAACTCGCAAATCTCCCGACCGTTTCTCCCCGGAGATGCCCGACGACCGCCAGAAGCTTCGGGTCGAAGAAACTTGCCTCCTCCATGACCGATAGCGCGCTTTGGGGATCGTACCGACGACCTGCTTGGTAAGCTTCGAGGCCCTCGGCTGCCCTCCGCCGATCCAGATCGACTTTCGTGTTCACCCATTCTTCGCGGGTCCTCTCGCCCATCGCGAAAGGCACGATGTAATTTACCGACGTTTCGATTGAGCCACCCTTCGGCGATTTCCAAGCGTACAGCCCCGGACCGTCGTCGCCAGCTAGCATCGCCAACTCGATGAGCGGACGCAGCGCACTCGCGTGATACGTGAGGGTATCCCGCAGCTCGAGATCCGCGCTCGTCCCGTCCTCCCGTAAGCTGGCCGTGACAAATCGCTTGACCCCCCCCGCCACCGCCTCCCGCCAATCCTCGCGATCGAGGATCTCGCTCATGATCGCGAGTAATTTCAGGTGTTTGGTGTAGCGATTCGTCACCGCTTTCGTCTTGCGCACGGCCTTCGCGTGCAGCTTTCCCATCGTCTTCAACCAAGCGTCGATCTCCTCGCGTCGATCCAAATCGAAGGTCGGTCTCAGATAAAAGTAAGCCACGAAAAGCGGGTAGAGCTTGTTCTCGTTCACATCGTTGCCCGTCGGTCGATAGGTATTTGCCCAAGCTTCTATCCACGATCGCAGCGTCGCGGCGGCAGCCTCGTCGCCGGAGACTTGCCAGTAGCGAACGAGCCTCGCCGCGTCGCCCATCTTCCGAAGCTTCTCCACGGTCGCGATCCGCGCCGGTTCCGTGTTGACCAGCCCTTCGTAGTGGATCTCCTCCAGCGGCTCCGGCTCCTCGCCAAGCAAGTCGACAGCCGCTCCGCGGGCTTCCCCACCGAGCGCCGCCGCCCCTGGCTCGACTTCGATGAGGTGACGCATCCGCTCGATCTGATCCGCACGGAGAGGAACCACCGCCGGAATCGAGAATTCCCCCGGCGTCGAGTCCTCCGCGTAGCCGACGGCACCCCAGAGAAGAAAAGAAAGGATGAAGCTGAAGAGGGAGATGCGCATGATCTATTCAAAGGAGGTTAGCCGACCCTCTCGTTCACCCATCATCGACCAGAACGAACCGCCGACAGATCAGACCGGAGAAGAGGGGGAAGTGGGGTGATCGACGGGACTCGAACCCGCAACAACCAGAATCACAATCTGGGGCTCTACCATTGAACTACGACCACCATTCGAATCGGCCAACGCCGATTGAGACTTTGATAAAATCTCTCCCGGGCCCGGTTTGTCAACGCACGAGTGAAATCACTTCTCGGCTGCCAGGGAGATTTTTCGGGGCTTGCAGAGCACCTTCGACGTTGCCGCGCTCCGCGTGCACTTTCGACAGACGTACTTCGCGGGTGTCACGATGGTGCACAGCTTCGCAAAGTCGCGTTCGATTTCCTTCTTCGACCAATCACAAAGCGTCTTCGCCATTCGACAATCTGCCCCAATCGGGTAAAATCTCCAAACACTCCATCCAAAATTATGTCTACCGAAACACTCAGCCAGAAAGAATCCACCGCCGTTAATACCTGCCTTCGCACGTGTATCGCCGACACCTACGCGCTGCTCGCTCAGACGCACGTTGCCCATTGGAACGTCGAGGGACCTCATTTCTTCTCCCTCCACACCTCGTTCCAGACCCAATACGAGGAGCTCTTCATTGCAGTCGATGACCTCGCCGAGCGCCTCCGCGCCCTGGATGAATACGCGCCCGGCGGTCTGCTCACCCTCAGTAAGCTGTCCACCATCGAGGAAGTTCCAATCGGAGCAAATGCCGCCAAGGATTACGTCGCCGCCCTCGTCGAAGCGAACGAGATCGCCGAGGCCAACCTCACCGCGCTGCGCGACGAAGCCGAGAAGGCGAAAGACCTGGAGACGCAGGACCTCGCAATCGGTCGCCTCCGCGTCCACGAGAAAACGCTTTGGATGCTCCGTAGCTTTTTGAAGAATGTCTGAGTAGCCCGGAGAAGTCGCCGGCGGGGGAACCTGCCGGCCGATGTGTCGCCACCCCCACTCCACCGAGTGGGGGTTTTTTCATTCTCCTGAGACCACCACATCCACCGAGCGACGGTGCCCGGCCCGACGGTGCTCGAAAACAAAGATCCCCTGCCAAGTTCCGAGAGTCATCCGCCCCCCACTCACCGGCACGACCTCACTCGAGCGAGTCAGCGCCATCCGAAGGTGGCTGGTCGTGTCGTCCGATCCCTCCATCGTGTGCACCCAGGCCGGATCGTCCTCGGGCACCAGCTTCTCAAAGAAACGATGCAGGTCCTCGCGAGCGGAAGCGTCCGCGTTTTCGTAGATCACCAGACTCGCGCTCGTGTGTCGCAGAAACACCGTTGCCGTCCCCGTCGTGACCCCGCTCGCCCGCACAATCCGCTCGACCTCGCCCGTTATCTCATACGTTCCCTTTCCGGTCGTCCGCACCTCGATCCGCTCGAACTTCGCGCTCATCTTCCGCGCACCAGAAGCAAAGCCCAGCCCACGATCAGCGCGATCCCACCAATGGGCGTGACCGCTCCGAAGACCCCGATATTCGTGATTGCCAGAAGGTAGAGACTTCCCGAGAAAACCGTGACCCCTCCGACCCAAAGCCACGTCAGCAGTCGAGAGGCCCGTTCGGCCACGGCCAACAACGCAACCGCATGGACAAGCTGATAAGTCGACGCTGTCTTCCACACGTCGACCCGCTCATTCGCTTCGAGGACCGACTCGAGGCCATGCGCGCCAAACGCCCCCAAAGCAACGCCGATCAGACCCAATCCGGCCGCCAGCCGAGAAGCCGTCTTCATTTTGACTCACTTCGTCTCTGCGACTTTGCGGAAAAAAGAATCACAGCAGATCCGCGACCATCTCCCGCTCTTGCCGCAACTCGTCGACCGTCGCCGCGACCTTCGCCTTGCTGAACTCCGAAAGCTCCACGCCCTGCACGATCTCAAGCTTCTCGCCGTCCGAGCGGACCGGGAACGAGCACATGAGACCCTCATCGATCCCGTAGCTCCCGTCCGAACAGACCGCGACGCTGTGCCAATCGTCCGCCGCCGTCGGCTGGACAATCGACTGGACCGTCTCGATCGCCGCGTGGGCCGCCGACGCTGCCGAGGACAATCCGCGAGCCGCGATGATCGCCGCTCCTCGTTGCTGGACCGTCTTGAGGAATTCACCTTCTAACCAATCCGACTCCTTGATGACGTCTGCCACCGGCTGACCGCCGATCCGGGCATTGCCGAAGTCGGGATACAGCGTCGCCGAGTGATTTCCCCAGATCGCCATGCGATCCACGTCGCCCCAATGCGCGCCCGCCTTGAGCGCCAGCTGCGTCTTCGCCCGATTCTCATCGAGCCGGGTCATCGCAAACCACCGATCCGACGGGACGTCTTTGGCGTTGTTCATCGCGATGAGGCAATTCGTATTGCACGGATTCCCGACCACCAGCACCCGGACATCCGCTGCCGCGTTGCCCGCGATGGCCGCACCTTGACCGACAAAGATCTTCCCGTTGATCCCCAACAAGTCCTTCCGCTCCATGCCCGCCTTCCGTGGCACGCTTCCGACGAGCATCGCCCAATTCACGCCGTCAAAACCCACGTTTAGATCGGACGTCCCCTTCACGTCCGTGAGTAGCGGAAACGCGCAATCGTGCAATTCCATGATGACTCCTTCGAGCGCTTTCATCCCTGGCTCGATCTCGATGAGACTGAGTTCGACGGGCTGATCCGGCCCAAAGACCCCGCCCGAAGCGATCCGGGGCAGGAGTGAATATCCGATCTGACCAGCGGCACCGGTGACCGCAACTTTAATGGGAGACTTCATATCTGCGGAGTCTGCCAACGTCCCCGAAAATTGCAACCCGCCGCCTGCAACGAAGCGACCAAAGCACGTGATGACTGTCGCCCCTACGCCGTTCCTTGCGACCCGCTCGACGTCCGGCGCATCGCCTCGCTCTCGAGCACCTCGCGCCGGATATTCTGACCCCGGATCCGCGTCCACCAGAGCACGATGGGCGATGCCACGAAGATCGATGAGAACGTTCCCACGATCACACCCATCAGGATTGCAAAGGCAAAGTCTTCGAGCACGGCACCGCCGAAGAAGAACAGAGCTCCAACGGACAACGCCGTCGTGCCGCCCGTCAGGATGGTCCGGCCCAGAGTGTCGTTGATTGCTTCGTTCATCAGGTCCTGCACCGAGCCAGCCCGACCAGATTTCAAACTCTCGCGGATCCGGTCGAACACGACGATGGTGTCATTGATCGAGTAACCCGCGATCGTCAGCACCGCGCCGACCATCACGAGGGACAATTCCCCACCGATCAACGAAAACAGACCGAGGGTGATGATGACGTCGTGCAGCACCGCGACCACCGCTCCAAGGGCGAAGGAAAACTCGAACCGTAGGGTGACGTAAATTAAGATACCCACCATCCCAAGCCCAAGCGCCCAAAGCGCCTTGGTGGCAAATTCCATTCCGATGCGCGCGCCGACGGTGTCTTCACCCTCGACCACGATCCCGCGATCCGGATAAGCCGCGACCACCGCCTCGTAGAGTTCGCGTCCCTTCCCTTCCAGCGTCCGGAAGGTCAGCATCTCGTTCGTCCCCTCAGTCTGCATCTGGATGACCGTCGACTCCGACAGCCCCGTGGACTCGATGGCACTCCTCGCTTCCTGCACCGACACGGGTGCACTCGTGTTGACAACCAAGAGGTCACCGCCTCGGAAATCAATGCCGAAATTATCCGCTCCGCGAAGGGCAAAAATGAGGACGGAACCACCGATCATTCCGACCGACAAGAATACCGCCAGTTTTCGCTTTCCAAGGAAGTCGATCCGCTTCGCCGGGATGATGTTCATCATCGTCAGCTTCTTGAGCTGGCCCTTTTCGATCAGCCAGCGGTAGGCCGTGCGGGTCACCAGCAAGGCCGAGAACATCGAGGCGATGATTCCCAGCGTGAGGGTGATCGCGAATCCCTTCACCGAACCGCTCGCTTGAAGAAACAAGATGACCGAAGTGATGAGGGTCGTCAGATTAGCATCGAAGATCGCGCTGAAGGCTTTCTCGTAAGCCCCGTTGACCGCCGCCGCCAACGATTTGCCGGCGTTCATCTCCTCGCGCAACCGTTCGTAGATAAGGACGTTGGCGTCGACCGCCATGCCGATGGTGAGAATGATCCCCGCGATACCGGGCAGCGTCAGCACGAAGTTGAACATCGCCATCATTCCAAAGAGGAGAAGAATGTTCACCGCCAAGCCGACGAGCGCGATCACGCCCGCAAATCGGTAGTAGATCAGGACAAAGACCACCACAAATCCTAGGCCAAGCAGGCCCGCGTAGAGTCCGGCGCGGATCGAGTCGGCCCCGAGGGTCGGCGATACGCTGCGCGTCTCCTCGATCTCAACCGGCACGCGCAACGGATTCTCCAACGAGCTCGCCAAGTCGCGCGCCTCCCGCTCGTCGAAATTACCCGTGATCGAGGCCCGCCCATTAAAGCGATCCGTCTGCAGCGTCGGGGCCGAGAGGATCTCACCGTCCAGGATGATCGCGAGCTGATTGCCCTTGTTTGCCGACGCGAGGTTGTCGAATAATTTTGCTCCCTCCCCGTTCAGCTCCAACTGGACGCCCCACCCTTGCTGATCAAAAAATGCGTAAGCCTTTGCAACGTATTCCCCGCTGAAGTCGGCCTTGCGATTGATCACCAGCGGTGTGTTGATCTCGTTGCCTTCCGACGTCACGTCGATGTAGTCACGCACCACTAAACCTGGCGGCATGATCGCCGTCCCGGCTTCGACCTCGCGAATGAGCGATTCCCCGCGTGGGTCGACGATGGAGAATTCCAATTTCGCAACCTTCTGAAGCTTCTCCTTCGTCAGCTGCATGGCCTCGTTATCAAGGCCCGGGATCTGGACCATGATCCGGTCGTCTCCCTGCGGTGCAATGTCTGGCTCACCCACGCCATCCTGGTCGACGCGCGCCCGGATCACCTCCACCGCCCGATCAAGCATGTCTTTGGTGATCGCAGGCGAACCCGGCTCCCGAACGAGCCGGATGAGGAAGGACGTGCCACCCTTGAGATCCAGACCCAACCGGATGTGCTTGGTGACCGGGAACAGCTCCTGCGCGCAGAACGCCACGAGCAACACCGTGAGCACTAGACCCAACCAGCGCTTACGACCGAACAGGTCGGTCGAGAAATACCAGGCAAAGAGGGCCAAGATCAGAAGGCCAAAGACAAAAACGAATGCAGGAGACATGGAGTTGGGCAGGAGGGGGGAGTTAAATCACGCGGCGCGCTGCCACTCAGGAAGTCTTCTCGCCGATTTCCTTACCGTCCTTCACGACGGTCACGATGCTGCCGCGGTCGAACTCGATCTTCACGTTGTCTGCGACCCGCACCAGCACCGAGCGATCTTTCAGGTTCGTGATCACCCCGTGGATTCCAGCGTTCGTCACCACCCGATCCCCGGTCTCCAAGGCCGCAACGAGCTTAGCCTGCTCCTTCGCCTTTTTCTGCTGCGGGCGGATCAGCAAGAAGTAAAAGACCACGATCATCAGCACGGGGATCAACATCGCGTTGATACCTTGAGCCAAGACGGAGGGGCAGCTGGATCGGCGGCCTGTGCAAGAAAGAGAAGATCGATCAGATTCATAAAGAGCGCAGAAAGCTACGCACCCCCGATCCGGCTGACAAGCGACAAACCAACGCACCGGATGCCAGCGATTACTTTCGGAATATCCACCCCAGTCCGCTCCCTAAAATCGAACCAGCCTGAGCTCCGCGCAGGGAAGGTCGCTCACCTCTCACGACCCCACCCGCCGCATAAATCTCTCCGCCAGCGCTTCGTAGAGCGGCACCGGGCACACCCGCCGCGAGGCCTCGTAGGCCAAGATCGCCGCCAAACCGAGCGGCAACGTGAACGCAACGGCCCCCGTCATTTCAACAAGGATGACCGCCGCCGTCAGCGGACTCTGCACCACTCCAGAGAAGTACGACACGATGAATAGGAGCACCACCGCTTGCGCCGGGGCCCCCGTCCACGCCAGCCACGGCGCACACCATTTCCCCAGCCCCGCCCCGACCGAAAAGGAAGGATCAAATAAACCACCGGGAATCCCGGTCAGCAAAGCCATCATCGAGGCGGACGCTCGGTAGACTGGATACATCGGTCCGATCTCGCTGTGCACCCGCTCGATCTCGCCACGCTCCGTTGCCGACAGTGTCGCCAGATAATCGTCGCTCCCCTGCATGACCACCGCCCGCGCCTCCGCGTATCCGCTCCCGAGCGTCCGCCCGCCCGACACCATGGCCAGTCCCGCCATCGCAAGACCGAAGGTCAGCGCCACCACCCAAAATCTTCGCCGAATCCAGCCGGACACCACCGGCATGCACCGCAACAAGACCCAGGAAAAACTCCCCCCCAACAGCCCGCCGACGACCCCGACCAACACCACCGCCACCCACGGCCCCAGCGTCAGAAACTCCAGCGGCAGCGTCCGTCCAAAATCGATCCGCCCGTAGAAAAAGTAATCTCCGAACGCCACCGCGCACACCACACAAGCCACGACAACGGTCCGCACCAGCGTCCCGAGATTTTCCTTCTCAAATGACCGCCCGATCTCTTCGAAAGAAAAAATGATCCCCGCGATCGGCGCGTTAAACGCCGCCGAGATCCCCGCCGCTCCCCCGGCCAAGATCATCCCCCGCTGCGCCAAGTGGGCCGGGAAGTTCCCCCACCGCGACACCAGATTCATCAAGCAAGCCCCCACCTGAACCGACGGCCCCTCCCGCCCAATCGACAGAAACGAAAATAGTCCCAGCGTCGTCAGCAGCACCTTCCCCACCGCGATCCGCATCGACATCAACCGGTCCCGCTCGTCCCCCGGCCCCATCTTCAGCGCCGCGATGGTCTGCGGGATCCCCGTCCCGTCCGAACCGACGAAATACCGGTCGCGCAGGAAAAGGATCAGCCCCAAACCCGCCGGCATCACCAGAAACATCCACCACGGCGAAGCGCCCCAGACCGACGCCCCAGCCGCCTCGGACAGGCCCTCGACCCATTCGAAATACAACGCTCCCAGCCCAGCGAACACGGCACCCAGCAGCGCCAACGCAACGATTTTCACTCGCTCAGCATCCACACGTTGGTCGGGATCACCTGCAGCAGCCAATCCATGTGAGGCGGCAGCGACCGGCGCTCCGCACCCCTCGACCACGGCACGATCAGCAGACTCGCGCCGCAGCTTTCCACGTAATCACACGCCGCAAACCCCGTGTTCGAACGGATAATCGCCGTATCTGCGTCCCCGTCGAATCCATCCACCTCGTCGAGCAATTCCGCAAATTCGTCCTCGTTAGAAGGCAATCGCACGCTCCCCGACGACGCCATCGCTTCGTCAAACGGGGAGATAACCGTGAAAAAGGTCACCCGCTTCGCCCGCAATCGAGACGCCAACCGACACGCTCGATTGAGAGCCAGCACGGACAGTTTCTTCAGGTCCACCTGCACCAAGACGTTCTCCAACGGTCGCTCGACTTCCTCCGGACGCGGAAACAATAACAAGTCACAGTCGCACCTCTGCAACAGCTCGCGCGCCACGCCCCCGACAAAGTTCCGATGCTCGCTCTCGCGCTCGAGCGCCCCCGCAACCAGCAGATCGACCGCATTTGCATCGCAGGCCTTCAGGATCGCGTCCGCCGGCGTATCCGCGCGTCCCCACAAGACCGCCGTCTCTTCCGGCAGGTCCAATTTCCGCATCGCGTCGGCGAAGCGTTCCGACCGGCCCGACTCAGCCTCATCCGCGTGGATGATGCTCATCTTCGCGTCGACCAGTCGCGCGATCCGATCCGCCTGGGCAAGCACGGCGAGAAAACGCGGCGAGAACGTCGAGGCAACCGCAATATGTAGATATCTCTCCGGCATCAGCAAAACGAACCGAGCCGTTTAATCCCGAATCCTTCACCCGTCACCAGAAAACGAAGGCAACCGCCTCAAGCGGAAGTCATCGCAATCAATGTTACTCACCGAAAACCCGCCGCCCCTCCGCTCGCACCTCCCCCCACCGGGAAGAAGAGCCCCAGCCCAATCCCTTTCCGAAACTTGAAGACGATCGTCATCCACCCCCCCAGAAGACACCACGCTCATCCCGAGAGCGATCCGCGCTCTCTCTCGCCGACGGCGTCGGCACCTCAGCGAGATGAGTGAGACGATCCCTACGGCGTCGCCACGCCCACCTTCCGCTGCAGCGCCTCGAGCGCAATCGCCCGATTGATCGCGTTCACGTAAGCTCGTGCGCTGGCTTCCACCACGTCGGTGCTCGCCCCCTTGCCGGTGACCAATTCGCCATCGCCAAAGTCGATTTTCACCGTCACCTCACCGAGTGAATCCCGTCCACTCGTGACGGCCTCCACGCGATACGAGGCCAGCATCCCCCGCCGCTCCGCGAGTCGATCAATCGCCTGCATCGCCGCGTCGACCGCGCCGTTTCCAGGACTCGAATCCGTGAGAAGTTCCGCACCGCCCTTCCGCACCCGCACCGTCGCCGTTGGCACCGTCGTCGACCCGCTCGTGACGTTGATGTATTCCAGCGCATAGGTCTCGTTCGAATTGCCGATTGAGTCGTCGACCAGGACCGACAAGTCGTCGTCGTAGACGAATTTCTTCTTATCACCCACGTCCTTGAACCGCAAAAAAACGGCGCCGACCTCTTCGTCCGTCAGCTGGAACCCGAGATGTTTCAAGCGCGCCGCCATCGCGTGCCGACCGGAGTGCTTCGTCAGCGGCAACTCCGTCCCGCCCCAGCCGATCTCCTTGGGATCCATGATCTCATACGTCTCCCGCATCTTCAGGATCCCGTCCTGGTGGATCCCCGACGAATGAGCAAACGCGTTCTCTCCCACCACAGCCTTGCTCCGAGCCACCTGCAAGCCACTCATCCGGGAGACCAGCCGCGACGTTTTCAAGATCTCCGACGTCACCACCCCCGTCCCGGCTCCGCCGAAAAAGTCGGGCCGCGTCCGCAGCGCCATCACCACTTCTTCCAGGGCCGCATTCCCCGCTCGCTCGCCGATGCCGTTGAAGGTCCCCTCCACCTGCCGCGCCCCCGCCCGCACCGCCGCCAAAGAATTCGCCACCGCCAATCCCAGATCGTCGTGGCAATGCACGCTGATCACCGCGTCGTCGATGTTCCGCACGTTCGAGCGCAAGTAGCCGATCAGCTCCGCGTATTGGTCCGGCATCGCCCAGCCGACCGTGTCGGGTATGTTGACCGTCGTCGCTCCCGCCTCGATCGCCGCCTCCACGACCTTCGCGAGAAACTCCGGCTCCGTCCGCGAAGCATCCTCCGGCGAGAACTCGACGTCGCGCACCAGACCCTTCGCTCGGCGCACGCCCTCTTGCGCCATGCGGATGATCTCCTCCTCCGCCTTGCGCAGCTTGAACTCACGATGAATCGCCGACGTTGCCAAGAAGACGTGGATGCGCCCCCGCTCCCCCGCCGCCTTCACCGCAGCTCCCGCCGCGTCGATATCCTTGCCCACGCACCGAGCCAACCCACAGATCACCGGTCCGCGCACCTCCTCCGCGATCCGCCGCACCGACTCGAAGTCGCCGTCACTGATCACGGGGAATCCGGCCTCGATGACGTCGACGTTCACCCGCTCGAGTTGCCGCGCGATCTCCATCTTCTCACGCAGATTCATCGAAGCACCTGGGCACTGCTCCCCGTCACGCAACGTGGTATCAAAAATTAAAACCTGGTCTGACATAGCTAAAAAAACGATTTCTCCCGGCGAAAAGAAGAAGGGATCACGGACCCGACCGCGTCACCGGGAGATCGCGGGGAAGTCAGTGGAACTACGCAAGGAGTCGAAGTCGAGCCGGGAGAACACCCGCCCGAACCGCAAACAGAACACTGTTGGCAAAGTCGACCACCGCCCTACCAAAGCCCCGAGGCCCCCGGACCACAACCAAATTATGCCGCGCCGAGGTCGCCCACCCGCCAGTCGCAGCTAGCGATCTGCCGAGATGGGGCCGTCACCAATCAAACACCCTCGATTTATCCACATTCCCCGTTGACACCCCCACCCGCCCGTGGTTTCATCCACACCCTTTTCATGAAGACATTTTCCGCAAAATCTGAGCAGATCGAACGAGCCTGGTGGGTGATCGACGCTCGCGACCAAATGCTCGGCCACGTCGCCGTCAAAGCCGCCAAGCTCCTCCGCGGAAAGCACAAAGCGATTTTCACTAATCACGTGGATACGGGCGATTTCGTTGTCGTCATTAACGCCGACCAAGTCAAAGTGGGCGGCAAGAAGGACATTCAGAAGACCTACCACAGCTTCTCCGGCTACGTGGGCGGTCATAAATCGGAAACTTTCCGCGCCCGTAAAGAGCGCAAACCCGAGCTTCTCGTTGAACGCGCCGTGAAGGGTATGATCCCGCACAACCGCCTCGGGTCTTCGATCTACCGCAAACTCAAAGTCTACAGTGGCACCGACCACCCGCACACGGCGCAGAATCCTCAAGCCGCCACCATCTAACTACGCATGAGCGCCACTACCGAATACCTTGCCACCGGTCGCCGTAAGACCTCCATCGCCAAACTCCGCGCCGTCCCAGGCTCCGGCGAGATCAAGGTCAACGACCACGAATTCATCGAATACTTCCCCTCCCTGTCGACGCAGAACGACATCCTCCGACCGCTCGAGCTTGCCAATCGCATCCACGCCTTCGACCTGCACGTGAAGACGCAGGGCGGCGGCATCAATGGCCAGGCCGGAGCTCTCCGCCTCGCCATCTCCCGCGTCCTCGTCGAAGTCGATCCCGAGCTTCGACCAATCTTGAAGAAAGAAGGCCTTCTCACCCGCGATCCGCGGATGAAAGAACGTAAGAAGCCCGGCCAGCCCGGCGCCCGCAAGCGCTTCCAGTTCTCGAAGCGCTAGGAGATTTCCCTCGAGTAAAACCGAAGAAGCCGCCTGGTCTCGCAAGGATCAGGCGGCTTTTTTGGGACTTGGAGAGATGAAGGCCACTCGGCTCGGCCCAAGCAGCGGTGACTCCAAACGCCTGATTGTCTACCCAGCGGAGTCCTTTGCACCGCGTTGCGGCCAATCAAGCTTCCCGTCGAACCACTCGCCAAACGTCTCCGCTGCCGCGTGCGAATTGAGCACGGGGATTCCCCCCAGCGCTCTCACCCGCTCCGCGTCCTGCGCTTCGAAAGTCCGCACGATCACGTTCGTCTCCCCGGCCGCGTACACGAGGATTTTTTCCGCGTCGGCCAATCGCCGCACGTTCGCCAACACGATCTTGGCGTTCCGAGCCCCAGCCCGCCGCAACACCTCCGCATCGGAGCCGTCCCCACGCAGGCAGCGCACCCCATTTCTGGCCAACTGCTCGACGACCGCCGGATCGTCATCAATTACGACGACCGTGTTGCCGGCCTCAAGCAGCGGATTCAACGTCCACATCCCCCCAGAACCAAATCCGATCATCAGGACATGGTCCCGGAAATCTCCAGGCGCGTTCGCCCGCTTCCGACCCGGGTGCAAGCCCAGTAACTTCCAAGTCACCGCATCCGTCGCCACAAAGGGGGTCACCGTCATCGTGGCGACAGTGATCAGCGCAATGATCGAGAAGACCTGCTGGTCCAGGTGCCCCGTCTGCAAGCCAACGAGCGCCAGCACCATCGAGAACTCACTGGTCTGTGCGAGCAGCAATCCACTCTCGATCGAGGCTCGCGCCGACAGCCCCGTCCACTCCGCCACGATCGTCACCACCGGCGGTGTCACCACCATCACGACCGCTGCGAGCGCCAGACCCTTCAGCAGCAAGTCGAGATCCGGCACGATCACGACCGCTCCCAGCGTCGTGAAAAATAGCGCGAGGAAAAAGTCGTTCAGTGACCCCATCAAGCCGCGCACCACTCCATTGACCGGAGTCCCCGACAGCAAAATGCCCGCAAAGAACGCTCCGGCGATCGAGGGGATCTGAATCCAATAAGCCAGTCCCACGAACGCAAACAAAACCGAGAGAAACGCCAGCAGCAACGTCTCCTCGTCCAAGTTCAGCCGCTCGAACAACCTCGGGACGATCCGACGCTGGAGGTAGATCGCGAGGAACCCCATCCCCGCCGTCGCCGCGACCTTCAGCGACGCCCAGCCCGCCCCGTCTTCGACGGTCGACAGCACCGTGATCACGCCGATAACCAGCGCGTCCTGCAGAAAGAGCACGCCGATGACCAACCGCCCAAACGGCTCAAACATCTGCTGGTGCTGCTTGAGGTGGCGCAGAGCAACCAGCGTCGAACTCGCCGCCAGCGAGAACGCTAGGTAGACCGACGTCATCGGTTCGAACCCGAGCGCGCCCGCCGTGAGGTAAGCCGCGATCCCCACCGCCGCAAATTGGATCACCCCGACCCACGGGACGGCGTGCCGCTGCGGTAGAAACCGCGCGGGGTTCAATTCGACACCCGACGAAAAGACGAGAAAGGCCAGACCAAGCCCGAGGATGTCCTTCAATTGACCCGGATCGAGCAGACGACTCGTGAAGAAACTCAGCACCAGTCCCCCGCCCATGAGCAACGGGATCGCCGGCAGGCGAAAACGCAGCGCGATCCCAACTCCCACCGAGGCAACCAAGAGAAGAAGAGCCAGCCCCGTCACGCCGCCACGATCCCCAGGTCCGCCAATTTCCGGTTCTGCATTTTGACCCCGTCGACCTTAGCAATCATGAGGTAGTCGACGTCCATCTCCAGCAATCCATCCACGCTGTGCAGATCCACTGCCAGGATGCTCGACGGCACGCCGAACGACTTGGCCCGGTAGGCAAACAACTCGTTGCTGTCCTCGATCTGCAACGCCGAAACGAGGAGCTTCGCATCGTGCAGCCCCGCTTCTTCCAACACGGAGAGATACTCCGCGTTGCCGAGGAGCACGTCGCAAGGCAGACCGGCCAATTTTCGAGGATCCGTGTCGATGGCCAGGACCGCTTCGCCCCGCCGGTGCAGATCGTCCGCGATCCGCCGTCCCAACGTGTTCATCCCGATCACGATCACGTGATCACTTCGACCCGTTGGTTTCACCGCTTCGTCTTCGCAAGGGAGGCCGCCAAACGGACGAAAGAGAAACTCGATAACCGCCATATCCCGCCCAATTGCAAAGGACGACACCGAGATCGTGATCAGCCCGACCAGCCCCACCAGGGCTATCAGGTCCTCCCCGACCAGACCCGCCCCCAGCGCCAGCGCCAGGAACAAAAACGAAAACTCGGAGATCTGCGATAGGGCGATCCCCGCCCGCGCCGCCGTCCGCCGCCGGAAGCGCAACAAACGCACCACCCCCGCCACCAGCAATGGCTTGATCAACAGCACAAACGCGCTCAAAGCAAGAGCCACCGGCCACTGCGCAATCGCGTCTCCCAAATCCATTCCGATTCCGAGCGTCACGAAAAAGATCGCGATGAAGAAATTCATCAACGGATGAACCCGGCGATGCAGATCCCGGTTGTAAGGCAACTGCGCCAAGCTGATTCCCGCCAGAAACGCGCCCACTTCGTGCGACAGGTGAAAGACGTGCGCCAGACTCACCAGTAAGAAACACCAAGCCAGACTCCAGATGAAGAGCACCTGCGGAGACCGCGATGCGCTCTGAAACAACGGCGGAAGCAACCACCGCGACGCCACAAACACCACGATCAACAACAGTGCCATGCCCCCAACGGCGACCCCGAGTCCCTTTGCGATGTTCGCAAATTCTAGGTCGGCGCCACCACCCAGTCCTGCCAGTAGCGTCAGCAACACGATGACGAACAGATCCTGCACCAGCAACACCCCCACCGCGATCCGCCCATGGAACGAGTCCGATTCTTTCTTTTCGTCCAGTAGCTTGATCACCACCACCGTGCTGCTCAGCGTCAGCGCGACCGCCAGAAAAGCGGCCTCCAACGCGCCAAATCCCAGCAGGGTCGCGCATCCGTAGCCCGCCCCGAAGGTCAACCCGACCTGACCCACCCCGGCCAGCACCCCCACTTTCCCCAACACGCGGATCTTGTCCACGTTCATCTCCAGGCCGACGAGGAACAACATTAACGCGATCCCCACGGCTGACAGCGTCTCCAACGACTCCGACCCCCCAACGAGGTTCAGTCCCGGCCCCACGACGAGTCCCGCGACCAGGTACATCACGATGGTCGGGATCTGCAGGCGACCGCCGATCAGCGTGAAGGCAAACGCCGCGACGACGATCGTCGCAAGCGCCTTCAAAAACTCACTCCCGATCTCCACGGCGCGAGAAGAACAAAAAAAATCTCGCGGAGCGATTCCCGAACCGCAACTACCGTAAAAAGCGTCGCACTTCCCAGTCCTCACCGCGCTCCACCACCCCGACCATCCGAAAATCAGCCTCGAACGCCGGCAGATACGTGTCTCCCGTCACCTCTCGCAGCACCACCGTCAGCAACACCTCGCGGCAGCGAGGCAACAGAACCCGGTAGACTTCCGCCCCCCCGATCACGAAAGTTTCCCGGCCATCTCCCGGGTCGTCGAGGTCCGCGACTGAACGCACCACCCGCACCCCCGCGGTTCCGTCCCACGACCGCGACAGCACCACATTCTCCCGCCCCGGCAACGGACGCCCGATTGACTCAAACGTCTTCCGTCCCATCACCACGACGTGCCCCATCGTCGTCCTCTTGAAAAACGCCAACTCTCCCTTCAATTTCCAAGGCAACCCCCCGTCCACCCCGATCACTCGATTGAGCGCCATCGCCACGATCGCGATCACACCGAGATCTCCCCGTGGATCGCTGGCCAAGGATCATAGCCCTCCAGCGAAAAATCTTCGTATTCGAACTCCCGAATCTCCCGCCGTTCCGCGTTCAAACGCATCACCGGCAGCTCCCGGCAGTCCCTTGCGATCTGCTCGCGCGCTTGATCCAGGTGGTTGCGGTAAAGGTGAAGATCCCCAAAGGAATGCACAAAGTCCCCCGGCTTGAGTCCGCACACCTGCGCCACCATCAACGTCAACAAGGCGTAAGACGCGATGTTGAACGGCACCCCGAGAAAAAGATCCGCGCTCCGCTGATACAGCTGACAACTCAACTCGCCGTCCGCCACGTAGAATTGGAACAGCGCGTGGCAGGGTGCCAGCGCCATCCGATCCAGCTCGCCCGGATTCCACGCCGACACCACCAGTCGCCGCGAATCGGGATCTCGTCTGATTCGCTCGATCACGTCATCGATTTGGTGAATCGCTCCCCCCTCCGGCGTGCGCCAGTCGCACCACTGCGCCCCGTAGATTCTACCCAGATCGCCAGCCTTGTCCGCCCACTCGTCCCAGATCTTCACCCGATTTTCGTTGAGATACGCGATGTTCGTCTCGCCCCGCAGAAACCACAGCAACTCGTAGATGATCGAGCGCAGGTGGCACTTCTTGGTCGTCACCAGCGGAAATGACTCCCGCAGATCAAATCGTTCCTGAGCTCCAAACACCGAAAGCGTCCCCGTCCCCGTCCGATCCGACTTCTCCTTTCCCTCCTCCAGAACGAGCCGCAACAACCGATGATAC
This sequence comes from uncultured Verrucomicrobiae bacterium, assembly GCA_963803825.1. Taxonomy (GTDB): domain Bacteria; phylum Verrucomicrobiota; class Verrucomicrobiia; order Chthoniobacterales; family JAATET01; genus CAVVKW01. The sequence continues at coordinate 468,767 of CAWDOJ010000002.1, read as the reverse complement.
TGCTCCATTTCCCGGTCAGAAAATCACAGTTTTCGGCCTAGGGAAAGGTCTCACGCCTCGGCTTGGTCGCGCTCGCTCGACTCTCAACGTCTCTCCGTGCCCTCGTCGCCCCGCTCGCTCTGGTCCTTGCCGATCTCGGAGCTTTGTTCGCCGGAGATCATGGCCAGACGCCGCTTCGGCAGATACTTGCCCCCTTCCAAACTTTGCAGGTAGTCCAACATCTCCTCCCGCACCTCACAATGGAGATCCCAGCCCGTCGACGGATCCTTTGCGCTGGCCAACAGCCGCAGGTCGACCGTCTCTTCCCCCACTTCCGTGACTTGGAGAGTCGGCGGCACCGTCTCGTCGTAGGCGTCCTTCGATTTGAGAAGCTCCTCGAATTTTGCGCGGATCTGTCCCACCGGCACTGTGTAATCAGCCCGCAGGTGCACCTCTTTGATGAGGTGGGAGTCCTTCATCGTCCAGTTCTCGAACGGGTGACTCACAAAGTATTCCAACGGCACAACCAAGCGCTGCTTCTTCCACGTGCGGATCCCAACGAAAGTGTAGGTGATCTGTTCCACCCAGCCCCACGTCCCTTCGAAGAGCACGGAATCCCCGATCCGAATGGGCTGCGCGACTGCGATCTGGATACCTGCCAAGATGTTCCCCAGCACGTTGCGAGCCGCGAAGCCCACGACCAAAGTGAGGACACCCGCAGAGAGCACCAATGAGCCGCCGAATGATTCCATGAGCTCGAGCTCCGTCATCATGACGGATGCTCCGATGACCATCGCCAGGAATAGCAGCACCCGACGCGCGACCGAGAGCCTTGTCATGACGGATTGCGCGTGGTCGCGGACGCTTCGATCCTGACTGTCTTCGAGCTGCTTCTCGTAGATCAGCCCCCATTTATCCGAGACATAGCCGAGGAGCTTCATCGCCGTCCAAGTCGTGGCTGCGATCAGCAAAAAAAGCATGAGCGGGGTGAAATATTTCACCACCGGCCCACCGAGGCTCAGCAGCGTCTCGCTCGCCACCAACACGAAAAGCAGCGTCAGCACGATCAGCACGGGAGTTTGAAGCCTCTCCATCAGCCCGCCCACCCACGTCTTCCGAGTCTTCGACTCGATGAGCGCGAGCGCCTTCGAGATCAACCACGCCGCGATCAAGCTAAACCCGACGAGCACGACAAAGGCGATCCACTCCCACACCGCCATGGTCCCGCCCACCTTACCGCGCAACAGGCCGGGCATCTGACTTTCAAAATCACTCGGCCCGAACTTTTCGTAGAGCGGAACGATATTCTCGACCGTGTTAGACGAGATCAACCAGATCGGAGATTCTTTTCCAGCTTTGACCCGCTGGACGCGTAGCTCGACGTCGCGCCCATCGAGGGTGACCGATCCAAATTCGATGCTACGCCGAGGCACGCCAGCCAATGGGTCGCTTTTCATCCGAGGGAGGTCGATCTGCCCGTCCGCGCGGTCCGGTAGCATATCCCAATCCACGGTCACCTTCTGGCTCAAGACGTGGTAAAACTCCCGGGCGAGCTGCTCACCCTCCGCAGACTGCTGACCCGGAGGGACCAGATTCAGATTGAGCGACTGAGCGGCGAGTGCAAAATCGCCCGCTCGGGCGGACACCATGAAGTTCTCCAAAGTCGCCTGCGGACTGCTCCGATTCACTTCCGTCCGGCGATCCGGTAACCCGCTGTTGACGTTAGAGAGGATTTGATATGCCTCGTTGTACTCGGTGGTGCCGCTGGCACCTCCCCCCATCGAAGTCACTCTCCTGCCAAGCCCAGCCTCGCGAGCTTCTTGCTGCTGTTCGTCCGCATTTTCCTGCGCAGCTTCTTCCGTAGCCTGCTGCTTGTCCTCGCCGGCGTTGCCCTCTTTGTCATCCCGGGAACCTTCGTTTAGCGAACTGTCGCTGCCGACTGGCTTTCCCTGCCGCTCGTCCGATTGCTGCGGGAGCGCTTCCTCGCTGGTGCCGTCTTGGAGCGCACTGTCGTTGGTGGCTTCGCCATCAGGTGATTGGGCGACCGCGCCATGGAGCAGCAGAGCAGCCGTGGCGATGCCTGATAAGTAAGAGCAGAGTTTCATAGGCTTTTTCATCGGATCGGTGCGCACCTCACCGGCAGGAGCGACCAGCTCGGCACCCTACCGAAACCATCCCGCCCCAACCTAGCCTAATCCGCCAGACGGGTGGTCCGCCCGAGTCCACGCATCGACCACGGACGGCATCGATCTCGCGGATCAGGAGGGCGGATTCCAACTGAAAACGGACTCTCTTTCCCTTCCGTGGAATCCGTGAGAACCCGGATCGTCCTCGCCGTCGCATTCTGGAAGGTCAGCCAACTGTTCTCTGCGCCGGCCTACCGCTGCGAGATTCGCACCTTGGCGCGCTTGGAACGGTTGCCCGCATTATCGATCGCCCGGATCTTCACGATCACCCGACCCCGATCCTTGCGCACCCGCAGCACCGTCTTCCAACGCTTGCCGCCCTTGAGATTCGTTCTCGCGACTTTGGCCCCGAGAGTCCGCACCCGAATTGATGCGATGCCCGAGGCATCGCTCGCCGTCCCGCAGTTCCGCTTACATTCCGACCAATCTGATTTCGATCCCGGACGGGCAGACCGACCCGTCGCCATCCTTGTTTGAGTTTGGGGTGCTACCTGCGGTCGATGTTGGCAAATGCGTGTCGCGCGTCGGCGGCAAGGCGCAACGCGCCGTGGCGGGCGACCTCAAGCTCGCCTACGCACAGTTCGAGGAACTCGAGACCTTTGCCCGTTTCGGGGCTCGCTTCGATGACAATGCGCGGAAGATCATCGAGCACGGCCGCCACTGCCGCGCCTGTCTCAAGCAGTCCGAACTTGCGCCCGTGCCCGTGCCCGCACAAGTCGCGGTGCTGCTGGCGCTGACCGCAGAACTCTTCGACCCAGTGCCACTGGATCGGATGAAAGATGCCCAACACGCCGTGCACGAAGCCGCAGCGAAGATGCCGGCAGAGATTCGCGAGCGATCTGAAACCGCCGACAAACTCAGCGACGAGGATCGCAAAGCCATCTCGGAGATCGCCCGTCGGGCACTCGCTCCATTCCAGCCCAAACCGGACGACGACGATAAACCATGAGCGACACCACCGCGAACCGGCAACGCAAAGTCAGCAGCGGGGACGATCTCCAATCGGTCGTCCGCACGATGAAAGCCCTCGCCTCTTCGAGCATCGGGCAATACGAAAAATCGGTCCAGGCGTTAGACGACTTCCACCGCACCGTGGAACTGGGATTGGGGCTTTTCTTCCGGAAAAGTTCACCAACCGTTCCGAACCCCGTCACCACGGGAGCCTCCAAGGTCAGCGCGATCGGAGCAGTCGTCTCCGGATCGGATCAGCGCTTGGTCGGGCAGTTCAACGACATCGTCGTCGACTACGCGATCCAGACGCTCGCAGCCCTGCCCGCAAAACCCAGGGTTTGGGCCGTCGGTGCGCGGGTGCAGTCGCGACTCGCGGATGCCGGGTTGGAAATGATGGGACATTTTTCGGTTCCAAACTCCGTCCAAGCGATCACGCCCCTCATCGGCCAGATCCAGATCGAAAGCGAAGCGCATCGCACCGATGGCGACACCACGCAGCTCGACGTCTTCCATAACCGTCCGAAGTCCGGCGCGCTCTACGAGCCGGTCAGTCTGCGACTCCTGCCGTTCGACGTGATCTCCGGCTATCAAGCGCTGGCGAAAGGCAAGTCGAAGAGCGAAACAAGAGATTAGGTGATTTTAAAGCGTGAAGCACTGAGCTGCTGGTTTCGCTGAACCGGCAACCACCGACGGAGAAGACCGTGCCCCACGACAACACGAATCCGAGCCATCTCGAGCAAGCCCTCACGTCGCTCGCGCCATGGGCGTTCGTTCCTGTCGCGGTGGTCCTTGTGAACACAGAGATGCACGAGGGTGGCCCGGTGCGATCCAGGAGGCATCCAACGACCATGGCGACGCTAGAGCATTTTCAAGTTAGGTAGTCTGGTAAGCGCAGTGGCGCAGGAAGTTGGCGCAATGGTCGGAGGAAAATAGGTCGACGATTTGACCGAGGTTTTTTGAGAGGTCGTCCAAGGATCTGGCAGCGGCGGATCGGAGGTGAGACTTGAGTCTGGAGAAGGCCAGTTCGATGGGATTGAGATCGGGGCTGTAGGGCGGGAGATAAAGGATCGTGGCACCGAAGGATTGCAGGATCTCAGCCACGCGCTCGCCTTTGTGAGAACTGAGGTTGTCGGCGATGACGATGTCACCGGGAAGCAAGGTCGGTCCCAAGCACTTTTCCAGATAGGTGTGGAAGGCATCCCGGTTCATTGGTCCATCCAATAGCCAGGGAGCGGTGAGAGCGTCGTGGCGCAAAGCGGCGATGAAAGTCGATGTGCTCCAATGTCCGTGCGGCTCGACACCGAGGCAGCGCTGGGATCGGGGTGCCCGTCCGTAAAGCCGGGACATCTTGGTATTGACCCCGGTCTCGTCCAGAAAGACGAGAGCAGAACCGGTCCAGCTGCCCTGAATCGAGCGCCACTGCGTCCGGGCAGCTTCTACGTCGGGTCGGTCTTGTTCGGCGGCACGGATCGCTTTTTTTTGAAGGTCAGTCCCATCGCATCCAAGCGATACCAGAGCGCGCTGACACTGAGCTTGATCCCACACTGCTCCTCCAGACGCTCACAGATGGCCTCCAAGGTCAGGTCGTTCTTTTCTTTGATCCACGCGGCAACCGTGTCTTCATGACCTTCGAGTCGAGAGCGTAAATACCCGCCAATTTTGCTCGCTCGGCAATGACCCTGCTCCCGCTGCTTCTGCCAATATCGGTCGACGCTTCGAACGCTCACCGCAAAGCGTTCGGCCACCTCCGCGCTGTTGCCTCCAGAGGCTCGCGCCTCCACTATCCGTTCTCTCAAATCTTGGCTCAATGGGCGCATCCCAAGCTTATTATTGATAAGCCTCCTAGCGTACAAGCCTTTTCGTCCAACTATTTTGAATCTGCTCTAGGAGCCAGATCTTGCCGGCGGCGGTTGTTTGGAATTCCCTGAAGACCGAGTCGAGTGGCACGAATATAACGTCATCTTCAAAGCCCTGTTGATCGCATTGACAAAACATTATCAGGACCGTTGAAGGGAGAAGGTAGTTCCTGAGCTTCTTCACTTTATCCACAACAGAAGAACTCCCCTTCGCTGAAAACGTCACTTGAGCCATTATCTTGATGCCATCTTCAGTGATGGCGACAATGTCGAGATCCTTCATAGTCCGTCCCGGCGGAAGCAGTAGTTGTTTAAGGATTGGTAGACCGCGATGCGGGATGCGCAGAAACTCTGCGCATAAAACCTCCTGCTGCGACGGAGAAAGGCTCGCCAACGATGCAATTCCGCGCCGCCGCTCAACGAGATTTATAACGCGATCTCCGGCTTTGTGCCAACGCATGATTGTTCCTTGCCGGGGCCGAGAAACCGAAAGGACGACATTATCGGTTGGCTTGACAATGCGCACGTCGCCCAGGGGCAGGCTTTTTAAGATGGCCGTTCGACCGGCGAAGCCGCTTCGGTGACCCCACTCCCCTTGCATGAGGTCGATTGGTGTCTCCGGAGCCACATAACCAACTAGCGCATCTTGAAAGCCGGAATACTCGGCCCACACATAGCCGCCCTCATTCGCTAGCGAAAGCAGGGCACAAACTGCCCGTCTGGAACTACGATCTCGATAATGCTTCTGGGTCTATGCTTTTCGTGTCCCGTCGCTCTCGATTGCTGTTATCGAGATATGGAAAATGTATCGCAATTCGCCTTTCGTCCCAAAGCATCTGGCGAGTCGTCTGGTTGACATCCAGAACTACCGTGTGTCGCGAAAAAAAAGTCTGCTTTGTCTTCCTCATAGATTAGCTGCAATCAGGAAGGCATTCACTAAGAGGCAGCAACCGGGACCTACTGGTCAACCGGAAGAATAGTTATTTCGATTCGCCGATTTTTTGCACGATTGCTTTCGGAGTTGTTATCGGCAAGGGGAGTTGATTCTCCCTTGCCCGCAGCTTTGAGGTTCTCCTTCGGAATTCCATCCGTTGCCAGCAGCTCGATGGCAGCTTTTGCACGCGCTTCTGACAGCTCTTGGTTATCCGAAAAGCTCGATCGATTTTGGTCGATCGGAACGTCATCCGTGTGCCCAACGACTGAGATAATGACGTTCTCGCTCGCGACGGCACCCGCGAAAGAATTGAGGAAATCCCTGCCTCGAGCGGATATATCAGAACGCCCGGAATCGAAAAGAATCTGTTCGGGGATCGCGAGCGGACGTCCTTCCTCGGTGGCTTTTTGGATCAGCTTCTTGATCGTCCCCTCATCCATTGGACCTTCAGGAAGTTGCATCGGTGCGGGCGGTGCGGAGGACACGACCTTGACGCTTGTCCGGTCGAAAGACTCACGGCCTTTGTCGTCCATGACCTTGAGAACGACATCCTTCGTTCCAGGCTCACTGAACGATGCAACCTGAAAGTCTCCATCCATTAGCGTGAATGTCTTTCCGCCATTAACCGATATTTCCTTCGAGGCGATGCGCGACTCCGGGTCCTCGACCATCGTCGAACTTGCGTCGAGAAGGAGGTTCTCCAGAACGGCGACCTCCGGCTTGCTCGACCGCAAATTGGCTACTAGCGGTGAGTCACTCGAAGGGGCGATCTTTACGAAATGTTCTTCGGAATTGCCATTCTCACCTGTGAATTTCGCACGATAAACCCCAGGCTTTTCAACGCTCGGAAGTTTGACGGGAACTCCCGCTTCCGAAATCGCCGAATCCTGACCGGAAAACTCCATCGAACCAGGCACTGTAGATGTGACAGATACTTCTGCCGGCAACTCACCGCGCTTCGAGAGAAGCTTGATCGTAACAGTAGGGCTGGCGGCCAAAATACTTGGGTCAGCCTGACCCAATGGTGCCGATATAGGGTTCGAAATCTTATCGTTCGCAACAACCTTGACGGTCTTGGTCGCCGAGCGTGGCGGGAGGGAGATACCGAAAATATGGTTCACTCCGGTGACCTTCACGATGTAGTCGCCGCTTTCGGGGAACGTCATGTCAACTGATTGAACCGGCGAGTCCAGAGTCCATTCACGAACTTCGTTACCTTGGATTCTACCGTCAGGCTGCGTCGCGGCCAAATTGGCACCCATCGAACTAAACGAGAACGAGTCACCATTCTCTGTTTTGATGAAGGCTCTAATTGGCTCCTGCGGGGCAACGATCTCCTTCGACAGTTTAAGCTCAACAACTGGTAAACAAGCAAACAGCCAGATCAAAGCGGCGATCAGCGCCAAAATGAGGAGCGCGATCAGGAACGGCAGAATTTTCCGCAGAAACCTCGCAATCGGGTTTTCACGAGGCAGCTTTGCCAGCGCCTCCGCGGGAGCGATGAAATCGTCTTTTGCTAGATTGCACCCCCAAATCACCAGTAGTTGAGGAACCTTATCCAATCGAAATGTGCGATAGAACTCGGGAAGCCGGTCTGGATCGGGAAGCTCGAATTTCTCGACGATCAACCTCGCTTCTGGGGTTAAGTCGGAGCGGTCCAATAAGCGACGGAGACCCTCCAACCCTCTCTCGAATTTCGTGAACACTTCAGCGGGAAGTCTCGTCTTCGAAAGAGGAACACTTGCACCGCATTCCTCCTTTCCGCGCACAACCAAAGAAAAAACTCCCCCGTCCGCAGTCTCACGAGCCTTAGGAAGAAACTCACCTAACTGCGCGAGAATCACTTGCTGGCTTTCGTGATCCCAATAATACAGCCCGTCTAGTGCGGCCCGCTCCTTGCGATACGCTCCGCTCTTGATCGGAACAAGGAGGCCACCAACTGTCCGGGTCAATTTTGTCATTATTTCCCAGTGATTTGGGCCTTCCTGACGACCCGATCAGACGCGGAAATGGCCCAGTTCTTGACCTCCGCCACGATGCGCCTCCCCTGAAGCTCGGGACCATCCATGAACGCTGGTTCAATTGCATCTCCAGGTCTAACACAACGGACCGAAATCTGAGCGTCGTTGCGCTTAAGAAGCCCATTCAACGCATCAGCGCCAGTGGATAAAACATCAATCGGCGGCTGCGGATTTCGATGGAGTGTCGATCCGAGTGCCTGAGCAAGTTCCGCAATCAGTTGTGGGGAACTTCCGACATGGCCGGAAAGTTCGCTGAGGAGGTGGAGCATCGCATGAACCAAGCGCTTTCGATCTTCATCGATAGACGTGAGAAGCGGATACACCTCGGGAGGAACCAGCGATGCAAATTGACTTTCAACGTCGCGAAGCTGGGAAATCTGCTCGAGGAGCTGAATCTTCTCCTGCTCGACTTGCTGAAGGCGGCTGGTGAGTTGCTCATCACGCGAGACAGCGCCTAAAATCTCTTCCAGTCCGCGGCGCAAGTCGCCCCGCGCGCCGTCGATTGCCTCGAACAAACCCGCCGAATTGGAATCCAAAGACCTTCCCACCTCGCGAAAAATATCTTCCACTTGTGAACGCGGGGCCTGGGGTTCCAGAAAAGGTGGCGCTTTCCGCTGCAATTTTTCCTCCGCCGGCTCGATTGACGGCATATTCGATTCGGGTTGCGGCACACCTTCGATGGGTGCCGGTGCCGGCGGAGTTATCGTTTCGTCAGTCGCAGAAATCTCCTGAGAACGAGTCGCCTCAATCTCCAAAGCTCTTTGCGGACCTTCCGATGCCGCGTCACTTGCCTCATCGGGATGTGGACCCGGTTGGGGATTCTGGGCTATTTCAGACGAAGAGGCCGAGTGAGGGGGCTCCTGTTTCTCAGCTTCTCCAAGATACGGATCACCTGGGTTCCATGGTTTAGAATGAGGCATTATATTTAGTATTTTGGCCAGTGAACTTCAAACCTCGGGGAATCGAGCCAGTAGTCCTCTTGGGGGATTGTGCAAATTTCCAATTGAAGATGAGCCATTGCAATCGGTCGCTCACTGGCTAAATCAACCGCGCTCGTTAGTTCCAAGCGTTCCGATCCATCCACGTTCTCGCGGAACACTCGCCGCAATGTTGCGCGGATACGGCTGGGCTGCGTCGCGTCCTTATTTTTCCAACGCAGGACATAGGTTGGCTCCGGAGCATCGGTCGTTGGGAGCAATTTTCGGGCGATTCGAGAATTTACCAGCAACTCAACCGTAGCTTCGTCCTGCTCCGGTCGCAGAAACACCGTTGCCTCTTGATGCGCGTTGAGGGGTAACAACAACCAGTGGTTTTTGCGGACGAAATTATTGGTGCCTATTTGGCGCATCGTCCAACCTGGAACATAGCCCCGGGAAATAGCCTCGTAGAGCGCAAGTCCAACGACCGTAACGGTCTTGGCGTCAGAAATTCGGCCATTCACAGCAAATGGATACCAGTCGCCGCTATGATAGTCTCGTGCAGCAATGAGCCTATCCTCCGTTATCGGGAGTAGCTCTTCCACCATCTCGCGAACCACTGGAGCTTCAGATGGCTTCCCCGACAGAATCACGAGGTCGAGGTCGAAGGCAGAAACGAACTTGGCCAACCTCTGAATGACTGGCGACAGGACCTCGCTGATGATATTCGCGACCTGCTCCTTCGTAATCTCGGTCGCGAAGAACTGACCGGGGAACGTCGTGATCTCGAAACGCTCCGACACAGTGACTCCGTTAAGTCCTTGACCCTTAAAAAACGCTTGGGCACGCGCGGCGATATCTTGAATTCCATATGTCTGCTCGGAACCGTCATCCAGAGCAAAGAGATCCAACGAGTTCTCCTTTGAGTTGAGAAACTTTATGCAACGAACCGCCATCGGGACGAAAAACCCGAGCGTGGCCCGCTTCCATTCCTCTCTGACAGCGGTGCTTCTGGAAAGGCTCACGGAAAAATGCCGAGTATGCCTCCAAATACTCCTCACCTTCTTCCTCAAGATGCATCCCGAATGCTGGGAGGACGATCCGCTCAATGATCGCCTTCACGACCTCATCTCCCGCAATATTGGTCGAGTCTTTGAATAAAACCGTAGACTCAAGCTCTACACCCGATCCGGATAAAGTGTCGGAATACTCAACAATGGCGTAGTCAGTCGTTCCGCCTCCGATATCGATATTTAAAGCGCGGACCGTCGTTACCTGCTCCCGTCCGCGCTTCTTGCCTACAAGTTCAATGTAGTTCTCGCCGATACCGTGCATCGCTTCGATCTCGGAGAAGATGAACGGCAATTGGGACGCAATGGCTTCGTCCAGAGGAAATGCCACCTCAGGAGGCTTCTGTCCATCGACGTGGTGACCAAGATGGAAGATGTCCGCTGCTTTCTGCCACTTGGCTTTGTAGGCATTTAGCTCCTCATCGGTCCAACCAGAAGGATACGTCAAACGAACGGAACGAATGAATCGCTTAACGAATGGGAAATTTTCTTTGCTGTATTCACGGCAATTGATCCATCGGTAGGCAGCCTCGAGAATTCCCAAACCAAGCCAAGTAAGTGAATCGGCCTTCGGATAGTTTGGAGCAACAGGATTACACGACGGACGCCGTTCTGGCTCCCAACGTATCGGAGGGTCTGACAGATCCCAACTCGCTCCATCATGGGGAAAATAGCGCAGAAGCTGGCAAGCAAGCTTTGCGTTTTGATTCGAATCTACGTCCGAATCCCAGAGGTTTCGAAGCATCGCCCAAAACGGCGTTCCTTCCTGAATAGAAGGATCGTTCGCCCAAGCATACCGCTTCGGCGAGCTAAGCATCTGAATGCCGCCCCCTTGTGGCTTCATGGCCAGGAGGGAAACATCAGCCCCAGGTCCAAATTCGAGAGGCGAAAGCTCCACGAAGGTTTGCGGAATCCGGCGTGCTATTGCCGTAGTGACACGGTGTTCAGGCTCGATAATTTTACCGAAAAAATTCTTCTTCTGTGGCCGAACCTCCCAAAGATATTCCGTGAGAAGATCGCCTTCCTCAACCTTTGGTAGCTCGGTGTCCGAGAAGCGGGGTTGCGAAAGCACGAACCACGAATCGATGATTCCGCTTCCGCGCGGATACACTATTTCGTCTGTATAAAGCGCAGCATCGCGAGTAAAAAACTTGAGAGGCTGAACCAGCCGTCTGAGGGTCGAGGTAGAGTTTCCATCGGCAGCTCCCGGCATTTGCTCAAGAAGGACAGCCGTCGTTCGGCTGTTGCCGAAGTCTATGATTACATCCACAGGTATTGGACTCGTTGCCATCGTGACGGCCCACTGCACCTCAAACGAAAGGACCTGAACCGCCTCCTTGTTCTCATCGTAACTTAGCTCAAGGTTATACGGCCCTTCCAGTCGGCTCTCAGGGATCTCGGTATCAGAGCGAAAACCGTAGGACGAAGGCGGCTGGGACTTGAATGTCGTCTCGGGAACTGGTTCGCGTTCGATGTAGGTCTGAACCGCGGGTGTTATCACCCAAGTTCGATTCCACGATGATAGCTATCCCCGGAGTTTCCTTTCCAGTCGGCGCATTCGCAGTTCGATACCGAATGTGCGGAAGGTGCGAATCGCCGGTTGGGAACAACTTCCACCGCGACGGACGCCGAGTAAGCTCAACGAGTCGATCATACGCTTCGCCTTCGAGTTGAGAAAGAACCTCATTGTCGAATGGGAGCCAGAAAGCGTGATGTCCTGTGTCGGGAGTAACCTGTAGCCGATGAATCGTCATTCTATTTTTCGTTGAACGAGTGAGCGATCACCAGAATTTCATCGTCGCCCGGTTGCCGCTCGCCGCCGCTTACCGTCGTCTTTTCCATTTTCGAAAGAAGCGCGACCAACGGAGCGAGAATAGACTGAAACTCGGGACTGCTGTCCGCTTCCGCGCCGAGCGGATCAGCCTCGGCTGCCGAATAAGACATCATCTTCGCGAATGGGTCCGGCGGTGCCTCGAACTCGCAACGCGGACTCACGAGGTTGGTGAGATGAATAGCCAAGTAGCGCCGTCCTTTTCTCGCGAGCGTCGCGTTTCCAACTCTCCCGAAATGCTGGATGAGCCACCGCGCTACGTCGCGGGCATTGACTCGCAGGGAAAACGAGTGGAGGAGACGGTTTTTCTCGACCGAATTGCGAATCTGCGCGCCCAATTGAATATCTGATTGGATTGATCGATCACACCATTCCGCAAGGATCTGATTCACGTAAGGAGCTGCTTCCTCCGGCTTCACACGAAGATTTTTCGGAATTGGAGGCATTGTCTCCGGGTCAAACACGAGTAAACGTCGAACCGCGAGCGCTGCCTTTCGACATTTCGCTTGATCGAACAAATCAGCGGTCAAGACGCTCGCTTTAAGCCGCTCACTCCAAGTGCGGAGGAGTTGAATATCCACGTCTCCGCTTGTTTCAGGTGATACGGATTTGATCAGAGATGCGAGTTGCTCGCGCGCCTCTTTGTTCAGGCTCCCGAGCAGATTCTGTCGCGAAAAACCACCCCCGGACACCAAGGAGGCTAGAAGGCGCTCGACGCCACCACGACCGATGACCTCAACAAACTCGTTGGCTGGAATCTGAAAGATTGAATTGAATTGAGGCTGTGACGCCAACCGCTCGGATGTCTTTTTGATTATGCGCGCCGCATTTGTCGTAGTGAGTTGCTGGCCACTCTCATCGAGTAGCTTCTCGTATTTTCCGAAAATCACCGGATGGAAAGTAGCTCCTTCGATTGTCTCGCCCAGCGCCTTAATTGAAGCGAAGCCCTGGGTGAAGTGATCGGCGGAAGGATTCTGAGCAACATCATTCACAAAGCCGCCAAAAAAGGTGCTCACGATGTGAAGGTCGGGGTTGATTCCATTTCCCAAAGAACGCTTCCAGTTCCGAATTCCATCGGCCAGGGTCTGAGGCCGTGAAAGCGGGCTCATCGTGCGGAGGAGGAGACAGAAACAATCGATGATCTGCGCCTTCGTCGTCGCCGAGACCAGCGCCGACGTCTTGCCCATCTTGAACAGGTGGGTAAAAAGCAGATGATCTCCGTTCTTTTGAAGCAAAGATTCGCTCAATTGTTCGCCGCCAGTTCCAATGTTCGAGACACCCGGAAAATCGAGAACATCGAACTTCTCCAGGAGCTGGAGGAACGGCTGCAACGCCGCCCCTCGGCTCACTGCGGTATCTCGTCTGATCGGGAGTGTGATCTCCCAGATCAAGCCTTGGAACAGCGCGAAGTCACGCGGGCTTTCGAAAAGCGGAGTGCCCTCATCGACGCCCAAAACAAGATCGTCTCCTTGTTTGGTGTATCCGATTGAGAGGAGCCGCTTTTCGAGCATCTCATTAGAGGGGATTTCTTTGCCGTCGATATCGAGTCCGCCAATGGCGTTCGGATACGACGCCATATCCAGAAAGAGGGCGGCTGTCTTATAGCAGCACCGGATTGTGCCACTTCCTTTCGAAAGCACATTTTCGCGAAACTCCAACAGATCGTGGAAAAGGATATCAATCAACGGATCCTTGCCCCACAGGATGCGGCCGAAGAGTCCGCTGTTCACGGGTCCCGATGCAACTGGAGTGCAATTCAGAATCGAGTCTAGCGCTGACTGATCCAGCGTTGAGAAGGGATTGTCTTGAAGCGAAGCCATCGAGAGCTGCGCGACTAAAGAGGCAACTTCGAACACCTGCTGAAACCCCTCTTGAGGATTTGCGGGATTAGATTTGGAAAGCCCAGCGATGATCTCTTTGACGTTCTCGCTGGAGAGTTTCCCAGATCGATCGCGTTTCCAGTCCGAGATGTAACCAATCGCCAACGCGTGGGCAATCTCCGGACGTTTTCCAAGGCGAATTTCAACAGGATGAGTGGGATCGGAGACGCTTTCGCGCAACGAGAGACGCGAAATAAATGCAGATGCGTCAGATTTGAAATTGTATGGATTAATGGAGGTGACGCCCGGCTGAGCCGCGGAGTTCTCGAAACGGACGGGTGCCGAGGTATCCCATTGAAGGATAGAGCCGCTACCATCAGCCTCCGCGCCGTCGTCCAGATAGCGTGCAAGCAAGGTCGATTTTCCGACCTGAGAAGGCCCCCAGAGCGCAAGCGCCCGTTTGTTTTTGGCTTCTGATTCCAACGCGTCGGCAGTCCGCCGCACGTCATAAAGACGGTTGAGCCAATCGCTTCTCTCGATCGCATGGCGGCCTGATCGATTTCGACCAAAACTCCAATACCATTGAGCGATTTCCTCAATTACTACCTTTAACTCAGAGGATTCCGCCATGTGATTTCAACGCCCACCCAGTTTTAGATGGCGTCCGAAGTAAATCAGAACAGAGAGGCGGGGCGCAAGGCGTTCCACGTCTGATGAATAAAGATTTCCGCTATTCTGCCACGGAGGCAGGATTTAATCGGTCTTTCTCGACCTCCGCACGTGTGACCATCGCCTCAATTGAGCTTGCCAATACGAACTTTGTCCAACCGGATCGGCATCAATCCTTTGAGATCGCCGCTGCTCTACGGGTTTCACGGTAAAAAGCGCGCGTTCCCTCAATATTCAATACTTCGGAGAGAGACGCCTGCCCAAGAAGATCTATCGGGATAAATTCATCGAATCGATCTCGTTCCAATGAGATACAGTTGCTCAGCAACTCCGCATCTGTCGTCTTTCCTGCCCCAATATCTGCCACGCGAGAGGGATTGGGGCACGCAAATGGTCCGATTTCACTCCGAAGCGCTATCCGACTCAGAGGCAACGATCAATTGGCTTCTACCTCTCCTCCTTTTGTCTCTGCATGGACGCCATCCCGTTTCTGGAGAAGCGCCCACACCATACGGGACATTTAGACCGAGTGGAGAGAGTCATGATTCGGCGAGACCTACAGATTTTACATGCTGGCTTGTTGTTGATTCCTACATCAGAATTCCAAGATGTTCGCTCTGTTAAAGGGCTGGCTTGGGGAGAAAGTCACGTCGTGGGGAATCTTGTCGTCTCTCGAACGGTCTCTCTACAGCCGAATCGATAATCTGATTCTAGCGACCTACAATGGGACTACCCAGCTCGACCATGTGCTGGTCTCGCCATTTGGCATTTTCGTCGTTGAGACAAAAAACATCCGCGGGTGGATATTTGGAGATGAGCGGGCCGCGCAGTGGACTCAAGTGCTTTATGGCAGGAAGTTTCGCTTCCAAAACCCGATCCGACAAAACTACCGCCACAGCCGGGCCATCGCCGAAAAGCTCAATATCCCTCACGAATACGTCCACCTCATCGTCTACTTCATCGGCGACTGCAAATTCAAGACTGCGATGCCCCCGCAGGTCATGGCCCGGGGTATCTGCTCATATATCCGGGGATTCCACGAGGTATTGTTCGATCCTCAGGATGTCGCCCGTATGGACGCCCGACTGCGAGACATCAAGCAACACTCCCTCTACACAAAAACCGAGCATCTGAGTTCACTACGCGAGCGACACTCATCCAACACCCACTGTCCAAAATTCGGAAGTGAACTTGTGACCCGTGTCGCCAAGCGCGGTCCGAATGCGGGAGGTTCATTTCTGGGATGCCGCGCTTACCCAAAATGTCGCTTCACGAAATCCGTCTGAGTTTCGGATATCGATCTCGGTAGTGCACTGGGTCGACTGACGTCATCCAAGAGCTTGGGGAGGAAAAGTTGAAGCGATATCAAATGGCCAGCAATGAAATTCATCTCCAAATTCTGGCCAATCTAACGTAAGCGTCACACGAAGCGGCTCTTGACGGAGTCATAGGTATCATAGCCGCGGGCTATGACACCTATGGATCAGGCGGCTCGTTTGAGGGGGTCTGAACGGCGGGTGGCAGCCCATGCTTCTGGGGTGATGTCTTTGATCTGCCAGTTGGTCATCGATGGCAGTCTGGTGAGGATATCACGGAGGTAGTCGAAGGGATTGATTCCGCGTTTGCGGCAGGACTCGATGAGCGTGAACAGGATGGCCGAGCGTTGGCCAGCATTGGCGGCACCGATGAAGAGCCAGTTCTTTTTGCCGATGGCGGTGGGTCGGATGGCAATTTCGACGAGGTTGTTGTCGATCTCGATGCGACCGTCGTCGAGGTAGGTTTCCAAAGAGGCCATCTCAGAGAGGGCGTAGCTGATGGCCTGGCCCATGGTGGACTTGGGCAGGAAGCGATGATTGGTTGTCCAGGACAAGACGATCTTCTTGATGCGGTTGATGATGGGCCGACTTTCGCAGCTGCGGCAGACGGCTCGAAGTTTGGGACTGGCGCTTTGCTCTCTAAGCCGGGCTTCGATCCGGTAGAGGGCGGCGAACTGACGCAGGATCCATCCGGCTTGCTGTGGGACATGCTCGCGAGCGTCGTAGAAGTTGCGCCGGGCGTGGCCCAGCATCCCACGAGCGTGAGTTGGCCGGGGTGGGTTCTTGCGAAGGCGGGGTAGGCCGCGTAGCCGTCGCACTGGATGGTGCCGGTAAAGTCCACGGGGATCACGTTTTTGAGGCATTTGGCAGCGCGGCTCGTTTCCCATCGGTAGATCACGTCGCCTCGGGGTCGGTTGGTCGTCCAGAGGTAGCCGAGTTTGGTTGCTCCACTGCCGGGAGCAAGGTAGCTGATCGGCGTTTCATCAATCTGAACGTATCCGCTGGCGAGGATCTCCGCGCCGATAGCATCGTAAACCGGCCGCAGCCAATCGGCGGCAAGCTCGATCCAGCGAGCCTGGCTTTGGCGAGGGAGAGTGATGTCGTGCCGGCTCTTGAAGATGGCTTCCTGACGGTAGAGCGGAAGGTGATCGCAATACTTCCCGACAATGATCGCGGCGATGAGTCCGGGTGCGGCCACGCAGCGTTCCTGCAAGCTCGCCGGCAGCGCGGCGATGACGGGCACGACATCCACCCCGACCCGCGGCACATACTTGGGTCGCACGAGGCGACGACGCAGGAACCGTCCGGGTTCGTAGTCGAGTTGCTCGCTGACTTCCTCTCCGATCCGCCGCCATGCACCCGGATCGGCCACGACTTCTTCGGCGCTCGAGGACTTGTTCGACAACGGGAAGGTCTTCGGGCCAGCGTTCCCTGGCATTGCGACGCTTCTCTTGACGGCCGCACGGTTCGTGGTTGGCGGCCTCCTGCGGCTCAAGAGCCCAGGAGGCGTCGGCTTTTCCCGATTGCGACTCAGGTTGCCCGCCCAGCAGCAGTTCGAGTTGATCGGGACTCAACGCCTCGCTGCACTTGCCGAAGAGGCGTCGAACAAGTAGATCGACCTTCTGATGCAGGAGCGCGTTTTCGCGCTCAAGAGCTTCAATTCGGGCAATCAACTCAGCTTTGCTAAGATGCTCCATCGATCCCCAAACGATAAGCATTCGGCGTGCCGGATACTTAGTATTTAAGAGCCCTTGTTAGGGATGATCCTCCTCGCGTTCATACCACGCTCGCAGCCGCCCGCCCTTGAGATCCACCCCGTCGGTGAGCATGGCAAACGCCTCCGGTGCCAGCCGCAGCTTGACCTTCCCGCCATCAGCCCGACTCGGCCACGAGAACGTCCCTGCCTCCAACCGCTTGGTCATCACCCACAGCCCCGTCCCATCCCAGTAAAGAACCTTGATGCGCGTTCGCAGCCGGTTGCCGAAGACGTAGATCGTTCCTCCCCTCACGTCCTCCCGGAGCCGCTCGCTCACCAGCGCCGCCAAGCCATTGAAGCCCTTGCGCATATCGCACGCCTCCAACGCAACCATCACCTTGAGCCCGCCGGTAAAACTCAGCACGGCGACCGCTCCCGCCAAGCTGCCGCAATACCTCCACTGCCAACGCCGCTCCCGCCCGATTGCTCACCCGCAGACTCGCTCCTCCAGGGAGCGCGATCTCCAGCAACGGCGACTGGCCGCCCCCACTTCCAAGGCTGTCCTCAACAACCGCTTCCACCCAACTCAACTCAGCACGCCCCGTGCTCCCAGCATCCGCCCTCGACACCGACCGCCGACGCTTCTGATAACCAATACATCAGCGTCGGATACTTGATCCCGGCCCTCTCCGCGAAGGCGGCTCCAGTCATCGAACTGCGATCATATTCGGCCAGCAGTTCCGCTCGTCGCTCCCGCGGGATCCGCACACGCCCCTTCGTACTAACCTTCAGTATCTCGGAGCCTCCGCTACCAACTTCTTCCATAGATGTCATACCACATCGCTATGACACCTCTGACTGCTTCTGACTACCGGTGCTGTGGGTGACGCATACAATCTAACGCCGCCGCGGACGTATCTTGATGCGAGCAATCGTTTGAACGTGGCGCTGATCCGAGAATCGAATGATGGCATTGGCCTTTTTCTTGGGACGGCGACTGGCGGCAATTGAGGATCCGCTCTTCAACGCGGTCTGGGGCTAAGCTGTAGGATCGACTCCCATCGAATCTACCAACCGGGGCCTCCATGGTCGTTCCAAGGTGATGCCCATACTCTTGACCGTTACAATCTCGCCACCCGTCGCCAATTCCAATTCGTCCGGGCAAAAAAAGACGGCGTTTACTCCCTTTGCGGTGATCGCGCTTTTATACAGGATCCCATCGTATCCATCGTTCCTGATGACTTCAGCGACGTATTGAATCGGCACGTAAGCTACTTCGCTTGCGTTCGGATCCACTGGTTTTGACAACTCCGCGCCGAGCTTCCTCAACAATCCCGCGTTCCACATCTCCGCATCAAGATTGGGAATGCCGAATGGAGAAGCTAGGTAATAAGGTCTCGTCAGGTCAGCGAGCTTCAGTTCACGTTTCGGCAAGGCACGCCTGATGCTCACGTCCTGACCAACGTAAGGACGAATTTCCGCTGCGGCGGTTTCTGCGTCATTCGCTAGATAGAGATAAGGAATGCCTGCGGGATTCGCTCGCCCTCGAGTCGCCAACTCTGAAGGAGGTGCTGTCATCTCGGCTATTGGCCATACAGCTTTACGAAATCCCTCAATCTTGCACCCCGCTCGTGCGCGATAGAATTCTGTTGTCGGATCGACGATCAATTCAGATTTCTTTAGAAGTGACGGCAACCAACCGGCTGGGTCGCATGGAACGCATTCGGAGTGAATGTAACGTCGCGTGTGGCGAATGTATTTGACGAACTCACACCAAAGATCACCGGCCGTTGGGGCATTGAACGAGGAATCCACTCTTACCCAAAATCCACGACTCGAAAATTCCTCATCTCCGGGCCGATAGCCCGAATCCTCCATTATTGAGTCGAGAAGACAGATCTTCGTGTCCTGATCGCAATTATCATTGAAGACGATCCAACCAACGTCGAGTTCGATCGCTTCAACAAGGTCCGATTGATCGGCAGGCGGCCCACTCTCCGAGTAAAAGTGCTCGCCCTCTTGCGCCTCTTCGAAGAATCGGACAACGGGATCAAAAAGCTCACGCAACTCACGTGGTGAAACAGTCGATGCGGCGGGTTCATCACAAAAGTCGCAACAACCAAACTCACCATGCTCCACAACAAATCGCTTCAGCACCTCATCGTCGAAACAGTTGTCGCAACAGCGTTCGCTCACAGTATTCCCCCCTTTCGCCAACCAATCCTTGTATCTACTGACTGCCTTCGGGGGAAGCAAACCGCAAAAATCGTCTGAAATGCGTCAACCTCAAGGCGATGGTTTACATAGACGAAACTGGGGCGCCTTCGAATCCCTTCCCTAAACGAGGCAGCCATCTTCGTTACGAAACTACACTTCGCGTTCAAGTTTGAACTCTTTGGCTAGTGGCGCCTCCGCGTCTTTCCAAACCCCTCTATCAGCGCCTACGATCTCCAGCACTCTGTCTCTGAATCTCCACGGATTTACCTTTACAACTTTCCCATCGAGCGCCACGGCGAAGCCATAGTCTCCACTTATCATGTAGCCATCAAATTGCTCCGTTTTCGGCATTCCTCGGTGGAGCAAGCCGTTTCGCCAATCACTCCAAAACCTATAAGCTAGATCTGGATCAATACCAAACACAGCCGCAAAATCACGGATCGGTGGCGAATTCTCCGAGAATGATTGCTCCCCATGACCCATTGAGACGCGCAACCACTTTTCGACTAACAACAACGATAGAATCATTGCCACAAAAGCTTGATGACCTTTGAGTTCACCCAATGGCTGGAAGAACCATTTTATCAATTGGTCTTTAAGAGGAAATTGTTCCTCGATGTATCGCTCGCCGCTTCCATAGCCTTTTGGTGCAATTCCTGTTTCGTGCATAAATATGGTGTAGTTTGATCAAATGAACACAACGGCGCGCTTGCCCTCTGAGCTTAGCTCAGAGAATAAACGAGTCATCGAAGGCAGCCTTTCGTATTTCAACAAATCGCGCAGGGATTCCCATTTCCTCAATCATCAGTTTGGCAACAGGTTCCGGATTGGGATTCACAATGACAATCGTCGGGAATGTTGATCGACTGCAAAAAGATTTTCGAAAAAGGATCTTTGTTGGCTCATCGGTCACGGGGAACGAGTAGCCTATTAGATAGATTCGGTCAGCTTCGCTCAAAGCATTTTGTGCGGCGTCCCACAGCAGCGAAAATAGGCTACCGAATGAGCGGTATTGTTTATACCGCACGGGAGGGATAATTAACGGAGCGCTGAGGAGACCAATGTCATTGGTCTTTCCTCGTGGTATGTAGGGGATGCGCACTGTCTGTCGAAGCGTGGTCCAGCCGGTTTCAGACGTGTAGCTCTCGTGCGACAGGTGTGGCGGATAATATTCCATCGTAAACGGCACATATGGCCCCATATATCGTCCGTCATAAGTATCGTATGGCTTTGATGCATTTTGAAATATTCGGACTGTCTCGGGAGGAGAATCTTGCATCAAGCTCAAGGCCCCGGTCTCAGGATCAATCTCTTGATAAGCCGTGAGCCAGTTTGTCGAGCCATGGAGTTTGATGAGTTTGACCTCTGATGTCCGTCCAGTAGTTGCATGCCATCCATCTCGAAAGACTTCTTTAGGATCAAATCCGTATCCGCTCTCCGGACTCCACGATCCTGCCTCAAAAAGTGAGCGGTCTAGTAGGGTATCCCAATTGAATGTAATTAATGCATCGCCACTGTCGATGAGGCTCACAAAGTGATTGTGGGCCTTGGAGACGGGACCATTTGCAATGGAATTCAGAACGAAACAAAAGACAGAACTCAGTTGGTTGAACGTGTTCTGCAATAGAAGTGTTTCGATTGAAATACCTTCTTTCGTCTGAATATCTTTTTCAATGGCGGCGAGAAGATCGGCCTCGATCTCGGAGTGAAATGCTTCGATATCGTAGTTATTCGAAAAGACTTCTAAAATGCTCACGCCCCACTTTTTGCGAGCGTAATTCAAGATGTTTCCAGTCAGGACCCACGGTTGATGGACGTCCTCTAAATTGTGAACTGTCTTAAAAACTTCGGTGGCCAAAGGCATCCGGAGACCGCTGGGTGAATCCGAATATGCTTTTGAGGCGCCTGCCCCTAGAATAAATGCGTTCATTGCGATTCCGTATCGTAAATCTCGTTGCCATTTCGCCTGCAATACCAAATCGACATCACAGGAAAAGGCGATGAGCGTTGCTCCAAATCTGCTGCCGAAGAAGATCTTTTCCCATCGATAATAGAATGGCCAAACTATCGACTGTCTCAGAGACACTTTTGGTCTGGCAGGACTACGATTCGCCGAAGTTCGGAATGGACCATCTGTTTCCGTGAGAAGTCTATTCAGCGGAATTCTTTTGATGCTCTCGGACCGCGCCTGTTTCTCGAGCATCGAACCGTTAACGGAAAACAGACATCCTAGCTCAAGGGCGCGCGTCATTTCGGAACCGCTTCCAGAGAACCAATGAAAAACGATCGAGCAATTATTACAGGCCCCCGATTCCTCGAGAATATCGAGAACTTTTTTTGCGGTTCGCACGCTATGAATCGTGAGGACCTTTCCCTCCCTGTTCCGCACAAATTGCGGCGATTCGTCGAAATATTTTTCTTGGTCAGGAAACGCCTTGTAAAACGCAGGGCCAGCATCGAGGCCGATTTCGCCGATGAAATTGGCATTCGGCGCGAGGCGTTCAAACTCGGAAATTGATGCATGACGCTCGCCGACAATTTGCGGATGAAGTCCGAGGGCGGTTTGGACCAGCGGAAACGCCGCAGAGGCTTCAAGGTTTTGCGGAAAAGCAAATGGTGTGGTGGTAACGGCTAATGTGGCGACATCATTGGCTTGGCACTCCGCAACTATCGCAGGAAAGTCAGGGTAGAGGTCGAGATGACAATGAAAATCGACCAGCGGGATGATGTCCGAACTCATAGTGGTGCTGTGACGACCCCAGCGAGCACGCGTTCAATCTCGCCGATGCCACGGTGATAAACTCGAGCGAGTTCATCGATCTCGTGCTCAGAGTCTTTCAAGCTGCCAGGCTTTCGAATGATGATCCGAGCACGCGGCAAACTTCCCTGTAGCTTTCCAATCGCGACCTGAAACGAGCGGATGTGCTCTCCCTCGGCCTTACTGCTATTGAGTTTTCTCGTTCTGAGATCGCTCAATGCGTAGGTTGTCGGATCACCGCCAGCGACGTCTTGCAACGAAGCACGGCGAATAATGCATGGAACACAGTGTCCGCAATGCCCGCGCTTCTGCTTCTTCCAACGACCTTTTCCTGGCGACGAACACGACATCGTGTCGATTATCGTGCTCA
Organism: uncultured Verrucomicrobiae bacterium; assembly: GCA_963803825.1. Classification (GTDB taxonomy): domain Bacteria; phylum Verrucomicrobiota; class Verrucomicrobiia; order Chthoniobacterales; family JAATET01; genus CAVVKW01. The sequence continues at coordinate 446,176 of CAWDOJ010000002.1, read as the reverse complement.
AGAGGAGATCGGAATTGGCGCATTCCGCAACCATCTCGCGCTTTGTCTTGTGAGCGTATGGATTATCGAGCCTCGCCGAGATGCCTAGCATTCCAAGGATTTCGTTGAATCTAGCGATTACGAATGGATGAGTAGTGCGGGTGCTCAGCGATCCCAGACGCAGCGGGTCGATGGGAACATTCAGCGAAATCAGACCATTTTCGGGGACAAAAATTCTTGTTCCCGCGTCGAGGGCGCTGGCCGCGACTGCTGCCATTGAGAAAAACAAAAACGATCGGGACCGTTCGGAGTCTTCCTTTACCACATTTGGCATCGCGTTAGACGAAAATGCAATGCGACCAGGGAGATGCAAAATCCTCTTCGGATATTGAGCATCAAGCTTCTCGAGGCAGATCTTTTGGTTATGGCTCGCCCCGGTCACCCAAGAATGGCTAACCAAGATCGGGTTTTCATTACCTTCGAGTCTATCGATTGCTCCGATGTAGCTGTCGAGGCCACCGGAGAACAAGGAGACGCAGGAATACGCCAATTTGGGCTTTCCCTTTGCTTTTTTGATCTGGCGGGCGGCTTGAACCGACCGCTTTCGGAAAGAAATCGACCAATAGTCCCCAGAAAGGAATCGAAGTGCACGTTCAAGGGTCGGAGCGATAACGTTCCACCTCTCCAAATCTGAGACGGGAAGTGACAGAGCGATTTCGCGCGTCCAACCATTTTCGGACGTCTTTTCTCGAGAGATATGGGTATCCGCACCGAAGACGGCTGCCCCCACAAAAAGAAGATCTAAAGCGTCTTCGGACGGCGTGAGTCCCGCGTCAAACAATGTCTTCAGGAATGGCGGGATATTGAACGCCAGCGCATTCAAGTTCGCAAACAGATCGATTTGGAAGAAGGCATCGAAGTCGGCTTCTTTCAAAGCGCCTCTGCCTCCAACCTCTCCAAAATGGAAATTAAGTCCGTATCTCATAACTATTCCTCCTCATCGAGCGCACTGATGTAGGAGAATGCCTTCCCATAAACGTCATCTACGACCGCCTTGATCTCATTTTCATCGAGACGCTCGTTTTTACTGAAAGTGTCGCCGATCGTCTCTTTCACGGCCTCGCCAATCAAAGTGTGGAGGTCCTGTTCCACTTGATTCACATCAGAGATCGACTCGGGCAGGACAACGCCTTCGTTTCCAATATCGTTGAAGACCTTCATCTCGATCGACCTCGCAACGAAATCGCAGAATAACGCCTCCCAATCTTCGTCGGACATTGTGGTGATATCTTCGGTCCCATTTTCGAGTGTAAACAACACAGCTTCGTCCCATGCCTCACGGGCAATGGCATCATCAATGAGACCACCCTCCGGGCAAATGGTATCCGTAAGTGCAGCCAAGACCTCTGATGAGGATTTGCCGTATAGATCGCCACGGCTGATTGAGGCAAGTGCGACCTAAGGCCGTCGGAGTTGACACTCTGGACGAATTGATAGAGAGACCGCGCAGCTTGGCGAGATGGCCCCATCCGGGCGACTGCATTCTTTGAGCCACCAGTTCCTTTCCGGACATAATCGGAAAGAGCCCGCCTGAGGTAGCCCTTACCACCGCCCTTGGCGAACTTGTTGAACGCCTTTCGCGGTCCCGTCAGGTGAGTCGGCTTGTCAGGCGCGACCGGACGCGGGGACGGTTGGGGTTCAGGTGCCCCCGGCATCCCGGGAAGCTGCGGAGTGACTGGGGGAGGCACTTGTGGCGGCGGCGGCGCGGCGGGAGGCACACCATCTGCATCACCCAACCATGACGGGATCAGAGGATTGGAACCCTTTGGGCCTCCATATTTGTTTGAGGTTCCCATTTATTTCCTTTTGCGCGGGGTGGACTTGGAGGCAAAGGTCCTAGCGGCGGCGGCCAAAGATGTGTTGTCTGACTGACCCTGGCACTTAGTTATGAATTCGTCGTATCGAGTGAGTAGTTCAGGGCTTGTAAATCTCTTTCGCATAGTCGCGGCCATCGACCAAACGCCCAGTTTCTTGAAAGGGATCGATGTCAAAAAATTGAGCAACGACTCTTGGAGACTCGGGTGATGGGTAACCAATACGAGAAGTCCCTCCGGGCGATGGACCATAAATCTCAGCTTGGTTCAATTTATCGGTCAGGGCCTTGAAGAGCTGACGTGCCTCTTCAATATTCAGCTTTTTGACCTCCTCGACTTTCCCTTGTAGAACAAGCTTTCCACCAGCGGACAACGCTTCGAGCAATGGACCCAAATGCGTGAAGGCCATATTCCCTGCGAAAAGAATCCGTCGATCTGACGTGACAAAGTGATAGGGTCGAAGATCGACGTCGCCCAACTCGGGATGGATTTTAGCCCACATCGCGATCAGTGGATCATCTGCCCATTCGTTGTGGTTCGACGATTGAGCAACAGACTTTTGCTTGGGATCCTTTAGCTCGACTTCCAATTCCCGGAGTTCGATGGGCTTTCCGTTTGGATCCTTGGCGGTCGCTTCACGAAGGTGCTCATAAAACGTCGGAGCATAAAATTCGGCCAACATCATTTTCGCTAGGACTTGCCGCACGATTTCCTTCCCGAAACCGCGAGCGGTAGCAACGCGTTCGCGCAGGAAAAGCGCGTTTAAAAATCTCTTTGATCTGTCGTGGATTGCCGCGAGTTCCCTCGTTCAGTAGCCTGGCTGATCTGCTGACTGAGTTGAAGTGCAGACTGGAGCTTTTCAAACTCCGCCGAGCCGCTCATCTGCTCGCAAGCCTTCGCTGCCATTTCTTCCGTAAGCCCACCCATCAACCATGGCTTTGCAATCGTTTCCCGAGCAGCGGATAGAAATGCTCTAAACGCGGGCGAGTCACTCGTCAGCGTGCTCTCTGCGATTGTAAGCGCGATATAGGCTTCCGCCTCGAGATAGCTTAATGCGGGAATGCGGAACGGGACTTGGATAAGTTTCTCCAAATAGTTTTTCGCATACGTAAGGGGGCCGCTCGCAACAGGGAGATCCGGAAAGTGTTGGCGGACGCAGTATTCGATCATGGCCTCGTCTGCGGCGATCACGAACGTCGTTTTCTTGGCAAATAGAAAAAGCCGAATGGCTTCGAGTGTCTCAATCGTCGTTTTAGGAAGACACCGATCCATGTCGTCGATGAGAATGACCAGCCGGTCGATCTTCGCGACCTCGATCAACTCCGCCAAACTCTCTGTGGAAAGCACTGATTTCCTTTGGAAGAATCCTCTCGGGCTCCACCTTCAAGACTTCGATCGCCTTTCCGAGTTTTTCGATTGTTTCCGAGGCACTCAGATTCTCGCCTTTCGCTTCCTGAAAACCTTTTATCAGGGCTGACGCGTCAGCGAGCGCCTTGGGATTGGGAATCCCTGTCTTTGCCGCAATTCCCCTGTAAAGAGCGTCTTACAGAGTTTAATTACATCGACGCGCTTGCCAATCTTGGCAGCAACGGCGAGGACGCCCGCATCCTCTTTCCTTTTCTCTGCAACTTCGTGATGATCGATTCGATCAGAGAGAATTTTGCATCCTCAAGCCCTTGAAATTGCCAACCGTTGAATTTGATGCAGAGAGTCTTTGAGTCGGCGAACAGGTCCGCAGAGATCATCTCGAGCACACTTGATTTTCCGGCTCCCCAGTCACCATGAACACCAAGTGACAGCGGCCTTGCTCGCCGTGTGAAACGATCAGATCAACAATCGTCTTGGAAATCGCCTCAAAGTAAAGCAAATCCACCGTCGTCGCATGGTCACTGAGGAAAAGGAGAGGTGGTTCCATCGAAAGTCAAAGGCGGAAACGACCAAGACGGAGCAAAAGTGTTTTGTTCCGAACGGTCATGAATATTCCTTATCTCAAGTCGCCAACAACGACAAGGGCCATACCTGTTTTCACCATTTATTGTGAATCGACATGGCGCTTTGGTTCGGGCTGAGGCTGCACGCGACACGTGCCCTCAACCGAGAGATCAAACTTCCACCACTTTATCCGACTACACCAACCGCGATCCGCTGTTTGCCGTCGAGTCGAAAAGTATGGGACGAGCAGAACGAAAGAGACCAACAATCGAGCTTCTCGAAACTCTGCTGACCATTCCGCAGGTATCTGGGAGATGATCCGTTTCGTGCACCCGTCCGCGGATTTCGTCCCGAACCAAGTCTCCCTCACGACCTTAATGGCACCCCATTTTGTTCACCTCCCTTCGAATGAAGTGTCGAACCGTGTCTTCTTGAGGCAACGCTTAAACGGCTTCCTGCCAACTTTTGGAACAGGCGCTCGCCAACCCCGCGTCCTCTTTGCCGAGAACCACCTCGACCGCGCAGAAAGTGAGAACAAGCTACCTCAAGCACCCCGGTCGATCCATGCCATCTTCCGATGCGCATCGTCATTGTCAAAAATAATTTTGGAAAGTCCGTGACCGATTGCATCGACCCAATCGCTGACCACCGGAAGCTTTCTTGGATGTCGCCGGAAGCGGTGATTCATTTACAAAAATACTTCGGCCAAGCCGCATCATCTCCAGATGGGAGCCAGCCCTCGGCCATGATTGTTCAGTCATTCCTGCTGCAAGAAATGTGATGCATTTGTCCCGCGTCGAACTGCTCAAGAATCCGACGGGCCAGGTGTCGATATGCAAACCATTACCCTGGAAATAGAAACTCAGCACTTCGAGACCGTCCGAAACGAAAGAGTAGTTGTGCGCGAACAAGCCGAGCACGAATGGCAAGTTTTCGTCGATCGATACGACCATCAAATTGTTTCTAGCGAAAGCCGACCAACGCCTCGAGGATCGGCTTAACAATCAGCGTTGTTTTGTAAGGAACAATCGGAAAATCCAGTTCAGTAAAGGTCTCGGCTTTTACTTGCTGCAAGGCCAACAGGATTGGCTCGTCCCGAAACTGCGCCAAAGTTTCCTTTTTCGTTTTGAGATACTCCGGGGTCCAGTGGCCTACGATTTCGAAAAGCACGATTTTCCCCGTTTCGTGACGAAATACGAAATCCGGAAAGATCGCTTTTTGTCCGATGAAGCGCGGTTCTGATTCCCGCTCAAGTGTCCATCCATCCCTGCTTTCGGTCCCCCACTTCGCTGCAAACTCTCGCTCAAGCTTTGAGTCGAATTCGGGAAGGACGGCTCGACTACTTTTATATTTGTCGCGGCTCGACAGTTTAAACACAGGCTGCCGGCCGTTTTTGAATTTCTTGATGGGAGCAACCATTTCCCAGTCGCGACAGGCGACGAGCGCCGGAAGCACCTTGGCCAGATCGATTCCATACCGCCGCGTCTCTCGCAAGGCGGTAGCAGGACCGGCAAAAACGAATCGGAAATGCCCGTCTCCTAGACGTTCAACAATGTGCATCAAGCGAGCCCGCTTTGCCGCCATCACGATCGATCTGAAGTCAGACCGGGCCTCGACCGTCATCTCCGTTGCATCGTAGAGCAACGCCTGCGCTTGGGCTTCGTTGTATCGACTCAATAGGGCGTTGGCAGACTCATACCCCTCGAATGCCTTCAGACGGTGAAGTCCATACACGTCGCTAAATAGGGTTTCTTCGATTTCAAGCCACGGTCGGCCAAGTCTCTTCGAGATCTCCTCTTTGACCGTCTCCTCCTCGCTCTCTAGCAAACCCGCCGGAACTTTGACCAGTGGATGTCTCGACGCGGAGAGCTTGAAGATTCGAATCCGTAACTCAGAAGCGGCGCTCCCAGTCAGACCGTCAAAATTGGATCGATCGTCGAGCAACTTCTGGAAAGCTCTCACACGACGCGGCGGACATTCCTCTTCGGCCCAAAAGATCGTCCGAACGGCCTCGTGAAGGTCATCTCGGGTGCTTCCGATACCGTCCCGGTAAATCTCAAGCATCTGCGAAGCAAGTTCGACATAGTGTCCATGCTTGGACCGGGTCAGCTTGTCCGGGAAGGCGCGTCCGTCTCGAAACTCAGCAACCCTATCTTCCTTGGTAAGCATCGTTTTTCCGCCGTTTGCGCGAACGCATTTCTTCGCCAGTGCCTGCACACACCACCTCGTAGAGCACTGCTTCCTGAACACCCTTCTTGCGAAGCAGCCTTCCCAATCGCTGAACTGAATCACGAGGTGACCCGGTGCCTCCGATCACGATTCCAATTTTCGCCGCGGGCACATCGATTCCCTCGTTCAACACGCGATTCGCGATGATCGCTTCGAAATCTCCGTCCGAATAACCCCTCAAGATCATTTCCCGTTCCTTCTTCGGCGAGTGGGCGAGCAGGCAGGGAATCAAAAACCGGAGAGAAACGAGCCTGGCCATCAGGTTGGATCCCGTGAAGACCACAACCTGTTGCATGTGCTCTCGAAACAGGTCTTCCAAAACGTCGAGCTTTGCGGTGGCGTTGTTTTCGATCGATACCCGTTTCAGCCGAGCATTGAAGGCATGGCGAGCGTTTGGATCAGAGCCGACGTTTTTACACACATCATCCCAACAATACTTCTGATCCAATTGCCGGCGTTCAAACATGTGTTCGCCGATGAGCCTTCCGAGGGCATCGTAATGGCGTTGCTCGTCATCGCTGAGATAGACTGCAAGCCGTATGATCCGATATTTTGCGAGAATTGATCCACGGACTGCCGAAAGAGGCAGTTCATAGCAGACTGGCCCGATCAACTGCTCATATTGCGATTCCCGGCCATCCGAGCGAATTGGCGTAGCGGTTAAACCGAGCCTGTATGGCGCAGCCGACATGCGAGCCGCGTCCGCCCGAAGATCCCCGGGCAGGTGGTGGCATTCATCGAAAATGAGCAGTTCGAAGTAATTGCCCAGGAATTCCATTTTGATTCCCGCACTCTCGTAAGTCGTCACGCACACCGGCATCAATCGATACGTGTTGTCTCCAATATATCCGACATCCAGCCCGAAGGCGTCCTCGAGCCGCGCGGCTAGCTGATATGCGAGAGCCCTCGTCGGGGCAACAAACAGCGTGTGCGTCGCGAGCTGATGCATGATCTCAAATGCGACTTCCGTTTTGCCCGTGCCAGTCGGCATCACGATCACGCCCGATTGATCTCTCATCCACGCGGCAACGGCATCATCCTGATAGGGTCGCAACGGCTTTCGATCGTTTTTGGGAAACGCGATACTCTCCCATTCTGCGGTCGCGTCAGAAATTGGCATGCCGAGGCGACGATTGTTCAGCGCGTCCGTTACCCAGCGATGAGCGTCGGCTTGGCGGATCCATAACCGGCTATCCGGTCCGGGCGGCTGCTCGTTGGACGCGAGAAGCCCCCGAGAAAACGTCACTACCGGCGATGATTTGGCGTCAGCCACCAGACCAAGATAGACGATTATTACATCGAAATGAATCTAGTCTGGCCATCTAACCAGTATTTTTTAATTCCGAGAAGGTCTCGAAGAGCCTCCAGATTTGCGGAATTCCAGAGACGCCACCCAAGCCTGAATGGCCCGATTCTCTGAGTGCGTCTCATTTATTCAGCAACGGACGTCCCGCATTTCCCGCAAAAGTTTGTCTCAATATTTCTGCAAAGAGACAGTTCTTCATCCTGTCCGATTCAGAAATGCTCGCTGCGCTCGAAGGATTGGGCAGGACAGGATTCGAACCTGTGAAGGAAATTCCAGTAGATTTACAGTCTACCCCGTTTGGCCACTCCGGAACCTACCCGTTACAATTCTAATTATTCCCGCTGACCGCCGTTGCCGACCCCTGCGGGACGAGCGTTATACTGCGAATGACGACTTTATCCAAAGGGAAATCGTTGCTGTTCGTCGGCATTTTGCTGATTTCGTCGAGAACTTCGATTCCTTCGATCACCCGTCCGAAAACTGTGTAGTCACCGTCGAGCTGCGGCATCGGCGTCAGGCAGACGTAAAATTGACTCCCGCTCGACGCCCTTGTTGGGTTCACCCGGTCTGGTAGCCGCGAGGCCGCGATGGCACCGCGCACGTGAGATAGTCCGATCTCGGCCGGAATCGTGTAGCCCGGCCCACCGGTGCCAGAGCGCTCCGAGTCGCCGCCTCTGCTGTAGGGATCGCCCGTCTGCACCAAGAGATCCGGAAAGATCCGGTGGAACCGCATCTTGTCGTAGAATCCTTCACTCACAAGCTGCTTGAAGCTGGCCGAGGTCAGCGGCGCCGCGACTTCGTCCAAATCGATCACGACGCGGCGAAGCTCTTTTTCTTTCTTGATTTTGATCTCCATCACCGCGACGACCGGACCAGTGAGATCGACCGCATTCTGCGAGGCGCAGCCACCCATCACGAGGGTGAACAAGAGAAGGAAAACGGGGACTATTCGCATGGAAGTTCGCACAAATTGAGGCGGGCACCCGAGGCGGTGATGAATTGGCTCACCCCCTCGCAACTGCGCTTGATGTAACAGAGTCCCACTGCCCGCGCCATTTCAAAGTGGTTGCCGACGGACGTGACGACCCCGACTGCTTTCTGGAGGTCGGACTCCTCGAACAAGTCGTCGCCCGCGCTCGGGTGCTCCCCGTCCATCAGCACAAAGGAACGCAGCGCCCGGTTCGTCCGTCCGACGCTCTGGATGCGCGAGATCACCTCTTGCCCGATGTAGCACCCCTTGTGGAAGTCGACGGCCGTTCGGTCCAGCCCGGCCTCGGCTGGCAAGGTGTCGGGACCGAGTTCGCTGCCCCAGATCGGGATGACCCGTTCGATCCGCAGCACTTCGACGGCGGCGGGGTCGAGTTCCGTCCAATCGTCGAGAAGCCCCAACGCGGCTTCTTCGAAATCGACACCGACCTCTCCGAATCGATCAACCCGCCTAGCCCCCGTCCCCGCTGCGAGCAGACGCTCCGCCGCAGCCCCGAATGCGTGGAACTCTTCGGCGGGCGGGAGCGCCTCGATCCCGACGTCATCCGCAACGAGGTAGCGCTCGAGTCGGGCACCCATCGGCTCGGCGAGCGTCTCGTCCACCTCGACAAACAAGCGCGTCTCGTCGCTCCAGACGTGCACGACCCCGTCCAACTTGCCTTTTGCCGAGACCACGCAAGCCGCCATCGCGACACCCGGCGAGAGCTTCCGAACGTCATTCGTCACTTGGCCGTTCAGGTATCGCTCGCGATCCTCGCCGCTCAGAGCAAACCGCGCCCGGGGCGGCAATCGAAAATAACCGCCCCGCGCGCGGGCACCCGCCAGCACTCCGCTCTCGTCGGGCACCGTCAATTGGCGCTGCTAAAGAGTGGAAACCGTTTTTTCACTTTGGACCCGCCGTCGCTAGGCGAGAGCGCGGATTGAGCTGCGAGGGGTTCCTTCCCGGGGAAGCCGTAGTGCTTCGAGATCGCAGAAAAATCGAGATCAGCCCACCCGTGCTCGATACCCGACATGAGGGCCCCCGCCGCCGCGTTTGCCGCCGGTAGATCCAGCCCCGCGCGATCTGCGGCCGCCAGCACGAGCTGCACATCTTTGAACATGTGCTTGAGCGAGAAGTGGGGGTCGAATTTGCCTTCGAGCATCACCGGCACCTTGAGCTGCGAGACGCCAGATTTCGCCGCGTTCAGCTCGACGGCTTGCGCGAACTTCTCCAGAGGCACGCCGTTCTTCGCCATTAGCGCCATCGCCTCGGAAAGCGATTCGACGATGGTCGCGGAGACTAGGTTCGTCGCGATCTTCACGAGGCTCGCCTGCCCGATGTCCCCGATCTCGAGGATGGCTTTCGACGAGACCTCGAGAACGGGCCGGACACGCGTGAGGACGTCCGGCGATCCGCCGACGTAGTAGACCAATTCTCCCGACTCCGCCGCTTTCAGACTCCCGGTGAAGGGCGCATCGAGGAGGGACGCACTCGCCTTTTCGACGAGGGCTGCAGCTTCGGCGATCTCATCCGGTCCGACCGTGGCGTGGTTCACGATCACGTGCCGCGCGGCAAGGACTCCCTCCATCGAGCGTAAGACTTCGATGAGAGCCGGGCCATCGGCGACGAAGGTGAGGATGAGATCCGCCGACTCCGCGACTTCTGCCGCAGAGGACAAGAAATTCGGCTCCGCTTTGGGCGAACGATTCCACACCCAGACTTCGTAGCCCGCCCGACGGAGATTAGCGGCAACTCGCGATCCGATGATCCCGAGCCCAATCAGACCGATGGATTGCTTTTTCCGAGGCATTCAGACGACCTTAGTTCTCGGTCGTCGCGGCTTCCGATGCGTCGTCGGCCGCCGGAGCATCGGCTTCGGACGGAGCAGGCTGCGCCGAATCGGGCGCGCCCATCGCACCACTCATCGGACTGGGTGGCTGGGGTAGGAAGACTTCGATCTCCGCATCCGCGCGGAGTTTTTCGAGGACCTTACCGACTTCTTCCTGACCTTTCTGGCTCGTCAGGAAGGTCACCAGATCCGGTTTGACCTCTTCGAAGGGCGTCTTCCCGGCAGCCTGTTTTTCGGCAACCTTAATCACGTGGAAGCCGAATTCCGTCTTGATCGGGTCGCTGATCTCGCCTGGCTCCATGCTGAACGCGGCATCGGCAAATGCTGGGACCATCTGGTCTTTGGAAAATAATCCCAAGTCTCCGCCGCGCTCATCCGCACCCGGCTCCTCCGACAGGTTCTTGGCCAATTCACCGAAGTCCGCGCCGTCTTTTTTGGCCTCTGCAGCGGCACTCTTAGCGGCTTCTTCCTTCTCCTTCAGCACATCTTCCGAAGCCCCCTCCGGCACCATGAAAAGGATGTGACTTGCCTTGACCATCTCCGGGCGCTCGAACTCCGCAGAGTTATCGTCGTAAAATTTCTTCGCTTCTTCGTCGCTGATCTTGATCTCACCAGTCTGGCTCTCGACCCACTTGCGCTGCGAAAGCCCCTCTTTGATCAGAGCTTTCAATTTGTCTTCCGTCTGGCCGCTTGCCTCAAGCTGCTGCTCGAACGCTTCTTGCGTCGGGAATTGCTCCCGGATCTTCGCGATCTCCGCGTCGACGTCGGCATCGGTCACCGTCACGTCCTCGGCGGCAGCCTTAACCAGCTTCTCGGTGATCATGTCCTGGAGGAGCTGGTTGTATCCGGCGAGTTTCTGCTCGTTCGAAAGGGTCGCCGGATCGACTCCCTGCGCGGAAACAGCGTTGTTAAACATCTCCTCGAGTTCGGCCCTCGTGACGGGGTCGCCGTTGACGGTGGCGACGGGATCTTTGATGTCGAGCGGCGGCTGGGCCGGTGGCGCGGGTGGCGCGGGAGCGGTCTCGATGACGGCTGGTTGCTCGGCCTCCGCGGGCGGAGTGTCCTGCGCGAACGATGGGGTGACGACGGCGATGCCCAGCAGAGAACCGGTGAGCCAATGGGGAAGGGAAATGCGTTTCATAGGTGATAAACTAGCCCAACCGTTTCGCACGAGAGTCCCGCGATTGCCAGTGCAATTTCCGCCGTGACCACCGCGGCCTTCGCAACCCAGCGATGCTTCAACCGTGGAAATGCCTCAGATCCAGCATTTACAAACAGCCCGCAGCCTGCCATCTTCACCCTCCCGTAGCTCACGTGGCGGAATGGCAGACGCGCTAGATTCAGGATCTAGTGGGGCAACTCGTGGAGGTTCGAGTCCTCTCGTGAGCATTTTCCGGATTTTCGATTTCGCATTCGCAGATTTCGATTAGGTGTGGGGGATCGCCCGCCACGCCCAACAAGATCCCGACTTTATCCGCAAGACGTTCAGCTCGATTGCGGGCCGTTACGACTTCGCCAACCACGCTTTGAGTGGTGGCGCCGATTATCTGTGGCGTGATCTCGCCGCGCGGATCGTTACCTCCTGGGCACCCAGCACGATCCTCGATCTTGCGACCGGAAGCGGCGACCTAGCTCTCGTCTTGGCGAAGAAGAACCCCGACGCGCAGGTGATTGCCGCCGATTTCTGCGAGCCGATGCTTCGCGTCGCCCAACGCAAGTCCGTCCCAAATCTCGTCGCTGCCGATGGCACGCAATTGCCCTTCGCGAGCGGAGTCTTCGACGCGCTCACCGTCGCATTTGGTCTGCGCAACATGGCGACCTACGACGGGGCACTCGGAGAAATGGCCCGCGTCCTCCGCCCCGGCGGCCACGTCCTCATCCTCGATTTTTCGTTACCCGCATCGCCCCCGTTGCGAGCCGCTTATCGCTTCTATCTGCACCGGGTCCTTCCCAGACTTGCGGGCTTGGCGACCGGGCGACCGGAGGCCTACGCCTACCTCGGGGAGTCCATCGAAGCATTCCCCCGGGGGCAGGCCATGCTCGATCGGATGGAAAACGCCGGCTTCACGCTGGCCGCCGCGCGGCCGCTCTGGTGCGGCATCGTCACGATCTACACGGCGACTCGGCGCTGAGATCGGAAGCTACTTCGCCCAGACGTCGGCGTCGCCGAACCACCGCGAGGTCGTGACTTTTTGCTGGGTGTAAAATGCCACGCCCTCCCGGCCCTGCATGTGCAGATCGCCGAAGAACGAATCGTTCCAGCCGCTGAACGGAAAGAACGCCATCGGCGCGGGCACGGCCACGTTGATGCCGACCATTCCAGCGTTGATCCGGTGGCGAAACTCGCGGGCCGATCTCCCGGAATTTGTAAAAATGGCCGCCCCGTTGCCGTAGGCCGACTGATTCGCGGCCGCGATGGCACCGTCCAGATCGTCCATCCGCATGACGTTGAGGACCGGACCGAAGATCTCCTCTTGCGCGACCGACATCCCGGCCTCGACTCCGTCGAGAATCGTCGGTCCGACGTAGTATCCGCCCGGCGCGCCGTCGACCCGCACGCCGCGCCCGTCCGCCAGGACCCGCACACCCTCGGCCTCCCCTTGATCGATCAGACCAAGCACGCGGTCCCGGTGCGGCCCGGTGATGACTGGACCCATCGCGACGTCGACGTCGCGGAAGGCGGCGCCGACTCGGATCGATCTCGCCGCCGCGACCAGCTCCGGCAGCACCCGCTCGCCCGCCGCCCCGATGGCGATCGCCGTCGACCCCGACATGCACCGCTCGCCCGCGCAACCGAACGCAGCCTCGGTGAGGCCGCGCACCGATTCGCCGACCGTCGCGTCCGGCATGATGAGGATAAAATTCTTCGCCCCCCCCGCAGCCTGCACTCGCTTGCCGTGCCGGGTCCCGACTTCGAAGATGTGCTTCGCAACCGGGGTCGATCCGACGAACGAGATCGCGCGCACGCCCGGGTGCACCAGCAGTGCGTCGACGATCGCGCGGCCGCCCTGGAGGACGTTGAAGACCCCCTTGGGCAACCCCGCCGCGTCAAGCAACTCGGCGAGCTTGATGGCGGTGAGCGGCACTTTCTCGCTCGGTTTCAGAATGAACGTATTCCCGCAAGCCAGCGCCAGCGGGAACATGCAGAGCGGCACCATCGCGGGGAAATTGAACGGTACAATTCCGACGCACACACCCAGTGGCTGCCGGATCGTGTCGCAATCGATCCCGCGCGCGATGTTTTCGAGCGATTCCCCCATGAGCAGCGTCGGCACCCCGCACGCGTATTCGACCATCTGGATCCCCCGCCGCAGATCCCCCCGAGCCTCGGCGAGCGTCTTCCCGTGCTCGGTGGAGATCGTCAGCGCGATCTGCTCGGCGTGCTCCTCGAGCAGCATCTTGTAGCGGAAAAAGACTCCCGCTCGCTCGACCGCCGGCGTATCGCGCCAGCTTGGAAAGGCTTCCGCCGCAGCCGCGACCCCGGCGTCGACCAGCTCGTCGCCCGCCAGCGGCACCTCGGCAATCACCTCACCCAGCGCGGGGTTAAATACCTCGGCGACGTCCGTCGCCTCCCCGACAACCCACTCCCCACCGACGAATGATCTACAAGTCACCATGCTCAATCCTCAAGCGCCCGCCGCTTCAGCGAAACTAAAAAACCCCTTCACTCCTCTTCGCGTCGGGCACGCCTGAAGCGGACCATCACCGCGCCAGCGCGTCCGATTGCTTCACGAAGTCGTCGCCGTCCCACTCGCCATCGGCCTTGATCATCTGCCTCTTTTCCTCGGCCTGCGCTTCCTTGCGCTCGCGCTGCATGCGGACGAGTTCCGTGTGGGTGGTGAAATACGGGAGGCTCGCACCCTTAAAGTCGTCGATGGTTTCGAAGCCGTGTTTCTCCATGAAGCCGAGCAACCCCGCGCTCAGGTCCTTCACCATCCCGTAGCCAAATTTCATTACCCCCGTGCAGACCTGCACCGTGTCGGAGCCGAGGAGGATGAACTGCGCGGCGTCCTCGCCGGTCTCGACGCCGCCGAGACCCGAAAGCGTGCGTCCGGGAAAATCCTTATCGATCAACTGCGAGATCTCCATGCACATCCGAAGCGCAATCGGGCGCACCGCTATCGAGGAGTAGCCACCCGGAGTCGTGTAGCCCTCGACACTGGGCTCCGGCCGCAGCGTGTCGAGATTCACCCCGATCACGCTTCGGATCGTGTTGATCGCGCTCACGCCGTGGCAGCCCGCCGCGAGCGCCGCCCGAGTCGGCTCCTCGATGTGGGTGATGTTTGGCGTCATCTTCGCCCAGACTGGCTTCGTTGCAACGGACATGACCCATTCGCAGACTTGGCCGAGAATCTCCGGATCCTGACCCATCGCGCCGCCCATCTTCCGCTCCGGCATCCCGTGCGGGCAGGAGAAATTCAGCTCGAAGGCGTCGACGCCCGCGTCCTGGCAACGCTCGATCATCTCTTTCCAATTCCCCTCGACGAACTCCTCCATGACCGACGCAATGAGCACGCCCTCGGGGTGCTCGGCCTTGCATTGGCGGAATTCCTCCAACCATTTTTCGAATGGTCGGTCGCTGATCAGCTCGATGTTTTCCCAGCCGATCACCTCGCCGCTGCTACTCTTCAGCTTGCCGTAGCGCGGCGTGACGTTGATCACTTTCTTCGAATCGAGACTCACCGTCTTAGCGATCACGCCACCCCAACCTTCGCGAAACGCGCGGTTGATCACGTTGAGGTTCGTCCCGGGAAGGGCCCGACCCGATCACGAACGGGTTCAACATCTTCAGTCCATCAACGGTCGTTTCGAGAGTCGGCATAAGTTTTTTACGAGCAGGGGTGTGAGGCTCGACGGAGGGAGCAATTTAGGAGCCAAGTTAGCCGCTCGCCACCTGGGCCATCACCTTCGCAGTCAGCTTGTCCATGGCCAGGACCGCTAGCTCGAGGTGCTCCTCGCGCGTGTCTTCGATCTTGTTGTGGCTGATGCCGTGCAGACTCTGGACAAACATCATGACCGTCGGCACGCCGGCCCGGGCGACTTCCGCCGCGTCGTGCAGCGGCCCCGATGGCAGCCGGTGAGAGGTCCCGCACGCCTCGTGGATCGCCTCTTCGCACAGATCGATGAGATCCGCGTCGAACAAGATCGGATCGATCTGCCACAGCCGCTGCCATTCGACCGTCGCCTTCGCCTCGTCGGCAAAGCGCTCGCTCGCTTCCCGCGCTTCGGCCAACATCTGGTCCAGCGCCACCTTGTCGAGATGGCGTTGATCGAGCGTGATCCGGCACTCCGCGGCGACGCTGGTGACGATCCCCGGCTTCGTCTCGCAGGACCCGATAGTACACACCCCGCCGCCGCTGCGGTCCGCAATCTCGTAGATCTCGGGACTCATCCGCGCGGCCGCGAGCAGCGCGTCCTTGCGCCGATTCATGGGCGTACTGCCCGAGTGCGCCGCCTGTCCGTGGAAGGTGATCGCGTGCCGCTCGACGCCGAACGTCCCGAGCACTGCGCCCAGCGGAAGGTCTGAGTCGAGTAGCACCGGGCCTTGCTCGATGTGGAGTTCCAGGTAAGCCGCCGCGTTCGCAAGTTCCGAGCCGCACGACTTCACGTCGTCGAAGACGATCCCGTTCTCCGCCAGTGCCTCCACGAGTCCGACGCCATCCCGATCCGTCAACCCGCGCGCCTCCTCCACGTCGAGATGACCCGAGCAGGCGGCGGACCCAAACAAGCTCTTTCCAAACCGAGCGCCTTCCTCGTCGGCCCAATCCACCACCCGCACCGTGACCGGCGGGTGCCCATCGAACTGGCTCGCAACCCGGCGCAGCACCTCGACGCCGGCCAGCACGTTCAGACAACCGTCCAGCCAACCACCATTTGGCACCGAATCGATGTGCCCTCCGATCAGGACCGCGCGGTCCGACTCGCCCCGGAGGGTGCCCCACAGATTCCCCGCTGAGTCGCGGTGGACTTCCACTCCGGGGATCGCCTCCAATTTTCCCTCGAGCCAAGCCCGTGCCGTCCGCCACGTCTGGGTGAAGGCGACCCGCTGCGCCCCGTCGGCATCGCCGGTGAGCGCCCGCAATTCCTTCAGTTCCGCGACCGTTCGTTTCGGATCCAGCAAGTCAGCCATCCGTGAAATCAACCACAAAGCCAACGCCCGCACCACGCCGGAATCCAAGCCACCGGCGGCAACTAACTCCCCGCCTCACTCCCCCTCGCCGCCACGTCGACTTCCGCTGGACTCACGACCTCGACCCCGCCCGAAGCCGCCCCCAGATCTTTGAGTTGCCGCGCTTTGGGCAGCACCATCCGCTCCAGACTCCCGACCGCGCGATTGTAGGACTCCGTTGCCCCGGTCAGTCCCCGCCCGACCTTCGCCAGATGCTCCGCAAATGTCCCGAGCCGGTCGTGCAGATCGCGTCCCACCTCGCCGATCAAGCGCGCGTTGTCACTCATCTGGTCTTGCTTCCATCCGTAATGCACCGCTTGCAGCAGCGCGATCAACGTCATCGGCGACGCCGGGATCACCCGCCGCTCGACGGCCCATTCGATCAATCCAGGATCTTGCTCGATGGCCGCGCTGAACGCCGTCTCGAGCGGCATGAACATCACCACGATCTCCGGCGAATTGTCGAACTGAGACCAATACGCTTTGCCCGCAAGCTGCTCGACGTGCCGCCGAGTCTGCCGCGCGTGCCGCTTGAGTTGCTCGGCTCGGCCCGCGTCGTCCGCCGCTTCCAGCGCGTCGAGATACGCCTCCAGTGCCACCTTCGAATCCACCACCACCGACTTCCCTCCCGGCAGATTCACGACCAGATCCGGTCGCAACCGGCCGTCCTCCCCCTCGACGGAAGTCTGCTCCGTGAAGTCGCAATGCCGCTGCATGCCGACCAGCTCGACGACCCGTCGCAGCGTGATCTCGCCCCACCGCCCCCGCGTCGCCGGGGCGTGCAGTGCCCGCACGAGATTGCCAGTCTCCGTCCGGAGTTGCGTCTGCCCCGCCGCCATCGCGCTCACCTGCTCGCGCAGCGCGGCGTAGGCCCCCGCCCGCTCGGTCTCGAGCGCCTGCACGGCTTCGCCAAATCGCTCCATCTGCTCTCGCATCGGTCGCACGACCGCATCGACTGCCGCCCGTTTCTGGTCAAAATCTCCCCGGGCGAGCTCCATAAATAGCCGGTTATTCTCGGCGAGAGCCGTCGCCGAGACGGCGCGAAACTCCTCCGACAGCCGCTGCCGCGCTCCTTCCACCAGAGCTAATTTCTCCGCCGTCGCGACTCGCTCGGCCTCCATCAATCCTTCCAGCCAGGCGACCCGCGATTGCGACGCCGACAACCGCACCGCCAGCACCACCGCCACCGTGCTCGCCAACACCGCCACCGCGACCAGCGTCCACCCGATCATTTCCAAATCCACCGTCATTGCGCCCGCACGCTAGTCACGAATTCCGCTTCACAAAAACCCATTCCCAAGCGGACCCACAATTCGCTCGCGTCGCTAACTACCTACCTCTCCCGGCGGATTTCCTTGATGATTATTCCGTCGTAGTGCATTCCCTTACCCATGAAACTTCTCGTCGTCGACGATCAGGGGCCCGTTGGAGAAATCATCAGTCGCATCGCGCGGCAAGGCGGCTGGGAGGCCATCCACACCACCCACGCCGACGATCTGACGACGCGGATCATCGCCGACGAAGTCTCCGTTCTCCTCATCGATTACGCGATGGACGGCAACCCGCACTCGACTCGCAACGGCCTCACCGTCGCCGCCGAACTCCGCTCCGCCAGCATCAACATCCCGATCATCATCTTCAGCGGTTGGCCGAACATGATCGACGCCAAGCGCGCCAAGGAGGCTCGACATTCTCAAGGTCCTCGAGAAGCCGCTCAGCATCCAGGATCTCCAGGAGACCCTCGAGGCGGCCCGCCAGCGGGCGGAGAAGACGGTCGCTGCCTGACGCGGCTGACCCCCGCTGGGTGGGATCAGGCGAGCGCCTCCGAGATCATCTCGCGCAGAGCATCGGGGCTGAAGGGCTTGCGAAGAAAGTTTCGCGCTGTGAGGTAGGGATGCTCTTCCCCGTGGTCGGCGAATCCGCTCATGTAGACCACCGGCAGGCTGGCGCGCTCTGCGATTATTTCGAGGGCGATCGCCCGGCCCGACAGATCACCCGGCAACACGAGATCGGTGAGCAGAAGGTCGATGTCGTCTCTGCGCTCCTCCCAGAAGCTTCATCGCCGCCGGGCCATCGGCCACGTCCAGCACGGTGAGTCCGGCGTTCGCTAGAACTCGTCGCGCCAACTCGCGAATCCCGGGATCGTCCTCGACGAGGAGCAGCGTCCGCCCCGCTAGTGACGTAGTCGGAGCGGCACTCGGCACGGCGACCCCCATGGCGCCAGCTCCCTTCGACGCCCGCGGCAGCCAGACACTGAAGCGGCTCCCCCGCCCGACCTCGCTCTCGACCGCGACCTCCCCACCGTGGCGCTCGATCACCCGGCGCACCGTGAACAATCCCATCCCGGTGCCCACTCCTTCCGGCTTGGTCGTGAAGAGTGGGTCGAAGATGCGCGCCTTGACGTCATCGGGGATGCCCACTCCCTCGTCGCTCACCGAGATCTCGATGGACTCTCCGACCTGGCCGACGGCCCGACATTCGACCCGCACTTCCCCGCGGGTCGTCATGGCGTCGGCCGCGTTCAAGATCAGATTGAGCACCACCTGCTCGATCTCGCCGGGGTCGCCCACCGCCCACAGGTCTTGATCGCGCACGTCGATGGACAGGTTTGCCCGGTTGGACACGAAGGTCGTCACCAGATCTGCGTGCCGTCGCACAACCGCCCCGACGTCAAACGGACGTCGGACGCGCTCACGTCGCCGCGCCAGGTCGAGCACCTTACGCGTGAGGTCCGCCGAGCGATTGCAGGCCTGCCCGATCTTCCCCGCGATGTCGACCACTTCCTCGTTCGGGAGTCCACCTTGCTCGAGGAGAGCCGCGTTCAACTGCACGAGCGTCAGCAGATTATTCAGATCGTGAATCACCGACGTTGCCAGCCGCCCGATGGTCTCCATTTTCTGGGATTCGAGGGGGAGGTTGGACAGCTCGGACACGACCGAGCCACGGAGACTGACCGAATCGGCGAAAGCGAGAAAAATCGCCCCTAGGATTCGCGCTGCGTCTGGCTATAATGAAGGGCTTACTTTTCGGTAGGCCGAATCCCAATGTCCGATTCATCCACCAACACCCTCTACGAAGGCCTCTTGGCGATGCTGGAGACGGAGTATCCCAAGACGTGCCCGAGGTGCAGCACCGTCTACGAAAATCTGGAGTCCTTCATCGACCGGACCAATCCCGTGAGAGGCGGCGGCACCGGACTCATGGGCTACGATACGGGCGACACGATGCAGCAAGTCGCGATGTATCGAAACTGCGTCTGCGGCTCGACCATCGCGACCTTCTGCTCGGACCGCCGCGACACGTCCCCAGCCGGTGCTCGGCGTCGGACCATGTTTGACCAGCTGCTCACCCAACTCCGGGAGAACGGGGTCGAGATCCCGACCGCCCGAGCCGAGCTACTCAAGTTCCTGCGAGGCCAGAAGACCGATCTCCTCGACCGGCTGCTCAAGAACGGCTCGCACCACCAGCCATCTGCCTGATTGGCGGCTTTGGCGCAGATTCCCTGCGCACTAGATAGCTAGATGTTGTCCCCGAGGAAGGTGTGGATCCCACACTCGGCTTTGTCGAAGCCCGTCCAACGGCCCGCCCGCTCGTTCTGTCCCTCAGCGACCGGTCGGGTGCAAGGTACGCAGCCGATGCTGCGATACCCTCGCTCCAGCAGGGGGTTCACCGGGATCTCGTGCTTTTTCAAATAAGCCTGCACGCCCTCGCGTGACCAATTGCACATCGGATTGACCTTCAGGATGCGGCGGTCGTGCAGGACATCGAATTTGTAGAGTTCCAAGATCTTCGTTCTCCCGCGCTCGTCGGATTGCTGCCGCCGCAGCCCGGTGATCCAGCCGTCGAGCTGAGCCAACTTGTTCTGCAGCGGGATGACCTTCCGCACCGTGCAACAGAGGTCCGGGTGGCGATTCCACAGCTCCGGCCCGTGCTCCGCCGCCTGCTCGGCGACCGTTTGCTCCGGGTGCAGCGACTCGATCTCGATCTCGAAGCGCGCTTCGAGCTGCGTTTTGAGTTCCATCGTCTCCGGGAAGAGCAGACCGGTATCGATGGTGAACATCGGAAAGCGAAACCCGTTCTCGTAGGCCGTGTGGGCGACCACCAAGCCCGCACCCTGAAAGCTCGTCCCGATCGCCGCCCGATCCCCGTAAGTCTCCCAAGTCCACCGCAGGATCTCCACCAGCTCCGCGCTCTCGAACTCCTCCGCCTTCCGGTGAATCGACTCCGGATCAAACTTCTCCAACGACATAGACCGCTACAGAACGCACAAACCCCGCTTGAACACAAACCTCGCCGTCCGCCGCCCGACCCAAACTTGCGGAGGCCGAGAAATCAAAATTGGCAATCCCGCTCCCGATTTGAAACTCTCCTCACTTCCGCAATGGCCTTCCTGCACACCGATGCCCTCGCCCGCCTCACCGAAGCCCACGCGGCGGGCCGACTCGCTCACGCCTACCTCTTGACCGGGCCCCGCGGCAGCGGCAAGAACGAGATCTTGCAGCAGCTCTCGGCGCGCATCCTTGACGTCTCGCCGGCCGACGCCTTCACCCACCCCGACTTCCACCTCGCCGAACCCGAGTCGAAGTCCCGGCGCATCCTCATCGAGCCGATCCGCCGTCTCGAGCGCGCGATCCGCTCCGGGGCCACGGCGGGCGGGGCCAAGATCGCCCTCATCCGGGAAGCCGACCGGCTCCAGCCCCAGGCCGCCAACGCCTTCCTCAAGACCCTGGAGGAGCCCCGTCCGGCTCCCACGTTTTCCTCACGTCTTCCGTGCCGGGTGCCCTCCTGGACACGATCATCTCCCGCTGCATCGTCGTTTCCCTGCGAGCGGGATCACCGCCCGACCCCAGCCAAGCCGAACTCGATCTCCTCGACGCGCTGGAAGCCATCACCCAGCAGCCGACCTCGCCCGTCGGCGATGGGTTCAAGCTGGCCCGCACCTTCCTCGACCTGCTCAACGCCGAGCGCGCAACGATCCGGGAGGAATTTCTCGCCGCCTACAAAAACGATCAAAAACACTACAAGAACACCACCGACGGAGTTTGGCTCGACGAGCGCGAAGACCAGATTAAAGCCCTCACCGAAGCTGCCGTTCTCCGCCGCCGCGCCGATCTTCTCCAGACCGTCACCCATTGGTTCACCGACGCCCTGCGCATCCAGCACCAAGCCCCACCCATCACGAACCGTCCCGCCCAGCAAGCCACCGCCTCCGCTCTTTCGACTCGTACCTTGCTCCGCCGCATCCGCGCGTTGGAATCGATGACCTCCGACCTCAACTCCAGCGTCTACGAACAAGTCGCCGTGGAATCCGGCTTCCTTCGCGTCTTCGCGGCAGATTGACTTCTCCGCTCTCGGACCACCCTCCCGACTCAAAATGAGAATCGTCATCAAACTCGGCACCGGCGTCCTCGCCAGACCGCATGGCCGCACGCTCGACGCTGGACAATTTCGCCGCCTCGGGGCGGAACTCGCCGACCTCATCTCGGCTGGCCACACCTGCATCCTCGTCAGTAGCGGAGCCGTCACCGCCGGTCTCAGCGCCCTCGGACTCACCGAGCGCCCCGTGGACCTCCCCGGCAAGCAAGCCTGTGCCTCCGCCGGTCAACCCCGCCTCATCCGGACCTGGGACACCAGCCTGCGTCGGCACGATCTCGCCGCCGCTCAGCTCCTCCTCACCCACGACGATATCGATAGCCGCCGACGCCGCGCCAACGCCCGCAACACGCTCGAGCGCCTACTCGCAGCCCACACCGTGCTTCCCATCATCAACGAAAACGATTCCGTCGCGACGGAGGAACTCAGCTTCGGCGACAACGACCGTCTCTCCGCCGAAGTCGCCATCCTCGCCGAGGCCGATCTCCTCGTCATCCTCACGTCGTCCGACGGCGTGATGGACCACGGGAGACGCGTCCCAGTGATCGACGACATCGACGCCGCCTTCTCACTCGTCACCGCCGAGAAGGGTCCCAACTCCGTGGGCGGCATGGGGGCGAAGCTGACCGCGGTCAAGATCGCCGTGACCGCCGGCATCACCACCGTCGTCGCCGACGGCCGCCAACCCGGTCGCATCGCCGCAGCGCTCGCTGGCCAGGACGCTGGCACCCGCTTCCCGGCTAAAGTATAGTCAATGCGACCTTCTCGGCCCACCTCCCCCATGAACTCCCGCCCCCACCCACCGAGCGTGTCGCCAGCGCGCATCGTTACGCTCGCGCTCAACACCCTCACGGAGCTCACGCGGCTCAAGATTTTTTACTTCCTGCTCATCTTCGCCCTGCTCGTGATCGGCAACTCCGTCTTCATGGCGCAGCTCAGCTTCGAGGAAGAATTTCAGATGCTCAAAGACGTCGCACTCGGTGCGATGTCGATCTTCACCGCCCTCATCGCGATCCTGGCCACCGCGATGCTCATCCCCAAGGACCTCGAAGATCGCACCATCTACACGATCCTCGCCAAGCCCGTCCCCCGATTCGAATACCTTGCTGGCAAGCTGCTCGGCATCGCCCTCCTCCTCGCCAGCGCCATCGCGGTCATGACCGCTCTGTTTCTCGCCGTGCTCTGGCTCCGAGAAAGCACCGTTGTCGCCGAAGCCACTCGCCAAGCGACCGACATCGCCCCCGAAGAACTCGCCCGCGCCGTCGAGCAGATCCGCGCCTCGACCTTCAACGCCAACCTCTTTCCCGGCATCGTGATGATCTTTGCCAAAGCCCTCGTCCTCGCGGCATTCACGCTCTTTGTGAGCACTTTCGCGAGCTCGAGCATCTTCGCGATGTTCATCTCGATCGCCGTCTATTTCATCGGGCATCTGCAATCCACCGCCCGTGAATATTGGCTCGAGGGTGCTGTCGCCGAATGGTGGACGAAGATCCTGCTCGCCATCGTGGCCCTCATCTTCCCCGATCTCCAGGCCTTCAGCTTCAACGATCAGATCGTCGGCGGCCTCGCCATCCCGACCTCCCTCTTCCTGCAGAGCCTGGGTCTGGCCGCCTTCTACGTCGCCGTCTACTACGCCCTGGCGACCTTCCTTTTTTCCAATCGCGAGCTATGAGCCCCGACCGCGCTGCGAAACCATCCCTCGTTTCGCATTTCAAATTCCGCGTCTTCATCACCCTCGCCGCCCTCCTCATCGCCGGAGCCACCGCCCTGCCCCTGCAGACCAATCTCGCGAAGATCCGCGCCGCCGCTGGCTTCACCGCCCCGTCCCTCGACCTCTCCCTGCGCGAGCGAGTCGGCCAGCTGTCTTTCCTCGCTGCCCTCAGCGGTTTTCGCTCCTTCATCGCCGCCGTCGACTGGATCGAGGCGCACATCGCGTGGCAAGATACCGAGTGGGGACGGATGGCCGGTCTCATCGATACGGTCACCACTCTCCAGCCTCACTCCACGCTCTATTGGGACATGGGGGCTTGGCACATGGCGTGGAATGCCGCCATCAACGCCCGCAACAACGAAGCCGCCGAACCCAGCGAGGCCCTGCGCATCCGCAAGGAACGCCAATACGTTGCCCTCGGGCGCTCCATGCTCGAAGACGGGATCCGCAACAACCCCACCAACCGCATCCTGCCCGAGCGCCTGGGTCTGCTCCTTTCTCAGCGCGCGGGCGACCACGCCGGCGCAGCCTCCGCCTATGCACAGGCCGCTTCGTTCCCGGACGCCCCCGCCTACGTCAAGCGCCTCGCGGCCTACGAACTCGACCAGAGCGGTGGCCGCGACCGGGAAGCCTACGACGCTCTCCGCGCCGTCTACGACCTCGGCCCCGCCGAGCGCAAGCCCACCGTCATCGCCCGACTCCAAGATCTCGAAGAAAAACTCGGAATCCCCCCCGCCGATCGGATAAAAGACTCACCTTCCGAGTAATCGACCCGACTGCCCGACCCGACCCATGCGCTTCGCAATCTTCGGCGACATCCACGCCAACCTCCCCGCCCTCGAGGCTGTCCTGGCCGACGCGCGCGCCCAGCTCAGCACGCACTACGTCTGCCTCGGCGACATCGTGGGTTACAACGCCCATCCTCGCGAGTGCCTGGACATCGTCCGCCAGATGGAGTGCCCCGTCGTCAAGGGCAACCACGACGAGCAAGCCTCGATGATCTCCAACGAAGAAGGCTTCAATCCTCTCGCCGAAGAAGCCATCCAGTGGACGCGTCGCCAGCTCGACGAGACCGACAAAGACTTTCTCCGTGGCCTCCGGATGCACCGCCAAGTCCGGGATTTTACCGTCGTTCACGCCACGCTAGATACCCCCCACAAGTGGGGCTACGTCTTTAACCAACTCGACGCCGCCGCTAGCTTCAGCTACCAGCACACCGCCGTCTGCTTCATCGGCCACACCCACACGCCGAAGGCCTACCTCCGCGACGGCAGCGTGCGAACCGTCCCGTTCGACATTCTCCACCTCCAGCCGGGAAAAAAATTTCTCGTCAACGCTGGCAGCGTCGGTCAACCCCGCGACGGCGATCCGCGCGCCTCCTACTGCGTCTACGACACGAACACCCACGAGATCGAGCTGCGCCGCATCGACTACGATATCGAAGCCGCGCAGAAGGGAATCCTCGACGCTGGTCTGCCCGCCAAGCTCGCCGAGCGGCTCGCGACCGGGCGGTAGCCGTCGGTCACTCCGAACGTCAGTGAACTCGCCGGACCCTCGACTTTCGACCTTTAGACCGGCGACCATTTTACTCATCAAACCAGGATCCCTCGGCGACGTCGTTCACGCCCTCCCGACGATCGCCGCCCTGCGCGACGCTCACCCGCAAGCCCACCTCACCTGGGTCGTCGACCCCCGCTGGGCCCCCATCCTGGAAGGCACCGGCATCGCCGACGAACTACTCGAGTTCCCCCGCGAACAATTCCGAGGCCTCGGGGGAAAAATCAAGGCCCTCGCTTGGTATCGCGCCCTCCGCGACCGCCAACCCGATCTCGCCATCGACCTCCAGGGCCTGCTCCGCAGCGCCCTCATCGCGCGCGCCAGCGGAGCCCGCAAGATCCTCGGACTCTCCGACGCTCGAGAAGGCGCTCGCCACCTCTACATTCACACCGCCGACACCACCCCCACGACCCACGCCGTCGACCGCTACCTCCAGATTCTTCCCGCCCTCGCGCTCCCCATACCGACCCTCAAAAGGTTCCCACTCCCTCAACCCACCAACCACCAATCGCCCGACGCCACTCACGCGCAGCTCATCCTTCACCCCTTCGCGCGCGGAGCCGCCAAGTCCCTTTCCGCCGAAGCCGTGCGCCGGCTTTTGTCCCAGCTCGCCCCCACTCGCGTGACCCTCGTCGGAATCGGCCCCGCCCTCCCCGACCTTCCCCCGAACGTCACCGACCTCACCAACCGCACCACCCTCGTCGAACTCATCGCCCTGCTCCGTCACGCGGCCGCAGTCATCAGCGTCGACAGTGGCCCGATGCACTTGGCCGCCGCACTCGACGTCCCGCTTCTCGCGATCCACACCTGGAGCGATCCGCGCAAAGTCGGCCCCTACGGCGAAAATGCCTGGATCCACCAGGGCGGCCAGCTCCGCCCCCAATCCCTCACCCTTTCCCCACTGCCGCCGAAGCCGATCACCGAAGCCGATCTCGAGGTCATCGCCGATTGGTCGCAATCCACGATGGCGGGGAAAACCGCCCGCCGATGATGCCGACTCCGTCAGCACTCGACGCCCGCCTGGGACCGGGCCTCGCCGCCGCCCGGCGCTCCCACGAGCGCCGGCTCTGGTCGTCGCAGAGGAGACGCCACCAAGCGTGGTGGCATCCAGCGCGCTACCTTTCAGCGCGCCGGGTTGTCCCTTTCGCCCTCAAACTCACCGGACTCTGGCGACGAGCTCACGCCCAGTGCCTCGCGGTCGGGGTCGTCGAAAATGAAGTTCTGCTCCCGAGTCTTCCTACCGCTTTCGACGGGTTTCGCCTGCTGCAGATCACGGATCTACACACCGACATCGATCCCGCGCTCCCCACCGCCGTCATCGCCGCGTTGCGCGGTATCCGCTTCGATCTCGCCGTCGTGACCGGCGATTTCCACAACGAGATCGGCGAAGACTGGGCGGACTCCATTGCGCAAACCGCCACGATCATTCCTCACCTCGGACCCACCCCACTCGCCACCCTCGGCAACCACGATCTTCTCGATATGGTCCCGCCGCTCGAAGCCGTCGGCCTCCGTTTTCTCCTGAACGAGAACGTCGCCCTCGACCGAGACGGACAACGCCTCTGGATCGCCGGCATCGACGACGCCTCTTACTACCGCACCCACCTCCCGCTCCGCGCCCGCGACGGGGTCCCCGCCGACGCCTGCGCGATCCTGCTCTCGCATTCGCCAGAGTGCTTTCGCGAGTCCACCGCCGCCGGCTTCGCTTGGCAAGTGAGCGGTCACACTCACGGCGGCCAGATCTGTCTGCCCGGCGGACTCGCCGTGCTGCGCAAGGCAGCCGTTCCCGGCAGAATGATTGCCGGTCCCTGGCGACACCAGGACCTCGTCGGCTACACGTCCCGAGGCACCGGCAGTTGCACCGCCGCAGCACGCTTGAATTGCCCACCCGAGATCACCGTCCACACCCTTCGCCGATGCGCATGAGATTCTCTCCGCTCCTGGTGCTCGCTCTCCTGCTCGCTGCCTCCGCTTTCAGCCAAGTCCGCACTCACCTCGTCCGCCCAGGCGAGACGATGGACGATCTGGTCGCCCGCTACGGTCTCGCCGCGAGCGAGATCCGCTCCGCCAACCAATTGACATCGTCCTCTCTCCCGCCCGGGCAACTCCTTCGCATCCCCGCAGCGAGCGCTCCCACCGTCCGCCCGGCCACGGCCATCCCCGTTGCTCGACCGGTCCCGGCGCCCGCACCCACCACCGCCCCCGTCGCCGCGCCTCCCCGCCAAGTCCGCCCGATCACCCGCACCGCTCAGCCCACCTCGACACCCCCTGCGCCTACCCCCGCCCCGGTCGAGACCGATGCCCCATCCACCCGCTACGCCGACGCCATCCGCCAAGCCACCGGCACCCGCTACAACGGGCGCTGGACACCGCCCGGCGAAAGCCGCGCGTGGGTCATGGATTGTTCAAACACCGCGCGTTGGCTCCAACGCGAAGTCCGCGGTGTCGATCTCCCCCGCACCGCCTCCGACCAATACGAATACCTCCGCAAACGCCGTCAGCTCTGGCGCACCGGCACCGACCCCGGCAGGCTGCGCAAAAAGCTCCAAGTCGGCGACCTTCTCTTCTGGGAAAATACCTACAAGCCCGTCCGCAAGCCCGCCATCACCCACGTCATGACCTACCTCGGCACCGACCCAGCCGGGCGGATGAAGATGGCTGGCTCGCAGGGATCCAAGGGCGTAAACGTCTACACCTTTTCCCCGGACCGAAAGATGGGCGGCTACCAATGGTTTCTCTTCTTCCGCCGCGAGGGAAAATTCGTCGCCTACGGTCGGCCTTAGTCTCGCTTGGCTCCCCACTTGCAATCGACCCTCTGCCGATCAGACTCTGCCACCGCCATGATTCGCCGCCTCGCCATCCTGCTCGCTGTCACGTTCGCCGCCCAACTCCCCGCCCAACCCAGCGCGTCGGTCGGTCGCCTCGAGAAGCCAGCGTTCGATAGCCCGCGCCGTCTCGAACTCCTTCGAGTCCAGATCGTGCTGGATCGCGCGGGATTCCGGCCCGGCAAACTCGACGGGCTCGGGGGCGAATTTACCCAAGCCGCCGCCGACCGCTACAACGCCGCGAATGCTCTGCCGCCCGGCGAACGCCTCGACCTCACGTCCGTCCCCGAGCCGTTTCGCGACTACACCCTCACCGAGCAAGATCTCGAATGGGTCGGCAAGACCGCTTCTTCCCCCGCTCAACAGGAGAAACTCGACAACATGCCCTACGCCAACGCGTGGGAACTCGTGGCGGAGAAATTCCACTCCGACCTCGACTACATCCAAGAGATCAATCCAGAAATCAGCACCCCCGTCGCCGACACCACCCTGCGCGTCCCCGACGTCGACGAGTTCTCCATGCAACTCGTCCTCGATCTCGATGCCAAGCGCAAGGCCGAGACTAAGGCCAAAAAGGTCGCCGCCGAAGCCGCCAGCCCTACCCCAACGCCCGACCCCGCTCTCGATCTCACCCCGGGCTCCGATCCCACACCTGATCCCGTCGCGAGTCCCGACACCGCCGCCCCCACTCCGACTCCCGTGCCCGAGCCGGTCCGCCACCTCGTGATCCTGCGCGATCCTCGCCTCATCGAAGTCTACGAAGACGACAAGCTCGTTGCCTCCTTCCCGTGCACCCCGGGATCCGACCGCGTGCCGGTGCCCGCAGGCGAATGGAAGATCACTTCCAACATCCTCATGCCGTATTTCCGCTACGACAAATCCGTCCTCAAAGACGGCACCCGCAGCGACAACGCCTTCAACATCCCTCCCGGTCCGAACAACTACGTCGGCATCGTCTGGATGGGCATCAACCGCAAAAGCGTCGGCATCCACGGCACCAATTCGCCCGACCAGATCGGCCGCAACCAGAGCAGCGGCTGCATCCGTCTGGCCAACTGGGACGCCTTCTATCTCACCCAGATGGTCAAGAAAGGAACGCCCGTCTTCGTGCGCTAAAGGGTCCCCCGGGAGCGGTCGCGTGAAATTCGCCCAGGCGAACCGGTCATTATTTAATTTGACCCCAAACCTCATTTGGCGAAGGATCGCGCCGGATGGCACGCAGCGATCGAGATCCAGACGCCACCCGCCGCCGGACGGCTTGGCGGGCTTTCCTTCTGAGTTGCGCGATTGGGCTTCTCACTGCCTCGGGCCTCTTCGCGCTTTGGCTCGCGAGCCTCGACCCAGTTGGTGGCCCCATTCGTTGGCGCCCCACCGTGATCGCCGCCGCCGGATCCGTGGCGGTGGGCACCCTCGTGGCCATGTTGCACATCCGCCTCGACGTCGCCCGTCGCCAGGAACCCGCCGGACTTGAGCTCTTCCACCGACTCACTCGTGATCTCCCGGGCATGCTCTACCAATTCCGGCAGTATCCGACCGGCCGTTCGTCGGTGCTCCACACCAGCGACGCAATTCGCACCATCTACGAACTCACCCCCGAGCAGGCCTCCCGCGACGCATCCGCCATTCTCGATCTCGTTCACCCCGACGATCACCAGCGGATCTGGCACAGCTTGGTGGATTCCTACCGCGACCTGATCCCGTGGTTCGAAGAATTCCGCGTGGTCCTCCCGCGCGCCGGGACCGTCTGGCGGAGCGCACACGCCCGCGTCGAACGCCTGCCCGACGGGGGCACCCTCTGGCACGGCTTCGTCATCGACATCACCGCCCAGAAACTCGCCGCCGCCGAGCTGACCGAGCAACGCGAGCGCGCCGAGAAAGCCGACCGGGCCAAGAGCGACTTTCTCGCGATGATGAGTCACGACATCCGCACGCCGATGAATGCAGTCCTCGGCTTCGCAGACTTGCTCAACAGTACCGAGCTCACCGCCGACCAACGCAGCTATCTCGACGCCATCCGCACCTCCGGCGAAAACCTCCTCGTCCTCATCAACGAAATCCTCGACCTCTCCCGCGTCGAATCCGGCGAGATCGAACTTCACGAGACGTCTTTCTCCGTCGCGAACTGGCTGCGCGATTTCGCCCGCATCCTCCAGGTCCGCGCCGACGCCAAGAACGTGGCTTTCGAATACCACCTGGACCCCCATGCCCCCGCCACCATCCTCGCCGATCGCAGCCGACTCGCCCAAGTCCTTCAGAACATCGTCGAGAACGCCATCAAGTTCACCGAAGCTGGTCGCGTTACGCTCGCCGTCCGCGCGGCCCCCCTCCGCTCACCGACCCGAGTCCGTTGGGAATTTCGCATCGAGGACACGGGCGTTGGCATTCCCCCCGCCAAGATCGACCACCTCTTCGACGCCTTTAACCAAGCGGGAACCTCCGACGCCGAGCGCCAGGGTGGGGTCGGCCTCGGCCTCGCCATCGCTCGGAAGATCGTCCGAAAAATGGACGGCGACATATCCGTCCGCAGCGAAGTCGGGACCGGGACCACGATGACCGTGACCCTCTGCGCCCAACCGGCGCTCGGGACCGTAGCCATCGAGAGCCGGGCCGACGATGCGGTGCCGGAGTGCCCACCCGATTTCGGCGGTCTGCGCGTCTTACTCGTGGAGGACAACCTGCTCAATTCCAGGCTCGCCGTCTTGTTGCTGGAAAAGCTCGGCTGCAAGTGCCGCACCGCCCGCGACGGGGTCGAAGCCATCACGGCCTGCCGGACCCACCCCTTCGACCTTGTCCTCATGGACATCCAGATGCCCACGATGGACGGCCCGACGGCCACTCGAGAACTCCGCACTCTGGAGCGCGAGCGCCAGCTCGCCAGTCCCACCGCCCACCTCCCCATCGTCGCTTTCACCGCCAACGCGCTCCGCGAGCAACGCGACTCCTATCTGGCGGCCGGTATGGACGACACCCTCACGAAGCCCATCCGTCTCCCCGACCTCATCCGGGTGCTGGATGCCGCTAATCAGCCGCTGCCGGACTAGCGCGGCTGAGACTCCAAGGATCGGCACGATCCCTGCAGATCAGGCAGTCCGTGCCGAAAGCAATCGACCATCTCTGGATCCTCCCGAGCGCTGCGCTGGCGATGTCCATGCAGATCAGCTTCTGCCTGCTCGAGGCGGGACTCGTCCGGTCGAAAGATTCGGTCAACGTCGCGCTCAAGAATCTCATCGGTTTCTGCGTCGCGACGCTGCTCTTCTGGCCATTGGATCCGCGATCATGTTCGGGGCCTCGCCGTCCGGCTGGTTCGGCACGACGGAATTCTTCGCCGGGTCCACCTTGGTCCACAGCGGGGGCGGAGAATTCACCCGGCGCCATCGCCATCGAACCCTTCTCCGAGGTCGGGCCGATCGGCGCGGAATACACCCGCGACCTCGTCTCCGGAGTTTTCTATTGGTGCAAGCGAGCCAGCGGCTTTCGCTGTTGCGCCGTCGTCGACGGCACGGGTCACGGTGTCCCCGGGGCGCATCGCCCGCTCTGGTGGGTCCGGCCCGACGATGGCGGCGAAGAACTCCTCGGCGGCACCCCCCGCCCCCACCCCATCTCGCCCGTCAACTCGATCTAGAGACCCCGCCACAACTCGAAGAGTTCGACCGGGCCGACCCACTATCAGTTGCATATATTAGCAACGCTAATACCTTGGCCTTCCAGCGAATGACTACCGCCCCGACCAAGCCTCCGCTCACCCGTGACGAGCACCGTAGACTCGTCAAGGCCCGCCGTGATGGCTCGACGACCTGGCAGATCATCCACGCCCTCGCCTCGCTCAAGCTCGCGCTCACCCTCCTGGCAACCATCGCCATCGCGATCGCCGTCGCGACCTTTTACGAGAGCGCCTTCAATTCCAAGATCGCCTCCGCCTACATCTACAAAGCGCCTTGGTTCATCGTCTGGCTTGGCGTCCTCTGCATCAATCTCCTTGCCGTCACCGTCAGCCGCTGGCCCTGGCAGCGCCGCCACACCGGATTTATCGTTACGCACTACGGCATCATCATTCTTCTCATTGGAGCGGTCATCGGTTCGAAATTTGGCTTCGAGGGCAACGTCACTCTGCACACCGAAAAAGCGCCCGTCACCCGCATCACCACGAGCCGGAGCGTCCTCCAAGTCGAGAGTCCGAAGGACGGAGCACTCTACCTGATCAGTTTTGACGCCGAAGCCGCGCTTCCCTCCAAGGACCGACCCGACGCCCTCCCGCTTCCCGACACCGACTACGAGATTCTTGCCGACGACTTCAGCCCCAATCTCATCGACCAGGAGAAACTCGTCACTTCCGCCGATCCAGCCGCCCTCCCCGGCATCGACCTGCACTTCCACAGCGACACCGCCGGGCAACACATCGATCTCCTCCTCGCCCTCCGCCCAGACGGCGGGATTGAGAAAGATCTCTTCGGCATGGCCCGAGTGGCTTTTCTCCCGACGCTGCCCGACCGCGCCCCGAAGCTCGTCGACGAGACCCGCATGGTCTTCGCGAAATACGCACCCGTCGTGACCGCTGACGAAGGCTCCACCGGGCTTCCGGTCGCCCTCAGCTCCGACGGCCAGACCCTCACCGTTGGCTCCGCCACCTACCGACGCTCCGAAGTCGTCGGCACCACCATCGACACGGGCACCACCACTGTCCGGGTCGAGAGTTACTGGCCCGACTTCAAGCTCGAGAACGGTCGCCCGACCACCCTCTCCCCCCTTCCCAACAATCCCGCCGTCCTCGTCCGCCTCACCGGGCCGCTCGCCGCCGACTCCGCCACGACTCCCGCCGACGGCGGACTTGCCCTCGAACTCGCCCCGAATTCGACCGGTGGCGTCGACTGGCAATCCAGCCGCAACGGCATCGCCACGGCCACCGGCACCGCCGTCGCCGGCGACGTGATCACCCCGGGCTGGGCCGACTGGACCGCCGAAGTCTCCACGTTCTTGCCGCGCGCCGAGATCCTCACGGACCCCCGCCCAGGAGATCCGTCCGTGGAGGGCATCCCCGGCTTCCACGCTGCCCTCCGCGCCCCCGATGGCCGCACGGGACCGGCGAAATGGATCGCCTCCGGTGCCCTCACCACCCTCGCCCTGGATCGCACCGTCATCACCTTCGGCTACGGCCTGCAGCTCCGCCCCACCCCGTTTACCATCGCGCTCGAGAGCTTCGAAGTCCCCCGCTACGAAGGCACCGAGACACCAGCGAATTACATCTCTACGGTCAAATTTACCGACACGGAGAACGGGGCGACCAAGACCGCCGTCGCTCAGATGAACCAGCCCGCCAGCTGGCCCGGCGGCTTTCTCGCCAACCTCACCGGATTCAATTACAAATTCTCGCAGGCGGAGTGGAATCCCCAAGACCTCAACGAGACCACCCTGCAAGTCCTCTACGACCCCGGCTGGCTCCCCAAATGGTTCGGCTCGCTCGCCATCTGCGCCGGCATCTTCATTCAATTTTACCTCCGCCCAAAAGGCACCACCGCCCGCCGCGACAGCCTGCCACCAGCCGCCGACCCACCCACATGAACTCGTTCATCAGATCCTTCGCCCTCGTCCTGGCACTCTCGTTCAGCCTCCCGGCCCAGGCCGCTCTCGACCTCTCGTCCCTCGAGACCATCCCCGTCCAGGATAGCGGTCGGAAAAAACCCTACCTCGTCTTCGCCCAGGAGAGCCTACTCGGCCTCGCCGGACGCCGCACGCTCAAGACCGACGACGCTCGCCGCACCGCCCTCGACGTGATCACCGATCTGTGGTTCGCACCCACCGCCTGGAGCGACCGCCCCCTCATCCTCATCGACTCCATCGACGTGAAACGCGCGGCTGGCCTCACCGAGACCGTCCGTCTCTTCGCCTACGACGATCTCGCCGCCAACGCCGCCTTCGTCCGACTCCTCCAAGACGCCGAGAATGCCAAACGCACCACCGAAGGCGGCAAACTCACCGGCATCAACAAGGACATGGAGACCATCGGTCTCCGCCTCGCCGAGTTCGAAGCCCTCCGCAACGGCGATCTTTATCGCGTCGTTGCCAACCCCGCGGGCGACACCACCGCTTGGCGCACCCTCGATCCCACCGACCCCCTCTTTGCCAATCTCCGCACCGCCTACCTCTCCGAGGATCAAGCCGCCTTCGACGCGGCGGCCGAGAAGCTCGCCGCCGAACTCGCCAAGCAAGCCCCGCAATTCCAACCTCCCACGTGGAAGATCTCCCTCGAGACGCTCACCCAGAATCTCCACCCCTTCCGCTGGGCGTGGATCCTCTACCTCCTCGCCGGGATCGCACTGGCCGTCACCTCCCTGCGCGGGCGCAGCGCCGGATACGCCATCGGGTGGTCCCTCGCCGCGATTGGCTTCGCCTTCCAACTCTTCGGCTTCATCGCCCGGATCCTCATCGCCGGTCGCCCCCCGGTGACGAACATGTACGAATCCATCATCTGGGTCGCCTTCGGCACCGTCCTCTTCGCGCTCGTCTTCGAGGCGATCTATCGTGGGCGCTACTTCCTCCTCGGAGCCATTCCCGTCGCCGTCCTGTCACTCATCCTCGCCGACAGTCAGCCGCTCGCCCTCGACCCCGGCATCCACCCTCTCGCGGCCGTTCTCCAGAGCAACTTTTGGCTCGCAACGCACGTCCTCATCATCACCCTCAGCTACGCCGCATTTGCCCTCGCTCTCGGCGTGTCCCACATCGCCCTCGGCAAAGTCATCATCGGCACCAAGCCCAGCCCTGCCCTCTACAATTACATCTACCGCACCCTTCAGATTGGCGTCCTCCTCCTTGCGGTCGGCACCATCCTCGGCGGCGTGTGGGCGAACTACAGTTGGGGGCGATTCTGGGACTGGGATCCTAAAGAAACGTGGGCCCTCGTGGCGCTGCTCACCTACCTCTTCATTCTCCACGGTCGCATCGCCGGCCGGTGGGCTGGCTTCGGCCTCGCCGTCGGCAGCATCCTCGCCTTTCAGACCATCATCATGGCCTGGTATGGGGTCAACTTCGTGCTCGGCGTCGGCCTCCACAGCTACGGCTTTGGCTCCGGCGGGTTCGAGTATGCCGCCACCTTCGTAGCCCTGGAGGTCGTGTTCACCGCTGCGGCGATCCTTCGCAAAAACAAGCGCGCACCGCGCCGACCCCTCATCCCCGCGTAGCGGTCGGCTTGACGGCGCCCCCGGCACCAGCCGCCGCCCGCTTAAAGCGAGATCGCTGCCCCACCCGGATCCGGCACCACCACCTCGGTATCCGGCAGAGCCGCTAGCAGCTCCCGGCGGAACCATGCCACCGCCCCGGGATCTCCGTGCACCAGCACGATCTTCTTCGGCTTCAGCCGCACCGCGTAGTCGAGGATCCGCTCCCTCGGCGCGTGCGCGCTGAAGTTAAATTCCTTCACCGCGCAATTGAGCGCCACGGCTGGCAGCCGCTTGTCGAGCAGCACCTCATCTCCCGTCTGGCTCCGCCGCACCAAGCCGGACGGCGAGTCGGGGTCGGAGTAACCCACGAAAAACAAGCTCTGGGTGGCATCGGGCAAAATCTTGCGACAGAACTTATTCGACAGCGTGTTCTCCGTCATCATTCCGCTCGAGATCGCGTAGATGCAGCCCGGCTTCACCGCGAGCGCGTGACCCTCGGGCCCCGACATGACGTGCGGCGACATCGCGTCCAGTAGCTGCAACGAGTGGTGGCTCCGATCCGGACTCTCCGCCAGTCGGTCGTAAGCCGTCGTGATCTTCGTGCTCAATCCACCGATAAACAGCGGCACGTTTCGCAGACGCCCACGCTGCTGCGCATTCCACAGGATCGCCAGCACCTCTTGCGTCTTCCCGAGCGCGAAGACCGGGATCGTCACGCTCCCTCCAGCGGCTATCGCCTCCTCGATCGCGTCAACAAATCGCGCTTCCTCTTTCTTCCGCGTGAACCCCTCCGCCGACGGCGAATCCCCCCGGGTAGTTTCCATGATCAGCGTATCGACGTCTTCCTCCGGGAACGCCGCCGCCTCCATCAGCGTCTGATCGTCAAAATTCACGTCCCCCGTGTAGAACACGCTCTTCCCCTCACCCCGCACCATCACGCCCGACGAACCAAGGATGTGCCCCGCGTGATACAGCTCGACCGTCGGCTCCAACCCATCGCCTCGCCCCCGTTCGCCGTCGAGAGTGAACTGACGATTGGTCGGCACCATCGTCCACATCTGCTTTGAAAAATCCACCCCCCGGTGCGTGTAAAGCTGCACGTCCGGGATGTTCTCTTCCTCCCGTTGCCGACTCATCACGTTGACCGAATTGCGCAACATCATCTCGCCGATTCGATACGTCCCCTCCGACATGAACACCCGCGCGCTCTGCTCCCTCCGCGTCAGCACGGGTAGTGACCCGATGTGATCCTGGTGCGCGTGGGTGACCACGATTGCATCTACGCTCCCCTCTGGCACCCGCTGATACTCCGGCAGCGCCTCGAGACCGCGTCCTTTCGGGTGCGTCCCCGCGTCTAAAATGACCGACTTTCCTCCCACCTTCACCAGGTGAGAACTCGCGCCAATCTCCGTCCGGCGCGCCAACGTCACAAACTCCATTGCCCGATTCATAAACGGCCACCCCGCCTGGCGAAACAGAAATTTTCCCACCGCAGCGCTCGCGGGATCTCACGAACGCCGCTGCTCCGCGCCATCCCATGACGTTGGGCTACCGGGACCGTGCGCCCCCCGCGTCAGCAAACGGTGCACCAAAGGTCTCGATCCACCGTCCAGGTTCCGCTTGCCTGTCGCCCATCATACCGCGAGCAGACACTCCAAGCGCCCGACCACCTCCCGGCAATACACCTCGGGATCCGCCGCCAGCAAGATCCCCGACACGATCACCACCCGGCGCGCTCCGGCTGCGATGATCTCCCCAAGGTTTTCGCTCTTCACCCCGCCGATGCAAAAAACGGGCACACCAGCACCCTCGGCAAAAGTCACGACCTCGGCGACGTCAGCCAATCCCACCGCCTGGTAATCTGGCTTCGTCGGCGTGGGGAACAGCGGCCCAAACCCGATGTAGTCCACTCCCTCGTCGACCGCCTCCCGCGCTTGCTCCAGGCTGTGCGTCGACTTCCCGACCCACGCCCCCGTCCCCACCAGCCCCCTGGCCTCAGCGACCGACAGGTCATCCTGCCCGACGTGCACCCCGTCCGCTCCGCAACTTCCGACCAGATCGGGATGGTCGTTCAGGACAAAGGGCACCCCCGCCCCTCGGCAGACCTCCGCGATCTGCAACCCCAAGTCCCCGACCACTTCCTTCGCTATTCCCTTGGCTCGCAGCTGGACGATCCCGACACCCCCATCGATCATGCTCCGCACGATCGCCACCGCCCCTTCGACCTGCACGTAGCCCAAGTCCACGATCCCATACAACCGAGCGTTCTTCATCCACGCACCCTCAGCCAAAAATCGAGAGACGTCCAAAAGCAAAGACCCCGGGGGCTCGTTCCACGATCTCCGCGAGCTCCGCGCGAAAACCTACCTGACCTCCCGCTATTCCTGGTCCGGCATGTCGAGCGTGCCCGCCTTCAGCCCCTTTTCGATGAATCCCGTATCGTATCTGCCGCTGCGGAAATCTTCGTTCCGCATGATTGCCCGCTGGAACGGGATCGTCGTTTCCACGCCGGTGATCATGTATTCACCCAACGCGCGGTCCATCCGCTCGATGCAGGCTTCCCGCGTCGACGCCGTGCAGATCAACTTCGCGATCATCGAATCGTAGTTTGGCGGCACCGGGTAGCCGGCGTAAGCGTGCGAGTCGATCCGCACTCCGCGACCGCCCGGTGCGTAATAGAGATCGATCTCGCCCGGGCAAGGTTGGAAATTGAGCGCAGGATTCTCCGCGTTGATCCGGCACTCGATCGCGTGATGCCGCGGTTTCGCATTCTTAACGTAGGACGACAGCTCCTCGCCGGCCGCGACCTGGATCTGCGCCTTCACCAGATCACAGCCGTAGACCTCTTCCGTGATCGGATGCTCAACCTGAATTCGCGTGTTCATTTCCATGAAGTAGAAATCCAGGTTGTCATCCACGAGGTACTCGATCGTCCCGGCGTTTGTGTATCCGACCGATCTTGCAAGCTTCACGGACGCTTCACCCATCCGCTCCCGCAATTCTGGGGTCATCAGCGGCGAGGGACACTCTTCGACGATCTTCTGGTTGCGGCGCTGGATCGAGCAATCTCGCTCGCCCAGATGAACGGTGTTCCCGTGATCATCGCCGATGATTTGAAACTCGATGTGGTGCGGACCGACGATGAATTTCTCAATGTAGACCGCCGGATTTCCAAACGCCTTGTCCGCCTCTAGCCGTGCACTGTGGTAGCCCTGCACCAGACTCGCGTCATTGTGCGCCACCCGCATCCCACGCCCACCTCCACCCGCAACGGCTTTGATCATCACCGGGAACCCGATGCTCCGCGCCACTTTCAGGGCCGTCTGCTCGTCATCCACCGTCCCGTCGCTGCCCGGCGAGATTGGGACGCCCGCCTTCTTCGCGCAGGCTCGAGCGGAGTTCTTATCGCCCATCAAACGGATCGCTTCCGCCGAGGGACCGATGAATTTGATGTTGCAGCTCGCACAGACTTCGGCGAAATGCGCGTTCTCCGCCAGAAATCCGTACCCAGGGTGGATCGCCTCGACGTCGGCGATCTCCGCCGCGCTGATGATCCGATCAATCTTGAGGTAGCTGTCGGCACTCGGTGCGGTGCCGATGCAGATCGCCTCGTCTGCCAGCTGCACGTGCAACGAATCGATGTCGGGTTCGGAGTAAACGGCCACCGTCTGCACCCCGAGTTCCTTGCAGGCGCGGATGATGCGAAGCGCGATCTCGCCGCGGTTCGCGATCAGAATCTTTTTGAACATCGACGACCAGCTGTTACTTGACCCGGAAGAGCGCTTGACCGAACTGGACCGGCTTACCGTTCTCCGCACCGATCTCGGTAATCGTGCCGGAGACCTCCGCCTTGATCTCGTTCATCACCTTCATCGCCTCGACGATGCAAACGACCGTGTCTGGTGAGACCACCGAACCCACTGCGACGTACGCTGGAGACTCGGGTGAAGGGGAGGCGTAGAACGTGCCCACCATCGGAGACGTGATCTCCTTGTCGTCACTGGTGGCGCTCGCCTCGGGAGCGGAAGCAACCGGAGAAGCGGCCACTGGCACCGGTGCGGAATATTGCGGTCCCGGGGAATGCTGCTCCGTCGCACTGGTTTGGAGAGTGATCTTGAATCCCTCCTTTTCCATCTTGAAGACGGCCAAGCCGTTCTTCTTCATCAGGTCAATGAGCGCACGAATTTCTTTTATCTCCACGGGAAGCAAGTCAGTTAAGGTAAGGGACGTTGTCGCCCGCGCCGCTCGGTGGAGTCAAGTTCCAACCCCCCCGGCACACTAACCACGCCGTGGCGGAGGTCCCCGGCAGGCTTCGGTCGCTCACCGGCGCATCTGCGTCCAGCCGCGACTCCGGCGCCAATCGCACGAGTTCGCTCTCATCGATTTCCTTCGCGTTCGTCGAGAGGAGTAGCCGTCCGCCGTCCGCTACGACCGTCCGGGCTAATTCAACCAACCGCGCAAAATCCGCGTTCGCTCGGAACACCCGCCCTGCCTTCCCGCGCGAGAAGGTCGGCGGATCGAGCACGACCGCGTCAAAGCGTTCGCCCCGCCTCGCGAGTCTCGGCAACACGTTAAAGACATCGTCGGCGAAAAAGCGATGCCCCGCGCCTCCGAGACCGTTCAGCTCGAAATTGCGCCGGCCGGTATCCAACGCTTTCGGGGCCAGATCAACGCTCAAGGTCTCCGCGCCCGCCCGCGCCGCAGCCACGGAGAACGCGCACGTGTAGGCGAAGCAATTCAGGACCCGTCCCGGCCGCAGCCTTTCGAGGTAAGCACGATTCAGACGTTGATCGCAGAACAGCCCAACCGAATATCCAGCCGAGAAGTTCACCTCAAATTGCAACCCACGCTCCGAAGCGGTGATCTTCCGATCCGCGTTCTCGTCGCCCATGACCAGTCGCGGAAGATCCCTTTCACCCGGTTGCTTGATCAATTTTCTCAGAAAAACCCGCCCCGCCCGCAGTCCCATCGACGCCGCCCATCTTCCGAGTTCTCCCACTATCCGTTCGTCGCCCTCCGGATCGCTCAGCAAAAAATCCTCACCGAACCGCTCGATCCACGCCGTCCGGCCACTCCAGACGCGGTGCGCCGTCGTGCCTTCCGCCGCGCAATCGACCAAAGTCGCCGCGCCGATCCATCCTCCGCTCATCCCCGCGTTTCCGATGCGAACGGCGGGATCGGGCACCCCAGAGTATCGGCGACCGCTCGAAGCAACGCTCCCTGGCGGGGCTCGACCACGTCATCCGCCATCACCACCCGCCCACACGCGGTGAGAATCTTCTTTTTCGTCGGGCCGTCCGTCGCCGCCAACCGGTCCAGCGCGGCGTCGACCTCGCCGAGCTTCATTCTCTCGGTTCGGAGCATCCCCACCACCTCCGGTCGCAGATTCAAAGATCCGATACCCGCCTGGAAGGCCGCCTCCCGCTGATCGTCGTCGACCGCGTCGAACCAGGCTAGCGCGGATAAAACGGTGGCAAGCTCCGGCAGCACGGCGACGACCGACCGGAACTGCACCGGTGCTTCTTCGAGCTTTTGGAAATAGCCTTCCAAGTGCCGCATGAGCGCCTTCTGCAGCACGTATTCAAAGAGGTCGACTTGCCCGTCAGCCTCCACGAGACGCCGCACATTTGATCGGAAGATCCGGTATTGCTGCGCCGACATCTTCCGTAACGCTGGGACGCATAAATCAACCGTGGCCAACCACGACTCCCCCGGGATCTCCGCCCGGCGCTTGAGGTCCGCGAGCACTTGGAGCCGCTGTGGCTCACTTCCTTCGATCCCCCTCACTTGCCTAGCGCGCGTCGCATCATCGGCGCTTAGCAAGAGTGAGTAGACAAGGGTCACGGCCGCCCCGGTCTCCCTTGCCGCAACCCTCGAGAACGGCGGCAATGCCGCCAACGCCGCTGCGGCCACGGCAAGGTTCCGTCCATCCAGAATCCCCGCCCCCGCCGTCCAGGAAGGCTTCGACCCCGCGTGCTCGGTCGGTAGCGGCGGAGGTTCGCGATCAAGGACCCGGACCGCAGCCGGATCGAAGCCCGGCGCGACCGCTGCGATCCGCTCGGGGATTGGCGGATGCGTTGCGAACCAACTCGTGATCGCGTCGCCCATCCCGTTTCCGAAGAAGAGATGGCTCGCCTCCTGCGCCCGCGGACTTTTTAGCTGCGAGCCTGCCTGCCCGATCTTAAACAACGCCCCCGCGATGCCGTCGGGATTGCGCGTGAACTGCACCGCCGAAGCGTCCGCCAGAAATTCCCGCTGTCGGCTTACCGCCGCCTTGATCAGCCGCGCGAAGAATGCTCCGATGGAACCCACCACCAACAGCGCAATCCCGATTGCAAGAATCGGCAACTGCCCGTTGCCGTTGGAGTCACGGCTGGACCGCGAGCGCCCCCCGGTCAGAAATCCCGTTCGGAAAAGAATATTCCCCAAAATCGCGAGCAGCAGGATGCCGTTCAGCACGCCGATTAGCCGCACGTTCAGCCGCATGTCACCGTTGAGGATGTGACTGAATTCGTGCGCCACCACTCCCTGCAGCTCATCCCGGGTGAGCGAGTCTAAAGTCCCCCGAGTCACCGCGACCACGGCATCTCCCGGCTTGTTTCCGGCCGCAAAAGCGTTGATCCCACCCTCGCCCGGCAAGACGTAGACGTCGGGCACCGGCAGACCCGAGGCGATGGCCATCTCCTCCACCACGTTCCGGAGCTGCACTTCCTTCGGATCGACCGAGTGCGGGTCGATCTGCTCCCCGCCCAGCATCTCCGCCACCACTCCACCTCCCTGAGATAGCTCGATGATCTTGAAAAGTGACCCCGCTGCAACAACGACGACCACTCCCGTCGAGATCATCCCCAGTAGCCGGAGGTCGAGCATGCTCTCGCCCATCGCGAGAGCTAAGGCACCCTGGAGAACCGCGATAATCCCGAGCACTGCCAAGACAAAGTAAAGGATCAGCCAGCCGGTGTTGCGCCGTGCTCGTTCTTGTTGGTCAAAGAAATCCATGAGCTGAAATCACTCGGAGGCCGTTTCCTCGTCGAGACTCCGATTATCACGAGTGACCTCAGCCTCGGAATCAGACATTGCTTGTCGCAGAAAATCCACGATCTCCAAGTTCATCGCATCCACTTCCGGACTCAACCAGACCAGCCGCCCTACGCCAGGGATCTTCAGCTCCCGCGCGTCCGTCGCGGACTCCAGAAGTTGGTCGGTATCTGTCCATTCTCTCGCGGAGCGCGCGCCTCCGTTGATGACAAGGATAGGGGCAGCGATATCCGAGAGGTCCGCGTTCTCCATGGCCTTCATCATCAAAAGATCGTTCCGCGTGCCACTCTCCCGATCTTCCAGCGGAGCGATGGTCAGAGTGAGGTCACGGAAGAAAGCCAGCCGTCGATCATTGGAGACGACCTCAGTAGCCAGCTGCGTTTTTTCCCCAGCATCGAGAATGCTATCTCGATCCAAGACCGCCCCCAGCAAAGCCTCGGGGCGGCGAGCCGCCAAGACCGAAGCGAACCAGGTGCCCATGTCCCCGGTGGTGTCCATAAGCACCCGTTCCTCGAGCAGCTCCTCCGTCTGCGGAAGATTAAATTCGTCGAAGCTCCGCTGGGTGATCATGGAGATCACCACGACGGCTACGGTCTTGTTGGGCGACGCCCTGGCAAAGTCCAAGGCAACGCTGGCACCAACCGAAACACCTAGGACAGCGACGCTTTCGATCCCAAGCTCCTCGAGCAACGCGTCCATCAGCTCGGCCTGGTCCGCAATCAATAGCCCAGACTCCAGAGGTGTCCGCAGGTAACCCGGCCGCGAAGGAGCGATTACCCGGAACCCCTCGGCTCGAAGTGCCGACCCAAACAGACGCCCCTGGTCAAAGCCACCCGGGGCGCCGTGAAGAACGAGGACGGCGGGGCCGTCACCTTCGTCAACGTATTCGACCGCCCCGAGCCTGGTCTCGACGACCCGGCTTCCCGCCACCAACGCTGCCTCCCGCTCCTGCTTCCATCCGGTGAATACCCAGACAAGCACCCCGACCGCCACCAATCCCAAGACGCCAAGCCCGCCTAAAAATCGACCAATCCAGCTCAAGGTCTTCATCAGTTCGACAGTAGTCAGATCGCTTCGATCCGCTCAACGTCCATTCCACACGATGCGGCCAACCGCTAATGCGGGATCAGCCCAATCCGACAAGCTCAGTTCGGTAAATTTGCCTTTCACGATCTCCGGTATCCGGCGGGAGCAAAAAGCTCTCGTAGCCGCTCACTCCTTCATCCGCACCGACTCGTCCGCTCGGCGGTCGATGGCTCCCGTCCCGACGAGAACGAGATCTGAGTGTCACCAGAAGAACGAGCCTCGCTCGATCAGAGATACCCGCTGCTTGACTTCAGCATCAAGCTGCGGTTCACCCAATACGCCCCGCCCCAAAACAAAAAAAAGAGCGGGACCTTCCGGTCCCGCTCCTTTCTGAAACTTATCCAGCCCGGCCTTACGACA
Source organism: uncultured Verrucomicrobiae bacterium (assembly GCA_963803825.1). Taxonomy (GTDB): domain Bacteria; phylum Verrucomicrobiota; class Verrucomicrobiia; order Chthoniobacterales; family JAATET01; genus CAVVKW01. The sequence continues at coordinate 402,770 of CAWDOJ010000002.1, read as the reverse complement.
TCGGCGGGATTTGGCCACCAGCACCGTAAACCAGATTGCGGAGAAATTGGTCTTGGGTAGCTCTCCCACCTCTTGAAAGATTCACCCTGATCAAGGTGTCCGAGATTTTCCCGAGAACAGCGTCAGTCTTTTGGTTGCCTGGAAGCCGCCGAACCACCAACCGGACAAATCGAGAAAATCGACGATCAGTCAGAAGGTCAGACCCGAGGAAACCACGCGACGCGTTGAGCAAAATAATATCAGCCGTCCTGCCAAGTTGGTTCTTCCTAGAAACGTCCGTAACAGCAGCATTTCCGATCCGAACAAACGCAACCGCTTTCTCGGCGTCGCGCCGCAGAAATCTCTTGATCGTCCGCCCAGCAGCTTTCGCAGCAGCAACCCCCTTCTTATTACCGACTTTTTTCTCCAACTCGTCTTTGAAGAGACGAACGGAGTTTTGTGCCGTGGCTTGGTGCCCGGCGAATGCGAGTGCAACCGCACAGACAGCTAGAATGTTTTGGAATTTGGTCATGAGTTAATTGAGGTTTCTTAAACATTGGCGTGGCCCCTGACCTTTGACAATGAAAAAATCGTTTGCGTCGCTTTCGTTACACAGAAGACGGGGCTTTTGTTGTCGGAGGTCCAAACACGCGCAAAGCGTTGTGCCTCACATTGATACGCAGCGGCCACTCGTCGACCAAGGTCCCGTCGAGGTGAGTTCGGACCGTCTTCGGACCCGAGATGTTCACCTCTTTAACCCGAAACTGGAGAGTTTTTGGTGAAAAACTCCGCCGCCCACTGCTGATTGAAAGAAAGTGCCACCACAATTCGAGCCGACTGAAGCGTTTGAAGACGTTCACCGTGAGCAGGCCGTCGTCGACCTTCTCGTTTGGCGCGACCGCGAAGTTCATTCCGTAATACGGGCCGTTGGAGACGGTCACCATGAGTGCCCGCAGCCGAATTCTGCGGCTGGACAATCGTGCGAACTTCCGAGCGTCCGCTGGGTTCCCCGCCTCAACGTCTGCGACGATCGCTTCACAGACGGGACGATCGAACTCGAACTCGAACCATTGCCTTGGGTAGCGAAAGGCCTTGCGGAAGAGCGCGATCCATTTTGCAAAGGCACCGGACTTGATCTCCTCACCCAGCGGAAAGATCTCGGCATCCAGACCGAGCCCCGCGCACTCGAAGAACGGATGGCCGTTGGCAAATCCGACATCCATCGATTGCAGCCGACGCGCTCCGATCACTTCGCAGGCCTCCAGCGCGTCCGTCGGAAGTGCAAGGCTGAGCGCAAAATTATTAAAAGTTCCGACCGGTATGATCCCGAGCGCTATCTCCGTGCCGATCAATGCCGACGCCACGGCTCCAACCGTGCCATCGCCACCCGCGACGATGATGAAGGGGACGCCGTCCTGCATCGCAGACCGGGCCGCTTCCCCGGGATCAGCCCCCCCCTCGATCTCAATCGTCCGGACCGCCACCCCTCGCGAAGAGAGTGCGGCGGCTAGCTCATCCGCAGTGAGGTCGCCAGCCGAACCGGCACCAGCGTTATACAGGAGTGCGCCGGGATTCATCTCACCGACCTACCTCAGCGATTGGGTTCAAAGGAAGTGGAATCCGCCAACGCGGATTCGGATACGCTCGATTGGGTATCACTCGGGACCCCGAGTCGCTCGTGCAACACGCCGCTCAGCTTCGCTCGCAAATCTACACCCTCGATCCGACCCAATAGATCGTCGAAGAATCCGGCCAAAATCAACCGTCGACCCAGCCGTTCCGGGATCCCCCGCGCCTGCATGTAGAAGACCTCGTCTTCGTTGATTTGTCCGGAAGTTGCGCCGTGCGAACAAGCAACCTCGTCGGCGAGAATCTCGAGGCCCGGCATCGAATTTGCCTCTGCCTCATCGCTCAACAAAAGATTCCGCACCTTTTGGTAGGCGTCCGTCCCGTGCGCCCCTTCGCCGACTTTGATCAGGCCCGCGAAGATCGTGCGCGCCTCGTCGTCCAAAGAATTGTGGTAAAGCAGATCGCTGGTCGCATTTGGCGCGGAGTGATCCTGCAGCGTGCGCTGGTCAATCTCGCGGTCGCCATCGGTCGGATTGACCGACAGCATGACACTGCGGGCGCCGGGTCCGACCATCCGGCTCAGGCTCTCGCCCCGCACGTAGTGACCGCCGAGGTTGAGCGCCAGCGCGGTCGCCGTTGCGTCGCGGTCGACGATGGTCGAATTGATGTGAAACGCCGTCGTCTTCGGAGACCAATCTTGGACCGAGACGTATTGAAGATTCGCCCCGACCCCCGCGTGCAGATCATTCACGCCGCAGGCCAAAGCTCGGTGGCCGTCCGCCGAAATGAATCGGTCGACAACGGTCACCTTGCTGTTCGTCCCGCAGATGATGAGGGTGTGCGGAAAGACCGACGAGTTCTCACCCTCGACCCAATGATGGATCTCGATTGGCTCCGGGACCTCGACGTTGGCCGGCACGTGGACGAGCACCCCCCCCGTGACCATCGCGCGGTGCAGCGCGGCGAAGCGGTGCGATCCGAGCTCGACCGGCTGCGCCATGAAATACTCGCGCATCAGTCCCTCGTGGTCGCGCGCCGCGTCGTCGAGCGGCACGACCGACACGCCCTCGGGCAATCCCCCGATCTCACGGTGGAGTAGTCGGTTGTTACCGAAGACCAGTTTGGCCGACCAGCTGTCGCCCAGATGGGACGCGTTGATCAGACGGCCTTCGCTCCCGACCTCCGGTGGGGCGACAAACCCATCGAGTCCGGCGGATTTGATCGAGGCGAAGCGCCATGGCTCGTCCGTCCGAACCGGCGCTTTCGTCGCCAAAAAGTCTCCCCAAGCTGCCCGCTGGGTCTCCTGAAACCACTCGGGGAAATTTCCCGCCGGAGTGAAGCTCAAAACCTCCGCATCTTCGGAAAAATCTCCCCCGTTCACCGCCGCAGCTTCCTTCGCTTCTTCGACCAATAATCCACTCATATACTACAGACCTCCCCAGCAGCCAGTCGGCTACCCGACCGAACCTTCCATTTCCATGTCGATCAGGCGCTTGAGTTCGACGCTGTATTCCATCGGAAACTCCCGGACGAGATCGTTCACGAACCCGTTTACCGCCAAGCTCATCGCCTGCGCCTGCGTCAGCCCACGCTGCTGCATGTAAAAGATCTGCTCGGAGCTGATCTGGCTCACGCTCGCCTCGTGCTGACAGGCGTTCTGCTGACCACGCGCCACGATGGCTGGGTAAGTGTCGGTGCGGCTCTTCGAGTTGATGAGCAGCGCGTCGCACTCGGTGTTGTTTTTACAGCCTTTTAGGTGCTTCGGAAGATGAACCATCCCGCGGTAGGTCGCGCGGCCCTCGCCGACACTGATCGACTTGGACACGATGTTTGACGTCGTATCGTCAGCGGCGTGGACCATTTTAGCACCCGTATCCTGGTGCTGACCGTCTCCCGCGAGCGCGATACTGATCACCTCTCCCCGGGCCCGCTTGCCCTTCATCACGACGCCAGGATACTTCATCGTCAGCCGCGAACCGATGTTGCAATCAATCCACTTGATCTCGGCATCCTCGTGGGCGAGGCCGCGCTTGGTGACGAGGTTAAAAACGTTCGGACTCCAGTTTTGAACGGTCACGTATTGAATCTTCGCACCCTTCAGTGCGACCAATTCGACCACGGCGCTGTGCAGCGTCGAAGTCTCGAACTTCGGCGCGGTGCAACCCTCCATGTACATCACCTCGCTGCCTTCGTCGGCGATGATCAAAGTCCGCTCGAACTGGCCGAAGCTCTGCGCGTTGATTCGGAAATAGGCCTGCAGCGGGTGCTTCACCTTCACGCCCGGCGGCACGTAGATGAATGAGCCACCGCTGAACACGGCACTATTCAACGCGCTAAACTTGTTGTCGCCGGTCGGGATGACTTTCCCAAACCACTTCTTGAAGATCTCCGGGTGCTTGTGCAGACCCTCGGTGCTGCCAACGAAGATAACCCCCTGCTCGCCGACAGCGGCCTTGATGTTGGAGTAAGCCGCTTCGCTGTCGAATTGAGCTTCGACGCCCGCGAGGAACTTTCGCTCCTGCTCCGGGATACCGAGACGCTCGAACGTCTGCTTCATCTCTTCCGGCACATCGTCCCAAGTCCGACTCGGCGTCTGGCCTTGGGAGAGGTAATAGCGGATCTTCTCGAAGATGATGTTCTCCAGATCCGTCGAGGCCCAATGCGTCGGCATCGGCTTCTCGAGAAATTTCTTATACGCCTTGAGACGAAAATCTCGGATCCACTCCGGGTCTTTCTTCACGTCGGCGATGTATTTGACCGTATCTTCCGATAAGCCCACGCCCGCGTCGTAGGCGTACTTCATCTCGTAGCTAAAATTGCCAACGTCCTGATTGACGTCGAAGTCGGGCTTGGTCTCCAGAAGCTGCTGTCATAATTTTTTTCGGTTCGGTTCGGGTTTCTCGGTGGTCTAGGCAGCCGCAGCGTCGGCGGTCACCCAATCGTAACCTTCCGCTTCCAACTTAAGCGCCAGGTCCTTGTCGTCGCTGAGAACGATTCGACCATCGACCATCACGTGGACGCGGTCCGGGACGATGTAATTCAGCAAGCGTTGGTAATGCGTGATGACCAGCATTCCGCACGCCGGGCCACGCAGCGCGTTCACGCCGTCGGACACGATCTTGAGCGCGTCGATGTCGAGGCCCGAGTCCGTCTCGTCGAGGACCGCATACTTGGGCTCGAGCATCGCCATCTGCAGGATCTCGCAACGCTTTTTCTCTCCGCCAGAAAATCCTTCGTTCACCGATCGCGACGTGAAGGCGCGGTCGATCTTCAGCGAATCCATCTTCTCGTAGAGCTTCCCGTAATAATCGGTTGCCTCCAGTTCCTCGCCCTCCGGCAGGCGCGACTGCACCGCCGCGCGGATGAAATTGGCAATCGTCACCCCGGGGATCTCGTTGGGATATTGGAAAGCGAGGAAAAGCCCCGCCCGCGCCCGCGCGTCCGGCTCTTCCATCTCCAAGATATTCTCGCCGTCCATGTAGACGGCCCCTTCGGTGACCGTGTAATCCGGGTGCCCGGCCATCACCTTCGCGAGAGTGCTCTTGCCGCTGCCGTTTTTACCCATGATCGCGTGCACCTCGCCCTTGGGAATCTCGAGATTGAGACCTTTGAGGATGGATGTGTCGCCGATTTGGGCGTGGAGATTTTCGATTTTCAGACTGCTCATGGAAATTAGTTATTTAGAATTGCACGCCGCGCAGACGCCGCGAAGCGAGACTTCGTGCGCCGTGACGGTGAAATTTTTGGGAAGCTCCCACGTCCGCCCGACCGTCCGGCCCGAGGCAAGGTCAACGTCGTAGACGGAGTGGCATTTGTCGCAGACGAAGTGGCCGTGCTCTTCGAGATTTGGGCAGAACCGCGTCGGCTCCCGATCCACGTGCACTTGCTTCACCAGCCCGCAGCCCACCAACGTCTCGAGCGAATTGTAGACCGTTGCCAGCGAGATCGTCGGCATCCCGTCCTTTGCCCGCATGAAGACCTCGGTCGCCGTCGGGTGATCCCGCTTCGTCAGCAAGAGGTCGTAGACGTGGCGCCGCTGCGGCGTGTCGCGCAGACCCACGTTCCCGATGGTCTCGTGGTAATGCGCTTCAAGTCCCTTCGTCACAAATGCAATCTGCCACACCCGAGAAGTGGATCAAGAATAATTCTAAATAACGAGCGCGGCCCGGGTCTTCCCGAACCCCCGTTGCTTCGTTCGCACTATTTGAAAACCGCGTCGACCCCCATCGCGCTCTTGCGCATGAACTTCGGCATCGCGCGCTGGTGTCGCACCCGGAATAGCCAGTAGATCCACGCCAGCACCCGCAGCGTGAACAACCGGTCGAAGACCGTCCGGTACTCCGGCCGGTTGCGGATGACCACTCGAGACACCCAAGCGATCGTTCGCCGCTTCACGTTCGTTGGCTGGAAGGACGTCTTGATGCGATAGCGGTGCCGCACCTTTCGCGGCCACCGCTGCTTGTAAGCCCGCTTCGCCTCCTCAATCTCGCTCGCTAGCTCGGGCGCAAACGGCATCAAGTAATACCGCCGCGCCAGGAGAATGATCCGGAACGTGTCCCGCATGAAGCGAATGTCTTCCACCGGCAGGCCCGCCGTCGCCGCCGTGACCTCCATCCGCTCAAAGTTCGCAAACGCGGCCTCTCCCGCCCGAATCGCCCGCTCGGGATCGTGCACGAAGTGCCCGATCACCTTCCGCACCGCGTCGTTCACGAAGATCGTGTCCCAATAGACCTGCAGCAGCGGGGGGATCCGCACCCGGCGGAAGTAGAGCCGCTGCCGAGCGTATTCCTCGATGTAAAATAACTCCCGCACCACCTCGTCCGAGCGCCGCAGCAGCTCCAGCGTCGCCGGGGCCTTCTCCGCTCCCACGAAGCGCTGGATCACTTCCTCGACCGGCAAGCCATCCTTCACCACGCCGATCGCCACCGCCACGTTCATCTCGATCCACACCGCATCGTCGTCTAAGAACGCCAACCGCCGGAATCCATGCCAGCCCCCGGTCTGACACCACACCGACAGACCGATCACCCCCGTCGCGGCCGCCAATTCCTTCGCGTAGTGCTCGCACTCCCAACCGATAAACGACGGGTATTCGCCCGCGCCCTCGTATTCACGCCGGGCTTGAAATTCGATGATCTTCGGCACGTCGATCCGGAAAAATTGGCGGTTCAGTGACAGGTAGCGGAAAAAATCCGATTCCCCGTATTTCATCGAGACCACCAGCGCCGCCGAGTCGATCCCCTCCACCGCCTGCGACAACCTCAGCGGATTCCAAATGAGATCGCCGATCAAGTGAGCTCCCACGGTCCAAGTCCGCAGGATCAATCGTCGCCCGGCATTCTCAAAGATCGGCAGCACCTCTCGCAGCAGCCGGTTCACCGCCCCCGCCGACCGGACAGCCAAGCGGCTCCGCAGTTTCCCTTCCACGTCGACCCCATCGCTCTCCCCGATCCGCAGGATCACCCCGTCCACCTCCGGGAAATCGGCCAAAAATCCGCCCACCAGCTCCGCGTACCACTCACGCGCCGCCCGGGCCGATTTTCCAATCCTCGCGTCCACCGCCGCCGTCGTCGTGAGGTAGTCCGACGTGAGATAAATCCCCAACCCCAGAGCCTTCAAGTCCCCGAAGATCACCCGAAACCGCTGCCGCAAGCCCGCGATCTCCGCCCGCACCCCCGCCTCGTACCACGCGTGATCCGCGAGGTGCGCCACGTCGTCCAGCGTGACCGCCGTGAACCCCACCTCCCGCACGCGCCGACCCAACACGCCCATCTCCTCACGGATCCGCGCCCACTGGAGCTCCGCCACCTCCCCCTCTCGCTCCAGATGATCGAACGGGATCTTCGACCAATTGATCCGGCGCTTCCGATAACCCCGAAAAAACGGCCCAACGGCATCGATCAACGCAAGCTCCATCACCGCCGCGCAACCTGCCCGACCCCGTCCAAATAGCGAACCCAAAAAATCTGCCCGCCCTTGACGCCTCGCAAATCCCACGCAAGGTCAATGCCCCCCGGGACCTACCACCCAAGTAGCCACTCCATGACTCGATACGCCCTCGCCCTCAGCCTCTTTCTCGGCTTCCTCTTACCCACGCTTCAAGCCAGCGACCGAGCAAAGTCGCTGGCCAGCGATGAGCCAGCGGCGATCCAAAGCAAGACGGCACCCGACACTCCGCCCGTCGCGTCACCCACCCCACTGCCGGGCCAAGAGGCCGTTGCTGCAGCGGTCAAGAATGTCGGTGCCAAGGTCGACCAGCTCGCCGACGACGCCACCAAGGACCAGAAGCTCCTCGCCGGCACGCTCAAGCAGATCCGCCGTATCGCTGCCATCCCGATCTTCGGCTTCACCGTCGGTCAGCTTGCGGCCAGCTTCTTTATCCTGCTGGCCTTCCTCGCCTTCCGGCGCTTCGTCATCAACCTCCTGTTTCGCGGACTCCGCCGGTTCGCCAAACGTCGCAAAAATCGCCTTAACGAAGACGTCCTCGAAGCCATCGAACGCCCGCTCTCCGTCTTCATCCTCGCGAACGGCGTCTACCTCGCGGTCCTCGTCCTCCCACTGGAAGCCGCCGTTTCGAGCTTCGTCGGCAACGCCGTCCGCGCTGTCCTCATGGGCACCGTCGTCTGGGGATTTGTCCGACTCACGGATCTAGTCGCCAACCAGATCGGCGCCCGTGTCGGCGAGCGCCCCGGCTCCGCCGCCGCAGGATTCGCCCCACTCATCAAGAAAACTCTCCGGATCTTTGTCCTGATCGTGGGCGTGCTCATGGTCGTCGACAATCTCGGCTACAACCTCACCGGCCTCATCACGACCCTGGGACTCGGCACCGCCGCCGTCGCCTTCGCCGCTCAAGACACCCTGAAAAATGGCTTCGGCGCGTTCATGATCGTGCTCGACCGCCCGTTCAAGGTCGGCGACTGGATCCAGGTCGGCGACACCGTCGACGGCAACGTCGAATCCATCGGCCTGCGCTCCACCAAGATCCGCACCTTCCCGAAAACCATCGTCTCGGTTCCCAACGGCGTCCTCGCTAACGAACCCATCGATAACTGGACGCAGATGCCCAAGCGCCGCGTGAAGCAGACGCTCGGCGTCACCTACGACTCGACCGCCGCCGACATGGAGGGCCTCGTCGAAGACATCCGCGAACTCCTCCGCGCCGACGACGGCGTCCACCAGGACTTCATCCTCGTCAACTTCACCGACTTCGGGTCCAGCTCGCTCGACATCCTCGTCTATTACTTCACCAAGTCGACCGCTTGGCTCACCCACATGGACACCCGGCAACGCGTGAACTGCAAGATCATGCGCGCGGTCCATAACCGGGGGCTCTCCATCGCCTTTCCAACCCGCACCCTGCACCTGGAAGGCCAAGTCGCGAGCCAGCTGGCCGACGTCCCGCACGAAGACCGCTGGGACCTCGGCCCCGGTCGGCCCCGGCACCACTCGGAGTTCTCGCCCTAACGTCCGCCCTCGCCTCCACGCGCGATCCCGGAGGTACACCGAATGTAAAAATTTCCCTTCTGCTCGCTACGACCGCCAGTGGGAGATCCCGAGAGAGAAGAAGAAAAACAACTGACCGAAGGTCATTTCAAGGAGCGGCGGCTTCCAGTCGCCGAAGTCCCCCCATGCGAAACATCATCCTCACCCTTGCGGCAACCGCCACCGCCGCCCTGGCCCTCCCCGGCCAAGGCCCTGCGGGCGATCACACCTCGGCTCACCCTGGGAAGGCCTACAAGATCACCGCCGACAGCCTTCCCCAACCGTTTGCGACGGATTCCGTCCACAACAAATCCGAGATCGTCGACCGCCCCGCAGGTGCCATGCCTCAGGTTCCAGAAGGCTTCCAGATCGAAGAATGGGTCTCCGAAGGACTCGAGAACGCTCGCTACCTCCTCACCGCGCCGAACGGCGATATTTTCGTCACGGAGTCCAAACCCGGTCGCATTCGCGTCCTGCGCGACACGACCGGCGACGGCAAGCCCGACCTCAACGCGCTCTTCGTCGACGGGCTCGACAAACCCTTCGGTCTCGCGTTTTACCCCGCCGACGACCCGGAGTGGCTCTACGTCGCCAACACCGGCGACGTGGTCCGTTTTCCTTATCAATCCGGAGACACCGAAGCGACCGGGGGACCCGAGACGATCACCACGCATTCCGAAGGTGGGCACCTCACGGGCGGCGGCCACTGGACGCGTGACATCTGCTTCTCCGGCGACGACTCCCAGCTTTTCGTGTCCATCGGCTCGAAATCCAACGTCGACCGGAAGGACCTCGAGATCGAACACCACCGCGCCCGCATTTTCGTCATGAACCCCGATGGCTCGGACAAAGCTGTTTTCGCCACCGGCATCCGCAACCCCGTCGGCATTGCCATCGACCCCGCGACCGGCGACCTCTGGACCTCCGTCAATGAGCGCGACGGCCTCGGCAACGACCTCGTTCCAGATTTCATCACCAGCGTCGCACCGGGGGCCTTCTACGGGTGGCCGTATTTCTACATCGGCCCAAATCCCGATCCCCGCCACGCGAAAGATCCCCACCTCGATCTCGCCGACACGGTCTCCGTGCCCGACGTCTTGGTGCAGAGCCACTCCGCGACCTTGAATCTCGTCTTCTACGAGGGAGACCAGTTTCCCGATAAATACCACGGCGACATCTTCGCGGCCTTCCACGGTTCGTGGAATCGCGAACCCCTCACCGGCTATAAAGTCGTCCGGGTCCCCCTCACGGACGGCAGATCCGACGGGACCTACGAAGACTTCGTCACCGGCTTCACCACCAACGATGGAAAAGTCTGGGGTCGCCCGGTCGGGTTGACGGTCGCTAAAGACGGGGCACTCCTCGTGAGCGAAGACGCCCACGACACGATCTGGCGGATCTCTCGAGTGCGATCACGGTAGAACATTGCCGACCACCGACCTCATTTAGACTCGACCGAAGCGACCACTTGATACGTTTATACCTCCGATGAAACGCAATTCCCTAAAACTCACCGCCCTCGCTGCCGTGCTTACGGCGCTCACACCCGTGGCTCTTTTTGCCGACGAGAAGATCGCTGACTTTGTGGACACCCTTCCAACGGGTCCGGCGATCACGACCGCCGACATAGAAGCAGCTCAGAAAATGTGGGGCGACGCCGTCGTCGCCATTGGAAAAGCAGGCGACGATGCCGAAGCAACCGCCGAGAACGCGGCCAAGAGCGCCTACGCTTTCGACCTCGGGCCGATCCAGTTCAAGCCAACGTTGGCGTCTGACATTCCCTTCCGACCCGATCTCGAGGGATCGTTGAGCTACTTTGTCGGCGGCAACGACGACTTTCCAGAGGACAAGGGCTTCGCGCTCAAGCCTTGGTCGAAAGTCCGCTTCGACAATCATACGGTCAAGTTGCACGGCAACGTCGCGATCGCCATGGGTCACTACTTCTTCACCGGTCCCGACGGCGAAGAAACCAAGGTCGAATACACCAAAGGCTACGTGAAGACGGACGACGACAAGGTCCTCATCTTCCTCCAAGACTCTTCCCTGCCATACGACGCGGACTGAGTCCCCCGTGGCGGAAGTCATCCGCCAAACATTACCTGCCCCGCATTCTTTTCGCTAAGGATGCGGGGCTTTTTTTGGCGTTTCACGGTGCCGCTGCCCCACCCGGGACCATGACGACGCCTGCCGCGATTGCCCCCGACCCGCGATTCCGGCCTCCCGTCCCGTCCGCAGGATAGCGTCGAAAAATTCGTCAATTGGCCGGCACGAATTCCGTCGTTGCCTTCCCACCGAGCGCTTCGATGCCCTTCGGCACCACGCCTTGATCCACGAGCGCGATGTAAGCAAGGATCCCGTCCACGATTCCTTCCGCGAGGCCGTCCCGCCAGGTCGTCGAAGCGATTCGCGCTGCCTCCGAGGGATTCGTGAGAAACCCGCCCTCGATCAAGACCGCCGGCACGTCCGCATTGCGCAAGACCGAGAACCGAGCTCGCTTCACCCCCCGGTCATACAAACGAGTCTTGGCCAGGATCGCTGGGAAGATCGCGTTCGCCAAGACGGAGCTAGCCGGTTCCAGCTCGTGGCCATCTTCTTTGCCCACGTCACGAGCCAGCACCTTGCTCTGCCCCGTCGGCGGAGTTCCCCTGGCGGGGATGGTGAAGATCTCCATTCCGTTGGCCGAAGGTTTCCACCCCGCCGAATTGAAATGCAGGCTCACGAAGATCGCCCCGGCGTATTTGTTGGGCATCGCCGCGCGCGACGTCAATTCAACGAACGAGTCGCCCAGCCGCGTCTGCACCACCTTGACGCCCGCCTTCTCCAGCCTCTTGCGGACCCGCTTGGTCAGATCCAGTGTGAACTCTTTTTCGTACCCAAAGCGGCTGCTCGCTCCCTTGTCGTGACCACCGTGTCCGGGGTCGAGGACCACCGTTTTCACCTTCGGCAGCCCCGGCACTTTATCGGGACGATACACCGGCTCGAAGGTCTTGCTCACGTCCGTCCGCGAAACGTGTGGCTCGCCGCCTCTCATCTTCAGCGGGAATGCCATCCAGGTCCTCACCCCGTCCAACATCGTCTCCCGACTATCCTCCTTCCCGCGCAAGGACCGACCGCCCCCCTTGGCTTCCCAGATCGTCTGACCGTTCGATTTCCCGTCGGTCCCCGGAGGAGCCATGCCGTAGAACTCTGCCACGCTCTCCAACGAAACGTAATCCCGCCCCCCGATCTCAACCGTTTCCCAATCCGCCAAAGCCCAACCAGCCAGCCCTAAAAAAATCCCGCACGCCAACCCGCGAATCTGCATCTCCCTTCCCTCTCACACCGCCACCCAACGCACAACCCCAGACTCCCCCCCCTCCCCCAGCCAATCAAACTGACGGCCGTCCGTTTGTTTGGCAGGCTGCGGGAGTGCGGGAGGTTGCCTCGTCACGTTCTGGAAAGGTGGGGGGCTTGCGTCGGCGCGGGGTCTTGCTCGGGGGTTCACCCCCCTCAAGAGGTGGGACTATTTTGCCACGACGTTCACCAACTTACCCGGCACGACGATCACTTTGACGACGGACAGTCCGGCGACGGCTTCCGTGACTTTGCCGCTCGCCATCGCGATTGCTTCGATGCCTTCGCGCGACGCGTCTTTTTTGACAGTCAGCTTATCGCGCAACTTCCCGTTGACCTGAACCACGATCTCAACCTCATCGTCGATCAGATAGTCTTCGCTCCACTCCGGCCACGACTGTTGCGACGCTAGGCCCTCGAAAGCAGAAAATCTCGCTCCGAGCCGCTCCCACAGCTCATCCGCGAGGTGAGGCGCAAACGGGCGCAGGAGTCGCAACAACGTGTGCAGCCCGGCGACCGGACGCGGTGACGCGCCGACAAACTCGTTGGTCAGAATCATCATCTGCGAAATCGCGGTGTTGAAGCCGAACTCCGCCACGTCCTCGGTCACCTTTTTGATCGATCCGTGGACCACTCGGCGCTGGGCCGTCGTCAAGTCGACGTCCGACAACTCTGAGCACAAGTCCCACCGCCCTTCCTGATCCTCGACCATGACCAAGCGCCAGACTCTCGCCAGAAATCGATGCACGCCCTCCACCCCCTTCATGCTCCAGGGTTTCGGCTGATCCAGGGGCCCCATGAACAATTCGAACAACCGCAGCGAATCCGCGCCGAAGTCCGCGACCACCAAGTCCGGGTTCACGACGTTGCCGCGGCTCTTCGACATCTTCTGCCCGTCTTCACCCTGCACCAGCCCCTGATTGACCAGCCGATGGAACGGCTCCGGACTCCCGACAACGCCCAGATCGAAGAGGACCTTGTGCCAGAATCTCGCGTAGAGAAGGTGCAGCACCGCGTGCTCAACCCCGCCGACGTAGAGATCGACGCCCTTCTCTCCCATCCAGTAACGCTCGAGTTCTGGGTCGACCGGCGCGCCCGCATTCTGCGGATCGAGGAACCGCAAGTAATACCAGCACGAGCCCGCCCACTGCGGCATGGTGTTGGTCTCCCGCTCACTGCCATCCGGCAGCTCGACCCACTCCCGCACCTTCGCGAGGGGCGAACGCCCGTCCCCGGCGGGTTTGAAATCCTCCATCTCCGGTGGCAGCAACGGGAGTTCGCTTTCTGCCAAAGCCGCGTGCCGACCGTCCTTCCACACGATTGGGAATGGTTCGCCCCAATACCGCTGCCGCGAAAAAAGCCAATCTCGTAGCCGGTAATTGACCGACCCTCGACCGCGATCCTCCGCTTCGAGCCAATCAATCATCGCCCGCTTGGCGTCCCCAGTTGCCATTCCATCGAGAAATCCCGAATTCACCGCCACCCCGTCGCCGGTAAACGCCGCCGCAAGATCAGCGGATGACCTCCCGTCTTCCCGGACGACTTCCCGCACCTCCAAACCGAACTGCTCCGCGAACTCGCGATCTCGCTCGTCGTGCGCCGGGACCGCCATGATCGCTCCCGTCCCGTAGCCCATCAGCACGTAATCCGCGATCCAGATCGGGATCCGTTCGCCGTTCGCCGGATTGATCGCAAAAGCGCCCGTCGCCACGCCCGATTTGTCCTTGGCGAGGTCCGTCCGCTCCAGATCGGACTTGGCGGCGACCTCCCGCCGGTATTCCGCGACCGCCCCTCGCTGCTCGCCGACCACGACCACGTCCACCAGAGAATGTTCCGGAGCTAGCACGAGGTAGGTTGATCCAAACAACGTGTCTGGCCGTGTCGTGAAGACCTCAATCGAAAGCGGAGAATCGCAGATCGCAAACTCGACCGTGGCTCCGACCGAGCGCCCGATCCAATTTCGCTGCATCGCCTTCAGCGCATCCGGCCAATCCAGCAGGTCCAAGTCGTCGATCAGCCGTTGCGCGTACGCTCGGATGCGCAGCATCCATTGGCGCATCGGCCGTCGCTCAACGCGAAAACCCTTACCGACCCACTCGTCGACTTCTTCGTTGGCCAGCACGGTCCCGAGGTCCGGCGACCAATTCACCGGAGCCTCATCGACGTAAGCCAGCCGCTTCGAATCGATGAAATCGCGCACCGCATCTTCGCCTCTGGCTCGCACGTCCGCCGGGATCTCCAGTTCCGCCAGCGGCCGCGCCGTCCCCGTCTCTTCATCGAACCAACTGTCGTAGATCTTGAGGAAGATCCACTGCGTCCATTTGTAATAGTCCGGATCGCTGGTAGCCACCTCCCGGCTCCAGTCGTACGAGAATCCCAACTGCTTGATCTGACGCTTGAAGTTCGCGACGTTCGCCCGCGTCGTCACCCGTGGGTGCTGGCCCGTCTTGACCGCGTATTGCTCCGCCGGCAGGCCGAACGAGTCCCACCCCGCCGGGAAAAGCACGTTCACGCCCTCCATCCGCAGCTTGCGCGCCACGACGTCGCAGGCCGTCTTTTGCAGCGGATGGCCCATGTGCAACCCGTCCCCGCTCGGATACGGGAACATGTCGAGCACGTAGGCCTTGCGCGCAGCCGGGTCGAACCCCGCCTCTCCCGGGTCCTTCGCCCGCCACGCGCCGGACGCTTCCCAGCGCTCCTGCCACTTGGGTTCAAATTCGGTAAACGGAAACGGTTTGCGCTGAGCCATGGATCAAAAGAGTAAAGACGAGCCGCGAATCCTCCCCCACTTCCTCCGAATCATAAATCATAAATGGCAACTCATCGATCCACTCCCCTTCTCCTCGCCACCCGCAACGCCCACAAGACCGTCGAGATCGCCATGCTGCTCGCCGGGAAATTTGACGTGAGCGACCTCACGACCCACCCCGAAGCCCCCGAGGTCGAAGAAACCGGGACGACCTTCGAGGCCAACGCGGCGCTCAAGTCCAACGCCATCTCCGCCCACGTCCGCAGCTGGGCGCTCGCCGACGACTCCGGCATCGAAGTCGACGCCTTGGACGGCGCGCCCGGCGTGTATTCAGCCCGCTACGCCGGCCCGGACGCGACCGACGCCGACAACAACGCTCTCCTCCAAGCCAATCTGGCAAAACTCCCCGCCGCCACCCGCGCCGCTCGCTTCCGCTGCGTGCTCGCGCTCTCCCGTGACGGCGAACTTATCGCGACCTTTGCTGGCGTCATCGAAGGCACCATTATCGCCGAACACCGGGGTCCCGGGGGTTTCGGCTACGACCCGCTCTTCATTCCCGAAGGCCACGACCAGACCTTCGGCGAACTCCCCGCCGCAGTGAAAAATTCCATCAGCCACCGCGCCCGCGCTCTCGCCGCTTTCCGCGATTGGATCGCCGCGCATCCCATCGTAGTCTGACCCGGATGAATTGCCGCCCGCTCCTCGTTCTTCCCTTCGGACTTCTGCTCGGAGCCTGCGCCCTGCTGCCGAAAGATGGCGACCAGTCGGCCGATTCGGAGGTCGTCGAGGGCGGTCCGGTTCTCACTTCCTCCGTCGATTCCGAGTCCTCGTCCGTCCCGGAAGGCACCGACCCGCCCACCGAACCCTCCGAAAACGAGGAAACTCCGAACCCCGCTCCAACGACTGCTGGAGCGCCGACGGATGAACCCAATTTCTTTGCTGGCCTTTGGCAGAGTGCCTTCCCGCCAAAACCCGAACCCCCTCCCGCCGCCACGGCACCGAATTGGATTGGTGCCGTGAAAGCCGTCAGCGACCGCCACGACTACGTCCTCGTCGATTCACAAAATTACCAGAGCCCTCCCCCAGGATCGATTCTCACCACCGTTGGAGCCGAGTCCGAGACGGGGACCGTGCGCGTCTCCGACGACCGCGACCCGCCATTTTTCATCGCCGACGTGATCTCTGGTCGCCCGGCACCGGGCGACCGCCTTTACTCACCCGCGCAGTGATCTCGGAGGCCGACGCGCTCGCTACCATCCTCGGATCTCTCTCCCCCTCCCCGCCCAGACCACCCGATCCGACGCGGCGCTCGGGCGCTACGCCGCAGCGTTCATCGCCGCCCCGACATCGGTCCCGCGCTTCGACCAAAGTGCCATGGACGGCTACGCCCTCCGCGCGGGCGACGCGGGCCACCCGCTCCGCGTCGTCGGCGAGCAACCGGCTGGCGCGGATCGTCGACTCCGGGTCGATGCCGGCACCGCGATCCGCATCTTCACCGGAGCACCCATCCCCCAAGGTGCGGATTGTGTCGTCAGGCAGGAGGACGTCCGCCGGTCCCGTGAGAACATCGAGATTCTGGCCCCGCCAGTGGTCGGCGAGTTCATCCGCTGCGCCGGTGCCGATCTCTGCGTTGGCCAGACCCTCCTACAACCCGGCGACATCGTTAGCCCGGCGCGCATCGGGCTGCTCGCGAGTCTCGGCATCGGCGAAGTCAGCGTTCACGCCCGCCCCCGCGTGGGTCTCATCTCCACCGGCGACGAAGTTCGCCCGGCGGATTCGCCGCTCGCACCCGGCGAGATCCCCGACAGCAACCGCCCGATGCTCACCGCGCTTCTCGCAACCGTCGGATTCACGATTTCCGTCAGCACCCACGCCCGGGACTCTCCCGCCGCCCTCGCGACCGCACTCGCCGCGACCTCCGCCTGCGACGCCGTCATCTTCACCGGTGGAGTGTCCGTCGGGGATCACGATCACGTCCGGGCGGCCCTCCGCGACCACGGAGTCTCGCCCGATCTCTGGCGCGTCGCCGTGAAACCCGGCAAACCCTTCCTCTTTGGGCGCAACCCAACCACCGCTTTCTTCGGCCTCCCGGGCAATCCCGTCTCGACCTACGTCACCGCCCTTCTGTTCGTCCTCCCGGGACTCCGCCGTCTCGCGGGATCATCCGCCGAGGCAGCCGGCACACCGCTCGTCGACGTGCCAACCGCCGAGAGGCTTACCAATCCCGGCGACCGCCCCCACTACCTTCGCGGCACCCTTTCCCGCGGAGCATTTGTTCCCGCACCACTGCAACAATCCCACGCTCTGGCCTCATTGGCTCGCTCAACCCATCTTGCCCGTATTGATGAAGGAAAGAGCATCGATCCCGGCGATCCGGTCGGATGCCTTGCTTTAACGGGTTTTTAGTTCTTTACGCTCCAGAACCAGAAAGTTAATGCCATTAAACTTTCGTGATCGAGACCCCGAACGAACCCCTATCCACGCACGGTCGAGAGCAGCTCGCGGACATCATCGTCGGCCTGCAACGCGCGCTTCTTTTACGAATCGCCGGGGAGCTGTCTCCCGGCGCGGTTTCCTTCCCTCAATACGTTCTCCTCGGCCACATCACCTCCCTGGGAGCGTTGAGTATGAGCCAGATCGCCGATGCGATGAGCCACACGACCGCCGCTGCCACCGGCTTGGTGGACCGACTCGCCAAACTTGGTTTTGTTCGCCGCTCCGTCTCTTCCAGCGACCGCCGTAAAGTTCTGGTCGACATCACTCCGCAGGGCGAAATCCTCGTCAACCGGATCCGCCAGGACATCTTCGAGGCCGTCAACCGCGTGATGGACCACCTCGACCCCGAGGAGCAACACATGTGGCTCAACATCTACACGAAGGTTTTCGAATACTGCCGAAACAACCCCGAGAATTCTGAAAAATGACCATCCGCCACTTCGCTCTCACGCAATTCGTTTTTCTGACAGCTTTCTCGTTGGGAGCCCAGGAGCCCACGCCTACTCCATCCGCGACCGCCACCCCGACTCCGGTCCCCGCACCCATCGCCGCCGACCCTAGGGGGGACATCGCCGCAGACGTCTCACCCACGCCCTCGCCGACCCCGGACACCGCCGACGAGAGCGAACTCGCACTCCCGGACGACTTCGGCGATCCCGGCGAAGCTCCGCCCTTCGTCCCCACGATTGAACCGAACGTCAACGAGGTGGCCCCGAGTCCGGCGGAGATCCGCCGGATGAATGACGAGGCCATCGGCAAGATCAACGCCTTCGCCCAGAGCCAGCGCAACCCCGACGTCCCCGACCTCACCCTCGACGACGCGATCTCGACCGCCCTCAAGCAGAACCCCGATATCCTCAACGCCATCCAACAGATTCGGCTCACCCGTGGTCAGGTCATCGAGATCCGCGCCCAGTCCCTCCCCCAGCTCGACCTCACTGCCGCCTACACCCAGCAACAACGCTCCCTGGTCGACCCGAAGCAGCCCAGCCGCGGCGGTGGCTCCATCGGACCCGCAACCATCACGGCCCCGGACGGCGCGATCTCGACGATCGACTTCGGCGATGGTGGCGGCGGGGGTGCGGATTTCAACTTCTTCGTCAACGACAAGAGCTACAACATCCAGCTCCAGGCCAGTCAGCTCATCTACAGCGGCGGCGGCGTTCTGGCCGGCATCCGCGCCGCTAAGTTCGTCGAAGACAGCGCGTATTTCTCCCTTCGCCAGACGATCGATCAAACCATCTCGTCGGTGAAGACGTCCTTCCACCAAGTCATTCTCAACCGCGCTCTCGTCGTCGCTCAGCAGCAATCGGTCAACCTCCTCGAAGAGCAGCTCACCGACCAGCAGAACCGCTACGAAGCCGGCACCATCCCCCGCTTCAACGTCCTCCAAGCCGAGGTCGCCCTCTCCAACGCCAAGCCGCCCCTCATCCAGGCGCTCAACAATCTCCGGATCGCCCAGTACGAACTCGTTGTCCTCCTGGGTGCAAATTACCCCACCAGCTCACCGAGCGAAGTCCCCTTCAACGTCGTGGGCGTCCTCCCCTACCGACCGCGGGCCATCAACGCAGACGAATCCATCCGCGTCGCCATCGAGCGCAGCCCCCTCCTGAAGTCCCAGCGCCGCAACATTCTCGCCCAATCGCAGAACGTGAAGGTGGCCTTCTCCGGCTACTTTCCCGTTCTCTCCGCCACCAGCGGCTACGTCATCCAGAACAACACCGCGTTCAGCAGTCTCGGCGAGATCACTCAAGGCTGGACCGCCGGCATCCAGGGGAGCTGGGCCATCTTCGACGGCCTCGAGACAGCCGGCCGCACCGCGCAAGCCCGCGCCCAGCTCGAGCAAGCCGCCATCTCCTACGACGATTCCGTCCGACAGGTCATCCTCGCCGTGCAACTGGCAATCTCCAATCTCCAGACCGCCAGCGAGACGCTCGAAAGCCAGCAGCAGAACGTCGTCCAAGCCACCGAGGCCCTGCGCCTCTCGCAGGAGCGCCTCGACGCCGGAGCGGGCACTCAGCTCGACGTCCTCAACGCCCAGGTCGCCCTCCTCCAAGCGCAGACCACCGTCCTCCAAGCCCGCTTCGACTACATCGACGCCCTCGCCCAGTACGACCTCGCCCTCTCGCTCGACGCCCAATACACCGAGCTTCTCGACGACCCCCTCGCCGCCAAGGAGCGCGAAGCCTTTGCCCGCATCACGAATCCCACGGCCCCGCAGCCTCCCCTCCCGAAGGAACTCGAGGCTCGCGACCCCATCGTCGGCCTCGCCGCCAACGCCCCCGGAGCCACCCCGACCCCGCCGCCCACCCCCGCCATGCGCGAAGCCCTCGAAGAAAAACCCACCCGCCGAAGCAAAGCCTTCGTCCCCGGTCGCCGGTAGAACGTCCGAGGAGGAGACAAATCTACCTTGCTCAACTTCATTCCCACCCCTCCATTCTGCCGAGCCGCGTTCGTCACTCGACTCCCCGGCGTCGCTGTCGCCACGGACCGCGATACCGCCCTGGCCCGCCTCCGACCAGTCCACGACCGACTCCTCACCGCCGCCGAGTTCAGTCCCCTTGCGACCGCCGAACAGGTCCACGGCAATCGAGTCGCCACCGCCACGGACGCATCTCACTCCGCCGGAGCGGACGCGCTGGTCACCGCCACCCCCGGCGTCACGCTCGGCATCTACGTGGCCGACTGCGCCGCCGTCTGGTTCGCCGATCCCGTCCGCCGCGTGATCGCTCTCGCCCATTCCGGCAAGAAGGGGACCGAACTCGACATCGTCGGTGCGACCATCGGGCGGCTGCGCGACGAATTCGGAACCGACCCCGCGCATCTCACCGTGATCGTCAGCCCTTGCATCCGTCCGCCCGACTACGAGGTCGACTTCGCGGCCACCATCGCGGAGCAAGCCTCTGCGCGCGGCGTCGGCGACTTCCGCGACGCGGGAGTGAACACCGCTGCGGACCTCGCCACGTATTATTCCTACCGCACGGAACGGGGCCAGACCGGTCGCATGTTGGCCGTGCTTCAAATCGTCAATTGAGCCCATGTCCCCGCGCCGCTTCGACCCGACCGAACCCGAGTGGATGGACGTCGACCAACCCGACTCCCCCGCTCTCCGCCGCGATCTCGAGAACCTGGCCACGCTCAACCGAGTCTTCGGGAGCTATGCGCTCACCCTGCGCGCCGTCCGTCCGTGGCTCCAAGCTGCCTCGAGCGATCGCCCCACTCGCCTGCTCGACTTAGCCACGGCTTCCGGCGACATCCCGCGTCAGATCGTTGACTCCGCTCGCTCGCTCGGCGTTCGCGTCGAGATCGACGCGGTCGATCAGCAAAGTTCCACCCTCGCCATCGCCCGCGAACTCTCCGACGACTATCCGGAGATCACCTACCACGAAGGCGACGTCCGCACCTTTGGCACGGGCCAGACTTGGGACATCGTTCACTGCTCGCTGGCGATTCACCACTTCAGCGCCGACGACGCCACCGCCGTCTTCCGCCAGATCCGCTCCCTCGCCACCTCCCACGCCCTCGTCGCCGACCTTCGCCGCTGCGCCGGGGGCACCCTCGGCGTTGATGTCATGACGACCGTTTGGATGCGCGAGCCGATGACGCGCAACGACGCCCGCGCCTCCGTCCGCCGCGCCTTCTCTTTCGAAGAATACCGCGCCCTCGCCGAAGCCGCCGGCTGGGCCGACTTCCAGCACGCCCGCCATTTTCTCTTCCGTCAATTCATCTGCTTTTGACGCACCAGCCAGCTCACTCCGTCGCAGCCATGACCGCACGTCCCGTTCTCCTCTTCATCGCCCTAGGACTCTCCGCTTGCACGACCCCGGCCGAGCGTTCTTTCCGAACCCAGCAAGCCACCATCGCTTGGTTGGGGGGAAATGGCCAACCCGCCCGCGTCGACGTCACGGGGAGTTGGTTCGTTCCGGATTGGGGCGGCGGCTACCTCGCGCAGACCGGCAATCGCATCGCTGGCTACATCGACCAATACGCCATCAGCGGCGTCGTCAACGACCGCACCGTCCAACTCATCATTTCCAAAGACGGGCGCACGACCTACAGCGCCCTGGTCGTTCCGACCTCCCCCGACCGCCTCCAGGGCCACTATTCCCCGGGCGTCCCGTATAATCCCCACCGGCAGACCCGCATCACCTTCGACAAGATCAGCCGCTGATTCTCACCCCGCCTGCCCCAAGGCACTTTGAGTTTGCATCCACCCCCAAACCATCCTCAACTCCCAAAACGCAAGTCACTTCCCGAATGAAAAAGATTTTCCTCGTTCTGCCTCTCATCCTGTTTGCCCTTCCGCTCCCTTCCCCAGCCGCCGACAAACTGCCCGTCGCCGCGATCACGACCATCCTTGGCGACCTAGCTCGCAACGTCGGCGGTGAGAACGTCGAGGTCGTCGACGTCATCCCCGCGGGGACCGATCCCCACGCGTTCGAGCCCGCCGTGGGTGACATCCGCAAGGTTAGTGATGCGCGCGTCGTCCTGGCTAGCGGTCTGGGCTTCGAGTCCTTCCTCGGCGACCTCGAGAAAGCCGTTGGTGACCAATCCACGTTCGTCGTGATCGGCGACTCCATCGACCCCATCTTCACCGAGGAGGAAGATGAGCACGGAGATCACGCGGATGGACACGGTGAACCCGACGACCACCACCATCACGAACACGGGGAAGCCGATGCCGAAGGCCGCATCGCCGATCCTCATTGGTGGCACAGCGTCGCCAACGCGAAGATCGCCGTCGACGTGATCCGCGACGCCTTCATCGCCGCCGATCCCGACCACGCCACGAGCTACACGTCCAATGCCGCCGCTTACCAGGACCAGCTCGATCAACTTTCGAAAGAGACCGCACTCCGCATCGCCGAGCTTCCCCGCGACCGTCGCCTCCTGGTCACCTCCCACGACGCTCTGGGGTACTTCGCTCGAGACTACGGTTTCACCGTCCATCCGGTGCAAGGCTTCAGCACCGCCGACCAACCCTCGTCCAAGCGCGTCCGTCACCTCATCGACGACATCCGAGCCGAGGACATCCCGGCCATCTTCGTCGAAAGCACCGAGAATCCGAAGATCATCACCGAGATCACCCGAGAGACCGGCGCAAAGATTGGCGGCCAGCTTTATGCCGATGGCCTCGGAGAGACGGAAGCCAGCACCTACGAATCGATGATCCGTCACAACACCAACACCATCGTCGACGCCCTGAAAAAGTAGTTCGAGGAGCGGCGGCTTCCAGCCGCCGATAGAAAACTTGCCGCGAAGCGGAACGAAGATCTCATCCCGTGACCGGCAACCCACTCATCCGCCTGGCGTTGGTCCTCGTTGCGCTTCTTGCCCTCGCCTACCCCATCGCCCGGCTCACGTCTGAACCCAGCGTCCCAACGGCCACCGCCAATACCTCCGCAGACGACCCCGAGCCCCATTCGATCGTCCTCATGGTTACGACCACCGCGATCCCCAGCCACCTCGAGATCTTCCTACCCGGCGAAGCCACCACCACCCTCACCCCCACCGATCCGACGACCGAGATCCCGCTCACCCTCCCCGCATCTTCCAATGGCTGGGACCTCATTCTCCGCGCCACGTGGGCCGACGCGATCCCGCACGCCCTCCGCGTCTCGACCACCAGCGTCGACGAAACTTTCTGGGCCGAAGCCGATCTCGAAGAAGTCCTGACCATCCCCCCGCCCTCCAGCCCGTGAGTCACCACCTCATCCTACGCGACCTCACGGTCTCCTTCAACCGAGTCCCGGCAGTTCACCACTTCAACCTCGAGCTAGCCTGTGGGTCTTGCGTCGGCCTCCTCGGACCGAACGGAGCCGGGAAGACCACCCTCCTCAAAGCCATCGCCGGACTCCTCCCGCTGGAAACGGGCAACATCGAATTCCGCGGCCACAGCGTCAGCGAAGGCAATTCCCAAGGCAAAGCTCTCGCCTACGTCCCCCAGCGGGAAGCCGTCGACTGGGATTTTCCGATCACCGTCCGCGGCCTGGTCGAGATGGGCCGCTACCCGGAGCTCGGCTGGTGGCGGCGATTTCAAAAATCCGACCACGTCATCGTCTCCGAAGCCCTCGAGATTATGGACCTCGAACCCTTCGCCAATCGGCAGATCAGTGCGCTCTCCGGCGGCCAGCAGCAACGCGCCTTTCTCGCCCGAGCCTGGGCGCAACGCTCCGACATCTATCTCCTCGACGAACCCTACACCGGCCTCGACAAAAATGCGCGGGCCGCCTTCACGGCCGCACTCCACGAACTCCGCACCCACGGCAAACTCATCATCGTCAGTCACCACGAACTCGGCGATGTCCCGACGATCTTCGACCACGTCATCCTCATGAACGGCGAACTCATCACCGTTGGTGCGACCGAGACCACCTTCACCGAGGCCAACGTCGACACCGCCTTCACCACCAAAGTCTTCGCCGGGCATTCCCACTGAACCGCAAAGCGCATTTCCGACCTTCCGACCTTCCGAACAATTGGACTTCCTCACCGAACCCTTCCGCTACGAGTTCATGCAGCGAGCCATGCTCATCTGCCTGCTCATCGGCTTCACCAACGGCTTCCTCGGCGCGTTCGTGATCCTTCGTCGCCTCGCGCTCACGGCTGACGCGCTTGCCCACAGCTTACTCCCCGGTCTGGCCATCGCCGCCATCGTGATCGGCCTCTCGCCAGCTGGCCTCCTCTTCGGCGGCCTCATCGCGGCCCTCATCGTCGCCATTGGAGGCCAGCTCATCGCCCGCAGCAGCCGCATCAAAGACGAGACGGCCATCGCCTCCCTCTACATCGTCGCGTTCGCCCTCGGCATCATTCTCATCAAATACGCGAAGGTCAAAATCGACCTCGACCGCTTCCTCTTCGGCAACATTCTTGGCGTCGGCGATACCGATATCTGGACCGCCTTCGGCATCAGCGCCGTCATCCTCGCCACCCTCATCGCCCTCCAGCGACCGCTCCTTCTCACCCTTTTTGAGAGCGCCGTGGCCCGCACGCAAGGCGTCCCCGTCGATCTTCTCCTCACCGTCCTCATCGTTCTCATCGTCCTTGCGATGCTCGCCTCCCTCCAAGCCGTGGGAGTCCTCCTCGCGCTCGGTCTCCTCGTCCTCCCCGCCGCGACCATGTATCTGCTGTCCGACTCCTATCTCGCGATGTCTTGGGGCGGAGCCGCCCTCGGCACCATCGGTGCCCTCATCGGACTCATCCTCTCCTACTACGCCAACCTCCCCTCCGGACCCGCCATCATCATGGTCCTCGGTGCGACCTTCCTCCTGGCCTACCTGTTCAGTCCCAAGTACGGCATCGTCACCCGGTCCCTCCGCTCGCGACATCTCCACGACGAATCCCTCAACCGCTGGGAATAAAGACAAACGGGGAGCGCAGGCAAACCCCTACTTCCAGTTCGGCAGATTCACCGTCCGCAGACTCGCCGGCAACAGCGAGCGCCCCATCAGCCACTCGTCGATCTTCCGCGCCACGTCCCGCCCCTCGCCAATCGCCCACACGACGATCGACTGCCCCCGGTTCGCGTCCCCCGCCGCAAACACTCCATCCAGCGAAGTCATCATATCCTCCCCGACGGAGATCGTGTTCCGCTCCGTCAGATCGACACCCGTGCCTTCGAGAGCCCCCGTCTCCGAGCCCGCGAATCCGATCGCCAGCAACACGAGATCAGCCGCGATCTCGAACCCCTCCTCGACGACTTCCCGCCCGGCCCGCTTCCCGGTTTCGTCGGTGGTCCACTCGACCCGGTCCATCCGGATCGCGTTCACCACCCCGTCGCCGTCCGAGTCCACGAACGCCTTCGCGTCCGCGCTGAATTCCTCCACGCCACCCTCTTCGGTGGCGTACGTCATGGAATAAACGACCGGCTGCTCCGGCCACGGATTTTTCTCCGCCCGCTCCATCGGCTTCCGCACGCCGATGCTGACTTGGATCACCTTCGTCGCCCCCTGCCGCAACGACGTCGCGACGCAGTCCGCCCCCGTGTCGCCGCCCCCAAGCACCACCACAGATTTCCCATCTGCCGAGATCCCGTCCACGACCTCCCGGCCACTCTGCCGCCGATTTTCCTGCGTGAGGAAATCCATCGCGAACACCACCCCACCCAGCTCACGCCCGGGAATCGTGACATCCCGCGGCTTCTGCGCACCGATTGCCAGACACACCGCATCGAAGTCCCGCCGCAGATCCGCCAACTCCAGATCCCCCCCCAGCGTCTTCCCGGTCTCAAACTTCACGCCCTCCTCCGCCATCTGTTCGACCCGGCGCTTGACCTGTCGCTTCGCAAACTTGAAGTCGGGGATGCCGTAGACCATCAAGCCGCCGATCACGTCCGCCCGCTCGAAGACCGTCACCGCGTGCCCGGCTCGGTTCAACTGCTGCGCCGCCGACAGTCCAGCCGGGCCGCTTCCAACCACCGCCACCGATTTCCCGGTCGAAAATCCCGGCACCTCTGGGACGATCCACCCTTCCTCCCAGCCTCGGTCCACGATCGCTCGCTCGATCGACTTGATCGTCACCGGCCCGGCGTTGATCGCCAGCGTGCACGCGTTCTCGCACGGTGCCGGGCAAGTGTAGCCGGTGAATTCTGGAAAATTGTTCGTCGCGTGCAGCCGCGCCAAAGCCGCCTTCCAATCTCCTCGCGATACGAGGTCGTTCCAATCGGGTATGATGTTCCCAATCGGACACCCACCCATGCAAGTCGGCACCCCGCAATCCATGCACCGCTTACCCTGCTCGCGAAGATGCCCCTCTTCCCAGGTCGGTTGGAAGATTTCCTCATAATCTCCGATCCGCACCTCCGCATCCCGCTTCCCAATCGGAACCCGATCATACGTCAGAAACCCATTTGGATGATCATCCGCCATAGACAATCCTTTCAAGGAGCGGCGGCTTCCAGCCGCCGCGATTCGAATCCGCTATCCCGCCGCTCATCAAGCCGCCTCCAAAGGAATCCCCACCCGGACGTCCCGCCCATCCGCTAGCCCGCGCTCCACGACCGCCGCGTAGGCGTCCGGAATCACCCGCACAAACTTCGCCGAGTTCGCCTGCCAGTCCACCAAGATCCGGCGCGCCAGCGAGCTCCGAGTGTAGCGCACGTGATTTTCGATCAATCGCCGCACGAGCTCCAAGTCCCGCACCGACTCCAGCGAGCTCGTCCCCACCATCTCGCGATTGACCTTGCCATCAAAGGTCCCGTCCTCGTCGAAAACGAACGCCTCTCCGCCACTCATCCCGGCCCCGAAATTTTTCCCCGTCGCCCCAAGGACCACGACGGCCCCACCCGTCATGTATTCGCAAGCGTGATCGCCCACGCCCTCGACCACGGCGAGCGCCCGCGAATTTCGCACCGCAAATCGCTCCCCAGCCTGACCATTGAAATAAGCCTCCCCGCCCGTCGCGCCATACAACGCCACGTTTCCAATGATCACGTTCTCCGCCGCCACGAACCCCGCATCGCGAGCGGTCCGCACCGTGATCCGCCCCCCGCTCAAGCCCTTGCCCACGTAATCGTTCGCCGCACCCTCCAGGTGGATCGTGATCCCGCTCGAAAGAAACGCCCCGAGACTCTGACCCGCCACGCCCCGCAGATTCACGGTGATCGTGTTGTCCGGCAGCCCCGCCGCCCCGTACTTCGTCGCGACGATCCCACTCAGCATCGTGCCAAAACTCCGGTCGCCGTTGGCAATCGGCATCTCGATCAGCACCGGCGTCCGGTCCGCCAGAGCTGGCCCCGCCGCTTCGATGAGCTGGTGATCGGACTTCTCAGCGAGCTTGTGGTCCTGCGTTCGAGATCGAAATGGCGTGTCGTCCGTCGGCTGCCGGTAGAGCAGTTGCTTCAGGTCCACGCTCAATCCCTTCGGGTGGGTCACGTCCTTGGGGTGCAGCTTGTCGACGCGACCGACCATCTCCTGCATCGTCCGAAAGCCCATCTCCGCCATGAGTCCGCGCACCTCCTCGGCGATGAACCGCATGTAAGCCATCACGTGTTCCGGTTCCCCGGTGAACATCTTGCGCAGCTCCGGATCCTGCGTCGCGATCCCCACCGAGCACGTGTTGCAATGGCACTTCCGCAACATCACGCATCCCAGCGCGACCAGCGCCGCCGTCCCGAAGCCATACTCCTCCGCCCCCAACAACGCCGCCACCGCCACGTCCCGCCCGGTCCGCAAGCCCCCGTCCGTCCGCACCCGGATCCGCGACCGCAGATTATTTGCCAAGAGCACCTGCTGCGTCTCCGCCAATCCCAATTCCCACATCGCGCCCGTCGATTTGATCGAAGTCTTCACCGCCGCTCCCGTCCCACCACTGTCGCCCGCGATGAGCACCGCGTCGGCCTTTGCCTTCGCCACGCCCGCAGCGATGGTCCCGACGTTGGCAACCGAGACGAGCTTCACGTTGATCTCGGCCTCCGGGTTTGCGCACTTCAGATCGTGGATCAACTGCGCGAGATCCTCGATGGAGTAGATGTCGTGGTGCGGCGGCGGCGAGATCAGCCCCACGCCCGGCGTCGTGAAGCGAACCTCGGCGATCACGTCATCCACCTTCGGCCCGGGGAGTTCGCCGCCCTCTCCCGGCTTGGCCCCCTGCGCCATCTTGATCTCGATCTGCCGCGCGTTCACGAGGTAGTGAGCCGTCACACCGAAGCGCCCGCTCGCCACCTGCTTCATCGAGTTCTCCCGCTCCGTCCCGAAGCGATCCACCTGCTCGCCGCCCTCACCACTGCCGCTCTTGCCGCCAACCCGATTCATCGCCACGGCCAGCGTCTCGTGCGTCTCCCGGCTGAGCGACCCAAACGACATCGAACCCGTCGCGAACCGCGTCATGATCGCCTCCACCGACTCGACCTCCTCGAGCGGGATCGACTCGCTGCGATCAAAGTCCAGCAAGCCTCGGATCGTCTGCAACCGCTCGTCCTGCGCGTTCACCGCCTCGGCAAACTCCGAATACGCCCCCGCGTCCCCACCCCGCACCGCCGCCTGCAACCGCGCCACCGCGAAGGGACTCCACTGGTGCAACTCGCCGTCCCGCCGCCAGTAATACTCGCCCCCCTGCTCCAGCCCGAGCGATCCCGCGATCTTGCGCCCAAACGCCGCCTCGTGCCGTTCGATCAACTCCCGTTCGAATAGCTCCAGACCCGCAGCGGGCAACTGAGCCGTCGTCCCCTGAAAAAACTCGTCCACGAAATCGAAGTTCAGCCCGATTGCCTGAAAGACCTGCGCCCCCTTGTAACTTTCCAAGGTCGAGATCCCCATCTTCGACATCACCTTGAGAATCCCCCCCTCCAGCGCCTGGTGATACTTCCCCACCAGCGCCGACAGTTCCCCGCGAGCACCCCGTCCTCCCGCATCTTCGCCAGACTCGCGTCCGCCAACCACGGGTGCACGGCGTCCGCCCCGTAACCGATCAACGTGCAGAAGCTGTGCACCGAGGCCGCCTCCCCCGTGTCGACCACCAGCGCCGCCTTCGTCCGCAAGCCCTCGCGAATGAGAAAATGATTCAACCCCCCGACGGCCAGCAACGCCGGGATCGGCAACCTCCCCGCCCCCACCGCCCGGTCGGAAAGGATCAGAATCTCAAACCCCTCGCCGATTGCCCGCGCCGCCGCCGCCCGCAGCTTCGTGATCGCCTGCCCGAGCGACATCCCGACCTCGTAGGTCAGATCCAAAGTCGTCGCTTGGATCCCGTTCCACCGCTCGGGATCCATCCCCGAGATCGCCGCCAACTCTTCCGCCGTCAGGAACGGCGACCGCAACCACAGCTGCCGACAATGCTCCGCCGTCTCGCCGAGCAGATTCCGCTGCCGCCCGATGTGACTCTCCAGCGAAGTCACCAGATCTTCGCGCATGTAATCCAACGGCGGATTCGAGACCTGGGCAAAGAGCTGCGAGAAGTAAGACGAGAGCGGCTTCTGCCTCCCCGAAAGAAACGCCGGCGGCGCGTCGTTCCCCATCGCCCCGGTCGGGTCCTTGCCCAGCTCCGCCATCGGCTGCACCAGCACCCGCAGCGTCTCCACCGTATACCCAAAGACCCTCTGCAGGTCCTCGATATTCTCCACCCCTTCGCACCGTCGCGCCTTCGCGTGAAAAGAATCATCCACTACGTCGGGCAGCCGCACCCGCCCCGCCGCCAGCCACTCCCCGTATTCCGGCCGAGCCAGCTCCGCAAAAACTTCGTCCTCCCCCAGCACCCGCCCTAGCTCCGTGTCTGCCACAAAGATCTGTCCCGGCTTCAGCCGCCCACTCAGCACGATCTCGCTCTCCGGCGTCTCCAAGACGCCCAGCTCGCTGGCCATGATCAATCGCCCACCCGTCGTCACGACGTAGCGGCAGGGCCGCAACCCATTTCGATCCAGCGCCGCCGCCACGCGCGTCCCGTCCGTTGCCGCTACCAGGGCCGGCCCGTCCCACGGTTCGCTGATGGTCGACAGATAATCGTAAAATGTTCGCCGCCCCTCCGGCATCCCCGCATCCTTCGACCACGCCTCGGGGATCAATAACCGCAGCGCGTGCGGCAGACTCCGCCCCCCCTTCACCAGTAACTCGAGGACGTTGTCGAACGCCGACGTGTCACTCCCCTTCGCCTGCACGACCGGCTTGACCAAGCGGATGTCGTCCCCGAACAGCTCCGACTCCAACGCCGCCTCCCGCGTCCGCATCCGGTTCAGATTCCCCCGCAGTGTGTTGATCTCCCCGTTATGCACCGCCGCCCGGAACGGGTGCGCCAATTGCCAGGCCCCCAGCGTGTTCGTCGAGAACCTCGAGTGCAGCAGCACAATCGCCGTCTTCATCCGAGGATCCGACAGATCGGGGAAGTAACTCCGCACCTGGTCGCACGTCAGCAGCCCCTTGTAGACAACCGTCCGTCGGTCCAAGGAGCACACGTAAAAAATGTCGCGCCCCCAGCCGCCGATCCCCACCTCTTCCATCGCCCGCTCGATCGCCCGCCGCAGTAGATACAACCGCACGTCCAGCGCCTCTGCCGACACCTCGTCCCCCTCCGGCTTCACAAAAAATTGCTTCAACCGCGGCTCCGAATCCAACGCCGCTTTCCCCAACCCCGTCGAATCCGTCGGCACCGCCCGCCAAGCGATGAACCGAAATCCCCGCTCCACCGCCACCCGCTCCACGAGCCGCTTAGCCTCGTCCGCCGTCCAATGATCCTTCGGCAGAAAGGCCATCCCGACTCCGTAGGTCCCCGCTTCCCCCAAGCCAGCGACCTCCGCCGCGAAGAACTCGTGTGGCACCTGGATCATCAACCCAGCCCCATCGCCCGTCATCTCCTCCGCGCCCCGCGCTCCGCGGTGATCGATGTTTACCAGCACATCGAGCGCATCCTCCACGAGCTGATGGGAAGCCGTCCCGTCGAGCTGAACGAGCACCCCGACCCCACAGGCCCCCCGATCCGCAAACGGATCGCTCAGCCCCTCTCGATCAGCAGAACTCAAAGCACCCACACCCATAGACAACGAACGTCACTCGGAGCTAGAAGCGATTTCCGTTCCAATTCTCCGACCTATCCGACCTATCCGACCGAGATCGGCACGAGACGTGCGGAGATCGCCCAGATGCCCGCCAGCGATTCCCAGCAATCCCCCCCCCCGACCACAATCCGCATTGTATTAAAACATCTGCCGCTATTTGATCCCGCACCATGATCGAGACCCTCGATACCTTTTTTGGCACGCTGTCCGGCTACCTTTGGGGTCCCCCGCTTCTCATCCTCCTCATCGGCACGCACCTTTACCTCACGGTCCGGCTCAAGTTCATTCAGCGCCACCTGATCCCGGCGATCAAACTGACGTTCCAGAAGCCAGGGAACGCCGAGGGCGACGTCAGCCATTTTGGCGCGTTGATGACCGCCCTCGCCGCCACGGTCGGCGCGGGCAACATCGTCGGCGTCGCCGTTGCCATCGGAGCCGGCGGCCCCGGCCCTCCTCTGGATGTGGCTCACGGGCGTCTTCGGCATCGCGACCAAATACGCCGAGGGCTACCTCTCGGTGAAATACCGCGTCCGCAACGAGCGCGGTGAGATGTCGGGCGGCCCGATGTATGTCCTCGAACACGGCCTCAAGTGGAAATGGCTCGGCGTCCTCTTCGCGATCTTCACCGCCATCGCCGCTTTCGGCATCGGCAATGTCTTTCAGGCCAAAGCCGTCACCTCCCAACTCATCGGTCTCTTCCCCGACCTTAGCCCCGAGCAGATCACCAACTACCGCTCGATCATCGGCATCGTGATGGCCGTCGCCGTCGGAGCCGTCCTCATCGGTGGCATTCGCTGGATCGCGAAGGCCTGCGCGGTCGTCGTGCCCGTGATGGTCGTCCTCTACGTTCTCGGTTGCCTCGCCCTCATTCTCCTCCACATCACCGAGCTCCCCGCCGCCCTGGCGCTCATTTTCTCCGACGCCTTCACCGGCCAAGCCGCCGCTGGCGGCGCACTTGGCATCGTCCTCCAACAAGGCGTCAAACGCGGCTTGTTCTCGAACGAATCCGGCCTCGGCAGTGCCCCCATCGCCGCCGCTGCCGCGAAGACGACGAACCCCGCCCAGCAGGCTCTCGTCTCGATGACCGGCACCTTCTGGGACACCGTCGTCGTCTGCGCGCTCACCGGCATCGCCATCGTCGTCACCGGCGCGTGGACCGAGACCGGCGACGGCGCGGTCATGACGTCCAACGCCTTCGACGGCATCCCCTACCTTGGAAAGGCCATCATCACCGTCGGCCTCGTCAGCTTCGTATTTTCGACCCTCCTCGGCTGGTCCTACTACGGCGAGAAGGCCATCGAATACCTCGGCGGCGTCCGCCTCATCCTCGTCTACCGCATCTTCTGGGTGCTCGCCATCTACGTCGGCGCGACCTCACCGAGCAGCCTCGTGATCAATTTCTCGGACTCGGCGAATGCCCTCATGGCCGTCCCCAACTTGATCTCCGTCCTCGCTCTCAGCGCCCTACTCGCCCGCGAGACCGACCGCGAACTTCGCGACCCACTCACCTTTCTTCGGTAGGGCTGCTACGCGCTCGAGTTTCGATTGTCCCCCATGAGCTTCGAAGCCTGGACCCTTCTCGTCGGCGTGGTCCTCATCGCCGTCGCGTTCTTTGGGTCGCTGCTCAAAGATCTGCCCGCGACGGCGGCGATGATTTATTTCGCCGTCGGCGTGTCCGTTGGGCAGCTCGGGTTCGGCGTCCTTTACTTCGATCCGGTCGCGCAGGCCAAGCTCATCGAGCGACTCGCGGAGATCGCGGTCGTGGTCTCTCTCTTCACAACTGGCCTCAAGATCCGCATTCCCCTCCGTGACCCACTTTGGTGGCTGCCGCTCCGATTGGCCTTCGTCTCGATGACGTTGACCGTCGCGCTCATCGCGACGGCGGCGGTCTTCCTCTTCGATTTTTCAATCGGCGCCGCCATCCTCCTCGGCGGCATCCTCGCCCCCACCGACCCCGTCCTCGCCTCGGAAGTGCAGGTCCGCGAAGCCGGCGACCGTGAGCGGCTGCGGTTCTCGCTCAGCGGCGAAGCGGGATTTAACGACGGCACGGCCTTCCCCTTCATCATGCTCGGTCTCGGGCGCATCGGCCTGCACGATCTCGGAGACTACGGCTGGCATTGGATCGCGGTCGACGTCGTCTGGGCCATCGTCGGTGGTATCGGCATCGGCGCGCTCGCAGGGTATGGGATTGGGCGGGTCATTCTTTACCTGCGCAAGAACCACTGCAGAGGCCTCGGTTACGATCAATTCCTGACGCTCGGCCTGATCGGTATCTCCTACGGTGCCGCGCTGCTTCTCTACGCTTACGGCTTCCTGGCCGTCTTCGCCGCCGGCCTCGCCCTCCGCGCCCTCGAGCGCCACGAGACCGGCGACGACCGCGAACCCGACGAGGCACTCGAGGAGGTAGGCGACCGCGATTCCGAGCGCGAGAAACACCCCGATTCCGCGGCCGCTCACCTCACGGACGAGGTCCTCGAGTTCAACGAACAACTCGAGAAGCTCATCGAAGTCGCCCTGGTGCTCACCGTCGGGACGATGCTCACGACGGACTTCCTCCCGTTTGAGACCTGGTTCTTCATCCCAATCGTTATCCTCCTCATCCGCCCCATCGCCGTTCTCATTGGGCTAGTGAAATCCGAAGCAAATCATGCCCAACGCGGCATCATCTCCTGGCTCGGGATGCGCGGCATCGGCTCGATCTACTACCTCATGTTCGCCGTCGCCCACGGCGTGCCCGACGAACTCTCCCGCCAACTCATCTCGATCACCGTAGCCGTCATCGCGGTCTCCATCGTCGTCCACGGCCTCAGCGCCACGATCATCATGAACCGCTACGGCAGGCACCCCTCGTCGGACGACTAGCGAGCCGCCGACTTCCGAAACGCTCGCAGCGAAAATGTCCCGTGAGCCGAGCGTCGCGACTTTCGTTTCCTCGGCCTGACTGCGGGATTTTCGCGTCGCTCGGTTTACTTTGGGGAATCGATTTATTCTTTTCCCTTCCCATCGGACGAGAATTGATCTTCCTTGGGCGTCTCACCCTCCCGGGAAGATTCGAACTGATGAGAAGCCCGGAAAACATTGCCGAAAGCCTGCGGACCCGTCCGGCGTCCGAGCCGATCCGGGCGTTTCTGCCACCCAGCTACGGGAGTGAATTGCAGATTCGCCAGGGCTCCGACGGTTGGCGGGCCATGCCGGAAGTCCCGGGATCGGGCGGACACTACGAAGCGGACTGGACGCGGCGGCGGGCAGATCAAGAAGTTCGCCTGCGCTACCGTCATGCGGGGCGCTGGAAGCCACTCTTTCCCACGTCGGCGGTTGAGAACCTGAACGGTCGCTTCTTCAGCATCGCCGACGTCTCCGAATGGTCCCACGAACCCGTCCGAACCGGCCACGCGAAGGTCTGCCTGGAATGCACGCTCGAAGGTCTGGTGGCGAGCTTCGAGATGGGACGTTTCTTCACCGCCGAGATGCAGGATCTTCTCCTCAGGTCGATTGCCGACCGCATTCTCGCCGCAGACATCCCGCAGCGATTGGCGGCCCTTGGCGTGGACGAGATCATGGCCCCGGTCTTTCCGTCGGTCGCGAACCGCGCGCTGCTCAATCCAAAATTCAATTACCTCGTCTACGCCGTCGGCGAAGTGGACTGGCAAATCGGTCGACCCGCCGAGTTTGCGCGGCTGCTCGATGATCTCACCGCGCGGGGCATCGCCTTCGTGCCGGACATGATCTTTGCCCACTTCGTCAAAGCGCCGTCTCCGACCGGATTGGATTCGCTGGAAACCCCGGCGCGCGATCGGCGTTTCTTCGTGGACCCCGACCCATTCCTCTTCCGCGACTACGGCACGTGGATGTTCGATCTCGAGAATCCGGAAGTGCGCTCGTTTCTGATCGGAAAAATCGTCGATTTCGTCACGCGTTTCCGCCTCCGGACCATCCGGGTAGATTTTGTCGATGGCATCATCCTGCAATACTCCCGGCGCGGAACGAACTACGGGGAGATCCTGTTGCGCGAACTCAGGAGCCGCTTCGATGCAATACCCGATCCGCCCATCGTCATCGGCGAAGCGTTCTCGACGGCGGGCAACGCCGCCGTCCGCGAGCTGATCGACGTCTTTTACTGCCCGCGAGGTTTCTGCTTCGTCGAAGAACTCTACAAACCCGCGCGTCACCTCTCCCGAGCTCGATTCCCCGAGATTGGACGCATCGCCGAGGAGATCAACGGCAACACCCATTCCGAATCCCGAGATGCCATCTACGCGATGCTTCACGACGAATGCTGGAGCGACGAGCACATCGCCGCCGGTCGACCACACGTGCCTTGGGCCTACGCGGCTCATCCCGCCGAACTCGCCCGCCGAGTCGCGGACGATCTCATCGCCGCTCGCCTGCTCGCCCCGCGAGACACGCTCGACTTCGTCCGCAAGCGGGTCCGCGCCGCCGAAGCACTCACGATGTTCTCCAGCAACTTGCGCTACATCTACACGCCAGCCGTGGATTCTCTGGCCCTGGGGCGACTCGACGAACCCGGGCGCTGGCGCATGGAGTGGTCCGAACCCGAACCGACCGATATGCGCGCGTGGTTAAAGACGGGCCTCGACGAGACTCGGATCTTCGCGCTCCACGACCGCCACCGGCGCGAGATGGCCGCGCTCCGGCGGATCTTTCGCGAGAGCACCGAGATCAAAGAGGCCCGCCATACGCCGCTCATCCGCGTGTCGGCTTGCCACGTCGACCCCAGCAGCAGCGTGCTGGGCGTGCTCCGCCGACACCGCCACCGAAGCGCGGACGCCAGTTTGGTGATTTTCAATTTTGGACCGCTCGAGTTCCCGCCCGGTCACCTCTACGAGTTCCCGATCCCGCCCGATCTCGGCGGACTTTGGCGCGTTTGGTTCGACGGGGATCACGCCCAAGAATCCGAGCTTCTACGCGGCGAGGGAGCCTCGGGCTACGCGCCAGGGAGCGAGATCTGGAGCGGGACGGGCAAACTCTTCGGGGCAGCGCAACCGGTCCTCCACCTCGATCTCAAACCGGTCGGCCTTCTGGTCCTGGAGAAAATCAGCTGACGTGGACTGGCTGCCGCACGTCTTGCCGCTCGATCTCGCCAACTGGGCGATGGCTCTGAGCAAGGCGTTTCAGGTCATTCTCCCGATTCTGCTCTTCGTAGGCTTCCGCGCCCTCCCGTGGCGCAAACGCATCTTCGAAGCCTGCCTCCGTCGCTTTCATCCCGGGGCGAAAGGCGAGCAGCGCGAAGAATGGCTGGGCGTCTACGAACGGCGAGTCGCCCGCCTCATGGGATTCCTCGCCTGGAAGATCGGCTGTGACCTCGGATTCTTCCTCATCGTCGGGCAGAGCTGGCTGCGCGCTCTGACTCCTGCGGGCCTCGTGCCCTACGTGATCGTCCAATACCTCCTTTACCGGCTGCTCGGTCAAAAAATGATGCTCGGAGGAATGTGGAATCCCTTCGGTGTCGAGCGCTACCAAGTGCCGTCTCTCCAGCGGCGACAGCCCGGCAAACACCTGTTGTCGAAATTTTTGCACGAGAACCTGAACTCGACCAGCGTCCACGTTCCGCTCCGCCGGGTGATGCTCAAGCCGTTCGCCGACTACGCCGCCATCATCGTCGCTTGGTCGGCCTACACCATGGGGATCTTCTTCGTCCAATCGGGCGAGATCAATTGGCACCCGCTGACCGATTTCCCGCACGCCCAGATGCTCGCCATTTACCTCGGCGGGATCTTCGCGTTCATCATCGGTTTCAATCTCGGTGAGATGGCGATCTCCGCCGCCGGCCCATCGCTAGGCTGGGCCTTCTTCCACGCTCGGCTCGGGACGACGGGCCAAAGCTGGATGCGAGCGCTCCGCTGGCGGCTGCGACCGCTGGTCGAACGCGGCGGGCTGAGCCTGCGCTGGATCGTCTCGGCAACCAGCGGGATTCTGATGGTCGCGCTCCTCACGTTCATCCTGAAGGACTGGGTCGTCCACCTGACCGACAACGTCACCCGCATCGCCTTCGAACACTACGGCGAGCTGCCTCCCGTCCAGCGGAGCCAGATCCAACCCGTCCGCGCCGGGGCCGAGCTGCCCGACTTCGCAGCCGGAGTCGCGGCTTACCGAGCCATCTGGGGGGAACCGTCGGAATGAGCGGCCGTCTCCTCGCATTCGCCATCTTCGCCGCAGCCCACCTCGCTTCCGGTCAGGACGCCGACCTCGACAGCTTCGCGCGCAATCCCGCTGCGTCCGGGGGGAACTTCGGCAACGACGTCGTCTACTACATCATGGTCGACCGCTTCTACGACGGCGAACCCGGCAACAACGTCCCGACCTTTGCCTTTCCCGACGACCCGTCGCTTCCGCCCGCCCGGCGCAAATTCAACCAAGCGAACGCTGCCCTTCTCCCGCTCCTGTCCGATCCGACTCGCTCTTACATGGGGATGTACTGGGGGGGCGATCTCGAAGGCGTCATCGCGAAGCTCGACTACCTGGCCGACCTCGGCATCACGAAATTGATCCTCACCCCGATCATGGACAACGCCAACGGGTTCGTCCAAAGCCGCGATCCCGGGGTCAGTTACTTCCTGCATCGCACCGCTCGACCAGAACCAGTCGACCGCGACTACGCCACCATCGTGACGGCTTATCACGGCTACTGGACTCGGGATTGGTTCCAGATCGACGAGCATTTTCGCAATCCCCAGGACGAGGCGGGCGACCGATTCAAGAGCTTCCGCCGGCTGCTCGACGAGGCGGACGCCCGGGGCATCGGTGTGGTGCTCGACATCACGCTCAACCACACCTCGCCCCGCGGGCCGATGTGGCCCGACGAAGGTGCCGTCTACGCCGATAACGTCCGGATGGCGTCCTTCGACGAAGCGGCCGCCGTCAAGGGCGACGCCGGGTGGTTTCATCAGTACTTCCCCATCGACTTCACCAATCCCGACCCCGCCGAACTTCAGCACGGCACTCTCTTCGGCGGCATGCCGGACCTCGACCAAGCCAATCCCGAGGTCTCGCGCTACCTCCTCCGAGCCGCCCGGTTCTGGCTCAACTTCAACGCGGGCGGAGCCCAGATCGCGGGTTTCCGCGTCGACGCCATCAAACACGTCGGCGCGCGCTTCTGGCAGGCCTTCGAGGAAGTCGTCATCGCCGACCGCCCGGACGCCATCCTTTTCGGTGAATACTTCGACGGGGGGTCCTTCAACCTCGATAGCCTCGGATTCATCGACGAGACGAAGTATTTCTCAATGTTCGATTTCGAAGTCAGCATCGCGGCACTCCGCTACTTTGCGCTCGATCGGAAGTGGAACGGGCGCACCCACGTTCTTCGGGAACTCATCGACGATACGGCCCCCTCGTGGGGTGCCGGTCTCTTTCGAGCGGCGACGAATCCCGCCAACGTTCTCAACGTCTCTCCCCGCGGACGCCAGCTCACCGGCGACCGCGCAATCAATTGGGGCGCCTTTCTCGAGAACCATGACATCCCGCGGGTCCGGACCACCTATCCCGACATGTCCGACGAAGCCTACGTGAGCGCCCTCGCGTTTCTTTTTTGTCTGCCCCGGGTCCCGGTGCTCATGTACGGCACGGAGATCGGCCTCGGCTACCCGAACGATCCCCGCGAGCAAGGTCTCTTCGGCACCGGGGGCGATCCGTTCAATCGCCCGATGATGATCTTCCCGGGCGATCCAGGCTGGAACGAGTCGATCCACGCCGCCACCAAGAAGCTGATCGCTTTTCGTAAAGGAAACCCGGTGCTTCGGCGCGGTCGTTCGCGCTTCCTCTTCCCGCCGGGGACCAGCCGCAGCCAAGACCTTTTCTTGGCGCGGGAGGACGCCACTGCGACCACTCCCGGAGCACCGGCCATCTTGTTCGCCTACTCAACCGAAGGTCATGACGTCTCGATACCCGCTACGGAGTTCGCGGGACCCTTCGCGGTCGACGTTCTCACTGGCGAGCGGCTGGAACCCGTCGATGGCGCCTACCGCTTCCCACTCGCCGCGCAGACCGCTCGTGTTTTGCGCTTCGCTCCCGATTCATCCGCCGCATCAAAGATCGGTCGAGCCGAATGAAAACCCGTCCACCCGCCCGCAAAATGCGGGCATCACCCACCCGAGCAAACCGTACCGACCCAACGTAAGCTGACCGCTCTTCCCGAGCCGGGCACGCTGAACCTCCCGCTCCTCGCCGGCGTCCTTGCCCTCGCGATGGTCCGCCGGAAGTCACTCAAACCTTCGGCAGAAGGAAACGCGTGAGCGGATCTATTGCATTTCTCCGCGCTTCCGCGCCAAAAAATCACGGTGTCGTCATCGCCCGCGGGTCCACCCAGGCGTCGAAATCCTCCGCCGACACAAACCCCAACGCCACCGCAGCCTCCTTGAGACTCGACCGATCCTGGTGCGCTTTTTTAGCGATCTTCGCCGACTTGTCGTAGCCGATGTGCGGGTTGAGCGCCGTGACGAGCATCAACGAATCCGCCACGTATTCCGCGATCTTCTCGCGGTTCGGCTCGATCCCGACCGCGCAATGCTCGGTGAAGGAGCGACACCCGTCTGCGAGCAATCGCACGGAATTTAGAAAATTGAAGATGATCACCGGCTTGTAGACGTTCAGCTCGAAGTTCCCCTGGGATCCCGCGATCCCAATCGCCGCGTCGTTCCCCATCACTTGCACGGCGACCATCGTCAGCGACTCGCACTGGGTTGGGTTCACCTTCCCGGGCATGATCGAACTCCCCGGCTCGTTCTCCGGGATCGTCAACTCGCCCAAACCACACCGCGGCCCGCTCGCCAGCCACCGCACGTCGTTGGCGACCTTCATCGCCGTGCAAGCCAGCGACTTCAGCGCCCCACTCGCGAAGACGAACTCGCTGTGCGCGGAGAGCGCCGTGAATTTATTCGGAGCCGACGTGAACGGCAGCCCGGTCAGCTCCGCGATCTTGCTCGCCGTCCGCTCGGCAAATTCCGGGTGGGAATTCAACCCCGTCCCCACCGCCGTCCCGCCAATCGCCAGCGCGCACAACCCCGGCAGACTCGCCTCGATCCGCGCCACGTCGTCGTCGAGCGCCTGCACGTAGCCCGAAAACTCCTGACCTAGCGTCAACGGAGTCGCGTCCTGCAGGTGCGTCCGCCCGATTTTCACCACATCCGCAAACTCCGCCGCCTTCCCCGCCAGCACGTCCCGCAACTTCCGGACCGCCGGCAGCAGCCGCTCCCTCACCTCCGTTGCCGCCGCGATGCTCATCGCCGTCGGAAACGTGTCGTTCGAGCTCTGCGACATGTTCACGTGATCATTCGGATGCACCGGCTGCTTGCTCCCCATCTCACCTCCCGCCAGCTCGATAGCCCGGTTCGAGATCACCTCGTTCGAGTTCATGTTGCTCTGCGTCCCACTCCCCGTCTGCCAGATCCGCAGGGGAAAATGCTCGTCCAGCGTCCCGCCGATCACCTCGTCCGCCGCCCGCACGATCAGGTCGCACGTGTCACCCGGCAGCTTCCCCAGATCCGCGTTCACCAGCGCACACGCCTTTTTCAGCACCCCGAGTGCCCGAATCAACTCCGGCGGCTTCACGTCGTTGCCGATATCGAAGTGGATCAAAGACCGCGCCGTCTGCGCCCCGTAGTAGCGATCCTTCGGCACGGGAATCTTTCCCATACTGTCACTCTCCAACCGCTGCAAGGCGGGGTCAAAATCGAACGTCTCGGTCATAGAACGCGGAGGATACCAAATCCCCGACGCAACGAAAGGGGAGAACGGGGTTGCCTTCGGCGGTCTCCGCTTCGCTTCGGCGCCCGCCTGTCGCACCGGGCTTCCAGCTTGGTGCCACGTTCCCTGGCGCAAAGCGCTCCTTTTCAAAAGTTTCCCGCTTGAGCGCCGAAAGAAACGTGGCCCCCAGACAATGATTCACCCTCGCCCTACCATTTTCATTGACGGTTGACCCCCTCCGGTGGGACAAAGTGGGGTGAAGTGGGAGTCAGTGGTATGTAGACCCTAGGAAACAACGAAATGGCCGAGGAATCAACAGTCGGAAAACT
The DNA here is from genome assembly GCA_963803825.1 of uncultured Verrucomicrobiae bacterium. GTDB lineage: Bacteria > Verrucomicrobiota > Verrucomicrobiia > Chthoniobacterales > JAATET01 > CAVVKW01. The sequence goes on along the minus strand of CAWDOJ010000002.1, from coordinate 361,651 downwards.
TTTCGCGGGAACCTTCCCGCGAACGATGGACGCGAAGAATCGCGTCTCGCTTCCGTCTGACTGGAAGATTGCCGCCGACGACTCCCTCTACGTCGTCCCCTCCCTTGATCAGGAATACCTCGCGGCCATGACGCCCGCGATTTTCGCGTCTAAGCAGACCGAGATCCGCGCCAAAGTCCCCGACGACGATTGGCCCGAGATCCGCCGCTCAGTCTTCGGTGGAGCCCGACTCATCAAGGCCGACAAGCAGGGCCGCATCCTCGTTCCCGACGACCTCTGTAGGGTCGCCGGCATCACTGGCAACGCCACCCTGCTCATCGGCGTCATCGACAACTTCGAAATTTGGGAGCCAACCAAACGCGCCGCCCCCGCCACCAAGGACTCTCTCTCCGAGGCCGCCCGTAAAGCCGTCAAGAACATCGGCTTCTAACCAGTCCCAACGACCCGCTCGATTTTCCAACCCAACACCACACGTAGACCAAATGGAGGACCAACGAATCGAATGAGAGGACCCGCCGCGTGAAAACGACTGGCCGCAAATACTTCGTCGGATTCAACCCGGCGAAAGCAGGCCAGCCCGCTGGCGCCACCATCATTAGAATCAAACCTCGCAACGCGTATGAACTGCTTGGACTTCGAAGACCACCTCGACCTGCTCTTGGAAAATTCTGAGCCAGCCCCCGGCTCCATGGATTACCACGTTCCCGTCCTCGCCGACGAGGTCACCACCTTTCTGCGTCCGCGTCCCGGCACCGTCTTCCTCGACGGCACCCTCGGCGGGGGCGGCCACACCGAGCTACTCCTGGAAGCGGGATCCCGCGTGATCGCCCTCGACCGCGACCCCGAGGCGCTCGCCTTCGCCGCCTCCCGGCTCGCACCCCACGCCGACCACCTCACGACTCTCCGATCCAACTACGCCGACACCGACCGCGCCCTTGATTCCCTCGGGATCGACCACATCGACGGCGCGCTCATCGACATCGGCGTCTCGTCCCACCAACTCGACGAGGCCTCTCGCGGCTTCTCGCTCCTTCACGATGGTCCGCTCGATATGCGCATGGGACCGGACGCGACGGACTCCGCCGCCGACCTCGTCAACCACGCCCCCGCCGAGGAACTCGTCCGCATCTTTCGCGAATACGGCGAAGAAAAATCCGCCACCCGCATCGCCGCTCACATCGTTCGCGTCCGCGACGACCAGCCCATCACCACGACGGGCCAGCTCGCCAACGCCGTCAGCCAAGTCATTCCGCGCTTCGGCAAGCGCCACCCCGCCACCCGCGTCTTCCAAGCTCTGCGCATCGCGATCAACGACGAACTTGGCTCCCTCGAACGCGGACTGGGGACGATCAGCTCCCGCCTCGCTTCTGGCGCGCGATTCGGCGTCATCACCTTCCACTCGCTCGAAGACCGCATCGTCAAACGATATTTCAAGCACCGCAGCTCCGCCTGGATCGACCGCCCGGAATGGCCGGAACCCCGCCGCAATCCCGACCACGCCTTCCGCCTCCTCACCCCCCACCCCATCGAAGCCGATCAAGCGGAAGTCGCCGACAACCCCCGCTCCCGCAGCGCCAAACTCCGCATCGTCGAACGCATCTAAAAACCGAACGTCAGAACCCCCGAGACCGCAAAAGTTCGCAACCCAAAAAAGAGCCATGAACACCCGCCGCCGCCCCGAAAACAAAGTCCAGCTCCCGAAGATTTTCCTCGTCCTCCTCCTCGCCCTCACGGTCGGCGGAGCCGGACTCTGCTACCTCTCGCTCAAAAATACCCAGCACGCCCTCGGAGACAAAGTGCGCCAGACCGAGCGCGAACTCCGGGAACTCCGCGCTCGCAACCAGGATTTCCAGAGCCGCATCGCCCGCCTCTCCTCGCGCATGGCCCTACGCCGCGCCGTCGAGAGCAACTTGGTCGCGCTCGTTCCCGTGCAGGCCACCGCCATCGCCCGCCTCATCCCAGCCTCCGTTGCCAGCCGCGACGATGTCCTCCGCACCGCCGCGAACCAATTCCCACGCCCGTGAGGTGGACCGCCCGCACCCGCATCGCCATTTTTAGCGTCGTCCTGGGGACGATCTTTACCTGTTTCTCGGCCCGTCTCGTCTACCTCGGCATCACCAAGCACGACGAATACGCCAGCCTCGCCGCGCGGAAAAATTCGATCCGCCAGACCATCCACGCCGCCCGCGGACTCATCTTCGACCGCAACAACGAGGCCCTCACCGAGAACGCTCCCATTCGCACCGCTTTCGCCGACGGTTCCCACATCAAAGATCCCGCGCTCCTCGCCGCCGCCTCCGCGCCGTTCCTCCGCCTCGACGAAACCGAACTCCGCGCCATCCTCACCAAAGCCGTCGAGACCGACGACAAATACGAGATCCTCGCCCGCGGCCTCCCCGCCGAGAACGCCATCGACCTCCAGAAGTTTATGGAGGAACAACGCCTCCGCGGCATCTACTTCGAGCACGACTCCGAGCGCGTCCACCCGAACGGCTCGATGCTCAGCCACGTGCTCGGCTTCACGAATCACCAGCGCATCGGCGTCCAAGGTATCGAGGCCTCGATGGACGAATTTCTCCAGGGTCAGAACGGCTTCCGCCACATCGAACGCGACCGCACCGGCAAAGAAATCGTCGTCTACCGTGGCCAAGAGCGCGCCCCGCGTGACGGGATGAACGTCACTCTCACCGTCGACATGGGCATCCAGTCCATCGTCGAGGACGAACTCGACGCCGCCTTCGCCGAGCTTCGTCCCGAGAAAGCCATCGCCGTCCTCGTCGATCCTAAGACGGGCGAAGTCCTCGCCATGGCCAATCGCCCCGCCTTCGATCCCGACGACATCGGCGGCGCGGATCCCACCGCGATGAAGAATCGCGCCATCATCGACCAAGTCGAACCCGGCTCGGTCTTCAAGATCGTCCCCACCGGTGGCGCCCTCGACGAAGGCCTCGTCAACACGGAATCGACCATCTACTGCGAGAGCGGTCGCTTCGCGTACGGGGGCAAGATTCTCCGCGACCACCACGGCTACGGCCACCTCACCGTCCACGACATCATCAAGAAGTCGTCCAACATCGGCTGCGCCAAACTCGCCCTCCGCATGGGCGACAACCTTTTTTACGAATACACCAAGCGCTTCGGCTTCGGCGAGCGCACCGGCATCGAACTCCCCGGCGAGATCACCGGCACCGTCCACCCGCCCGCCGCCTGGGACGCGCTCACGATCACCCGTATGCCCATGGGTCACGCCATCGCCGTGACGCCGCTCCAGATGGTTATGGCCATGGCCGTCGTCGCAAATGGCGGCAACCTCATGGCCCCCCGCATCGTCAAATCCATCTCCGACACCCAAGGCAACGTCATCAAAGACTTCCCCCCCACCGTCGTCCGCAACGTCGTGAACCCCGAGACTGCGTCCATCCTCAACGAAGCTCTCGCCGCCGTCGTCGGCCCCGGCGGCACCGCCCGGCTCGCCGCCGTCCCCGGGTTCACCGTCGCGGGCAAGACCGGCACCGCCCAGAAAGTCGCCGAGCGGGGCGGCTACGCCGAAGGCCAATACGTCGTCTCCTTCGTCGGCTACCTCCCGGCGGAAGACCCGGCCTTCGTCTGCATCGTCATGATCGACAACCCCGACATCCCCTCCCATCTGAACTACGGCGGCCTAGTAGCAGCCCCAATCTTCTCGAGAATCTCCGAACGCACCGCCCGCCAAATGGACCTCAAACCCATCATGAAAGCCGAAGCCGTCGTCGCCAAAAAGTAACGCAAACTTCCAGTTTGCCACCAACCCAAATCGAGCAAAGCGAGATCATTCCAACTCACCGGTGACCCACGACCTCCACAGTCTCCTCACGAAGTCCGACATCCACCCCGCGTCGGAATCGCGCGACCGTGCCGTCACCTCCCTCGCGTACGACTCCCGCACGGTCACACCCGACGCCCTCTTCTTCGCTCTCCCCGGCGAGAAAACCACCGGCACCACCCACGCCCACCAAGCCGCGCAGAACGGCGCAACCGCCATCGTCTCCGAAACTGACATCCCCGATCTCGACATCCCAACGGCCCTCGTCCCCGACGCCCGCGCGGCCATGGCCGACGTCGCCAAGACCTACTACGACAACCCCGCCGCCCAGCTTAAAGCCATCGGCATCACCGGCACCAACGGCAAGACGACGACCGCCTTCCTCGTCAAACACATCTGCGACACCGTCCTCCACCGTTGCGGACTCATCGGCACCGTCCGCACCGTCGTCGGCGAGCGGGAATTCGACTCCGTTCGCACGACCCCCGAGTCCCCCGACGTCCAAAGCCTCCTCTCCGAGATGCTCGACGCCGGCTCCCGCGCGGTCGCGATGGAAGTCTCCAGCCACGCCCTCGTCCAACACCGCGTCCGCGGCATCGATTGGGATGCCGCCATTTTCACGAACCTCACGCAGGACCACCTCGACTACCACAAGACGATGGAGGCCTACTTCGACGCCAAGGCCAGCCTCTTCGAAGGCGTCTACGCGCAAACCGCCAAGCGCGGTAAATCGATCATCAACGCCGACGACCGCTACGGGCGTTTCCTCATCGACCGCCTCCCGAAGAACGCCAAGCCCTTCACCTACGGCCTCGGCGTCCATCCAGCCTACCGCGCTTCGTCCGTCCGCATCGACTTCTCCGGCACGCAATACCAGCTCACCGCCCGCGGGCGCGAATACCTCGTCCGCACCCCGCTCATCGGCCTCTTCAACGTCTACAACACCCTCGCCGCCCTCACCGCCGCCGCTGCCATCGGGATCGAAATCCGCCGCGCCGTCGCTGCGCTGGCCACCGCTCCGCAGATCCCCGGCCGCCTCGAGCGAGTCCCCGCCAAGCGCAACTTCCACGTCTTCGTCGACTACGCCCACACCGACGACGCCCTCACGAACGTCCTCCGCACCCTCCGCGACCTGCGCCCCCGTCGCCTCGTCTGCGTCTTCGGCTGCGGTGGCGACCGCGACCGAGCCAAGCGCCCGCTCATGGGCAAAGCCGTCAGCCAGATCGCCGACTACGCCATCGTCACCTCCGACAACCCCCGCAACGAAGACCCCGCCCGCATCCTCGCCGACATCGTCCACGGCATGCGCGACGGCAGCCACGAGACCATCGTCGACCGCAGAGACGCCATCTCGCGCGCGATCAATCTCGCCGAGCAAGGCGACATCATCCTCATCGCCGGCAAGGGCCACGAGACTTACCAAGAATTTGAAAACGGTCGCCGCACCGACTTCGACGACGTCTCCGTCGCCCGCAACGCCATCGCCGCCAAGTCGACAGAGTAACGCAAACTTCCAGTTTGCCCGAACCAACCATCAAATGAACCCGCTCACGCTCAACGAGATCGCCTCCCTCTCCGGCGGCAAGATCGTGTCCACGTCCAGCGAGCCGTTCACCGTCACCCGCATCTCCAAGGACACCCGCACCCTCGAACCCGGCGATCTTTACCTCGCCCTCCACGGCGACAACCACGACGGCAACACCTTCGTCGACGCCGCTATCGAGCGTGGTGCCGCCGCTGCCATCCTCGACGACGAAGTCCCGACGCCGCCCAACTTCCCGGTCATCCGCGTCCCCGCCACCCTCGCCGCTCTCCAGACTTTCGCCCGTGCCTACCGCGACGATCTGAATCTCCGCGCCATCGGCATCACTGGCTCCAGCGGCAAGACCAGCACGAAGGAATTCACCGCCGCCGTCCTGTCGGCTCGCTTCTCCGTCACGAGGACCGCTGGCAACCTCAATAATCACTTCGGCCTCCCGCTCACCATCCTCGAAGCCAACTCGACGCACCAAGCCGCCGTCTGGGAGATGGGTATGAACCACCCTGGCGAGATCGCCGCCCTTGCCGCCATCGCCCGCCCCGACACCGCGATCATCACCAACGTCGGCACGGCCCACATCGAGTTTTTTCCGGAAACGGCTCGCGACGGTATCGCTACGGAGAAATCCGCCCTCGCCGAAGCCATCGGCTCCGATGGGGTCGTCATCCTACCGACCGAAGACGATTACACCGACTTCATCGCCGACCGCTGCAAAGCCCGCGTCGTTCGCGCCGGGCTGACCGGCGGCCAGGTCGTTGGGAATATCACGAAAGCCACCGCCGAAGGCACCACCTTCGAGATCGCCGCCTACGGCGAGACCGCCACCGCCCACCTCCCGGTTCCCGGCGAGCACATGGTGCGCAACGCCCTCCTCGCCATCGCCGCCGGACTCGAACACGGCCTTTCCCTCGACGACTGCGTCGAAGGCTTGTCCACCGCCCGCCTCACCGGCGGCCGTCTCAAACAAACCCTCGTTCGCGGCATCCGCCTCATCGACGACAGCTACAACGCCAACCCCGACTCCGTCGAAGCCGCCCTCCGCACCCTCGCGACCATCCCAACCAAGGGACGCCGCATCGCCGTCCTCGGCAAAATGGGCGAACTCGGCACCTACGCCGACACCGGTTACGCCCGAGTCGGCAAAGCCGCCGCCGATCACGCCGACATCCTCGTCACCACCGGCTCCGAGACCGCCCTCCTGGCCGCCACCGCCCGCCAATCCGGCTTGAAACAAGTCCACGAGACCCTCGACAACACCGAGACCACCGCCACCCTCCGCGACCTCGCCCGCGAGGGCGACACCCTTCTCATCAAAGGCTCCCGGGCGGCGAGGATGGAGCAGATCATCGAAGCCTTCGAAACAACAACGGCACCAGCCGTGCCAATCCGACGTTCGGACCTTCGACCTTCGACCGCGTAATGCTCTACTACCTGCACGAACTCAGCGAGAACCTGAAAGCCAACGGAGTCGACAACGATTTCGTCAGCGCGCTCAACGTCTTTCGCTACGTGACGTTTCGCGGCATCTGCGCGGGCATCACCGCCTTCGTACTCTCGTTGATGTTTGGCAACTTCGTCATCAATCGGCTCATTTCGCTCAAGTTCGGCCAGCCCGTCCGCACCAAAGAAGAGGTCAACAAACTCTTCGAACTCCACGGCAGCAAAGCCGGCACCCCCACCATGGGCGGCATCCTCCTCCTGGGCAGTGTCCTCGTGGCGACTCTCCTCTGGGCGAAATACAGCAACCCTTTCGTTTGGCTCGTCCTTGTCGTCATGCTCGCGCACGGCGCGATTGGCTTCTACGACGATTGGCAAAAGGTCGCCAAGAAGAACAGCAAAGGCATCAGCTCCCGCATGAAGTTCGCTCTGCAGTGCCTCTTGGCCGCAGGGGTCACCGCGTTCTTCATGTTCTACCCATTCAACGGCGAGCCCACGCTCTGGCCGCTCGCCCGCGAACTCTACGTCCCGTTTTTCAAAGAGCCGATCATTCCAAATCTCGGCATCTTCGCCTTCGTTCTCTACCTCTTCATCATCGTCGGCACCTCCAACGCGGTGAACCTCACCGATGGCCTCGACGGCCTCGCTGCAGGATGCACCGTCACCGTCGCCGCGACCTACTCCGCCCTCGCCTACGTGGCGGGCAACTCGATCACCGCTGGCTACCTCGACATCCCCTTCGTCGTCCCAGCGGGCGAAGTCACCATCCTCTGCATGGCGCTGGCCGGCGCGGGACTGGGTTTCCTCTGGTGGAATTGCCATCCCGCCAAAGTCTTCATGGGCGACACCGGCAGCCTCGCCATCGGGGGCATGCTCGGAGCCGTCGCGATCTGCGTGAAACAAGAATTCCTCCTCGCCATCGTCGGCGGCGTCTTCGTCATCGAAGCCCTCTCCGTCATCGGCCAAGTCGCCAGCTTCAAGCTGACCGGGAAGCGAATCTTCAAGATGTCCCCCATCCACCACCACTTCGAATTGAGCGGTTGGAAGGAGAGCACCGTCATCGTCCGCTTCTGGATCCTGAGCCTCATGTTCGCCCTCCTCGGCCTAGCCACCCTTAAACTTCGATGAACCGCCCGCTCCACTCAAATCAAGCGAAGAGCGCACGCGTGCGGCGTACGTCCGCAGCGTCCCGCCTCGGACCCCAACCCAAGCGCGAAGCGCCGCTTCCCCACGCATGATCCACGCGGGAAAAAGCACCCTGGTCCTCGGCCTCGGCCACTCCGGCAAGGCCGCCGCCATCCTCCTCCAGGAGGAAGGTGCCAGCGTGACCGTGTCCGATTCCAACGACACCCCCGCCCTCCGCTCCGCCGCCGCCGAACTCCACGCCCTCGGCATCACCACCCACCTCGGCCCCACCGCCGAGACCGACCCCACCCCCTACGACCTCTGCGTCCTCAGCCCCGGCATTGACCCCGCAAACGAGATCGTCCGCAACGTCGTCGCCAAAAAGATCCCGATCATCGGCGAACTCGAACTCGGCTTCGAAGAGTGCCACTGCCCCGTCGTCGCCATCACCGGCACCAACGGAAAAACGACCACCACCCTCCTCACGACCCACCTCCTCAACACCGCGGGCGTCCGCACCACCGCCAGCGGCAACATCGGCACCCCCTTCGCCCAGGCCATCCGCGAATCCAAGGCCCTCGACGTCATGACGCTCGAGTGCTCCTCGTTCCAGCTTGAGACGATTCGGCATTTCCACCCGCACATCGCCGTCTGGCTCAACTTCAGCCCCGACCACCTCGACCGTTACGCCGACCTAGCGGGGTACCGCGCTGCCAAGCTCCGCGTGTTCGAGCGTCAGACCGCCACCGATTTCCAAATCGTCAACGCCCGCGAAGCCGCCGACCTCCCGACCAGCGCCGCCACCCGCTTCACCTTCAGCGCCCACGTCCCCGACGCCGACTTCACGCTCACCGGCAGCACGATCCACTTCCAAGGCCGCCCCGTTCTCGACCAGCGTGCCACCCCCCTTCGCGGCACCCACAACGCCGAGAACCTCATGGCCGCCCTCGCCATCGGCCACGCCCTCGGCGTCGACCTCGACCGCCTCGCCACCGCCGCGACCACCTTCACGCCGCCCGCCCACCGCTGCGAATTTGTCCGCGAACTCGACGGCGTCCGCTACGTCAACGACTCGAAAGCAACGACTCTCGAATCCACCGCTGCCGCCCTCACCGCCTCCGAGACACCCATCGTCCTCATCGCGGGAGGCAAGGACAAAGGTCACGAGTTCCACCCGCTCGCCGAAGCCGTGAAGACGCACGTCCGCGCCGCCGTTCTCATTGGCGAAATGAAAGACCGCATCGCGGCCGCCTGGCCGGCGTCCGAGACCCACACCGCCTCGACCCTCGACGAAGCGCTCACCACCGCCCGCTCCTTGGCCCACCCCGGCGACACCGTCCTCCTCTCCCCGGGCACCTCTTCCTTCGACATGTTCGCTAACTACGGCGAACGCGGGGACGCCTTCAAACGAGCCGTCGCCCACCTCATTTAGATTCCAAAACAAACGAAACCCAAGCCAGCCAGCCGACCATGAAGATCAAACTGCCCAACCGTCAGAAAGCCGCCGCGCCGCGCCGCCGGGCTCCCGGAAAGAAACCCCCCGGCAAGATGAAGCTCAACGCCGCCGTCGCTCGCCGTGCCCCGCGCATGGCCGAGGAGGACGACGATTACTACGACGAGCAGGAGCCAAACATGAAGCTGTCCCACGCATTCGTCGTCGTGCTCGTGCTGCACGTGATCGCCGTTGCAGGTGTCTTCGCGTTCAACACCATCAAGACGCGCCAGAGTCCCGTCTTTAGCGAAGAGACCGCCGATCAATCTGAAAACTTCGCCGCTGCCCCGGCCCCAAAGACCGATCCGGTCGCAGAGCCGGCCACCGCCGCCCGCGCCTTCGAACCACGGAGTCTCACCGAGAACGCCGGCGACCAAAAAACGCCATCGCAGAAGGCAACCGCAGCGTTCACTGGCAAGACCCACGAGATGCGGCCCGGCGACACCTTGACCCGGGTCGCCGGCCTCCACGGTGTCAGCATCGCCGCCATCCAGGCCGAGAACAACATCACCGACCCCACCAAGATCCGAGTCGGCGAGATCCTCCGCATCCCGAGCGCCGACACCCCGGTCGCTGCGGTCGCCGCAGCAGCGCCAATCGCTCAAGCAGCGGTCGCGGTCCCCACCGCTGCGGCCGCCGAGCCCGCACCCCAGGTCGAAGCCCAAGCCCCCCGGCCCCAGCCGCCAGCGGCGACACCTACGAAGTCGTCTCCGGCGACAACCCGTGGAGCATCGCGAAGAAGCTCAACGTCAGCTACCAGCAGCTCATCGAGGTCAACGGTATCGAAGATGCCACGAAGATCCAGATCGGCCAGAAACTGAAGATCCCCGCGTCCAACTAACGCCGCTGGAGTCCGCCCGACCAATCACCAGTCACCACTCGCAAGTGAAACTCCTCGCCACGATCATCCAACGACACAGCATCACGATCCTGCTCCTCGGGGTCGCGGGCCTCGTGACGCTTGGTCTCGTGATGCTCTTCAGCACGAGCGCCTTCGCGCAGCAGGCTCACGGCGACGTCTACTACTTCGTCAAGAAGCAGGCGTTCTGGCTCGTCATTGCGACCACCGCTTGCGTTGTCGGGGCCATGATCGACTACCATTGGTGGCAGAAAACGTGGTGGATCTGGTTCGCCGCCGCCGTCGTCCTTCTGATTGCCTGCTTCCTCCCCGGCATCGGGCGCAACATCAATGGTTCCAGCCGCTGGATCTCGCTTGGCTTCGCAAATTTCCAACCGAGCGAACTCGCCAAGGTCGCGTCGATTTTCTTCCTCGCGTTCTGGTATTCCCGATATCAGGAAAAAAGCGCCACCCTGTTCTTCGGATTCGTCATCCCCGGAGCTGTGGTCGCCGTCCTCATGGCTCTCATCGTTATCGAAGTCGATCTCGGCGCGACCGCCCTGATCGGCGGGACGATGTTTGGCGTCATGTTCGTTGCCGGTGCCGGACTGCGTTATCTCCTGCCGCTGGCCACGACCGGACTCGCTGGCGTCCTCTACGTTGCGACCCACATCGAGGAGCGCAACGCACGGCTCATCGCCTTCCTCAACCCGGAAAACTTCAAGCTCACCGAAGGTCTCCAGCAGTGGCAGGCTCTCATCGCCATCGGCTCCGGCGGCCTCACCGGCCTCGGACTCGGCGAAGGCCGCCAAAAATTCCTCTATCTCCCCGAGGCCCACACCGACTTCATTTTTCCGATGATCGGTGAAGAACTCGGCCTGATCGCGACGCTCTCCGTCGTCAGCGCATACCTGATCATCTGCCTGTGCGGCTTCTTGGTCGCGATGAACGCCAAAGATCGTTTTGGCATGCTCACGGGCTTCGGCGTCATCGCCGTCATTGCTCTCCAAGCTTGCGTGAACATCGGCGTCACCACCTCGCTCCTACCGAACAAAGGCATGCCGCTTCCGTTCATCAGCTTCGGCGGATCGAACCTCCTCATTTGTTTATTCCTCGTCGGAATCCTCATCAACATCCACCGCCACGGCCACCCGGTCTCCGTTCCCCTCCGCCAGACCCGCCTCGCCGCCCGCACCACCACTCGTCGAATCTAATGCCTGCCTCCCCATTCAACCGCTCCATCCTGCCATGCGCGTAGTCATCGCCTGCGGCGGCACCGGCGGCCATCTCTTCCCCGGTCTCGCCGTCGCCCAGACCCTCAAGGACCGCGGCCACGAGATCCTCCTCCTCGTTTCCGAGAAGCCCATCGACGCCCAAGCCCTCAAAGCCCACCCGGACTTTCGCGCCGAGAAGCTCCCTTCCGTCGGCCTCCCGTCCGTTCTCTCGCCCGCCATCATCCGCTTCGCGAGTCGGACGTGGGAGAGCATGTCGCAGTGCAAAGCGATCTACCGAAACTTCCAGCCCGACGCTGTCCTCGGGATGGGCGGTTTTACCTCCAGTGCCCCGCTCCTCGCCGCGTGGCGGGGAAAAATCCCGACCTTCATCCACGAGTCGAATTCCATCCCCGGCAAAGCCAACAAATGGGCGGCCAAGATTGTCGACCACGTGCTCCTTGGCTTCGAAGCCTGCCGCGCTCAATTTCCCAAGTCCGACTGCGAAGTCACCGGCACCCCCGTCCGTCAGGACCTCGGCTCCCCGCTCGACCGCGCGGAAGCCCTCACCCGATTCCACCTCGACCCGGCCAAACGCACCCTTCTCGTCATGGGCGGCAGCCAAGGTGCGTCCGGGATCAACCAGCTCATGTTCAAAGTTGCGCCCCTCCTCGCGGACACGGACATTCAACTCATCCACTTCACCGGCGAACGCGACGACCGCCTCGCCGCGGCAAACTATCTCCGCGAAGGAGTCCCCGCTTACGTGAGTCCGTTCCATCACAAAATGCAGGAACCCTACTCTGCCGCCGACCTCGTCATCTCCCGCGCCGGAGCGTCCAGCCTCTCCGAACTTCTCGCAATTCGGCCTCGCCCAGATTCTCATCCCTTACCCCTACGCCGCCGAGAATCATCAAGAAATCAACGCCCGCATCTACGTCGAAGCCGGAGCCGCCGAGATGTTCCTCGAGTCCAACGCCAACGCCGAGACCCTCGCGACCCGCATCAAAGAACTTCTCTCCCACGACGCCGACCGCAAAGCGATGGCTGAAAAGTCCCAGACCCTCGCCCCAAAAGACGCCGCCAACCAAGTCGCCACCGCCATCGAGAACAGCTACCGAGGTGAAGCCGCCTCACCGCCTTTCGACTCCCGACCATAGATTGCCAACTGCTCGCCAACCCGTGACCCAAGACCTCACCAAGCTTCTCGCCACGCCTTCCGCGCCCAGCCGCATCCACCTCATCGGTGTCGCGGGCAGCGGCATGAGCGGCATCGCGGCCCTCGTGCTCGCGCTGGGTCACCGCGTCAGCGGCTCGGACAAGGTGAACACCGTCGAAGTCTCTCGGCTGCAGAAAAAAGGTCTCGATTTTCACACCCCCCACGCCGCCGACCAGGTCCGCGACGCCGACCTCGTCATCTACAGCTCCGCGATCAAGCCCGGCAATCCTGCCTACGACGAAGCGCGGCGACTCGACATCCCGATGATCCGCCGAGCCGACGCCCTTGCCGCCATCATGTCGGCAAAGCAGGGCATCGTGGTCTCCGGCATGCACGGCAAAACGACCACGTCCGCGATGGCCGCGCACGTCTTGCGCTCCTGTGGGTTCAAGCCCTCGCACTACGTCGGCGCCGAGATCCCCATCCTCGGCTCAAACGCCCGCTGGGATTCCGAAGGGGACCTCTTCGTTGCGGAGGGCGACGAGAGCGACGGCACGCTCATCAATTACCACCCCCAGCACGCCATCGTTCTCAACGTCGAACCCGAGCACCTCGATTTTTACAAGGACCTCGCCGCCATCGACGCCGTCTACACCCGGCTCCTTAGCCAGACGAAGGGCCTCGTTCTCTACTGTGCCGACGACGAAGGAGCGACTCGCATCTGCGCTTCGCACCCGCGCGCCATCGGCTACGGATCCAGCGAATCAGCCCGCTACCGGATCCACGACGTCACGACGGCCAACTTCTGCTCGAAGTTTTCCGTCACGCGCGACGGCGAGCCGCTCGGTGATTTTGACCTGAACATCCCCGGTGCGCACAACGCGACTAACGCCCTCGCCGTCATCGCGCTCGCCACCGAACTTGGCGCCGACCGCGACGCGATCAACGCCGCTCTCGGCACCTTCCGCGGTGCCCGCCGTCGCTTCGAGATCAAATACCAATCACCCCGCAATCTGCTCGTCGACGACTACGGCCACCATCCCACCGAGATCGCCGCCACCCTCGCCACTGCCCGCACCGGCGGCTGGAAACGCACGCTCGTGATGTTCCAGCCCCATCGCTACTCCCGCACCGTCGCACTCCGGGATCAATTTGGCCCCGCTTTCCGCGACTCCGACTCCGCCGTCATCGCCGACGTCTACCCCGCCTCCGAGAAGCCGATCCCCGGCATCTCCGGCCTCACCGTCGTTGAGTCGCTCCGCGCCGCCGGCCACCCGTCCGTCCGTTTTCAACCGGAGATGTCTCGAGTCCCCTGGGAGATCGGTCCGCAGATACAAGATGGCGACCTCATCCTCTCCCTCGGCGCAGGCAACATTCACGAAGCTGGCACCCAGCTCACCGCCGATCTCACCCGCCGCGACGAACTCCAAGCCGTCATCGGCGCCGGCACCGTCCGCCTTTACGAACCACTCTCAAAACACACGACCATCAAGATCGGTGGCCCCGCTCAGTATTGGGTGGAACCCGAGACCGAAGACGGCTTCGCCGATCTCGTCCAACACTGCGCCGATCACGACATCCCGCTCATGGTGATCGGGCGCGGCAGCAATCTCCTCGTTCGGGACGGCGGGATCAAGGGAGTCGTCGCGCACCTCTCGAAAGGCGAATTCACCAGCCACTCCGTCGAAGGCGAGACCATCACCGCCGGCGTCGGTGTTAAATTTAAGCAACTCGCTACCTTAGCAAAAAACGCGGGCATCGGCGGCTTTGAATGGATGGAAGGCATCCCCGGCAGCGTCGGTGGCGGCCTCCGCATGAACGCCGGTGCCATGGGCATCCAGACCTTTGACCAAGTTCTCCACGTCCGGTTTTGCGACGAAGACGGCAACATCGTCACGCGCACCCCCGCAGAGATGGACGTCGCCTACCGCCACGTCGACACGCTTTCGAATAACTACGCGCTCTCCGCCGTCTTTACCGGTGCGACCGCCCCCCGGGAAGAGATCGAAGCCAAACTGACCGCCTCCGAATCCCACCGCCGCGAGAGCCAACCCATCGCCGCCTGCGCCGGCTGCATCTTCAAGAACCCCACCGAGATCCCCGCCGGCAAACTCATCGACGAACTCGGGTTCAAAAACTTCACCGTCGGCCACGCCCGCGTATCCGAAGTCCACGGCAACTTCATCGTCAACGACGGCGGAGCCAAAGCCGAAGAAGTCCTCACGCTCATCGAAGAGATCACCGCCGCCGCCAAACGCGATCGCAACATCAACCTGCAGACCGAAGTCCAGATCATCGGCGAAGAAGCCCCCTAGCCCGCGTCGAGCGCCACCTCCACTCTGATCCGTCATTCCAAGTTTCTGATTCAATGAGCTTAAAAGACAAAAATATTGCCGTCCTCATGGGAGGCCCCGGAGCCGAGCGCGAAGTCTCCCTCAGCTCCGCCGCCGCCGTCGAACGCGCTCTCGCTAGTCTCGGAGCAACCGTCACACCCATCGACGTCCACGACGCGACTTTCCAACTTCCGGCCGACACCGATCTCGCCTTCAACATGATCCACGGCACCTTCGGCGAAGACGGCCAACTCCAAGCGATCCTCGACGAGCGCGGCGTCCCTTACACCGGCGAAGGCGCCGACGGCAGCAAGCTCGCCTTCGACAAGATCGCCAGCAAACGCGCCTTCGAAGCCGCCGGAGTCCCCACCGCCAAGTGGCAGATCATCCGCGCCGACGAGATGCCCACCCTCCCCGTCCCCCTCGTTGCCAAGCCCCCCCGCGAAGGCTCCAGCGTCGGCGTCCACATCGTGAAAGACACCGCCAATCTCCGAGCTGCCCTCGACGATTGCTTCGCCCGCGACGGCGAAGTTCTCATCGAGGAATTTATCCCGGGCCGCGAACTCACCGTCGGCATCGTCGGCGACGAAGCCCTCCCCATCGTCGAGATTGTTCCCAAGGTCGACTTCTACAGCTACGAAAACAAATACACCGCCGGAGCCTCCGAATACACCTGCCCCGCCGACCTCTCGCCCGACACCACCAGTCGCGTCAGATCCGCTGCCCTCGCCGCCCACCGTTCCCTCGGACTTCACGTCTACTCCCGAGTCGACGTCCTCCTCGACGCCAACGACAACCCCTTGGTCCTCGAGGTCAACACCATCCCGGGCATGACCGAGACCTCGCTCCTCCCCAAATCCGCCGCCGCCAACGGCCTCAGCTTCGCCGACCTTTGCGAGAAGATTGCCGACCTCTCCCTGGCGAAGCCCGCAGCCACACCACCCAACCCTTAATCTCAAACACTCAACACCACCAAACGAGTGACCAAACGCCGCACCACCGCCGCCGCTAAGACGCCGCCCAACCGCCGCACCGCGCGGCCCCGTGCCCAGCGCACGAGCAACCACCTGCTTGACGTCAAAGTCCGCCGCTCCACCGCCGTCCGCACCCGCAATCGGCGCATCACCGGCATCCTCGTCCGACTCACCCTGGTCGCCGCCATCGGAGCCGCCGCTTACTTCGGCTTCATTGCGATCACCGACAAATTTTTCCTCTCCAACCCCGAATACAATCTCCGCACGGTCGAAGCCGAATCTGGCGGCCTCATGTCGACCGACGAGGTTCTTGAGATCGCCGGGATCACCCTCGGGACAAACATTTTCAAGATCGACATCGGAGCCGCCGAGCGAGCCCTGCGCGCCATTGACCAGCTCGACTCCGTCCGCATCGAGCGCCACTGGCCCGACACTCTCTCGATCATCGCCACCAAGCGACATCCCGTCGCCTGGCTCACGCGCAGCAACACCGACGCCTTCTCTGCCGACAACGCCCTGCTCGTCGACGCGACCGGCCGCACCATCCGCCCCTACCGCATCGAGTCCGACTACTGGCAGCTCCCGATCATCTACTGCGCCGACCCCAGCCTCATCAAATCGCGCGAGCCCCTCGCCATCTCCGACCTCGAAGCCGCTCTCGACATCATCTCGGTCAACGATCAAACGCCCGAAAGTCTCCTCGAGATCCGCTCTCTCGACATCACCAAAGGCTACGCCATCGAGGTCACGAACCAAGCCAACGCCCGCGTCACCTTCGCGCCAAAGAATCCCATCGAGCAAATCGACCGCCTCCAGAAGCTTCTTGCCCACTGCGCCGAAACCGGCCGCCAGCTCGAGAGTGTCAATCTCATTCCAACTAAGTATACCCCCGTCCAGTTCGTCCTAGCCGCCAACGCCACCCCCACACCCAGCACCGTCGAGCGCTAGTGAGCAACCAGCCTCTCACTCACCCACTCTCAACTCTCCACTGAACTAGATGTCCCGCTCCCCTCTCATCGTCGGACTCGAAATCGGCACCACGAAAGTCTGCGCCGTCGTCGGCGAGACCCGCCCCGACGGAGCCCTGCGCATTCTCGGAGTCGGCGAGTGTAAATCCGCCGGTATCCGTAAAGGCGAGATTGTCGATTTCGGCGGAGCCGTCCAGTGCGTGCGCGAAGCCATCGCCGAAGCCGAGGAAAAAGCCGACGCCGAGATCCGCACCGTGTGGGTCGCTGTGACCGGGTCGCACATCCAATCCTTCAACAACCGCGGTGCCACCCAGATCCCCGAAGACCGCGGCGAGATCGACGAAGAAGACATCCAAGACGTCGAAACCAGCGCCAAGGAGGTCAATATCCCCGACCAGAACTGGTTCATCCACACCATCCTCCAGCATTACTACGTCGATAAACAGGAAGGCGTTCTCAATCCCGTCGGCATGCTCGGCCACAAGCTCGAAGCCGATTTCCACATCGTCCACGGCATCAAGACGCGGGTGCAGAATACCCTCCGCTGCGTCACCGATGCCGACGTCGAAGTCGACGACGTCGTGATCAATTCCCTCGCCGCAGCCCAAGTCGTCCTCGACCAGAACCAGAAGGACCTCGGTGCTCTGGTCCTCGACATTGGTGGCGGCACGACCGACTACCTCGTCTACATCAACGGAGCCGTCGCGCACTCCGGCGTCCTCGCCGTTGGCGGCGACCACATCACCAACGACATCTCCATCGGCCTCCGCATCCCGATCACCCGCGCCGAGCGCTTGAAGATCGAAGAAGGCTCCGCGCAAGTCGACGACGCGATCCCCGGAGAAACGATCATTCTCAAGAACGACAGCGGTTTCTCCGGCTGCGAGATTGAGCGTGCCAGTCTGTATCAGATCATCGATTCCCGCATCCGAGAGCTCTTCCACCTCGTCCGCCGCGACTGCGACGCCCATTGCGACCTCAACCTCATCCGAGCCGGGGTTTTTCTCACCGGCGGTTGTTCTCAACTCCCCGGCCTCCCGCAGGTGGCGGAGGAAGTCTTCGACACGCCCGTCCAAAGCGCCGTCGCGCAGGAAGTCGCTGGCCCCACCTCCGTCTTCCAGAACCCGCGCTACGCCACCGCCATCGGCGTCGTCAAATACGCCCAAGCCATGCAGATCGAACCCGAGCAAGGCTCCCTCTTCAACCTCTTCGGCAAAAAAGTCGGCGGCCTCTTCGGCCGAAAACGATAACACCTCCAGTCGAACCAACGGCACCGCAATCCCACTAAACCATCGGCCAACCAAAGCCCTCACCCCTTTGTTTCCTTCGCTACCTTCCGTTCAAAACACCCCGGCAATCTGAGCGAAGCTTACGAGCCGATTTAATGAACACCCCCCAACTTCCGTTCATCAACCCATGATCGAACTCCCGCGCACCACCCTCGACCGTCCACCCACCGAGCCACCCCGCGTCCTCGTCCTGGGCGTCGGCAACGCCGGAGTTACCCTCGCCGACCGACTGATCCTCGCGGGTTGCACTGACCACGCCACGATTGCCGCCGTCAACTCAGACAGCACCTCCCTCGACGCCTCCATCGCGGAGACCCGCCTTCTCATTGGCTCGAGCACCGCCCGTGGCCTCGGCGCCGGCGGCGACCCCGATCTCGGACACAACGCTGCCTCAGAATCTATCGACGAGATCATTGCCCTACTCGCCGAAGCCCAGGTCGTCATCCTCTGCGCTGGCCTGGGTGGCGGAGTCGGCAGCGGAGCGCTCCCGCTCATCGCTGCATCCGCCAAGAAAACCGGCACCCCCGTCCTCGCGATCTGCACCCGCCCATTCACCTTCGAAGGCAAACGCCGCACCCAGCAAGCGGACGCCAGCGTCGAGTGCCTCTCCCCACACGCCGACGCGATCTTTACTTTCGATAACGACCGCATGGCCGACCTCGCCGAGCCGCTCTCCGGCGTTCACGAGACCTTCTCCGCCTCCGACGACTTGGTCGCGGCCAACGTCGCCGCCATCCTTCGCCTCATTCGTTCGCGCGGCCCGTTGAACGTTTCCCTCGGAGACCTTATCGCCATTTTCCATGGCCCCGCCGATTCGTGCGCCTTCGGTTCCGGGGCAGCGTCCGGACGCAATCGCGCCAACGAAGCCACCGAACTTGCGTTGAAGAACCCGATGCTCGACCGCGGCAACCTCCTCGCTCGAGCTAGCACCGCCCTGGTCCGCATCGAAGGCCCCGCCGACCTCCGCTTCGTCGAAGTGCAGACGATGATGCAATCGCTCACCCGCCACCTTCCGGAAGAATGCGCCCTCAACTTCGCCATCGACATCGCCGACACGGACGCAGCCCCCGTCACCATTTCGATCCTCACTTCGCTCGGCGAACGCCCCGCTAAGCAACCAACCCCGACCCAAGCCACGGACGAGATTGCACCCACCCCGGTCCCAGTCGAGCAAGTCCAGATCCCCGATCCCCGCGCGGAGCCGACGGCAGAATCCGCCCCCACCGACCCGAACGAACTCTTCGACACCGACCCGTTCACGATCTCCAAGCCCAGCGGCTCGAAGAAGCCTGCCAAGCCAAAGCAAGAGACCCTCAGCCTCGACACCGGCAGCCGCGGTCGCTTCGACAAAAGCGAACCCACCATCGTCGGCGGCGAAGACCTCGACGTGCCGACCTTCATCCGCCAGAAGATCCGCCTCTCCTGAGGTAGCGCAAACATCCTGTTTGCGGCATTCTGGCAAGCAGAACTCTGGCTCAACTCCCTTGACGTGAACCCAATGAATCGTATCGCCGATTCCTTACGTTCGCCGCCGAGCAAGCCGGAGAATACCGTGCTACCGCGAAAGGCCTGCTCAATCTGTCGCCGACCGACCGCATCGAGAAAATCAACCCAGAGCTGCCGTTCAAGGAACTCGCCCATCCGGACTTCAAACAGATCAAAATCGCATCCGCCCAACCCTCCTCCTTCGATCCACGAGTGACCCCCGAAAAATCGTAGATCATCAATCGTAAGTCACCAATTTCGTCACCCAGATGCGCCCCGACCGATTCACTCAGAAGACCCAAGAAGCCTTCACCGCCGCCCTCGATCTTGCTTCCAAGCGTGACCACCAAGAGATCGGTAACGAGCACTTCCTGCTCGCGCTGCTTCAGCAGCCCGATGGCCTTACGCGGCCGCTGCTCGAGAAGCTCGGTCTCGCGCCCGCCACCGTCGAGTCCACCCTCGAAGCCACTCTCGCCAAACGCTCGACGGTCCAAGGCGGGAATACTCCCACCCTCAACACCGATCTCCGCCGCACGCTTGACGCCGCCGAGGGGGAGATGGCCAAGCTCAAAGACGAATACCTCTCCGCCGAGCACTACCTCCTCGCGCTCCTTGCTTCAAAGGACGAAGCCTCCCGCCAGCTCACCTCGGCCGGGATCACCCGCGACACGCTTCTCTCCGCCCTGACTGCCATCCGCGGCAACCAACGCGTGACCGACCAAGATCCGGAAGGCAAATACCAGACTCTCGAGAAATACGGGCGCGACCTCACCGAGATGGCGCGAAAGGGCAAGATCGACCCGGTCATTGGTCGCGACGAAGAGATCCGCCGCACCATGCAGGTCCTCTCTCGCCGCACGAAGAACAACCCCGTCCTCATCGGCGAACCCGGCACCGGCAAGACCGCCATCGTCGAAGGACTCGCCCGCCGCATCGTCGCCGGCGACGTCCCCGAATCCGTCAAAAACAAACGCATCATCGCCATGGACATTGGCGCGATGGTCGCGGGTGCGAAGTTCCGCGGCGAATTCGAAGACCGACTCAAAGCGTTCCTCAAGGAAGTCACGTCCTCCGAGGGCGAGATCATCCTCTTCATCGACGAACTCCACACCATCGTCGGAGCCGGTGCAGCCGAGGGCTCAATGGACGCCAGCAACCTCCTCAAGCCCCAACTCGCCCGAGGCGAACTCCGCACCATCGGTGCAACCACCCTCGACGAGTACCGCAAGTACATCGAGAAGGACGCCGCCCTCGAACGCCGCTTCCAGCCCGTCAAAGTCGACGAACCCAGCGTCGAGGACACCATCGCCATTCTCCGTGGACTCAAGGAGCGCTACGAAGTCCACCACGGCGTCCGCATCCAGGACAGTGCCATCGTTGCCGCCGCCGTCCTGTCCGACCGCTACATCAGCGACCGCTTCCTCCCCGATAAAGCCGTCGACCTCATCGACGAAGCCGCCTCCCGCCTCAAGATCGAACTCGATTCCCTCCCCACCGAGATCGACCAACTCGAGCGCCAGGTGATGCAACTCGAGATGGAGCGCGAGGCACTCAAGAAAGAGAAGGACCCCGCCAGCCGAGAGCGCCTCGACAAGCTCGAACGCGACCTCGCCAACCTCCGCGAGACTGCCGACCACCTCAAAGCCCAGTGGCTCAAGGAAAAGGAAGAGATCGGAAAAACCCAGAAACTCGCCGAGCAGATCGAGCAAGCGAAGACCGACCTGGAACAAGCCCAACGCCGCGGCGAACTCCAGCGCGCTTCCGAGCTTCAATACGGCACCCTCCCCGACCTCCAGCGCCAGCTAGAGGCCGCAATCGAACACCCAAACCCGGATCTGAAGAGTTCATCCCTCCTCCGAGAAGAAGTGACCGAGGACGACATCGCCCGCACGGTCGCCACTTGGACCGGCATCCCCGTCTCCCGCCTACAAGAGGGCGAGCGCGCCAAGTTGGTCAAAATGGAAGACCGCCTCGCTGCCCGCGTCGTCGGCCAGTCCGAAGCGATCCGAGCCGTGTCAAACGCCGTGCGCCGCGCCCGCGCTGGTCTTCAGGACGAGAACCGGCCCATTGGCTCCTTCCTCTTCCTCGGCCCGACGGGCGTCGGTAAAACCGAGCTTTCCAAAGCCCTCGCCGAGTTTCTCTTCGACGACGAGACCGCCATCGTCCGTCTGGACATGAGCGAATACATGGAAAAACACACGGTCGCTCGGCTCATCGGAGCGCCCCCCGGCTACGTCGGCTACGAAGAAGGCGGCCAACTCAGCGAAGCCGTCCGCCGCAAGCCCTACTCGGTCGTCCTCTTTGACGAGATTGAAAAAGCTCATCCCGATGTCTTCAACGTCCTCCTTCAGGTCCTCGACGACGGACGCATCACCGATGGCCAGGGCCGCACCGTTGATTTCCGCAACACGGTCCTCATCATGACGTCGAACCTTGGCAGTCAATTCATCATGGAGGACCTCGCGAAGGACGAACGTAACGCTCGCGTCACCGCCGCCCTCCGCGATCATTTCCGCCCCGAGTTCCTCAACCGCATCGACGAGACCATCATCTTCGACCGCCTCGCCGAGGACCAAATCTCGAAGATCGTCGACATCCAACTCGACCGCCTGCTCGCCCGCTTGGACAAACAGAACCTCACGCTCACTCTCACCGACGAGGCCCGCCACCACCTTGCCACCGAAGGCTACGACCCCGCCTACGGTGCCCGCCCCCTCAAGCGAGTCATCCAACGCCAGATCCTCGACCCTCTCGCCATCGACCTCCTCGACGGCAAGTTCGGTCCCGGGGACACCATCCGAGCGAACTTCGAAGCAAACGGCCTTACTTTCACAAACGTGTAAGTAGCCAGAAAACACGGCCAGATCCCCGCTTTCCTGGAGTCGGACCGGGATCGACTTCCCCGACGAATCATCGACTCGCTTCTGGAATTCAGTCTCGATCTCCCTGCAAAACCGGCCACCACGCTGGCAGAAGCTTCCGGGTCCGAGCTTCGTTGAATCGCTGATCCACTAGGAGCACAACACCGCGATCCCGCTCCGAACGAATGAGCCGTCCGACGGCTTGCAACACCCGCTGCATCCCCGGCAAGCGATACGCGTAGTCGAAGCCGCTTCCGTGCGTTCGCTCGAACTCGCGAACCAGAATGTCCCGCTCCAGCGACAGTCCCGGCAGACCAATCCCGATGACCGTCACCCCCACGACTCGATCACCCGGAAGATCGATTCCTTCGGCGAACACGCCCCCCAGCACCGCCAGCCCGACCGCATCTCCGGCCCGCTCGAACTTCGCGAGGAATTCGTCCCGTGCGGCTTCGCCCATGGACGACGTCTGTTCGACCAGGTCGAAATCGAATTCGTCCAACTCGCCGGAGAGTGAGTCGAGGTAGGCAAACGACGGACAGAAGACCAAATGGTTTCCCGCGAGCGACGCGACGTGTTGAGCCACCGCCCGCGTCACCGCCGGCAACGAGGCTTCCCGCCCTTGGTAAGTCACGTCCGCTCCGAGCACCGTCAACCGCATCTGATCCCCCGCAAAGGGCGAGGCGATCTCCAGACTTCGGCTGCCTTCCCCACCGCCCAATAACCGTTGGAAATAATCCAGCGGTGTCAGCGTTGCCGAGAAGAACACCGTGGCTTGCAATCCACCCAGCGTCTCCGCCAGTCGGCCCGACGCGTCCGCGCAAAAGATCCGCACGCTTCGTTCGTCGGGTTGGCAGATGGTCCAGCACTTCTCGTCGTAGCCGTCTGCCGCGCGCAAGAAGGCCAGCAGCTCGAACCACGGCTCCAGCCACGTCGACAGATCTGCGCCCTCGGGCTGTTCAGTCAGGAAGCGTTCGATAGCCGATGCATTCTCACGCAGCCCCGTGATCAGTTCGTCGGGCCTCGCCTTCACCGCAACCCCACCGGCGTGATACCTGCGCTCGGCGATCTCCGACTGGACACCCGCTCCCGCAAAGTCCGCCAGAGTTCGAGCCGTCTCGGCGAAAGCGGCCCTCGCCCGCCCACTCCCAGTCCCCTTCATTTTCGGCCCGCCCTCCAATTTGAAATCGCCCGCCCGCAGCGTCGCCGAATACATCTCCCGACTTCGGTCGACCAAATTGTGCGCCTCGTCCACGAGCACGACGTGGCGGCGGTCACCGATCTCAAAGTGCCGCTGTAACCGCGCTGTCGGATCGAACACGTAGTTCAGATCGCCGATCACCACGTCCGTCCAGACCGACGCATCCAACGACAATTCGAAGGGACAGACCGTATGCGCTCTTGCCACCTCCTCGATGGCCTCCCGGTCGAGAGTCTCGCGCCCCAACAACTCCCGCAGAGCGGGTCGGTAGCGGTCGAAGTATCCCAGCGCAAACGGACAGGTCCGCAAGTCGCACCCGCTCGATCCAGCGTTGAAGCAGATCTTCCGCTTCGCAGTAAGAGCGACGCTCCGCAACTTCGCCCCGGCCCCCCGCAAGTGGGCGAGCGCCTCGGCGGCCGCGATTCGTCCGGGCGTCTTGGCGGTGACGTAAAAGATCTGCCCCGCGATCTGAGGCAGCGCCTTCACGGCAGGAAACAGGGTTGCCAAGGTTTTCCCCGTCCCGGTCGGTGCCTCCGCAAAGAGCTGGCCGCCATCCCGAATCGTTCGAAACACCTCGACGGAAAATTCCCGCTGACCGGACCGAAAGCCCCCCAACGGAAACTCCATCGCCGCCACGCTCGCGTTTCGCTCCGTCTCCCAACGCGCCTTCGGAATCAGCCATCCGAACCAAAACTCAACCGTTGCCTCATAGAATGCTGCTAAGCTCGACGCCCCCTCGACCTCGGCAAAGATCGATTCTTCACCCGTCTCAAGATCCAGGTAAGTCAACCGCACTTCGACGCCTTCCCAACCCCGCTGCCCGGCGAGGATCGCCGCGTAGATCCGAAGTTGGGCGCGATGCATCGGATCGGCTTCCCCCGACCACCCAGCCTTCACGGTCTTGATTTCTTCGACCATCGGCGGCGACGCTGCCGCCCTGATCCCGTCGACGCGACCGACGATTTTCATCGTGACGTCGTCTCGGCTCGCGGTGGCCTCGACCCCGATCTCGGCGTCGTATCCCGCACCTCGCTCCCGCTGCAACCGCCGGTGTCCCCGGGTCCCCTCCACGGCTCGCGAACTCGAGACGATCTTCCCCGAACCGCCTAGATTGCCGGTCCGATACGCAAAGTCGACCAGCTCCCGGACCGAGATGGTCGTTGTGAACTCCTCCACCCCTGCGCCCTCGAGTGATCAGTCCCCTGGCGGCAATTCCGCCGCTCGATTCGCTTCCCGCTTCGCAAGCTTCGCTCGGTGGGTGACGGCGTCCAAGCCCTCGATCACCAAGCAGATCTCTCCCTTAGGCAGCTTCGCCTCGTAGTGAGCAAAGAGATCCGCCGCGACACCGACGCGATATTCTTCGAACTTCTTCGTCAGCTCCCGCGCCACACAGAGCCGGCGCTCCGCAGCGATCTCAGCTAGCACCAGCAACGATTTGATCAGTCGATGCGGACTCTCAAAAAAAACGCTTGTTCCCGCGTGGGTCAACGCCTCCTCCAAAGTCGCCCGCCGCTGCCCCGATTTGACCGGTAAGAAGCCCGAGAATTGGAAATGCGTCGCGTCAAATCCAGACCCGACCACCGCCGTCACGACCGCAGACGCCCCGGGCAACACCGTATACTCCAAGCCAGCTTCCACGCACGCCCGGACGAGTCGCACGCCAGGATCCGAGATCCCGGGCATGCCCGCGTCCGTAATCAAGGCGACCCGCTTCCCCGCGCGAAGGTCGGCCAGCAACTCCACCGTTCGCCGAGCCTCGTTGTGCTCGTGAAAGCTGACGTACGACGCCGAGATCCCGTGGTGTTTGAGGAGGATCCCCGAGTGCCGCGTGTCCTCCGCCGCGACCACGTCCGCTTCGCGCAGCGCGGTCAAGGCCCGCAGGGTGATGTCGTCCAGATTCCCGATGGGTGTCGGGACGACGGTCAGCAAGACGCGGTCACCACCCAATCGAAAGTCGGAGATTCCAAACCGAACTCCGCCTAGAAACCTTCGGTCAGATCGCCGGTCAGTTCGACCGCGACCCGCTGGATCGCTTGGACGAAGGCCTGCCGCTCGTCGGTCTGGAGGTCGTTGTTGATAAAGAACGACGTGTCGGCATTGACCGTGCCAGCCAGGATCACTCGGCCCGTCACCCGCTCGACCAGCTCGTATTGCACCGCGAGCCGGAGATTGAACTCCCGCGTCGCGAGCACGTTATCTCGCACGGCTCGCGCCTGCCGCCGGTCGACTTCAACCAGAGTGCAATAGAGAATCGCGTCGGCGCGCTCGTCGGAGACGATCTGGTAGGTTCCGTCCTGTTGAAGCTGCTTGATGAGCGTGTCTGCCATCAGGACCTCGATCCGCGGCTCGTAGGTCCTGTTCTTGAAGGTCTGCACGGCCAGCGTCTCGACATCCCGCAGGATCGCAG
This sequence comes from uncultured Verrucomicrobiae bacterium, assembly GCA_963803825.1. Taxonomy (GTDB): domain Bacteria; phylum Verrucomicrobiota; class Verrucomicrobiia; order Chthoniobacterales; family JAATET01; genus CAVVKW01. The sequence goes on along the minus strand of CAWDOJ010000002.1, from coordinate 335,529 downwards.
GTTTTGCAGGGCCGAGGTGGTAGCCGCACCCCGCAAGTTGCAAAGCAACAGCCAGAACCGCACAGATTGGCAAAATCCTCAGAACACTCATTCCGTCGGCAGGTCCGGTTCGACCGCTGGCATCGGCCGCACGTCGTCAATCGATGTGCGCATCCGGGGCGCGCTGGCCGGGAGTTCGTCCGGGACAATCTTTCTCGTCGGCGGCCCGGAGTAATCGGCCAACGCCGAGGTCTCGACTTGCGTCTGAAGCCGCCTACGCAGCGCGGCCCGCTCGCCCGACTCGGCGCTCTCGGGTCCGGTTTGCAGAGCGGCGTCGCCGTATTGGCTGCGCAGCTCCTCGATGCGCGCTTTGGCCAGGTTCGCGTCTTCGGTGTTTGGCTGACGCCGGATCACATCGTTATAATAGATGACCGCTGCTTTGTAATCGTTGCTGAACTCGTAGAACCGCGCGATCCGCAAGATGTCCGAAGACTGCTGACCGTCGAGCTGCTCGAGATTTTCCTGCGCCTGCGGCAGCTTTTCGCTGTCCGGATACTCGATGATAAAATCTTCGAACGTGTTCCGGGCCGATTGGAGCGACGCCATGTCCTGAGACCCGTCGGCGACCCCGATCCGCATGTAGACAAATCCGATTTGATAAAGAGCGTCGTCACACACGTCACTCTTCGGATAGCTGTCGAGCACGGTCTGGTAAGAGCGGATCGCTTCGAATGGCAGGCTCTGCTTCTCGTACGCAAGACCAAGGTTGAACTGCGCGATCGGCGCGAACTTGCTGTACGGAGCATTCGCCACGATTGCCGTGTACATCTCTTGGGCGCGCTCGGCGGAATTGCCGATCGGTATCCCGAAGAAGACTTGCGGTTTGCCCGCCAAGTAAGCGTTGGCGATGGTCACCTGCGCAGCCACGGCCCGCTCGAAGTTTGGCGTGTCTGGGTAGCGCTGGAGAAGGAATTGGTATGCGTCGAAGGCTTTAGAGGAGTTGCCTTGTGCTTCCAACAATTCAGCGGTGCGGTATTGCGCCGCTCCCGATTGTTTGGCGAAGGGATATTTCTTGATGGCGCGCTTGTAAGCGGTCACCGCCCGGTCAACCGATCCCGCTTCATCAAGTGCCAGAGCCTCGGCAAACATCGCGTCGGCATCGGCCCTCTCCGCCTCGGACATCTCCTCCGCCGAAGCGGTCTGGATCTCGGGCGCTCGCTCGATTCGCTCCGGGACGTCGGCACCCGGCATACGGCCCGATTGCGCGTGAACCGAAGCGCCGCTCGCTGCGAAAAAGCCGACCATGATCCAAGCGGACGCCCGCCGAAGGAACGAGAGATGCGGGATGTGAAGGGGACCAGGTGGCATGCGAGCGGTGAACTTATGGGGACCCCTAGACAGCGTCAAGGGAACGATCAGGCTCGGCGATCGGAGATCCGCAAGGCTCCGAGCGCCCAAAGAAGCTGAGCGGCTGGAGCCTGCCAGATTGACGATCTTCGAGACACACGCAAGCGGCGGCGCGGGACAGCCCCGCGCACCGCGTGCCTGCTAGCGTCAAGCGTCGGGCTTCGTCTCCGCTTCGGTCGCTTCAGACTTCTTCGGCTTTGCTTTTTTGGCGGGGGTCTTCACTTCGACGGCCTCGACCTCCGCTTCGACGGCGACATCAACCCATTCGATGAGCGCCATCGGAGCAGAATCACTCTGGCGGGGCCCAAGCTTGATGATGCGGGTGTAGCCACCCGGGCGGGAGGCCGCGCGGGGCGCGACTTCGGAGAACAATTTCTGGATCGCCTCCTTCTTCTGGCCGAGATAACCGGCGGCGAGTCGGCGTGCGTGCAGGTCGCCGCGCTTGCCGAGGGTCACCATCTTCTCGGCGAAAGGCCGGAGGGCCTTCGCCTTGGCGAGGGTGGTCTTGATGCGGCTGTGCTCGATCAGGCTGACAACTTGATTGGCGAGCATCGCGTCGCGATGTGCCTGCGAGCGGCCGAGTTTGATGGTCTTGACTTGGTGTCTCATGACTGGAGTGAGGGTCGGGTATTATTCTGCCGCCGGAGCTTCTGCGGGGAGGTCGATGAGACCGGGTTCAAATTTCAGACCAAGGCCGAGGCCCAATTGGACGAGCTTATCCTTGATCTCATTGAGCGACTTCTTGCCGAAGTTGCGGTACTTGAGCATCTCAGCCTCAGACTTCATCGCGAGCTGGCCGACGGTCGTGATGTTGGCGTTGTTCAAGCAATTGGCGGCCCGGACCGACAACTCGATCTCGTTGACGCTCATGTTGAGCAGCTTCTTGAGGCGGCTATTTTCCTGGCTCACTTCCTGCGGCGTCTCGTCGAACTCGATCTGCTCGTCGTCGTAATTCACGAAGACGTCGAGGTGCTTCCGAAGAATGGCAGACGCTTGGAGCATCGCGTCGTCGGGCGAGATCCGACCATCCGTCCAGACATCGACCACGAGCTTGTCGTAATCGGTGCGCTGGCCGACGCGGGTCTGCTCGACCGCGTATTTGACCCGCGTCACGGGCGAAAAGATCGAGTCGATCGCGATCTGACCAATCGGCATATCGGGAAATTTATTCTGGTCGCCCGTCGCAAATCCGCGACCGACCTTGACCTCGAACTCGGCCTCAAACTTCTGCTTCTTATCGAGCGTGCAGATGTGCTGCTCCGGATTGAGCACCTCGCACTGCGTCGTCGACTGGATGTCGGCGGCGGTCACTGCGCCCTCGCGATTCACTGCGAGGGTCAGGTTACGGATCTCGTTCTCGTGAGCTTTGAACTTAACCTTCTTGAGGTTGAGAATGATGTCGACCACGTCCTCGACCACGCCCGGGAGACTGGTGAACTCGTGGGCTGCGCCCTCAATCTTGACGGACGTGATGGCGGCTCCTTCCAACGAAGAGAGCAGCACGCGGCGAAGGGAGTTGCCGACCGTGTGTCCAAACCCGGCCTCGAAAGGCTCGGCGATGAACTTCGTGTAGGTGTCGGTGGCGGAGGCCTCGTCCCGGGAAAGGGACTTGGGCATTTCGAATCGTCCAAGACGAACAGGCATGATGATGGATTTTTTCTACAAATCACCGGGTTCCCCCCGACGCGGACGTGAAGCTGTCGAAGACAACCCACCGGGGACCAACGGCGCTTGATGGTATCTAGAAGATCCCGCGCGAGCCGAGGAAAGTGGGCGCGGCGCGGAGCGATGTCAAGCGCCTTCAGATAGCGGGTGAGAAGAAATGGGCGCGCGCGGCGATCCGGCGCGACGTTTCGGACTCGGGCAGCGACCGACCCTCAGCCCAAGCCTTCGCGCACCACGTCATCAGGAGTGACTCCCTCGGCCTCGCCTTCGAAGTTCATCACGATCCGGTGGCGCAACGCTGGCAATGCCACCGCGCGGATGTCTTCCCGCGCCACGTGATACCGCCCGGCCAGCAACGCCTCGATCTTCGCGCAGAGCACGAGCGCCTGCGCGCCACGCGGACTTGCTCCGTAGCGCACAAATCGCCGGGCCGACTTCCCGCCCGGCGGCAGGGGATGCGTCGCCATGATCAGCCGCACGGCTTCGGCCTGCACCTCGCGCACGATGGGAACCTCGCGAATGAGACGCTGGCTCGCCCGCAACTCGTCGACCGACATCACCAATTCTCGCTCGGACTCGGTGGATCCAGCGGTGGTCCGATCCAAGATAGCGTGCAACTCGTCTTCCGAGGGAAATCCGACGAGCAACTTCAACAAAAAGCGGTCGAGCTGGGCTTCGGGCAGCGGATAGGTGCCTTCCATCTCCAGCGGATTCTGCGTTGCCAGCACGAGAAATGGATCCGGCACCGCCCGCGTCTCGCCGCCCACGGTCGCGTGCCTCTCCTGCATCGCCTCCAGCAGGGCGCTTTGTGTCTTGGGCGTGGCCCGGTTGATCTCGTCCGCGAGCAGGATGTTTGTGAAGACGGGCCCTGGTTGGAATTGGAATCGCTTCGCCCCACCGTCGTCGAAGATGAGGCTCGTCCCCACGATATCGGCCGGCATCAGGTCCGGCGTGAATTGCACCCGCGAGAATTGCAACCCGGTCACCGCCCCCAGCGTCCGCACGAGCAGCGTCTTACCCAACCCCGGTGCCCCCTCCAAGAGCACGTGGCCCCCGGCGAACAGCGCCGTTAGCAACCCCCGCACCGTCTCCCGCTGCCCCACCACCACTCGGCCCAGCTCGGCTTCCAGCGCGACGAACGACCGCCGAAACTCCGCCACCTGATCTTGCTTCATCTCCAGATCGTTCATCAACACGCCCACCTCGCCTTCACCACCCCACCATTCACCAATGACCGGTCACCCGTCACGGCGTAAACGCGTCCTCACTCCGGCTTGATCCGGTCAAAATACCGTCGCACTAACTCCCGCGACCCGTAGGGCAGCTCCTCTCGCTCGACCGCACCTTCCGCCGCGCGTGCCGCCTCGTCGTAGACCTCCCGGTAATTGACGTTCGCCCGACCCGGTCCGTCGACCGACACCGTTCCGACGGTGACCGCCGCCCCTTCTCCTTGGTCCGAGCCCGTCCGGTCGTCCAGCCCGTCCACGTCCACCTCCGTTTTTTCGCCAAAAAGCTCCCCACCGCCTCCGATGTCGCGCTCGCTTCCCGGTCCACCACCCGGCAGATCGCTCTGGGACTCACCCGCCGCCGCCGCCTCCTGCCCGACCCCCATCGCGGCATCCAGTTGAGCCAGCGCATCTTCTCCCGCCGCCTCGTCACCCGGCAACGACTCCGCGCCCGGCGACCGCAGCGCGCGCTTCATCTCCTCGAGTCGTTCCGCCATTTGCTCTAGTTCGCTCTCCGCCAGACGACGCGCCTCCCCGGCCGCTCGATCCGCCTCTCGCAGGAGTCCCTCGACGATGGAGTCCGACAGCTCGCCAGCCTCCCCCGCGTCCCCCGCCCGGCCATCATTCCCGTCAGTCGCTCGCTCTCCGCGCAGGCGCTCAACCGCTGCCCCCGCCCGAGCCAACGCCCGCAACGCGTCGTCCCGAGGCCCGTCCGAGAGCTTCTCCCGCAACTCGCCCGCTTCCTGCAGCAATCCCTCCCTGGCCTCCGCCAGATCCTCCATCGTTCCTTCAGCCAACACGTTCGCCGCCTTGTCCAACACGTCAGCCGCCCTCTCCCGCTCCGTCTCGCTCGCCAATGCCACGGTTCGAAAGGTCAGCGCCATGCCCACCGCGATCAGCACCGGGGCCATCGCCCACGCCACCCCCCATCGCCAACGCCAACCCACAACCGCGCTCGCCCCTGCCCCGCGAGTCGCCGCGACCGCTTGCCGGGTCACGAGTTCGCGCCAAGTCCCCTCCGCTTCCAACGCAAAGGCCGTCAACATCCCATCCGCTCCCCCCATCTCTCCATCCGCCCGTCGAGCCGCCTCCGCGAGATCGACGCGACTCGAAGCCAACGCGACCAGCGCCACCAGCGCTCCCGCACCCAGCGCGAGCGCGACGATCTCCACCGTGAACGGCGGAGAGCCACCCGCCATCCGCACCCCACCCAGCAACAACGCCGCCCCGCCGATCCCGAGCCACCCGACCAGCGACCACCTTGCCACCAGCGACACCCGCAGCCGCCAAGCGATCTTTTCGAGGTGATCGCGGATCCGACCGTCGATCATGCCACCGCCACCACGACCGCCGTCGTGTTGTCCCGACCCGATCTCGCCACCGCCTCTCTCACCACCGCTCCCGCCACTCCACCCACCTCCGCTCCCCGGGCAAATTCCTCCAGCCGCGCGTCAAACAACCCGTCGATCACCCCGTCCGAACAGATGAGGAACCGATCACCCGCCTCACACCCCACCGCTCCGACCTGCGGCTCCACGAAGTGATGGCCTGCGCCGAGCGCCTTCTGGAGCACGCTCCGTCGCGGGTGATTGTGAGCCTCCCGCTCGTTGATCTGGCCCTGCCGCTGCAACCAACCCACGTACGAATCGTCCGCCGTCACCTGCCGCATCCCCCCCGCCGCCGGCAGATAATAGATCCGGCTATCGCCGACGTGCGCAAAATACATCCAACCCGGCGCAAACCACCCCAGGCTCAAGGTCGCCCCCATCCCCGCGCACTCTTCGTAACTCGCCCCGAGGTAGCTCAGCGCCCGGTGGATCTCCTGAAAAAGTTCGACCAACACGTCGCCAAATCCAGCGTCGATCCCCACCGCTCCCTGCCGAAACGACCGGGGCAGCATCTTCGTGATCTTCTCGACCGCGATTCGACTCGCAAACTCGCCCGCCATCGCTCCACCCATCCCGTCGCTCACCGCGAACACGGCGTCCACTCGCTCCAACGTGAGCTCCCCCACCTTCCCGAGCCGCCACGCCTCCCGTCCGTCGAACTGCAGGCCAAGAAACGAATCCTCGTTGTTCGCCCGCACCTTCCCCCGGTCCGACACCCCCGACCACCGCAGCGCCGTCGATCCGCTCATTCACTCCCCCGTACGGTGATGTCGTCCGACCGCAACCCCACCGGCGCCCCGCCGCCCTCCGGCTCCAGGATGGTCGCAAATTCAAAATCAATCAGGCAAAACCGCCCCCCCTGCTGTCGATACGTCACGTTCCGCAGCTCCGCGTCCTCGTGCCGCACGCCGTACGTCTCCAGCTCGGCGTAAAGCTCGCTCATCCGCGCCTCATCCAAATGCTCCACCCGGACTCCGCAGCTAGTCGTCACCATCGTCAAAGTTTCCCGATCCGCACTCAAGAGCCTCGGCACGAAATCGCAGCCACGCCCCTCGAGATACCGCAGGACCCGCACCTCGTTCTCAAATCTGCGCACCCGCCCCGAGCCACGAAAGGTCTTCGTCACCCGACCATCGTAGCCGATCCGCACCGTCGCCCGCAGCGTGTCTTTGACCTGTCGCATCGCCCACCGACTTTGCGCCAGTGACCCCGATCTCGCAAAGTGGAAAGAACCCCCTCACGCCATCCCGCTCAACCATTTACCTAAGAATCTGGCATCCTTCCTGCTCCCGATCAACGACCCGTCGTCGACTGACGGCTGGGAAACCAACCCTGAATTACCACCGAACACATCGGAAACCCAACTCTCACATCCCATGGCGAAGTACAAACTCGAATACATCTGGCTCGACGGCTACGAACCCGTCGCGAACCTCCGCGGCAAGACCCTCATCAAAGAATTTAAGAGCGAGCCGACCCTCGACGATCTCCCACTGTGGGGCTTCGACGGTAGTTCGACCCTCCAAGCCGAAGGCGGCAGCAGCGATTGCGTGCTCAAGCCCGTCGCCTGCTACGCCGATGCGGCTCGGAAGGACGGAGTGATCGTCATGTGCGAAGTCATGCTCCCCGACGGTTCGCCGCATCCGAGCAATTCCCGCGCAACCATCATCGACGATCCCGACACCTGGTTCGGCTTCGAGCAGGAGTATTTCCTCATGAAGGACGGCAAGCCCCTTGGCTTCCCGAAGGACGGCTACCCGGAGCCTCAGGGCATCTACTACACCGGCGTCGGATTCAAAGCCGTTGGCGACATCGCCCGCGAGATCGTCGAGGAGCACCTCGACCTCTGCCTCGAAGCCGGCATCAACCACGAAGGCATCAACGCCGAGGTCGCTAAAGGCCAGTGGGAATTCCAGATCTTCGGTAAGGGCTCCAAGCAAGCCGCCGACGAGATGTGGGTCGCTCGCTACCTCCTCCAGCGCCTCTGCGAGAGCTACGGGGTCGACGTCGAATACCACTGCAAGCCCCTCAAGGGCGACTGGAACGGCTCCGGCATGCACGCCAACTTCTCGACGGAATACATGCGTGAGACCGGCGGCAAAGCCTACTTCGAAGCCCTCATGGCTTCGTTTGAGAGGAACATCAACGAACACATCGCCGTCTACGGCCCGGACAACCACCTCCGGCTCACCGGTCTCCACGAGACCCAGTCCATCGACAAATTCAACTACGGCGTCGCCAATCGCGGTGCGTCCATCCGCATCCCGCACAGCTTCGTCAAGGAAGACGCCTACAAGGGCTACCTCGAAGACCGTCGTCCGAATTCCGCCGGAGATCCGTACAAGATCGCCAGCCGCATTCTCCAGTCGATCGCCGAAGTGCCCAAGCCGTAACCCGGCCGAGCCAACTCACCAAAAACGCCGCCCTGCGAAAGCTGGGCGGCGTTTTCTTTTGGGAGCCAAGTCCCTTGGTTCCCTTCCGTTCACATCCTCAGGACCGAACCCGCCGCCCGAACTCGTAGGACCCAAAATTCACGAACACCTCACACCGCGCCTCCGCTTCGGCGATCACCCCATCGAAGACCGCTCCCCCCGGCGCGCCATCCACTTCCAGAAAGAACATCACTTGATCCACCCGCCCCGGAAACGGACGAGAAATGATCCGGTTCACGTTCACCCCCGCCCGCGCAAACGGCTCGAGGAAGCGGTAAAGGCTCCCCGACTCGTTCCCGAACGACACCGCTAGCGCCGTCCGCGCCGCATCCGGCTCGGCGACCACCGCCGACTCGTTCGCCAGCACAAAAAAATGCGTCACGTTCCCCGCCCCTTCCAGCACCGGACGCTCAAGAATCTCCAATCCGTAGATCTCAGCCGCGCCCGGGGCCGAGAGAGCCGCCGCCCCTGCCTCCTTCGCCGCCATCTCCGCCGCCAACGCCGTGCTCGCCACCGGGACCACCTCCGCCCCCGGCAGATTCGCTCGAAACCAATCCCGGTGATTGTGGATCTGCACGAAATGCGAATAAACCCGCGTGATCGTCACCCCCGGCCGTCCGATCAGCGCCATTTGCACGTCCAGCGAGATCGACTCCGTCACAAAGACGCGCCCCGCCATTTCAATGAGCAGATCGACCATCCCGTAGATCGTCCCGCCCGAGGTATTCTCCACCGGCACCAAAGCCCAGTTCGCGTCGCTCTCCCCCAGAAACTCCACGACCCCGGCAAAGTCACCCCGTGGAACCAGCTCCGCCTCGTCCCCAAACCGCCCGCGCGCGACGAGATGAGAAAATGTCCCAACTGGCCCAAGATAAGCCACCCGCCTCCGCATCATCCCTTCCAATCCATGTCTAACCATGTCCATCCGCTTTCATCCGTGGTCCGGTATCAAAACGGCACCTCCGACATCTCCACCCCTTCGTTCTTCCCCACGAAGTAATCCACCGTCCACGCACTCGGAAACAACACGCAGTCCGCCCCATCCGCGTCCAACGCTGCCTTCGCCCCGCTCGGCAGCGTCAGACTCGGGAGTTCCCCACCGCCCGCCGCCCGCACCCACCGCACGAGCGACCACGGCGCGCTCTCCACCCGGCACCCCGCCCCGTATTCCCCCTCCAGCCGATACTGGAGCACCTCGAACTGCAGCGGCCCCACCGCCCCGAGCAGCGACATCCGCTGCAGATTATCCGGCAGCTCAAACGCCTGCGCCACCCCCTCGCGGATGAGCTGATCCAATCCTTCGCGAAACCGTTTCCCGGTCGCCGCACTCGTCGAATGAGCGTAAGCGAAACACTCCGGCGCGAAGCGCGGCATCTCGTCGAAGCGCACCGCATCATCCTCGGAAAGGGTGTCCCCAATCTGGAAATCCTGATTCCCCACGATCCCCACCACGTCGCCCGCCCACGCGCTGTCCACCGTCTCCCGCTCCGCCGCAAAGAGCCGCTGCGAGTTTGACAGCCGCACCGGCTTCCCGGTTCGCGGATGCGCCACCGTCATGTCCCGCTTGAATTCCCCCGACACGATCCGAATGAACGCCACTCGATCCCGGTGCTTCGGATTCATGTTCGCCTGGATCTTGAAGATAAATCCCGAGAACGCCTCCGCCCCAGGCAGCACCTCCCCCAATTCCGTCACCCGGGAAGCCGGCGGCGGAGCCAACTTGAGAAACCGATCCAGTAATAACTGCACGCCAAAATTGTTCGCCGCGCTCCCGAAGAACACCGGCGTCAACCGCCCCGCCCGCACCTCCTTCAGATCGAACTCCGCCCCCGCTCCCTCCAGCAGCTCGACCTCCTCGCGAAAAGCCGCGTAGACGTCGGGCGCCATCGCCTCCTGCACCACCGGATCGTCGACCCCACCGACCTGCTCCGGTGCGCGAAACGCCCCCATCCGCGTCCGCTGAAAGAGGTGCACCTCACTCTCCTGCCGATCATAGACGCCGCGGAACTCCGGCCCACTCCCCAGCGGCCAATTCAGCGGCAACGCGTGGATCCCCAGCACCGTCTCCAACTCGTCGAGCAGCTCCAGCGGCGGCTTCGAAGGTCGGTCCAATTTGTTGAAAAACGTGAAAATCGGCACCCCCCGCTGACGACAGACCTCGAACAATTTCCGCGTCTGCGTCTCGATTCCCTTCGCCGCATCCACGACCATCACCGCCGCATCCACCGCCGTTAGGACGCGGTAGGTATCTTCCGAGAAGTCTTGGTGACCCGGTGTATCGAGCAGGTTGACCACGCACCCCCCGTATTCAAATTGCAGCACCGTCGAGCTCACCGAGATCCCGCGTTGGCGCTCGAGTTCCATCCAGTCACTCGTCGTCGCCCGCTGATCCTTCCGCGCCGTCACGCTCCCCGCGAGCTGCACCGCCCCGCCGTAGAGCAGAAATTTCTCCGTCAGCGTCGTCTTCCCGGCGTCGGGATGGGAAATAATGGCGAACGTCCGCCGCCGGGCAATTTCTCGAGTATCCACAGGACCCGGGAAGCTACCCCACCCCCCCCGCCCCCGGAAAACAAAATCCACCCACCTCCCAACCCTCCCGAAGCAGCCGATAGAACTGATGGCCGTCAGTTTCATCTGCAATGCGAGCCGCCGCGAGGTGAACGACTCACCACCACCCCCGCCGCCGATCACAAATCACGATCAACCAGACGCGCCCCCGCCCCCCCCTACCCGACTTCCGCCTTCGGTGCCCGACCGAGCAACTCGCCCATCGCTTCCCGAGCGCACTTCCCGTCGAGCACCGCCGCGACCTGTTCCGTCAACGGAGCCTCCACGCCCACCTGCTGCGCCACCTGCCACACGCTGCGCGTCGTCGGCACTCCCTCGGCTACCATTTTCATCGAAGCTAGGATCCCCGCCGCCGCCTCTCCCCGCCCGAGCCGCTCTCCGAACCCTCGGTTCCGACTTTGTGAGCTGAAGCACGTCACCATGAGGTCCCCGACGCCGCTGAGCCCCGCGAAAGTCTCGCGCCGACCGCCCAGGGTGACCCCCAGCCGCATCATCTCCGCCAGCGCCCGCGTCACCAGGGCGGCCTTGGCGTTGTCGCCCATCCCAAATCCATCCGACACCCCCGCCGCGATCGCGAAGACGTTCTTGAGCGCGCCGCCCAACTGGATTCCCGCCACGTCATCGCTCGTGTAAGCTCGAAACGTCCGCGTCGAAAAGACCTCCTGCAGCGCGGGTAGCAGCTCCGCTTCCGCCGACCCCACGACGCCCGCCGCCGGCACCCCCCGGGCGATCTCGCCCGCTAGATTCGGCCCCGAGAGCACCGCCATACGCCGCCCCGGGAACGGGAACGGGGTCGGTCCATACCTTTGTCATGTGTCACTGGGGGTCGGGAACGGGGTCGGTCCATACCTTTGTCAGGAACGGGGTCGGTCCATACCTTTGTCATGTGTCACTGGTATGGACTGACCCCGCTCCCCGCTCCCTTTCTGCGGGGCGATTTCGATTTGATCGGCGAAGCCGCTCGATTCGCCCCATCAGCAGGCAGCGTGACAGTGCGGTCCATCGGGAGTTGACGAGGGTTGGCGTTAGTCGCCACGCGCAGCAGCGGCACGGCGTTGATTCAAGGCTCAGGCACGAAACCATCAGGGACGACAATCCGGTTTACCTTCTTTGGATCGGGTCCTTTGATTGGGTTAGGCGTTCTAATTGATGCTGGATTATTGGGATCTTCTCCCGGCATCAATCGTTTCACACGTTCAGCAACAATTTTCAGTTTCCTGTGAGATATATTCTCCGATGTTGACAGAACAAACTGCCCTGATTCGTCGGTCCTAGTCTCAGTAATTTTTCTATCGGGGCGAAGATACCAGTTTGCAGGATTCCATGACCATGAAGTTAAGTCTTCGTATAGCGTAACCCGCACCTTGCTTACCGGCTTGCCTTCCGCCGTTTGAACGACGCCACGAAACACCAACGGATTGCCTTCTGACGAAACGGACGCACAGCCTGCCAGCAAAACGGCACTCAACAACACCCAAGCGTTCATCGCTGAAATTGTCCCGGCAGGAACGGGGTCGGTCCATACCTTTGTCATGTGTCACTGGTATGGACTGACCCCGCTCCTGGACTGACCCCGCTCCTTAGTTGTTCAAGCAAGTTCGCGGCCGGATCGATTATTTCGATTTTACCGTCGAAAGACTGTTCTCCTCTACTGAACATGCTATTGGAAATTACCGATCCCTCCAGGAGGCTTTCCGCCGAAAAACATGTGTCTCGCGCGAGCCCAGTTAAGCTTCGCTGCAGGACTTCCCCAAGGCTGACCTAGTGCTGCGCGACTATATCGAGCACCCGCCGCGATCCGGGAACCGGGTCGGTCCATACCTTTGTCATGTGTCATTGGTATGGACTGACCCCGCTCCCGCTAGGTCGTAGGCGAAGCTGGCGATCGGTGGGGGGCCATCGGACGTCAGCGAAGCGAGCTGATTGCGCTGAGTGTAGTCACTCGCAACGATCATGCCTTCAGGGTAGGTGAGGGTCGCTCGGTTGCCGTCCGAATCGTAGGAAAAGCCGACCATTTTCGAAGATGGTGCGCCGACACCGGGAAAGGTGTAGGTCTCGGAAAGAAGCTGGTTGGCAGCATCGTAGACGTAGTCGAGGCTCACAGTCTGCGGTGTCGCAGGTGAGCAAGCGGCTGGCGTCGTCGTAGGTGCGGGTGACCGGGAGCTGACCACCGAAGGTCGAACTCCACGCCGCGCCCGTCTGCCGATCCCGATCGTCGTAGGTGAGGGTCTGCGTGAAGCCACCCTTGTTGCGAAATGAGACTCGATTGCCCGTGCCATCGTAGGTCGCAGTCTCGATTATGGGGTCAGGTGTCAAATCTTGAATGCACGGCACCCATACGAACATGTCTGATTTTTGACACCTGCCCCCCCTGATCCCCTTTCCGACGCCCCCTGGCGGAGGGTTGCTTTTGCAAGACGGACATTGCCGGAGCGGATGAAGGTTCGAGTTACAAAAAGCGAGCGTCGGCGCGTCGGATGCCGAGCGACCCGGGGTATCAGCATCCGGCGTGACGACGCGGGCGGGAGCGGAGGACGGGCGGGGAATTTTGTCCAGCTGGCCCGAGAAATCCGAGCCTGACCCCAAGATTCAAGATCTGACACCTGACCCCGTTCCTGACACCTGACCTCGTTCCCGAATCCGAGCTTGCGGGAGGGCACCACGCGCCTCAGAAAGCGCGCGAACCGATGCGTCGGGTCCAAAGCCGCTCGCGTCGCCCCGTCGCCGGATTTCGCTGGAAGAGCGTCATTCGGGACCCCGAGCCCATCGTCGCAACCTTCGAAGACCAACCATCCCGCACCCGAATCCGATGGGATTCCCGTCCCTCATCTCCCCGGACCCGGACCCAGAGCGCGCGGGTGAACACGCGATCCGCCGTCCCGCGCAACCGGACGGATCGTTCTCCCACGCGCAGACGCGTCACCCGTGGACCGTTGCGGAGGCAGAGCATCCTGGCGACGATGCGGCAGTCGTCCAAGTCCTGGGGAGTCAGCCGATCCAGGTCGGTCATTCGCGATCTCATGATCGTGGGTTCCGCATCATTCGCCGGGTGAATCAGTCCCAGCAAATGGCCGATCTCATGGAGAACGACCCGGCGCAGATCGGGCACCCGCGTCCCGTCCGTCCCATAACTGAGCGCTCCATCGTAGACCGCCCATCCGTGCCCCGGATTGAAGATCAGATCGGCTTCTCTGAAGAATCCATTCGGTGCCCGATCCACCGAAGCAAAACCGTATTGGACCCCGAAGGACTGGGTCGCCGTGATCGTCTTCGAGAAATAGATTGCGCTGACCCCATCGCCCAGGAACCGACGAATCCCGGTCGACGGCACCACCGCGGGAATCAGGCGAAGCAGATCCAGCTTCAACGCGGCGTTCCACTCGTCAACCGCACCGCGCACGGCCAAGAAGGCTTCCGTCCCATTTGAGATTCCGTTCACGTCCACTTCAAGCGTCACGACCCCGTCCGTCCAAGCGGTGCCGTCGTAGTTTGTTGCTCCAGCCTCGACGAGCGCGCCGGTCGAAAGCGCGATCATCGTAACGCGCGTCACTCGTCGGATGCGGCGAGTCAGGCGGGAGTGAGCGTTCACGGTGTCAACCTTGGCGCGCGGCGCGCACTTTGCAAAGCTCCCGCCACTCGCTCCCGCTCATTCCCTCACTCACCAAAGACCGTCCCCAGAAACGCCGCGTCCGAGAACCCCCGCCCCGTCCCAAATCGCACGATCACCAGCTTCCGCGACGGCACCACGTAGCACCGCAACCCACCCGACCCGATCATCGCGATCAAATCGTCCGGCGCGACCGCCGACAGCGACGACCGCCGGCAAAGCTCCGGCGATCAATCGTCACCCAGCGTCTCCTCGACCGAGATCGCCTCCGCCACCGCGTGCCGCGCGTTCCGGTTCAGCCAGAACGACAAGCCATACATCGAATTGGCGGCCGTTCCCTCACGCGACCGGTCGAATTCCCGCTCGGGGATCACCGGCCAGATCCAGGCCCGTCCCCGCGTTCGCACCAGCTCCCCGAACTTCGCCAGATCCCGCGCCGTCAGCTTCGCCCCCGTCGAGTAGAACGGTGTCCCTGTCCGATCCGTGTCCCAATCCGCGTAAGTCGCCCTAATCGGACGCAAAACCTTCGCGAAGAGATACTCCAGCGGGGTCACCCGACGCGCCGCCAACTTCTGTCTCAACACCTCGCCGAAGATCTCGAAGTTCCCCGGCCCGTAGTCGAACCGCTGCCCGGGCTCCATCACGCTTTTCCAACCCCAGGGCGGCCCTCGTCTTGTCCCGCACCCCCCGCCCATAGATCACCGAGTTCCCCGGCGGCAACTCCGAGGTCTGGTCCAGTAGCATCCAGAGCGCAACCCCGTCCCACCCCGCGACCGGCTCGTCCAGATCGAGCAGCCCCTCCGCCACCGCCGCAAAACCCGCCACCGCCACCAGATTTTTCGTGATACTAATGACCCAGACCGCTCGGTCAACCGCCCCACCACCCACATACCGCTCGAACACCACCCGCCCCGCTCGCACCACTACCAAAGCCGGCCCCCCCCCTGCGCCGCAGAAATTTCCCACCCCGCCTCCAGACCAACGACCATCGGGGAACCAAGGCTGCCAGCGACGACCGCCGGACTTCCAGCCCGCACCCCGGCCAACCCGCCAAGCGACCAAGCCACCAAAAAGGCCACCACCCCATCTCGGGTTCCCGCCAGCGAAAGCCACCCCCGCCGCCGATCACAAATCACGATCAACCAGACGCGCCCCCGCCCCCCCCTACCCGACTTCCGCCTTCGGTGCCCGACCGAGCAACTCGCCCATCGCTTCCCGAGCGCACTTCCCGTCGAGCACCGCCGCGACCTGTTCCGTCAACGGAGCCTCCACGCCCACCTGCTGCGCCACCTGCCACACGCTGCGCGTCGTCGGCACTCCCTCGGCCACCATTGTCATCGAAGCTAGGATCCCCGCCGCCGCCTCTCCCCGCCCGAGCCGCTCTCCGAACCCTCGGTTCCGACTTTGTGCGCTGAAGCACGTCACCATGAGGTCCCCGACGCCGCTGAGCCCCGCGAAAGTCTCGCGCCGACCGCCCAGGGTGACCCCGAGACGCATCATCTCCGCCAGCGCCCGCGTCACCAGGGCGGCCTTCGCGTTGTCCCCCATGCCGAATCCATCCGACACCCCCGCCGCGATCGCGAAGACGTTCTTGAGCGCGCCGCCCAACTGGATTCCCGCCACGTCATCGCTCGTGTAAGCCCGAAACGTCCGCGTCGAAAAGACCTCCTGCAGCGCGGGTAGCAGCTCCGCTTCCGCCGAGCCCACGACGCCCGCCGCCGGCACCCCCCGGGCGATCTCGCCCGCTAGATTCGGCCCCGAGAGCACCGCCATACGCCGCCCCGGCAGCTCGTCCGCGATCACCGCGCTCATCAATTTACCCGTCCCGCGCTCCAGCCCCTTCGTGCACGAGACGACCACCGCAGCCTCCCCGACACCCGCCGCCTGCAACTGCCGCGCGACCTCCCGAGTGGCCTTCGACGGCGTCACCACCACGACCAGCCCCGCCCCCGAGACCGCCTCGTCCATCGCCGTGCTCGCCCGCACGTTCGCCGGCACCCGCACCCCCGGCAGATACGCTTCGTTGGTGCGGGCCGCCGTCAGTTCTTCCGCGACCGCCGCATTGTGCGACCAGATCGAAATGTCCCCCCCGCTCTCCGCCAGTAACGTCGCCAATGCCGTCCCCCAGCCCCCCGCCCCGACCACGCAGATCCGCTCAAACATCGCTGCCCGCCTTTGTCTTCTTCGCAAACTTCGTTTCGGTCCCCGCCAGCAGCCGTTTGACGTTTTCCCGGTGCCGCCAGATGGCCATCGCCGCCATCGCGACGCCCACCCACACGTAGAGTCCCTCCGCGTTCGGCCAACCGACCAGCCACAGGCCGACCAGCGACACCGGCACCATGATCGAGCAGGCGATCGACGCCACGGACACGTAACGGCTCGCTAAGAACACGAGCCCCCACGTGGCCAGCGGTATGACAAACGCCGGCCACGGAAACAAGCCCAGGATCACCCCACCCGAAGTCGCGATCCCCTTCCCGCCTTTGAATCCCAGCCATACCGGGAAATTGTGCCCCACGATCACCAGCACCGCCGCCACGATCCCCGCCCAGGCCGGCAAGAGTCCCCCCGCATCCGCGACGACCGTCCGGGCCAGAAAGACGGCCGCAAATCCCTTCGCGATATCGCACGCAAAGCAGAAATACCCCCAGCCCTTCCCGAGCACCCGCAGCGCGTTGGTCGCGCCGATGTTCCCACTTCCCTCCTTCCGAATGTCCACCCCGCGCGCCCGCCCGATCAGATACCCGCTCGGGATCGATCCGACGAGATAAGCACCGAGGGCGACGAACAGGTAAAGCACCCGCCCGTTCTCCCGACGACCTCGCCGCGACACAAGGAAAATTCCGGAATGAAATCCGCCGATCCGCCTCTATCGTAGGACCATGAAGCCATCCCTCATCGCTCTGGCCACCTTGTGCGTCCTCGCCCTCGCCGTTACCTTCTTCATCATGAATAACCACGCCCAAGCTGCCGACGAAGATCTCCCGGCCGAAGTCTCCATCCGCCTCGCCGACGAGAATGGCCAACCCGGCCCCGTCACCGAAGTCGCCACCGTGAAGAAGACGTCCGAGGAGTGGAAAGCCCAGCTCGGCGACCTCCCCTACCGCGTCCTCCGCCAAGAGGGCACGGAGCGCCCGTTCACCAGCGACATGCTCACGATCAAAGACCCCGGCCTCTTCGTCTGCGCCGCCTGCGAGATCCCGCTCTTCGACGAAAAGACGAAGTTCGATTCCGGCACCGGCTGGCCCAGCTTCTACGCCCCGTTCGCCGAGGAGAACATCGTGGAAAAAACTGACCGCACGTTGGGAATGACCCGCGTCGAAGTCGAGTGCCCTCGCTGCGGCGGCCACCTCGGCCACGTCTTTCCCGACGGCCCCGCCCCCACTGGCCAGCGCTATTGCATCAACGCCGCGAGCTTAAAGTTCGAACCGGCAGACCGCTGAGCACCCGCCGCCCCCGCTACTCGCGGTGATACGGCCCGCCGGCCAGGATCGAGTGCGCCCGGTAGATCTGCTCCGCGACGACCACGAGCGCCAGTTCGTGCTGCAGCGTCAGCCGACCCAACGCCAGCACCAGATCCCCCGCCGCCCGCGTCTCCGCCGTGTGCCCGTCCGCCCCGCCCACCAGCACGGCAAAATGCCGCGTCCCCGCGTCGCGCTGCTCACCGACCAAGATCGCAAATTCCCGACTCGAAAATTCCCGCCCGCGCTCGTCCAGCACGATCCGGTAAGCCCCCACCGATCTCGCGAGCAGCGCCGCCCCCTCCGCCGCCGCCCCGTCCCCTTTGACCGCGACAAATTCTGCCTCCGCCACCCGCCGGACGCGCCCCAGGTAGTCCTCCACGCCCGCCCGCGCGTACGGCAACTTCGGCTTCCCGACCGCGACCAGCGACCACTTCACGCCACCGCCGGCCTCCGCCGCGCCTGACGCTTCGGCAGGCCCGCCGCCGCCGGACCACTCGCCGACTGCCGGTCGCTGCTCTCGCGCAGCCACTTCGGTAGCTCCGTCCGACCCGCCGCGGCGTAGTCTGCGCGCATCGCGTCCTCGAGTTTTTCGGCGGCCAATCCCCGGACTTCCACCAGATACCGGCGCAGCAGGTCCGCGAGGGTGTGCAACGGGATCGCGCTCGTCCGCCCAATCTCCGCGTGAATCCAATCGCTCAACGCCAGAAAAGCCGCAAAGGCCGATCCGCCCCCCTCCCACAATGCCGCGAGCGTCCGCGGGAAATTCCCGCTGTTCCCCACCAGATCCCAGAATCTCGCGAAGCGCCGCATGCGTTGCATCGTCTCGAAGTCGACCAGCTTCGTGCGCAGCACTTCGTAAGGCGGATGGTCGGCGTAGACCATCGCCCACTCGGCATCGTGCCGGATAATGGGCGTCCCGCGCAGCCGCTTCAGCATCCCGACCTGGATCTCCTGCGGCCCGATCTCCACCAACCGGTCAAACCCCACCCCGAAGCTCTCCAACGACTCACCCGGCAATCCGAAGATCAAGTCCGCGTGCACGTGCACCCCCGTCTCCTGCCGCAGAAACGTGAGGTTCTCCACCAGACGGTCGTAATTTTGCCGCCGACTGATCAGAGCGGCCACCTCCGGATTAAAGGTCTGGATCCCCACCTCAAATTGCAACGCGCCGGGCGGGAATCGCACGATCAACCCGCGCAGCGCCTCCGGCAGCCGGTCCGGGACCATTTCAAAATGCACGAACAACCCGGGTTCTTGATGGTTCAGGAAGAACTCCAGAATCGCCGCGCTGGTCTTGAGATTGAGATTAAACGTCCGGTCGACGAATTTGAATTGCCGCACGCCCCGCGCCAGCAAGTCGCGCAACGACGCGAGAAAGGGCTCGAGCGAAAATTGCCGAACCGGCGCGTCCAGCGACGACAAGCAGAACTCGCAGGTAAACGGGCAGCCGCGCGACGCCTCGACGTAGAGGACCCGGTGCGCCACGTCGGCGGCGACGTATTCGTCGTAGGGGAGCACGAGATCGTCGAGCGACGGCAACATCGCGTGGATCACCTTGCTCGCGGGCGGATCGCCACCCAGCCAACGCCGGCAGAACTGCGCAAACTCCAGATCAGCTTCCCCCGTGATCGTGAAGTCCGCCAACTCGACAATCGGCTGCCCCTCCCACTCGTGGCTCACCTCCGGACCCCCCAGCACCACGCAGACGTCCGGCGCGATCCGCTTCAGCAGCGAGACGACCTCAAACGATTCGCGCACGTTCCAGATGTACACCCCGATCCCCACGATCCGCGGCTGGCCGACCAGCAGCCGCTCGACGATCTCGATGGGCCGCTGCTTGATGTCGAACTCGACGATCTCGCACTCGTCGCGCAGCTCCCCGAGGTTCGCCCGCAGATACCGCAAGCCAAACGCAGCGTGGATGTACCGCGCGTTGAGAGTGGTCAGCAGGATCGTCACGCGAAGGGCACCGACACCAAATCGACCGTCGCATCCCGCCCGCTGACATCCCTCAACGTGACCGCCGCGAGCGCTGCCGCGAGGTTGACCATCATCATCGGAGCGATCACGACTTTCACGGGCGAGACCCTCCCACATCCGCCCGGTGCCGCCCAGAAGTCATCGCTCGAGTTTTCAAAAAAAGGCGGGACCGCTTCCTAGCTACGACCATACGCACGCTTCACCTCGTCCGCGAGGATCTCGATCCCGCCCCGCACGACCTCGTCGCCCATCGCGAAGCTCACCCGCACGCATTCCGCCGCGTGCCGCGTCGCTTCATCCGAGCCGCCGAAGGCAAAATAATGACCCGGCACCACCAGCACCCCCCGCGCTTTGAGCCGCTCGTAGAGTTCCGCCGCCGGGATCGGCAAGCCTCGGAACCACAACCAAAGGAACAGCGCCCCCTCGCTGGCGTGGACGTGATAGTCCAACGAATCGTCGAAGCTTTCCGCCACCCACTCCCGCGCCAGCCGCGCCTTCCGCTCGTAGAAAGGCCGGATCATCGTCCCGACCATCCGGTCGATCTCCCCGCTCTCGATGAGCGGCGTGACCATGGCCTGCCCGACGTTGCCGTTCGCCAAGCCCACGACCGCCGTCATCGACGCCAGCGCTCGCACGATCTCCGGCCGCGCCACCACGATCCCGGTGCGGGTCCCCGGCAAGCCGAGCTTCGACAGGCTAAGCGTGAGCACGATATCCTCGTTCCAGATCGGCTGGATCTCGCGAAAAACGATTCCTGGGAACGGCGCCCCGTAGGCATTGTCGATGATCAGCGGCACGCCCGCCGCCCGCGCCAACTCATCCAGGCGCGCCACCTCCCCGTCAGTGAGCACGTTTCCCGAAGGATTTGTCGGGCGCGACACGCAGAGGGCACCGATCTCGTCGCCCACCCGCAGCCGCTCGAAGTCCACGCGATACTTGAACTCGTGCGCCCCGCGAAACTCGATCTCCGGCGCAAGGGACGAAAAGAACGACTCACTCAGACCCTGGTTCGCGTACCCGATGTATTCCGGCACCACCGGCAGCAACACCCGGCGACGCCGGCCGTCGGCACCCAACCCCGCCAGCAGATTGAACAAATAAAAGAACGCCGCCTGCCCACCCGCCGTCACCGCCACGTTCTCCGGCCCCACGTCCCAGGCGTATTTGCGCCTTAAATAATCCGCCACCGCCACCGCGAACCGCCCGTTCCCCTTCGGCGGATCGTAGATCGTCATCATCCGGTCGAACGCATCCCCGTCGGCGAGCAGCTCCCCCATCCGCGCCCGCCACACCGCTTGCACCTCCGGGATGAGCGCCGGATTGCCCCCACCCAGCATCCGCATGTCGCCCTGCCCACCGGCCAGCGCGGTCCCCAAGTCTTGCATCAAATCCTCGATCCCACTCCGCGCCGTGAGCGCCTCCCCGAACAACGATTTCTCGATCACTCGATGAGGTTAGACAGGATTAACAAGTTGTTCAGGATTATGATTCAATCCTCCAACTCCCGTTTAGCCTCTCTCAATCGAACCGTGACCTTCTCACAAACCATCGAGTCCACCCGCGACTCCGCGTTTGCGCGCGCCTTCCGCCGCCAGCTCGACCCCGTCTCCGACGCCACCCTCGACGCCCAAGCGGCGGAGTCCGCCGCCATCACCCGTCGTTTCTTCGGTCGCACGATGCGCCTCTTCGCCCCGCTTTATCTTTCCAACGAATGCATTAATTCCTGCGCCTACTGCGGCTTCTCCCGCGAGAATGCCATCCTCCGCGTCACCCTCGAGATCGACGAGACCCTCGCGGAAGCCCGCCACCTCGCAGACCAGGGATTTCGCAATCTTCTGCTCGTCGCCGGCGAACACCCGAAGTTTGTCTCCAGCGGCTACCTGGAAAACGCCATCCGCCGCCTGGCCACCATCATCCCCGGTATTTCCCTCGAAGTCGCCCCCATGGAGACCGCCGACTACCTCCCCCTCGTCGCCGCTGGCTGCGAGGGTCTCGTCGTCTACCAGGAATCCTACGACCGGGTCGCCTACGCAGAGTTTCACACCGCCGGCCCCAAGAAAGACTTCGACTGGCGGCTCGACTGCCCCGAGCGCGCCCACGCCGCGGGCTTCCGACGCCTCGGTGTCGGGGTTCTCTTCGGCCTCGCCGATTGGCGCGACGAAGCCGTCGCCCTCGCCTGCCACCTCGACCACCTCCAGCGGACCTGCTGGACCTCGCAGCTCACCGTCAGCCTCCCCCGCCTCAAGCCCGCCGCCGGGGACTTCGAGCCGCGCCACGCGATCAGCGACCGCGAATTCGTCCAGCTCCACCTCGCCCTTCGCCGCACCTTCCCCCACGTCGGCATCGTCCTCTCGACCCGCGAACCCGCCCCCCTCCGCGACGCCCTCGCGCCCCTCGGCGTGACCATGATGTCCGCCGGCTCGCACACCGAACCCGGCGGCTACACCGGCCAGGGCAAGGACAACCTCCACGTCACCCTCCGCGGTCGCAAGGTCGAGTCCGCCACCCCCGCCGACCGAGCCACCGAGCAGTTCGCCATCTCCGATGACCGCTCCCCCACCGAAGTCGCCGCGAAGCTCCGCGACCTCGATCTCGACCCCGTCTGGAAAGACTGGGACCCCGCCATCCTCCGCGCCTAGCGGCGGAGCCGCCTCACCAACCCAGCACTTCCGCCTTCCTTCGGTAAATTAACCCGATCAACCGCCCCTGCATCATCATCGAATAAATCGCCACGCCCGCCGCGACGAACCACCCCACGTAAGGCACCCTCCCCCCGTATTCCTCCACCACCCCACACACCCCCAGCGCCACGACCAGTCCGATCACGACCACCAGATAACTCGGCAGACACCGGAAGATCGCCGGCCACACCACGTGCGGCAGCGCCCCACCCAGATTCCCCGCCGCGACCGAGCCGAGCACCGCCATCGGAAAGTAAAAACATCCGACCGCCACCGCCGCCCCGACCATCCACCAGAATCCTTCCGCCTCCGGGTCCGCCACAAAAAGCACCACCCCGACCAGCGCAAACGACCCGATCAACAGCCCGACCACCCGTAGAAACGGAGCGACGATGTCGTCCAAGAAATCCGTGAAGGTCGGCCAATCCGGCATTCGGTCACTTCCCGTCATCGTCGACCCCACGATATCCAGATACAGTCCGCTGAAATACCCGGCCGAAAACACCGCCACCGCGATCCCCAGCACTGGCACCCACCCCGCCACGTCCAGCACGACCGCCAGGACCGCACCGGTCAAGATCATCGCCCACCCACCGTCTCGCACCGGATATCGAAAAGCGTCGGCAAACACACCCCTCGATCAATCCGCTCGCCTCCCGAAAGTCAATCCCGACCACCCGCTCCCATGAAACGAATCCACATTTCCCACCTCACCGAATACAACTACGCCCAGCCGGTCAACTTCGGCCCCCACCGCGTCCTCGTCCGCCCCCGCGAAGGACACGACGTCCACATCGAGAAGCTCGAAGCTACGCATCTCCCCCAATGCCAACATCCGCTGGCTGCGCGACATGGTGGGCAACTCCATCGCCAACGTCACCTTCGACGCTCCCGCCGACCGACTCAGCATTTTCAGCGAAGTCATCGTCGCGAACTACCAGGAGAACCCGCTGGATTTCGACATCGACCCCTCGGCGATCACCTACCCGTTCCGCTACGCCATGGACGAGCAAGCGGAACTCATCCCCTACCGCCTCTCGACTTACCCCAACGATGGTTATGCGCTGCAAGACTGGCTCGCGGAGTTCTACCAACCGGGGCAGCTCGTCGGCACCTTCGACCTCCTCTCGAGCCTCAACCAAGCGATCACCAAGCGATTCACCTACCAGAAGCGCGAGGAACCTGGGGTGCAATCTCCCGCCCTCACGCTTTCCCTCGGCACGGGATCGTGCCGCGACTTCGCCGCGCTGCTCATGGAGGCGGCCCGCACCTGGGGCTTCGGTGCCCGCTTCGTCAGCGGCTACCTCGAGACGCCCGTCGGCGATCAGCACGGGGCGACTCACGCGTGGACGGAGATCTACATCCCCGGCGCGGGCTGGCGCGGCTTCGACCCGACGAACAACACCTACGCTGGCTCGCGCCACGTCTCGGTCGCCGTCTCCCGCGACCCGGAGAAGGCCGCCCCCATCGCCGGGACCTGGAGCGGCCCCAACGGTGCGTCCATGGGCATGAACGTCCAAGTCACCGTCGTCCAGATCTGACGCGCCGCCGTCACGGCAACGGCGTATCCCGAGCTAGCTCACGCAATTCCCCGGCGGTCCAAAATCGCTGCCGCACCTTCGTCTCCTCCCGCAAAGTCGCAACCTCCGCGCCGGACACGTCGCCACCCTCCCCCCACGTCACCCGCAGATACGAAGCCACTTCCGCGATCTCCCCATCGTCCAACGAATCCCGCCAAGCCGGCATCACGCCCGCGTAAGTTTTCCCCGCCACCTCGACCGGCCCACGCAACCCATCCAGCAAGATCGCGATCAACACCCGCGAATCGCCCCGCAGCCACTCCGAACCCGCCAGCGGCGGATACGAGGCGTTCACCCCACCCCCATCGACCCCGTGGCAGACCACGCACGAACGCAGGTAGATCGCCTCGCCGCTTGCCAGCCCAGCCTCGCCGTCCAGCCGTGGGCCGCACCCGATCAATCCTGCCGCCACGATCCCACCCGCCAGCCACCGCGCCGTCACTTCGCCCCCCCCCCCGGCCAGCACCCGTCGTAGGTCCTTCGCCATCGCCTCGCCGTTCGCCAGCTGAGCGTGCCGGTAGGTCGCGAGCAGATTCCCCTCGGCGTCGAGCAGGTAGACGGTCGACGAATGATCCACCGTGTAGTCATCCGTTCCTTCCAGCGGATGCGCGTCGTAGAAAACGCCGTAGTCCTTCGCCACCCGCTCGATCTCCCCGGGCGTCCCGGTCAGCCCGACAAACGACGGATCAAAGAACGGCACGTATTCTCGGAGCACCTCCGGCGTGTCCCGCTCCGGATCGACCGAGATGAACACCATCTGCACGCGCGCCCGTTCCTCCGGTGTCAGCAGCCGATTCAGCATGGCCAGATTCGCCAGCCCGACGGGGCACACGTTTGGACAATGCGTGAATCCGAAATACAGGTAGCTCACCTTCCCCGCCAGATCCGCCGTTCCGAAGCGCTCCCCGTCCTGATTCGTCAGCGTGAACTCCTCCGCCGGCTGGAGGTCGTAAAGTGCCCCTCCGTAGAACGGCTCCGGCTTCCGAGAATCCAGGAAGCGCGGCAGGCCTAGGAAAATCCCGAGCACCAACACCGCAAAACCGATCCCCAGCCACCCCGTCGCCGAGAATCGCTTGGGTCGCTGCTCGACCCGCTCGAGATCGCTCACGGCTTCGGAGCCGCCAACAGCACGGGCGCCGAGATCGATACTTCCCGCTCACCCGGCTCGAACTTGAGCGTGATCTCAACCGTCTCCCCGACCTTCGGCAACCCAGTCAGCTTCATCAGCATGAGATGATCCCCACCGGGCTCGAGAATGGTCTCTCCACCGGCTGGAATCTCCAACCCCGCGACCGTCTCCATCCCCATCACCTCCTGCCCGTTCTCGTCGCGCTTCGTCGAGATCATCGGCATCACCATACCCGCGACCTCCGTCGCACCACTCACCAGGCTCACGGGCTCTGCCCCACCGTTCTTGATCACGAAATACGCCGCCGTCGCGGTCATCGAAGACGGCACCGCCCGCACCCACGGCTCGACGATCTGGATGGAATCGTCAGCTGCCCGCAGCCCTCCGCCGGCGACGAGAGCAAAAAAAGCGGCGGCACCGATCTGACGAAGAGGAAGAAGAATCATCCCCTATGCTCGCCAGTTTCGGTGCCGCCGCAACTGTCTATTTTCGAGTTTCCCTCATTCGACGGGTGCCGCTCGACGGCTCCGAAAGCGCCACACGGCGACGAGGCCGGCAACGATCAGCAACCCGACGGTGCCCGGCTCGGGAACCACTTCGAAGGTGTAGCCGACGGGACCACTCGACGTGAACCCGCCGCCTCCCGCCAGAGTGCCGGAAGCAATCAGATCAACGGTGTAGGTGCCCGGCGCAGTGAACGCCCAGTTGAAGTGCTCGTGGCCGCCCGTCGGGCGGATGGTGAAGTCACCGGCGGTGATCCCGTCGCTGGAATCCATGAACACGGTCGGAACTCCAAACTGGTCCGTCTGATACAGGGAAAAACTCCCCGGGCCCGCGACACCGCTGAGCGTGAGAGTGATTTCGTCCCCCACGAAGGTTCCGGGATCGATTTCCTCCGTGGCGATACCCAGAAACAGCAGACTCGGATCTTCGGTCTGGGGAAGGATCCAAACGGGAGCCCCCGGGCTACCGAGAAACGAGAAGTTTGGGTCGTTGGGAACGGTTGTCTCCGAGCTAGCGCCAGCTTGGAGGACTGCGTCTCCCGGCTCGTATTCGATGTCGGTCGTTTCGTCGTGAACGTGCAGATCCCAGGCGCCGCCCTCGTAAGCGAGGCCGACATCAACGTCTCCCAGGTTCAAAGTCACGGCGTGGACGGACCCAGCTAAGGCGATCGCCAGCGCGGTCGTAGTGAGGTAGGTGGTTTTCATTCGTTTTGTTGTTTTTGGGATGTGATTGAAAAAGACCGTCGTGCCGCGAGACCGCCGATCAGGGCGAGAGCGATGAGACCGATCACGGAAGGTTCGGGGATCGCCATCGGCTGGTGCTCGACCCCAAAATGGAAGGTCATCACGGGCGAACTGATCGTTTGCATGGTGTCGGCAAGCACACCCGACACCTCAAAATCGATCTGATAATACCCCGCTTTACTGAAGCCCCAGTTGACGTGAGCGTGCCCATTCTCAGTGATGAAAAATAGGTCCTCGCTCGTGATCCCGCCGTCGTCCGTCGTCATCCACACCTTCGGACCCGCGCCCAAAGCGGGCGACTGCCACAGGGAAAACTCCGCGTTCCCTGCATCCCCATTCAGATCGAAGAACCGCACGTCTTTTAATTGGACGGTTAACCACCGGGCAGCCGCGGTAGCACGAGGGTCGCCCGTCAGCACGTTTGCAAAAGTCCCCGTCGCGATACTTTCTGCCTCGATGCCCGCGTAGATGCGACCGGGAACGCTATTTTGAGGCCAGACGTAGATCGGATCCCCGGCGTTCACGCCGAGGAAGTCCCATTGGCTCCCACTCGGTCGGCTAAGGGACGTCGACCCGGTCGGCCCGTCGTAAAACAAAGCCTCTCCCGCCGCGTGAGTGGTGGAGTCGGTCGTCGAGACCGCGCCAAGTCCCGCTGCCGCGGAGTAACGAATGCTCAGGACATCAGTGTGCTCGTCCGTCACAACCTCGTAACCCCAGCCCGTTGGCGGAAAAGCCACCACGCCGAGCCAGAGGAAAGCCTTCAGAATTCTTCTCGTCACGATTCCCCCCTCAATTCCGGCGGTCGCGCGATGTTGTCGCCGCCTTCGAGTCGTTCTTTGAGATCCTCCGCCGCGATGTTCGCCACGTGTCCGTCGCCAAACAGGTAGTTCGCCGTGCCGTTGGAATGATCCGCCTTCTCGTGCCTCGTGAAGCGGTCTGGTTGGAGATCAACGCAGAGCTTCGCCCAATTCCCATCCCACTCTTCCGAGTGGGTGTGATCATTTTGCACACTCGCCCCCTGCTGATCCGAGATATTCGCCGCAAACAGCGTCTTCGATGGCTCCGACAGGAAGCGGAGATTGTTTAAGGACCCCGGAAGAACCTCACCAAACGGCCCGATCCGCGGCACGAAAACGAGGCTATTGAGGATGTAACTCGTCCCGTTGGCCGCCAGCCGATCCGCGCCCTTCGGATCGGCCGGGCAGATCCGCACCTCGTCGACGTTCCCAAGATACGGCTTGAGGGCAAAAATCCACGCCTTTTCGAAATCTGTCCCCAACTCGTGCGTCGTCCCCGGGAGGTAACCGTCGTTGTCGCTGGCGTAGAGCAAGATCCCCGTCCCGACCTGCCGCAGATTTGACGAACACTCTGCCCGCTGCCCCGCCACAATCATCCCCTGCACGGTCGGCACGAGCAGACCTGCCAGCACCGCGATGATCGCAACCACGACCAGCAGCTCCACGAGCGTGAACGCTGCCTGATCCAATCTTGAGAATCTCTGCATTGCCGCGACCTTTCCAAGACCCACTCGCTAACGCAAGTCAGTTTTGTCTTAAGATTACGTTTCATTTGAACCGTTCCGATTGACACCTGCCATCTTTCGCCGTAACTCGAAAACGTGTTCGCCGAATCGCGCTCTCGTCTCCGGCGCATCGCCGTGCCGATGCTCTGCGCAAGCCTATTTGCGCTACTCGGCGGGCCGCTCGTGGTCGTGCAGGTCGTCGCTTGGGGCCAGATGCTCAGCGCCTATTCGCAGGACGAGGGCTCGCTCATCGCGGGCGCGAAAAAGACCTTCAGCGGCGAGGCCCCGTGCGGACTCTGCCATTCGGTCGCCGAAGCTCGCAAGGCCGAGGACGAGCGCCCACCCGCCCTCCAAGTGAACAAGAAGATCGAGAGCTTCCTGCTCGCTTCCACGCATCTCGTCACCGAGCCACCCCGCCGGGACGGACCCGACTTCTTCGAACTGACGGCGACTCCGCTGTCCCGCACCGACGCCCCTCCCGCGCCCGTTCCCTTAGCCTGATCCTGTCCTCAGGAAACGTCCGAGCACCCTCGTGCCCAGGCGAAGTCAGTCATCAGGAAATCACGGGGTGCACCGGCGCCCCGACCAAGGGAGAACCCCATGCGTCACCGCTTTATATCAAGGAGCGGCGGCTTCCAGCCGCCGCAGTTCACGACAGTCAAATCCATCCGCCGAGCCTTCACGCTCGTCGAACTGCTAGCCACCATTGCCATCGTCGCGACCCTCGCGTCCGTGTCGTTGGTGGGCTACCGGCGCACCGTCGATTCGGCCAAGGCAGCCAATTGCCTTGCGCACCTGCGAGCCATTGGCGTCGCAGCGGTGAACTTCGGCGCGGAGAACGACGGACTTTTCCCGCAATCGACCCACCAGGGTCCCGCCGAGGCTTGGCAGCACGTGCTGCCCGATTACCTCGATGGGCGGGACGCGGAGGTCTTCAAGTCTCCGCTCGCTCCAGCTCCCCGGCAGAGCTTCAGCTACGCCATCAACGATTTCCTGACCCGGAGCCCCTACGGTGCGCCGGATCTCAACCTGACGCGGCGCCAGAACGTGGGCGTCCCGTCGCAAACCCTCTTCTTCACCCTCATGACCGCCGCCTACGGGCCGACCGATCACTTTCATTTCGCCAGCGCGGAAGACGGGGGCTCCTCCCCCTCCGCGTTCTCCTGGCAGGTGGAAACCGACGTCGCCAACGGACGCGGTCATTACCTCTTCGTCGACGGCCACGCTTCGGCCGTCCCGTGGGAGCAAATCAAAACCGAACTGACCCGCTCCGGATCCACCTTTGTCGATCCGCGCGGCCTCTAATCCAATCGAGCAATTCCGACACCTCATGAAATCGAAAACTCTTACCCTCCTCTTCCTCGCCACCCTGCCCCTCGCCGCGCCCGCTCAACACAGTCACTCTTACGCGGGCGATTCCAACGGCGATGGCTTCCTGGATTTTGCCGCCCCGCTCCCGAGTCGCACGATGTCGTTCGCCGACTCCGGAAACAATTTCTTCGACGAGGGATTCTTCTACAACGGATCGTTCACCCACACGGCGGCCCACGGATCGAATTCCACGGTCAGTGATCCACAGGGGGCCTTGAGCGGAACCTTCGTCGATATCAACCTCTGGGGGGTCACCGGACCGACCGGTGCAACGTTTGGGTTCTACGAGACCGGCGCGACCGACGTGACGCTTTCGATGACGACCGGGACAATGAACGGCACCGGGAGTTTCGGACTCACCCAGCAAGCCTTCTTCGACGCGGGCGATCCTTACGGCCACATCCACGGCCGCCGGTTCGTCGCGACCGAAGCGGGGACCTACACCGTGACTTGGACGCTGGAGAATTCTGGCACGGGCGGCACCGCTGGCAGTGTCGGCAATCCGGACGCGGGACAGCGCGTCTTCACGCAGACCTTCACCGCCGTGCCAGAACCCGGGACGATCACCCTCATGGCGATCGCCGCTTCCATCGGCCTCTACGCTTGGCGCCGCCGCCGCGCTGCGTAATTGCGGCGGCACCACGTCATCGCTGCAGCCCTGCTCCTCGCGAGCGGGGCTGCGGGTCTGGCGCACCAGATCCTCTGGGTGCGCCTCATGGTCGACGCGCTCGGTGCGGACGCCGGCACGTTCGCCGTCGTCGCGGGCGCGTTTTTTCTCGGACTCTCGGGCGGAGCCTGGCTCGCCAACCGCTGGTCGCCTTCGCGCCCACGGATCGCCATCGCCGGGGCAGAGGTCGCGATCGCCATTCTGTCCCTCGGCGTCGTCGCGATCACGAAGTCGGCTTGGCTGATCGCGCTGCCGCCCGTCGTTGCGGAGATTTTGAAGCCCGTCATCCCTCTTCTGCTCGTCGGGCTCCCTGCCGCCGCGATGGGCCTCGTTTTCCCGTGGGTCGCCCGGGCTGTTTCGTGTGGACGCCGCGCGACCGTCATCCTCTACGCGGTCAACACCCTTGGTGGACTGGCCGGACTCGCCGCCACGGTTCTCGTGTCACTGCCTACCTTCGGATTGTCCGCTGCCGTCGTGGCTGCGGCTGGCGCGAACCTCGCTGCTGCCGCCCTGGCTTGGCCGCTCGTTCCGCGAGCCGCGCCCGCCCCCGTGCACGACCGCGAGAGCGCCGCGCCGGAAGCAAAGCTCATCGCCTTCGCCTCCGGTTTTCTGATCCTCGCGCAGGAGACCCTCGCGCAACACCAAGTCGCTCAGGTCACGGTTAATAGCCTCTTCTCCAGCGCGACGGTCCTCACCGCGGTCCTGCTCGCTTTGGCCATCGCCGCGATCCTCAACGCCACCGTCCCCAGCCTCGCCCGACCCGCGCCCGCGCTGCTGCTCGCCGCCCTCGGCTGCGCTGTCCAACCGTTCCTTTTCACGGTCTGGACCGATGGCTTGATCCCGCTCGACTGGCAGCTACCGCCTAGCGATTACGCCCTGCAAGCCGCCACTCTCCTCGCGGTCGCCGTCATCCCGCCGTTCGTCCTGGTCGGGCTCGTCTTCCCCGCCGCCGTGCGACTCACCCATCCCGACCGCGTGGGGAGTCTGCTCGCGTGGAATGGCCTCGGCGGCTGGCTCGGCGCGGAGTTGACCAATCGTTTCATCGCTCCCCTGGCGGGTCTCTGGCAGACGCTCATCCTGCTCGGCTGCGGCTACGCGATCCTGCTGGCCAAGCACCGCCCGCGGTGGGCGGCAGCCCTCTCGGTCGGTCTCGTGGTGGCGCTGCTCTTCGCCGCCCAGCTGCCGCAGGTCGGCTTGCAAAGTCAAGAGACCCTACGCTCACTCACCGTCGCCCGCGAGGGGGTCGTCGCCTCCGTCGAGCGATCCGCGCAAGATCACCGCATTCTTTTCAACAATACTTATTCGCTCGGCGGCTCCCTCGCGGGCGCGAACCAAGAGCGGCAAGCCCACCTTCCGATTCTCCTACACGGCGACGCGAAGCGGGTGGCCACGCTCGGCGTCGCGACCGGCAGCACGCTGACCGGAGCGGCCCTGCACTCGTCCGTCGAAGCGATCACCGCCGTGGAGCTCAGCCCCGCCGCCGCGCGCATCGCCCGCGAGCAATTCGCCGAATTCAACCGCGACGTCTTCGCCGATCCCCGCGTGGATCTCCAGATCGGCGACGCCCGCTGGGTCATCGCGCGGCACCCCGACCAATTCGACGTCGTCGTTGGCGACCTGTTCCTGCCGTGGCGCACGGGCGAAGGCCGCCTCTTCACCCGCGAACATTTTCTCAACGTCCGCCGTTCCCTGCGCCCGGATGGCCTCTTCTGCCAATGGCTGCCGCTCTTCCAACTCACCCGACCGCAATTCGACGCCATCGTCCGCACTTTCGCCGAAGTATTCCCGGACGTCTTCCTGGTTCGCGGCGACTTCTACGCCGACCAGCCCATCGTCGGCCTCGTCGGCGGGCGCGCCCTGGTCCAAATCGATTGGACTCGCGTCGATGCGGCCGCGCACCGCCTCGCACCCGAAGCCCCCGATCCTCTGGTGTCTCACCCCGAAGGCGTTGCCATGCTGGTCCTCGGCCCTCCACCCCCGACCTCCGGCCCGATCAATACCCTCGGCAACGCCTGGCTCGAATGGAACGCCGGCCTCAACATCATCGGCCTCGCCGAACCCTGGTTCACCGACCAACCGTTCTCCGAGTTTGCCACCTCACTCAGCCGCGCCGCCCGCGCGGCCATCCCAGCCGATCTCCGCCCATCGCACGCGGCGGGTGAGACCCTCGCAGCCTCGCCCTCCACCGATCCCAGACCCCTGCTCCCGGACGCGCTCGCTGGCGATGTCGCCGCCGACTGGGCGACGTGGCCAGGACAGCCAAAGCCATTTTCGCGCTGACAGATCTCGAATTTCTTACGGACCCCCGGTAGCTTTTCCGCATGTATGACACCGGAGAAAAAGTCGTCTGCGTCGACGGCAAGTTCGAGCCGCTTCACAAGCACATCTACAAAGCTCTTCCCACCGAAGGCACCGTTTACACCGTCCGCGAATGCTCCATCGGGCGCTCATCCAGTGGCGTGAGCTACCGCGTTCTCCTCGAAGAACTCGTCAACGGCCCCGATCCCTACATGCACGAGAGCAACGCCGAAGAACTCGGCTTCCGCTCCGACCGATTCGCCCCGATGACCACGAACGAACACGAGGAAGAGGAAGAAATGGCCCTCCCCGACGCAATCGGCGTCCCGGGCTGATCGATCTCAGAGGATCGCCGCCACGGCGAACCACGCGATCATAATCACCCCGATTGCGAATTTCCCGATGATCCCTGCGGTCGTCCCCACCAGCGTGCCCCAACCGGATTTCCCAGCCGGCAAGATGCCCTTGCCACCCAGCACCTCACCGACCACCGCACCGACCAGGGGGCCGACGAAGATGCCGATCAAACCGAAAAACAGTCCACCGATCGCTCCCAGGATCCCCCCGATGGCCCCCCACCGCGTCGCGCCAAACCACTTCGCCCCCAGCGAGCCGCTCACGATGTCGAGCGCCTGGGCCAGGATGGCCAGCACGACGAGAGCGATCAAAGTCGACCACCCAACCGCCCCGACAAACGCGTGCACGAGAATCGCTCCAGCCAGGATGAGCACCGTCCCCGGAATGAGCGGGACCACCGTTCCAGCCAGACCAACCAGCATGAGAAAGATCGACAAGCCCCACCAAAAAACATCCGACATCGCCGCAGAAGTTGCTCCCTCCGCCTCGGAATGCAAGCCCGCCCATTCGACTGGCCTCCGCTCTCCTAGCCGAAATCAGCGACGAGTGGATCACCGGAATAACCCAACTCAACCTGAATCCTGCTGACCTGCCCCCAAACTAAACCGCAGCTTTTACAGAATGAACATTGCGCCGCAAAGGAATGCGAAGCCGCGAAGAATGGGCGCTGCTTTCATTGAATAAAAGTTGCAAATGGTGGGGTTGAAAGCAAGGCACGCGATGACCTGCTGGCTTGCGGGATCGAGTGTCGGTGGCTAGATCGGGAGCGTGAATGCGGTTTTGAATTGGCTGATCGGAAAGTGGAATTGGCCGGGCGCGGCGGCGTTCGCGGGGATTGTGCTGCTGGCGCTGGCTCCGATCGTGTGGGTCACGGTGGGCGGGGTGATTTTCTGGATTTACGTGCAGTTGCCCGTTTACATGCTGCATCAGTTGGAAGAGCACGCGGGAGATCGGTTTCGATTGTTCGTGAACGAGACGATGGGTGGCGGCGTCGAGGTGCTCTCGCGACGGGCGACGTTTGTGATCAATTCGGTGGGCGTGTGGGGAGTCGATCTGGCCGCGCTCTACCTCGCAGTATTTGTAAACCCGGGTTGGGGGTTGATGGCGATGTATCTGCCCTTGGTGAACGTGGTTGGGCACGTGGGTCAGGCCGTCGCTCTGCGGCGCGATAACCCCGGTCTGTTCTCTGCGGTTTTTGTGTTCGTGCCGGTCGCGGGAATCGGCTTGTGGTCGGTGACGCGGGCGGTCGACGCGACCTGGCCGATGCAGATTGCCGGACTTGCGGTGGCGATCGCAGTCCATGCAGCCATCGTCGTCCACGTGAAGCGGGTCAAACTGGGGGTCAGGCAATGATTTCTCACTAAACGCGATTTAATCGCGCGCGACTACTACAGCTTCCGACGTGCGAGGTGGAGTAAGTGCGAGACATCCCCTGGGGTCTTCATCTGAAGACGATGCGCAATCCATTTCAGCAACACCGTCGTCGGCTCCCGCAACCTTAGTGCGGTCGCAACCTTGAGTCAGTCCGCCCCCGGCAACGTGGATAGATCGGTTTCTCTCAGCTCCGAGGATTTCAGTCCCTGCTAAACGATGGTTCCGGCCTCCTTCTCGCCGTGTGCCTTTTGTTCCGCCGAGGACCGATAACCCGGTGAGAGTTCCTGGGCGAACAGTGATTTCTTCATCACGAGGAGTTTCTCTGCAAAAGCTTCACTTCCCCAATGCCACCCTTCTCGAAAGTTGCTCCGGCGGCGATCCCGGTCGACCGATTGTTCTGCAACCCTGCAGCGTAGCTGTTCTTCTGTGCACGCCCGCGCATCCAATGTCTCGATCACCTCAACACTGCCACTCACCGAATCATCATAGCCAAGCGTCTTCCCACTTACCGTGCACTCCATCCACGAAGGACGATCGGCCGGAGGCACCGCGTAACTCCGCGCGATGCTGCTCCAGCGAAAATCCCTCACGCTCCCGCCGCCTGGCACATCGATAGTCCCCGCCCCTTGCGAATTCACGTGAATATTATCCCGTAGCGTATCGAAATACAGCCGTCCGCTGCCCTCGACCAAGACCGCTTTGTAGCGGCCTCCGAACAGCCGTCCCCACTGCTTGTTATTCACGTTATACCGGCGCGTGTAGGTGTCCTACAGCCAAGCCATGCCGCTAACCAAGTTGGCTTCTGGAGACTCGATAAACAGATGGCAGTGATTGTTCATCAGCGCCCACGGGTGCACCCGCCATCCCGTCCGCTCACAGGCCTGCGCGAGAGTCTTCACAAACATCTCCCGGTGGTCGTCCTCGTGCACGATTGGATTCCGGCAATTCCCCCGCGCCATTACGTGATCGTGCGCGCTCTCAAACTCGATCCGGTTGCTCCTCGCCACGAGCTCAGTCTCGGTAGCTCAGTCAGAGAAACCAATGAGAAATGATTGCCTGACCCCCATTCCCTGACCCCATCCCCATTTTCCCGCAGCGAACAGGCTACTCTGTGGAGGCTTCTGGCTGATCTATTATGGTCTGCAAGTAGCCCTGTTGTTCAAACTCTACCAGCACTTGTTCGAGGTAACTTTCTTGGTCACCGCTATATTCGTCACGATACTTGAGAAAAACGTCTCTTGCCCGAATTGCGAAAGTCGGGTTGAGGATTGCATTCTTGTTCATTTTGACCAGCTTGACATAATACAACGCTTCCCGATTACCTAGGCTTTCGAATAAATCTTTATGCTGAGCGAGGAATTCGCCGACCATTTTCTTTTCTGCTTCGTCATAGTAGAATGAAGCGTCAGGATCTAAGAGCTCAATTTTCTTTTGTAACGCGTCTAAAATCTCTTCTTCGCTATATTTCGCTTCCACTGCGCTTCCGTAAGTAACCATGCATGCTCCACAAATAGTCAGGATTAGCCAAATTTTAAAACCGATTACTTTCATAAGTCTAAGGATTTTTGCTCAACGAGTGCTGTTGAACGACAGTCTCTTGCGGAGAACTCAAACGCTTTCCTCCGCTAACATCAAGAGCATCGTTTCGTTCGCTCCCGCGAGCAAGCAAGTTTCTCTTTTGCTCTTCGGATAGGCTCCCAGTTTCTCCACCATAATGCCCTCCATTGGTAAGGACGTGTCCGAGTTCATGTGCCACGGAATATCGCCCTTCATTTCCGGTAAGTAACGCTGCATTAATTAAAACGGAGTTTACATGTTTTTGCCCCGCCGCAACGAATTCCGGATACGCGCGCCCATAGTGCAAAAACCCGGGCCGGTAGAAGTTTCCGACAACAAAAACTTGCATATCGTCAACGGATGAAGTTGCGAGGCCATCAAACAACGAAGAAATCTCTGAAGTTAGGTTGCCTGTGGTATCTAAACCATCCATCAAGTTTAAGCCTGCAGGTGGATCTACTTCATTAATCGTCCAATCAAGAGCTATTCCAACCTGAGCGTATCGCTCCTGAGCTATCCTCAATGTATTTTCCATATCAGGTGGGAAACTGGGGGTCAATGTGCAAAAGGAAACTGGGGGTCAGGGAAACTGGGGGTCAGTGTGCAAAAAGCAATTTTTGGAACCCCAAAGCCTTATTCCACGATCATGATCGGGAAAACTTATCCTCATCCGAGGCCGTCGTCTGAAAATACGGATGTGCCGCGACAGAACCAGTTTTCCACTCGCAACCCCTCCACCCGGCTGAATTCCGCTTCGTTTGCCGTGACCACGGTCATATCGAGGGCCTTCGCGTGGGCGGCGATCCAGAGATCGTTTGGGCCTGTCGGCGTTCCAGCCTTTTCCAGCGCCCAGCGAATCGCTGCGTAATGCACCTCCGTCGGAGATTCCATCTCCACCGTCCGAATCGCACGGAGGATGCGTTCGGCCTGCCGGGAACGGGAACGGGGTCGGGAACGGGAACGGGGTCGGTCCATACCTTTGTCATGTGTTATTGGTATGGACTGACCCCGCTCCCGCTGTGCCAGTTCATGCTCGCTTCGAAGACGATCCGGCACCCCGGCCACCGCTCGACGAGCCGCCCAAAATCTCCGCTGATCGCGTGCTCGATGCGGCCTTGGCCGAGCACCTCGCCGTGGCCATCAACCACGCAGTAGACGCTGTATCGCTTGTGGTAATCGACGCCAATGAAGCTCGATTCCGTCGGTAGGTTTTTTGGTCGGGTTTTCATCACCCCAAATTACACCATCCACTTTATCAGGCTCTCCGGGCCCCACTTCCCAGCAAAGCTCTATTCATCAGCCTTTCATGCCGCCTGACCCGTTCACGACCCGTTCACGACGACCCGTTCACGACCCGTTCACGACCCGTTCACGACCCGTTCATGACCGACCCGTTCATGCGCGGCGCTGGGCAGCTTGAACGAAGGTTTTTGCAGCATCTCGGTGCTTCCGCCTTCCCATTTCCCAGTGAGCGATTAGGAATCAGATTCTCGCCGCAATGGAACCGCCCCCGCATTCCAGTGAAAACTTTTACCTGGATGAAAGAAAACATGAAATCGAAACGCCCAAAACTGAATTGGCCAAGTCCGCTGCGCGTGCTCCACGACGGGCGGCAAAGCGTGCCGCAAGAAGGACATCTCCATCTACGGGCAGCAGTTCACCGCCACCACCTACAAGCTGGCCAAAATGAACTTCGCCGTGCGCGGGGACTTCGCCAACCTCGGCGAAGTCCCCGCCGATACCTTCTTCAAGGATCAACATTCCGACCTCAAGGCCGACTACATCATGGCCAATCCTCCCTTAAACCTGAAGAATTGGCGCGGCCTCGACAAAGTTGCGTCCTCGTCCCAGGCCGACTTCCTTGGAAACTTTCCGGCTATAAGGCGGAACACTGGAGAAGTTAGCACATCTGAGCCAAAACTTTACAGAATCTAAATTCTTCCGATCATCTGCCGATGCTAGCCAACTTCCGCAGCCAAGCCCGTGTTATCGATCTGCTAGGTCGAGAACAAATCGCGGACTCCCCAACCGCGATTGGAGAACTCTTCAAAAATTCGCTCGACGCTGCAGCGAGCCACGCATGGGTTGATTACGAAGAAGAACAGGCGCTGCTTACCATCCGCGACAACGGAATTGGAATGCGAACCGAAGATGTGACCGATAAATGGCTCGTTCTTGCAACTGACTCAAGTCATCGCCCAGAGGCTGAAAACCAAGAATGGTCTCAATTCGCGAGCAGTCGGCAACGTGAGTGGCTGAAGTTGCCTAGATATGGAGAAAAAGGCATTGGTCGGCTTTCAGTGGCTCTTATAGGAAGATGTTCTCTCCTCTGGACTGTATGGGGCGGAGAGAGCAATCGAACAGGGACTCTTTGCTTGGTTCACTGGAATCTTTTCCGGCATCCACGCAAACTCTTTGAAGAGCTGCCTATCTTAGTTCAAGCTTTTCAAGCCCCCCCGAGTTGGTCTGAAATCAAATCCATTGTCAGGGAGTTCGCAGCATCTACAGAAGTAAACAGTCTTCTGGACGATGACTCTTGGAGCGAACAATTGCGAGAAGAGCTGGCCTTTGATCTCGAAAGTGTCTCTAGAATTAAACAGTTAGAAGATAAACAGCTATCTTGGGAGCCTGGAACTTCGTTTTATATCCTTGGACTCACGGAGCACATTCCCGAGCTTTTCGACAAGGCAAACCGAGAGCTGCCGCCGGAAGAAGAGTGGTCTTCAGACTATCTCAAATCTTTGCACGCTCTCGACACGTTCTGGGATCCGTTTCACGACGAGCACGAAGGAAGAAGTTTTTCTATTTCACCCCGTAGGGATGGGAAAAATCTCTACCGCGAAAATAGATTTTGGGAGCCGGGCGATTTTTCCCAGTGCGATCACCACATAAAAATCGAGGTGTCTGAAAACGGTTTTGCGGAAGGCACTATTAAAAATTACCAAAAACAACCTAGTTCATACCAGAGGCAACTGAGGAGTCTTCCAAAATACAGCACATCGCCGGGCCCGTTCTTGGTCGAGATTGGATACCTAGTAGGAATCAGAAGCGACTCGGCACTTCCTGACGACATCTACACTAGCATGAGTAGGCGCCTCGAACATGCGGGTGGGTTTTCAGTATATTCAAATCATGTTCGGATTCAGCCCTACGGCTCTATTGATAGTGATTTCGTTGGCTTTGAATACAGAAGACTCAAAAACGCTGGACGCTACTATTTTTCATCACGGCGAATGTTTGGCGGAGTGTTTCTTCCTTCCATGGAAGAACCAAAGCTCCGTGAAAAAGCAGGTCGGGAGGGGTTCATCAAAAATGGACCAAGCCGTGGACTCAAATTTTGGCTCGAAGACCTCTTCATCGACCTTGCAGACACCCATTTTGGCTCGAAGGCTGAACGACCTGATAAGGAAGAGAATAAACAACGCAAAAAAAACAAAACCCAAGCCGAGGAGCGGCTGAAGCTTCAAAAGAAGGAGTTTCTTAACCAAGTCAGCAAGGCGCAGAAATCATTTGAGCCATTCGAAAAAACGGTCTTGCGCCAAATTGCCAACATCAAGCAACTAATCGGATCGGAAATCAATGCGGAACCAGGAACCTACCTCAGGAGTTTGGAAGAAGAGGTGGGGAACCTCAAGAATCTACAGAAAGAGCTTTCTGCCAGCCCCGGAGAACCTCCTGCTGGGGTGGTTCTCACAGACTCTGAGACAGACCGTGTCGACTCTTATATCT
The DNA here is from genome assembly GCA_963803825.1 of uncultured Verrucomicrobiae bacterium. Taxonomy (GTDB): domain Bacteria; phylum Verrucomicrobiota; class Verrucomicrobiia; order Chthoniobacterales; family JAATET01; genus CAVVKW01. The sequence continues at coordinate 296,301 of CAWDOJ010000002.1, read as the reverse complement.
CGAAGCGCTCAAGTCTTCGCAACTCGTTGGCAAAGCGAGTTTCTCTCTATGCCCTCAAGCTAGAGGAGGCGAGTAAGCGCCGCCGCTCAAGACAAGAACACTTGAACTGGTTGCAAGAGAAATTCGACTCCGTAGGAACAATTTACAGCATGAAAGTCGCGGAACTGGTTGAGCCACTGAAGGCTCAGCAACAGACGTTCAAGACGAAGGTGGACGCGTTGGCAGCAGATAATATCGAATCCCTCAAAGAAGTCTTTAAGAACCAGATCGGCGAGCTCACCCCAAAACACGTCGCCGACGATCTCACAGAGAAATCCTCCACGAAACTTGAACGGGCACTCCAAATCGTAGAGACACATTATCAAGAATTCACAAAGAGGCACATCACCGAGATCGCGGAGGAAATCCAACATCTTTTGGAAGGCAGTTCATCCATAGTCCTCGTCCAAGAATATGCAGCCGAAATAAACCGTCTAAAAGATCGGGAGGCCTTCCTCATCGAAATGGCTCAGCTAGGAATAATTACAGAGGCCGCATCACATGAGCACGAGCATCATGTCGAAGTCGTCCGAACTAAAATCGCACAATTGCGTAAAAGTCTATCTGGTTCGGAACGCGACCGCCTTGCGCAGCTCGAGGCTTCATTCGACATCATTGATTCTAGAATCAGAATGTTCGATCCGCTCATACGCAGAAAAGGAGTGCTAACGCCTGAACTGTCTGGAGAAACGATAGAAACGTTTCTGAAACAGCATTTTGGAAGCTACGTTGATAAGAAGGTAATTGAGATCGAAAATTCATTCCGGAAAAAATCACTTCCTTCAGTTCGGACTCCAGTGGTTCTTGGGGCCATTCACAATCTGGTTCACAACGCAATATACTGGAGCAGCAAGGGGCAGCATGGGGATCCCCCTGTGATCCGACTATCTGCAAACGAAAGTGGATTTATAATCGCCGATAATGGGCCTGGAGTCGCTCCCGTTGATCAAGAGCGAATTTTTGACCCCGGTTTCTCACGGAGACCCTATGGCCGTGGATTTGGACTCTACATCTCAAAAGAAGCACTCAAGGCTATCAACTACGATCTAATCTGCCTTTCTGAATCTGAAGATCAGATCCTCGACGGCGCCAATTTTCTAATTCTGAAATCTCAAGATGAATAATCCCGAGCCAGTCATCGGCACCGCTACCAATCCCACAACTGAAATTCGCCGAAGAATTTCTAGAGATCTGTTTCGATCCATCCTCTGGGTTGATGAGCAGATCTTTTCTTTCGAAACTAACCGACACGGAAACAAAGAGTATGACTACGTGCCATTCGAGACCCTTTTCAAACCAGTAACGCAGGAATTGCAAGATGCGGGATTTCTCGTGCATCTTCATTCTTTCGAGCAATCGACGACAGAAGATGGCTTCGATGACGAGTTCTCGGCTGATAGTCCCTCTCTAAATTCTGCCATTTCGCTCAGCCAAAAAGCCGACATCATCATTTTGGATTGGCATCTCGGTAACGGAGATGACCCAAAGAACAGTATTAAAATCCTGGAAGCTCTTATAGATAGCCCGGCAACACGAATACTCCTCATTCTTTCGCAGTATAGTGATAGGTTTTCAGAAGAACTCTCAAAGTCCAAACTGTCACAGCTAAAAAAGGAGGAAAGGGGAGACACATGGACTACCAAAAATGGCTTGCACCTGAAAGTGCTGCGAAAAAAGCCCGATGGGATTAATCGAATCACTGGGGATGAAATCATTGAATCGATTTTTTCCCTGCTTTCATTCTACTATCCTGATTACCTTCATTGGGCAGCATTGGAAATTGCTGAGAAAATTCGCAGCCATGTTCCCGAATGGCTTCAATCTTTGCCGTCTGGAACCGACCTTTCCGTTCTCCAAGAGCTTTTGCATAAAAAAAGCGAAATTCGTTCTTATTTGCCTGAGAACTTATTCGAGAACCTTGTTCGGATCGCATCCGCAAATACTTTGGAGAGCCTTTCAGAAGATCATACCAAGAGAGATCATTGGAATAATCGCCCGTTGTTTATTCAGGACGTTCAAAGGTCAAAGGTGGAAAATTACATAAATGTCGTAAAATCAGCAAAAGATCTGAGGGACGACTTGCCAGAGATTCTCGGAGGGTTAGCGAACTGCTCTGGCGGAGACGAATGGCTAAAAGCGCAATTGGATCTGATCGAATTTTGCGAGATTATGCCGTCAGTCGGACGCGAGCCACTTCCTGGTGCTATTTACACGCCCATCGAACCGGAAGAATCAGACGAGTCGATTTACATCTGTGTGTCTCAGGAATGCGATTGTGTGAGAGGAACTCCTTTGCTGTTTGTCCGAGCTGTTCGCGCTACTGATATCAAGGCAGTCTCTACAAGCCTGCGCTTTGAGAGATACACTTACCGAATCGACTCGAAAGCCGACAATCTGATTAAGCTGGATATTGAAGACGATCGATCAATCAAATTATATCAAAAGGCAGGTCAGATCCGGACACAGATTGCCGCACGCATCATTTCACGTTTCTGGAGCGGAACAACGAGACCAGCAGTGAACCATCCTACCTTCGCGCGTGCGCTGCGCTCAGGAGAAGCCTAATTATGAAGTCCAAATATTCGGCGATTGATTTGTTCTCGGGCTGTGGTGGATTGACCCAAGGTCTAAAGGACGCTGGTTTCAGCGTTTTATGTGGCTGCGAAATTCGCCCTGAGGCGCGAGAGGCTTATAGTCTCAATCACCCTGATTCCCATGTTTATCCGGACATTCGACAGCTTCGCGGAAAAGAGCTACTTGAACGCCTTTCGTTGAAAACCGGAGATCTTGATCTCTTAGCCGCTTGCCCGCCCTGTCAGGGGTTTTCATCAATTCGCACCAGGAACCGTTCCGTCGCGCATGATGCAAGAAATGAGCTCGTTTTTGAGGTAGCTCGGCTAATCTTTGAAATTCAACCCAAGACGGTTCTCATCGAGAACGTTCCACGATTGTTAAAAGATCCTCGGATTGAACGTTTTAAAAGTCGTCTTAAAGATTATCATTTCACCCCTGGAGTTTTAGACGCGCAGGATTTTGGAGTTCCTCAGCGTAGGAAACGAATGATACTGATCGGATCGAAGTTAGCGCGTGTATCTTTGCCAGAACCACTTGCTGGCAAAATGCATGTAAGAGATGCGATCGAGGGCCTACCTGACCCAGATGGCGTTCATAGACGTCCGCTGCACAGAATTCGGCAGCGATTCGGGAAAGTGGTTCAAGATCGAGTTGCAACTATTAAAAGAGACCGGTCAGAGTTGCCTGAGTCTCTGCAACTTGAATGCCACAAACGTTATAATGAGGGCTTCAGGGATGTCTACGGGAGGATTTCGTGGGATGCAGTGTCCCCGACCATGACACGATCTAGCCATAACCCTTCGAAGGGCAGATTTCTCCATCCGTCGGAAAATCGTGGTCTAACGATCTATGAGATTTTGATTCTTCAAGGATTTCCTAAACGATACAAACTTCCGCCCGACCTTGGAATTGGCAAGTTGTCGTCGTTGCTTGGTGAGGCTTTCCCTCCACCTATGGCCGAAGCGCAGGCACGACAGATATATCGGCATCTTGAGGCCTTAACAAAAGGCTCATTATCTCACACCTAGTGTGCTGTCCTGGAATTATGTCGGACGCGGCGGTTTTGAGAACCAAGATGTTGGCGGGGGGCTCGACCAACGTGATACCGCGGCCGCCGTTGGGTCTGGCGATTTTCGCTGCCCGATCGTGGAGGGGTCTGGGAACTGGGGGTCAGGGGAACTGGGGGTCAGGGAACTGGGGGGAACTGGGGGTCAGTGTGCAAAAAGCAATTTTTGGAACCCCAAGGCCTTGTTCCACGATCGCGATCAGGAAAACTTGCCCTCATCCGGGGCCGTCGTCTGAGAATACGGATGTTCCGCGACAGAGCCAGTTTTCCACTCGCAACCCCTCCACCCGGCTGAATTCCGCTTCGTTTGCCGTGACCACGGTCATATCGAGGGCCTTCGCGTGGGCGGCGATCCAGAGATCGTTTGGGCCTATCGGCGTTCCAGCCTTTTCCAGCGCCCAGCGAATCGCTGCGTAATGCACCTCCGTAGGAGTTTCCATCTCCACCGTCCGAATCGCACGGAGGATGCGTTCGGCCTGCCGGGCGAGTTTGTCCGATCCGCGTTTGAGCAGTCCAAAGCGGATCTCGCCCGCGACCACTGGATTCACGCAAACAGCGTCCTCGCCTACTCGCTTGATCTGGTCGGCGACACGGCCCTGCGGATCCCGAATCAGATCTGAAACGATGTTGGTATCGAGCAGGAACTTCGGCGTCACGGCGATCTGCCGACTCAAATCTCGATCTCGTCCGTCGGGAGTAAGGTTTCGTCGATGTCGGGGAAGCTCTCCTCGATCTGACTCAGGCCTCGAAGTGTCTCCAAGAGTCCACCCGGTGCCTCGACTTCCTCCACGATGAGTTGCCGCCCCTCTCGTCGCAGCAGAACCTCGCCACCGGCAAACTCAAACTCCCTCGGAATCCGCACCGCTTGATTGCGCCCGTTCCGAAAAAGCCGCGCAGTTCGCCCTGTCGTCGTTGCCTGCTGCAGCATAGGCCTCAACCTATGTCGGAAACCTCAGACATCAAGCTGAGAAATGGCTCAGCCCCACCCCGCCGCGATTCGGCCGCAGCACGACAATCAGGCCCGATAGGCACGCGAGGATGAGAAACAAACTCGACGGCTCGGGCACGGGGGCACCGTGGCGGGGTCAGTCCGTGCATTGGTTCAGTTTCGAGAGGTCACGCACAGGCGATTCATCAGACGGGGGTCAGTCAATTTACATTGACACATTTCCAACTTTTTTTCTCCGACGAGCCGCGGCGATCTTCATGTGAATTAAACTCGCTGCCTCGTTCGACTCGCTGGCGAATCCGAGTGGACAATGGGAAGCGTGTATTCTGGAAGACGTGCGGCGAAAATTTTGTTCCTTCGTGTCTTCGACCTGATCTCGGAGCACTCTTCGGCATCTTCATCAAGCAGCCCCATCTTCAAACTCGCTCGTGTCGCGAGCCGCGCTACACTTTCCTTCTCATGCCAATCGCCGACCAAATCACCGTTCGCAGACTGGACTGGTCGGTCGCTAGCAAGGAGGGCACTAAAGCCTGATGCCTTCTGACGGCGATATTGAATTGCCGCTCTTCAAGGCTTCGGATGCGGCGAATTCCGACGATAGTGCAGGAATCAAGCCAGCCACCCGTGACGACCGCAGCGACACATTCGGAAAATACATTGTTTACGTCGATGAGAGTGGTGATCACGGAATGCAATCTATCGACGAGCAATATCCGTTGTTCGTTCTAGCTTTCTGCGTCTTTCACAAGGACCATTACAGCCGAAAGGTCGTCCCGGCTCTTGAGACCTTCCAGTTCAAGCATTTTGGCCACGACCAGGTTGTGCTGCACGAGCAGGAAATTCGGAAAGAGAAAGGAGCCTTCACAATTTTCCGGACGCGCGGACACAAGGAGCAGTTCCTGGACGAACTCACCTCGATCATTGAGGAGAGTCGCTTTATTCTGATCAACTGCGTCATCGACAAGCGGCGGTTGCAGCAACAGCAAAAAAAGCCGTCAAATCCCTATCACATTGCCCTCCGCTTTTGCTTGGAGACACTCTATGAGTTTCTCGAGGAGAAGGGTGAGCAAGGCCACCTGACCCACGTTGTCGTGGAGCAACGCGGACGCAAGGAAGATGACGAATTGGAGTTGGAATTCCGCCGGATCTGCGACGGCAACAATGGTTGCGAGAAAATTGTCATCCGGTCTGCAACTGGCTGATCTGGTCGCACGACCGATCGGTCTTTCCGTCTTTCGCGGGGATCAGCCGAACCGGGCATTCGACGTTCTGAAGCAGAAGTTCTTCTGTGCGGGCGGTCGGGAGAAGGTTGGTGAGGACTATCAGGATTGGGGTTTGAAAATTTATCCACCCCATAAAAGCGAAAGGCCTCGATGAAACTCACCGAGGCACAGACGCCGACCGGGTTCTCCCAATCCACTTGAGGGAGTCTAGTAGACCATCGTGCACCGGGCAACAAGTGGTAAATGAATCCGAGTCGGGTGGAATTGGTATGAACCGAGGACATAGGTGACAGGTTGACCGAGGACATGGGTGACAGTTCAGGGTGGAGAATGCCTTGGAAAACGAGTCACCGTGGAGGGGTCGTGGAGGGGTCAGGCGGCATGAAAAGCTGACGGGTACAGCGTTGCAGAGCGGCGGGGCCCGGAGAGCCCGGTACGTTGGATGGTGTAAGTTGGGGTGATGAAAACCCAACGAAAAAGCCTACCGACGGAATCGAGCTTCATTGGCATCGATTATCACAAGCGATACAGCGTCTATTGCGTGGTCGATAGCCACGGCGAGGTGCTCGGCCAAGGGCGCATCGAGCACGCGATCAGCGGAGATTTTGCGCGGCTCGTCGAGCGGTGGCCGGGCTGCCGGATCGTCTTTGAAGCGAGCATGAATTGTCCTTCGCTCCGCTCACGACCCGCAGGATGGCTTCGCCAGTGAGAAGGCCGCTTGCGCGGCAGAGCGGTGGCACTGGCTCTACGAGATTCTCGAGCTGATGATGCCCGCCGAGAACATCGCGTTGGCCAACCCGTTCAAGACGCGGATCATCGCCGAGGCCCAAATCAAGACCGATAAGATCGACGCCTGAGCGTTGGCCAATCTGTTGCGGGCCAATTTGATTTCGAGCGTCCACATCCCCAGTCGCGAGACCCGCGACATCAAGAACGTGCTGCGCCAGGGCTGTTTCTTCGTGCGCCAACGCACGATGCTGCGCAACCGCATCCACCGGTTACTCGGCGGCCAGCACGAACTCAAACTTCCTGTCTGCAGCGATCTCTTCGGCAAGAAGCGACTGAGTTTTCTGAAAAGTCTCCAACTTCCCGGAACCAGCCGACATGCTGCTCACCCAGCAACTCGCCCTTCACAACGAGTTTGTCGCGCGCATCCGCCAAGACGAGACCGCGCTCACAGATCTCATGAGCCAAAGCCCCGAGTTCACCCACGTCTGCAGTCTCCCCGGGATGGGACCCATCCTGGCCGCGGTTGTCGTCGCCGAACCGAGCCGCTGGGAAGCGAGCGAGATCGACTGCCGAAGGCAGGGCGCAGCCCGACGGAGCGGGAGCGAAGGAGTCAAATCGACGACATCTCGCGCTTCGCCTCAGCCCAGAAGCTCTGCGGCTACGCGGGACTCTGCCCGGCGACGAGCAGCAGCGGCGGCAAGACCTAACACGGACGCCTGCTACCCCAGTGCAGTAAATGGCTGCGTTGGGCCTTCGTCGAGGCTGCCTGGGTAGCCGTTGGCTGCTCGCCTTACTTCGGCGACTACTACAAAAACAAACGCGCTCGCGGCAAGAAAGCCAACACCGCCATTCTGGCCACCGCCCGCCGGATGGCCCGTATCACCTGGAGTTTCTTGAACGAAGGGCGATCCTACACGAACTTTCCAGAGTCCCAAAATCTCCGAAGCCAGCGCCGTGACGCAGACGGGCAAACGCCTTCCCGATCCGGCCTGGCCAAGGAGAAAATCGAAGGCATGAAAACTCCGAAAACGAGCCCGGGACGCAAGAGCCGATCTTCCCCGAAACAATTTCCCCTGCCGCTCCAATGAACGACTGGTTGGTCGCTAAGTATTAGCACTTAGTCGGCGCACCTTGGGTCAGGATGGAGGGCTGGGGATCTGATCGCTACAATGGATGGGGGCCAAAAGTGCCCGCCCCGCAGAGAAGTGTGATTCCAGCATCGCTATCGTCCCAAATTTACAGGCTCCTTCCCTCGATGTAAGAGGCCGCGCTTTTCTCTGCCCTGATCGTCATCCGATGGGCGCTTTTTTCTGCGTCCCACGCCCCGCTCGGTCCAAGAACCCTCCAAATTAGGCCCTTGACACCCTTTCGACCTTTTTCAGAGAGGTCCATCACCCTGTCGCATTGAAACGCGGCATCCCGACGACGAATCCGCCGAAAAATCATTGCCACAACCCGCCCCCGCTTATCCACTTTGGGCGGGAACTGCCGCAGTCGTGGCGAGACCCACGACCCTTTGATCCCATCACGTCTCGCATGAAATATCCTTCCCTTCTCCTCGCGCTCCTCCTCCCGCTTGCGGCTCGCGCCGACATCACCGGACCCGCTCCCGCCACCGCGACGACTCCCGGCGGCTTCCTCGACGCCGTCCAGACGCTCCCGCCAGAATACCGCCAGGGCCTCGTCAAAGTCTCCGCCGACGACGGCAACCCGGACCCGGAGACCTGGTACTTCCTCGCTCGCAACGCCAACAAGGCCAACGACGTCTATTCGCTCGAGGTCGAAGGGGGTGCCCTCACCCAAGAGAAGCCGTCTCTCGACTTCCGCGCCCTACTCGGCAAACCCACGGCTATCAGCCTCGCCCAGGTTCAGATCGACTCGCTGGGAGCCTGGGACATCGCCGCGCTCTGGTGCCAGAGCCGCGGCCAGCGCCTCGCGACGGCCAGCTACGTTCTCAAACAAACCGGTGCCAGCGCCGCCCCCGTCTGGTCGGTGTGGTGCTACGATCCCGATGGCAACACCATCGGCGAAGTGCAGATATTGGCTACCAGCGGGTCGATCATTTCTTCGAATTAGCGGGACCGAAATCGCGCCGCCGGATTCGCACCTGGATGTCCTCCAGCAACCGCCGGTTCACCGCGATGAGGTCGGCGACGAATCCCAGCACCCAGACCTGCACGCCCACGAGCACCAGCACGGCCGCGATCACCAAGCTCGGCAGGTGCGTCCGCGTCGTCCCTTCGTAGAAGAGCCACAGCCAGCGCAGCATCAAGATCGCGCCCAGCGCGAAGGGCACCGACCCCATCAACGCAAAAAAGCGCAACGGCTTGTACACGATGAAAATCCGAAAGATTGTCAAAATCGACCGCTGCACGTAGGCTGGGATGCTCTTCAGCAGCCGAGATGGGCGCAGGAATCCATTCGTTCGCACCGGCACCGACATCACCCGCAGGCTCGCTTGCCCGCCCTGGATGATGGTTTCCAGCGTGTAGGTGTATTCGTTGAAAACGTTCATTCGCAGCGCCGTCTCACGGTTGATCGCCCGGAATCCACTCGGCGCGTCGGCGATGGACGTCTTGCTCGCCTTCCGCACCACCCAGCTCCCCAGCTTCTGCAGCAGCTTCTTTACGGGCGAAAAATGCTCGATCTGCGAGATCGGTCGCTCTCCGATGACCATGTCCGCGCGGTCGGCCAGGATCGGCTCGACCAAGCTCGGGATGTCGTCCGCGTTATACTGATTGTCCGCGTCGGTGTTAACAATCACGTCCGCCCCGCGCTCCAGACACGCCTCGAGACCCGCCATGAACGTCCGCGCCAGCCCCAAGTGCGGTCGGCTGATCACGTGATCCACCCCCAGGCGCCGGGCCACCTCCACCGTCCCGTCCTCGCTTCCGTCGTTCACCACGAGCCATTCCACCACGTCCACCCCCGGCAGCGTGCGAGGCAAGGCCGCGAGCGCCACGCCCAGCGTCTCCTCCTCGTTGTAACAGGGGATCTGGATAATAACCTTCATCAGCGGGACCAAAAACCTACCTACCCCCCACCACCGATGTCCACCCTCGGCACAATTCCTGACAGCGGAGGCGCTTCTCCTCCGCCCCGGCCGGTAAAAGAATTTCTCGCGACCGCAACTCGCTTCGCTAACCTCCGCCGGACCTTGAAATGTCCGACCCCGCACCGTCCCCGATGACCGTTCCTCTCTGGATGCGCGCCTGGCTGCGCGTCGAGGTGGTGCTCGGCTGTTTTCTCATGGTCCTGGCTCTCTTTCAGACCGGCCAGATCGCTGGCGCGATGGCGACAAACTCGCTTTCGACCGACGAGTTCGGCACCGTCGGGACGTTTAGCGGCAAGGGGCCCGTGCGGGTCGTCACCGACTACCGCGCGCCGAAAAATCACATCTTTTTCAACCTTCTCAACAGCGTCCTGCCCGGCCGGGAGTCTTTGATTCCCGCTCGCGTCCGATTGCTGGGTATTCTCGCCACGGCCGCCATTCCCATCGTGTTGCTGCTGCTCGCGATGGCCACCCAGCGCTATCTCGAAGCGGGCGTATTCCTGACGTTCTGGGCGTTTGCTCCGCAGATGCTCCGACTCTCGATGGAGGCTCGCGGCTACGGCTTTCTAGCGCTCTTTGCGCTGCTGGCCAGCATCGGGACGCTTGCCTACTTCCGCTCGAACCACCGCTTCTGGCTCAGCTTCACTTCCGTCGCGATCGTGCTCGGGATCTACACGGTCCCCTCGTTCGCATTCTTCGGCGGGCCGCTCCTGGTCGCCATTTGGGTCGCCACGCGCCGACGTGAGGTCCTCACCACCGGGGCCGTCGCCGCCGGGGTCACGCTCTTGCTCTACCTGCCAGTTCTGACGCAGTTGATCGCCGCATACTCGGACTTCGGCGGCGACGCCGAGAACGACTTCACGTCCTGGAGCGGGGTCTTCCGAGCCTTCAAGCTCTACTTCTTTTCCGCCAGCAACGCCGCGACCCTCGCCTTCGCAGCAACCCTCGCGGTTACCCCCTTCGCCCTGCTGCTGGTCAACCGCCGCGATCCCACCGCCCGCGCGCTGGCGACGATCTCGGCCGCCGCGCTCGCGGCTTGTAGCATCCTCGTCCTGCTCGAGTCCCCGCCCGTCCGGGTCGCGGCCTTCATCACCGTTCCGTTTGCCTTCGCCGGCTTGTTTGCCAGCGGGGCGCTGCTCCGCGATTTCGCGCCATTTCCGCTCCGCGCCGTGGTCGTTGCCTCGCTCGGCACGAGCCTCGTCGCGACGTCCGTGCCCGCGCTGCGAGCCATCAACTTCGTTCCCGCTGAGGATTGGACCCGCGCCGCCGAGTGGATCGACGCCGCGCTGCCACCGGACGCGAAGGTGGATTTCGAACAGCGCGCCAAATACCTCAAACAAACCCTCGTCGATTCGGAAAAGCGGTCGGCAGCCTTCGACGAGGCCGCGTTTCGCTCCGGCGACCTCACCGTCGCCTCCGCCCCGAATAAATGGGCGGACGAGCACCCTTTCACTCCTTCGTCGGCGGAACCCGGCGTTGCTACGGTCACCGTCCCCGGCGGCATCCGCGACGTTTCGCTCACCTTCCACCTTCCGCTCGATCACCGCCTAGCCGAAGTCCCGCCGGAACTCACCGACGGTTCCATCGACACCGGTCTGCTACCCGCCGACCTCACCTTCACCGCCGCCGACGGACAAGCTCTCGTCATTCTCTTCGACCGGATCGTCCGGCAGCGCTTCGCCGTCGCCCACGTCCGCGACGCGAGGACGGGCGAGAACCTCGCCGAAGACCCGGGCATCGTCCACGCTGGCAACTCGATCGCCATCCCGATCCCCGAGGGCCTCACGCTCAAAGTCGACCTCACCCTCTACGAACCCGAAGCCGAGATCGTCGAGGCCTGGATCACGCCGAAGGGATGAAGCCCCCGATCCCCCAGTCACCGCCCCTCCCGCCACCGGCCACTCATCGCAAAGCCGCCTGGGGCCTCGCCCTCATCGCCGCGCTTCTCGCACTCTGGACCTACACGCAGGCCAACACCTTCCCCGCCAGCTACCACCCGGACGAGCCGAGCAAAGCCCGTCAAGTGATCGGGGGCGAATTCAATTTTCACCACCCCATGCTCATGTTGTCGGCGGCCAAGATCGCTGTCGCCATCTCCGGCGCGGGCGACGACGTCCAGCGGGTCACCGAAGCGGGTCGCTGGGTCTCCGCGATCTTCACGGCCACCGCCGTCGGCTGCCTCGTCCTCCTCGCCGCGCTATCCTACGGTCCGCTCGCCGGGGCCTTCGCGGGCGCGTTGCTCGTCACCAATCATCACCTTTTCGAGCTGGCTCATTATTTCAAAGAAGACCCCGCCGTCCTGCTCGGCGTGAGCGCCTTTTTCCTCGCTCTCACCGTCTTCGACCGCGCCCCCGGCTTCAAGACCGCCGCCCTGCTCGGCCTCGGCACCGGCTTGGCCATCTCCGGCAAATACGTTGGCGCCCTGGTTGTCCCGTTCGCCCTCACCGCCATCTTCATCTCCCGGGGAAAGCCCGCGTCTCCGCGAGCGAGCGGCGACGCACCTGCCTCCGCGCATCGGCGCACGATGCTGCCGGTCTGGCTTGTCGCTACTGCCGCGACCTTCGCACTCGCCAACCTCCCGATTTTCCTCAACCCCACCGCCTTCGCCGCCGGCTTCGACCGCGAACTCGAGTTCGCCGTCCACGGCCACAAAGGCATCACCCGCGAGATCCCCCACGGTGTCTACGGAGCCGTCTTCCGCGAATCGACCAACCCGGCCATCTGGATCCTCCTCATCGTCTTCGCGCTCGACCTCCTCCGGCGCTGGCGCACCGCCCGCCCCGCCGAGTGGATGCTCGCGATTTTCCCCCTCTTCTTCGCGGTCGTTCTCTCCTTTTCTCCGAAGACTCACCACCGCTACTTCCTCCCCGCCACCGGCCTGCTCCTCGCGATGGCCGGAGCCGCCATCACCCTCCTTCCCCGGCTGCGCCTCGCTCGCTGGCCGGCTCCCAGTCCCACCACCGCTCGCCTGATCATGGCGGCGGCCTTGGTCATCACGATCGGCATCCAAGCCCCCCACTATTGGCGCTACTTCGACGGATTCTCCAACGATGGACGTGAAAAAATCGCGCGCTACATCCGCGCCAACGTCCCGCCAACCGCCGTGATCATCTCCGATAAGCGCGTCAATCTCCGCGAACTCGGCCTCCCAAATCCCATTGAGGGCAAACTTTTCGCCGCCGACGTCGGCACGCTCGCCGAACTCCGCGCCCGCGGGATCTCCCACGTGGCCGTGGCCGAGGGCGACTACGGACGCTTCTTCCGCGATAAGCTCAAGCCGACCGAAAAGGGCGCGGAAAATTTCGCGCAGCGCAAAGCCTTTTACGCCGAGCTCTTCGACACCGGCACCCTCCTACTCGACTCCCCGCCCGGCCAGCTCCAGTACCTCCAACCCCACCTTCAGCTCTGGGCGCTCACCCCCAACGCCGTGTCCGCTGACCCCGAGCGCGCTCCAGCTCGTCGCGTTCTTCCCGAGTGAGCGAATCGATCCCCGACCGAAGCACCTTGTCTAGAATCTCGTCCACCCCGCGCGAACTCGCTGCCGGATTCACAACCTCGAAGACCGTCCTCCCTGCTCCGCCGCGATAGCGCCGACGCCCATCGGCCGAGTCTCCCATCCGCCGAGCAACGCCAAACACGGGAGCGGGTTCGTCGAAGCTCGCCGGTCCTTTCAGCTTCTTCCGCGCGTACCACCGTCCGAAACCATACCCCACCAACGCTCCGCCCAGATGAGCCGCGTGCCCGTAGTTTCCAAACATTCCCGAAGCCCACATCGCCAGCGTCGCGGCCACGATCCCGATCCCGAGATACTTCGCTCGCATCCGCACCGGCAGAACAAAAAAGAGCAACGCGGTGATCGGCAGATTCGGAAACATCGCCGTCAGCGAGATCAGCACCGCAAAGACCGCGCCCGAAGCCCCGATGAGAAGAGGCGTCGATGGCACAAAAATCAACTGCGCCAAGCCGCCCACGATCCCGCCCACGAGGTAGAGGCCCACGAACGTCCGCGTCCCGATCACCCGCTCCAATTCACGCCCCGCAAACCACAGCCCCGCCATGTTCATCACCAGATGCAAGAGACCGCCGTGCAGGAATTGGTGGGTCACCAATTGCCACCAAGCCCCCTCGGCTAGGCCTTGCCCGCTCAAGCCGTAGCGCACGTCGATCAAGTAATGAGCCCGGTCCGACAGCAATGACAGCAACACGAAGATCGCGACGTTGATGGTGACCAACGCCTTCGTCGCCCGCGCTTCGTCCGTTCGAAAATCCGGTAACATTCCGGCGGACACTAGTCGCGCTTGCTCGGCTTGTCCACGGGCGGCGGTGCTGGCGCCAGCACCCGCAACTTGCGCCGCGCAAACCCGAATTCGAAGGGCACCGTCCCCGAGATCTCCCCGTCTAATTCGACCGGCACGTCGGTATCGGAACTCACCCGCAGACCCTTCGTTTGAAAATACTCCACGTCCGGGAGATCCGCGTGCGCTCCGAAGGCAATCGCGTGCAAGTAACGCACCACGTCCCAGTGGCTTTGATTCTTAAACAGCACGACGTCCAGCAGCCCGTCGTCCAGCTCCGCGTCTTTGAAGAGCACCACCGGCCCGCCGTAGTGCCGCCCATTCCCCGCCAGCAGAAAACACCCCTCTCGGACCGACCCGTCCGCCGCCTCGACCCGGATCGTCGGCGGCTTCCGCGCGGCCACCTGCGCGAGCGCCAACACGTAACTCGCCGGCCCCAGCATCTTCTTGAAGTCCGGCGAAGTCTGCTGCACCACCTCGGCGTCCAATCCGACACCCGCCAACTGCACAAAATACTCGTCGTTCGCCCTCGGCAGATCGATCCGCCGCGTCGCCCCGGCCTCGATGACCGCCCACGCCTTCTTGAGATCATTCCCCGGGATCCCGAGTTCCAACGCAAACACGTTCATTGTCCCGACCGGCAAAATTCCAAACGTCACGTCCGATTCGCCGATCCCGTTCACGACCTCATTGATCGTGCCATCGCCCCCCGCTGCCACGATCGTCTCGTAACCCTGCGCGACCGCTCGCTCGGCGATCGCTTCCGCGTCCCCGACCGCTTTCGTTTCGCGGACGACGATGACCTTCGGCGAGAGCTTCTCGATCGACTGACGTAGCTTTTTTGCCCGGTCACCACGGGCCGCAGGGTTCAAAATGACGAGGATCTTATTCAAGCTTCCCAAAGTTCGTTGGCCGCGTAGGTTGCGGGCGTGAAGCGAATTGCCAAGATTATTCTGGGCGGTCTCGCGGGCTTGTTTGCGGTCCTGATTCTCCTTCTCATCGGGATCAACCTCTACCTTCAGTCCGCGTCCGTGCAGGCACGCATCGGCGAGGCGACCGCTCGAGCCTTTGGGTCGCCGGTGGAAGTCAGCCGCACACTTTACACCCCGTGGAGCGGTCTCAGCCTCACCGGACTCTCCGTCGCCGACCCGGTTCTGCCCGATGCCAACATGATCGAAGCCAGCCGCTTCTCGGTCAATTTCGAGTTCCTTCCACTTCTCCAGCGACGCTTCGTCATCAGCGAGATCAGCCTCACGGACCCGACCTTCGTCCTCCACCAGACGGATGACGAGCGCTGGGTGGTCGCCCCGCCCGCCGCGCTCCTCCCGGTTGAACCGCGCAAGATCCCGCCCGCAGCGGCTCGCGAGCCCGCCGCCGCTCCCACTGCGTCCGCCCCCGCGGCCTCCGAAGAGAGCGCCGATCCGCCCGCCGCCCCCTACCAAGTGGAGCTTCGCCGGTTCTCCATCCGCCGTGGCTCCGTCCTTCTCGCCGACCGTCGCGGACGTCCCGTCGTCAAGCTCGAGGGCGTTGTCGTCGACGGCGAGATGAAGCCCGGTGGTGCCATCGCCGGCAGTCTGCGCATCGACGAACTCAGCTTCGCCGACCGCATCCACCCGCGAAAACTCCGCGCCGAGTTTGTCCAGGACGGCCCCCAGCTCTCCGTCACCGAGATCAAGAGCGCGCTGGCCGGCGGGGCGATCCGGGGCGAATTTTTTGCCATCACGCCCAAGCGCGGCGCGCCGCAATTCGACCTCCAGCTCCGCGTCGACGACATCTCCGTCCCAGAGCTCATCTCCGAAGCCCACGGCGACGGCGACGGAGCCAAAGGGTCCCTCCAAGGCACTTTTCGGCTGAAGGGGAATCCGACGGACCAATCCACTTTCACCGGCGGCGGGCAATTCTCCCTACTTGACGGAAGACTCAAGCCACTCGATTTCATCCGCCAGATTGGCAGGGTCCTCCGCATCGACGAACTCCAGACTCTGGACCTCAAACGAGCGGAGCTTCGCCTGGACGTCCGCGATTCTCAGATCCAACTCGCCGACCTGACTCTCCAGACGGAGAATCTCATCATCAACGCGGAGGGCCCCATCGCGTTCGACGGCGAGCTCGATCTCGACGGCCGTCTGCTCGTGAACGAAAAGATCCAGCGCGGGCTGCGCGGCCTTCTCAACGACAACTTCACGGCGTCGGAGAACGCCGAATACAAGCAAGTCGCCTTCAAGATCTACGGCCAGACGTCCCGCCCCGAGACTGACCTTGCCGAGCGTGTCCTCGGCGACACCGTCGGCAAATACCTCGGCGGCTTCCTGAAAGGCATGTTCAAATCCCCCGAGCCAACGAAGGAGAAAGCAGACCAACCCGAGTCCCGCGCCGACGACGACTCCGCTCACGACGCGAGCCCGTCGACCGTCCGACCGGACGGCATCTAGCCCACCCACCGATGCGCGTCATCGCCGGCATCGCGGGAGGACTCCCGCTCGCTCCGCCACCCCGGACCACCCGACCCACCATGGACAAGGTCCGGGCCGCCATCTTCTCGAGCCTTGGCGATGCCGTCCTGGATACCCGCGTCCTCGACCTCTTTGCTGGCTCGGGCGCTCTCGGCATCGAAGCCCTCAGCCGCGGAGCGGCCAGCGCCACCTTTGTTGACTCCGACCAAGCCGCCTGCGCCATCATCCGCCAGAACCTCACCCGCACGCGACTCACCGGCACCATCCAGACCGCCGAAGCCGCCCGCTTTCTCGCCCGCGCTGCCGCGCTCGGCCCCTTCGACCTCATCTTCGCGGACCCACCGTATAAGAAGACGCCCACCGACCGCGACTTCGCCGCCGAGCTCCTTGCCGATCCGACGCTCCCGACTCTCCTGGCCCCCGGCGGCACCTTCATCCTGGAGACCGCCTCGAACCAACCGCTCACGGTCGCCCCACCCTGGCAATCCATCCGCGCCAAGACCTACGGCGAATCCGCCATCTCCTTTCTCATCTCGCGATGACGTCCCTCGTCCGCTTCCTCTACAACTGCGCCTACCCGCTCATCGCCCTTCTCATGCTCCCAGGCCTGATATGGAAAATGCTCCGCCGAGGGAAATATCGGCACAAGTTCGGCCAACGCTTCGCCATCTACTCGAAAAATGTCCGCGCCCGCCTCGCGAACCGCCCGCGCACCTGGGTCCACGCCGTCAGCGTTGGCGAAGTCCTCATCGCCCTCAAGCTCATCGACCGACTCCGCGAGCGCGACCCGACCCGCGCCTTCGTCCTCTCCACCACCACATCCACCGGCTTTGCCCTCACCACCAAGCATCGCTCCGATTGGCTCGAACCCATCTACAATCCGCTCGACTTCATCCTCTTCACCCGCCGCGCCATCGCGCTCATCCGCCCCACCCAACTCATCCTCGTCGAAGCCGAAGTGTGGCCCAATCTCGTCGCCGGCGTCCGCGCCACCGGTGCCACCGCCGTCCTCGTCAACGCCCGCCTCTCCCCCCGCTCCGAATCCCGCTACCGCCGCGCTCGCTGGATCACGGCCCCCATTTTCAATTCCCTCGACGCCATCTGCGTCCCCGACCCGGAAGACATCGACCGTTGGCAGACCCTCGGCGTCCGACGCGAGCTCCTCCACCTCACCGGCAGCATCAAGTTCGACAACCCACCCCAGCCCCCGACCACCGATTTCCGCCCCCTGCTCGAGAAACTAGGCATCGCCGCCGACACCCCGATTCTCCTCGGAGCCAGCACGCACTCCGGGGAAGAGCGACTCCTTGGAGAAACCCTCCGCGACCTTCGCCAGACCGAACCCCGCTGGATCTACCTAGCCGTCCCCCGCCACGTCGAGCGGACCCCCGAGATCGAACGGGACCTCGAATCTCTCGGCCTCACGACCGCCCGTCGGACCCAGCTCAAAGGACTCGTGACTCCGAGATTGAGACTCCCGCTGTCCTCATCGTGGACAGCACCGGTGAACTCCGCGACTGGTACCGCGTCGCCACCGTCGTCGTCGTCGGAAAAAGCTTCCTGTCGAAGGGCGGCCAAAATCCAGCCGAAGCCATCGAAGCGGGCGTTCCGGTTCTCTTCGGCCCCAATATGCAAAATTTCCAGGTTCTCGTTCGCGACCTCGTCGGTCACGGCGGGGCCGTCCAGGTCGCCGAGGCAGAAGCCCTCGTTCCCGCCATCCGCGACCTCCAAGCTCGGCCCGGAAAACGGGCGGACCTCGTCCGCTCCGGGCAAGCCGTCCTCGCTCGACACCTCGGCGCGACTGATCGCACCGCCGACGTCTTGGCGAAGCGAGCGGTGCCTGTTCCGAGTTAGGGAGATCCGATCCGGTCCAGTGGGTTCAGGCAGCAGCCCCCGGTGAGCGTCGGCACGCTCGATTCACTTCACCCTCACGCTCTCGATGACTCCGACGAACCCAGTTGAGAGACCCGACGTGGATCCCGAAGCGCTCTTCCAATTCATCGCGCGAACGGTCAGCGCCTCAGAGTTCGCCGCGATACCGCTGTACATCACTCAGCCGAAGGTCGGGATCGTCGGGCGAGCCAGTCAGAATAATCCGACACCTCGTCGCCCGCCATCGGCTGGTGACAGAGGACCGACGACACGTTTGACCACTGGACACTCATACCCGGGTGAGCGTAGCCGCCGCCGTGATCCATTGGCACTGCGGACATCTCATCTTCGCCGCTGAAAACGCCCTCCGCGCTTGCCCCCTCCCGGCCTTTCCCGGTAATTCCGTTTGGTGACCGTTAGCCGCCGCCTCTTGCGGCCCGAAGCCCTCATCCTCCTCCTCGCCGTCGTCCTGCGCTTCGCCGCGCTGGACATCAAGCCCGCGCACTTCGACGAGGGCGTCAACGGCTGGTTCGCCGATCGCATCGCTGCCGAGGGCTTTTACAGATACGACCCCACGAACTACCACGGCCCGCTGCACATGTACGCGGTTTTCACGTCGCAGCAGCTCTTCGGCCGCAACCTTTGGGCGCTCCGCTTACCGGCCATTCTCGCTAGCGTCGCTGCGGTCTGGATGACCCTCAAATTTGCTCGCTTCATCGGCCGCAACGCGGCCCGGTGGGCCGCCGTCATCATGGCGATCTCGCCCGGATTTCTATTCTACGGTCGTTATTCGATCCACGAATCCGCTCTCGTTTTCTTCACGATGCTCACCACGTGGGGCGTCCTCGCTCTGTGGTGGCACGGCGAACGCCGCGGCCTCGCCGCCTTGGCTGCTGGGATCACCGGGATGATTCTTACGAAAGAGACCTACGTCATTCACCTCGTGAGCCTCGCCCTCGCCTTCCCCTGCCTCCTTTTCTACCAACGCCGATCACCCTCCGTCCCGGCGACTCCGCTCGCCCGCCAGCGATGGTCCCGCCGCGACGCCGTCGTCGCTGTCGCTACGTCGGTGGGCGTGATCGTGTTTTTCTACTCCGGGACGTTTTTCAATTTGGGGGGACTGACCGGATTATACGAGACCTTCGTCGCGTGGTTTCAGACCGGCGTGGACCAGGGCGGCCACGTGAAGTCGGCCTACCAATTTGGCCCGCTCAACACCTACTGGCTCGCCCTCATGGCGCGCTACGAGTTTCTCTACCTGCTCGGGCTTCTCGCGTGCATCCGTCTGCTCTGGCCCGCCCCCGCCGCGCTCCGCTACCTAGCCATTTACGGTGCCGGCACCCTCGTCGCCTACACGATCATCCCGTACAAAACGCCCTGGCTGATCATTTCGATTCTGTGGCCGTTCGGCTTGATCCTCGGCGCAAGCATCGCCGAACTTTCCAGATACGCGGCCGTCCCTCGAGTCGCCGCCGTCCTGGTGGGAATCTCTGCCCTGCTGGCGTTCCGGCTCAACATCCTGGAATTTGCCAACCCCCGTGAACCGTACGTCTACGTCCAGACCTTCCCCGCGATCCGCAAATTCACCGACCCCCTGCTCACGCTAGCCGCGCGCGACCCGGCGACCTATCACCTCCGAGGCGACATCATTTTGGACAGCTACTACCCCCTCCCTTGGATGCTCGGGGATTTTAATAATCTGGGCTATTACAAGGATGGTTTTCCCTCCAGCGGCACCGCCGATTTCGTGGCCATTGCCGCGAGCAAGGCTTCCGATTTCGAGGACACGCTCACGGAAGACTACATTAAGCGGCCATTCCGCCTCCGCGATGCTCAGGAAGATTGCGTGGCCTATTTCCGCGCGTCCGTTTTCGGCGATCTCCTGCCAGACGAGCCCGTTATCTCTCCGCGATGATCCGAATCCTTTCGGGTGTAGTGACCGCAGTTGCGACCGCTAGCGCGCTCGGCGTGTTGCTGGGCATCGTCGCGCAGGGCCTCGGCTCCGTCACGGCGACTCTCGCTCTTCTGGGCGGCGTGGTGGTGGGAGGGTTTGCCGCCGCCCGCTCGGACCGCGACCGCCCGTTTTGCCCCGCACCGGCGGAATGGTTCGTCATCGGAGTGTTCGTTCTCGCTAGCCTCCGTGCGTTCCTTTGGCTCGTTATTTCAAAGGATGAGAAGCTCTCGGTGCTCTCGCCCTACAACCTCGGGGACCTCTCGCTGCACCACGGACTCATCAATTACCTCGCTTCCGGCGTTCCGCTTTGGCCCGATGCCCAGATCCTCGCCGGGGAGATCCTCCGCTACCCCGTGGGGGCCGATCTCTTCAACAGCCTTCTGCTTCTGATCGGTGTCCCGGTCACCCGCGGTCTCGTCCTCGTCGGCTTCTTCGGCGCGATTCTGACGGGGTGCGCCCTGTGGCGCTGGGGGCGCGGGTTCGCTCTCGCCGCCCTGCTCTTCAGCGGAGGCCTCGCCGCATTTGTCGCCTTCGGCAGTGGGGACTGGAGTGTTCGCGACTTTCAGGCCGATACCGAGTGGCCGTGGAAAAATTTCTTTCTCACCATGCTTGTCACGCAGCGCGGCCTTCTCCTCGCCCTCCCGGCCGGACTCCTGCTCCTCGACGACTGGCGCGGCCGTTGGCTCTCGGATGAATCTCGGCCCACGCTCCCGCACTGGGCTGCCCTCCTTCTCTACTCGACGATGCCGCTCTTCAGCGTTCACACGTTTCTCTTTCTCAGCCTCGTCCTTCTCTCGATCTACCTGCTCGCTCGAGATCCCGCCCACCGCGATGCCGCCCGGCGGTTCGTGCTTTTTGCGCTGCTCCCCGCCACCACTTGCGTGACGCTCGTCACCGGAATCTTCTCATCGGCCAGCGGGATCCACTGGCAACCCGGCTGGCTACAAGATGACCAGCCCGTCTGGTTCTGGCTGCGCAATTTTGGGATCATCCCGTTTCTCTGGGTTGCCGCCCTCACGCTCACCATCGTCCGACGCGACCGAAATGCTCTCGCGATCCTCGCCCCCGCGACTGCATTTTTTCTTCTCTGCTGCTTCGTCTCGTTCGCTCCGTGGCCCTGGGACAACGTCAAGATCATGCTCTGGTGCTGGCTCGCAGTCGTCCCGTTTATTTGGACGCTCGTCCTCCGACCCCTCCCGGTCTGGGGTCGCGCGCCGATCCTCACCGTCCTCTTTTCCAGCGGAGCACTCTCCCTCGTTGGCGGTCTCGACGGCCGCCACGGCTACGATCTCGTCAAACGCGCCGACCTCGACCTCACCGCCTCAGCCGTCCGCGACCTTCCCGCCACGGCCCGCTTCGCCTCCGCGCCAGACTACAATCACCCCCTCATCCTCGCCGGTCGTCTCGTTGCCGCCGGGTATGAAGGGCACCTTTGGAGCCACGGCCTCGATTACCGCGAAAAATACGACGCCCTCAACCGGCTCATGACCCACCAACCGGGTTGGCGCAAAGACGCCGACGACCTCCAAGTCGATTACCTCTACTGGGGCCGTCCGGAACGCCAGCGCTACGGCGGCGGTCAAAAGCAATGGGCCACGAAGCTCCCCGTCGCCGCGCGCGGCGAAGGCTTCACCGTCTACGATCTTCGATCGCCAGAGCCCTAGTCCTCCAAGTCCCCGCGCACAAAGGTCTCACCGCGGATCGCTGCCCGCGCGATCCGGAAGACGTCTGTGTTATCCAAATAGCCCCGCACCACTTCGCTCCCCGGGCCACTCGCTAACATCCACACGTCGCCCCCGGTGTGCGCCGCCGATCCGCTCGCGACGAGTGCTGGTTGCACGTAGAGTGGCTCCGCTGGATCCACCGGCTCCCGCGAGACCTCGAGACCTCCGTCCGGCGCCCGGATGATCCGCGGTCCCGTATTTGCCTTCGGATACCCTCCCGGACCGCTCGCGTAGCTCAAAAAACTTGTTCGTGTCTTCGGATCTTCGCGCAGAAGGATGTCGCCGCGCAGCCAGACCGCCGGGTAGCCGTTGAGCGCGAGCCCGCCCGTCGCGTGGTCCGTCGTCACAAGAATCAGCACGTCCGGTCCCAGAGATTCGCGGAGATACCGCAGCGTGGCGTCGAGTTCCAAGACTTCGAAGATCGCTCGCTTCGCGTTGTTGCCGTGCGAGGCCTTGTCGGGAAGAGATGCCTCGAGCATCAGGAAAAACGGGCGCTGCTTCGATTTCAGAAAATCCACCGCGACCTCGGTCAGATCCACTAGTCGCAGATCCCGCAGCCCATCCGCGTAGTAGGAGAAAACGTTCGCCGCAAACAGTCCCAGCACCGGTCCAGCCAGATTTTCCTTCGCCACTCGACCTCGCAGGGTCTCCCAATCCGTGAAGACCTCGACTCCCCGCGTCTGCAGCGATTCGGCGTTCTGCGACGCCAGCTCACGCTCGCCGATGTCATACAACGACTCAGCGTCGGCGACATCGTCTTGAAACCACTGCCGCCCCCCTCCCAGCACGATGTCCGCCCGCCCGCCCATCTGCGCGACCATCTTCCCCGCGATCTTGGCGTGATCGTTGCGATTGCCGTGCTCCACGATAAACGCTGCGGGCGTCGCCCCCGTCACCGAATCGTCCGAGACCAGTCCCGTCGACCAACCTTTCGCTTTCGCGATGTCCAGCAAACTCTCCGGACCCGACTCCGACCGCGCCTCCGCCATCCCAAGCACCCGGTTGTCCGCCTTGATCCCCCGCCCCATCGAAGTCGCCGCCGCCGCCGAATCCGTCACCATATCCGACCGCGAATACGTCCGAACCACCGCCGTCTGAGGGAAATTCTCCAACTCCAAACGCCCCCGCACCCCCTGGGAATAAATCCGCGCCGTCGTGATCAATTCCTGCGAAGTCCCGTCCGAGATCACCAAAACAACCCCCGCGAGCTCGCCTCCCGCCCGCGCCGAAGAACTTACCCCCAGCATGCACCCAATCAGCAGAACCCAGCTCGCCACCTTCACCGTTCTCATCCGTCTCGATCCGAACGCTAGCCACCACGCGACGCGAACGCAACGCCCTCCCCCCGAGCATCCGCAATCCCCATCGCTTCACTTTTCCCCAAAGCAACGAGGGGCGGTGAAAATCCAGCCCCCCCCGGGTCCGACGATACCCTGATTGACCGCCGCCGCGCTCCCTCGAGCGCCCGCGCAACCCCCGGACCACACCTTGACGATTCTTACCGACCGCGACAAACTCCCTCGCCTCATGAACGCCCCATCTTCCTATTTCGTCGCTGGTCTTTCCGCTTTTGTCCTCGTCGCGTGTGGCCCGGAACCCACCGGTGACGACGATTTCCCGGTCGCCAGTCCGACGCCTGAAGTTTCCGAACGGCCCGAGGAAGCTGCCGAAACGACCGGCAATGTTCTCCAAGATGCCGCCGCTAAGACCAGCGCCGCCGCTAAGGAAGCTGGCGAGAAACTCGGGGAGATGGCGACCCAGGCCGGTGCCGCCGCCAGCGAAGCGGGAGCCGACGCCATGGAGAGCATGCGCCAGCTCGCCGACGAAGTGACCAACAACGACGCCGAAAGGGAGGTCCCGTCCGCCACGCCAGCCGAGAACGTGGAACCCACTCCGGCCATGACCCCGGAGGCAACCGCTACGCCATTCGTCGACCCCATCGGAAGCTGAACTCTTGGGAAAGATGAGCGGGCGGGCTGCGACGTCCCGGCACCGGACCCTGTCCACGCCGAGCGCCACCTCCGAGTTGAAGGCTAAAGCGAAAACTGCTTCCTGATGCGCTCTCCCGCGTAGTCCAAGACCAACACCACCGCCAGAATGCAGAGGAGCACCGCGCAAAAACGGTCCCACCGCGATAGTTCCTGGTAGGTCTGCAGCCACACCCCGATCCCCCCGGCCCCGACGTAGCCGATGATCGAAGCGCTGCGGATGTTGTACTCCAGCATCCACAAGGTCTGACTCCACACGAGTGGCTTCGCGTGCGGCCAGATCCCGTATTGGAATCGCTGCACCGCGTCCGCGCCCGTCGCCCTCAGACCGTCCGCGACGCCCGAATCAATCGATTCGAACGAATCGCTGAAAAATTTCCCCAGGTAGCCGACGCTGTAAAATGCCAATCCGACCACCCCCGCGAGCGGATTTGCCCCGCAGACCGCGACCGCGATCAACGCCCAAATCAACCCGGGAATCGACCGTACGCAGACCAGTAGAAACCGCGCCACTCGCACGAGCCATCCCGGCGCGATATTCAGCGACGCCGCCATGGCGACCGGCAGCGACACCAGCACCGAGATGAGAGTCGCGATGACCGCGATCTGAAATGTCTCGATAAGCGCCTCACCGAGAAGCCGCCAGTCCGTGAAATTTGGCGGGAAAAACCGCTCGAGGAAACCGACCAGATTATCGAAGTAATCCAAGTCCCGCCCCGAGCCTCGCAGCGCCGGAAGCGAAAAGATCACCGCCAGCGCAAACAAAGTCAGCGTCACGCTAAACGCGTTGACCTTCGGCTTCCCGGGCCGCGGCACGTTCGCCGGCGGTGCCGAAGCCTGATCGTCCAGGGCGTTCACTCCGCCCGGCGCAGGTTCCACGCTGCCGGGCAAACTCGGCTCAGCGATAGCGTGTAATCCGCAAATTCATTCACGAGATCTGGATCGTGCAGCACACAGAAAACCGTCCGCCCACTTGTCCGCGTCTCGTCGCGGAGGTATCCGAGCACGCTCCGAGCCAGCGCTGGATCCAGACTCGCAACCGGCTCATCCGCTAGGATCAGCTCGGGGCCCTGCATGAGCGCCCGCGCGATGGCGGTCCGCTGCCGTTCCCCGCCCGAGATCTCCGACACCGTGAACTTCTCGAAGCCCTTCAGCCCAAAGCGTTCCAACAACCCCCGCGCCTTGGCCTTCTCTTCTTGCGTGAAGCCAAACAGCGTCCGCCACCAGGGCCGCCGTCCCAAGACCCCACAACACACGTTCGTCAGCACCGACGCGTTCAGCGTCAGTCGCAAATGCTGAAAAACCAGCCCCATCCGCTTCTGAAAATCCGCCGGTCGGTGATCGCACTGCTGATTGCAGCGGTAGGTGATCTGCCCCGCCCCCGGTTCGAGAATCCCCGCCAGACAAGCGAGCAAGCTGCTCTTCCCGACCCCCGAAGGCCCCACGACGGCAACGAACGAACCTCGCGGAACGCTCAGATCCAGGTCGCGCACGAGATCACGCTGATCACGCCGCACGCTCAACCCACGCAACTCGACGTGGGACGGCTCCGTTCCCGCGATAGCCGGAGCGGACGTCATCGTTGCTTCAGCAGCTTCATCGCCGCCTCGACCGGGGCAAGGTGCTCGTCCGCATCGACCTCGACCAATTCCGCAGAGAAGACGTCCTCGTCGATCTCCGAGCCCGAGTCGCGCAGGGCGAGAAGACCCTGTTTCAAAGTCTCGCGGTCCGCGTCGCTCAGCTTCAGCGAAGCCGCGATCACGTGGGTCGGCACCGGACCCTGCTCGGCGACCTTCTTGAGCTTCGCCTTCTGCTCGCCGGTGAGATACTCATCCTCGTCGAGCACGTAATAGCTCACCGCAGCCGCTTCGGCTTCCCCCGACAGCACCCGCTCGACGGCCGAGACGTAGCCGATCCCGTAGCTCACGTTCCCCTCGCCGAAGAACGACTCTGGGTCGGCGTCGTCTCCAATGAGGCCTTTCGCGTGCAAGTCGACCATCGGAATCAAGAACCCCGATGTGCTCGTCCGGCTGCTGAACGCAATCGGCTTCCCCTTCAGATCTTCGACTTTCGCGTAGGGCTTGTCCGCCAGTGAGAGCCAGTAGCTCTTGTAGTGAGCCTTCCCATCGATTTCACCCGCAAGCAGCAGCGACGCTGCATCGTTGTCCCGCGCGTTCACCATCTCGGTCGAACTCACGTAGGCTAAGTCGATCGTCCCATTGCGCATCCCCTCGACAATGACGGCCGCCGATGTTGGCACGATCACCTCGACCGGCTTCCCAAAGTTTTTTTCTAAAATGACCGCCAGCTCGTCGCGCTCTGCCAACATGCGGTCCGGGTCCTTGTCCGGCTTGAGCGCTACGACCACTTTCTCGAGGGAGAGTTCGGCGGCGTGAACGCCCGCCGTAACGCTGCTCAAAACAGCCAAAACCAAAAGTCCGCGAAGCATCTTCATACGTTGAGAATGAATCTCATTCTTGGCTGTAACGCAAGGTCTCTAGCGCTGGCTTGAGGCCCGCCCGCAGCGCCCACTGCGGGACATTTGAGATTGCGACTCGCTTACCCGCCCTGCACCGCCCGCACCTCGACGTCCCCGATCTCGAGATCAAGCGCCTCAACCGCGACGCGCAAGAAACCTTCCGTCGAGTCCGTCAGCGCCACGTTCAACTCCCCGACCCGCCCCGCATCGGCGGCAAGGTCGTCGGCGGCAAGAGCTTCGCGCACGGCGAGCGCGCAATTGTGCGCGGAGTCGACCAGCGTCACCGCGTCCCCCGCTGCGCGCCCGATCGCTTCCCGCAACAACGGATAATGCGTGCACCCGAGCACCAAGGTATCGATCCCCTCCCCTAGCAGCGGCTCCAGATAACGGGCCAACACTTGGTCCGTGATCGCGTCTTCGAATAACCCTTCTTCGATCAACGGGACCAACAGCGGGCAGGCTGCCGCGAAAACTTCCGCCTCCGGCCGGATCACGTGGATCGCTTGCTCGTAAGCCCGACTCGCGACCGTCGCCCGCGTCCCGATCACCCCGATCCGCCCCGACCGGCTTGCCTTTGCCGCCGCCGCAGCTCCGGGGATGATCACGCCCTGCACCGGCGCGCGGAAGAGCTCCTGCATCTTCGGCACACCGAGTGCCGAAGCGGTGTTGCAAGCGACGACGATCATTTTGGCCCCCTCGGCTAGAAGCAGTCCCCCGATCTCGACGCTGTAGCGCTCGATGGTACGGCGGCTTTTGCCGCCATAAGGGACTCTCGCCGTATCGCCGATGTAAAAGATCCGCTCGGCTGGCAGCAATGCCCGCAGCGAAGCGGCGACAGTCAGGCCGCCAATCCCAGAATCAAAGACGCCGATTGGCCCGCTGCGCGAGGTCTCGTCTCCGCCGCTGGTCACCACCATTTGTCGACCTTTGGCTTATCGACACTGGGCGTCGGAGCTCCCGCAGGCTCGGGGCGTGCCGCCACATCGTCGTCGTTCTTCGCTTTCTCGCCTTGCTTCGACTCCGGGGTCCGGTTGACTGACTTTCCCGGAGTCGGTCGCGGATTTGGCGGCGGCGTGACGACTTCGGGTTCAGACCCCGGAGCATCGTCCCCAGCCAAAGTGGGGCGTGACGTCGGGTCGTCACCCTTCACGATCAAGGTCGGTGGCGCCGCGTCCATCTTTCCACTCACTGATCGGGTGTAGGCTTTGACCGCTTGCAGGATCGAACCCGCGATCCGTTGCCGATAGTCACCCGATGCGATCATCCGTGCGTCCCGCGCGCCACTCATGAAGCCTCCCTCGATCAACACCCCGGGGATGTCGATCGCCTTAATCACCAAGAATCGAGCCCGCTTGATCCCCCGGTCGACCATTCCAAGATTGTTCACGAGCGCGGAATGCACCGCCGCTGCCAGCGCGATGTTCTGCGGATCTTGCGCGTTACCCCGGTTCTCCTTGAAATCGCTGTAGCTGAGATGCTCCTCGTCCATCGACGGAACCCCCCGCGGCGCGAGGGCATAGGTCTCGATCCCGGTCGCTCCCGTCGAGTTACTCTTGTTGAAATGAACGCTGAAAAACAACGCGTTTGGAAACTTGTTCGCAAATCGCGCCCGCTCTTCCAGCGGAACGAAGACATCGCGGGAACGCGTCAGCTTCACGTCGTATCCTTCTTTCTCGAGTAGCTCCTGCGCCCGAAGGACCACGTCCAGCGCGTAAGCTTTCTCCAATCCCAACGGCCCAGTTGCGCCGCTGTCGTGCCCCCCGTGCCCCGCGTCCAACACGATGGTGTGGATCTTCTCGGCGTCCTTGATCTTGCCAGGTCGTAGCACCGGCTCGAGGATCTTGGTCACGTCCATCGCCGACAAGTAGACCTCGTCGTTGCGAGTCTCCATCGGGAAGCACAGCACGTACTTCACCCCGTTGATAAAGAGATCCCGCCCGCCCGCTACGCCCTTCACTTCCCGCCCCGCCGCGCTCAATGCGAAATTCTTCCGATCCGTCCGCTCTTCGGTCAGCCGGTAGAACTTCGCCACATCCGACACCGGGACATACCGACGCCCACCTACCTTGATGACATTCCAAGTAGCCGCCTCGACCGAGAACCCGACCACGATCAGTAAGGCAAAAATGAGTGCGAGGGATCGCATAGGGGCGACAAGGTGGAAACGCCCCGCCCCAGACGCAAGCGGTTTCTCAATAGGCCGAGCCGAACAACCTAACCCGACCCCGGACCCACGCCCCGGAACGACAGCAAGGTCGGCCGCGCGAAACTTCGCGCCGGACGTCCTCAAGTTTCGTTGCAGCCGAGACGGGTGTGGGGCGGTGATCGGTGGTTGGCTTCCAAGGTTGTCTCCCGCGCGATACGCCTGATACGTATTTCCGGCCCATGACCGAGATCGCGAAATCCTACGAACCGCAGACCGTCGAAGAGAAATGGTACGCCCAGTGGCTCGCCGACGGCAATTTCGCCGCCGACCCCGCGTCCCCCAAGCCCGCCTACTCCATCGTGATCCCGCCGCCCAACGTCACCGGCGTCCTCACGCTCGGCCACGTTCTCAACAACACCATCCAGGACATCCTCGCCCGCCGCGCCCGACTCACCGGTCACGAGGTCCTCTGGCTGCCTGGCACCGATCACGCCGGCATCGCCACCCAGACCGTGGTCGAAAAACGCCTCCGCAAAGAAGAGCAGAAGACCCGCCACGACCTCGGTCGCGACGCTTTCCTCGAGCGCGTCTGGGAGTGGAAAGAGAAGCACGGCGGCATCATCATCAATCAGCTGAAAAAGCTCGGCTGCTCCTGCGATTGGGACCGCGAGCGTTTCACCATGGACGCCGCCTACGCGCGCCAGGTTCAAGAGACCTTCGTCGACCTCCACGCCAAAGGCCTCATCTATCGCGGCAAGCGTATGGTGAATTGGTGCCCCGTCTCCCTCACCGCCCTCAGCGATGAGGAAGTCATCCCGACGCCACAGAAGGGATTTCTCTATCACTTCAGAGTCGAGATCGTCGAGCAGCCCGGCACCTATCTCGAGATCGCGACCACCCGCCCCGAGACCATCCCCGGCGACACCGCCGTCGCCGTGAATCCTGCCGACCCGCGCTACGCCGGACTCATTGGCCAACACGTCCGCCGCCCCCTGCCCGTCGAGAATCAAATCGCCATCCCCATCGTCGGCGACGACTCCGTCGATTTCGAATTCGGCACCGGCGTCCTCAAAGTCACCCCCGCCCACGACAAGACCGACTACGAGATCGGTCGGCGTCACCACCTAGCCACCCTCGACGTCATAAGCCCCGATGCCACGATGAACGACCTAGCGGGCAAGGATCTCGCCGGCCTCGACCGCTTCGAAGCTCGAAAAAATGCCGCCATCGCCCTCGCGGACCTCGATCTTTTAGTCAAAGAGGAACCCTACCAGAACACGGTCGGCTTCTCCGAACGCGCTGGCGTCCCCATCGAACCCCGCCTGAGCGAACAGTGGTTCTTGCGTTACCCGAAGACCGCCGAAGCCCGGGCCCTCGTCCGCGATCACCTTATCCGCTTCGTCCCCGAGCGTTGGGAGAAAGTCTACGACCACTGGCTCGAACACATCCAGGACTGGTGCATCTCCCGCCAACTCTGGTGGGGCCACCGCATCCCCGTCTGGACCAAAGACGACGACACTCGCGTCCAGACCGACTCCCCCGGCCCCGGCTGGACCCAAGATCCCGACGTCCTCGACACTTGGTTCTCCTCCTGGCTCTGGGCGCACGAGACGATGGACGCGCCGACCCGTGCGAAATTTTACCCCACCAGCGTCCTCGTCACCGGCCCGGACATCATCTTCTTCTGGGTCGCCCGCATGATCATGGCCGGCCTGGAATACACCGGCGATATTCCGTTCCGCGACGTGTATTTCACGGGCATCATCCGCGACAAGGGCGGCAAGAAAATGTCGAAGTCCCTCGGCAATTCCCCCGACCCACTCGACCTCATCGCGAAGTTCGGAGCCGACGGCCTCCGCTTCGGCCTCATGCGCATCGCCCCCGCCGGGCAAGACATCAAGTTCGACGAACTCCAGATCGTCGAAGGCCGCAACTTCTGTAACAAATTTTGGAACGCCTGCCGCTTCCGCCTCCTCCAAGGACCCATCGACCCCGCCGCCGCCCCCGACCCGGCCACCCTCTCGATCTTCGCCCGCGACCTCCTCGCCAAGCTTGACGGCACCATTGTCCGGATCGAAGACGGCTACGCCACCTACCGCTTCAGCGACATCGCCCAAGCCCTCTACGACTTCATCTGGGGCGATTTCTGCGACCGCTTCATCGAAGCCGCAAAATCCGACTTCAACTCCGAAGACCCCACCCGCCGCGCGGGCACCCTTGCCGCCATCGACGTCACCATCCGCCGCGTTCTGGTCCTTCTTCACCCCTACGCCCCCTTCCTCACCGAAGAGCTCTGGCACGGGCTCGGCTTCGGAACCAGCACGATCCAATTCGAACCCTGGCCGACGATGACCGACCTCGGCGACGCCGAGGCCACCCACCGAGCCTCTGATTTTTATCAATCAGTAGCCGCCGCCCGGACGCTCCGAGCTACCTTCAATCTCCCATCCAGCCAGAAGCTCCCGTGGCGCTTTCGCCCCTCCGTCGATTGGCTCACCCCCGAGCTCCCCGCTCTCGCCACTCTCCTCAACGCGAATTCCCTGGACCTGGAAACCGAGAGCGCCCCATCCGGCGTGGCCGTCGCCGCCACCGCCATCGGCGAGATCTACCTCCCGCTCGAAGGCCTCGTCGATCCAGCTTCCGAGCGCGAACGCCTCGACGGCGAAATCAAAAAAGTCGAAGCCGAACTTGAAAAGGTCGCCCGCAAACTCTCGAGCGAGAAATTCGTCGCCAACGCGCCGCCCGAGGTCATCGCCGAACACCGCGACCGCCAGCGTGGCTGGGCCGACCGCCTCGAGACCCTCCACCAAGCCAAAGCCGCCCTCGGCTGAATCCCTCTCAACCATGAATTGCCCGCAATCATCAACAATCAGCCAGGCGGGCGGTCTCGCTCCGCTCGGCTCTCAATCCTCAACTTTGAAATGAACCTCTTCATCTTCATCATGGCGGGCGGCACCGGCGAGCGCTTCTGGCCCATGAGCCGGACCCGCACCCCCAAGCACCTCCTCCGCCTCCTCAGCGACAAGACGCTGCTCGAAGAAGCCATCGCCCGCGCTCTTGGAATCGTTCCAACCGACCACGTCTTCGTCCTCACGAACGCGACCCAGCTCGATTCCTGCCGCGCCGCCGTCCCCAACCTGCCAGCCGAAAATTTCATCGCGGAACCCGCCAAACGCGATACCGCCCCCGCCGCCGCCCTCGCCACCGGCTTCGCCCGCGCCCGCCACCCCGACGCCGTCTGCGCACTCCTCCCGGCCGACGCGATGATCCACGACACCGCCACCTTCCAACGCCAGCTTGCCGCTGCCGCCGAGGCAGTCAACGGTACCGATGCCGTCCTCACCTTCTCGATCAAACCAGCCTACGCCGCGACCGGCTTCGGCTACCTCGAACTCGGAGACCCCATTCCCGGCCAGTCCGCCGAGATCTGCCGCGTCGCGCGCTTCGTTGAAAAACCCAACATCGACCTCGCCGAAGAATACGTGGCCAGCGGCAACTACGGTTGGAACGCCGGCATGTTTCTCTGGAGCGCCGACACCTTTCTTGCCGAGTGCGACCGCCTCGCCCCCGAGTTATCGGCCTTCATTCGCGATTTCCCAGCCGACGATTCCACCGATTATCTGGCCCGCACGTTCGCCGATCTCCCGAAGATCTCCGTCGACTACGCCGTGATGGAACGCGCCGCCAACGTCATTGCCGTCCGCGCTGCCTTTGACTGGGACGACGTCGGCACTTGGACATCTCTGCCGAACCACCTCGGAACCGGCGAAAATAACAACACCCACCGCGGCCCCGCCGCCGCCGTCGATTCGCACAACAACATCACCGTCTCCAACGGACGCACGATCGCCCTCTGCGGCGTGAGCGACCTTGTCGTCGTCGAGACCGAGGACGCCATCCTCGTCTGCCACCGCAACTCCGCCCAACGCGTCAAGCAACTCCAAGCCCACTTGCCGAAGGAGCTCCAGTAACGAAAATTTCCAGTCTGCCAGAAGACACCCGCGTGCAAACCAGAGGTTCGCGTTACTCTTCCAGCTCCGCGCGGATCTTGTTCAGCAGAACACCGTACCGCGCCCCTTGGATGTCGAAGTTCTCGTCATCCACCGCCTCGCCGAACGTGTCCCGCACGACCATCGATCGAGTCCGCAGCTCAAACAAATCCACCCCCTTGGCCTCGATGAACAGCGTCACCTTCGTGGAGGTATCCTCCCCCTGCCAGTTCCCGTAGAGCAAGTTGTCCATCATCCCTCCCGCCCGCTCGAAATACATTCTCCCCGTGTCGCCCCCTCTGAAAGCGAAGTTGTGCCGGAAGAAGACCTCCTCCGCCTTCCGTTGAATCTCGCTCTCCGAGTGCCCCGAGATCACCACCTGCGCCTGCCCGGCCGGCAGCCCTCCCCCGATGCTTGAGCACCCCGAAAGGACCATCACACCCAGCACGGCTAACCAACCGAAATTCGTCATTGTCATCCCCCCGAACATGCGCCATTTTCCCCCACCCGCACACCGCGAAATTTGCCTCATGGTGTAATGGTAGCACTGCAGATTCTGGATCTGTTTGTCAAGGTTCGAGTCCTTGTGAGGCAGCCACCTTCGATGGCGTTTTCAAGGAGCGGCGATTTGCAATCGCCGACCCGATCCTACGGTAAAGCTGCGGTCCTTTCCCCCCCACGGTCACCCACCAATCGGTCCAGCAGCTGCTTCACTTCTTCGACCCCGCGCGCATCCTTCGCCGCGACCGGAATGATCTCCACCTTCGGGAAACGTATCCGAAACGCCGCCAACTTTTCCTCCGCCCCCTCGACGTCCATTTTATTGGCGATCACCACCCAAGGCCGCTGACTCAGCGTTGGATCGTAAAGCCCCAGCTCCGTCCGCAAACTTTCCAGGTCGGCGATTGGCTCCCGCCCTTCGGTCCCCGCCATATCAACGACAAAGAGCAGCACCTCACACCGCACGATGTGCCGCAGAAACTCGTGCCCGAGTCCCTTGTTTTCACTCGCTCCCTCGATTAATCCGGGGATGTCCGCCACCGTCACCCGTCGATATCCACCCAGCTCGACGACGCCGACCACCGGGTTGAGAGTCGTAAAAGGATAGGACGCCACCCGAGGATGCGCCGCCGACAGCTTCGAAATGAGCGTCGACTTCCCCGCGTTCGGATACCCGACCAGTCCCGCAAAGGCAATCGTCTGCAACTCGAGCAAATACCAGCCCTGCTCGCCCGACTCGCCCGGCGTAAATTGTCGGGGGATCTTGTTTCGCGAACTCTTGAACCGAGTATTTCCCCGGCCTCCGCCACCGCCCTTGCAAAGCAGAAATTCCTGCCCAGCCTCCGACAAATCAAAGACCGGCTCCATCGTCTTGATATCCAATTCCGGCTTTTCGGGCGCTTCGGCCAACTCATCCTCCGGATCCGGCTGAAACGGTTTGAATTTATCCGGCAGATCGTAGATCAGCGTCCCGACGGGCACTTTGACGATAGTGTCCACGCCATTTTTCCCGTGCTTATCCTTTCCGAGTCCGTGCCCGCCGCGCTGCGCCCGGACGATCGATTCGTAATAAAGCGAGATGAGATTATCCGTGTGAACGTCGGCCCGCAAAATGATGCTCCCCCCATCGCCACCATCGCCTCCGTCCGGCCCACCCTTCGGCACAAATTTCTCCCGCCGAAAGCTCACGCATCCCTTCCCCCCATCCCCCGCAATCGCGTGGATCCGAATCTGATCAACAAATTTCACAATCCGAATCGAACCACGGATTTCACGGATGGCACGGATAATCCCTTCATGAATCTCCTATCCGTGCCATCCGAGTGATTCGTGGCTCCCCGCATCTCACCTCTGCGTCCTCCGTGAAATCCGCGGTCAACCCTTCACCAGCGACTCGTACAGCTTCTGCGGTCCTCGCCGAGATCGCGTCCCACCCAAACATCGCCTCTGCTCGCCTCCGCCCGGCCTTGCCCATCGCAGCCTGCTTAGCCGGATCACCCATCACCACGTTCACCGCCTCCGCCAAGGCCCGTGCGAACACCTCCGGCTCGTTCGCCTCGAATGGACTCTCCGCCATCTGCTCCAGTCCGACCAGCAACCCAGTCTCCCCGTCCACGACGACCTCCTTGATTCCCCCCACCGCACTCGCGACCACCGCGGTCTCGCACGCCATCGCCTCGAGATTGATGATTCCAAACGGCTCGTAGATCGACGGACAAACGAAGACACCCGCCCCGCTGTAAAGTTCGATCTTCGTCTTTGTATCAACCATTTCCTCGACCCACACGATCCCTCCTCGCTCGGCCTGCGCCGCCGCCACGACCGCCTTCATTTCTGCCGCGATCTCCGGCGTATCCGGCGCGCCTGCGCACAAGACCACCTGAAACCCTGGATCCATGTGCCGGATTGCGTTCACCAGATGGATGATCCCCTTCTGGCGCGCGATCCGCCCCACGAACAACGCGTAAGGCTGCGACGCATCGATCCCGAGCCGCTCGAGCGAGGCCTTTGAATTCGTGCACTGGTATTCCTCCAGATCGATCCCGTTGTAGATGATGGGCACCCGCTCCTCGGGGATGTCGAAAAGCCGCAGGATGTCGGCCTTCGTCTCCGCCGACACCGCGATCACCGCGTCCGCCATCTCCATCGTCGTCTTCTCCAACCAGCTCGAAAAGTCATACCCCCGCCCCAACTGCTCCCGCTTCCACGGCCGGAGCGGCTCTAGACTGTGCACCGTGACGACCAACGGAATCCCGTAGTTCATCTTCGCGATCAATCCGCCGAAGTGGGAATACCACGTGTGGCAGTGCACCACGTCCGCATCGATCCCCGCCGTGTTGAAATCCAGACACCGCTGCACCGCTCCAAACGCCGACCGCAATTCCCGATCACACCCGTAACCCGCCGTATCCACGTCAAATCCCCGCACGCTCAACCTCTCTCCCGCCACGTCCTGCTCCCCAAAGCATCGCACCTCGACGTCCACCAACTCAGCTAACCCGCGGCTCAGATAATCCACGTGAACCCCCGCTCCCCCATAGATGTTCGGAGGATACTCATTAGTCAGAAAAAGTACTTTCATCGGAGAAGACCTACCGCACCCACCAAGCAAAGACCACTTCAAGGACCGCCGACTTGCTTCTCATCGGCGGCCACGCCTTCAACGCACTCACGCTCCACGCTCTCCATTCCGAAGACCGCGTCGCCCCCGGCAAAGACGACCCCGAGATCCTCACCCTCATTCGCATACACTCGATCAATCCCGACTCACCCGAACTCCGTGAAATCTTCGACCGCTACTCAACGCCCACCATCCGCGAACGCCTCCTCCGAGACATCGGCGAATTTTTTTGACCTGAATCTCACCGAGATCGGCCCGCGCGAAGCTCCCATTCCGCTTCCAGGATTCTCCTACGAACTGACTCGGCGGCACGCTCGTTTTCTCGTCCAGGCAGGCGAAGCGCCGAACCAGACCCTGGTCTCCGAACCCTTCGTCCTCTAGGATCCCTTACGTTCCCAGCAGCCAAGTCAGCTTGCCGTCCGTCGGCGCGACTGCGGCGCACGGATAGTCCGAGGTCCCGCTGAAGACTTCTTTCAGGATCTCGTCCTTCCCCTGGCTGTTCACGAGAAAACAAACGTGCCGCGCGGCATCGATCAGCGGATAGGTGAACGTCAGTCGCCACGTCTCCTTCTGCGGAACGTGATTTTCGACGACCAACCGCTCCAGCTCCTTGAGGGCGACCGTCCCCGGGAACAGCGACGCCGTGTGCCCATCCGGCCCCATGCCGAGCAAGACGAGATCGTGCCGAAAAATCCCCTCCGGCGACCGCCGCCGCAACTCCGACTCGTAGGCCGCAGCCGCAGCCGCAGGGTCCATCTCGCCCGCCATTCGCAGCACGTTCGCTTGTGGGATCGCGACGTGATCCAGCAGCACTTCACTCGCCATCCGAAAATTACTCTCCGCGTCGTCTGGCGGGACGCACCGCTCGTCGCCGAATGTGATCAACACCTTTCCCCAATCAATCGGCCTTGCCGCCAGCGCCGCGTAGACCGGCTTCGGCGTACCTCCTCCGCTCAGCGCTAGGCGAAACTCACCGCGCTCCGAGATCGCCTCGTTCGCAGCCTCCTCGATCAGCGCGACGGCGTCCGCCACGAAGTCCTTCGAATGAATGGTATTTGGTTTCATAGAAAAAATTCCCCCAGTCACATCAGCCGGACGGGTATCGAGAACTGCAGCCGCCCTGCGCCCGGTCGCAGCGAGTAGAAATCCACCGTCGTCAGCGATGCTTTCCGCACCTGGATCGCCGTTGAATTCGTCACCCCGAGCGCCGCCGAGATCGTCTCGCTAAAATCCGGCTCGTGCCCGACGAGGAACACGCTTGTCAGCTTCGCATAACCCGCGATCCCTTCGAAGAAATCCTCCGCCCCCATCCCACTCGCGATCCACCGTTCGACGACCACCTCGGCTCCCCCCAGCCGCTTCGCCACGCACCGAGCCGTCTGCTCCGCCCGCACCAACGGACTCGACAAGATCACGTCAGGGGTCAGTCCGCTCATTGCGCAGAATTTCCCGACCTTGTCCGCTTGCTCCAACCCCTTTGCCGTCAACGCCCGGTCGATAATCGGACGCCGCGATGTCCTCGGCTTCGGCGTGGCGCAGGAAGGAAACCAACATGACCCTACATCGACATGCCGCCATCGACGGCGAGCGTTTGCCCGGTGATGAAGGCCGCCTCCGCTCCCGCAAAGAACGCCACCGCCGCGGCGATATCCTCGACCGCTCCAAAGCGCGATTGCGGGATCTGCGACTGAGCGCCCTGACGAATTTCTTCCGAAAGATCCGCCGTCATATCCGTTTCGATGAACCCCGGCGCGACCACGTTCACCGTGATTCCCCGCGACGCCACCTCCCTCGCCATGGCCTTCGACATCCCGATGAGACCTGCCTTGCTCGCCGCGTAGTTCGCCTGCCCCGCCAGCCCCATCAACCCGCTCACCGAGCTGATGTTGACGATCCTCCCAGACCGCTGCTTGACCATCGAGCGCAGCATCGCGCGGGTGAAATTGAAGGCACCCTTGAGATTGGTATCGAGCACCGCGTCCCAGTCGTCCGACGACATCCGCATCGCGAGACCGTCCCGGGTGATCCCCGCATTGTTGACCAGGATGTCTACCCGCCCCAGGTCCCCAAGAATCGCTTCCCCAGCCGCCTGCACCGCGTCAAAATTCGCCACGTCCACCGCGTAGGCCTTCGCCACGTCCGCCCGATTCGCGTTGATCGCGTCCGCCACCTTTTGCGAATTCGCCTCCGTCCGACTGACAACGGCGACTCTCGCGCCACCCGCCGCGAACCGCCGGGCGATCGCCTCACCGATCCCCCGACCCGCACCCGTCACGACCGCAACCTGACCTTCGAACATCTCCGACATCGGCAAAATAAAACCACAGAACTTGTCTCCGCCCAATCAAAACCACCTCGGATTCATTCCATGAGGTTGAACCGCAGATTACGCGGATTGCGCAGATGATACGGAGTGCACGGCAGATCACCTCACCCGTGTTATCCGCGTAATCTGCGTAATCTGCGGTCAAAACATCTCACCCTGAACCGCCGATCTACCGGATCCGCCGTCCCCGGCTTCCCGCTGAACCTCCTTCAACAGCGATTTGAACTCACACCGGTCCACCGCCGCCACCAGCGCTGGATAATCGGGTGCGATTCGCAAATCAGCGACCGCCACCGGCAGTTCCAGATCGAGGTCCAGCCGCACCATCTCGCGGTTCTGCCGGATCCGGTCCGCCGCCGCCTCGACCTTCGCCCGCACCTTCTCGCTTTTGATCTCGCCCGTCCGCTCGAGCAGCTCCTCGACGGACCCAAACTGATTGATCAACGCCCCCGCCGTCTTCTGCCCGATCCCCTCGACGCCCGGAATGTTGTCCGAGCTGTCCCCGGTGAGCGCCAGCACGTCGTGAATCCGCCGAGGCTCGACGCCCCATTTCTTGCGGATCTCGTCCAACCCCAACAACCCATAACCGATCTTCGGATCGCTCACGTCCGTCTTGTTCGTCGAATAGATCCGGATCCGTTCCGACACGAGCTGCAGGATGTCTTTGTCGTTCGTCGCGATCACCGTCTCGCCCTCGAAGGCCAGCGCATACGAAGCGATGAGATCGTCCGCTTCGGTCTGCGGCAACGACAGGCACCGAATCCCCAGCGCCGGGACCATCACGTCTTGCAGAGAACGACTCCTGCGGTCGCATGTCGTCCGGCATCGACGGACGGTTCTGTTTGTATTCTGGCTGCAATTCTGTGCGGCGCTCTGGCAGTCCCGCGTCCCAGACGACCGCTGCTAGATCCGGCTTCAGATCGACGAGCATCCGCCGCAAGGCCTTGGTAAATCCAAACACCGCGTTCGTTGCCTCGCCTTTCGAATTGGTCAGGTTCCGGATCGCAAAATACGACCGGTAGAGAAAGTAATGTCCGTCAACGAGCAAGAGCCGCTTCATCCGAGGAGACTACGACACTCGCGCGCCAAGCGGCCAGAGCGGAAGGCCAACGCTGCCAAGCAACCCCAGGTGAGTCGCTAGACGTCCGGCGAAGTCGGTAGGGGCGAGGCTCCCGGACTCGCCGGGGGCGCTGGCGCGGGCGGGACCGGGGGTGGGACAGGTTTCGGCTGCGGGGGCTGCGGCTTGGGGGCCGGCGGTGGCTTCGGCGGGCGAGGATCTGGCTTCGGCGGGCGCGGCGGGGCGGGTGGGGCTGGGGCAGGCGCATCGTTCACCGGCAGCGGCGCGGGTGGTCGCGCCCGCTGCACGGGGGCAGGCTGCGGCGCGGGCTGGATGGTATTCGTCCGCAATTGGGCCTGATTGGCCCCGGAGATCGTCTGTAAGGTCGGGCTGAGGTCACTACCCTTCAGCGCGTAGTCGACCGTGATCAAGCGCCCATCCGATTTGAGAACTGTCTGCGCTTGAGCCGCCTCGAGGATGAGCGGCTCGTTTGGAAATGGCGTGAACTGATCGCTCATCAGCCCGGACGTCTCCATGAGACGGGCGAGGTCCACCGTCACCGGATCCGGCAGGCTTCCCGCGTCGGCTGGCACGCTGATCATCTGGCCCGGTCCCAGCAGCACGGATTCGCCGAGCTTGCCGTTCAGCGAGATTCGCATCTCCCCTTCGAGAACGATAAACTTCATGATGCCGCGACCATCTGCGTCGACGTCGGCCTCGACCATGACCGTCGTCCCGGTGACCGCTGCGGTCACCGCCGCCGTGTTGATTTTCGCGCCACCGGCGTTCTTCGGCACTTGGAGAAGGATGACGCCCTTCTCGAGATTGATGTCGCGCGTCCCGCGCTCGAAGCTGAAGACAGAGTTCCCGCCCATTCGAGCCAACGTCTGGTCGGTGAAGGTCAGCTCGGCGCGCGACCGGTTGCCGGTCTGCACCGCCGTCTTGCCCTCGACCGTGTCGCCGATCTCGGCGGCCCTCGCTCCGGCACCGGGCGGCAAGAGCTCGACCGTGTTGTAGACCCGCGTCACCGAGGCCCGCTCTAGT
Organism: uncultured Verrucomicrobiae bacterium; assembly: GCA_963803825.1. GTDB lineage: Bacteria > Verrucomicrobiota > Verrucomicrobiia > Chthoniobacterales > JAATET01 > CAVVKW01. The sequence goes on along the minus strand of CAWDOJ010000002.1, from coordinate 256,221 downwards.
TCGACTGCTACGAGACTCGGCACCGTCACTACGGTCGCCAGAAAGAGGGTCCAGATTTTCACCATCATTAGAAGTTGACCAGCACGCCGATCCCACCACCGAGATTGGCCGAGAAGTAATCGTAAAATTCTTCCGTCGAGTCATTGAATCCCAGCGTTGCCATCGTCTGCACGCTCAGCCAATTCGTGATCCCGACCGTGAGGCCGCCCCCGATGAGCTGGTTGAGATCCGCGCGATCAGTCGCGGTGTAAGCTTGAGCCGAGAGCTGGTAGTAGAGATCCAGCTTGAGGTGCCGCGTCAGGTTCGCCTGGTAGCCGCTCAGCCACGAGAAATCGTGTCGAAGCGCGTAATCGGGCTGTCCCGCCAGCACGAAATCGGCCGACAAGGAGGAGTAGACCCGCTGCCCCCGCGAGATCGCGAAGACCTTCCGCATCCCCGTCGTGATCGTGTGACTGTGGAAGATCTCTCCGCTCCAGCGCTGATCGGTCAGCAAGTCGTAGCCGTAGTTGGTGAAGAGCGTCAGGTCGTCCAAGTCGCGGATCACGTAGACCAGACCTGCGGTGAGCGACAGCGCGTCAAAGTCGAGATCGGTCCGCTGCGCGTAGCGGTAGATGCTCTGCTCGGCGGAGAACTCCGCGAAAAGATTACGTCCTAAATACGGCAACCAACTCCCGCCCACCGATCCGGCTAGCAGCCCGTCCGAACCCGCCGTGTCGTCGAGCAGATCCGGATTGCTCGTCCAAAAGTAATTCCAATTCGACCACGCCGAGAAGGCTCGATAGCTGTCCGTTGGCTGCAGCAGCACTTGCTCGCCGATGTCCGGATCTCCCGCGCTCGCGGGCGCGAGCGAATCAACCGACCCGATGGCGTTATCCACAACCCCGCTCCGAAGACCCGGAGTCGTGGCGACCCGATCTTCCGCCGAGCTGGCGTTTTGCCCAGAAACGGACCCCGCGAGCCATCCCACCACCACGCCCGCCAGCAAGCCTTTCCGAATCATGGCCGCGACCATGCCCCGCTAGGCACCGCACGGTCAAGCCGCGACCAATCGCGAGATCGACCGATGGCCGCCCATCGTCCACCATCGATCCCCGTGCAGACCGCCGCCACCCGCCGATCCCGCCGCCGACTCGTCGAAATGGCCGCCCTCTGCGCGCTCGTCGCCCTGCTCGTGCTCGCCGCGTTTCAACTCCTCGAGCCGCTCCACAAATTTTCCGCCGACGTCGGCGACCGCATCGTCACCGCCCAGCCGACCTACCCGCTCGACGACTTCGTCTTCGTCGCCATCGACGATCCGTCGATGAAGATGGACCACCTCTGGCCCGAGGACACCGCCGACTCCCCGCCGCTGCTCGCCATGGCGCGAGGCTGGCCCTGGCCGCGCGACGTCTACGCCGCCGCCATCGAACGTCTCCTCGCCGCGGACGCCCGCGTGGTCCTCCTCGATCTCATCCTCGACGCCGAGCGCGACGGCGACCCCGCCCTCCGCGCGACCCTCGACCGCCACCCGGATCGGATCACCCTCGGCGCAAACATCGCCGAAGACCGCTCAACCTCCGGCCTGCGCGTGCCGTCCCCATCGCTCATCGACGACGGCAGCGACGACGCCCGCGTGGGGTTCGTGAATTTCTGGCCCGGCACCGGTGGAGTCGTCCGGTCCGCCGTCTACCGCACCCGCCAGGGCCTCGACCACGCCGACGCGACCGAATTCCATTCCCTCGCCGCCCGCTCGCTCGCCCAACTCGGCTTAGCCGAAAAGATCCCCACCGACGAATCGCGGCACGCGTTCCGCTTCGGCGACCTCGCGACCCTCCCCGTCATCCCGTTTTACTCCCTCTTCCTGGAATCCGATTGGCGGACCCTCTGCCAGAACGGCGCACTCTTTCGCGACAAGATCGTCGTCATCGGACCCAGCGCCGCCATTCTCCAGGACTTTCACCTCACCCCGCTCGGCAATCTCGCCGGCCCCCTCCTTCACCTGAACGCCGTCGCCGCCACGATGCGCGGAGCGTTTTATCGGCCCGTCGGCTTCGGGATGACCGCCCTGCTCGTCGGCCTGGCCGCGACCGCCGCGTGGCTGGTCACTCGCCGGTTCCGCCAACCCGTCTTCGCCATCCTGATCCTCGTCGTCGGCGCGGCCGGGTATTACGGATTCGTCTTCGGCGTTTCCTACGCCTTCGACGTCCTGCTCGAGACCCTCCAACCCAGTGCCACCCTCCTCTTCGCCGGGATCGCCTGCATCGCGTGGAATTTCGCCGCCGAGCGCCGCGAATCCGGCCGCCTCCGCTCCACCCTCGACCGCTACGTCTCCCGCAACGTCGTCCGCGAGATCCTCGACAACCGCGACGACTTCCTCACCTCCCTCGGCGGGACCCGCCGACCAGTCACCGTGTTTTTCTCCGACGTCCGCGGCTTCACCACCTTCTCCGAGAGCCACGACGCCACTGCGGTCGTGACTCAGCTCAACGAATACCTCGCCGAGATGGTCCGCATCATTTTTGCACACGACGGCACCGTCGACAAATTCATGGGCGACGGGATCCTCGCCGTCTGGGGCAACGTCGTGAGCAAGGGTCTTCCCGTCGACGCCCGCGCGGCCGCCCACGCTGCGGTGGAAATGCAGACCGCCCTGGCGCGGCTCAACGCCGACTGGACCACCCGCGGCCTACCACCCTTCGCCATCGGCATCGGCTTGCACCACGGCGACGCCGTTTTCGGCAACATCGGGTCCACCGAGAAGATGGAACCCACGGTCATCGGCGACGCCGTCAACCTCGCCTCCCGCGTGGAGGGATTGACCAAGAAATACGGCGTCGTCAGTTGCGTCTCGGGTCCGTGCGCCGACCTCATTCGCGAGGATTTTCATCTCCGCACCGTCGACCTCGTCCAAGTCGTCGGCAAATCCCACCCGGTCGAGATTTTCACGCTCGTTGGCCCCGTCAAAGAACCCGCACCGAAGTGGCTGGCCGATTGGGAAGCCGCCATCGTGCTCTATCGCAACCGCGAGTTCCCGGAGGCGATCACCCACTTCCAAGCTCTACCTAGTCCGGACAGACTCCGTGACATCTACCTCACCCGCGCTGCCGCCCACGCCGCCACTCCCCCGCCGGCCGACTGGAACGGCACCGAGGTCGCGACCACCAAATAGGTGCATCGGCCCGCGAAGGACATTCCCTAGGCAGGAAGCGCCCCGCTCAACTCGGCAAGAACGCGAGGATCGCTGCGGTGATAAAGATGTTCACCAGCGCCAGCTCGAAAAAGAAATACCAGCCCAGCTTCATCAGCTGATCATACCGGAAGCGCGGCACCGTCCAGCGCACCCAGATGAAGAAAAACAGCAGCGCCGACACCTTCGCGAAGAACGTCCCGATATTGATCAACCCCCAGAACCAGCCCTCCGCCCCGTCCGGAATGATCGGCAGACTCCAGCCACCGAGGAACAACGTCACGATCACGCCCGAACCCGCGATCATCGCCGCGTATTCCCCGAGGAAGAACAGCGCAAACCCCATGCCCGAATACTCCGTGTGATACCCGCCGACCAGCTCCTGCTCGGCCTCCGGCAGATCGAACGGCGCGCGGTTCGTCTCCGCAAACATCGCCACCATGAACACCACGAACGAAATGAGCATCGGCACCCACAACAGGACCCGCTGCCAGGAGAATCCCGCAACGACCGACGTCCAGATCAACGACGGATCGGCCATCGCCCCAGCGATCGTGAATCCCTCCGGCCACATCGGGAAGATCATCCACCCGTTATCCCGCTGCCACGTCACGATCTCGCCGAGATTCAACGTCCCCACGATCATGAACACCGGCACCACCGACAGCCCGAGAGCCAACTCGTAGGAGATCATCTGCGAACTCGATCGGATCCCGCCCAAAAACGGGTATTTCGAATTCGACGCCCAGCCCGCCAGCACGATCCCGTAGACCCCCAGCGACGACACCGCAAAGACGTAGAGCACCCCCACCCCGATGTCCGCGATCACCATCGGCACGCCGAAGAGCGAACTCCCAAACGGCAGCACCGCCAGCACGAGGATCGGCGGGATCATCGTCAGTTTCGGCGCGATGTAGTAGTAGAACTTGTTCACCGAGTTCGGGATGAAGTTCTCTTTGAGAAGCAACTTCATCGCGTCGGCAATCGGCTGTCCTAGGCCAAGGAAAGGCAGATCTTTTTTTCCCCCGATCAAAGTCAGCGGGATCCCCGTCCGGTTGGGACCCGTCCGGTCCTGGATGAAGGCACTCACTTTCCGCTCCGCGTAGACGGTGTAGGAGACGAACCCGAGGATGATCCCCAGCAGCCCCAGCGTTTTCGCAAGAGAGGTCCAAACGAGAAACAACAGGGACTCAGGGTCGAAAGCGGTGTGCAGCAATTCCATCGATCAAATACTCGAGTGGGAATGGTTACCGACTCCCGCCCCACCCTGTCCAGTGACAAGCGGTGGAAAACTCCGAATCGGCAGCTTGCCAGTCACGCTCCGGCGAAGTAACCAACCGGAGTGAATCGGTTGAGCAGTCTTTTTCCTCCTCGTTGCTGGGATCGCCACCGCGTCGGCGGCGGATGATTTCACCCTGGTCGACCCGGATCCCTTTCAGCCCTCCTTCGTCTCTTTCATCGGCACCAACGGCCGGTCGTCGGAAGACCACGACATTCAGACTCTCAAGGACTTCCGGGCCTTTGTCTCCGCTGGTCGGCTCGACCGGGGGGCCAATTACATTACCAAATACGTCCGCCGCACCGCTCGGACCTACCAGCGAAATGGCCACCGCAAGATCGCCAAAGCGCTCACCGGCTCGGTCCCGACGCTGCTCGAGCTGCTTGTCGCCGCCGACAAGACCGAGGTCAACCGCCCCCGCGCCCGCCGAGCCATCCAACGCGTCCTTCGCGCGTCCCTGGCCGTTCAGCCCCTCGCGCAGCCGAGTGCCAGCGACCCCTCCGTCCCCTTCTACACCTTGATCGCCCTCAACTACGGCTCGCAGCTCCAACGCGCCTACCGCAACCTCGCCCAATCCCGGTCGCTGACCAAAAACCTCGGAAAAGAACCCCGCGACATGTGGATCACGCTCGAGACCAGCGGCGGATCCTTCTCCGGAACCGGCTTCGCGCCCGGCGGGTTGAACTACTACGTGAATTCCGATTTATCGATGGGTTCGATGACCTATGCTGCAACTGCACTTTCACGGATTCAAGGGCGGGTGACCTGAGCGTATCCGGTTACAACTTGATTGGGACCGCCTCGATCAGCCAGTCTCCCGGCGCTTCACTCACGTTCGCCGGCACCCTTGTCGCCCTCCCCGCGACCGAACCCGCCCCGGCTGGGGCGACGAACTTGAATTTCACCGCCGACACCTTCGAAGCCAACGGAGTCACCTACGACCTCACCACCGTCCCGACCGATCCCCCGCACAAACTCACCATCCTCCCCGAAGGCACCGAAATCCCCGCCAACGCGATCCTGGTCCCCACGTTCTAAATTCCAAGGAGCGGCGATTTCCAATCGCCGACCCACCCCAACGGCGAAGCCGCCAACTCCCCTCCCCGCGCCTCTCGCCGTCACTCGACCGCAGCCACCTTCAGCACAATCGCGACCGCCTGATACTCCACCGCGACCCCGCTGCTCTCCCCCAGATACTTCAGCACCGCCGACAGCGGCACCCCGTTCAGCGAGAGGGTCACCGTCGTCTCGTCCCCGAACTCCTTGGGATACAGTTCGACAAAATTGATCCCTTTCCCCGCCGCAGCCTTCGCCGTCATCTGCCGCAGAAACTCCACCGCCGAGGAGAGCGACGTGTCCTTGAACGTCACCTCCGGAAAAACCACCGCCTCCGCCCGCGCCCGCATGACCGCCCCCGGGTCGCCCTGCGCCCGCACTCCCGACACCGCACTCAACCCGACGACCAGACTCGCAATCAACCATTTCATGAGTTCGACCTTCCCTCGTTATCCCTTGAAAATCAAACTCCGCCCCGCTTGCCCCGTCCCCAGAAATTGAGCTAGCCTCCGCCCCGTGCGAAAGATCCTCGTCGTCAGCCTCGCCATCCTGACGACCACCAGCGCCCTTGCCCCCCGCGCCCACTCCCAGATGAGCGACGCCGAGAAGCGGGCGCTGTTCCTCCGCGCCCGCGAAGACATGCGCCCGCTCCCCCAGGCCTCCGCCACACCCCGTCCACGCCCCACGCCCGCCAGCCGCCCGGCCCCAGAGCCCCCCGCAACTCCCCGCCCACCCCAGAACGACCCACCCCAGAACGACCCACCCCCACCCGAGGTGACCCCCACCCCGGTCGCAAAAGCAAAGCGCGCGCCGACCCCTAAGCCCACCCCAACCCCGAAGCCCAAATCGACCCCCAAGCCCAAACCAACCCCGAAACCCACCGCCACTCCGAAACCGACCGCCACCCCGAAGCCTAAGAAGGAAAAACCCGACGCCCCTATCGTCGTCGAGAAATCCGGCAAATCCAAAGACGAAGGTCTGGCCCCCGCGCCGAAAAAACGGGGGGGCTTTCTCTGGTTCGGCGGCGGGCCGAAGTACGAGCACCTCAGCGCCTCCCTCCGCGACGCCATCGACGACGCCCCCGTCAAAAAAGGGCGTTGGAAATACGTGATCGTCCACAACAGCGGCACTCGCCAAGGCAACGCCAAAGCCTTCGACAACTACCACAAGAACGTCCGCAAGATGCGCAACGGCATGGCCTACCACTTCGTCATCGGCAACGGCACCTCCTCCGGGGACGGCGAGATCGAGATCGGTAACCGTTGGACCCGCCAGATCAATGGCGGCCACGTCGCCAGCGATTACCTCAACGACATCTCCATCGGCATCTGCCTCGTCGGCGACCTCAACCGCGACCTCCCGACAAAAACCCAGATCGCCGCCCTGCAAGAACTCACCGAATACCTCCGCAAACGCTGCGGCAAATCCAGCGGCAAGAACATCGTCGTTCGCGGCCACAAACAGATCAACCCCAAGCCGACCGACTGCCCCGGCGACCGCTTCCCCCTCAAGTGGCTCAACTCCGAGTTCAAGGACTAGCCGCCCCCCGTGATCGACCCCGACCCGACCGCCGCCACCCGCCTCTGCGCGGCCTGCGGCATGTGCTGCGACGGCACGCTCTTTCACTCCGTCGTCCTCCAGCCCAACGATCGCCCCCGCGCCCTCGCCGCCCACGGCCTCCGCATCAAACGCAAGCGCTCCGAGACCTTTTTTCACCAACCCTGCCCCGCCCACGCCGGCGGCCGTTGCACCATCTACGACGACCGCCCCACCCGCTGCCGCGCCTTCGACTGCCGTCAGCTCCTCCAAGTCGCCACGGGCGAGATCACCGAGTCCCGAGCCCTCGCGACCATCGCAAGCGCCCGCGACCAGGTCACCCAAGTCAACGCCCTCATCGACCAGATCACCGAAACCAACCCCGCCCGCTCCCTCTCCCACCGAACCGCCAACGCGCTCACCACCAATCATCCAACGCCGGTTCAGGCGGCCCTGAGTTCCGCCCAGCAAGAGCTCGAATCATTTCTCGACGAGAATTTCCGAGTTGCCTCTGCGTAATCGGCGAAATCTGCGGCCAATCGACATGACCCCCTCCCGCCTCAACTTCCGGCTCGAAGCCCAAGCCGCCGGCAGCCAAGCGCGCGCCGCTCGCTTCACCACCCTCCACAACGAGGTCCTCACCCCCCTCTTCATGCCCGTCGGCACCCAGGCCACGGTCAAAGCCCAACTCCCGACCACCCTTGAGACGAGCGGCTCCCAGATCCTCCTCGCCAACACCTACCACCTCCTCCTCCGCCCCGGCCCCGAAGTCTTCGAGCGCTTCGGTGGTATCCACAACTTCACCACTTGGCCCAAGTCCTTCCTCACCGACTCCGGCGGCTACCAGATTTTCTCCCTCCCCCACGCCCGGTCGATGACCGAAGACGGCGCTTCCTTCCAAAGCTACGTCGACGGCCGCACCTACCTCCTCAGCCCCGAGCTCAGCATCGGCACCCAGCGATCCATCGGCAGCGATATCATGATGGCGCTCGACCAGTGCGTCGCCGCCACCGCCGACGAAGCCACCGCCCGCGCCGCCGTCGAACTCACCCAGCGCTGGGCCGTCCGCAGTCTCGCCGCGCGTGGCGATTCCCCGCAATCGATCTTCGCCATCGTCCAAGGCGCGATCTACCCCGAGCCTCCGCCGCGCCAGCGCCGCCGGTCTCACCACCCTCCCCTTCGACGGCTTCGCCGTCGGCGGCCTAGCCGTCGGAGAAGGCAAATCCGAACGCGAAGACATGTGCGCCCTCAGCGCCAGCCTCCTCCCCCGCGACAAACCCCGCTACCTCATGGGCGTCGGCACCCCGCTCGACATCCTGGAGGCCGTCCACCGCGGCGTCGACATGTTCGACTGCATCATCCCGACCCAGGTCGCCAAACGCGGCGGAGCCTTCACCTCCCGCGGGTTCCTCCAACTCCGCCGCGCCGTCCACAAATTCTCCGACGCCCCCCTCGACCCCGATTGCACCTGCGGAGCCTGCGCCCGCTATTCCCGCGGCTACCTCCACCACCTCACCAAAGCCTCCGAGACCCTCGGTTGGACCCTGCTGGGCGAACACAACATCCATTTTTACCACCAGCTGATGCGCGAGATTCGCGCCGCCATCCTCGGAGGCACCTTCCTCGAATTTTATCAAAATCGCCGCCAGCTCTTGGCCGAAGACGATCTCGACAACCCCGTCGACCCAATCCTGCCGAAGCCGACGAAGCGCCCCACCCTCGGCGACTACGAGATCCACACCGCCCGCGAAGGCTTTGCCAGCATCCTCCACCGCGCCAGCGGCGAGATCATGCACGCCCGCACCCCGCCGATGGAGGAAGCCAATCGCCTCTACGTCGACCAATCCCTCCTCGCCACCCGCCTTGCCCTACCCACCGACACCCTGCTCACCATCTGGGACGTCGGCCTCGGTGCCGCCGCCAACGCCATGGGCGCAATCAAAGTCTACGAGCGAACAAAATCCACCCAGACCCAGCGCCCACTGCGCATCATCAGTTTCGAGAACGACCTCGACTCTCTCCGCCTCGCCTTCGCGCACAACGACCTGTTCCCTTACCTGCGCCACTCGGCCCCGCACCACCTCCTCCGCCACGGCCACTGGCAGTCGAAGACCCACCCCGGCCTCACCTGGACCCTCGTCCACGGCGACTACGTCGAAACCCTCGCCGCCGCCCCCGGCCCACCCGACATCGTCTTCTACGACATGTTTTCGGCCAAGACCACCGGCGGCCCTTGGACACTCGAAGCCTTCCGCCGCCTGCGCGCCGCCTGCGCCGACCACCCCACCGAGCTTTTCACCTACACCAACGCCACCTCGACCCGCACGGTCATGCTCGCTGCCGGATTCCACCTCGCCCGAGGCGTCGCCACCCCGCCGAAGGATGAGACCACCATCGCCCTCACCCCCGCCGCCGTCACCCTCCACGACCGCCAACTCCTCCCCGCCACCTGGCTCGAAAAATGGACCCGCTCCGACCTCCGATTTCCCCCCGAGCTGACGACGGAGGAGCATCCAGCCTTCGAAAACAAAATCCGCCACCACCCCCAGTTCTTTCGTCCGCAGATTGCGCAGATTCCCGCAGATTGAATGCATCCCTTCAGTGATCAAATCTGCGTCACTCTGTTGAATCTGCGGACCAACCATCACCGCTCCGGCCCCGGAGGGGCGATTTGTTGCCGCTTTCCTGGTTCAGGCTCCGCTTGGAATGCTCACAGCGAGCTTCCGGCAAATCGATCTTGCGGTGAACTTCTTGATCTCCGGGTGCCGGGGGACCGCCTGAATGTCGCCGGTGGTCGGATTGATCCAAATAGAGTGGCTGCGGCCTCGCGCTAGAGTCGGCAACCCTGACTCGCGAGGTGGGCCAGCAGCGCCCTCCGCTTCACGCGGTCACAAGTTCCAAGCGGTCTCCCTGACCGAGGGAAGCCACCGCCGCGTCACGACGATAGGCGAGCACGTCGGCAACCGATGATCGCAGATCCGCAACACAATCATCCACCGTCTCCCCTTGTCCGTTTGCTTCAGGAAATTCCGCACATTGGGCGGCAAACCCGGTCTCCCCATCCGACAAACAATCGTGAAGCAGCACGGTGATTTCCATGACCAATCACTGCGCGTGATACCCGGATGCGTCAAGGCTGCGCGCCTCCAGACTCAGTTTTGGTCCGCAGAATGCGCCGAGCGACGCAGATTGAATGCACTCCCTCAGGATTAAAATTCTGCGTCCCTCGGCGTAATCTGCGGACAAACCCGCATTCCCCATCGTTGCCCAAACTCGCCGACAATCGTATCCTCACCATCCCATGCGCCTCGACCACCTCTTTGCCCAAAAGCCCCGCACCCTTTCCTTCGAGTTTTTCCCGCCGAAAAACGAGCGCGGCTGGCACACGCTCGAGGACACCATCGATCAGCTCGTCCCCCTCGGCCCCGACTTCGTCTCGGTCACCTACGGAGCCGGCGGCGGCACCCGCGAGAAAACGCGAGAAGTGATCGAGCACATCGCCAAGAACGCCGGCATCCCGGCCATGGCCCACCTCACCTGCGTGAACGCCACCAAGGCCGAACTCCGCGGCCTCTTCGACGAATACTCGGGGCACGGCATCGAGAATCTTCTCGCCCTCCGAGGCGACCCACCCAAGGGCGAGACCCGCTTCACGCCCACCGACGGCGGTTGCGAATACGCCACCGATCTCATCGACCTCATCCAGGCGGACGGGCGCTTCGCCGTCCTTTGCGCCGCCTTCCCCGAGTCCCACCCCGACGCGCCGTCCCGCGAAGCCGACTTGGCCAATCTCCAGCGCAAGTTCGACGGCGGAGCCACCGCCGCGATGACGCAATGCTTCTTCAGTGCCAATCTCTACACGGATCTGGTCGAAGAGATCTCGACTCGTATCGGTCGACCCGCTCGCGTTCTCCCCGGCATCCTCCCAGTCGTCGACTGGGCCGCGCTGGTTCGCTTCTGCAAGCTTTGCCAAGCCAGCATCCCGGACGCCCTCCGCGACGCGCTCGAACCCGTCGCCGACAACCGCGTCGAGATGCGCAAGCGCGGCATGGCCTACACCATCGACCTCTGCCGCCAAGTCCTCGACGCCGGCAGCCCCGGCATCCACCTCTACGCGCTCAACCGCAGCACCGCCGCGGCCGAGATCGTCACCGCGCTCCGCCAGAGCGGGCACCTCGACTAGGTCGACCGCCCGCGGCGCAGCCCGGCCCCTACTGGGGAGTCCGCTCGAGCTTCGTCGCGTCAAATCCCCGCGCCACCGCCTCGGCCAAGATCCGCTCGTAGAGAGCGTCCGAGATCGCCGGCTCCCGAGCCAACACCCAGAGGTAGTCCCGCGACGGCGACCCCACCAACGCCCATTCGTAAGCTTTTTCGTCCAGGGCCAGGATCCAATAGTCACCCTCAAACGGCCAAAAGAAGCTCACCTTCAGTTTCGAGTTTCCACTCTCCGGCACCACCCGAGCCGTCCCGACGCTGCGCTTCGTCTCGCCGTTCTCAGCGATGCACCGATTGTCCACCTTGACGGTCCCATCCTCCTTCAACGTGTAAGTCGCCGTCACCGCGCGCGCGCAATCCCGCTGAAACCACGTGGGGAAACGGGCGATCTCGTGCCACTCGCCCGCGTATTGCTTCAAGTCGACGCGACTCGCGGTCGAAGGCGGATTCGAGGTGGCGCACGCTCCGAGAGCGAGGCAGAGGGCGGCGAGAACGAGCAATTTCATGGGATCGATGGGTTTGGATGTGACGCGCACGGGGCGGTCGCCTAATTTCCACCTGATGCGCCGCTTTCTCGCAAGTCTCGGATTGATTACTTTGCTCACCGCTTGCGACGGCACCCGTGACCGAGCCGACCTGGTCCTCATCAACGGTGCGGAACCCGAGACGCTCGATCCGGCCATCATCACCGGCCAGCCGGAAGGCCGCATCGTCAACGCCCTCTTCGAAGGCCTCACCAGCTACGACCGCGCTGGCCAAGCCGTCCCCGGCGTGGCCCAGTCGTGGACCCTCTCGCCCGACGGACGCGTCTACACCTTCACCCTCCGTCCCGACGCCAAGTGGAGCGACGGCCGTCCCGTCACGGCCGACGACTTCGTCCGATCGTGGCAGCGCACTCTCACGCCCGCCACCGGCTCGGCCTACAACTACCAGCTCTATTACGTTGCAAACGCCCAGGCCTTCGCCGACGGCGAGATCACCGACTTCTCGCAAGTCGGCGTGGAGGCTATCGATGCCCGCACTCTCCGCGTCGAACTCACCAACCCGACCCCATTTTTTCTCGAGCTCGCCGCCTTTCCCACCCTCCACCCCGTCCCCGTCGACCTCATCGACCGAGTCGGCGACGATTGGGTCAAGCCCGAGCATCTCGTCAACAACGGCGCCTACCGGCTCGAAGACTGGCGACTCAACGACCACATCCGCCTCCGCAAGAGCCCGACTTACTGGGACGCCGACCGAGTCGCGCTCGAGACCGTCGACATCCTCCCGATCAACCAGGCCAACACCGCCTTCAACTTCTACGAAAGCGGACTCGCCGACCTCGCCATCGACAAAGGTCTCATGCCCCCCGCCCTGCTGGAAGATCTCAAGCAGCGCCCAGACTTTCACAGCGCCCCCTTCCTCGGCACATTTTTCCTCCGCTTCAATTGCGTCGCCGGACCCTTCGCCGACGAACGCGTCCGCCGCGCCTTCTCTCTCGCCGTCGATAAACGCCGCATCGTCGAAAAGATCACCCGCGCGGGCGAACTCCCCGCCCCCGGCATCGTCCCCCCCGGCATCCCGGGCTACGTCTCCCCCGACGGCCTCGACTACGACCCCGCACGAGCCGCCGCACTCCTCGCGGAAGCCGGTTACCCCGGCGGCGAAGGATTCCCGCTCGTCCGCTACCTCTACAATGAGAGCGAGCAGAACCAGGCCATCGCCATCGAACTCCAGGCCATGTGGCGCGACGCCCTCAACGTCACGGTCAACCTCAACCGCCAGGAATGGAAGGTCTACCTCAACTCGATGAACGAGCTTGACTACGACGTCGCCCGATCAAGCTGGGTCGGCGACTACCCCGACCCCAACACCTTCCTCGACATGTTCCTCACCGGCGGCGGCAACAACCGCACCGGCTGGACCAGTCCGACCTACGACGATCTCATCGCCGAAGCCGCCCGCACCGTCGATCCAGCCGCCCGCTTTGACATTCTCAAGGAAGCCGAGCACCTCCTCGTCACGGAAGCCGTCCCCATCTGCCCGATTTATTTCTACGTCGGCATCCAGCTCTACGATCCCGCCCGGATCGGGGGCATCGAACCAAACGTCCTCGACGAGCACCCCATCAAAGCGATGTACCTCCGACCCACGCCCGAATAAGGCTCAAAGCTCCAACCCACCCCAACCCAAACCATGCTGATAAAACCGACGGTCGTCAGTTTTCTTGGCAGCACTGAGATTTGGGTGGGAGTTAGAAATCCCTTGACGGCCCCGCCCGCCCCCCTATTTTCCCACAGATCTTATCAAGAGTGGCAGAGGGACAGGCCCGATGAAGCCACGGCAACCGACTACGACCGCGCGAGCGTGACCAGTGACCAGGTGCCAAATCCTGCTCGGCGAACGCGTTCCACGCGTCCACCGGGGAAGATGAGATGCGTGCGTTGCCCGTCTGGGTCCGTCCGCCTCTGTCACTCTTGATGAGACGAACGAAGTCTTACCGATGAGCGACAAACCATTTTTCAGTAATCTCAAATGCCGCGAGTGCGGACGCCTCTACCCGAAGGAGGCCATCCACATCTGCGAATTCGACTTTGGCCCCCTCGAGGCCGCCTACGACTACGACGCCATCCGCGCGTCGATCAACCGGGAGGTCATCGAATCTCGCCCGCAGAGCATGTGGCGCTACCGCGAACTGCTTCCCATCGACGGCCCTCCCACCGTCGGCCTGCAGACCGGATTCACCCCCCTCGTCCGAGCCGACCGGCTCGCCGAGCGACTCGGCGTCGACGAGCTTTACGTCAAGAACGACACCGTCAACTACCCGACGCTTTCCTTCAAAGACCGGGTCGTTTCGGTCGCGCTCACCCGGGCTCAGGAGCTGGGATTCAAGATCGTTGCCTGCGCCTCGACCGGAAACTTGGCAAATTCCGTCGCCGCAAATGCCGCCGCCGCCGGGCTGAAGAGCTACGTCCTCATCCCGTCAAACCTCGAGCAAAGCAAGGTGCAAGGCTCCCTCGTCTTCGGGTCGAACGTCATCGGCATCGAGGGCCCCTACGATCAAGTGAACCGCCTTTGCTCCGAGATCGCCGGTAAATACGGCTGGGGCTTTGTGAACGTGAACCTCCGCCCCTATTACGCGGAAGGCAGCAAATCGATGGGGTTTGAGATCGCCGAGCAACTCGGCTGGAAGCTCCCTCGCCACACCGTCATTCCGATGGCCAGCGGCTCGCTGCTCACCAAGATCTACAAGGCCTACACCGAGTTTTTCAAAGTCGGTATCCTCGACGAGCAACCCTTCAGCGTTCACGGCGCGCAGGCCAGCGGCTGCTCCCCGATCAGCGCTGCGCTCAAGAAAAAGACCGACATCGTCAAGCCGGTCCCCAATCCCGACACCATCGTCAAATCACTCGCCATCGGCACCCCCGCCGACGGCTACTACGCCATCCGCACGATGAATGAGACCGGCGGCAGCGCCGAGGATTGCACCGACGAAGAAGTCATCGAAGGCATCAGCCTCCTGGCCGAGACCACCGGCATCTTCGCCGAGACCGCCGGTGGCACCACCGTCGCCTGCGCCAAGAAGCTCATCGACAGTGGAAAGATCCCCCGCAACGAGTCCATTGTCCTCTGCATCACGGGCCATGGCCTCAAGACGCAGGAAGCCATCGTCGGCAAAGTCGGTGCGCCCCGCATCATTAAGCCCAGCCTCCGCGAGTTCGAAGCCCTCGTCGCCGACGAAGTCGCCGTCCCCGCCTAACCAACCACCCACTACTGATAATTATTGTGTCCACCGTCCGCATCCCCACCCCACTCCGCAAACTCACCGGCGACCAAGAGGTCGTCACTGCCTCTGGCGAGACCGTCGGTGAGATCCTCCAGAATCTCGACAAGACCTACCCCGGCCTCGGCGAGCGCGTTTACGACGAAAACGGTGCCGTGCGCCGATTTGTGAACATTTTTCTCAACGACGAAGACATCCGCTTCCTCGAAGGACCCGAGACGAAAGTCGCCGACTCCGACGAACTCAGCATCGTCCCAGCCATCGCGGGCGGGTAAAAAACGCGTATTTGAACAGGCGGTAGCGAAGGCAACGAAGAAATTCCCTGAGGCCCTTCGTTACCTTTGTTACCTTCCGTTCGAAATGTATTGGTATTTGTATGTCCGCCCAATCCACTAAGCTCTGGCTCATGTATCCGGCCCGCCTCATCACGCGGCCGATCGTTTACGAACTCGCCCAAGAGTTCAAAGTCGTCACCAATGTCCGCCAGGCCAGCGTCACCGAGGAGATCGGTCTCGTCTCGCTGGAACTCGACGGCGAGCGCGACGAGATTAAGAAGGCCATCGCCTGGCTCGAAGACCTCGGCGTGAAAGTCGAACCCGTCGAGATCCAGGCCATCGAGAGTTAGCACTCGCCCCGCGTCGTGGCTCTGCAGCGACTCCTATTGGTCGACGGCCACAGCATGATCTTTCAGTGGCCACAACTCCGCGCCCTGCACGAGCGCAAGACCGCCACCGCCCGCGAGCAACTCGTCACCCTGCTCACCCGGCTTCACGACTCGTCCGACTACCACGTCGCCGTCGTCTTTGACGGCAAGGGATCGAAGGCCAACGAGACCGAAAATCCCGGCGGCATCCAGATTTTCTACTCAGCCGCCGGCCAGACCGCCGACAGCGTGATCGAACGCCTCGTCGCGAAATACGCCAAAACTTTCGACCTCACCGTCGCCACGGACGACTACCTGGAGCGGACTACCGTCGAGTCCTTCGGCGGCAGTTGGATGAGCAGCGAAGAACTGGCCCGCGAACTCCTGCAAACCGAAGCCGACCTCACCGACCGCCTCAAGCGCCTCCGCAAACGCTAACATCCATCGCCCCATCCGTGCTATCAGTGCCATCCGTGGTTAAAGATCTTCCGTCCCGTTACGCCCAATCCGTCATCCCCACCTACGGGCGCTTCGACCTCGTCATCGAGCGCGGTAGCGGCTCGCGCGTCTGGGATGACGCCGGCCGGGAATACCTCGACTTCGGCGGCGGCATCGCCGTCTGTTCGCTCGGCCACGCGCACCCCCGCGTGACCGCCGCCGTCGCCGCTCAAGCCGCGAAGCTCGTCCACACGTCCAATCTCTACTACACCCGCCCGCAGATCGAACTCGCCGAGCGCCTCGTCGCGTGCGTCGGCACCGCAGGCAAGATTTTTTTCTGCAACAGCGGAGCCGAAGCGAACGAAGGCCTCATCAAGCTCGCCCGCCGCTTCGGCAGTGCCACGCGTCGGCACCACGTCATCACCTTCACCGGATCGTTCCACGGTCGGACCATGGCCGGGATCTCGGCCACGGGGCAGGACAAGGTCAAAACCAACTTCGGCCCGCTGCTCGACGGCTTCACCCACGTCCCGCTCGGCGATCTTGCCGCAGTCAAAGCCGCGATCACCCCGCAGACCACCGCCATTCTCATCGAGCCCATCCAGGGCGAAGGCGGCATCCGGCCCGCCGAGGGAAAATTTCTCGCCGACCTCCGCGATCTCTGCGACGAGCGCGATCTCTTGCTCTTCTTCGACGAAGTGCAATGCGGCCTCGGGCGCACGGGTTACTACAACGGTTGGGAGGCCATCCCCGGTGCGGCGGGCATCATCCCGGACGGCATCAGTTGGGCCAAGGGCATCGCCAACGGGTTTCCGCTCGGCGCATTCTGGGTCCGCGACCGCCCCGGTGGCACCGACCGCGGACCGCTCTGCGACCTCCTTGGCCCCGGCTCCCACGGCACGACCTACGGCGGCAACCCCGTCGCGTGCGCCGCAGGGTTCGCCGTCCTCGATGAGATCGACGAGAAGCAACTTCTCACCCACGTCCGCGAGCAAGGCCGCCTCTTTGCCCGCTCCCTGGTGGAACTCCGCTCGCCAAAAATCGCCGATGTCCGCGCCCTTGGTCTCATGATTGGCGTGGAATTTATCGCCGACGATCCCGACCTTGGTGCCCTCGCGATGACCAAGCAACTGATGGCGGCGGGTCTGCTGGTCGTCCCCGCCGGTGAACGCACGATCCGCTTTCTCCCCCCGCTGAACGTGACCGCTGCGGACATCGCGAGTGCCGTCCGACTGCTGAGCGAGGCTCTGCGGGCTGAATAATAGCGACCCCCGCCGCGTCACTATTGCTGTCATGAAAACAGCAAAACTCATCCTCGCTCTCACGCTCGTCCTCGGTGCTCTCTTCGCCATCCCCAAGGCCGAAGCCCGGCCCGGGTTCAGCATTTCCTTCAACACCGGCGGCTACAGCTGCGCACCCGCTTATTCCTACTACCGACCCAGGCCCGTCTACGTCGCCCCGCGCGTCGTCTATCGCCGCCCGGCGCGGGTCTATTATCACCAGCGGCACGATTACTACCGGAGCAACTACCACGTGACCCGCCGGGGTCACCACTACCGCCGGTAGTCCGCCCGCGCAGTTCCGACAGAGACGCCCGCAGCCCCGGCTGCGGGCGTTTTTGCGTGCACATGTCTTCCAGCATAGGTTCTTAAAAACATCGCACGGCCTGCGAGCCTCCGACACTCATTGACCATGGACGCCGAAAACCACCCACCCACCGCTCCGTCCACCTCTCGGCACCCGATCCTTCGCGTCGTGGTCGCGTGCCTCCTCTGCCTTTTTCTCCCGTTGGTCGGGGTCTTCCTTGGGGCGAACGGGTCTTTCGATCACCTCACATCCTTGCGAGAGGCCGGTTGGTGGATCTTTCCCACCTACCTTCTCGTCGGCGGCACCCTCGTCGGATTTGCGCTCATCCCCTCCCACTTGACGTCGCTCGTGGCGGGCCTCCTTTTCGGCTTCGCTGCGGGACTTCCGGTCTCAATCGGAATCGTTCTTATCGGCTGCGGGATCGGGCACCTGCTCGGACGGCGTTACGCGGGCGATGGCCTCCGGTCGCTGGTGGACCGCTCCCGTTCGGGGAAGAAACTTGCCGCCGCCATGATCGACGCCCCCCCGGGCCGGGCCATTCTCGCCGTGGCCCTCGCGCGCCTGCCCCCGCAGATGCCCTTCGCCATGACAAACGTATTGGCCGCTAGCAGCGGCGTCCGCTTTGTTCCGCTCCTCCTCGGTACGGCCATCGGCATGGCTCCCCGCATCGGCCTCGTCGTCTGGGTGGGAGCCGAACTCACCGGCTGGACGCTCGGTGAACCCATCCCCGTCGGCCTGATCGCGGCGATCGGGGGCGCGGTGGTCGGATTCGGCGGTCTTGCAATCTGGAGTTGGCGACTGCTGAGACGACCCGATGCCGCGCCGGAGCCAACGGTTGATTTCTCTCCGCAATCACCCCATTGATAGAACTCACGTTATTTCCATGATCCTCGACACCCTCAAATTTCTCCTCATCTGCGTTGAAGTCGTTCTCATCTTCAACCTCATGATCCTCGTTCACGAATGGGGCCACTACCTCGCCGCTCGGTGGCGGGGACTCGTTGTCGAGAAGTTCGCCATCTGGTTCGGCAAGCCGATCTGGAAGAAGACGATCAACGGGGTGGAATACCGCCTCGGGTCCATCCCGGCTGGTGGTTACGTCGCCATCCCCCAACTCGCCCCGATGGAGATGCTCGAAGGCGACGTCGAGAACGACCGGAGCCAATACCCACCCATCGGCCCGCTCGACAAGATCATCGTCGCCGCCGCGGGCCCGCTATTTTCCCTCCTCCTCGCATTATTCTTCGCCTGCCTCGTCTGGGGACTCGGTCGTCCCGTCGGCGAGATGGAGACCAGCACCACCGTCGGATACACCGTCGAAGACGGCCCTGCCGCCCAAGCCGGCATCCTCCCCGGCGACAAGATCGTCTCCATCGACGGCAAACCCATCACTCAATTCGGTCCCGCCGGCAACGCCCGCGAGAGCGTGGTCTGGAACGTCGCGAGCAGCGAAAATCCCACCATCGCCGTCGAGATCGAGCGCGACGGGCAGCGCCAGACCATCGACATCGCGCCCGCCAGCCCACCGCGCTCCGGCTGGGGTCGAGCGAACCTCCGTCAGATCGGTATCCTCCCATCCATGACCCCCAAGGTCGCCAAGATCTTCGAGAATAGCCCCGCCGCCGAAGCCGACATCCAGCAAGGCGATCTCATCACCGAGGTCAACGGCGTCCCCGTCCTCAGCATGATCGAGGTCGGCGACAAACTCAAAGAGACCGGCACGGCCCCCGTCGTTCTCACCGTCCAGCGCGGCGACAGCACCTTCGACGTCACCGTGACCCCCCGCATCCCCGAGGGCGAAGACGCCCCCGGATCGGACTCCAATGGGATCTCGAGGGCCAGCTCACGCGCATTCACCCCAATCCCTTCCAGCAGATCAGTTCCAGCATGACCATGATGGTCGACACCCTCGGCGCGGTCATTTCCACCAAATCCGAGATCGGTCTCCAGCACCTCAGTGGACCCGTCGGCATCATGAACGTCTACTACCGCCTCTTCGAGCGGCAGGATGGCTGGCTTCTCGCCATCTGGTTCAGCGTCGTCCTCAACGTCAACCTGGCCTTGTTGAATCTGCTCCCCATTCCCGTCCTCGACGGTGGACACATCACCCTCGCGATCATCGAAAAAATCCGGCGTCGTCCGGTCAACGTCCGCGTCCTCGAGTTTCTGCAGAACGGCTTCGCCCTCGCCCTCATCGGCTTCATGCTCTACGTCACCTTTTACGACGTCATCGACCTCAGCCTATTCGGTGGACGGGACGGCGGAGACGCCACCCCCACGATGGAATTTAAGAAGTAACGCGCGCCTCCGACTCGCGCGGCCGACCTTTCCAATCGATGAGACGCCTCACCCGCGAAGTCCAAGTCGGCGCGATCGCCCTCGGGGGCGCGAACCCGATTTGCGTCCAGTCCATGATCACGTGCGACACGATGGACACGGAAGCCTGCGTTCAGCAGACACTCGATCTGGTTGCGGTCGGTTGCGAGATCGTCCGTATCACCGCGCCAACCATCAAGGACGCTCGCAATCTGGAACTCATCAAAGCCGGCCTCCTCGCCCGCGGCTGCGACGTCCCGCTCGTTGCGGATATCCATTTCAAGCCCGACGCTGCCCTCGAAGCTGCTCGTTGGGTCGAGAAGGTCCGCATCAATCCCGGCAACTTCGTCGACTCGAAAAAGTTCAAGATCCGCGAATACACGGACGCCGAATACGCCGCCGAGCTCGACCGCATCCGCGAGCGCTTCACCCCCCTCGTTGTCCTCTGCAAAGAACTGGGCCGCGCCATGCGCATCGGCACCAATCATGGCAGCCTCAGCGACCGCATCATGAACCGCTACGGCGACACCCCGCTCGGCATGGTCGAGAGCGCCCTCGAGTTCGCCCGCATCGCTCGCGACCTCGACTACCACAACTTCGTCTTCTCGATGAAGGCCAGCAACCCGAAGGTCATGATCCAGGCCTACCGCTTGCTGGTCGCTCGACTCGCTTCGCTCGACGCGCAACCAATGGGAAATGGGGAATGCGAACTGAGAAATGAAGCCACCCCGCGAAGCGGGCAAACCATTTCTCCTTCCGCATTTCCAATTTCCCATTCCTCCTGGAACTACCCGATTCACCTCGGTGTCACCGAAGCGGGCGACGGCGAAGACGGCCGCATCAAGAGCGCCATCGGTATCGGCAGCCTCCTCCGAGACGGCATCGGCGACACCGTCCGAGTCAGCCTCACCGAAGACAGCGTGCAGGAGATCCCCGTCGCCCGCGAACTCATCGCCGTCTCATCAGACGCCGGCGAAGCCGTTCACCCACCAGCCACCCATTACCAACCCCCAGACACCTACGCTCGCAGGGCAAGCTCCCGCATCCTCGTCACCGACACCCCCGTCGGTGCCGCCGAGACCGTCCGCATCGTCGTCCACCGCGCCACCCACGAGGCCCTCGCGCACAAGCTCGACAAGCTCGGCGACTACCAACCCGAGATCATCCTTGATCAATCGGGAGTCACGGAGATCGATCCCACGGACGAAGCGGCCATCGCCACCGCAAACGCCAGTCGCACCGCGCTCTTCGTCACCATCCCGGATTCCTGCGCGCTCCCGGTCATCGACGCCTACCGCCTCCTGGCAGGCATGCTCGACCCCCGTCACCCGATCCTCCTCAAAGACACGTTCACTCCACAAGTCACCGATCACCCATCACCAATCACGGCGCTCCTCACCGCCTCGACCCACCTCGGCTCACTCCTCTGCGACGGCATCGGCGACGCGGTCCTCATCCAGGGCGAACCGGCCCCCGGCCAATCCCTCCGCCTCGCCTACCACATCCTGCAAGCCACTGGGGTCCGCATCTTCAAGACCGACTACGTCGCCTGTCCGAGTTGCGGGCGGACGCTTTTCGATCTCCAATCAACGACGGCCCGCATCCGCGCTAGCACCGACCACCTCAAGGGAGTCCGTATCGCCGTCATGGGCTGCATCGTCAACGGCCCGGGCGAGATGGCCGATGCCGACTTCGGCTACGTCGGCGGGGCGCCGGGCAAAATCAATCTCTACGTCGGCAAGACGGCGGTGAAGTTTAACATCCCCGAGTCCGAAGCCGTCGACCAACTCGTCGACCTCATCCGCGAGCACGGCAAGTGGGTCGAGCCGCGAGTCCGACAGGATTGATAATTTGTCTGATTCAATCCTGAGAATCCCGTCAATCCTGTCTGAAAAATGAGAGCCATTTTCTTCCTTTGCGCCATTGGTGCCTTTTTGCGGCCAATCCAATCCGCCTCGCTTCCAGCCGATTGTCTCCAGCTCGTCGTCGGCCTCACCGATTCGTGGGACAGTTCGACCGGCACCCTCCAGCTCTACCAGCGGACGTCTCCCTCCGCTCCGTGGACTGCCGTGTCCTCCGAACGCCGCATCCTTCTCGGTAAAAATGGACTCGCTTGGGGTCGCGGCGTCGCGGGACAGGAGCAATCCGGCCCGCAGAAAAGAGAAGGCGACAAACGCGCGCCCGCTGGACTCTTTGCCATCGGTAAGATCTACACCTTCGACGACGGCCTACCCGCCGGTGCCGACTATCCGTTTCATCCCATCACCACCGCCGACGCCTGGATCGACGACGTCGACCACCCGCTCTACAACCAGCACGTCACCGTCGATCCAAGCAACCCGCCCGCTTGGTTTAAGAAGCAGGCGATGAAGCACGGCGATCCTTATCACCGCTGGCTCGTCGAGATCCGACACAACTCCGACCCACCGGTGCCCGGAGCCGGTTCCGCCATTTTCTTTCATCTCCAGCGCGGCTCCGACCGCAAGACCGCAGGCTGCACCGTCATGGCGGAGGACACTCTCGTCCCGCTCATGCGCTGGCTCCGGGCCGACGCCGATCCGCACTACGTCCTGCTGCCGCGCGCGGAGTACGCCCAACTCGCCGGGCCCTGGCAGCTCCCCGATCTCTGACCCCGCGCCGCCCGCTCGGCGATATCAGTTGCAACCCCACGACCCACTGTTAACTTTCAATCTATGAATTCTCTCCTCGCCCTCGGTATGCCCGGCTTCCCGGAATGGATCATGATCGCCGTCATCGTCCTCGTCCTCTTCGGGGCGAAACGTCTCCCCGAGCTCGCCCGCGGCATCGGCCAGAGCCTCGGCGAGTTTCGCAAGGCCAAGGACGAGTTTGATCAAGAGATCAAAAAGACCGCTGCCGAGTTGGAGGTCAAGGAGCAGCCTGGCAAGCAACCTCACAACGCCGCCTAAGAGCAGCGCCCATTCCCGCTTGGCCATTTAATCCGATATGCCTCACTGTCGCTTGCTTGGCGCGATTGTCGTCGCCGCGACGCTCATCTCCGTATCTTGGGCACAGCCTGCCCCGCCTGCCCCAGTCGTCGTTGCCGTCTATAACGTCGAGAATTGGCTCACCATGCGCCGCGGCTCCGCCGAGGCACCCAAGCCGGAAGAAGAGAAAGCAGCCGTCGTCGACGTCATCGCCCGCATCGCTCCAGACATCATCAGCGTGATCGAGGTGGGGACCAAAGCGGAGTTCGCCGAGCTGCAAGCCCGGCTGAAGGCCAAGGGTCTCGAATACCTCGATTCGGAATACGTCCAAGCCGCCGACACCGCCCGGCACGTCACCCTCTTGAGCAGATATCCCATCGTCGAGCGGCGCTCGAAGACCGACGTCACCTTCGATCTCGGCGGGATCGCCCGCCCGATGTCGCGAGGAATCCTCGACGTCACCATCCAGATCAATCCGGACTACCGCCTCCGCGTGCTGGGAGTTCATTTCAAGAGCAAGCGAGTCGTCCCCGAGTACGACCACTCGGCCATGCGCGCTCGCGAGGCACTCTACCTCAAAAATTACGCCAACCGCATCATCGCCAACGATCCCGACGTCAATCTTCTCCTGCTGGGTGACTTCAACGACACGCGCAACGAGTATCCGATCAAGGAACTCACCGGTGGCTCCGGTCCCTTCTCGCTCACCGCCCTCACGCTCGCCGACAAGAATGGCGACGTGTGGACGCACTTTTGGAGCTTCGCCGACATCTACTCCCGCATCGACTACATAATGGTGAACAAGGGCCTTCTCCCCGAGGTCGACGATAGCCTTAGCGGCATCGATCGCTCGGAAGGCTACGCGACCGGCAGCGACCACCGCGCCATTTACACCGCCATCATCCCCGAGGACAAATGACCCGAGTGGAGGCCGCTCCACTTCGCGGAACGGCGGCAGCCAGCCGCCGACGTTCGTCTCATTTGCGAAGCGCGAAGCGTCTTCTCCCGATCGTCGTCTGCACCCTCTACGCTTCTTTGCAATTGGCAGCAGCCAATCCCGCCGATGATTGGGCCGTCATCACCGAGCTAGACCAGGGTCCGCCGACGGAACCCACTAGCCGCGACGAAGCTGTCCGGCTTGCGCGCGCCCATTTTGCGAAACACCGCGCGGCTCTCCGAGCCTTTGTCGCCGCCTACCCCGACGACCCCCGCACCTTCGACGCCCAGATCCGCCTTGCGAGCATCGACGCCGCCGAGGGCAACATGGAAAGCAAACCCACCCTGGTCGCCGCCGCTCTCCGCGAACTCATGCGACTGGAGAAAACGCCCGACGTCCCCCGAGATCAGCTGGCAGACGCGACCTTTCGGCGGATTTCCCTCCAGATGCAGACCATCGAAGGCCGGGATCAAGACATCCGCGAGGCCATCGTGACCGCCGCCAGCAATTTCGCCGCCCGCTTTCCCGGCGACGTTCGTTCCCCCCGTCTCCTCGTCGAAGCAGCCACCCTCTGCGACGAGGTCCCCGACACCATGCGCGAGCTCCTCACCCGCGCTCGGCAGCTTTCCAAAGAACCGGCGCTCGACGACCGCATCGCCGACGACTTCCGCCGCATGGACGCGCTGGGCCAGCCCGTCGAAGCCAGATTCGAGACCGTCCAAGGCCGCACCATCGACCTCGCCCGCCTGCGTGGGCAGGTTGTGGTCTTGATCTTTTGGGCCGCCGAGAGCCCCCCGCCAGACTCTGGATGCGCGATTTCGCCGCCGACGTTCGCAAGATTCCGAAGGACGATCTGCAAATTATCACGGTCAGTTTCGACGAGAACCGGGAGAACCTCGACGCCGCCCTTCGAGCGCTCGACATCAGCTGGCCCACTTATTTCGACGGAAAAGGTTGGGGAAACGAAGTGGCCCGGCCCCTCGGCATCAACGCTCTCCCGACGGTCTGGATCGTCGACAGACGCGGCAATCTTCGCGTCCTCAACGCCCGCAAATCCTACCCCCAATGGATCCGCAAGCTTCAGCTGGAGCGCTGAACCCCGGGGACCGCGCGCGTCCCGCGTGCGAGCTGCACCGTCCCGGTGCCGCGTCCGGCAAATTGAGCGAAGCGAAAGAGCCGTGCGCCTTCCACCAGTCACCCCGCCCCACCCCAGCTAGACCGGCGAAGCCCCCCAGAAGCGCTCGAACGCCTGCGGCCAATCCCGCGACTCGACCGCCGCCCGCGCGGCCTTCGCCATTCGCGTCCGCAACTCGGCGTCCGTCGCCAGCTCGTTGACCCGGCCCGCGATCTGCTCGGCGTCAAACGCCCGCGTCACAAAGCCATCCTTCCCGTCCCGCACGAGATCTCTCGGTCCCCCGACGTCGCTGACGATCGTCGGCAATCCGCTTGCCTGCGCTTCCAAGATCACGTTTCCAAAAGTGTCCGTCGTGCTGGGGAATACGAAGAAGTCCGCCGAGGCGTAGGCCGTCGCCAGATCCATTCCGCTCAACACGCCAGTGAAGATCGCGTCCGGCAGCAAGCGCTCCATTTCCGCCCGGTAGGGTCCGTCTCCCACGAAGATCGGGCGCACCGCCGATCCCGCGTCCGCGAGCTTGCGCGCGACCGCCACCGTCACATCCAGATTCTTTTCCTTTGAGACTCGCCCGACGTAGAGCATCGCCAATTCTCCGTCGCGCAGCCCACGCGACCGCCAAAACTCCGCGTCGCGCCGCTCGGGCTGAAACAATTCGAGGTCCAATCCCCTCGGCAGGATCTTCAGCTGCTCCTCTGGGATCCCCCGCTCGATCCATTCCTTCCGGTAATCCTCCGAGTTGACCCACACGACGTCCAGCTGGCGGTAAAACCAATGCATGAAGCTCCACGTCAGCGTCTCCATGAACGAATCGTCCGTGAGAATCCGCACGTACTGCGGAAAGTCCGTGTGGTAGATACCCGCCGTCCGCACGCCCAGCACCTTCGCCGCCGCGAGCGCGGCCAGCCCGACCGGACCCGGAGTGCTGATGATCACTTCGCCCACGTTGCGACTGGCCAGCCACTCCGCCATCTCCAACACCGGCGGAAAGCTCAGGCGCTGCAACTCGTACTCGGGCAGCTCGAACTCGCCGACCGGCGGGAAATTTTTCAGCGGAATCCCCATGTCCCCGATCTCCGGACTCGATACGACCACCGTCAGATCATGCCCCGCCGCCACCCCCGCGGCAGTCATGCGCTTGATCGTCGTCGCGACCCCGTTGACGTCGTCCAGTGTGTCGGTGAACCACACCCGGCGCTGATTCATCAGCCCGTCCGGCACGTCCCCGCATAATCCGCGACTCATCGCCCCCAACCAATCACGCTTCGGCATCCGGAAAGCGTGGATGTAGGGCGCGAGCAGCACGACGATCGGCACGAGGGGGCTGATCGTCTGAATACTTTCGATGATCTTGCCGGTCGTGATCTGGCCGATGAATTGATTGAAAAATCGGAAGCCCAACTGGTTCGCTATCAAGTTCGCCATGAGGAAGGCCCGCCGCTCCGATTCCTCGACGCCCGCCGTCGCCTCCGCCAACGCTGCCTTCACCTTCGGCTCCGAGAAGTAGGTCGCCAACTCCTTCCAAAGCGACGTGTGCCCGGGGCGGGCCATCTCGAAGATCTTTCCGCTCACGACCCCCTGCGCCAGGAAGTTCAATTTCTCGCCAAAGGTGAACTCGGTCGGATCTCGTCCCTCCATGAACCGCGCAAACATCTTTTCGATCAGTCCGACGCCCGGCTCGTGCGCCTTCACCGACAGCCGCGCCTTCGCGAAGGCAAACGCGACGTTGTAAGTCCCGTGCGCCATCGCCAGCGCGCTCCCCGACCGGCCCGCCGCCTCGCAGCGCCCCTCCCGCACGTGCTTTACAAATTCTTCGACCGTCTCGCAGTCCCCCGTCTCAGTCCACGCCCGCGCGGGGAAGACTCCACCGTGATCGTCGCTCCCTCCCACGAACACCTTCCGCTCCGCCTCGTCGTGCGTGGGCTCGATGCCGGTCTCCGCGACAAAACGCTCGATGTCCAGTGCCGTCAAGCGCCCCAGAGCAAACCGTGCCGTGTCGCTCAAGATCGCGGCGTAACGGCCATTCAACCCCTCGAAATGCCGAAACAGCAGCGCCAACTTCTGCAAGTGCACCGGCTTGAGATCCTCCCGCAATGCGTGCAGCGGATGCGCCACAGCGTGCGCGATCTGCGCCTCGGCCAGATATTTTTGGAGATCGTAGATGTTCTGGCGCACCGCCTGCAGCTCGAGGTGTTGCCTTTCGGAGATCCCGTAGACCAACACGTTCACCCGACACCCGTCTTCCGGGAAAGTCGCCGTGACTTCTTCGCTGATGAACGTCCCGGGCAACTCAGCGATCTCCAGACAGCCCGAGATCGTGTCCTGATCGGTCAGCGTCACAAAGGTCATCCCCTTCGCGCGCAGAGATTCGTAGACGTCCCGCGGATCCGAGAAACTCGCCGGGAAGTCCAGCCGCCGCAGCACCCAATCCGCCGCCCGGTCGCTGAATTTCGAGTAGATGTGGAGATCGGCCTTCGCGCTCATTTCACCGGCTCGACCAATTGTTGGTCGAGCCATTCGTCATAGGTCATCGCCTCCCGAGTCGCAAGCGCTCGCCCCAGACATTTGCGCACGTGGTTTTTGATTGCAGGAAAATCCCAATCCGGCGGGTGCAATCCGACCCGGACCAACCCCCGGTCGCCCAACCCCCTCAGCAACGCCTCGTTCCACGCCAGACTGCACGCTCGCCGCCAACCCGCGCGCACACTCCACACCAGACTTGGCGACTTCCAGACTCGCCCAGCCGCCAAGTCTTCCACCGTCCCGATCCGTGTCGTGTAGCGGAACCCCACGCGCCGCACCGCCCTCTCCGCCTCCACCCCCAGCAACCACGCCGGTGCCACGAACCCACCCGGGCGCGCGACCCCCATCGCCGCAAACTCCGCCAAGCCGCGCTCCAACAACCCAACCGCCACGTCTTCCGCCGGATCGAAGAATTCCCCCTCTCCCGCCGTGTAGCGCTCCGTCACCAATCGCTTCCACCGGGATTCCGCCGCGCCGCGTTCCCGACGGTGCCGATACCCGTGGGCCACCACCTCGTGCCCCTCCACCGCCCTCTGCCGCAGCCACTCGCTGAAGTCCGCATCCTCCGAGATCCGCCCGCGCCCGTGGTGATCCGGGATGATCAATAACGAAGTCCGCCCCGCGCCCCACGTCCGCAGATCGGCCAGCATCGCGTCCACCTGCCGCCACGTCACCACCGACACGTCATGCACCGACACCACGAGTCCTCGTCTCATACTTTCAGGAGCAAGCGCGTCCCCGCGTGCGAGCGGCAACGCGCCAGCGAGCCGGAGTCCGACCGCCTCCGACCGCGACACCACCCCCACACCGTTTGCATTCCCACGTCTCGCATGTTAACCAAAAGGGCTACCCCATTCCAAGAAAACCAAATGTCCGACTTAGATCCGAGCGCCTCTAAAGATAAAGGCCAGCGCCCCAACGGCAACGACCCGCAATTTAATTGGCGCGGCCTCGTTCTTTTTGCCGTCGCCTTCGCCCTCATCGGCGGCGCGTTCCTCTTCCGCGGAGGCACGATGCTCCAGACGGACAACCTCTCCTACCCGGAATTTCAAGCTCTCTTCGAAGATGGGCGGGTCGTTGCCACCAAGGAGAAACCTCTCAACTTCGTCAGTGAGCAAGGCAGCAAGAGCGAATACCTCACCGGCTTCTACGATAAGAAGATGCCCGACGGCACCGAGGCCCAAGCGCCTTTCCGCGTCGATATCTCCTATCAACTCGTCGGCGAGCCACTTCGCGAGCAGTTCATCGCGTCCGACCTTCCGTTCTCCTTCGTCTACGAGTCCAACCTATGGGCCAGCGCTTCTGATCAGCCTGCTTCCCATCGCCGTCTTCCTTCTCATCCTCTATTTCTTCTTTCGCTCGCAGATCAAGATGGCCGGCAAGGGAGCCATGTCTTTCGGCAAGTCCAAGGCCAAGATGATGGCCCGGGAATCAAACAAGATCACCTTCAAGGACGTCGCCGGCGTCGAAGAGGCCAAGGACGAAGTCTCTGAACTCGTCGAGTTCCTCAAAGACCCGAAGAAATTTCAGAAACTTGGCGGTCGCATCCCTAAGGGCGTCCTCATGGTCGGCCCTCCCGGCACGGGCAAGACCCTCATCGCGCGCGCCATCGCCGGCGAAGCTGACGTCCCGTTTTTCAGCATTTCCGGCTCCGATTTCGTCGAAATGTTCGTCGGCGTCGGCGCTTCCCGCGTCCGGGATATGTTCGAGCAGGGGAAAAAATCTGCCCCGTGCCTCATCTTTATCGACGAGATCGACGCGGTTGGACGCCACCGTGGCCACGGCATGGGAGGCGGTCACGATGAGCGCGAGCAGACCCTGAACCAGCTCCTCGTTGAAATGGACGGCTTCGACGCCCAGGAAGGGGTCATCATCATCGCCGCTACCAACCGCGCTGACGTCCTGGACCCCGCACTCCTTCGCCCCGGTCGCTTCGACCGCCAAGTCGACGTGGGTCTGCCCGACGTCAAAGGCCGCGAAGAGATCCTCCGAGTTCACGCGAAGAAGGTCAAACTCGCCGAAGGCACCAACATGGGCGTCATCGCCAAAGGCACGCCGGGCTACTCCGGTGCCGAGCTCGCCAACGTCATCAACGAAGCCGCCCTTCTCGCCGCTCGCTCCGGTCTCAAAGCCATCGGGCAGCACGAACTCGAGGAAGCTCGTGACAAAGTCCGCTGGGGCAAAGAGCGCCGCAGCATGGCGATGTCTCCCCGCGAAAAGGAAACCACCGCCTTCCACGAAGCCGGCCACGCGATTCTCAATATTCTCTGCGAACACAGCGACCCTCTCCACAAGGTATCCATCATCCCGCGCGGCCCAGCCCTCGGTGTCACGATGTATCTGCCCGAAGGCGACCGCTACACGAATCACAAGCTGGAACTCGAAGATCGCCTCGTCATGATCATGGGCGGGCGCGTCGCCGAAGAACTCGCCTTTGGCGACATCACCAACGGAGCCTCCGGCGATATCCGCCAAGCCACCTCCCTCGCCCGCAGCATGGTCTGCCACTGGGGCATGAGCGACAAGTTGGGCATGATCGAATACGGCGAGCAGCAGGGCCAAGTCTTTCTCGCTCGCGACATGTCCAGCAAGAGCCGCGACTACTCGGAGGAGACCGCCCGAGAGATCGACGCCGAGGTCAAACGCATCATCGACGAAGCTTACCAGCGGGCGCACGGCATGCTCACCGAGCACCGTTCCAAGCTCGATCTCATCGCCAACGCCCTTCTCGAATACGAGACTCTCAACGGTGAGCAAATCATGGAGCTCATGAACACCGGTGGAATGAAGAATCCGCCCGTCATGGAGGTCAAACCCCCACCCCTACCGCCGCCGCCAACGGCCACTCCGACCCCCGGCGAACCCAAGGGGAAAAAGAAGGACGACCTGCCTCCCGGCGGTCTGGCTCCCGCCCCGGCGTAGTCGGACCGGGGTGCGCCCGCCCCGGCCCGTCAACGCCCGCGACCACCCAAGATCGAAAAGGTGTAATCCACCTCGATCCGTTCCCCTTGGAGTTCCCCCACGATCTCCTCGGGGATGGGTGGGATCTCCGCCGCCATCACGGAGCGCACGGAGGAACTCGCTAGACTCTCGTTCGAGGTATTGGAGATAACCCGCACTCCCTCGACCTTCCCATCCGCTCGGATCGTGAAGCTGATTTTGACCGTCCCGACGGTGACTAGGTCGATCATGTCGTTCACGTAATAATACCACCGCGACCCAATCGCGTCCTGCATCTGCTTCTTGTAGCGACCCAACGGCGTCGCCATCGCTTCAATCGACGCCGCACTACCCCGGTTGGAGATCCCGCCCGTTAGCCGCGTGGTCCGCGTCTCCGGCTGGAACCCCGGCGGTCTCGCGGGAGCGGGCGGCCTCGGCGTCTCCGGCTTGCGCACCTCGACCTCCGGCTTCGGCGCCGGCTTGCGCAGCGTCGGATCCAAGAACGCCAGATCCGCCGACTCTGGTGGCGTGGGCGAAGGCTCCGGCGTCCCCTCGGGCTTCTCCGCCTCCGGCGTTGGCTCCGGCTCTTCGGCCTCCTCCGGCTCGTCGACCGGCGGTCGTTCTTCTGCGGGTTCGACCGGTTGCTCTGGAGCCGCCTCCGTCGGTTGGGAAGCGGGCGACGCTTGCGAAGGCGGCTGGATCGGCCCGAGCGACATCTCGAGGTCCCGCAGCGCCGCCGAATCTTCGTCGCCATCGACCGCTGGAGCCTCGGATTCTTCGGTCGGCACCGCCGCGCTTACCGCCTTGGTGTTTTGGTCCGATTCGAACCTCGCGTCTTCCGGCACCTCCTCCGTCACCTCTCCCTGCGCGCTGTCGACAAAACCTTTTTCCTCCGGCGTCGGCTCCAGCTCGGTCGGCACGATCGTGAGCGTCACCGGTTCGTCGGGTTCCGGCTCGGGTCCAAAGAGAGACACCGCCTTCGCCCACAGGAGCACAAGCGCGATGAGCAGCAGAAAAGCGTGCACCGCTACCGAGACGCAGATCGCCACGATCGTCCGGCGGCGCTCTTCCTGCCGAACGCTGCGGGTCGTCTCGATCATGCCGCCGGGAGCGTCCCCGAAATGCGGGCGTGGTGAAAGAGATATTGCTGCACGTAACCCGCGTTCACTCCCAGTCTCTGTCGGCAGAAAGTCTCTAACTCCCTCGGCTTCACCTCCCCCCCGTGCATCGCCGTGAGCACCCGGGCGATCCACACATCGATGGGGACCGCCTCCAAACGCTCGTACGCAAATAGCGCCACGCAATTCGCGACCTTCACCCCGACTCCCGGCAGCCCACACAACACCGACAACAACTCCGCCGACCCCAGCCCCGCCACCCCGTCCAGATCCACGCCCCCCTCGTCCACCAGCCGCGCCGTCGCCAACAACGTCTTCGCCCGATACCCGAGCCCGCACTCCCGCAGTGCCCCCTCGTCCAACCGGGCGATCCTCGCCGCACTCGGATAGGCCGCAACCGCCGACCCCTCCACTCTCTCGCCAAATCGCTCCCGCAGCAGCAACGACATCGCGCGAATGTGCCCCACCCGCTTCATCGAACTGGTGATGAACGTCGCCAAGCATTCCCAGCGTGGCTGGCGCAACACGCGGATCCCCCGGCAGTTCCCGACCGCCGCCCGCGTAAATGCGTCGTCCGGAAACGTCCGAAGGATCTCGTCCAGCCGGTGATCCAACGCAAAATACCGTCCCGCCAGCGCCTCGCAACCGGCCGTCACAAGCAGTCGATCCCCGGCCTGTTCCGCGTACAAAGAAGTCCGATCCACCACGCCTTCCCAACCCTCGCCCCGACGGGACCAGTGAAACACTTGACCGCTCAGCAGCGACAGGTCCAAGCGGAAATCCGGAGCCGCCAGCTCGCTCAACCTCATTGAATGAAGTAACTCAGACTTTCCAACTCGATGGCCAGATTCACGTTATTCACCATCACGTGCGGCGGCACTTGCAGCACTATCGGCGCAAAATTGAGCACGGCCTGGATCCCCGCTGCCGCCAGAGTATTCGCGATCTCCTGAGCAGCCGTCGCCGGCACGCAAAGGATCGCCATTTTGATGGAATTCTCCCCCACAAACTTCCCCACTCGCCCGATCGGGTAGATCGGCACGCGGATGTCTTCCGAGCGCTTGCGCGGGGCCACGTCAAACGCCGCCGCGATCTCGAACCCCTCCCGCCCGAACCCTTCCTGATACCGCAACAGAGCCGACCCCAGATTCCCCGCACCCACCAAGATCGTCGGCTGCAGCCGGGCCCGCCCTAGCACCTCACCCAACCGATCCCCCAGCGTCGTCACGTCGTAGCCCAGACCGCGCTTCCCAAATTGTCCGCAGTGCGTCAGATCCTTCCGCAACTGCGTCGGCTTCACCCCCGCGACCTTGGCCAGCGACTCGGACGAAACCGTCCGCCCGGCCCCATCCCCCAACCGCTCCAGACATCGCTTGTAGAGCGACAACCGATAAACCGTTTTCCTAGGGATCGTCTCTTTCACAACAATGTGAAAAAGAACAAGCAACCACCCCTTTGTCAACCGACTGCGGGGAGCACCGGCGTCCCGCCTGCGAGCGGCACCGTCCCAGTGCCGCGCCCGGCCAATCGAGCGAAGCGAGAGAGCCGAAGAAGCCCCCGCAAGCCAATCACCCCCCCGCCAGAAACGCCGACACCGGGCTCGTCGCCACCGCCGCATCCCCGCGCATCGGCAACCCCGCCCGCACCGCCGCCCGCGCCGCCTCCACCGTCATCCGAAACGCCCCCGCCATCGCCACCGCATCGTCCGCCGCCGCGATCGCCGTATTGACAAGCACCGCGTCCGCTCCCATCTCGATCGCTTCCGCCGCGTGACTCGGCGCTCCGATCCCCGCGTCCACGATCACCGGCACCGTCGCCTGCTTGATGATGATCTCGATCTGTCCCCGCGTCTCGATCCCCCGGTTACTTCCGATCGGCGACCCCAGCGGCATCACCGTCGCCACTCCCACGTCCTGTAGCCGCTTCGCCAGCACCGGATCGGCATTGATGTAAGGCAGCACCACAAACCCCTCCTTCACCAAGATCTCCGCCGCCCGCAGAGTCTCAACCGGATCCGGCAGCAAGTAGTGCGGATCGGGATGGATCTCCAGCTTCACCCAATTCGGCATCCCTGCCGCCACCGCCAGCCGCGCAAGCCGCACCGCCTCATCCGCGTTCATTGCCCCGCTCGTGTTGGGAAGAAGCAGATACCGCGCCGAGTCGACGAAATCCAAGATGTTCGCAAACGCATCCCCCGCCCCCGATAGATCCGCCCGCCGCAGAGCCACCGTCACGATCTCCGCCCCACTCTCCGCGAGGGAATCCCGCATCCGTTCATTGGAAGAAAACTTCCCCGTCCCAACCAACAATCGCGACCCGAACGCCCGTCCCGCAATCACCAGCGGATCCACCAACTCACTCATCCGCCACAACTAGCTCCACCCCCGCGACCAAGCAAGAACCCGACCGACCAACAGACCTTGAATCTCCCCTCTCGGCGAACTAACTTCCGCCCGTCACCAGACAAAGCGCCCGTAGCTCAGGGGATAGAGCACCGGACTTCTAATCCGATGGTCGGTGGTTCGAATCCACCCGGGCGTGCCATTCGCGGAGCCGTGATAGCAGCCCGAGCCGCGTGCTTCGACCCCGCACCTGCGCCATTAATTATCCGCATCCAGAGAAAACCGTTGACGCTGGATTGCCCACCTCTTATTCACAAGCCAACGAAAGTTATTCACATTGTTTTCACATTTTCCGCACCCGCGGACCGAAAGGGGGGATACAGAATGCCAGCAACCAAGAAAAAATCTGCCACTGCTCAAAAGCCAGCCGCCAAGAAGGCACCGGATAAAAAAGCACCCACGAGCAAAAAAACGGTGACTCCGAAGCCAGCGGCTAAAAAGCCAGCAGCTAAGAAGCCGGCGTCCAAGAAGTCGGCTGCCAAATCTCCGGTGAAAAAGGCGGCTCAGAAAAAGGCCACCGCTCCCAAGTCAGCGGTGAAAAAAGCCCCAGCTAAGAAAGCCGCGCCAGCGAAAGCAGCAGCTAAAAAGGCAGCTCCAAAAGCGGCAGCCAAAGCTCCAGCGGAAAAGGCAGCGCCCAAGAAAGCCGTCGCTAAAAAGTCAGCTGCAAAAAAGCCAGCTGCCAAGAAGCCAGCCGCTAAGAAATCGAAGAAGTAACGAATCGAGCGCCCGGCTTGCCCGGACCACGATCTTCAAATTGGGGGAGACCGCGTCGCGGTCTCTCCCAGTTTTGCGTCTTGATCGCTTAATCTTTTCGACCCTCCACTCATTTTTACCCTGCTGATCTCCATGACCGACCAGTTCCTCAAAGGCAAACCGCTCGCAGACCTGCACCTCGGCCCCGGCGGTGTCGATGCCGCCATGGCGGCCTGTCCGCAACTCACCCAACACGTTGTCGAACACGGATTCGCCGATATGTACACGGACGACGCCCTGGATCAGCGCGCCCGAAAGCTCATCACCTTGGCTTCTCTGGTGACCTCCGCCAGCCTCCCGCAATTCGAGTGGCACACCCGCGGGGCGCTCGCCAGCCAGCTCCTGACCCAAGAGGAGATCGAGCAGCTGATTATCCAGATGACGATCTACATCGGCTACCCAGCAGCTTACAACGCGATGGGGGTCGCCAAGCGGGTCTTCGAAGAAGACCGTTCCTGACACGGACGGCCATCGGGGTCAAAAACCCGCGATCCCAAGGCCTGTGCGGCCCGCGCTCTCTCCTTCTACTGAGCTGCCCTCCTCACGATTTGGTGCTGGGGACAATCGACCGTTAGATGTTGGGCTCCGCTTCGTTCTCGTGGGGACGTACTGGCAATCCCCCATGACGATAGCGGGAACGACGCATTCCTTGATTCACCAATCCCCACTATCTAACCACACTCTCCGACGTGACCGTCGCCAGCTACTGCACCACCTTCCTCAAGCCCGAGATGCGCCACATCTATCGGCAGATCACGGGACTGCGCGACGTCGAGACTTTTGTCATCACCAAGACGCGCGAGAATGCCGACGAGTTTCCTTTCGGTCCCGTCGAGGTTCTCCCGCGCCCGCGAATCAATTTTCTTTCCCGCTTCGAGAAGAAATATCTGCGGCGCTTAGAACCTGTCTTCTACCGGGGTGAATACGACCAGCTCAACTCCGTCCTCTCCAGACGCCACGCCGATATCCTCCACGTTTACTTCGGCCACACCGGCGTCCACCTTCTTCCCTTCATTCGCCATTGGCCAGGCCCGACGGTTGTCTCTTTTCACGGCATGGACATCATGCTCCGCGACCGTGAACCCGGCTACAACGACCGCCTTCGCCAACTCATCCAGACGGTCCCACTCGTTCTCGCCCGGAGCGAATCCCTCGCCCGCCGCCTCGCCGAGCTCGGCGCCGACCCCGCCCGCATCCGCCTCAACCGCACCGGCATTCCGCTCGACGATTTCCCATTCGTGGCTCGCTCTGCACCCACCGACGGCGCGTGGCGCCTGGTGCAAGCCGCCCGCTTGATCGAGAAAAAGGGCATCGACACGTGCCTGCGAGCTTTCGCCGATTTTCGCAAGGGCCACCCGAAGTCGGCCCTCGTGATTGCCGGCGAAGGTCGCCTCCGCTCCGCACTCGAGAAACTCGCCGCCGAACTCGGCGTCGGCGGTGCCGTCCGTTTCGTTGGCTTCCAGACCCAAGCCGAACTCCGAGCCCTCTACGAGCGATCGCACATTTTCATCCACCCCAGCCAGACCACCGATCAACTCGACCAGGAGGGTGTGCCCAATGCCATGCTCGAGGCCATGGCCTCGGGGCTTCCCGTCGTCGCAACCCTTCACGGCGGCATCCCCGAAGCTGTCACCGACGGATACGACGGCTACCTCTCCCCCGAACGCGATGCCGCCGCGTTGGTCAATTCTTTGGAAAAACTCACCGCGACCTACGCCGCCACGAGCCGTCACGCGGGTGAAAGCGTGCGCGAGAGATTCTCGAGCCAAGCCTCCATCGCGGCCCTCGAGTCCCACTACCGCGAAGCGATCTCGTTACGCTGCGCTCGCTGAGGCCCCCTCCATCAACCC
The DNA here is from genome assembly GCA_963803825.1 of uncultured Verrucomicrobiae bacterium. GTDB lineage: Bacteria > Verrucomicrobiota > Verrucomicrobiia > Chthoniobacterales > JAATET01 > CAVVKW01. The sequence continues at coordinate 219,622 of CAWDOJ010000002.1, read as the reverse complement.
GCGCTCCGCCTTGATCGATCCCGGAGCACCGCTTCCGCCAGGGGCAGGTCCCGCGGGATCGTCACCTTGAAGTTCCAGTCGGCGTTCTCCACCAGGCCCGCGCTCACCCCGACTGCCAGCACCGCCGAAGTCTCGTCAGTGACCACCTGACCCTGCGCGGCGGCCGCCCGCAGGGCTCGGCGCAGCAGATTTGTCTCGAAGACTTGCGGCGTCTGAATCCGCCAGAGTTCCGCGCGATCCACCACGCCGATCCCGCGACCGTCTTCGCCCCGTTGCAACGTATCGGTCACCCGCTCTGCCGCCGTCGCGGCTCCCGAGCGCCGCGCCTCGGCCAAAGTCCGCCCGATTACTTCCGTCGTCACGAGGGGCCGGGCCGCATCGTGCACCGCAACCAGTGCGCCCGCCACTGCGTCGATCCCCTTGGCAACGGAGATCTGCCGAGACGGCCCTCCTTCCACATACTTCCCGATCTCCAGCCCCGCCAAAGCGTCCCGGACGGCCGCCTCCCGCCCCGCGCCGAAGACCACCACGATATCCCCGATCTCCTCGCAAGCAGCGAAGACCTCGACCGACCAGCGGACCAGCGGCGCTCCCAGCAGCGGAGCCAGGACCTTGTCGAACCCCATTCGACGGCTCTCCCCCGCTGCGACGATGACCGCCGAGACGCCCCCGCCGCTCACGCCAGCTGCGATCGCACCTCCGTGCTGAGCGCTTTTCCGTCCGCCCGGCCAGCCGCTTTGTCGTTGGCGATCTTCATCACCGCGCCCATTTCCTTGACCGACGTTGCCCCCGCCTCGGCGATCGCCGCCGCCACCAGAGCCGACAGATCTCCTGCGCTCATTGCCGCCGGCAGGTATTCGTTGAGAATCTCGATCTCCGATCGCTCCTTGGCGGCCAGCTCCGGTCGCCCACCCTTCTCGAATCCCTCGACCGAATCCTGCCGCTTCTTCACTTCTTTTCGCACCACCGCCGTGGATTCCGCCTCGTCCAGTTCCGTTCCAGCCCCACCCTTTTCAATGGCCGCATTCATGAGCGCGCTCTTTAGCATCCGCAACACGCCCAACCGGTCCGCCGCCTTCGCTCGCATCGCATCCTTAATCTCACCGTCAATCCGTTCTTTCAAAGTCATGACCGATACCTAGACCGAACCCCGGCGGCTGGAAAGCTTCGGGGTCGCCAGCGGTCCCATGCTCACCGGAAGGCACCCGGCGGGGGAGCAACGAATTGATTTCTCCTGATCGCGGTATTTCCTAATCCCGTCATTCCTGTCAATCCTGTCCCAGAACTCATGTCCGTCCGCACCCGCTTCGCTCCATCGCCCACCGGTTTTCTCCACGTCGGCGGCGCCCGCACCGCCCTTTTCAACTGGCTCTACGCCCGAAAACACGGCGGCACCTTCGTCCTCCGCGTCGAGGACACCGACGCCAAGCGCAACACCGACGAAGCCTACCAAGTCATCTATGACGGCCTCCGTTGGCTCGGACTCCAGTGGGACGAAGGCCCCGAGGTCGGCGGCGACCACGGCCCGTATTTCCAGAGTCAGCGCAACGAAATCTACGAAAAACACTTCGCCGTCCTCCAGGACGCGGGCCACCTCTACGAAGACGAAGGTGCCTTCCGGTTCCGCTCGCCGCGCGCAACCGTCACCGTCGCGGACCTTGTCTGCGGCAAGATCGACTTTGACATGTCGAACCCGGTGACCCACCCGGACATGACGATTCGCCGCCCCGACGGCTCGTGGATCTTCCACTTCGTCAACGTCGTCGATGACATCGAGATGGGCATGACCCACGTCATTCGCGGCGAGGACCACCTGTCGAATACCCCAAAACACATCGAACTCTACGATGCCCTCGGTGCCACCCCGCCCGAGTTCGCCCACATCCCACTCATTCTCAATCAAGCCGGCAAGAAGCTCAGCAAACGCGACGGCGGCTCCTCGATCACGAACTACATCGATGAAGGTTACGTCCCCGAGGCGGTTGCAAATTACCTCTGCCTCCTGGGCTGGTCACCTAAGGAAAACCGAGAATTTCTCCGGATTGCGGAAGTCCTCGAGCTCTTCAGCCTCGATCACGTCAACCGACGCAACGCGATCTTCGACATCGACAAGTGCTTCTGGCTCAACGGCCAGCACCTCATCGAGATGTCACTCGACCGCTTCGCCGAGCTGGCCCTCCCCTACGTCGAGAAAGCGGGCGTCCCTTACGGCACGAAGGAGGCCCTCCTCCCCGCTCTGGCCATCGTCAAGCCGAAGGTCAAGCACCTGTCCGACATCCCCGATTGGATCGGCTACCTCTTCACCGAAGACTTCGAATACGACGAAGCCGCCGTAAAGAAGGCCCTCGGCAAACCCGACGCCACCACTCACCTCGCCACGCTGCGCGCCGCATATTCGACCATCGCTCCATCCGATTGGACCCATGAACACCTCGAGACGGTCCTCAAGTCCACCGCCGAGGCGGCCGGGGCAAAAACCGGAGCCTTCATCCACCCCGCCCGGGTCGCAGCGAGCGGACGCGCCGTCGGCCCCGGACTCTACGAGTTGCTCGAGGTCCTCGGCAAAGACCGCACCCTCGCCCGCATCGACCGCGTCATCCACCACGTCTCGCACCTTGGCGACGAGCCTGCCTCGGCGTAAGGTGACGCCATGCCGCTGACCATCGAACTCCCCGAGCGCGATTCGCTCACGGAATTTGATCTCCGCCGTTGGGACGAAATTTTGACGGAGTCAGTTTGGCAACGTATCCCGGGGCGCGTTGAAACCAACCGCTTCGGACAGGTCCTTATGAGCCCACCTCCATCTCATTTTCACAGCAGCTTTATGTTCCGGATCGCCAAGCAGATCGAGTCACTGCTTCCCGAAGGGAACACGCTACCCGAGTGTCCGATCTCCACCTCCGACGGCGTTCGCGCTGCCGATGTGGGTTGGTTTTCCGAAGCTCGCTTTCGACCAATGCGCAATGCGATCTGTTTTGAGGTAGCCCCTGAGATCTGCGGGGAGGTCCTTTCACCATCGAACACCCGACGCGAGATGATCGAGAAAACGGAACTCTCCTTCGAAGCCGGAGCCGAAGAAGTCTGGCTCTGCGATGCCGAAGGTCCGATGGCGTTCGAAGGCGGCGACAGCGGACACCTCGAGGCTTCGCTGCGCTGCCCGGACTTCCCGATGCAGATCTCTCCACTTTAACCCATGGCAAACGGACCCTACACCCTCGACGACCTCACATCGGGCAAACTCGCAAACCTCACGCCGCCCGCCCGTCTCGCCGTCCTCGGCGACCCGGTTGCCCACTCCCGCTCTCCGGCGTTTCAGAACGCGGCCCTCCGCGCTGCCGACATTGACGCTCAATACGTCGGCGTTCATATCAAGCCCGACGAACTCGAGACCGCCCTCCGCGCTCTCCCCGAACAAGGCTTTCTCGGTGCCAACATCACCGTCCCGCACAAGACCGCTGCGCGAGCGTTCATGGACGACGTGGGCCCTGCGGTGGCCCTCGCTGGCGGAGTCAACACCGTCGTCGTCCGCGACTACGCCACGCTCCAAGGCTTCAGCACCGATGGCCCCGGCTTCGCCCGCGCGATCCGCGAGCAATTTTCCGTCGATCTCCGGGATCTCCGCGTCCTGGTGCTCGGTGCGGGGGGCGGAGCTGGCCGCGCCATCGCGGCAGAATGTGCCCGCGCCCAGTGCGAGCGCCTCGTCCTCGTCAACCGTACGGTTCAGAAAGCCCAAGATCTCGCCAGCGAACTTGCCCCCCACTTCCGGTCGGACCGCCTCGAAGGTCCAGTCGAGCGCCTCGAAGCCATCTCGCCCGATCCGGACAACCTCGCTCGCCACCTCGACTACACGGACCTCGTCGTCAACGCGACGACCCTTGGCATGAAGCGTTCGGACCCACCAGCCCTTCCAGCGTCGCTGATCACAGCGAACCTTATGGTATACGACACCGTCTATGCAGGCGGCCAGACGCGTCTCGTCGAGGACGCCCAGTCCGCCGGAGCGCGATCCGCAAACGGCCTCTCGATGCTCCTCCACCAAGGCGCTTTTAGCTTCGAGATCTGGTTCGACCGTGACGCTCCGCTGTCAGCGATGCGATCCGCCCTCCGTTGACCAGGGAGACAATTGCCCTCTTGACTGCGGCCATTTTACCGCCGATCATCCTCCCATGATCACCGCTGAGCAACCAGCCCACGACCATTTTGAGCGTAAGGACATCATCGAGCGCATCGCTAGCATCCGCGAGGGGATGCCGGTGGCCAATCTAACCAACTTGGCAGCGCGCACGGGGCTAGCCATTGCGGCCCTGGCCGAAAATCTCCGCCTGAATCCCCGCACTCTGCGCCGCCGCACAGATCGCCTTAACGCCGAAGAGACCGAGCGTTTCCTTCGCGTCACCCGCGTCCTCGATCGCGCCGAGGAACTCATGGAGCCCGAAGCCGCCCGCCGCTGGCTCACCGAGCCAGCCATCGCGCTTGGTCGTCGCACCCCCATCAGCCTCCTCGACACCGACCTCGGCACCGAGCAAGTCCTCACCGTCCTGGGCGCCATCGACTGGTGCATGGGCGTATGACGGTCTATCGGATCGACCGCGCGATTCGCTCCGATCCCACCGAATCGTTCTCCGGAAAAGGCGGCCTCTTCGTCGCGCACCGTTGGAACCAGCTCGGCACCCGCATCGTCTACGCGGCATCCTCCTTGCCCCTTGCCGCCCTCGAGATATTGGTCAATCTCCCAGCGCCCCGCGACTTCCCACCCCACATCTACTTCCGCGCCGAGATCCCCGATCACCTGATCGGCAATCTGACCGAACTCCCGACCAATTGGTCGAACTTTCCCGGCCCACCCGCTTGCCAACACCTCGGCAGCGAATGGGTCGCCAACGCCTGCACCCCCGCCCTCCGCGTCCCGTCCGCCATCCTCCCCCCCAGCGAACCAGGCAACGTGCTCCTCAACCCCCTCCACCCCGAGTTCGACGCCACGTGGATCCAGGGACCCCACCCGTTCACGTTCGACCACCGCCTCCACGCCTGATCCGGCCAAAAATAATCCTCAAAATCCTGTCAATCCTGCCCAAACTCCTTTCCTCTCGCACTCATGGCCGCACCGACTGACGACTCCCCGACCAACCCCCTCCGCGAGGGACTCCTCAGCCGCTCAATGCCGGACCCCTGCTCCCTCGTCATCTTCGGCGCGACCGGCGACCTCACCCACCGCAAGCTCGTCCCCGCGCTCTACAATCTCGCCGCCGACGGCAATCTCCCGCCCGCCATCGCCGTCGTCGGCTTCGCCCGCCGCGATAAAACCGACGAAGTCTTCCGCACCGAACTCGAGGAAGCCGCCCGCAAGCATTCTCGCCAGAAGATCAACGACGACCTCTGGTCCTCCTTCGCCGAGTCGATCACCTACCACCGCAGTCCTTTCGACAACCTCGAAGGCTACGAATCCCTCGCCGAGCGCCTGGACGAACTCGACGAACAACGCGGCACCCGCGGCAACCGACTATTTTACCTCGCCGCCGGTCCCGACCAGTTCGGGATCATCCTCGAAAACCTGAGCAAGAGCGGTCTCAACGTCGCCCGCGAGGGCAGCTGGTCCCGCGTGATCGTTGAGAAACCCTTCGGCGTCGACCTGCCCACCGCCGTCGAATTGAATGACCTCGTCGACGGGGCCTTTCAGGAAAAGGACACCTACCGCATCGACCACTATCTCGGCAAAGAGACCGCGCAGAACATCATGGTCCTCCGCTTCGCCAACTCGATCTTCGAGCAGCTCTGGAACTCCCGTTACGTCGATCACGTTCAGATTACCGCCAGCGAACCCCTCGGTGTCGAGGGCCGCGCGGGTTACTACGACAAGAGCGGGGCCATCCGCGACATGGTGCAGAATCATCTCCTCCAGCTCCTCTGCCTCACCGCGATGGAGCCACCATCCGACCTCACCGCCGACGCCATCCGCGACGAGAAGGTCAAAGTCATTCGCTCGATCCGGAAAATCGAAGGCCCCGACGTCGGCAAGTTCGTCGTCCGTGCCCAGTATTCCTCCGGGTCCATCAACGGCAGACGCGTCGCCGCCTACCGCGACGAAGAAAACATTCCACCGGAGTCTGAGACCGAGACCTACGTTGCGCTCGAGATCAACGTCGACAACTGGCGCTGGGCTGGCGTCCCGTTCTTCGTTCGCGTTGGCAAGCGCCTCCCCAAGGGCGGCACGGAGATCGCCCTCCACTTCAAGAGTGCGCCGCCCATTCTATTCAACCGCCGCACCGCCGAAGAGAACCCACTCGAGGACAACGTTCTCGTCATCCGCATCCAACCCGACGAAGGCGTTTCCCTCCGCATGTCCGCCAAGCTCCCCGGCACCAGCCTTCGCGTCGAGCCGGTTAAGATGGACTTTCAATACGGCACTTCCTTCGGCAAAGCCACCCCGGAAGCCTACGAACGCCTCCTCCTCGACGCCATGGCCGGGGACGCCACCCTCTTCGCCCGCCGCGACGAGGTCGAAGAAGCCTGGAAGATCGTCGATCTCATCCGCCAAGGTTGGGATGACGGCCACGACCAACTCGCCTTCTACGGCTCCGGCTCCTGGGGCCCCACCGAGGCCGACGAACTCATCAAACGCGCCGGAGCTACGTGGCGACGGCTCTAGCGGGCCGAAATGGGAAATTTGAAATGAGAAATCGAGCCACCTAGAAAAGCCGACCTCCTGCCGCCGTTTCCACAGTTCCCGAAGGGCTAGCCATTTCTAATTCATCATTTCTAATTTCTAATTTCATGAATTTCCAACCAGGATTGCCCGTCGAGATCGGCCGCATCGAAAAGGAACTCGCTAAGCTCTGGGAAGACAGCGGCGACACCAAATCACGCGCGTCACTCATCAACCTCGCGATCTACACCGAGTCCGCCGACACCGTCGGACCCAACACCGACTTGATCGCCCGCATCGCGAGCCAGCACGCCTGCCGCGCCCTACTCGTCTACGCAAACCGCACCGCCGACACCGACGCCGCCCACGCGTGGATCAGCGCCCACTGCCACCTCGCCGGCAAAGGTGAAGGCCAGATTTGCTCCGAGCAGATCACCTTCCAACTCGACGGCACACTTTCGGACTCCCTCCCTAGCGTTGTTTTCTCCCATCTCGATTCCGACCTCCCTCTCTGTTTCTGGTGGCAGCCGGAGTTCGCCGAACCCATCGACGCCCAGCTTTGGACCTGGGTCGACCGCCTCATCTTCGACAGCCGCGCGTGGGGTGATCCGTCAAAACAACTCCGGATTGTCCAGAAGATCGCCGCCCTCGCCGACTCCCGCGCTGTCCTCTGCGACCTTAATTGGGCCCGCCTCCTCTCCCTCCGCTTCGCTCTCGCCAACGTCTTCGACCACGCCAACGCTCTTCGCTCCCTTCGCACGATCCGCTCCGTCGAGATCACCCACGCCCCCGGGTCTCGCACCACCGCTCATCTCCTCCTCGGCTGGCTTGCGGCCCAACTCGGTTGGACCCTAGACTCCGTTCTCTCCCGCCACACCTTCCGTGCACCGGACCGTGGCGAGATCACCTTCGATCTCACCGAGGCAGAAGGCGCCACCATCTCCGCCTGCCAATTCACCGCCGACAACGCGACCATTGCCATCACGCGCGAACCCGACGCCGAATTTTTCCACGCGACCATCGATAGCGATAGCTGCGACCCCGTCTCCCTCCGGCTCCCGGCCGGCCGCGACGCCATCGAAGACACCCTCCTCATGGAACTCGGCCGCAGCGGTGTCCACCCGCTCTACCACAAGACCCTCAAAGTCATCGCACCGCTGCTCGCCGAAACCCCGTAGCGGTCGACTTCAGGAGACCTGACGCTTGCGATGACACCCATCCAACGCGCGACCATCCGACGACCAGCTAAGGCGTCAAAAAAATCTTCCCGGTGTAGGGGCACTTCACCTCCGTATCCGGCGGAAACCCCCGCAGATCGACGTAACCCGCGTCCGGCGCGTGCGGACTCGTGACGAATCCGGGTTTCCCCTGCACCGGAGTTCCGTAGGTCATCCCATCCTTCGCCTGCGGCTCTCGCATCTCCACATCGTCCGCGAGCACTTCAGCGGCCCGGTCCGAGACGACCTTTGCTGCGGCATCGACGAACCGCGCCGTGACAAAAACGAATAACGACTTCGTGATCTCGACAACCTCCTCGGTTCGACTCTCCGGCGGACCCGAAGCAACCGTCTGCTCATCCCGCCGCACGGGACTTCCCAAGGCGACCGTGTCGCCCGATGGCACCGAGACGCGAGAATCCGCCCGCCGGACCTGAAAAACGGGCTGATTGATGACCGCCGCAGTGCCCGCTCCCGACTTTTTATCCATCTTCACCGTCCCATCAGCGCTCCACGTCGTCGGAGCCTCCGTGCCGAAATCGATGAACCCCTCGAAATCGACGACCCGCGCATCGAGTCTCAAATCGATCATCCCGCCCTCGCCCACCCTCGGCTCGACCTCGAGAATCACACCCGTGTCTTCAGTCTCGAACTGCGTCGGAGTCGGCGGCGTTTCACCCTCTCCCGGATCGAAGGCCGTCGGATACCGAAACTCACGGACGACGTTGATCATGGCCCGCTGACCGACCTTCGTCGTGACCTTTGGAGTCGACAAGAGATCGACTCCCTTCCTTTGGTTCAAAGCTCGAACGAGCGCTTCGAAATCCTCCGCCTTCAGGACCCGATTCGCCGCCACCCTCACCGCCTCGAAGTCTTCCGATGTCCCATCCGAGGTCTCGACGAACTTCGCTTCGATCTCAACCTGATCCGTGACCTGATCCACCGCGCCACCCTGTGCTTTCAGAACCTCCGCCGAAACCATCGCAAAAGTCGTCACCGGGCTGCCCGCGTCATCTTCGCTCCCCAGCCGCAAAAGCACACTCTGTCCGCCATACATCGTGACGGACGTTTCGAGATTCGACCTCGAGAAAGCCGGTTGCCAGATCCCCCCGGTCACCGGAAATCCGATCAATCGAGTCTCGGTGATTCCAAGTTTCAGTTCGAGGTCGTCGGCGTTCACCCTCGGAGCGACCTCGAACGTCAGCCCCACGTCTTGCTGATCGAAAAGGAGCGGCGTGAGTTGCTCGCTTTTCCAGCCGACATCGCTCCACTTCGTCGGTCGTGGAAATTCCCGGAAAGCGCCAACCGTCGCTCCCTCCCCGCTGCGAACGAGGGTGCCGAACGTGTTCTCGACGATCACACCATCCCGCTTCAGGTCCTTCAGCATTTCCGCCCGCTGCTCAGGGGTGAACACACCGATCAAGCCGGTCGTCTCGCCGACGTTCATCACGTCCGGTGCCGCCGTCGAATTTCCCCGCAGGATCGTCACCTCCACCCGCACCGCCGATTCCCCCGCATGGCTCTCCGTCGCAAGCCCCCCAATTCCGAGTCCAACAACCAAACCGCAAATCCCGGGGAGAATTTTCATGAACCGAATTAATTAGTTTTCTTTCGCCAAGTCAACCCCACGGCACGCAATCATCGCCATCCCCCCTCCCAGCCGCTAAACCGACTCCATGGCCGATCACCTGCCACTCCTTGAAGTCCGCGACCTCTCGATTTCCTTCGACACAGATCGGGGCCGTACCGACGCGGTCGTCAACTCCTCCTTCTCCGTCGGCGAGGGAGAGACCCTCGCCATCGTCGGCGAATCCGGTTCCGGAAAAAGCGTCACCGCCCTCGCGCTCACCCGCCTCCTGCCCCAGCCGCCCGCCACCTTCCCGACCGGCTCCATCTTCTGGCGCGGTCGCGACGTCTTGAAGATGCCCCCAGCAGAACTCCGCAAGATCCGTGGCGGCGAGATCGCCTACATCTTCCAAGAACCCTCCAGCTCTCTCAACCCAGTCTTTTCCATCCGCTCGCAGATCGCCGAAGCCATCCGCATCCACCGGCCCGACGTCGACGACGTCGACAAAGAGGTCATCCACTGGCTCGACGCCGTCGGCATCGTCGATGCGCCCAAGCGGATGAACGACTATCCCCACCAACTCAGCGGCGGCATGCAGCAACGCGCGATGATCGCGATGGCCCTTTCCTGCCGACCCAAGCTCCTCATTGCCGACGAACCCACCACCGCACTCGATGTCACGATCCAGGCGCAGATCTTGGAGGAACTCTGCGGCGCTCCGCAGTCGCCTCGGCATGTCGATCATCCTCATCACGCACAACTTCGCCATCATTCGCGGCCTCTGCGACAACGTCGCCGTCATGTTCCGAGGGAAAATCGTCGAGCACGGCCCGACCGATCGGATCCTCTCCGACCCGCAGCATCCCTACACCCGCGCCCTCATCGATTGCATCCCCCGCCTCGGCGTCCGCCAAGACCGTCTTCGCACCATCGATCACGCCGCGCTCGCGGAGTGAAGGTTCTCACCATCAAGAGCACGAAGGACCTGAAGAATTCATTCCTTCTCACCCCTTCATGCTCTTCATGTCCCTCATGGTCCCCCTTGCATTCGCACTTCTCGTAGCGCTCCCCTGGGCTGCCTCCCCCGAGCCGCCGCCCGAGGGCGTCCAGCTCGTCCTGACCCAACCCGACTACCCCTTTCCGCTACCCGCCGAGCTCGTCATCGACATCGCCTCCCCGCGCGAACTCCCCTTCAACGCTCGCTCGACCGACGAAAAAATCTCGACCCGCCCCCTGCCCAACGGTGCCCCCGTGCCCGCCGACGGCCTCGTCGCCCTCCGGATGTCCGGCAGCGGCCAGTTTTGTCAGAACCAATTCTGGGCGCTCCAAGAGACCCTTACCCCCGACCGCCAAGTCACCGTCGTCGACCTCCGAGCCGAGCCGCACGGGTTCATCAATAACATGGCGGTCTCCTGGGGACCGCTCGGCCGCCTCCCCGCCGAACCCGCGACTCAGCTCGAGCGCCGCTGGCTCGCCGCCGCGCGATCAACCAGCCGCGCCACCGCTACCGCCTTCGCCCTCGACGGCTACACGAACTCCGCCGATTGGGAGTCCATCGACCTGCGCATCAACGTCCGCGAGACCTCCACCGAGGACCGCTTCGTCCGCCGAGTCACCTGGGGCTACCGCCGGTTCGACACCCTCGACTTCACCGCCCCCACCGACGCCGTCGTCGACGAATTCGTCGACTTCATCAGCTCCCGCGACGCGTCCACTTGGCTCCACCTCCACTGCGACACGGGCTTGGGACGCACCACCACTTTCATGACGCTCGTGGACATGATGGCCAACAGCGGTCGAGCTAGCGCCTCCGCCCTGATCGAACGCCAACACCGCCTCGGCGGCAGCGACCTCGCCAACACCTCCGACTCCAATCGCGTCCGCGCCACCGGCAAGCGAGACCGCCTCGACTTCGTCGAAAACTTTTACCGCTACTGCCGCCAATCCGCGCCCAACTTCCGCCAAAGCTGGTCCGCCTGGAAACGGAACGACGCCCGCGCCGACCGCTTCAACCCTGCCCCCGGCACCCCAGACCAACCGCCGCCGGTCCCACCGTCCGAAAAAAAGAAACCCTTCCGACGCCGCTAGCCCTCACTCACAAGTCACCAGAAAAGATTCACCCGCAGCTCCCGTCCCCCTCGGTTGCCGTCCCGTAGTACTGCACTCCGATCTTCACCTTCTCGCGTCCCCGCTCGGTCCGCCATTTATTCGTGTCCCGCAGCGAATAGATGCACCCGCAGTATTCCTGTTGGTAGAACTCCTCCCGCTTCGAGATCTCGATCATACGAGACGCCCCGCCCTTCTTCCGCCAGTTGTAAGTCCAGTAGCTCATCCCTCCGTACCGCGCCGCCGCCCGCTCCCCGCTCCCGTTGATCTGCTCCATGTTTTTCCACCGCGAGATCCCCAGACAACTCGTGATCACCGGAAACCCATGCTCGTGCGCGTGCAACGCCGTCCGCTCAAACCGCAGGTCAAAACACGCCGTGCACCGCGCACCGCGCTCCGGTTCCCATTCCAATCCCTTCACCCGCGCAAACCAATTCCCGGTGTCGTAGTCCGCATCGACAAACTCGATCCCCTCCTTCTCCGCGAACCGCACGTTCTCCTCCTTCCGCAGCTCGTATTCACGTCTCGGATGGATGTTCGGATTGTAGAAGAAGATCGAGTATTCCACCCCCGCGTTGCCCATCGCCTCCATCACCTCTCCCGAACACGGCGCGCAACACGAGTGGAGCAACACTTTCCCCCCTACCTCCGGCGCATCGATGGTCACTCGCTCGTTCATTCGCTCACTCAACACTCAAAAGGCAAAGGTGAAAACGCCTCACCGCAATCGAATCATCTCCGCACTCACGGACGTGATCACTTCCTCGTCAGCCCGGACGTAGCCCGGCTGATAGATCGGAAAGTAAGCCGCGTAGCCGAATCCACCGTAGCCGCCGTAGCCCCGGCGACCGTAGCCGCCGTAGTAGCCTCCGACCGGCGCGTAGTCGACCCGTGGTGGCACCCGCGTGAGATACAGTTCACGCCGCCCGCTCACGTCTTTCAGAATCACCGCGTCCGCCCCGTTCACCCGCGCGTTGTAGAGGATCGCCTCGCGCGAGAATCGATACCCGAGAGCCGTCTCGAACGCAAAGTTCCCGATCGTTCGATACTGCCGATCCGGCTCTTTCTCCAGGATCGGCATCCGGTAATCCTTCGGCTTCGGCGGAAAGACCTCCACCGTTGTCGGCACGTAATAGATCGCCGTTGACTTCACCGAAGCGCACCCGGCGAAAAACCACATCACCCCCGCCGCACCCAACCACGAAAGAGTTGAATAAATCTGCAAACGCATCGTTATTGATCTCACCAGACAACACCTACCATGAAAACCATCCTCGCGCTCGCTCTCTCCGTCGCCGCAGTCTTGATCGCGGTCCCTGCGGCCCAGGCGGGTGGTCTCGCCGTCGGCATCAATACCGGCGGCTACAAATACGCGGGCGGTAGCTACCGGTGCGCACCCGCCCCACGCTACCGAGCACGCCCGGTCGTCGTCTACGCCCAGCCGCAGGTTGTCTACGTGCAGCCTCGCACCGTGGTCTATCGCTCGGCACCCGTCTGCTACCGCCCCGCACCGGTTATCTACCGCCCTCGCATCGCTCTCACCGCCGGAATCTCGGTGGGAACCAGTCGCCACCATTGGCGCCGATAGCCGAACGGCGAAGATTTTCCCCCGAGCCCGTGGCGCGGCGAGATCGGTGACGATCCCCGCGCCACGATTCATTTGGAGTCGGCCCGTCCGCCTTCACTGGCCGCTCGATTCGCACCGGATCAATTCGCCATTCTGCCACCGTCTGTGATCGGATGACGGACCAGATCCCTATGCGCATCCTCTACCTCGACATCGACTCGCTTCGTCCCGATCACCTGGGCTGCTACGGCTACCACCGCAACACATCTCCGCACATCGACTCGATCGCCAGACGTGGTCTGCGGATGAGCGGTGTTCACTGCTCCGACGCACCCTGCCTCCCCTCCCGCACGGCGATGTACACCGGTCGATTCGGCATCCACACCGGTGTTGTCAGTCACGGCGGCACCGCATCGGACCCACGGCACGACGGGCCAACCCGCCAAGCGCGAGACATCATCGAGTCCACCTCCTTCCCGGGCTTCTTGCAGAGAAACGGCCACTACACCGCTCAGATCAGTCCTTTTGCGCAACGTCACGCCGCTCGCCACTTCTACGCCGGATTCAACGAGATCTTCAATACGGGCGATCACGGCATGGAATCCGCCGAAGTCGTCACGCCTGTCGTCGAGAAATGGATCGGCGACAACGCGACCCGCGACGACTGGTTTCTCCACGTCAACTACTGGGATCCCCACACGCCCTACCGAACGCCCGCAGACTACCCGAATCCCTTCGCCGACGATCCGCTTCCCGCCTGGCTCACCGACGAAGTCTTCGCCAGCCATCAGCAGAAAGTCGGCCCGCACGGTGCCCGCGAGATCAACATGTTCGACGACACGGTCGACCCTCGCTACCCCAAGCACCCCGGAAGCCTCGAGAATCGTGACGACCTTCGCCGCATGATCGATGGCTACGACACCGCCGTTCGTTACGTCGACGACCAGATCGGCCTCATCCTTGGTTGGCTCGAGGACCATGGCATTCTCGACGACACGGCCATCATCCTCTCGGCCGATCACGGCGAGAACCTAGGGGAACTCGGCATCTACGGCGAACACGCCACCGCCGACTCCTGCACCACCCGCATCCCCATGATCGTTGCCTGGCCCGGCGTCACGACGCCAGGCACCACCGACGACGGCTTGCACTACAACCTCGATCTGGCCCCAACCCTCGCGGAGATTCTGGGTGGCACCCCCCCGGACAATTGGGATGGGACCAGCTACGCCCGCACCCTCACCCACGGCGAAGACCTCGGGCGGGACTCACTCGTGGTGGGCCAATGCGTTCACGTCTGCCAACGCGCGGTCCGCTTCGGCGATCACCTTTACATCCGCACCTACGACGACGGCTACCACCTGTTCCCCCGCGAGATGCTCTTCGATCTCCACGACGACCCGCACGAGCAACGCAACCTCGCCGACGAACGCCGGGATCTCTGCGACCGCGCCCTCCGCATCCTAACGGACTGGCACGACGACATGATGCACTCTTCCACCAGCGACACCGACCCACTCTGGACCGTCATGCGGGAGCACTCCCTCGTCTACAACCGCCACCACCTCCCCGGTTACTGTGACCGTCTCGAAGCCACGGGACGCGGTTGGGCCATCCCCGAACTTCGACGCCGCCACCCCCACGAGTGGCCCGCCCAGCCGCCGAGCTGACCAGCTCCGCGCCTGGGTTCGAGCTGACCAACACTCACCTCCCGACCCGATCCAACTGCCAATCACCGCTCATGATCCTCCGGCAACCGGCGCAGTGCCACTTCGCGATCTCGTAGGTCCAACAATCCTCTACCGTTCCGTCCGCATCGACAACGGACACCCGCACCCTCAGATACTCGCTTGCTTCCGCTCGGTCCGGGTCGAATCCCTCCAGCTCGTCCAACCGTCCAAGAGTCTCCGGGCTGACTTCGAAAATCTCTCCCACCACCCGGCTCCCCCCCGCGTCCAACCGCAGCCCCGGGTAATCCCCGATGTCGAAGAGCTGCCCCGCCACCCATCCGTCGCCCACGAATCGCCCACCACCAAACGCGGACCGCAGATCCCGGCACTCCCCCCGCCGCAGCGTCCCGTAGACAAAAACCCGAGCGTTGGGGCCAATCATTGCAACTTCACCAGTGCCAACGACGCGCTCAAGGTCGCCTCTCCGCTCGGGATCGCTCGTCGCTACTTCTCAAATCCTTGGATCTCCCGCAGGCGCGCCTCCAATTCCCTCACCCGATTTTCGAGTTGGTGAATCGTGTCCGCCGCCAGCTCCACCTGTCGCCTCTTCTCGAGTAGATTCAGTTCCAGCTCACGGATTCGCTTCTGCAGACTCAGCCGGATAATTCCCTTCGATGGTGCCCGCGCCATGAGATCCTCCGCCGTCACTTCTACATCCTCCTTGGGGTAGAAATCGCATTCGCCAAAGGGCATCTCCTCGCCTGAGCAACAGTCGAGCACCACCGTCTTCTCCGAGATCTCGAAGTTTTGAAGGAACTCGAGCAATGCCCCGACCGTCGTCGGCCCATAGTAATGCCCCTCGTCCAGTTTGACGATCCAATCCATCTTCAGAGTCCGGATCATTGGAGCCTTCGTCCAAACCAATCCATCCTCGGAGAGCATGTCTTGCGGCGCAATCTGCGCCGTCCCAGCCCACTCCAAGATCTTCCCGAACGTCACCGGGCCAAAGATCTCACCGTCGTCGTATTTCTTGAGCTTCCAGTTACCGGAGTTTTCTGAGGGCATATGTCGTTAGGAGGGTTTCGAGCATGCTCCACCCCTGGTCTGCAAAAGACAAGACTGGACGCGTTCTGAAGCGCAGGTCACCGAGCCAAGCAACTCTCGCGGTTCGTTTCGGGCGGCCGCACCCCCCGCGCCGCAGCTACTTCCTTCCGAGCACCAAGCGATAGATCAACAGCAGCAAGATCGCGCCCAGCACCGCCACGCCAAAGCTGCCAATGTTGAATCCATCCACGCCGCCGAATCCCAGCAAAGTCCCGATCCACCCCCCAACCGAGGCTCCCACCACTCCAAGAATGATCGTGACGATGCACCCCCCAGGATCCTTCCCGGGCAGAATGAGTTTTGCCACCGCACCAGCGATGAGTCCGAAAACGATCCAAGAAAGAATGCCCATAGGAGTATTTGATTGATTCTAGCAGCGACCCCAGTCACGGAAGTCCCTGCCGACAAATTCACTTCGCACACGCTTCTCGAGCTGGTCGCAAAAACTGCTGATTTTCTGCCTTGGCACGCTGACTGCTGAACTCTCACCGTCCGCGTCACCTATTTTCCGATCCGACGCCCGTTGGATCGGAAGCGAAAAACAACCGTCCCCATGCCCGCTTCCGTCTCATTTCCAACCGCCGCTCCCCCGAGGAAGAGTGGCGCAGGTGGGTTACCGACGAGCCAATGCGAACAATCCCCTCTCCAACAATCACTTGAATCAAGTCACAATGTTGGCACATTTTGTCTTTTGCGAAGTCGCCTGACCGCCTGCAAGGGATAAACGATGATCAAAGGCCATTCGACATTGAGGACGCAAGACGGCGCGCGGCTGCGACCGGACGGTCGCGTCCGTGCCTTCTCGCTCGTCGAGCTGATCGCCGTGATGGCCATCATGGTCGTCATGCTCAGCCTCCTCGCCCCAGCCGTCGGCAACATGGTCGGCACCGCCGGCCGCAAAGCCGCCGTAACCACCCTCATGAACACCTTCGAGCAAGCCCGCGTCGCCGCGCTTGAAAGCGGAGCGGAAGTGACGGTCATTCTTCGGCGCCGAGCCTTTCCGGAGAGAGATTCCATTCTTGTACTTAGGGATCGACTCCCGTGGGACACGACTTCCGGCACCGGTCCAATTCAGCTTTCGAAGTGGATCACCCTCCCAGAGAAGACTCTTCTCTACAGTGAAAGTAAGTTGATCGAGGACGGCAAAACAGCTCCCACCTATCTTCAATCGACTTCCTACGCCCCACCTGGGCTCGATTCGACCGATAAGCTGTCCTACCTATCATTCGGCCCTCGCGGAACGATCCTCTCGCCCGCTCCGGTCAGTAAGGAAACACTCACGCTCTTCGTCACCGAGGGTGCTCGCGATGGCGCCGGAAAGGAAGCCCGGATCAGTGCCCAAGGCACCGCGCCACTCGAACGAATAGCCCTCGCCCGCTACACCGGTCGGGCGCGACTCGACATCACTCAGCTGAGTGACACTGCCTCGGAACTCGACGAAGCTTCGAAATGAAACTCTCCCGGCCAGCGTGGACCCTCGCGTCGTCGGCCTTTTCCCTCATTGAAATCGTCCTGGCAGTCGGCATCATCTCGTTCGCTCTCGTCGGTATTTTGGGCATGTTCCCGATTGCTCTGGACGCGGCGGCTGCCAGTAGAAACGAGACCCAGGCCGCCTTCATCGTCAAGGAACTTGTGGCTGGACTCGTTTCCCAATCGCCATTTCTACCGGCCAACTCCTCTGCTAAAAGCGGAGACTCAATCGATCTCGCAACTCCGGGAGCGCCGAAGACCTTCTATTTCGATCAGGACGGCGTGGCCGTTGCTTCCGTCTCGCAGGGAACCTTCGAGGCAGAAGTCAAATTCACCGCGGACGTTCCATCGCCGGGTCTGACGCGAGTAGACGTCATTATCATCGTTCCTGCCGGTCGCAAGAACTCTCCCGGTGCTTCGGAATATCCATTCTTCACGGTCGTCCGCCAGCGTGACGCTGTGCCTAATCCGGCGCCGATGTCGCCGTGAAAAGTCCATTGCGAAAATCGAACACGCGCCGCGACGCCTTCAGTCTCTTGGAGTTAATGGTCGCGATGACAGTTCTCACTGTCCTGCTGGTCATTCTACTTTCCATGGTCGACGCGGCCACGCGCCTTTGGCGGGAGAGCGAACGTCGCGTCGACTCATACCGGGAAGCAAGGGCCGCCCTCAGCGTAATCACGAACGACCTCGAGTCTAGCTATGCTTCAACCGACCAGACTTTCTTCGCGGCGGCGACGAAATCAGCAGACATTGCCAAATTGGTCAAGAATCCCGCCGATTCGTCCATTGGCAACGCACTCTTCTTCCTGACCGCAATTCCGGAATCCGCTCAAGATCCGTCTGGCAACAAAAGCGATCTGTGCGCGGTTGGATATTTTCTGGCGTTTGGGAAATCTTCACAAAGCGTCTCCGACCAAGGCTCCTACAACCTCTATCGCTATTTTGTCAGCAGCGACGATACGTTCAAAAACATTAAAGCGGGAGGTGACACGCCGTTCTTCGATGCGTCCACGCCAATCGCCAGCACCAACATCAAGGAAGTCGAGATCGTTGCCCGCAACATCACGCGGTTCAAAATCAATGCCTACGACATCGTCAACACACCCGCGACTGGAAAATTCGGCGGTCTCAGCAATTTTGCCCCCGCCACCGACCATCCCCTTCCCGACCTGATCGACATAACCATCGTGGCCGTTAACGAAGATATGGCCGACCGATGGGGCAACGACAAAACGGCTTGGGAAAATCCACCCGGCTCCTCCTCCCAGGAAGCCTACGAACTAAACGCCCGCACGTTCACCACGCGCGTCTACCTACAAGGGGCGGCTCGCGCCAACGCGACGGCCAAAACCCGAGCCGAAGCCACTCCCACACCGACACCATGAAGCTTCCCCGCTCCAGCGAGCACGGCTCAGCGCTTATCTCGACTCTCCTCGCGATTGTCGTCCTCACAATTGTCGTCACCGCGTTCCTCCAAAGCATGTCGGTCGAGCGGCAGACCGCGAGAAGCTATCTGAACGTTGAGCGAGCCAGACTTGCCGCGATTGCTGGAGCCGTCGTAGCGACCGACAACCTCGCGACTTCCAATCTCGATTTTCCAGTCAACGCCTACGAAGAGGTCAGCACGAATTTCGAATCTGCATCCGTCACCGCACCTTATCTGGTGAGTTTACGCCTCAACGCGGATTCAACCGCCGTGGCCGAGAAGCGATTCCTGAACTCTTCCTATTCGGCGGTGGATCCGCAGGCTTCGCCAGCGGACGTGACCGGCGAGTTGGTGGATATTAATTCTCCAACCTACGGATACCCGACCGGATGGATTGGTTTGCGAGACGTAGGAGGAAACCGCCGCGTGATTCCAGTTCCGTGGGTTGAAGTTCTCGCCGACGCGTCTCTGCCAAAAAACACCACCAAATCCGATCCGAGCTACAATCCGGTCGTTGCTCGCTTCGCCTACTGGGTCGATGACGAAAGCGCAAAACTCAACGTGGCCGAAGCAGGAAACATCTCTGGACCTGCAAAAGCACCTTCCAGATCGGTCGGCGGTGCCGTTTCCGAAATTTCTCTTCACAAACTCGTTTCGAATTCTTCGACCGCGAACGAGACCGCCTCTGAATTCTTCGACAACCGCGAACTATTTCCCGAACAGCCCTTGCCGCTGACGCCAAAATCCTACCGGCAATTTCAAAAGACCAGCGGGCTGGCGTCAGACGCGACCTGGGATGAGAACCGGGCCTTCGTGACCACCTATTCGGTAGCCGACGAACGAGGAGCCACAGGCTTTCGCCGAATCAACCTCAACGACTACGTCGATTTGGCAGATGACGTGACGACTTCCGAAGGACGGCAAAAGATCGCGGACAACGTCCTCGCCCTGGGAGACTTTATCAACACCGCGCTCCCAAACTTCGCCAAGCGCTTCTCCACGGACGCAATGATCGACCCTGATGACGCAGAACTCTACACGATCCGGCTCGCGGCAAATATTTACGACTACATAGATCAGGACAGTCAGCCGACGGTCATTCGGCACAACAAGGGAGGATGGGAGGAGCCACCCGACCCGACTGGAGTGGGAGAAGGTGCGCCGCCACTGCCTCCGATCGCCTTCGGAAAAGAAATCGTCCCGCAAGTGACCGAGTATCTTGGCTACTTTTACAACGAAGGAGGTGCTTTGCGAATCGATCATACTTTCGAGATTTTGAACCTTCACGAGAAACCGCTCGAGATCGATTCGTTGGGGACGGTTCAAATTCTTTTAGCCGAGCGCAACGACGTAACGCCTCGCACGGGGAGCAACGCTACCGCGACCGCGCCCGATCCCGACCTGCCAGGGGAACCTGGGAACCCACCGCTTGCCCTGTCCGTTCCCGCCGGGACAACCATTCCGGCGGGTCGCTACGCGCTACTCACAACTTTACCAACGGAATCTGAATATCGGTCACGATGGGTCACCGGAAGCCCGATCTGGGTTGATCTTGCTCGGTCCGAATCGAGCTACGCTTACGGCGGTTACGGACTACGTATGGACGGCGACCAGTTGGCAACTTCAGCGGACGTCCTCACGGAAATTCTGGTAATCAATGAATTCGGCTACCTCGACATCCAAGCTCGTGTTGCTCAACAGGGTCCGGCCAATTTTCTTTCCAACAGCGAACGATTGATCGGAAGCCAACCTTTCGGAAACGAGGGAACATCGGGCGGTAACAATTCCCATCGAAAAATGCCTTTGGATACCGGCGATCCAAGATCTGCCACGGACATATTTCCATCCTACTCGGAAAGCGGAGGATCGGTCAGCGCAATTGCATGGCGGAGAAATACCTCGAATTCCCAGTCCGCTACGAAGCTTAACGCGGACTCGAACGGAGGATCCTACGGCTTTATTCCAGACAACTCAGGCCCTACCGAAAACGAATGGGTTCCGGAACCACTTTTGCCGCAATCCGCTCCCAGTTTGATCCGTCCCGTTGCCGTCATCCGGAACGAAAAAATGGAGTCGATCGGAGAACTTGGTTTCGTTTACGACCCAGCAATACCTGGATCGTTGAAACACAGCTCCGGGACATACCAGCGCTCGGGATTTCGAACTCTCGCAATCGGATCAACCGCCAGTGAGCTCGCCTCCGGTGCGGGAAATCTCCCTCAAACCGTTCCCTCAAATCCATTCGCCTCCAAACTCACACCCACCAGAGCCTATCGCCTTCTGGATATCTTCAAAGCCAAAGACACCTCCAAAGGATCGATCCTAGTCAATTCCGTCCTAAGAGATCCAGCCAACCGTCCTTTGAAAGCTTTGTTCGAAACACTGAAGTCCCAGTCGAACGCGACGCCAGCGAACCCATTCGCTAATGCGAAAGATCCGAATATTCCCCCGGCGTCCGAGATCTCCGCGAGTAATATCATCACATCATTGGAGAATGCGGTCGCAGGGGCGGTGACCGGTCCGTTCCTTTCCCTGGGGCAGATTTCCGATCTAGAGGTATTTAATTCCGGAACCACAGTTTTTGCCGCTGCGGGCACTTCGATGAGCCCAGATGACGACCGCACGGATTTACTGGACTCCGGACGAGAAGAGATACTTCGGAATACCCTGGAACTACTCACGCTGAAAGGCTCGGTCTATTCGATTCACGTTTTGGGGCAATCCGGCGAATCGATGGCGTCCGGAGACTTCCGACCGACCGCCACCAGCCATCTAACCAGAGTGATCCGAGTTGAAAGACTGTATCCTGGAGGGCCATTCGACGAACGGGACGACTTGGCCGCGAGCAACACACCCTCAACCGTCGACGTAATTCGTCTTTTTGATCAATGGAACTAACCTGCCGCTGGCCCATCTTCGTATTCTGCGCAGTTGCTGCGTTGAGCCAATCGACATCTCTATCTCTCGCCGTCGAGGTGGATGACGAAACGTTTCTGAGAATCGTCAACCTACTCCCGGTCTCCGCTCAAAAGATCGATCTCTACGAAAAAAACGAACCCTACCTTACCAGCATCAAGGCTGGGTTCGTCCGCGACTACGCCCAGGTTCCCAGAAATGCCAGCTTCAGCATCAAACGTGGTGACATAACCCTCGAATCTTTCGAACTGAAACAGTCGCAGGACTCCCGTTTCTTTACCGTCACAATTCAGCTGACATCTGCCGGAAAGATCTCCGCCAATGTCAAACCGGATGCCCCGGAGAAACCAGATCCCGAACAAGATACCCCGCCCAGAAAGCGCCTGAGAATATATTCCGGCTCCTACGGCTTTCCGTTAAAAATTAGTGCCGAAGGAGTTGGCGAATGGGACGTTGTCGACGATGGATTGTCGGAAGAGCTCTTTCTTGGATCGAACGAACCCGAGTCGATTAAAGTCTCATTCTCTGATCGTTACAGCGACACCGTGGATTTATTCTTCCCGACTGATTTCAAGCAGCATCACGACTTATCGGTTTTTGTCACCCAACGGGGGATTTACAGACCCCGCGTCGTTGCGATGGCTGACAACACCCTGCCCGCCGATGACCCAGAAACAGCGACTGATCCAGCTTTCGGCGAATAACAGCTTCGGTCAATGCTATCCGGCAAGGGGGGCGTCCCCAAGTTCCTCGACGCGACGCTTTTCGATTACACTGAGCCTTTCAACATCCCCTCCGATTCCACCGCTCCTACGAATACCAATCAGCCTAGCTTACGACGCCTAACTCAGTGACCTAACAATCAACGCAGACCGAGTTCGCGTGTCCATTTTTTCGGCATCATTTCGAACTTCGCTCGCTTCTCTTCCTCCGGCTTACAGGTCGGCTTCCCTCAGGTTGTCTTTGTTCATGGTGGTGGTTGGTTCTTTTGGCGTTGACAGCTCCAGGCTTGCGTGGCCCAACCTGCCACCACCTCTATTTGAACTGACTTAGGAACGCCACTGCGGTTGCATCGAAGCGAGGCCGATTGCCGCGACCGAACCTATTCGAACGTGTCCACCCCCGCCTCGCGGCCGGTCCAGCGTTCGACGACCAGGACGTGGGCCGGGCGGTTTCTTGGATCGAGGGAGACGAAGTTGCGGCTGCCTGACCAACTGAACGTCTCGTTCGACAGCAGATCGCGCACCCGGTAGCGGCCTCCGGGCATCAGTCCAAAGTCCTCCACCGGCACGTCGACGAAGCCGCTCTGCGTGGCAAAGGGATCAAGATTGACCGCGACGAGTACGATGTTGTCGCGACCCGCAGTCATTTTGCTGAAAAAGATGATTTGATCGTTGTCCGAGCGGTGGAACGTCAGATTGCGGTATTCCTGGAGCGCCCGGTTCTCCCGGCGGGCGCGGTTCAGTGCGGTGATCCAGTCTTTGATGTTTCCCGGGGCGTTCCAGTCGCGGCCCTTGAAGTCGTATTTCTCGGAGTGATTGTATTCTTCCTTCCCCGGGAACTGGTCGTTTTCGCACAGTTCAAACCCACTGTAGATCCCGTAGACGGGCACAAGGGTGGTCGCGAGAACGGCCCGGATGAGGAACGCCGGGCGACCACCAGTCACGAGGTGCTCGGGTAAGATGTCGGGAGTATTGGTGAAAAAGTTCCCGCGGAAATAGTCCGCCATTTCCCCCTGCGTCAGCTCTTCCAGATACTCGGTGAGGTCGTCTTTCGTCTCGCGCCACGTGAAATACGTGTAGCTCTGCGTGTAACCGACTTTTGCGAGGGTCTGCATCATTTTTGGTCGCGTGAAGGCTTCGCTCAAGAAGATCACGTCGGGATGCTTAGCGAGGACTTCACCGATGATCCATTCCCAGAAAGAAACTGGCTTGGTGTGGGGATTATCGACTCGAAAGATCTTCACGCCCCGGTCGGCCCAGAAGACAAGGACGTCCCGGAGTTCGTTCCAGAGAGCGCGCCAATCTTTGCAGTGGAAGTTGAGCGGATAGACGTCTTGGTATTTTTTCGGCGGGTTCTCGGCGTATTTGATGGTGCCGTCGGGCCGCTTGAAGAACCAATCGGGGTGATCGCGGACGTAGGGGTGATCGGGCGAACAGTTGATGGCGAAGTCGAGCGCGATCTCCATGTCGCGGTCGTGCAATTGGCCGACTAGCCAGTCGAAATCCTCGAGGGTGCCGAGTTCTGGGGCGACGTCCTGATGACCGCCTCCGTTGACGCCCTGCGCGGAATTGCCGATTGCGTAGGGGACGCCGGGATCACCAGGGCCGGCGTTGAGCGTGTTGTTCGGGCCTTTGCGATTGCTGACACCGATCGGATGGATCGGCGGGAAGTAGATGACGTCGAACCCCATGGCCCGGGCGTCGTCGATGCGGGGGAGGCAATCGCGAAAGGTTGAGCCCGAGTCCGGTTTGCCTTCCGCCGAGCGGGGGAAAAATTCGTACCAGGCCGCGAAGGCGGCGCGCTTTCGGTCGACCCAGATGGGCATGACGGGCTCGGCGGTGGTCGCAAGCGTCCGGTCGAGGAGGTATTCCATCCGCCCTTCGACCTCAGGGTCCGTGGCGATGGCCTTCAAATCGGCGGGAGTCGCTTTCTCCAGCGACTTAGCGAAGCTTTCGAGCAGCTTCTTATCAGCCGAATCTTTGGAACGTTTAGCCGCATCGCGCAGCATGCGAGCCCCTTCGAGCGATTCGCTCGTCAGATTTTCCAAGCCGCCGTCGACTTTCTTTTTCACCTCATCTTGCCAGGAGAGAAAGTCGTCGCCCCACGCTTGGATGACGGCCTCCCAATGCCCCGGCTCGCTCACCGAGAGCGTCCCGCTCCAGCGATCATTGGCCACCGGCTGCATCGCGGTCTCGTGCCAGTCGGACGCTCCCTTGGGTCGCCACTTCAGGCTCGCCCGCACGACGTCGTGGCCCTCTTTAAAGATGTCTGCCTCGATGGTCAGTTCTTCGCCGACCGCGCGTTTCACGGGATACGAGCCAAGCGAGACGAGGGGCGAGATGTTTTCGATGACGACGGTGGGTGGATATTCGCTTTTCACTGGAGATTTTCGAGCACTTGGTTGAGTTCGCTGCTTCCTTCGATGCGCGCTACGACCGCTTGCAACGAGCGCCGAGCGGTTGGAACGTGTTCGAGAAAGTCGGGCCGTCCACCCTTTAATCCGAGGAATCCGTAGGCTCCTAGCGCCTGCATCAGTCGTTGCGCTGCGCACATCCAAAAGATGTCATCAAAGTTATCAGTGACCGCCCCCCCCCGTCGCGCGGCGAGAGTCCGGTAGTGAGCGAGCAGTTCGGTTCGCTCCGCGTCACTAAGGGTCACGTAGGGATCGTAGAGGAGGGACGCGAGGTCGTATTGAGCTAATCCTGGACGCAACCCTTGGAAATCGATGAGCCAGCCCTGGCCTTTGGAGACCAACACATTCTGAGATTGAAAGTCGCGATGCACGAGGACCCGGGGTTCCATCGCGAGTTGCTCGGCCATCCCACGAAGGACGGGCAGGTCGAGGACCTTCGCGGCTTGGGGGGCCGGGAGGCCAAAGATGCCTACCAAGCAGTGCTCGACGAAATACCCTTGCTCCCATCGGTAGAGTTCTTCGTTAAATTCGAGTTCGACGGAGACTGGCGAGGCTTGAAACGCCCGCGTCGCCGTCTCGTGCAATTCGTAGACGGCGTCGATGGCGGATTGGTAAGCCGGACGGCGCTCGGGCCAGGGCAGGTGGCGAAGGCTCCACAAGTCGTCCGACCCCAAGTCCTGCATCCAGATGTGCCCTTGCTGAGCGTCGTGTGAGTAGATGCGCGGGACCCGCACGCCGTTCGAGTCGAGGAAGGTCGCCAAGTCGACGAACTTAAGGTTTTCCGTCCGCTCGGGCGAATACTTCACCACCACCATCGAAGAGCCATCGCTCGACCCGACGCGGTAGTATTCCCGCCCCGAGCCACCCTTCTCGATGGGAAAAACGGTCAGGTCCACGCTCGAAAGGTCTGGAAAGCGCTCGCGCGTCTGAGAAATTACAAAATCTGGCTGCATTGGCGCGAGAAAAGTCAGATGTCCTCGCCCGCGAGCGACCCGCTGGCAACCTGAAAATCCCGCACGATGCAGCGGCTCATCTCGGCGTCGCTTTCGATCTGAGAATCATCCCACACGATGCAGCTATTGAGGCACGCGCGCGAACCGACTCGCGACCTCGCTCCGACGACCGCCGACTTCGCCAGAGTGGCGTCTGCCGCGACGTCTGCGGTCGGATCGACCCGCACCGGCCAGAGGTCGTCGGCTGCCAAGTAAGAGGGTCGCCAGCTCGTCTCCTGGATCACGTGATGCACCCGAAGATACTCATCCCGGGTCCCGACGTTGAACCATTCGCCAGCGTCGAGGACTACGCCGCCGATCCGATCTGCCCCGCCTAGTCGGTCGGCCAATACCGGAAAAAATGGTGCCTTCTCTTCAGGTGGCGGGAGCCAATCAACTGCCGCACGCGTCCAGATCGAGACGTTCGCAAAATCGAATTGCCCAGCGTGGCCGTGGTGTCCCTTGAAGTCCACCACTCGACCTTCGCGACAAGCGATCGCCTCACTGAAGCCCGTCTTGCGCAGCCCCACCGTCACGTCGTTCTCCCCGGCAAAGTGGCCTTCGACCAGCCGGTCGAGGCTGACGTCCGTGAGCACATCCCCGCTGTAGACCAGAAAGGGTTCTTCGTTCAGCCAAGGTGCTTGCTTCACGGCATTAGCGATCCCGCCCCCGGTCTCGAGCAGCTCCTCCTCGAAGACGAACTCGATCTCCGCCCCCCGGTAACGCCGCGCTGGGAAGAAATCCGCCCAGCGCTCACTGAGGTGGTGGGTATTGATCACGATCCGCTCGACGCCGACCGAGAGCAGATGATCGAGGGCAAACGTCACGAGCGGTTTATTGAAGACCGGCACGAGAGGCTTGGGCCGCGAATCGGTCAACGGGCGAAGACGCGATCCCAGACCGGCTCCCATTACGAAAGCGGCGCGCACGCGAGCGGCAGACATCAATTTTTAGTCAACTTCACGTCGTCGATGAAAAACTCTCCTTCGCCGGGCTGCAATGAGAACAAGATCTCGATGTCGACCGAACGAGTTATTCCCACGTCGTTCAAAATCCTGCTTTCGAAGCGCGGGGTGAACGTCGCCTTGACCTCGCGCCAAGTCGACCCGACCGAGAAATCACTCGTTTCCTTCACTCGCTCGAACTCCACTTGCCGCCTGACGGTCGCTCGACCCCGCTCTCCTCGTGCCACGAGATTTTCCCCCAGCTTCTCGGACTGGTCATAGACGATCCGCATCTCCCCGTCACTCACCCGAGCACCCTTCACCATGAAACTGAGGGTGTAGGAGTCGCCGATCTTGAAGCGAGAAGGCGTCCGCTGGCGGAGCATGACCATATTCGACGGCGCGGTTTCCATGAGTTGCGACGCCGCGAAGTTACTGTTGTAACCGTGATCGATGTCAAAATTTCCCTTGGCGCTCAGCTGGTTGTAAGGCGGCGGCATCACTTCGTTCGGGTTCGGCACGTAACCGATCTTTAGGCTGCCCTTACCCTCAGACGCGTCCTCTTCGACGACGGAAGCGAAGGCCAATTTGTTCCCCCGAGCGATGCCGAGATCAACGTCCCAACCGGAAGGCCAGCGCATTGCGGGAAATGCCGTGCCCCCACCGAACTCTTTGAGCGAATCGAATTTCGGCTCCTGGGGGGTCCCCGTATTCAGTGCGTAAGAGATGCCTCCATCGGTCTGGCCGACGACCACGTCGAACTTCCCGTCGGAGTTGAGATCCCCCACCGCGACCGTCGCCACGCCTCTTACCGACATCGGTTTACCGCCAGCAGACAGGAATGAGGCGAAAGGCAATTCCACACCCGGCTCCCACGGTTTGTCGGTCTGCAAATACACGCCGATCTGGCCGTCGCTTGCCCCGACGAGCAGGTCCGGTCGCCCGTCGGCGTTATAGTCGACGACCGCAGGACTCAATTGACTGCGAAGCTCGCCGAAGACGACGACGTGGCGATTGTTCTCGGAGAACTTCGGTGACCCGTTGGAACCTTCGTTGATCGCTAGGTGAATATTGTTCGCGGAATAGGATCCCTCGCCGATGAGAAGGTCTTTCTTTCCGTCGTTATTCCAGTCCATCAAGACCGGGGCAAACACGTTCCCCCACCGCTGCCCCCCTTTTTCCACGGTCGGAATCGCCAGTCGCGCGATGTCAGATGGCTGCTCGAAGGATGGTTTCACCCCGCTCCCTTTGTTCGGCAGGATGAAGATCTCTCCAAAGTAGTTCCCGACGAGGAGTTGGGGCGCCCCGCCGAGATCTGCCACGCTCACGCGGGGGGCGAGGCGGGTGTATTCGCGATCAGCAAACTCATCCGATGGCCGACCAAGAAAGGCTTGAGCGAGCTCACCGGTCAAGAACTTCGGCTCCGCCGCCGTCCCCTCGTTGAAGTAGATACGCACGTAGCCTTGGGCATCGGTGGTGACGAGATCCTGAAGACTGTCCCCGTTCATGTCGTGGATCGCGACCGATACCGGCATCGGCGTCTTACCGATGGTTCCGGACTCCGTCAGCACCGGCACCGATGCGCGGAAGGAGTCGAGCTTTCCCTTGGAATTCACGCCCGTCCACGGGTTTTCAACCCCGTAGGACCTCTCGAAACTTCCGTTCGCCACGCTCACCTGCGGCTTAGGAGCCGCCTTCGGCTTGTTCTGGGCCAAAGCCGGAAAACACATCAAGGCCAACCCGGCACCGGCCGATAAAGTTACGAGGGAACGCATCCTCTAACCATGCGGGAGCAGCGGGCTAAAATCAACTCTCGCAGAGATTGATCTGCACCCTCGGCGGGCGAATCAAGTCGATGCTCCGGTCTTATCCGCGAGTCGCAGGATTGCATCCGCAGCGCTCGCCGCGCCAAAGCCGTTGTCGATATTGACCACCGTCACCTTACTGCCACAGCTTGTCAGCATTCCCAGGAGCGCCGACAGCCCGCCAAAATTCGCCCCGTAGCCCACGCTCGTGGGCACCGCGATCACCGGCATATCGACCAATCCCGCGACTACGCTTGGCAACGCACCTTCCATCCCCGCCACCACGATCAGCACGCCGCACTCTCGCACCGCGTCCAGCTGACCGACTAGACGGTGCAAGCCCGCCACCCCGACATCGCAATACCGCTCGATCCGCTGCCCGCACGCTTCGAGCGTCACCGCCACCTCTTCCGCCACCGCGAGATCCGCCGTCCCGGCACTGAGGATCCCCACGGCCCAACGCGAGCCGCTCGGCTCGGCGAACCCGCACGTCACGCACCGTGCCCGCTCGTGATAGACACTCTCGGGCAACCGCGCCGAGATCGCTTCGGCCTGCTCCCGCGTCGCCCGTGTCGCCAGCACGACCTCGTCCCTCGCCCGCAACTCGACCGCGATCCCCGCGACCTCTTCCGCCGTTTTGCCCGGACAATAGATCACCTCCGCCCGCCCGCAACGCTCCCGTCGCTCGACGTCGATCTTCGCGTATCCCAGATCTTCCACCGCCATGGCTCAGTCCCTCAGCACCATCCGCAGCGGCTGCATGTCGCTCTCCACGAACCCACGGTGGCAGTAGAACTCGATGGGGCCTCGATCCGCCCGGTCGGTCAGCAGCGTGATCCGGAGAAATCTTTTTTCCCGCGCGAAGTTCACCGCGTGCTCCAGCAGCTTCGATCCGAGTCCTTGCCAGCGGTGGTCGCGGTGGATCACGAGGTCTTCGAGCAGCATCACAAATCCCCCCTCCGCCGTGCTGATCGTGATGAGCAGATTAATCATACCGATGATCGCGTGATCGTTGCGAAGCACAAAGATTCGACCTCGCGACGGATCTTCGAGGATCAATTGCAAGCCGCGAGTCTGCTTCTCCCGGTCAGGCGCGAAGTCCGACTCCAGCGTGAACAGATCGTCCAACAGGTCGGCGAGAACCGGCAGGTCATCCAAAGTCGCCGGTTCGATCCTCAAGCTCTCGTGCATCCCGGGAGTATCCCAGAACCGCAGAACTTCAAAAGACCGAATCTTGGACCCTCACCCCCCGACCGAACTTGCGTTCCAGCTCTCCGAACGAAAAATGCACCAGCGTTGGCTTCCCACTCGGACAGGTGTAAGGCAGATCGCACGCCATCAATTCGCCTAAGAAATCCCGGAGTTCCCCGGTCCCGCCCGGCAATTCTTCGGTCGGAGCGAACCTCGCAACCGACCGCGCAATCACCTCCTCCACCGCCCGGATCCGACCCGACGCCCCACTCGCCCGGCCATCGTCGATCAACCGCAGTAGTACTTCTGCCGCTGGCACCGCGCCCAGCATCGGCGGCAGCCCGTCCACCTTCACCGACCCCCGGCCAAACGTCTCCACCAGCAGCCCCGCTCGTTGCAGCGACGGCGCGTTCTCCCGCACCCAGGCTTCGTCCTTGGGAGCCAATTCGACGACCGCTGGCAGCAACAAGCGCTGCGACGCTCCCTCGCCCGACGCCATCCGGCGCAACGTCCGCTCGAACCAGATGCGCTCCCGCGCCGCCCGGTGGTCCAAGAGAACCATCCCCGCTGCGTCCTCCATCACTACAAAGCGCTCCCCCAGTCTGCCGACGAACCGAAACCTCTCCGGCACCGTTGCCAACTCTGGATGCAAGGCCACTTCGACCTCGACCAATCGCCGTGGCGGCGACTCGACGAAATTTTCCGGCGCCCCGGGGTGTTCCAGCGCCCCCGCCCCCTCCGACGTCGCTCGTTCGCTCGACTCAAGGGCTTCCAGATCTCGCTTCCTTCGCGCCAGGACATTCGCCACGCGGAACTCGTCGCTCCCCGCAGGCGAGTCGTCGACAGTCCCCACCGGGTCTCCCGGCTTCTCCGCGTCCGCGTTGCCGCGTCCGCGCCCGGGATCCTCGCTGCCCCCACCACGGTTGGTGCCCCCCCCTCTTTCCCGGACGAGCGCCGCCCGGACGCAGGCCCCGACCGCCTCGCGCACCGCGATCCCATCTCGAAACCGCACCTCCCGCTTCGCCGGGTGCACGTTGCAGTCCACTTCTCGCGCGTCCATCCGGACAAACAGCACCGCCGGCGGTTGCATCCCACGCGGCAACGCCGTCCCGTAAGCTTCCCGAAGAGGCTGCGACAGCGCACTGCTCACGATTGCGCGCCCGTTGACGAACCAGAATTGCTGCGACCGATCGCCCCGACCGTGACCCGGTCGGGCGAGCAGGCCCCGGATCTCCAGCCCGTTGTGCTCATACTTTTCGAACGCGAACAGCGACCGCAGGAAATCCGCCCCGCTGAGATCTCGCACCCGCGTCCGAAGATCCCCTCCCGCCGCCAACAGGCGCGTCTGCTTCCCGTCTTTGGACAGGGTAAATCTCACCTCCGGATTCGCCAACGCCGCAACCAGAAAAGCCTGCTCGATGTGCGCTGCCTCCGTCCGCTCGCCCCGCAGGAACTTTCGCCGAGCCGGTAGGTTGTAAAACAGATTGCGCACCTCGATCCGCGTGCCCTCCGCCGCCCCACTCGCCCGCACGTCCTCGATCCGCCCCCCAGCCACGGCGACTTCCGTGCCCTCCGCCGCCCCGCGCTCCCGCGTTGTCAGGCGGAACTTCGACACGCTCGCGATGCTCGGCACCGCTTCCCCGCGAAAGCCGAACGTCGCCACCGTCTCGAGATCTCGCCCCGTTCGGATTTTGCTCGTCGCGTGTCGTTCCAGGCACAACACGGCATCGTCGCGGTCCATCCCCCGACCGTCGTCCGCCACCGCTAGGTAGCCCGTTCCCCCGCGTCGATACTCGACGTCGACCCGCGTCGCGCCCGCGTCGATCGCGTTCTCGATCAATTCCTTCGCCACCGAAGCCGGCCGCTCCACGACTTCCCCCGCAGCCACTTGGCTCGCCACCTCCTCCGGCAGCCGCTGGATCATCCCCACCGAGTCAGCCCCTCCCCGCGATTGGACGCCGCCCAAGCGCTGCGTTTTGGGCCACAGGGCCACGGTTTTCCCGCCGCATCATTTGACTTCGCGCACGACCACCCATAAAACTGCCACATGCTCTCTATAACCGATAACGCAGCGGAACAACTGCGAAGCCTGCTCGCGGAGAAATCCGCCCCCGCGGGCCACGGCCTTCGCCTCTCCGTCGAGCGCGGCGGCTGTGCGGGGCTGCAATACGGTATGGAGATGGGCGAACGTCACGAGGGCGACGAAGTCTCGACCCGTGCCGGTGTCAGCGTCTTTGTCGCGAGCGATAGCGCCGACCACCTCGACGGCTGCACCCTGGATCACATCGACGATTTGGCCGGGGCGGGCTTCAAGATCGTCAATCCTCGCGCCATCCGGAGCTGCGGCTGCGGGACTTCGTTCGAAGCGCCCACCGCTGCTACCGCCGCCGCTTAGCCAAGCCGCCCGCACCATGCCCGATCCACGCTCGAAATACGGTGCCCGCCGGAGCACATCCCGCGGCTTCAAGACGAAATCCGCCGAACCCAAGCGACGCGCCGACCTCATCGGCTGGTCCATTTTTATCGTCCTCCTCATCGGACTTGTCCTCATCTGCTGGATGGGCACCTACTACGTCTTCGGCCACCCCGAGGAGCCGCTCAGCTATTCGATCCTCAAGAAAATGAACAAGATCGAGCCGCCGAAGCGATTCGAGATCTTGCAGGCACCCAAAGGGGAATTTCTCACCGCCGACAAGCTCCTCGAGCGCTACGGAAAAATGTCCACCCGCGACCTGAAGAACGAGAGCAACCGCCTCATTCGCCAATACCTCAAGAACTACGACAATAGCCAAGAACTCGTTCCCTACGTCACCGGACGCTTCAACATCCTCGACTCTTACCAACTCACCGACGACGACTTCATCAAGTCAGGCGTCGTCGCGGTCGCCCAAGACGTCGATCAACCCGCCGTGCTCATCGAGCACGTCTTCCCGGCCGAGGAGCGCATGATCGCTGCCCTTCACCGCAGCCTCCTCACCGGACTCGATATCCCGATCCAACGCACCCAGGACCTCACCGCCATCACCGGCGTCGAGAAGCTCGCCGACGGACGCCTCAAGTTCACCGTTATCCCGATCCACTACCCGAGCTACACGGCCTCCACCGGGCCTGGCAGCTTCACTCTGGATCCACCGACCAGCGTCAACGTCGAAGCCGGGCTACCCATTCTCTCGCAGGCAAAGATCGCCGACGCCGACGCCCGCTACTCCACCTACCGGCGCAAAGCCGGGCTCGACACCGCGACCGCAGCCGGCGAGCCCGCCACCAGCAACGAACTCATCCGCATCCAGCCCGCCACCGACCTCGCTGGAGCCACCCCCGAGCCACCGCCCGCTCCGACCCCAACGCCTGCGCCAGTTGCCGCACTCGCTTCTCCCCCCGCTCCGGTGCCCGCGATCGACCCCACCATCCCCGTCCCGCCAGCCGTCCCGCTCCCGGCAAATGTCACTGCCGCACTTCCGACGCCCGCTCCGACCGTGGCTCCCGCTGTCCCTCTCAAGCCGTTCAACCCGACCAGCCGCCCACCGGCAGTCGCCAATGCCGCCGCCGGTGGCTGGGAGACCTACCCCGCTGGTCAGATGCCCCGAGGTCGCCTCGTCGGTGTGCAGGAGTCCGCCTCTCTGGCCGGCCAGCCCGTATCCGGCGACCGCGTCTACCTGGAAGGTGACTTTGTCGTGACCGCATCCGGCACGAACCGCGCGGTCCTCCGCTCAAATGCTGGTGCCGTCGGCGCGACCACTCGCGTGATTGTCGAATACCCCGCTGGAAGCCAGCCCCCGACCGAGGGCAACCGCGTTAGCCGAGGTGGCGAGCGGCCGTTTTTGATCACCGACGTCCGCGAGACCGCCGACGGCACGGTGAACATCTCAGTCCGCGAGATCACTCGGTAGAGCGAGTCCCGCCGACGAGCGGCCTGCCACGGAATGCCCAGCCCACCCGCCCCCTCCCTCGCCGCAGGGGGAATGACCCCGCTCGGTCGCCGTCTCTTGGCCGAACTTGGCTGCCCGGCTCCCCCGCTGCGCTTCGACGCCTTCATGGAGCGAGCCCTCTTCGACCCCCGGCATGGCTACTACGCCAGCGGCACCGCTCGGATCGGTCGCGGCGGCGACTTTTATACCAGCGTCACGGCTACCCGGATGTTCGGGCGCATTCTCGCAGACTACTTCGCCACCGTCTGGAACGACCTCGACCAGCCCACCGACTTCACGCTCGTCGAGCAGGGGGCCAACGACGGCACCTTCGCCGCCGACGTTCTCGACGCTCTGCGGGATCGCCACCCCGCGCTCTACGCTTGCCTGCGACTTGACATCGTCGAGCCTTTTTCTCACCTCCGCGAGGCCCAATCTCGCAACCTCGCTCACCACCCCACCGTCCAGCTCAATCACTTCCCCGACCTCGACCGTCTTCCTCAATTCACCGGCGTCCACTTCACCAACGAATTCGTCGACGCCCTACCGGTCCGCGTTTTCCAACGATCCGGTCATGAAGAGAAAGACTGGACCGAGTGGCACGTCATCGCCACCGACGGTGCTCTCACGCTCGCCCTCCTGCCGACCGACGAGACCGGGAATCTCCCCCGCGACGCTCCGGTTGGTTACCTCGCCGAAGTCCGTCCCGCCTCCGCAGAATGGATCGCCGCCGTCGCCTCCAAGCTCCAGCGCGGGCAGATCCTTATCGCCGACTACGGCTATTCCCGCTCGACCCTCCACGCCGCCTGGCGGACCGGCGGAACTCTTAGTTGCTACCACGCCCATCAACGCGACGACGATCCATTGACCGACGTCGGCAACAAAGATCTCACCGCTCACGTGGATTTCACCACCCTCATCGAGGCCGGTGAAGCTGCGGGCTTGACCACGGTCCGATTCACGGACCAATACCATTTCCTCGTCGAAGCCGCCCGCCCCCTCCTTCTCGAGCTCGAGGCCGAGCCCGAGACTCCGCAGCGAACCTCGGATCTCCGCGGCTTCAAGACGCTGCTACACCCCGAGATCATGGGGACGCAATTTCAGTTCCTAGCGCTCAGTAGGCATCCAGCTTAGGGAGCGGGGTGGCCGAGCTGCGGCAACGGACCGCCGGCGGACCAGTTTCCCATTGCGAATCGCAAATGCCGCGTCCACTTTAGGAAAACGCTGCCGATGAAATCTTTGCTCACTACTCTCGTTGTCCTGACCCTCCCCGCTCTCGCTCACGCCCACGGTGGTCACCCTGCCGCGGACGATCCCGCGACTCATTCGTTACTCCACCTCATCCCGGCTGCCGCGCTCATAGCGCTCACCTTCGGCGCGCTTGCGATCAACAAGTTGGGCCGTAAACCTGCCCCAGTGACCAACGACTGAGCTTAGTTCCGCGTTGGAGCAAATCGTTTCCTAGGAATCAGGAGATTTCCGGCGACCCATCGGCATCACGAGCGGGCATCTCGTGTCCGGATCTTCAGCGAAACTTGAGCGGTCACAAGCCCAGCGCGGCCCCCGAGATGGCCGGCGTTATGGATAATGGCCACAAGCACGACCAGTTGAGACCTCTGTGATCGCAAGATTTTCCGGGATAGGTAGCCAGTAGTCGTAGTCCGCACCAGGAAGCCACCCGGCAAGATCGCCGACGGTTGCCAAAACGTTGCGAATCTGAGAACGATGCCGATGGTTCCGGCAAACTAACGATCCGACACTGGGAAAGCCAAATAGGGAATTTGGACGAACTTCATCTTTCTGAAATATTCCGACGAGATGGAAACAGTCACCCGGTCATTTAGGAATCCCTACACTCCCGCGACGAGTGCGCCCGTCACTGAGATTGACAGCCTAAGCGGTAGATCCGGCCGTTCGACCGTCGGTAGAGTAGCCCACCATCGGCTGGACCAAGCTTCGTCCCGCTTGCGACACCCGTTGCGCTCGCCTCATACGAGCAGATTTCCAAGTCCCCACCGGATGTTAAAAAACACATCCGGCCAGATCCTGCCGGACTTTGATCAAGCACTTCGGGAAGCCGGGGAAGGCTCGCCGAGTGGCGGGATGACGCCGGACGAATCCTCGCGCTAGTTCGCGACTGCGACCTTCGTCGCCCGCGCAGCCTCAATCTCTTCAGCTCGACTCTTCATCTTTCCGGCAGCCCACTCGTCGTAGACCTCTTGGCTGACGACGCGAATCGGCGCCTGCATGTTGAAATGGCCCGTGCCGCAGAGCTGACTACAAGCTAACGCAAACTTGCCCTCGCGGATCGTCACGAACCACATCCAATCGATCGTCCGACCGGGGACTGCGTCCTGGTAGAGTCGGAACTCCGGAACGTAAAACGAATGGATTACGTCGCGCGACCTCAAGATCACGTGAACAGGCTTCCCCACCGGGATCACCATTTCCGTCGAACTGAAGTCATCGGATTCCGCCCAATCGGCTCGCTGAAGCCCAAACTTATTCTCCGCCCCGCCCATTTTCTCGATGTCGATTT
Source organism: uncultured Verrucomicrobiae bacterium (assembly GCA_963803825.1). Taxonomy (GTDB): domain Bacteria; phylum Verrucomicrobiota; class Verrucomicrobiia; order Chthoniobacterales; family JAATET01; genus CAVVKW01. The sequence goes on along the minus strand of CAWDOJ010000002.1, from coordinate 183,418 downwards.
CGTCGAGCTTTCCGTCCGCCCCAGCGTAACGCAGATCCCAAGCGAACTGATACCCCACGACCTCTACCTCAATGGCGTCGACTGGTGGCGGGGTCGACGTCATGTCGTGCCACACGCTGTCTCCCCAGATTGCCAGCGATAAGAACACCACCGTCGGGGTGGCCGTCCAGATGAGCTCCGCCTTGTTGTTTCCGTGGATGTAGTGCGCCTTGTGACCCGGGCGGCGCCGGTAACGGATCAGATAGTAGATGTAGAACGCCTGAACGACCACAAACACACCAACGGTGAGATAGAAGATCGCGTTGATGATCGTGTCGGTCTTTAGAGCGTCGACCGTCGCGGCAGGAGCGGTCCAATACGGGTTGTTCGTGCGGACCTCGGCCTGAACCGAAGGAACGATCCAACAAGCGAACAGCACCGCCCCCAGGAAAGAAGTGAAAAATTTAGAAAAGCGGCTGCGAGTCATCGGTGCTGTAGAATAAGGGCTGTCTGAGAAGTCTGCAAATGAAGGAACTCGCTACGCACCGGCGGGCGCGGCGGGATCGGCGGCTACGGCGTTGCCGTCCTCAACGGGGACCTCCGCCTCATCCGCTGCGGCTTCGTCGCCGCTAGTTGAACCTGCGTCCGAGATCATTTGCTTCGGAATCGCCTGCAGCGAGGCTTGCGTCCACGGCTCACTCCGATCACCCGAATCCTCTCGGACCAAAGCGATGTATTCTGGAGTGATCGGTGGCGCCTGATTGCCCCACTCATTGCGAATGTAGGTCAACACGTGGGCGATATCCGAGTCCTTGAGCTGCTTCCACGCAGGCATCGCGTTGTTGTAGGTATTTCCGAGGACTTGGACCGGACCCTGCAGACCGTGGAGCAGCAATTTTGCGAGATGATTGTCGCCGTGCCAATCCTCGCCAGTCACGACCCAATTGCTGGCAACGAGCGGCGGAAATTGACCAGCGACGCCCATCCCGGTTGACTGGTGGCAAACTACGCAGTTGGCAGTGTAGATTCGTTTCCCCACGACCATCGGGTCGGGAGGCGCAGCCGGACCCCCGCCACCGCCAGCCCATGAGACTTGATCCGCATTGAAGATATCGGCCTCGAAGCCTCCACTGTTCATTCCGAGATACAACGCAGACCAGCCGACTAGGACGACTGCCAGGATCCAGAGCCAAGCTGGCACCGGCGCCGCGCCCGCCGAAGGCTCAATACCTTCAGCGCGAAGATTGTCATTCGTAGGGTTAGAATTGGGCTCGCTCACTTGTCTATTATCGTGGGGTTACTCCTCCACCATCGGCGCGGGAGCTTCGGGCAGCGGATAGTCGCGTTTGAGCGACATCAGATAGCCGACTAAGTCGATGGCGTCTGCTTTTGGGACGATTTCATAGCCTGACTTAGGCTGTCTGGGCCCTGTCACGTCGACCGCGAGTTCGCTCCGCTCACCCGAGATCTTCCGCTCCTCAAAAAGATACGGGTAAGCGGGCATGTTGGATCCCGGCATCACGACGGCTGGCTCGTAAAGAAGCTGGTAGAAATAAGCGGCGTTGTCGTGCCGCAGACCGACGTTTGATAGATCCGAACCGATTCGGCTCTCTCCGAGGAATGGACTTGCGGTCCGCAGGTAATCGCGAGGCACCGTCTGACGGACCCCCCATCCTCGGGCGATGTCCGTGAAGAGCGGAGCCGGGCGCACCTGTTGGCTGTGGCAATACACGCAGCCATTGACAGCGTATACGTGCAGGCCGAGGTTCGCAGTGCCCGGCCACGCGGGTGGGACGACCCCGCCCGTCTCCTCCGAGACTTCAGGCTGAAGATCAGCGAGCGAAACGTAGGCGTAGGCAACAACCCCGACCCACGACGAGCCGAAGACGATCAGAATACCGATAAAGAGACGTGGGAACTTACTCATGCGGGGACAACCTGCGGGTTCTTGCTCTTGGTTGAGGAGATGGATCCCGCCCACTCCGGGAAAGCGACGGGCCGGATGGCCGCCCAGGCAAGGACGACGACAAGCAGCGCATTCGCTGCCAAAATCAGCAATTCGCTCACCGCCACAAGGACCCGGTAGGGTTCGGCGAACTTCAGACTATAGATAAACGTCACCTCGACGTCGCGGATCGATAGCCCCTGCGTCAATCCGCCGACGAGCCCGGCGGTGATGATGGAGGCGAGCGCGGTCACGGTGAACCAGAGAATGAGAGACCGCAGCACCGGGAACGGAAGAGGTCGCCCCGTCAGTCCGGGTACGACGGCAAAGATCCCGCCGATCAACGTGAGAGTAACCAACCCGCCGATCAGCATCTGATCGCGAGCTGGCGTAAGCATGGTGAAGTGGAAGACGCTACTCGCGGACGGAAAAACGGTCAGCGCGTCAGTTAGGACAACGAGAGCGTAAGCGGAGAATGCCGCCACGAAAAACGTCCCCGCACCCGTTGGCTCCGACCGCCAGTTCGTGTCGGCAACCGTGAGCAGCAAGTTGGTCGCGACCGCGATCATGGGAATGAGCAGGAGGACAGTTGCCACGACACTCGTGGTCACCATCCAGACGGGCAGCGGTCCACCCGTGAGCCTCGTCATTCCGCTCCAACCACTGAGTAAGAGAAGACTCCAAAATCCGAAGCTTGCCAGACCGTAACTGTAGACGGGGCGACCCGCTGCGCGAGGAACGAAATAATAGATCATCCCTAGCGCCAGAGGCACCAACCAAAGATTAACGATGCCATTCGCAAACCACGCGTGGATCGGCCCCGTGGCGGATCCGGCCACCGGGAACCACACGAGCAGGACGCTCGCCGTGGCGTAGAGCCAGGGAAAGCTGAGGAAAGCCGCCAGCAGATACCACATCGACACGTAGACTGCTCCCGGCTGCCGAAAGCGAAACATGACGATCACCCAAGCGCTCATCAACCCGTAGGCGAGCAGCAGGATCGGATTCACAAACCCGGGCATGTCAAAAAACGCCAGCGAAGTGCCCGCACCAGCCAAGATCGCCAAGATCCCGATCATGACCGCAAGATTCCAGACGAGCGCGCTGCAGATGAGCAAGGTGCTGTGCCGCAGCGACGCCTGGCACAAGCGGGCCGTCAGCCAGATCCCGAGACCGATGCCAGCTTGCGAAGCCCAGCCGTAGACAAACGCATTGGTTGCCGCAGGTTGAAGCCGACCAAACGAGAGAAACGCAAAGGAATCGAACCAACTTGGGAGCACCAAGGCAAAGGCGGCAAGCGTCGCGAGCAGTGATCCGACCAGTAGCCAAGCGGCCCCGCAACCGATAAATAGGAGCACCGGGAAGCGGGCCGAGCGGTCGATGAGCGCACGCTCTTCGAGCGAGAGCGCACCTCGGATCGTCGTGGGATGAGCGGTGGTCGGGCCTGCGGTCATGATTGGTCGGATGTGGGGGCAGGTGTTGCGCTCTCGGCCGGTTCAGCTCCGGGAGCTCCGGGCGTGGGTCCCGCCACGGGAACGGCTTCGGCCTCTGCGGGCACGAAAGACTCTTCCGGCACAGCCTCTTTTTCACTTGGAGCGGCGGCCAACGAAGCACTCTCCGTCGCCGCTTCATCATCAACAGTTTCGGCGGAGCCTTCTGTCGGATCAGCCGCTGGAGCCGGGGGGGGCGTTGCAATCGCGTAGGCTGCCCGAGGTTTTTGTCGGTTGAGCGTCTCGATCTCCTTCGCCATCGCGTCCTCGATTGGCACGCGGACGATTCCTTTCTCGCGATCCACCCAGCCGTAAGCAGTCATCTCAGCCTGGTCGGATTCGTTGAGGGTAGCGAGGTTCGTGCGGCGAACTTCCGCCTTCTCGACCTCGTCGGTCGCACCCGACGGGGCGATGCCGCGCAGGAGCAATGCGATGACCAAAAAGACGCCGATCATCACTAGTGCGCCGACGTAGATAGGCCACGCTGACCTCGTGGCAGTAGATCCGGTAGACATAGGAACGGCCATCAGTTCTTCATTTTGATCGAAAGCGCCAAACGCGGATCTTTCGCTGGGAAGAGCGACGAGTCGCCCAAGCGTTTGAGGTAGATGGCTGCAAGCACGCAACCAATGCCAAGCGGGCACAGGATGTCTAACACGTGGATCGACACACCCGCCTGGTGCAGCTCCGGTAGAACCATCACGTAGAGATCGAGGAAGTGCATCAGCAGGATCCAGACCGCCATCCCGCAGAGGAAGGCTGGCTTCCGTTTCAGCGGTTGAGGAAGCAGGAGCAGGAACGGGATGAAGAAATGCCCAACGACTAAGAACTGGCTGAGATACCACCACGACTCAGTGTTGCGCCGGAGATACCAGACCGTCTCCTCGGGTATGTTCGCATACCAGATGAGCATGTACTGGCTGAATCCGATGTAAGCCCAGAAGACGGTGAACGCGAACATCAACTTCCCCATCACGTGGTAGTGCTCCACCGTGACGGTGTCCTTGAGGTAGCCCGCGCTTCGAATCGCCGTGATGACGAGCACCAGCACGCACATTGAACTCAGCGCACTGCCGGCAAAGATGTAGACGCCCCACATGGTCGAAAACCACTCGTAGTTCAGACCCATGAGGTAATCGATGGCTGCGAATGTCAGCGCGATCGCAAAAAACGGCAGGCTAGCGAAGGTGAGCTTCCGATTCCAAACCGTGTATTTCGGATCCCCGTTGGCGTCTTGTTTGATGGAGAAACGACGCAGCAGATAGGTCGCTAAGGCGAATCCGACGAAATAGAAGACGCATCGTGCCCAGAAGAATTCTTCGGTGAGATAAGGAAGCTTGTAAGCCAAGAGCGGATGATCCGCTGGATCAAGTGTCATCCAATGCCAGAGATGACCCTTCACGAAAATGAATGGAATGAAGAGGATCCCAATGAAGATCAGCAAGCTTCCGATGTTCTCCAGCTGTCGCCGCACCGTGACCGACCACTCCGCGTCGACCCCGTGGTGGACGAGCGTCCAGAAGAAGGCACCCATGCAGATGGTGAAGAAAAAATAAAATCCGAAGAGGTAAGAGAAGGCAAACTGCTGCGGCTGAAAGAAGCCCCAAATGAAACTCGCGAGGAGGGCCAGTCCGCCGACCAATCCGAGGATGATGAACTTCCCACCGACGTGCTTGTAATCGAAGGTCTCAGCCGACGGGAGCTTCGCGTTCGAATGCGCGTGACGGGCGGTTTCCAAAGAAGCGGACATGCGGTTATTCTAGAGATTCGAGTTTCACGCGGTCAGCCTCCGGGACATCGGCGATGGTGCCAACGTAAGCGCGCTGAATCGCCCGGACGTAGGCGACGATCGCCCAGCGGTCAGCCACCTGAATGTTGTAGCCATATCCCATCATGGTATTCTTCCCGTGCGTGATGGTGTCGAAGATCTCGCCGTCCGCCATCTCGAGAAATCGTTGTTGGTGAAGATTGGCAATCCCGACGATCCCGTATTGCGAGGTGATCCCATTTCCAGCGCCCGTCGCCCCGTGGCAGACCGCACAGCTGATTGCGTAGCGCTGCTGCCCGCGCTCCATGATCTCCGGGGTGACCGCAAAGGGAATCCCAGTGCCCCACTGATCACCGAATTTTCCGGTGTCGAAGTAATTGGGAGCTTTTCCAAAACGGATCGATTTGTAAGGCCCCACTGCGACTTCCGACTCCGTTTGATCCCCGGCTTCCAGCGGCATCGCGTAACCGATGGGCACCGTGCCGACGACCGGCACCCGCGTGGCCGCGCCGTTGGCGAAAAATTCACTCGGCTTCTGCGCTTTGACTTTCGGCTGGTGATCCATGTCTGGAAACAGCTCAATCGGTCGCTTGGACGAGTGCTGCCCGCGAAATCCCGCTACGGCAACGACCGTCAAGACGACCAGAGTGAACAGAATGAAAAAGTATTTGAGCATTGCCGAGGCGTCGCGCGACCGAAAATCGCGGTCCAGCGTGTTACTTGCGCCGGTCCGCTGGCGTCAACGATTTAAGGCGATTCTGCGCTCCGGATGGCGATTGGATCGTCGGGAAAATTTCGTGCATTAGAATTTCTTATAGATGTAGGGCATCGTGCCCGCCCATGGCAAGTGGCAGTTGGTGAAAAAACGTCGGCGAACCCACCTTTTTATTGATGCCGTCCGGGAGGGCCGCCCCGATTCGTCGTTTTCGACGTTAGAAATCCGACCGACCACGCCGTCGCGTGCGCGCGGACTGCACCCCGACTCCGCGCGAGTTCGCTCCTTACACCTCTGGTTCGCACCTGTGGCAGCGCGCATCCGCACTCTCGAGCTGCAGGGTCGAGTGCTCGATCCCGAATCGGTCGTGCAGCTCTAGTCCAGTCCGGACGGCGAAGTCGCCCCCGCAGACACCTCCCTCAGCACCGCCCCCAGCGTTCGTCTCTCGGACGATGTGGGCGGTGAGGGCGGTCTCCGTCGTGCTCATCGCCCAGATGTGAAGATCGTGCACTTCGCAGACGCCTTTTCGACTCGCGAGAAAAGCCTTCACCTCATCCGGATCGATCCCCTCCGGCACCCCGTCGATCGCCAGGTTGACCGATTCGCGAAGCAACCCCCAAGTGCTGACTGCGATCACGACCACGATCCCCAGGCTCACCAACGGATCGATCCAGTCCAGCCCGGTGAACGCGATGGCGATACCCGCGACCATCACGCCCGCCGACACCGCCGCATCCGCTGCCATGTGCAGGTAAGCGCCGCGGATGTTGATGTCGTGTTTCCGACCCTTCGAAAAAAGCCAAGCCGTCCCCGCGTTCACCGCGATCCCGATCCCGGCGACCACCGCCATGGTCCCACCTTGGACCTCGACGTCCTGGCCAAACCGCCGCGCCGCCTCCCACGCGATGGCACCGATCACCAAGAGCAGCAGAATCGCATTTGTCAGCGCCGCCAGGATGGACGTCCGGCGCAACCCGTAGGTCCTTCGCGCCGTCGGCGCGCTTCGAGACATCGACGCCGCACCCCAGGCGAGCAACAGACTCAGGACGTCGCTTGCGTTGTGCCCCGCGTCTGCCAGCAGCGCGACGGAATCGATCGCGAGCCCGACCGCGACCTCGACTGCGATGTAAGCGGTGTTGAGCCCGATCCCGATCGCGAAGGCGCGATTGTAGTTCGCCGGACCGTGGCTGTGACCGTGCCCGCTCATACCGCGACGGACGCTACCAATTGACTAGCTCGTCTGCTGCGAAGAAACGTTTTAATTCGACCTCCGCCGCCTCGGTCGAATCCGACGCGTGGCAGACGTTCACCATCTTGTCGACGCCCAGGTCGCCTCGGATCGAGCCCGCCTCCGCCGCTTGGGAATCCGTGGGCCCGAGGAGAACGCGCACCTGCTCGATCGCGTTCTCGCCCTCGAGGGCCAGCGCGATGACCGGACTCGATTGCATGAAGGTCTCGACCTCCGGAAAAAATGGTTTGTCGGCGATGTGCGCGTAGTGCTCGCGCAGGACTGACGCCTCGAGGGCCATCATTTTGCAACCGCGAATCTTGAAGCCCGCAGTCTCGAATCGCTTGATGACTTCGCCGCAATGCCCCTTGCTGACGCAGTCAGGTTTGAGAAGAATAAGTGTGGTTTCCATAGCTAAATATTGAGCCCGGCCCTCGCGACCGGGGCGCCACAACTACCGACGCGTCCAGACATTTGCAACCCCAAGGCCGCGTGCCCACTCGCCGAGTCCACCCCCTACCGCCAGACGATGACCGGCTTCTTCACCATCATCCGCTCGCCCGCTTGAGCCTCCGGGACATCGTCCCCGCTCCCGGCGTCTCGCAACTCGAATTTGACCGCAGGGAATCGTGTTCGATCCGGACTCCCCGGCCCCACCGAAGCCAAGGCCTCCACTTGCCGGCAGAACTGCATCGGCCACACCCCGATCCGCTGCGCCGTGTCGGATTTTTCCGGATCGGCAAAATAGACCGGCAGAGCGATTACGAGCACCATCAGAAACGTGCTCCCGATCAGCGCCCCGCTTGCGAGTCCCACGACCGCCCCGAGGACTTGATCGACCCGGTTCTCCCGTTGCTGGTGGAATCCATACCCCTTCAGGCGCACCGCCAGCCCGGCCCCGAAGGACCCCACCGCGATCAACCCAATGAACACCACCAACGCGAGATACCGAGGATCGACCGATACGTTGCTCACCAAAAACTTCGTCGCCGGCTCCCAGAAATGCAGCGCGAGCAAGACCGCAAACACCGTCACGATGAGGTAACGCATCTCGGTCGTCGCTCCGTCCCGCCAGCCCATCCAGACGCGGTAGATCGCCGGACCCGCTACTGCCGCAATCGCTAGGATCGTCCAGATCATAGTCGTTCAGCTCGCCTCCAGCACTTCTTCGACCGTGGTCGTTCCGAAGAGGACCTTCTCAGCTCCATCGTGCCGATAACTGCGAAAGCCTTTGGCCTGCACCAGCTCCAGAAGCTCCATCTCACCGACCCCCTCCCCGACGGCCTTCCGCACCTCGTCGTCCAGCACCAGCAGCTCGAATAACCCCGATCGCCCAGAATAGCCCGTCCCGCGACACGCCTCGCATCCTTTAGCGGCGTAGAGCGTCGTCCCCGGATCGAACGAAAATCCCGCCGCCTCCAGCTCGTTCCCCGTTGCCTCGTAGGGCTGCCGACAGTCGGCGCAGAGCTTCCTCACCAACCGCTGGGCCACGATCATCAGCAGAGCCGACGCGACCTGATACCGCTCGATCCCCATGTCCTGCAGCCGCGATAGCGTCCCGATGGCGTCCTTCGTGTGCAGCGAACTCAGCACCAAGTGCCCGGTGAGCGCCGCCCGCAGAGCCACCTCGGTCGCTTCGGCGTCCCGCATCTCCCCGACGAGAATAACGTCGGGATCTTGCCGCAAGATCGACCGCAACCCACTTTCGTAGGTGATACCCGCCTTCGGATTCACCGCGATCTGCGTCGCTCCGGCCAGCTCGTATTCCGCCGGATCCTCGATGGTCATAATGTTCAGCCGGGTCGCGTCGAGTTCGCGCAGGGTGGCGTAGAGGGTCGACGTTTTTCCCGATCCAGTCGGCCCGGTCGCCAAGATCATGCCGTTCTTCGCGTTCACGTTTGCCTGAAAGGTGGCGAGCATGTCGTCCGACATGCCGAGCGCCCGAAGATCCAGGATCCCACCCGCGTGGTCCAAGACGCGGATGACCACTTTCTCACCGTAGATCGAATTCGCCGTAGCGACCCGGAAATCAACCTCTCGGCCCTCCAGCCGCACGCGAAATTTCCCATCCTGCGCCCGGCGTTTCTCCGACACGTCGATCTCGGCCAGCGTCTTGATCGAGGTCACGAGCCGCTTCCCGTCCACGGTCTCGAGCGTCCGCTTCTCCTGCAAGATCCCGTCCATCCGGTGCCTCACCCGGTAGTTGCCGTCGGACGGCTCGATGTGCACGTCGCTCGCCCGCTCGCTCAGCGCGTCCTCGAGCACCTGCCGCGCGGTCTCCAGACCCGAGACCAGCGCCCCGCTCGTTCCTCCGCCCACCGCCGCGATGCCCAGAAATTCCAGCCGTCCCGGGGCCTCCGCCACGGTTTCCGCCGACGCGGGCGCCGGCACCTTGCGATCCTTCCAAGACAACCCCGTCCCGCCGATCTTAAGCCCCTCGGCTGTTGGATCCGCCACCGGCGCCTTCTTCTTCGCAAGGCGTTTCTTCGTTCCAGCAAACAATCCGGCGATCCCCCGCCAGAGAAAATACAGCACCGCCCCGAGTAGCGGCAGGAGCAGCGCCACCATCGCCCAAAAGCGCCCATCCGCTTGGCGCTTCCAGATGTCTTTCTGCACCGCCTGCACGCTACGCATCCACAAGCCGCCCCCCACGAGGATCGCCAAGAGCGCGAGGGCGAAGTTCCACCGCCCCGCGGCCCCCGGCACCGTCGGATCGTCCGCCGCCGGTCCCGCTTCCTCGCCAGGTTCCGCCGTGGGCAACTCCGGCTCGACGACCCACGGATCCGGCGTCGCCTCGGTTTCGACCGCGTCGTCATCGGCGATCATCGATAGCTCCGGTTCTGCCTTGGCGGGCGGTGCGGCCTCCGTGCCCTCCGGAACACTGGCGATCTCCGGCTCGACCGATTTGCCGTTGATGGTCGCGATCGTCGCCAGCGGGAACCGGACGATCCCCGCGTCCACCTTCAAGGTCACCGCGTCTTCCGTCCGAGTGACGACCTCCACGTCAGTCATCGTCCTCCCATCGCGAAAGGTCACGGTAGCCGCCGAGAGCACCCCCGTTCCCAGGAGCAATCCCCACCCGATGATCGCACTGAAGGATTGCCTCCCCATGACGCGCGCCATCAAAGCCACGCACCTATCCGAGTCAACCCTTTCCGCAAAGATCGGGGTTTCCCCGACGTCCGAAACATCAGTGGTGAAAACCGGCCGCCTCGCCCTCCGTGAGCGGCTTCCCGACCGGATGCTTGGCGAGGTATTCCAACGCGTCGCGCAGGTCGTTGAGCAGTAGGGTTCCGAGATCACGACTCACCCCGTGCCGCACCAGGATCCGCTGGATCGTTCGGTCACCGCAGTTTGCCGGCAATGGGTAAGCGGGCACCTGCCAACCTCGGCAACGCAACCGGTCCGCCACGTCGTAGAGGGTGAAGTCCTGCTTTCCCTTCAATTGCCAACACAAGGCAGGAATCCCCGCGTCCATGCGTCCATCGTAAAGAACCTCGAATGGCCCGAGCTTTCCAATCTCCGCAGCGAGGAACTGCGCCGTCTCGTAACACGCCGTGTGGATCTTGCGGTAGCCTTCCTCGCCCAACCGCAGGAAGTTGTAATACTGACACACCACCTGCCCGCCGGGCCGCGAGAAATTCAGGGCGATATCCCGCATATTCCCGCCGAGGTAGTTGACCCAGAAAATGAGCTCCTCCGGCAGATCCGCCTCTTCCCGCCACACGATCCAGCCGACGCCCAGCGGCGACAAGCCGAACTTGTGACCCGATGCGTTGATCGATTTCACGCGCTCCAAACGGAAATCCCAGACCAATTCCGGTGCGCAGAATGGCGCGAGAAAACCCCCGCTCGCCCCGTCGACGTGGATCGGCACGTCGAGCCCCGTCTCGCGCTCGAAGTCATCGAGCGCCGCCGCCACCGCCGCCACCGGTTCAAATTGGCAGGTAAAGGTCACACCCAGCGTCGGCACGACCCCGATGGTGTTCTCGTCGCACCGCTTCACCGCCTCCTCCGGCGTCATGATGAGCCGCCCTTCTTCCACCGGGATCTCGCGCAGTTCGATGTCCCAGTAGCGCGCGAACTTGTGCCAGCAGACCTGCACCGGCCCGGTCACCAGATTGGGTCGGTCGATTGGCTTCCCCGCCGCTTTCCGCTTCGCCTCCCAACGCCGCTTCATCGCCATCCCCCCCAGCATCGCCGCTTCGCTGGACCCCGTCGTCGAGCATCCCACGCCCGTCGCCGCCGCCGGGCTGTTCCACAGATCGGCGATCATCCGCACGCACCGCGCCTCGATCTCGGCTGTCTGCGGATACTCGTCCTTGTCGACCATGTTCTTGTCGATGCACTCGTCCATGAGCCGATGCACCTCCGGCTCCTCCCAAGTCTGGCAGAAGGTCGCCAGATTCTGCCGAGCGTTCCCGTCCAGCATCAATTCATCGTGAACAACTTGATAAACGTGCCGCGGGTCCCGCTCCAGTTTTGGAAATTTCGCCTTCGGCACCGTCAGCCCTAGGTCGGTCGACCCGTAGATATCGTCATTCATCTTAACACCATAGACAGATGGCACCGACAATGGGGAGCGCGGGCTTCCAGCCCGCCCCAACCGGGCATCCTGCCCGTTTGGCCGCACGCGGAAAAGACGCCCGCCTCACCCACAACGCTGCCGCCCCGACGCCATGACCTTCGACCGGGCTTACGCCGAAGCGCTCAGACCCACTGGGAGGAAAAAGAAATTCTCCGCGCCTCCGCGTGAGAATTCATCAACTCAAAATCTCCCGAGCCGTCCGACCATCCGCCCCGATCTGCTCTTTCAGCTCCTCCAGACCCGCAAATTTCCGCTCCCCCCGCACCCACCGCACGAACGTCACCTCCAGGTCTCGCCCGTAAAGATCCCCCGCAAAATCGAGCAGATGCACCTCCAACGTCCGTTCCGCGCCCCTCTCCGCAACCGTCGGCCGCACCCCGATGTTCGCCACGCCACCCCGCACTTCCCCCCCGACCTCACAGCGCACAGCGTAGACGCCATCCGGCGGAAATTGCTCGTTGTGCGCCCGAAGATTGGCCGTCGGAAATCCAATCGTGCGCCCCAGCCGACGCCCGGCCTCGACCGTTCCGAGGACGGTGTACTCCCGCCCGAGGCATCGCCTCGCCGTCGCGAGATCTCCTGCCTCCACCGCTCGCCGCACGCGAGTGCTACTCACCGTCGCCCCGTCCACCACCACCGGCTCCATCCCATGAACGTCAAAATCCAGCCGTCCACCCATCTCCCGCAGCAAATCCACGCTCCCCCGCCGCCCCCGCCCAAACGTCCAATTTTCCCCGACGGAGATCTGCCGCAGCGGTCGCGCCTCCCTCGCCAATTCTTCGACAAAATCCGCCGCCTCCCTCGCCGCAAACTCGTTGTCAAAATTGACTACCAGCAGGGCCTCCACGCCGAGCTCGTCCAGGAGCCGCGCCTTGTGCGCCCTCGACGTCAGCAACCGCGGAGCCTGGTCAGGCCGCAGGACCCGCGCGGGGTGCGGGTCGAAGGTGAGCACGACCGCCGTCCCGCCCACCGCTGCTGCGTCCACCAGCGCTTGCCGGATCACCGCCTGGTGTCCGAGGTGCACCCCGTCGAAGACCCCGATGCAAAGCACCACCGGACCCGCGACCGATCCCAACTCCCCGATGGTCTCCAGCGTCCGCACGGGAAACCCTACGCCCCCCGCAGCCGCGACACGTCGGGCAGAGTGAGCGCCCGCGCCGCCACCTCCTCGCGCGGCAGATTCTTGAGTTCGTCGATCGTGATCGCCCCCTCCACGCTGAAGCGTCCGCTCTTCGTCCGACGCAACGCCCGCAAGTGCGCTCCGCAGCCCAGCTCCTCCCCGATGTCGAACGCGTACGTCCGCACGTAAAACCCCTTGGAACACACCACCCGAAAATCGATTTCCGGCAGTCGCAACTTCAAGATCTCGTGCGCGTAGACGTGCACAAACCTCGGCTCCCGCTCCACCGTCTTCCCCTGCCGAGCCAATTTGTAGAGCGGCACCCCATCTTTCTTGATCGCGCTCACCATCGGCGGCGTCTGGTAGAAATCGCCGTGAAATTTCGCGAAAGCCTCGTCGATCCGCGAGGCCGCCAGATCCGACGGCACCTCCCGCGTCAGCTCGACCACACCGTCCGCGTCCTGCGAATCCGTCGTCTCGCCCAGCTTCATCGTCCCGGCGTATTCCTTGTCCTCGCTCATGAGCAAGTCCTGGATCTTCGTCCCCCGCCCCAGCGTGATGAGGAGCAGCCCCGTCGCCAGCGGATCCAGCGTCCCGCAGTGCCCCACCTTCTTCATGCCCAACGCGCGCCGGGTGATCCCAACCACATCGTGCGAGGTCATCCCGGGCGCCTTGTCGACGCAAAGAACCCCGTCAATCAACGTTTCCGACTTCATCACAAATTGCCGCGAGAAATCTCTCGCTCACGTCCCCGAGACTGCCCCGCACCCGCGCTCCGGACGCCAAAGCGTGGCCGCCACCGCCGAACAACGCGCACACTTTGCACACGTCGACCCGCACGTCCTTGGACCGAGCACTCACCCGGATCGCACCATCCCCGAGTTCTTCGAAAAAGACGGCCGCCACCACGCCCTCGACCGACCGCAGATGATCGATGATCCCCTCGTTGTCCTCCGGGTGCAGCCCCAGCCGCACGGAATCTTCCCGCGCCAGCGAGAAACTCGCCACTCGGTCGTCGCAGGAGAAACGCGCTGTGTTCAACGCCAATCGCAGCAACTCCAGTCGCCGCCGAGGTTGCTGATCGTAGATCGCCTGCGACAACTCACCCACGTTGATCCCCGCCCGGATGAGCGTCGCCCCGACCTCGAAGGTCCGCGCGTTCGTGTTCATGTATTGGAACGATCCCGTATCGGTCGAGATCGCGATGAAGAGGCTCGCCGCCATCTCTTTCGTGATCTCGATCCCTTGGGATTCGAAGAAGTTGACCACGATCTGACCCGTCGCCGGAGACCCCGCGTCGACGTAATTCAAGGTTCCAAAGCCTTCATTGCTGATGTGGTGGTCCAGATTGATGAACACCCCCGGCTCGTCCACCGCCCCCAACACCGTCTTCCCCAGACGATCCTTCACCGATGTGTCCAACGCCACCAACGCATCACACCGGACTTTGGTCCCATCGCTCGGCGGCTCCGTTACGATCCCGTGCTCCGGCAGAAATTCATACTTCGACGGAACTCCGTCTTCGTTCCAAGCCAGCACATTTTTCCCGATCGAGCGCAGCCAAAGTGCGACCGCAATGGTCGATCCCAGGGCGTCTCCGTCTGGTCGCAGATGGCTGGCGACGATCACCGTCTCCGCTTGGTCCAGAGCCGCCCGGATCTCGTCGAAGGTCGCACTCACGACGCCACCTCCCCGACGGCTAACCCGGAGAGATCCCCCGCTGCGACGACGCTACCGCTCATTCTCATCAACCTCGTCATCTTCGTCCTCGTCATCCAACTCTTCGCTCACGCCGCTGAATGGCTGCGCCTTCAACCCCAGCTCGTCCATCAACTCGATGACGCGGGTGCCCCGCTCGATCGAGTCGTCTAATTTAAAGTTGAGCTGCGGCGTGTGTTTGAGCGTCACGCGCTTCATCAACTCGCGCTGCAAGGCCACCCGCTCGCGATCGAATGTCTCCATCGCGCCACGCCGCTGGGCGGGTGTCCCGAGCACACTCACAAACACGTGGGCTTGCTTGAGATCCGGGGTGATGTCCACCCCACTCACGGTCACGAGCGCCCCACCGAACTGGAGATCTCGCACGAAGATCGTTCCCAATTCCCGTTTGAGCAATTCGCAGACACGCTGGAGTCGAAGGTTCATGATCGGTGGCCCCGCCCGACGGACGAGGCCTCAGGTTACTGCGGAATTACAGGGTCTGCGCGAACTTTTCGAGCGTGTAAGCTTCGATCACGTCGCCCACTTCGTAGTCCGTGTAGTCGCCGAGCTTGATACCACACTCGAGCCCAGCCCGCACCTCCTTGACCTCGTCCTGGAAGCGACGCAGCGTCGCCAGTCCTCCGTCGTAGACGGCCTGCTTGCCCCGCAACACGCGAGCCCGCGCGCTCCGCGGGATCCGCCCATCCGTGACCATGCAACCCGCGACCTTGCCGCGCGACAACCCGAAGACTTGTTTGATGTCGGCGTGACCAACCACCGTCTCGCGCAACTCTGGATCGAGCAGCCCCGACATCGCTTCCTTCACTTGGTCGATCAGCTCGTAGATGATGCTGTAGAGTTTGACCTGGACCTCCTCGCGCCGCGCGGAGGACACGGCGCCCGAGTCCATCTTGACGCCAAACCCGATCACGACCGCTTCCGACGCCCGGGCGAGCATGATGTCGCTCTCCGTGACCGGACCAGCCGCCGAGTGAATGATCCGCAACGAGATCTTGTCGCTCTGAATCTCGTTCAACTGACCGGTGATCGCCTCGAGCGTGCCCTGCACGTCGGCTTTGAGAATGACCGGGAAGGTCTTCTTCGCGTCCTCGGCGATGTTGTCGAAAAGACTCTCCAACGTCGCCCGTTGAGGCGCGGCTAATTTCGCGGTCCGGCTCGTGTCGACGCGCTCTTCGCTGAGGGCGCGCGCGATTTTTTCCGACTCCATGACGAGTAATTCGTCACCCGCAGAAGGAAGTCCGCTCAGCCCGAGCACCTTAACCGGCGTGGAAGGCCCCGCGGCTTTCATCGGTTTGCCGAGATCGTCGATGAGCTGTTTCACTTTGCCCCAGTAATTTCCGCAGATGAAGGCCTGCCCGGTCTTCAGCGTGCCGGAGTTCACAATGACCGTCGCCGTCGGCCCGCGGCCCGGCTCGGTCTGCGCCTCGATCACGGTGCAGCGCGCATCGGCTTTCGGATTTGCCTTGAGCTCGAGCACTTCCGTCTGAAGCAGGAGATTCTCCAGCAAGTTGTCGATGCCCGTCCCCTTGGTCGCCGAGACCTCACAGCAGATGATGTCTCCGCCCCACTCCTCGGGGTTCAAGTCGTGCTCCTGCAGCTGGCCTTTGATCCGATCAAGATTGGCCGCCGGGAGATCAATCTTGTTGATCGCGACCAGGATCGTGACCTTCGCCGCCCTGGCGTGATTGATCGCCTCGATGGTCTGCGGCATGAGACCGTCGTCCGCCGCCACGACGATCACGACGATGTCGGTGACGGTCGCTCCCCGGGCGCGCATCGCCGTGAAGGCGGCGTGCCCCGGTGTGTCGAGAAAGGTGATGCTCGAGCCTGCGTGCGGGACGCTGTAGGCCCCGATGTGCTGGGTTATCCCGCCAGCTTCGCCCTTGGTGACCCGCGTCTTACGGATCGCGTCGAGCAGCGACGTCTTGCCGTGGTCGACGTGTCCCATGAACGTGATAACTGGTGCGCGCGGCTTCAGCTCTTCCTCGTCGACGACATCCGGCTCGGCCGGGGCCTCGATGACCTCTGGCTCGGGCTTGTGCACCCCCTTGCTCCGGTCGCGCTTCTCCCGCTCGAAGATCGCGCCGTGCTTCTCACAGATCTTAGCCGCGACGTCGGGTTCGATGGATTGGTTGATCGACGCGAAGATGCTCAACTCCATCAAGTCGGCGATCAGCTTGAATGGCTTGATGTCGAGTTGCTCGGCGAGATCCTTGACGATGATCGGTGGCTTGACGTGGACGATCTTTTTCCCGTCTTCGTTCACCTCCGGCTCGCCCTCTTCGTCACTGACCGCTTCCTCAATCGGTTCTGGCTCGGGAGCAGGCTGCACCTTAGCCGAACGTGGTGAAAGCAGGTCCAACGCCGCCGCTGGAGCTTTCTTGGCGGGCTTCTCAGCACCTTTGTTCGGCTCGGCCTTCGCCTTCGGGGCCGGGGCGGGGGCCGCGATCTTACTGATCGGCGGCAACGTCTTCGATCCCGCCGCGTCGGCTTCAGCCGGCGGCTTGCGGACCTTTTTGACCTTCGGATCGATGAGGGAGACGGTCTCGGCCTTCGGGGCCTTTTCCGCCGGAGCGGCGTCTGCGGCTTCCTCGGCGGTCGGCGATTTGCCGGTGTCGCTGGCGGCGGATTTACGTCCGACGGTCGTTGCCCGCTTCGACTTGGTCGGACGGGCTGTGGTCTTGGTGGTGCTGACTTTGGATGCCATTGAAATTCTTTCTGGTCGGGCGCGTCTTCATGACGACGCCCTAAGCGACGACGGACTCGTCCGTCGGGGCTGCGGGTTCTTCGACCGCTGATTCTGGAGCGGAGTCGCCCGCTGGTTCCGCGGCAGGTTCTTCCGCCGGGGTGGTGAGTTTGGTTGCTTCGGTCAGGATGCGCTGCCCGGTCTCTTCGTCGCAATCGAGCACGCCCGCGATATCGTCGGCTCCCGCCATCGCGATCACCTCCGCCGAGATCATCCCGTTTGCAGCCAGCGTGTCGGCCTGCTCTTGCGTCACACCGAGCTGGTCGGCCAGCGACGAGGCCGCCTCGGCCTTCTGACTCTCCATCGCCTGCTCCGCCGTGCGGTCTTCCTGGATGTCGATGTCCCAACCGGTGATCTTTGCCGTCAACCGAGCGTTCTGCCCCTTGCGCCCGATGGCTTGCGAAAGTTCTTCCTTACCGACGATCACGGTGATCCGCTTTTCCTCGTGGTTCAGCGTGATCGAGCGCAACTGCGCGGGCTTGAGCGCTTCTTTGACGAGCTCTTCCGGGTCGTCGTACCAACGGATGATGTCGACCTTCTCGTTGTTCAGCTCGCGGACGATGTTCTTCACCCGCGCCCCGCGCATGCCGACGCAAGCCCCAACCGGGTCGACTTTGCCGTCGGAACTGTGCACCGCGACCTTCGTCCGGGCGCCGGCCTCACGGGCGATCACCTTCAACTCGACCGTGCGATCCGCGATCTCACTCACTTCGACTTCGAAGAGGCGACGGACGAAATTCGGATGGCTGCGCGACAGGATGATCTCCGGTCCGCGAAGGCCGTTCTCGACGGCCACGACGTAAGCGCGGATGCGGTCGCCGATGGAATACTCCTCGGTCGGGACTCGCTCGCGAGAATGCATGATGCCCTCGAATTTGCCCAAATCCACGATCACGTCCGAGCGCTCGAAGCGTCGCACCGTCCCGCTGACGATCTCGCCCGCACGGTCCTTGAACTCCTCGTACATCATGTCCTTCTCGACCTGACGGATGCGCTGCATGATCGCTTGCCGCGCGGTCTGCGCTGCGATCCGGCCGAAATCACGGGGCGTCACCTCGATTTCGATCTCCTCCCCGATCTGGACGTCCGGTTTGATCTGCCGAGCTTTCGAAAGCGAGATCTGCTCCTGCGGCAGGGTCACCTTCTCCGCAACAAGCGGCTTCGCGAAGGCTTTGATCTGACCCGTCTTGGAATTAATGTCCACGTGGCACTCACGGGAGATGGAGAACGACTTCTTAGCAGCCGTCAGCAGAGCGTCGGAAATCGCCTCGATGAGCACGTCTCGGCCAATGCCTTTCTCGCGCTCGAGATAATCGAGCATGGTGAGCATTTCAGAAGCGTTCATACAAAAATTTGGAAAAGGGTCGGTGAAGCCGCCGCGTCGGGCGGAACGGTCAACTATGCAGGGCCACCCCACCCCGGTCAAGCCCCCGGGACCCGTCGGAAAACGACCCGGATTCCCTGCTTCAGCTGCGCCCGCAAACAACCGCCCGCATTTCCGAATTGAGGATCTCCGAGATCCGGCTAAAGATGAACTCTTTCGCCATGTTCCCACGCAACCTCCCCACCGCTGTCGCGCTCACCCTCGCTTTCGCGTTCGGCCCCCTTCTCCTCACCGCAAGCGCCCAGAGCGGTCCGGAAGCCGCCAACCAACAGGCCTACGGCGTCTTCCTGTCCGGCGATTACGCGAAAGCCGCCGAAGCCTACGAAGCGGTCCTGAAGAATTACCCGACGGCCGCCATCGTCCCAAACGCCCAGCTCCAGCTCGCTTACAGCTATTTCTTTCTGAACGAATACGGGCAGGCCGAAGAGATCCTTAAGAAGTTCCTTTCCGGTCCTCCATCGCCACCCGCCCTCAACCAAGCCGCGCGCTCGATCCTCCCCCAGGTCCTCTCTGCGAAGGCGACCGCGCTGGATCCCGGCGACCCCGCGCGCAAGCCTGGGTTCGAGGCCGCCATCCAGGGCTTCACCGACTTTCTCAAGGCCTTCCCGCAATCGACCGAGACAGAATCCGTCGTCTACGGGCGCGCTCTCGCGAACTTCCAGCTCGCAAATTTCGAACCTGCAATCAAGGACCTGGAAGCCAACATCGCCGCCTTCCCCGGGAGTTCGACCATCGCGCAGAGCCGCAATCTCCTCGCCCTGGCTTACGCCACGCTCGGCAGTCAGGAGTTGAACAAGGGCGACGCGACCGACCGCGAAGAGGCCTTCGCCAATTACGATCAGGCCATCGAGATCCTCCGTGGCATCATCGAAACTCGCTCCGACCTCACGCTCATCAACGACGCGCAATTTCAACTCGGCGAGATCCTCTTCAATCTGGCGGCCTTCAGCGACGAAGACAAGCGACCCCCGCTCTACGACGAAGCCCTCGCGGCCTACCGCAACGTCCTGCCCAAGGAGGAGATCGTCGCCTTGCAAACCAAACGCCTCGAGTCCTTCCCCGAGCTCCGCAAGGAAGCCCTCCGCGCTGGCGATCAGCGACTTCTCGAGCGCCTCAACGTCGATAACGAGCGTGAGGTCAAACGTCTCGCCTCCCTGCAGGCTAAGCCGGAGCAAACGACGCCCGCCATGCTGAAAATGGCGCAGATTTTTTTCAACCAAGGCCGGCTCAACGCCGCTCGCGTCCTTCTCACCCATCTCACGCCGTTTCTCGCGAGCGATGAGGAGAAGAAGGCCGCTCTCTATTACACCACGTTGAGCTACGCAATGCAGAACGTCGCCGACCGCGCCGTCCCGCTCTACGAGGAGTTTCAAGCCAGCTACAAGGGCGACCCCATCGCGCAGAATCTCCCGCTCGTGCTCGGCAATCTCTTCCTCGGCTCGCCCGATCCAGCGGTCAATGATCCGCAGAAAGCCGCCGACTATTTCGACGAATCGCTCACCATCTACCCCGACGGACGTTTTGCGGGATTGAGCGCCGTCAGCCGCGCCACCGCCCTCAGCCGCCTCGGCAAGGCCGACGAGGCCTTCAAGACCTTCCAGGATTTTCTCGCGAAGGATCCCAACCCGACCGAAGGCGTCACCGCCCAGATGGGCCTCGCCGGCATCCTCAAGGACACCGGCAAATGGGACGAAGCCATCGCCGCCTACCGCACGGCCATCGAAAAATATCCGAAGATGCCGCAAGTCGTCGAAGCCCAGTTCTGGATCGCCTTCGCGACTCAGCAAAAGGGCGACAACGCCGCCGCGATCCCGCTTTTCGAGACCTTCATCGCCGAGAATCCCGACACGAACCTCATGCCAACGGCCCTCTACACGCTCGCCACGGCCCAGCTTGCCACCGGCGATCAATCCGCTGGCATCGCGTCGCTGACCGAGATCGCGGATCGCTTCCCCGATAGTCGCCCCGCGCCTTTCACCTACTTCCAACGCGCCCAGTTCCTCGCCGCCGAGGGCAACCAGGACGCGATGCTCGCCCTCATGCGCGAGTTCATCGAGAAGTATCCCGAGGACGATAAGCTCTTCTTCGCCTACGACACCGTCGCCAACAGCGCCCTCACGGCGGGCAACCCCACCGAGGCCATCGAGACCTACCAGGCCTTTGTGAAACAAAATCCCACCGACCCCCGTGCTCCTGAGGCGGTGTTGAAAATCGCGGGACTCCAGCGCGGCCAAGCCGAGCGCCTCGGTCGCTTTGGAGCCATGCCCGCCGCCGACCAAGTCACCTGGCGGGAACAGGTCGACGCGTCCGTCTCCAGCGTCGAGAGCCTGCTCGAACAATTTCCCGAAAGCCCGCTTGTCGCCACCGCTCTCAGCAACCTACTTGCCGCACAACGTCTCCTGGTATCCGCCGGAGTGAAGCAGTCCACCGAGATCGAGCCCTACTTCCGCGAGCTCGCCGCCGCTTCGTCGCCTGCCGTGGGTAGCAAGGCCCTTTTCACTCTCGCGGGCTACCTCGCCGAGAACAATCCAGCCCTCGCACTCGAGACCATGGACAAGGCCTACGATCCCACCCTCGTTTACGCTGCGACGGACCTGGACTCCTACGGCCTCGCTTTGATCGACGGCGACAACCTCGATGCCGCCGAGGCCATCTACAAGAAGATCGACACCGACTACGCCGCCCCGGCGAACACCGAGCCCTCGGGCTTCACCCCCGACGTCTACTACGGCCAAGCCATCGTGCTTTTTGGTCAGGGACGGATCGCCCAGGCGCGGGGTGATAAAGCCGCTGCCGGTAAGCTCTTCGAGCAACTCACGACCCTCTACCCAGCGTCGCCCAAGGTGATCGAAGCCCGCTTCGGCAACGCCGAAGGCCTCGTGGCTGAGAAGAACTACGACGAAGCGCTTGCTATCCTCACTCAGATCGTCCGCGACACCAACGCCACCGCCGAGCTCCGTGCTCAGGCGATGCTGCTGATGGGCGACGTCTACGCCGAGCGCGGCGAACTTGAATCAGCCATCGACTCCTACATCAAGATTGCCCAGTTCTACTCCGGCGTTCCCAGAGAAGCCGCCCAAGGTCTCTGGCGCGGTGGTCAGCTGCTCGAGAAGCAGGCTGGCACGCTCACCGATCCCGCCGCGAAAAAGCGCGCCATCGACAACGCCAGCCGCAGCTACCAGGACCTCGTCACTCAATTTCCCGACTCGCAGCACGCCACCGAAGCCAAAGCACGCTTGAGCGCCCTCCGACAATCCTGACCGCCCCGCGATCCCGACCCGGCACCACGCCGACTCGGGGGGCCCTGCTTGCCGCGAAAGTCGAAGCGCCGTGACCCGTCTCCGCCGTGCCCGCATCCTCGCGGACCGCCTCCCCGCACTCTACCCCGACGCCCACTGCGAGCTGGACCACGCCTCGCCCCTCCAGCTTCTCGTCGCGACCATCCTGTCGGCTCAATGCACCGACGTCCGCGTCAATCTGGTCACCCCCGCCCTCTTCCGCCGCTGTCCGACCACGGCTGACTTCGCGGCCATTCCCCAGCCCGATCTCGAAGCGCTCGTCCGCACCACCGGCTTCTTTCGCAACAAGGCAAAGAACATCCGTGCCGCCGCCCGCCAGCTTCTCGACCTCCACGCGGGTGAAGTGCCGCGCACTCTGGACGAGCTCGCAGCCCTCCCCGGCGTCGGGCGAAAGACCGCCAACGTCGTCCTCGGCAATGCCTTCGGCATCAACGCTGGCGTCGTCGTCGACACCCACGTCGGCCGCCTCGCGGCCCGCCTCCGCCTCTCCTCCCACCACGATCCGGTCAAGATCGAACCCGATCTCGCGAAGATCTTCCCCCGCGCGTCATGGACGATCCTCAGCCACTGGCTCATCGCCCACGGCCGCGCCCGCTGCAAAGCGAGATCGCCCGATTGCACCCACTGCGAACTCTCCGACCTCTGCCCTTCCAAACGAGTCGATTGAACCCCGAAAATGGCCTCCCGTTGGGATCTCTCTTGCCTCGAACTTCGTAAAAACGTCGAACTCTCACTTGAAACTGAGTCTCAATTGCTTAAATTCCGACGAATCAATGTCCGCTCCGACCGTTCTTTCACCCACCTGGCGCCAAGATGCCCTCGCCATCATCGAACGCCTTTTCGCCGAGACCGCGCCCGCCCGCTGGGACGATCTACTCGACCTTCGCGGAGCGATCCTGAGTGGAGCGGACTGGACCCGCACCCTTGATCTTTTCCAACTGTGTCGGGATCGACTCGAAGCCGATCACTACCTTCCCTTCTACCGCCTCCGCCGCCTCCTCGCGACCAGCCTCCGGCTTGAGATCATCCTCGCCGACGGCCGTCGACATCCCGTCTCTGCCCACTACCTCCGCCACAATTCGCTGCGGACCTTTCGCGCAGCACTCCGGCGCGATGCCTTCGAACACGACCTCGACTCGACCGACCATAGTCCCATCGAGTTCGAGATCATCGAAGCCGCCTAGCCGGCCGCCCGCTCCATCGCCATCTCCATCCGCCGCACCCGGTCGGCCAGCGCCTCACTCGAGAGCTGCTCCCGCAACCGGGCGACAAACAGCGGGTAGGCCAGCGGCGTCGCCGCCGCGACGTCCACCACGACTCGCTGCATCCCGCGCATCCGCTTCAACGCGCCAACTAGCCGGGTGAAGTCCAGTTCGCTCTCCAGCACCTCGCGCGTTGCTTGGCCGAGCAACAAATTGTCCGAGTCATATTTTTGAAAGACGTCGAAGAGCAGCGACGAAGACACCGTGAGGGCGCGCGCCGACTTCCTCGCGCGACCGACGCCTTCGATCACCAAGCCCGCGATCCTCGCGATTTCTTTGAAGCGCCTCCGCGCCATCTCGGTCGAATGCACACTTCCGAGGATGTCGGCCGTCAGTTCCAGTTCGTCCAGCAATCCCGCCGCCAGTGCTTCATCCAAAGGAGCTTCCTCCGCCGACAACAGCTCGAACCCATAATCGTTGACTGCCAGCGAAAACGTCAGCGGCTGCAGCCGCGCAATCCGATAGGCGAACAAGGCGGCCAACCCCTCGTGCGCCAATCGGCCTTCGAACGGATAGAAAAAGATGTGCCAACCCTCGCGTGATCGCAGCTTTTCGACCAACAGATCCGCCACTCCTGGCACCCGCGACATCCGTGCCTGGATCGCGAGCACCGGCGCAAGCCGCGTCATCTCCGGTCCCCCGACGTCGCGACCGTTGTCCTTGGACCATTCATCCAACCGCGCCCGCACCCCCGCCGCCAACTGCGACGACAGCGGCATCCGCCCCCCCATCCATCTCGGCACGCCGGTCGTCCGTTTTCCCCCGACCTTCACCGTTGCGCGCAGATCCCGCACCCGGACCAATTCCAATCCCCGCCCCGCAAACAAGAAGCGATCACCCGGGCGAAGTTTTGCCAGAAAACTCTCTTCCACCGACCCCAGCCGCGCCCCGTTGGCAAACCGCACCTCGATCGTCGAGTTTCCGGTGATGGTCCCGATGCCCAGCCGATGGCGCTTCGCCATCCCCTCTTCTCGAATCGTAAACACCCCCGACTCCTCCGCCATCCGCGCGTATTCCGGATAGGCCCGCAACGCCTCCCCGCCCCGCGCGGCAAATTCCAACGCCCACTCCCACTCGCCGTCCGTCATCTGCGCGAACGCGTGCGTCCCCCGCACTTCGGCCCGCATCTCCGACCCAACGAACGGACCACCCGACGCCACGGTCACCAGGTGCTGACACAAGACGTCGATCGTCCCGCGCATCGGTTCCCTCGCTTCCACCGTCCGCGTCGCCGCCAGATCCCGCGCCGCCGCGATCTCCACCAATTCGAACGTATTCGCCGGCACGCAAACGATCCGGCTCACCGCCCCCGGCTGATGCCCACTCCGCCCCGCCCGCTGCATGAGCCGCGCCACGCCCTTCGGACTCCCGATCTGCAACACACACTCCACCGGCGCAAAGTCGACCCCCAGATCCAAGCTCGAAGTCGACACCACGGCCCGCAATTCCCCCGACCGCAAGCCCGCCTCCGCCGCCTGCCGCACCTCGTTGGCCAAGGACCCGTGGTGCAGGCCGAGTTTGTCCTCCCAATCCGGCATCGCCGCCCGCAAGGCCTGATACCACAGCTCCGCCTGCGACCGCGTGTTGGTAAAAACGATGGTCGACGCACTCTTCCGCAGCCGCTCCACCACCGGCTTCACCAACTGCAAACCCAAGTGCCCCGCCCAAGGAAACCGCTTCCCGACCGGCGGCAGCACGGTCTCGATCACAACCTCTTTCGCCTGCGCCCCCCGCACGATCCGCATCGGCCTCGGCTGACCATCCGGTCCGTATCCCCCGAGCACCCGCGCCGCCTCCTCCGTATTTCCCAGCGTGGCCGACAAACCCCACGTCCGCATCCCCGGAGCCATCGCCCGCAGCCGAGCAAGCGCCAGTTCCGTGAGAACCCCCCGCTTCGACGAGATCAGTTCGTGCCATTCGTCCACCACCACCATCTCCAGCCCCGCAAATTGCGGCAAAAACTTCGGCTGACTCAACAGCACGCACAGACTCTCCGGCGTCGTCACCAACGCGTTGGGCGGTCGCTCCATCTGCTTTTTCCGCGTATGCGACGAAGTATCCCCCGTCCGCCGACCGATTGACCAATCCAGATCCAGGTCTTCGACGGGCCTCGAAAGCGCCCCCTCCGTATCCGCCGCCAGAAGCCTCGCAACGGCGTCACCCAAAGCATCCGCAACGACCTCCCCGCCGCCTCGCTCCGCCCCGCTAGCAACGCCGCGAACCACACCGCGTAGGTCTTCCCCGCGCCCGTCGAGCAATGCACCAACCCCGACTCCCCCGCCGCGTAAGCCTCCCAAACCTCCCGCTGAAACGGAAAAACCTCCCACCCCCGCCCCGCGAACCAACCCTCGACCTCCTTCAGCATTTCCATTCATACGAATCCAGCGCCCCAAAGACGTCTCCCGCCCCAGCGCGAAGCTTGCTCCACCGTGAACCAGCCGCCGCAAAATCACCTCGTGCCCGCCGCCTTCCAACCCTCCCTTGGCAATCCGGCCCCCTCCTCGTCGACGCCACCAGCGATGGTCCCGGTCGGCGTGGTCTCCGCCTCTGGATGCTTGTCACCTCGAAATCTGGCGACGCCAGACCTTTGGCAGCGAATCCCTCAGGGCTCCAGCGACAGTCCCGCGTAGTCGCACCCCGTCGCTTTGCAGAAACGCCCAAACTCGTGCGCGTGCGATTTGAGTACCGTCCGCAGCACCGCCGAATCATCCGAATACCCGATTTCCGGGATGCTGTCTGGGATGATGTCGATCGGCTTCTGGAGATACATCAGCGCAAACACTGATTCGGTCAGAGCACCCACGTCCTCCGGAGCGTATTTCGCGTCGAGGCAATCCTCGCAGTAGCGCACCAGAAACTCCGTTTGTTTGATCAAGTGAGGCTGGTTCGGCGGATTCTCCTCCGAGATCTTCGCCAGCAGGAGCGGCAGCTCGTGCTCGAACTCGGCGATCTGGCCCGAAGTGATCTTGGAAGCTCCGGCCCTCACAAATTCTTGAATGTCGTTCATCATGGCGGGCGCAGTCTGACCACTTCCCGTCCCGCACGCAAACTGGCAATTGGCCCCTCCCGGCGCTACCTTCACACCATGAGGTTCCTAGCCACCATCGCCGCAACCGTCCTTATCACCGTCACCCCCCACCTGCCAGCCGAGCCGATCACCCGCGAAGCGGGCGCGATCTACTTCTCCGACTTCGACGCCGAACCGCTCGAGCTGAAAGTCCTCCAACCCGGTCCGGCCTACTTCGATCTCGACGGCACCCGCTACGTCGGCACGCTCCGCGTCCCCCAGACGGTCGAGGTCCAAGCCATCTCCGACCGCGCCTACCGCATCCGCGGCAACGCCCAGCAAGGCCAGATCCTCGGTTGGATCGGACCGGGCTACCTCGAAGCGATTCCGGAAAAAACGCTCACCGCCCTCCGCGAAAGCGACGAGCGCCGCAAGGTCGTTGCCGCTCTCATCGCCGAAGGCGAAGTCGCGATCGGCATGACGCCCACCGAAGTCTCCCTCAGCATCGGCGAGCCGGAGAAAACCACCACCAAGACGACCACCGACGGCGTCGAACAGGTCTGGGAATTTGTCAAATACGCCAGCATTCCGCAGCAGACCAACGTCGTCGGCCCCAACGGCGTGCTGAACATCGCCACCACCTACATCCAGACCCCGGTTGGTCGACTCACCATCAACTTCAAAGACAACGTCGTCGAGTCCCTCGACCAATCCGAGGGAACGATCCTCACCGGCAATCAAACAACGGTTGTCGCCCCCCCGATCCTCGTGTATTGAACCCAATCTGCCATGCGAATGGCGGGGTAGCCAAGTGGTAAGGCAAAGCTCTGCAAAAGCTCTATGCGTCGGTTCGATTCCGTCCCCCGCCTCCCTTTTTCGATGACAGGTCGTATCGCTCGCTGGCCCCGTTTACGGCTGATCGGCGGCGACCCGCGCGGTGACTTCTTTCCAACCGCCCTCTTCCCCGAACCAGAAAGTTTTCCAGCCAGCAGCCCGGGCTGGCACGACGTCGTTGTCCTCCCGGTCTCCGATCATGAGCACTTCGTGCGCCGCGATCCCGCGGTGCGCCAGGCGCGCCGATAACATTCGGAATACGTGGGGGTTCGGCTTAGAAAATCCGCTCTCGAACGACCAGACGCACAGCTCCGGCTCAAACCACCGCAGATCCACCCCGTTGTCCGCCAGCTCCCGCAGCGTGTAGGCCTGCGCGTTTGACGCGATCCCGAGCAAAATCCCCAGCTCGCGGCAGGCGGCGAGAAACTCCGAAGCGCCAGCCATCACCGATAGCGAACGCTGTAGCCCCATGTGCTGAAACAAAAACTCCGCCTCGCCCTTAGGCGACAGCGCCCCGAGCTCCGGTAGCACCCGCCGCATCACGTCCCGCCAGACGACCTCGGGGAAGTCGACCCCCAACCGCTCCGCCACCGAATGATCCCGTTCCACCACCGCCCGACACCCCGAGTCAAACCCCGCCAAGCTCAGCACGGGCGTCTCGCCAAAAGCCGCCGAGTGCAATTCCGCCCACCGCTGCTCTGCGTCCACCGGCCCCGGCCCGACGTCGAGAATCGTCCGATAAACGTCACAGATCACCGCCTTCATGGCCATCACTCCATCAAAATTGGAAACAGATACCCAGCCCCCAGTCGCTCCCGAATCATCTCCGCCTGGATCTCGCCCCCACCGCGCCGCCGAGTCTCCGTGAGAGCAAACAGCTCCCAGAAACGTTTCCCATACGCTGCGACTCCCAGGTTCCGCTCGGCATCGACGGGCCAGGCCGTCACCCGCAACTCGCTCCGCCAGCCGGCCATACCCGGATTAAGCCTCCGACACTTCTCCCACGAGACCGCCGGATCCACCGCCAGCACCTCCAACTGCCCCGCCAACGTCAACCGCCCAAACGCAACCCGAGGAGTCACCTCAGGGGTCAGTCCGCTCATTGCTTCAAAATCGCCGACATCGCCTTGAAAGAGCCAGTCCGGAGCCGCCGCAAGCTCCCGGACTTCCTTCGGCAAACGCTCCCGCCAAGTTTCAAAGACGGTCACCTGCCTCCGAGACTCCGCGCCCAGATCGAGCAGCCCAGCGTCGATCCACACTTCGCCGTACCCCTGCGGAAACTCGAGGCCCCAACTCTCCAGGTCCGGGACCACGTTTGGCAAGCGACGCGCCACGAGCGGTCTTCCCGCTGCCGCCGCTTCCAAGTAGGGCAGTCCAAATCCCTCCTGCACCGACGTCATCATCACCGCCTCCGCCGACGCGACGACATCTTCCACGGTTGGGCGAGGACCCCCTCTCCCGCCCGGCTCGTCACCGGCCAGCACGGCGAATTGGACTCGCCACTTCCCCTCTCGCGCGGCGGCCCCTAGCGCCCTTGCGTAATCCGCCTCTGCCTCCGAACTCACCCCCGCTGTCGTCACCAACCACCCCGTGGGCCGCAACCACCGGTGGAGCAACACCGCCTCAGCCAGGTTCTTCCGGCGCAGAAAACGGGTCGGCACGACCCAATACTCCCCGTCTACCCCCCACCGCTCGAGGAGCCAATTCCTAGCGTGGATCTCCGTCGCTTCTGCGCGGTCCACGCTGCGGTCCCTCACCGCGCTCACCGGATTCGGCCAGACCACCGACCCGTCCAATCCTCGCCCATCCAATCCGTTGATCACCGTGTGCCGCACGGCCGAGGGGAAAAGATCCTCCCCCACGTCGGCAATCGACCCTGCCCCCGCAGCCCGCATTTCCTCCCAACGCGCCCACCGGTTCTCAAACCAAAAGTCGTGGTGATGCGACACGACGCGCGTCCCGTTCTCCGCCCACCGCCTCACCTCACTCGCCAGCCACAGGTTCCTTCCCAAGCCCAGATTATGCGCCCACACGACATCGTCCGCTCCGATCCAAGCAAAGCCAACTCCGCCTTCGCCCCCGCCCCCGTAGCGACAGCGCTCATCGACGACGACCGCCAACTCCGCACCAACCCGCTGCAGCGCCCACCGCAACCCCGCCACCCAATCCTCCGCCCCACCCTCCCCCACGAGCACCGTCACCCGTCGGACGCCGCCGGCCCGCACGACCTCGGGTAGAGCCATCTCGACGACCCGCCGGACCCCGCCAGGTCTAAGGTGGTAATGCAGGACCACTAAATGCTCACATTGCGCCGCCGACATTCTCTTCCCATCACTATTCACCAATCACCGATCACCAATCACAATCCGCCTCATGGCTGACTTCTTCCAAACCGGCTCCATGGCCACGCTCCACCGCCTCGGCACCCCCGACCTCGACCGCCTCGAGGCCGAGCTGACCGAGTTCTCCGCCGAGCGCCCCCTCGCCCTTGTCCTGCCCTGCCACGTCAAGGAGCTTGGCACCCCCGCCCTCTACGACCTCATTGCCGTATTAAAAGACGTCCCTTACATCCACCAGATTGTCGTCGGCATCGACGGAGCGGACGCCAAGGATTGGAAGCGCGCGCGCGAGACTTTCGCCGTCCTCCCGCAGACTACGACCTTGCTTTGGAACGACGGCCCCCGGATCAAAGCCCTCCTCGAACGCCTCATCACCTCCGACCTCGAACCCGGCCCCTCCGGGAAAGGTCGCAACCTCTGGCTGTGCTTCGGCTACGTTCTGGCCAGCGAACGCGCCCGCGTCGTCGCCGTTCACGATTGCGATATCCTCACTTACGACCGCGCGCTGCTCGCCCGCCTCTTCTACCCAGTCGCCAATGCCACCCTCGGTTTCGATTTTTGCAAGGGCTACTCGGCCCGCTTCTCCGACAAGCTCAACGGCCGCGTCATGCGCCTCCTCGTCACGCCGCTCCTCCGCTCCCTCCAATCCATCCTCGGTGAGCACCCCTTCCTCGTCTACATGGACACCTTCCGCTACCCCCTCGCCGGCGAGGTCTCGATGGACGTCGACATCCTCCGCCGCACCCGCATCCCGGCGGACTGGGGCGTCGAGATCGGGATGCTCGCCGAGGTCTTCCGCGTCGTTTCGCCCAAGGCCATCTGCCAAGTCGATCTCGCCGACCGCTACGACCACAAACACCAAGACATCTCCGCCAAAGACGCCAGCAAAGGCCTCAACAAGATGGCCGTCGACATCGTCAAATGCGTCTTCCGCACGCTCGCCGGCCACGGCATCAAGCTCGACCGCGGCCTCTTCGACACCCTCCTCTCGGCTTACGTCCGCAAAGCCGAGGACACCGTCCGATTCTACGCTGCTGATGCCGCCATCAATGGGCTAAATTACGACCGCCACCAGGAAGAACTCGCCGTCTCCACGTTCGTCAGATCCATTCGCGGCGCCAGCCAAGACTACCAGGACGACCCGCTCGGCGCTCCGCTCATCCCCAACTGGAACCGCGTCATCTCCGCCCTCCCCGACTTTTTCGAGACCTTCAACGAAGCCGTCGACACCGATAACGCGTAGCACCGCCATCCTGCCGGGCACTCACCCTGCTGCGCAAACCGCGCTTTTCCCCGCCTTTGTTTTGCCCCGCACCCCTCCGTTCCCCTAACCTCGCCCCCGCAACAATCCTGCCAATTCTGTTTTATTCGCACCGCCGCCGCCATGCCCAAAGACACCACAATCAAGAAGATCCTCCTCATCGGCTCCGGCCCCATCGTCATCGGGCAGGGCTGCGAGTTCGACTACTCCGGCGTCCAAGCCTGCAAAGCCCTCAAGGAAGAAGGCTACACCGTCGTTCTGGTCAACTCCAACCCAGCGACGATCATGACCGATCCCGAGTTCGCCGACCGCACCTACATCGAGCCGATCACCCCCGCAGTCGTCGAGAAGATCATGGAGCGGGAGAAGCCCGACGCCCTCCTCCCGACTCTCGGCGGACAGACGGCGCTCAACTGCGCGATGGATCTCTTCCACAACGGCGCGCTCGAGCGCCACAACGTGCGCATGATCGGGGCCAACGCCGAGGCCATCCGACGGGGCGAAGACCGCCAGCTCTTCAAAGACATCATGGTCGAGATCGGCCTCGACATCCCCGTCTCCGGCACCGCCCACACGATGGAAGAGGGGTGGGCCGTTGCCGACTCGATCGGCCGCTACCCGCTCATCATCCGCCCGGCCTACACCCTCGGCGGCTCCGGCGGCGGCATCGCTTACAACCGCGACGAATTCCAATCCATCGTTAGCCACGGCCTCGACCTCTCGCCCACGACCGAGGTCCTCATCGAGGAATCCCTGCTCGGCTGGAAGGAGTTTGAGATGGAAGTCATCCGCGACCGCGCCGACAACTGCGTCGTCATTTGCTCCATCGAGAACTTCGACCCGATGGGCATCCACACCGGCGACTCGATCACCGTCGCCCCCATCCAGACCCTCACCGACAAGGAGTATCAGGCGATGCGCGACGCGTCGTTCGCCATCATCCGCGCCATCGGCGTCGAGACCGGCGGGTCAAACATCCAGTTCAGCGTCGATCCGAAGACCGGTCGCATGATCGTGATCGAGATGAATCCCCGCGTCTCGCGCTCGTCCGCCCTCGCGTCCAAGGCCACCGGATTTCCCATCGCGAAGATCGCCGCCAAGCTCGCCGTTGGTTACACGCTCGACGAACTCCAGAACGACATCACCCGCGAGACCCCCGCCTGCTTCGAGCCAACCATCGATTACGTCGTCACCAAGATCCCCCGCTTCACGTTCGAGAAGTTCCCCGCCGCCGACGCCACCCTCACCACCCAGATGAAGAGCGTCGGCGAAGCCATGGCCATCGGCCGGACGTTCAAAGAGAGTTTTCAAAAAGCCATCCGCTCCTTGGAAACCGGTCGCGGCGGCTTCGGCGCGGACGGCAAGGACAAGCCACCGCTCAAGGACGACGGCACCCCCGACACCGCCCTCATCGAACAGAAGCTCCGCGTGCCCAACGTCGAGCGCATCTTCTACATCCGCTACGCCCTCCTCGCCGGCTACGACATCGACCGCATCCACGCTCTCTCCGGTATCGATCCCTGGTTTCTGCATAACCTCAAGCAGATCACCGACGCCGAGACTTGGATTCGCACCACCCCCGGCGGCCTGCCATTGCGCAAATTCAAAAAATTGGGCTTCTCCGACCGCCAGCTCGCGTTCATGTGCAATGACCAGCCGGAAGCCGACATGCGCGCCCGTCGCAAAGCCGAGGGCGTCATCCCGACCTACCGCCTCGTCGACACTTGCGCCGCCGAGTTCGAGGCCTACACCCCGTATTTTTACTCCACCTACGGCGACGAAAACGAGATCCGTGCCAGCGACAAAAAGAAGGTGATGATCCTCGGCGGCGGTCCCAACCGCATCGGCCAAGGGATCGAATTCGACTACTGCTGCGTCCACGCCGCCTTCGCGCTCAAGGATGAAGGCTGGGAGACCATCATGGTCAACAGCAACCCCGAGACCGTCTCCACCGACTACGACACCAGCGACAAACTCTTCTTCGAACCCCTCACCCTCGAAGACGTCCTCAACGTCTACGAAGCCGAGAAGTGCGACGCCGTCATCGTCCAATTCGGCGGCCAGACACCGCTCAACCTCGCCGAAGACTTGGAGAAAAATGGCTGCAACATCATCGGCACCCAACCCGCCAGCATCGAGAAGGCCGAAGATCGCAAATTTTTTGCCGCCATGTTGGACAAACTGGGTCTTCAACAGACCCTGGGTTCGACCGCCACCAACGAAGACGAGGCCGTTGCCGTCGCCGACCGCGTTGGCTACCCCGTCCTCGTTCGCCCCAGCTTCGTGCTCGGCGGTCGCGCCATGGAGATCGTTTACACCGAATCGGATCTTCGTCGCTACCTCAACACGGCCGTCGAAGCCTCGCCCGCCCGCCCCGTCCTCATCGACCGCTTCCTCGAGGACGCCACCGAGATCGACGTCGATTGCATCACCGATGGGACCGACTGCGTGATCGGTGGTGTGATGGAGCACATCGAGCAGGCTGGCATTCACTCTGGCGACTCCGCTTGCGTCATCCCGAGCTTCTCCCTCAGCGACAAGATCCTCGCCGAGATCAAGGACGCCACCAAAGCCATGGCCAAGGAGCTCGAAGTCTGCGGCCTCATGAACGTTCAGTTTGCCGTCAAGGACGACGAGCTCTACGTCATCGAAGTCAACCCTCGTGCCAGCCGCACCGCCCCCTTCGTCTCGAAAGCCATCGGCGTGCAGCTCCCCAAGCTCGCGGCAAAAATCATGGCCGGCAGGACCCTCCGCGAACTCGGCTTCACGGAGGAGATCATCCCCTCCCACTTCAGCGTCAAAGAGGCCGTCTTCCCGTTTATCAAGTTCCCCGGCACCGACATCACCCTCGGACCCGAGATGCGGTCGACCGGCGAAGTCATGGGCATCGACGCCGACTTCGGCCTCGCCTACGCGAAAGCCCAGATGTCCGCCCAACCCGCGCTCCCCGAGAGCGGTAACGTCTTCATCAGCGTCCGCGACAGCGACAAGCCCGCCATCATCCCGGTCGCCAAAGAATTCTCGGACCTTGGCTTCACCGTCTACGCCACCAGCGGCACCCAAGCCGCACTCAAAGCGGCAGGCGTCCCCTGCGAATCCATCTTCCGCTTGAACGAAGGCCGCCCGAACGCCCTCGATATGATCAAGAACGGCGATCTTCAATTCATTATTAACACACCCAGCGGCAGCCAACCCCGCCAGGACGAGGTGAAGATCCGCAGCGCGGCCACCGCCGCCCGCATCGCCACCATGACGACCGTCCGCGGTGCCCAAGCCAGCGCCGCCGCCATTCGCTCACTCAAAGAAAAACCCTTCGAGGTCAAGAGCCTCCAAGAATATCACGCGTGAGCGATTAGCACCTCGGGGCGAAGCACCCTGCGTTTGGGGCATGGCGTCAACGCTCGCTTTCCACTGGTCCAATCGACATTGTCCGAATCCTGCTACAATTCGACCCCTCGACCCCTCGACCTTCTCGCACTTCGGCAAGCTATCACCGACTTCCATCGAATGTTTCACCGCACCCCGAGACGAAAGAAATACTCCGGATCCGCTTGGTTATCGCTACCGACGGCCATAGCGCTCGTGATGGTAGTCCGCCCGGGAGCAGCGCTCGGCGGTGAGGCGACGACTGCTAACGTTGGTTCTTGGCCGATGTACGGGGGTGGCCCGACGCACGCCGGCGAATATCAGACCATCATTGGTGCGGGCACCTTTCAACCACTCTGGGAACGAGGGTTTTCACTTCCGGTCCGCCCCGTAGCCGTGGCCGAAGGGAAGGTTTTCTACACGACGGACCTTGGTTTTTCCGATTCGGCCGAGGCCGGCGCCCTCGATGCCGTGACGGGCGCACCGCTTTGGACCTACGCGATCCCGTCGAGTTCGTCCATCAATCCCCCAGCGTACTCCGCTGGCCGCGTCTTTTTCCAACGTGGCAAGGGGATCGGCGGCGATGTCCCGCAACTCATTTGCCTGCGAGCCGTGGACGGCAAGGAACTGTGGAAGTCGAAGTTCTCCGCTCAATGGGAGACCTACTTGGCGCCGACCATCTCGGGTGATCGGGTCTGGATCAACGGTGGGACCTACGGAGGAATGTATGGCTTCGGCGCCACCGACGGGCAGCCTCTTTTTTACCAGACGCGCGCGCAGGTCGACGACTGGACGCCCACCTTCAGCGACGGGGTCGTTTATTCTTTCACGCAGGGCGAATTCATCGCGGCCGCTCCCGACACGGGCCAGACGATCTGGTCACTCAAGGTGAAATCTGATCGGCCATTCGGTCTCACCAACGTGCCGGTCGTCTCCGATCGACGAGCATTTCTATTGGGACAGGGAGTGCTGCGGTCGGTGGACTTAGATTCTCGAGCGTGGAGCTGGACGGCGGGGGAGGGCCTCACCGGCACACCAGCAGCGACCAAGGATTCCGTGTATGCGCTCGACCGGACATCGGTCACGGAGTTTGCCGCTGCGGACGGGTCGGAAATCGCGAGATACAAGGTCGGCGAAACCTTGATCGGGCAACCAATTGTGACGACCGACCTGTTGATCGTGGCCGGGGAGAAGACGACGTTCATCTTTGATCGCGTCACCCGGAAGCCGCTACAGACGCTGCCGGTCGGCGGCTCCCTGGCTTACGCGAATGGGGTCCTCTACGTGGTGAACCGGGCCTACTTCGGACAATCGGGGAAGATCTCGGCATTCCGAGTCAACCTCGCCTCCCCGGAACCCCCGCTGATCGCCGCGCCGGTGCCCACGCCGAGCCCAACCCCCGCACTCGTCGTCGGTTCCTACCAATCCAGCGTGACAATCCGAAGTGGGAACGCAGTGGAACGAGAATTCACCGATGCGAACGGCGAATTCACTCAGTCAAGCGAGGTCGACCGTGCTGGATTCACGCACCGCTCAGTGAACCCATCTTCCTTCTTAAGGATCAATCTGGAGACCCCCAACGGCCT
This sequence comes from uncultured Verrucomicrobiae bacterium, assembly GCA_963803825.1. Taxonomy (GTDB): domain Bacteria; phylum Verrucomicrobiota; class Verrucomicrobiia; order Chthoniobacterales; family JAATET01; genus CAVVKW01. Next base: position 147,779 of record CAWDOJ010000002.1, on the reverse strand, counting down.
TGGTTTGCAACCCGGAATCTACGAGAACGCCCGAAGGTTTCCATTCAACGAAAAGAACGAGCCGGGACTCTCGATCGAGGGGGGCAATCTGAACAGCTTCATTCAATCCGGGCGATTTGAGATTCTCGAAGTCACCTGGGGCGCGACCGGAGTCACGTCGTTCCGCGCCACCTTCGAACAAAAGTCTCTGGCGAATCAACCAACTCTCTACGGCGAGATCCGCTACCGCATCCCGGTTGATCAAAACCCAACGCCAACACCCCCTCCGGACACGACCCCATCTCCAGTCCCCACCGCGACGCCAAACCCAACCGCAACGCCAAATCCAACCGCGACGCCGAGTCCATCGGCGGAACCAGTGCCCCCGAGCAATCGACCCCGCGCGAAGAGGGATCGAAAGCCGCCAAGAGTCAAAGTCGCGGGAGCCACTACGATCAACACCCCACTCGCATACGCCATCGTGAGCGGAACAGCGCGGGACAATCGGGGAATTCGACGCATCGAAGTCAGCCGCAACGGCACCGCTTTTGTCCGGGCTGCGGGTGGCACCCGCTACTGGTATCAGCTCGTGGACTTGGTCCCCGGTCGGAACGTCATTCGCATCCGCGCCTTGGACCGCTCCCGGAACTTCTCGAAGACTTCACGAGTCGTCATCTTCCGAGACTGAAGTCGATCCGATTAGAACCGCTCCGCAAGATGCCGTAGGTCGCGCGGAGCTTCGCTAGCGTTCGTCCGACACGCGACCGCCCGTCGCACCCAAGCTAAGCGCGAAGCTGGCGATCGCGTCGGCCGCCATCGGCTTACGCGCCGCCGCTAGATTCTGTTTCCAGAGCCGCCAACCCGCCGCATCCGCCGCGACGGCCGCCTCCACCCGTTTGGCCAACTCGTCCGGTCGCCCAGTCGCTTTTGCCCCCACGTTCATTCGCTCGATCAACGCGATGTTGCCCTCCTCTTGACCCGGCACCACGTGACTGACAAGGAATGGGCATTGGGCCGCAATCGCTTCTTGCACGATCGCGCCGCCCGCTTTGCCGATGAAGACGTGATGGGTGGAAAGCAAACGGGGCATTTCCTTCGTCCACCCAAGGATCGTGACCCGCCGATCCGACTCCAGGCCAGACTGTTGCAGAGCCTTCTGCAGACGTTCGTGTCGTCCCGACAGCACGGTGAGTTCGACGTCCGGTAGCAGCAGGAGGGAGGAGATCTGCCGCATGGTCCGGGCCAGCTGGGTCGATGGCATGAAGAGCAACTTCCACGGCTTGCCCGCCGACTCGGGCAGCGGCTCGACGACCGCAAATTTCCGCGAAACCGGGAAGCCCAACGAGTGAACGATGGCGGCGTCCACGCCGTTCCCAGTGATTACTTTTGCCGTCTCGTCATCCGCCACGACGAAAGCGTCGGATCGGCAGCGATACCAAGCCGAATTGACTTCCACCGAGTCGGTGATGACCGTCACGAAAGGCGTCCGCAGGTCTGGGTGCCGCCGCTGGATCTTTCGGAAAAGGTAGGCGTAAAGCGGATAGGTCGAGATCACGACCGCTGGCTTGCTTTCTCGGATCTCGTCCTCCATCGCGCTCTCCAGCGCCCCAGTCGTCCACATCATCCGCTCCATCAGACCCGGATGATCGAGCGCTTTGAAGATGAGATCCCAGATCCACGGAAAGCGATTGATGGCGAGCGAATAGCCTTTCTGAAACGAGCGATCAACGAGCGGAATCGCCAGCGCGTAGAGATCGACCACGTCCCCCTCCGCATCCCCCCGCGCCTCCAGCGCCTCGCGGATCCCATTGGCAGCCGCGTTGTGGCCGTCGCCGAAGCTGGCGGTCAGAACCAGGACTTTCCTCATGGGCGAAAGCCTACAATCCCACCAACGCTTGACCAGCCCGCTCCTGCGAGTCCCGGTCTTCTTGATCGCGCGGCTTCATCTTCAGAGCGGCCTCGAGTTCTCGCCTCGCCTTCGGCTCGTCTCCCATCTTCGCGTAGGCCCGGCCCAACTCCGCGCGATACATCAACCGTTTCGGGTCCAAGGCGACGGCTGCCTCGAGGTTCTCGACGGCCCGCTCGTTCGTTGCGTCCGGCAATTCTCCGAAGAACGTCTCGGCAAAGAACCTCGTCCCGGCACCGAGGTTCGCCAACTCGTAGTGCCATCGCCCCAGCACAAACCACGCAAGATCGTTGTCGGCGTCCAGCTCGAGCGCTCGCTCCGCTGCCGCCCGGATCGCCCCGCTGTCCTTGATCCGCTCGTTCGCCGCCTTGAGAAACGAGACCTTTCCGAGGGTGATCGCGAACGCCAAGTGCGCCTGGGAATTTGAATCATCGGCTTCCACGGACTCCCTCGCCAATCGCAGCGCCTCCGTCCCGAGGAACCGTTTCTCCGCTTTCGAAGGGGCCTCCCCCATCCGCTCGACGAGGGCCTTCGACTCTAGGCGCAAGCCTTCCGAATCAACTCGATCTCCGCCGATTCCGGTTGCGCTCGCTGCCAGCAACAGGGCCCCGACAACGAGTCTCATTTGACAAAAAGATAGTGGGAGACGATCCACTCGTTCCCTCCACGGAAGCCCCACAACTCCGCGCACGACATGTAAAATACCCGCCAATACGCGCGCCATTTTGCCACATTTTCTTCGCCATACGTCGCCGCCAGGATTGGCCGAACCTCGGCATCATTCGCATCCATTGCCGCCAACCAGGCCTCGGACGTCCTCTGATAATGCGTCCCGCTCACCTGCCAGTGCCGCGCAATCTTCAGATCTTCTTGGAAATACAGCAGCAGGTCGTCCGACGGCATCGTTCCTCCCTCGAAAAAATACCGGGTGATCCAATCCGACGGATCGGTGCCTTCGAAATGATACGCGAACCGGACGTGGGTGAAGATGTGCACAAACAACTTCCCGCCCGGCACCATCCACGAAGCCACCCGCCGCAAGAGTTCACGGTAGTTTTTCATGTGCTCAAACATCTCGACGCTCAACACCCGATCAAATTGCTTCCCAGCCAGATCCAGCTCGTTCATGTCGCAGGTGATCACGCTCACGTTGGCAAATCCCCGCTCGGCACATTGCGCTTCGATGTGTTCCCGCTGCGTGGCCGAGTTCGACACCGCGGTGATCTTGGCGCCCGGATACTTCTCGGCCATCCAAAGCGTCAGACTGCCCCAGCCGCACCCGAGTTCCAGGATCTGCTGCCCGTCGACCAGCTCGGCCCGTTCGCACGAGAGAGCTAGCATCGCCTCCTCCGACTCCGCAAAGGTCGTGTCCGGTCGTGGCCAGTAGCCCGAGGAATATTTCATCCGCGGCCCGAGGCAGAGTTTGAAGAACTCGGTCGGCACCTCGTAGTGCTGCTCGTTGGCTGCGTCGGTCTTGATCGCAATCGGGCTTGCCTTCAATTCATCGACAAAAGCCTGCAGAGCCGCCTGCTGCTCCTCGACGCCGCCCCGGTCCTCCTCCCGCAGTTTCTTCGCCAGCAAGTTCCTGATCCCCATCCGCACCACCGCATCCGGCAGCAATCCCTTCGCTAAAAGTGCATCAATCGAAGTCATGAAGAATATCCGTGTTCATCCGTGTCCATCCGTGGTCAAAACTCACCGACTACCTTTCACGAACCCCGCTTCGGGAACCACGGCACGAACACACTCGTCGTCCGCTGGTACTCCCGATATTTATCGCCGCGCGATTTCAGCGATTGCTCTTCAGCCGTCGGCACGCCGGTCACCTTCAGTAGGAAATACAGCATGATCGCCGGCGCAAACCCCGCGATCCACCCGTCCTCCGTCCCCAGCGCAAAGACGAAGTAGCCGACCCACACCAACCACTCGCAGAAATAATTCGGGTGCCGGGAATACCGCCAGAGCCCCGTCTGGCAGACTTCGCCCTTGTTTTTGTCCTTCGACCGGAACTGATCCAGCTGCCAGTCCGCCACTCCCTCACCCAGCATCGCCACCAACCAGATCCCGATCCCGGTCCACTCCAGCGGCCCCATCACCGCTTCCTGATTCTGCGCCACGAAAGCAAACGGGACCGTCAATACTGCCAGCAGCACCGCTTGCAGCTGAAAGAAACCGAAGAACATGAGCCACGGACGATCTGGGAATTGCTCTCGCAACGTGGCGTAACGCCCGTCTTCCTCGGGATGATGCCGAGCGACTCGCCGCCACAAGTGAGTGCCGAGCCGTAGGCTCCAGACCGACACCATCACCACGATGATTGTCTTCCGGTCCGGCGCGCCCGTTCCCAGGAACCAATAGATCACCACGAGCAGCGTGAACCCGAGCGACCACGCGACGTCCACGACGCTGGCATTATTGATCCGCTTGGCAAAAAGCCACACCCCCACCATGAGCACCATCGCGACCGCTAAACCCGTCGACACCAACAACCAAAAATTCTCGCTCATCGCCTAACTGCTCCCGACTTCATAGACATCGGACTGGATCCCAAGATTATTCGGCCGCGTGTAGATCGCCTGCACCACCGAGATGTGCCGCGTCCCAAAAGCCGCTTCGCAATACCGCAAGTAGTACCGCCACTTCCGTAGAAACCGGTCGTCGAATCCGAGCGCCAACACTTCCGCCCGCGCTCCCTCGAAGGCCTCCGCCCACGTGCGCAGGGTCTTCGCGTAGCACAGCCCGAGATCCTCCCAATCGTGGAGATTGAGCCAGCCCGTCCGGTTGAACGCCTCCGTCATCCGCGCCTGCGAAACGAGCAGCGATCCTGGAAAGATGTGTTTCTGGATGAAGTCCACCCCGTCGCGCAGAATCCGAAATTGTCGGTCCGGGCACGTGATCATTTGCAATCCCAGCATCCCACGGGGCTTCAACAATCTTTCGCAGGTCCCCGCGAAGGTGTCCAAATACGCATCGCCTACCGCCTCGATCATCTCGATCGAGACGATCTTGTCGAACTGCCCGACGATGTTTCGGTAGTCCTCCGATTTCACGGTCACCCGGTCCGCCAAGCCAGCCGCCGCGATCCGTGAGGTTGCCTCGCTGAACTGCTCCTCCGAGATCGTGATCGTCGTCACTTTGCACCCGTAGTTCCCAGCCGCGTGCAGGCTAAACCCGCCCCACCCGGTGCCGATCTCGAGGACCTCGTCGTCTGGCCCGATCTGCAGCTTCCGGCAGAGCTGGTCGTATTTCATCCGCTGCGCCTCCTCCAACGAGAGGTCCGGAGGATCGAAGTAGGCGCTGGAATACGTCATCGTCGGATCCAGCCACAACTTGAAGAACGCGTTACTGAGATCGTAGTGCTCGCTGATGTTGCGGCGACTCGTTCGCAAGCTATTGGGGCGTCGCTTGTGCAGCAGGCGGTTGTAGGCATTGAGAAGACCGATACCGACCCCCGCTCGGCCTCCTTCCGTCCGCAGGCCCGCCGTCGCGTCAGCATTGAGGATGAAAAATGCAATCACGCTTTCCAGATTCGGCGTCTCCCAATCGCCATCGACGTAGGCTTCCCCAAACCCGATCGGCCCCGACACCACGCATTTGCGGAAGAAATCCGGCCGCCGGACGTGAATCCGAGCGTCCAATCCCGCGTATCGACCGCCGAAGCTCAGTTCTGTCCCGTCCGGCAGGTCCATCGTCAAAGTCCCCCGCGTCAACGAGTGCAGGCTTCTCAAGACGATTTTCTGAAACAACGTACCCATGTCCGACAGCCTTACGCGCCCGCCGTCCCGAGCGATGAATAATTCACGCGCCTCATTCGCGGACAAATTGGCTCTCGTCCCGCGGCACGTCGCCCGGACGGATCGACAGCAGAGCTCGCAAGATCCGCACCGCCCCCTCCGGCGAACCCGCGCCGCGCCCCGCCTCCGCCAGCTTCGTCAGCTCCGCGCAGTTGTTTGCCAGCAACCGCTCGACCACGCGTCGCACGTTCTCTCGTTTCCCCACGAACACCCCCGCTCCCAACCGCTCGAGCAACTTCGCGTTGCCCGGCTCCTGACCCGGCACTGCGGTAGTCACGATCATCGGCAGGTTCGCCGCCAACGCCTCCTGCGTCGTCGCCCCACCCGCCTTTGCAACCAACAAGTGACTCGAAGCAAACAGCTCGGCGTGCCGCTTCGTCCAACTCAGCACCTTCACCTTCCCGCCGCGCCGCCGCATTTCCTTTCGCAGCGCCTTCAGTAGACGCACGTCGAAGGCGACCGTGATCGTGAGATCGATGTCCGGGATCCTGGCCAGATCGCGCGCGATCCACTCCGAATCCAACCGACCAGAATTGATCATGTAGAGCACCCGGGGCCGCCGACCCTCCCGAGGTGGAATCTGCCGATCACCCTCCCGAACTCGGCTGAGGATGTCGGGATTCACCGCGAAGCCAAGCGGGAGGATTTTTTCGCTGGGGATCCCCCGGCTCCTCACCACCTCCGCCGTCATCCGGTTTGGCACCACCAGCGCATCGCACGCCGCCGTCGTCCAGACGGTGTTTACGGTGATCGAGTCCGTCACCACGATCACGTTTGCGCAGTTCGGGTAGGGTTTCAGCATCCCGTAATACTCGAGAAAATGCGGGAAGATCGGGTAAGTGGACACCACCACATCGGGCTTCACCTCAGCCAACAAGGCCTTCAGCCGACGCTGGAACCCTCGCATCAACCAGACGCTCAGCCACGTGTGCCACGGCTGATCGATCACTTTGAAGTAGAGTCCCCACAGCCAAGGGAACGTCCGGATGACGCGCAGATACATCCGCCGAGACCACGGATACAGTTCGTCCCCCGGTCGCTTGAGCGGGTCCACCACGAGCAACTCCACCGCTTCGCCCTCCGCCTCCAGCAGTTCCGCCGCCCGCTTCAGCGCCGCCGAAGCGCTGTGATGCCCCTGCCCAAACCCAGCCGATAAAACGAGTATCTTCCTCACGCGCCGCTCACTTAACCCCGTCCGCCCCACGCTGACCAGCCCGCGCTAACCCACTCGCCTCATTCCGCCAATAAAACTGACGGCCGTCAGTTTGATCGTCGATCGAGCGGGTGACCGGTGGCTCTTGGAAGATCGCCGTGGCGTAGTGATTCGTGGGGGTGATGGACGTCGCGCTGGAGATCGACATCCGCCTCTTTCATTCGAAAGGCTAAGCCCTTGCACCAAAGCTTCGCGGCTTCCCAGTGGATTCCCGCGATCACCTGCAGCGTAACCAACGGATACTTCACGGTCATCGCGAGAAGATTGCCGGTCGTCAGCGGGATGCGCTCGCCCGTCAACGACGTCACCAACTCCTTCTCCTCCCCCCGGTAGTCGTCGATCCAGACCCCCAGCCGCTCCCCGGGGACAGCGAACCGAAAATCAAATTCCAGATCGAGATCGGCAAACGGCGAGACGTAGAAATGCTTCACCACCCGCCGAGCCATTCCTCCATCGCCAGTCGGCACGAGATAGAGCTTCAGTTCTCGAAAGGTATTCCCAACCTGAATGACCGACGCAAACGCGACGCCGTCCGCCCCGTAACAATAGAAAATCGTGATGGGATTAAAGACGTAACCCGCCACGCGCGGCAACGTCAGCATGCGGATCCGGTCCGGTCGGCGCGCCTCCCCATTCTCCGACAAAAAAGCCTCGACCGTCCCGCGGAGTCCCGCGCCACCCAGCGAGCAATGATCCGACTCTCGGAGCGAATACAGATTCGGCTCGTTGAATCCAAAGATGGGCACCCGCCCCGCCACCTCGTCCAACTCGTCGAGATCGAGCCAGAACAGAAAGATCCGGTAAACAAACTCGTGCCGCTTGGGCGCGAGCCGTCGATGCAAGACCGAGCATTCGTAGAGACAGGACTCCACCGCGCGCTCAGCCCGGCTCCCGCACGCCGAGATGTCCTTTGACTGCCTGGCAGACCTCCACCGCCGACCAGTAGGCGTCTTCGTGGAAACCATATCGGAAGTAGCTCCCGCAGAAATAGATTCGCTGGTCCTGCGACCGCTGGTTCAGACCACCGAGCTCCCGCTGTGCCGCCATCGCCCCCAGCGTGAACGTTGGGTGATCGTATTCCGTCTCGTACAATATGTGACGGTCCGGGATCAGTCCCTCCGCGTTGATCGAGACGAAGTAGTTCACCTCGGGGGACACGTTTTGCAGCGCATTCATCCAATAATGCGTCGAGGCCCGCGTCCCGCCTTCCGCCGCCGCCTCGATGCGGTAGTTCCACGACGCCCACGCCACCCGCCGCTTCGGCATCACCCGCTCGTCGGTGTGCAACGTCGCGTGATTCTGCTGATAGCCAAATTCCCGGAGCAGCCGCAATTCGTCTGGCTCGGGCTTCGTCAATAGCGCCAACGCTTCATCGGCGTGGGTCGCCACGATCACCCGGTCGAACGTCTCCGGCTCAGCACCCGCCGTTCGCACCACCGCTCCGTCCGCCGTCGATTCCACGCCCACGACCTTCGCACCCAACCGTGGCTCCGCCGTGCCGGCGATAATTTTTCGCACGTAGCTCCGCGAGCCCTGGCTCACGGTAAACCACGGGTGGTGGGTGTGAACGCCAAGGAAGCCGTGGTTGTAGAAGAAGCGGATCAGCATCCCGGCGGGGAATTCCAGCACGTCCTCGGGCCGCGTCGACCACACCGCCGAACTCATCGGCACGAGGTAGTGATCTAGCAGGTCCCGGCTGAAACCGTATTCTGCCGCAAACTCCCGCACCGTCCCTCGGACCTCCGTTTTCAGCGACGCGTTCGCCACGTCAAAAAAGCGAGTGATCTCTCCAAGTAGTCGATGAAACCGAGGGCGAGCCAGATTCCGCCACTGCGCGAAGACCTTGCGGATTCCCATCCCGTTGTATTCCAGATGATCGGGCTGGTGCTGCACGCTGAACGACATCTGGCTCGGCTCCGTCGCGACCCCCAGCTCCTCGAAGAGCGCGCACAAGTGCGGATACGTGACGTGGTTGAAGACGATGAATCCCGTATCAATCGAGACGTCGCGACTACCTTCCCGCACCACGACCGTATTCGAGTGCCCGCCCGGGCGCTCCGCTTGCTCAAAGAGCGTAACTTCCGCGACGTCCCGAAGATTCCAAGCGCACCCGAGTCCTGCCACGCCGGATCCGATGACCGCGATTCGCTCCCGCATCCTCTACCGACGTCGGATGTTTGCCTCGTCGTAGGCCGACGCGGGCACCGGGCGCAGATCCCAAACCAACCCGCAGGCCGCGAGTCCCTTCAAGACGTAGTAAGAGATGTCGATCTCCCACCAATAGAAGCCCTGCCGAGCCGACGATTGAAAGTGGTGGTGATTGTTGTGCCAACCCTCGCCGAGGGTAATCAGCGCAAGAATGAAACTATTCCGACTCTCGTCGTCGGTTTTGTAGCGCTTACTGCCGAGTGTGTGGGCAAAAGAATTCACCGCGCACGTCCCGTGAAAAAGAACCGTGGTGCTGATGAAAAATCCCCAGACCACCATCTGCCAGCCGCCCGTCCCAAGTCCGGGTGCCATCGCCGCGAGCAAAGCCCCGAGGCCGAACATCGAGCCAATCAGTAACAATGGACCAATGAGATCGAAGCGATTGAGGAAGACTAACTCGGGATACTTCGCCAGATCGCGGACCGCTTGATAATTCGTCGGAAAATTCCGGCTACTGGTCAGCCACCCGACGTGCGACCAGGCAAATCCCTTGCTGACGGGCGAGTGCGCGTCGTGCTCCTCGTCGGAGTGTCGGTGGTGGTGCCGGTGCACCGCTGCCCACCAGAGCGGACCCCGCTGCACGGCCGTGAGGCCGATCAAAGCGAAGATAAATTGGTTCACCCGCGACGTCCGGTAAGCCCGGTGGCAAAAGTAGCGGTGGTAGAACCCCGTCACGGCAAACATGCGCACCAGGTAGAGCGCCGCCGCGACACCGACCGCCGTCCAGCTCCAACCGACCCAGATCACCCCCAGGCAGCCCAGGTGGAGAAAAATAAAGGGAATCGCCCGGGACCATTCGAAGCGCTCCGGCTGCGCCGCGACCGCGTCCGCCCCTTCCGGGAAATGATCGGAGTCGATCTGCTGGATCAATCCCCGACCGACCCGCCGCAGCCAGGTGGGGCGGGTCGCGAAGCCGTCAGTCGTCGGCCTCGACGCCGATGGAGTTGAGGATGCGTTGGAGGTCGTCGTTGCCATAATATTCGATGGTGATGCTGCCGCGCTTTTCACCATGGTGGACTACGACGCGGGTCGCGAGGCGGTGTTGCAATAAATTTTGGACCCGCTGCACGGCGGGCGCGAGTTCGTCGCTGGTCTTTGCCTTTTTCCGATCGCCCGTGTTGGTGCCGACTCCAGCCTTCGCCGCGTGCGCTGCCGCTAATCTCTCGGTGGCACGGACCGAGGCCGACTGGTGGATCACCATCTCCGCGAGCAATTTCTGCTCGTCGTGCGACTTGAGGGAAAGCAGCACCTTCGCGTGTCCGACCGAGATCTGCCCTTGCCGCACCATCACCTGCACGTCCGGGTGCAGGTCGAGCAACCGCATCGCGTTGGCGACCGACGCCCGGCTTTTGCCCACCCGCTTGGAGATGTCCTCCTGCGTCAGCCCGAACTCCCGCGAGAGTCGCAGGTACGCCGACGCTTCTTCGATGGGGTTGAGGTCCTCTCGCTGCAGATTTTCGATGAGCGCAAGTTCGAGGACCTCCTGATCCGACGCTTTGCGAATGATCGCCGGGGCCTCGGCGAGGCCGACTTCCTGCGCCGCCCGCCAGCGCCGTTCGCCGGCGATCAGCTCGTAGGTCTCGCCCGCCTGTCGGACGATCAGCGGCTGGATGATCCCGCGCTCGCGGATCGACGCGACGAGTTCGGTCAATTGGTTGGGTCGGAACTCGTGCCGAGGCTGCAAAGGACTCGGGATGATCTTCGCGAGGGCGATCATCTGGATTCGCTCGCCGTTGCTCGCGGACGGTTGGGGGTCCGCCACGCGAGTGTTGATCAGCGCGCCTAATCCTTTTCCGAGCGCTTGTTTTGCCATGGGGGCGAGATCGTAGAGACCACACTTCGACAAATCAAACTTGATCCTGATTGCCACCCCGAGAAACCTTCCGCTCGTGTTCACCCGTCTTGCCGTCTGGAACGACCCCGCCCGCCGATCCGGCCCGGAAAACATGGCGATCGACGAAAGACTTCTCACCGGCAACACCGGAGCCATCCTCCGGCTCTACCGCTGGGCGCGCCCGGAAGTCACCTTCGGCTACCCCCAGAGATGGTCCGACGTCGAGCCGCTCACGCGGGGCCGTCCAGCGACTCGGCGCTGGACGGGCGGTGGGCTCGTCGAGCACGGCGACGACCTCACCATCACGCTGGCGCTGCCCGCCACGACCACCAACGCCCCCCTGCGCCCAGCCGAGTCTTATCACCTCATCCACGCCGCGATCCGGGACGTTCTCGCGCCGACGTATCCCGCGATCCGCTTAGCCACCGTCGACGATGCCGCCGCCGGTCTCGCCTGCTTCACCAGCCCAGCCTGCCAGGACGTCCTACTGGATCGCCGCAAGATCGTTGGCGGTGCCCAGCGCCGCACCCGCCTGGGCCTCCTTTATCAAGGTAGCCTCCAGGGGATCGAGCCACCCCCCAACTTTGCGACCGATCTCGCTCACGCTCTGGCAGTCGACGTCACCCCGGTTGACCGCGCCCATTCGCCCTCGGCAGATGCCCTGGCTGCTTCCCGCTACGCCACCTCGGCTTGGACGCTCAACCGGCGAGGCTGATCGTCATTCCGAAGAGTCGTCCGCCGCTTTGCGCGCCCGAATGTTTGTCCCGCAGAGTCCCTTCTTCGATCTGGACCCCGGCAAAATCGAGAAATCGCTGCGCGACCGGTCCCCATTCCCGCGACTTGGCCTCCTCGATTGCCTGCGCGACGTTCAGCCCGGAGCGATAGATCAACCCGTAGGCTCGCTTCACGTCCGCCCGGTCTTCCGCGCCGATTCCCTTCCGCCGCATCCCGACCGAGTTCAGCCCGCGCACGGTATTGAGGATCAACCCGAAAGTGAACGGCGGGATGTCTTTGCTCCAACCCGTGTTCCCTCGGATCATCGCCAGATCGCCCACGCGGATGTTCTGGTGAAACACCGACCCGCCGCCCACGACCACGTCGTCCCCCATCCACACGTGACCGGCGAAGAGGCAATTGTTTGCGATCACGTTGCGGTTCCCGATCTCCACGTTGTGACCCAAGTGAGCGCCGACCATGACGTAATTTCCGTCGCCGACCCGCGTGACCGACCCCTCGCTCGTTCCTCGGTGGATTGTCACGTGCTCGCGGAAGCGATTATCGTCCCCGATCGCCACTCCGCTCGAGATTGAGGCATCGTGCGCGAAATCCTGAGGAGCCGCCCCGATGACCGCGCCATACCCGATCAAGTTACGATCCCCCATCGTCACGTTGCCGGTGATCACGGCGTGCCCCTGCACGACGCAATCGTCGCCGAGAACCACCCCATCCTCCACGATGGCGTAAGGCCCGATCTCCACGTTGGACCCGAGACAAACTCCGTCCCCCAAAATCGCCGTTGGATGAATTTTCAAGAGCAAATACTCACCACGGATGGACACGGATGGACACGGATAAATTCAAAGATTGGATCCACCATCCGTGTCCATCCGTGGTCCCGTATTTAGGATGACGTGGATAACGAAGTCTATCCGAGCTTCCGCTCCAACACTTCCCCGGCTAGCGCCGGATTCGCCTTCCCCCGCGACGCCTTCATCACTTGCCCCTTGAGGAAGTTGATGACCGACGTCTTCCCGGCCTTGTATTCCGCCACCGGACCCGGGTTGGCGGCGATGACCTCGTCGGCAAACGCCTCGATGGCGCCGGAGTCGCTCACTTGCTCGAGTCCTTTCTCCTTCACGATCTCCGCCGCTGGTTTGCGCGTTGCGAACATCTCCGCGAAGACCTCTTTACCTTGCTTCCCGCTAATCTTCCCGCCGTCGATCAAACCGACGAGTTCGTCCAAGGCCTCCGGGGGGATCGGGCAATCGCCAATCGCCACACTCTCCGCCGCCAGCGAGCTTTGGAGATCGTTGAGGATCCAGTTCGCCACGTTTTTCGGCTTTTTCGCTCCCTTGGCCGCAGCCTCGAAATAGGTCGCTAATGCCAGATCGTTCGCCAGCGTCCCCGCGTCGGTGTCACTCACCTCGTAGTCCGCAACGAACCGCGCCCGCTTATCCCAAGGCAGCTCCGGCAACCGCTCGCGCGCCGCACTCACGAGGTCCCCGGTCTCAACCGGCAGAAGGTCCGGATCGGGAAAATACCGGTAGTCGTGCGCCGACTCCTTGATCCGCATGAGCGTCGTCTCACCAATCGAGTCATCCCACCGCCGCGTCTCCTGGTCCAGCGTTTCACCGGCGCGGTAAGCCGCGATCTGTCTCGGGATCTCGAACGCCAGTGCCCGGCGCACCCCGCTGATCGAGTTCATGTTCTTCACCTCGATCTTGGTCCCCCATTCCTTCGCTCCCACCTTCGCCACCGATACATTCACGTCGCATCGGAGCATCCCCTTCTCCATGTCCGCGTCGCTCACGCCCCCGTAGATCATCACCTGCTGCAAGACCGTGAGATAGGCAAACGCCTCCTCCGGCGAAGCGATATCCGGCTCACTGACGATCTCCATGAGCGGAGTCCCCGCCCGGTTGAAATCGATCGCCGTCCCCCCCTCACCGTGCGTGCTCTTCGCCACGTCCTCCTCGAGATGGATTCGCGTGAGACGCACCGCTTTGTCCCTGGTCGCGATGCTCTTCTGAGCGTCCTTCGGGTAGGCCAGATCGTGCAACGGCACGGCTCCATTGAGGCAAATCGGCAGATCGTATTGCGAGATCTGGTAGTTCTTGGGCATGTCCGGATAGAAATAATTCTTCCGGTCAAATTTACACCGTGGCGCGATGTCGCAGCCGAGCATGAGACCCGCCAGCGCCGTCAGTCGCAGCGCCTCTTCGTTCATCACCGGCAGCGCACCCGGCATGCCGAGACAGACCGGGCAGACGTGAGTATTGGGCTCCGCCCCGAACTCCACCGCACACCCGCAGAACATCTTGCTCCGCGTTTTCAACTGCACGTGAACTTCCAGGCCAATCGTGGCGACGTATTCGGGGTCAGACATAAAATCAAAGGTTCGGCGCGGCGAAGCCTAGGCAGATCCGCCGAGAAATGAAATCCCGACTGGAGTCACTCCGCCCGGGCGCCCGGCGGGGGCGGCTGGTCGGCCAAAACTCGATCCAGCAACGGCTCCAGCTCGATCTTGCGAAGCTTTCCGATCAAGTCCGGATCGCTGGCCGCCGCGAGCAACTTCTCGTTCGTCAGCAGTTCGTCGACCTGCCCGCTGCGCGCCGCCGCCGTCACTCCCTGGTCCTCGGCTAGTTCCACGAAAGTTTCGTCGCCAGTGATCACGCGGATCTCCGGTTGGTCCAGCAGCCGTTGCAAAGCGGATGGGTCCGCGGCGAGCCGACCGACCTTCCCCATGAGACGATAGGTGCTCTCTGGCATCGGATCGATCGCCTTGAGCGCGCTGCCCATCGACCCTTCGTCGACCGATTCCTTCACCCGCACGGCGACCTCCTCCACCCAGCTGGGCTTCGGGACCCCGTAGTATCTCGCCACGTCGCCAAATCTCGGCTCCGCAAAGGCCCCCACGCCCCGCACGAAGAAGAGCGCGCCCCAGACCAACGTCAGGCCAAAGAAGCACCCCACTACCGCGCCGCCACCGCCGTAAACCAGCCGCAGCAAGAACGAGCGCTGGTGCTCCGTCCGCTTGAACAACACCGCGCCCAGCACCGCGATCCCGATCCAAACGCCGACTCCCGCCACGATCCCCGCCACCGCTCCGATCACCACCGGTGGCACCGGAAGCATCCACCCGATCAGCGTCGGGGCCACCCCCGAGACGGCCAGCCCGACGAACAAACCCGCGAACATGCCACCCAGGGACAGCGCGGACCGGACGAGACCCTTGCGCCAGCCGACCCACGTCGACCAGAGGATCGTCACGATCGTCCAGATGAGGAAAACGTTGGCGTAGAATGGCGAGCCTTCGGGCATGGGGCTGGTGAGTCGTGACTAGTGGAGTGGTGACCGGCGGAAATACACATACCTCGTCCCGCCAAAAACTCTCGAAGATTACCAAACCACGCCGCAGACCCGTGTCCCGCATCCCGCCCGTCAAGAATCACGCCCACCCTGGACCCGCTGCCGCAACGCGTGATCCGCCAGCACCAGCGTCGCCATCGCTTCCACCATCGGCACCGCTCGCGGGAGCACGCAGGCGTCGTGCCGGCCGCGCGCCTTCAATTCCGCGCCCTCACCGGCTTTTGTCACCGTCTGCTGCGCCCGCGCGATGGTCGCCGTCGGCTTGAACGCGATTCGAAACGAGATCATCTCTCCGTTGGAAATGCCCCCCTGCACGCCGCCAGAGCGATTGGTCACCGTTCCGACCTGCCCGTCCCGCATCTCGAAGGCATCGTTGTGCTCCGACCCCCGCAGTCTCGTCCCCGAGAATCCCGACCCGATCTCGAAGCCCTTCGTCGCCGGGAGACTCATCATCGCCTTCGCGAGGTCGGCTTCCAATTTATCAAAGACCGGCTCGCCCAGTCCCGCAGGCACGCCTCGGAGCACGCACTCGATCACCCCTCCGATGGAGTCGCCCTCCGACCGCACCGCCTTGATCCGCTCGATCATCCGCTCCGCCGCAGCCCCGTCCGGACAGCGCACGACGTTTTTCTCCACGTCGTCACGCGAGACCGTCGCCGCATCCACCTCCGACCCGACGTCGTGGATCCCGCTCACCCAAGCCACGATCTCGAGATCAGCAAAGACAGATTGCAACCACTTCTCCGCCACCGCCCCCGCCGCGACGCGCCCGATGGTCTCCCGAGCCGACGAGCGCCCGCCACCCTGGTGATTCCGGATCCCGTATTTCGCATCGTAGGTGTAGTCGGCGTGCGACGGCCGGTACATCGTCTCCATCTCGGAGTAAGCCTCGGGCCGCGCGTCGGTGTTCGGCACCATGATCGAGATCGGCGTGCCCAAAGTCTTCCCCTCGAAAGTGCCGCTCAAGATCGTGCAAGTATCCGTCTCTTTCCGCGGGGTCACGATGTCGCTCTGTCCGGGCCGCCGCCGGTCCAGAGCCGGTTGCAGATCGGCCTCGGTAAGCGGGAGCAAAGCCGGACACCCATCGATCACCACGCCAACGCCACCCCCGTGAGACTCGCCCCAAGTCGAGATCCGAAACAAACTACCAAACACACTCCCCATACCGCCGAAACAGATAAAGCGGGTCCCCCGCGCTGACAAGCCCACCGCTGTTTTGTCTCAAGCAGAGGCGCAGAGAATCCATTTTCTCCTCTGCGTCTCTGCGCCTCTGCGCGAGAATCCAAACCATCCGTCTGCCCAAAGACGTATCCCAACCATGAAAATCGGCATCACCGGAGCCACTGGCTTCATCGGCACCCACCTCGCCACCCTGGCCCGCCAGCACGGCCACGATCTCGTTGCCTTCTCGCGCACTCCAAAAAACCCGAAACCCGGCTTCACCGAGACCCGCAAATTCGATCTCGACGCCACCCCCGATCTTTCGGGCTTGGATGCCATCGTCCACCTCGCGGGCGAATCCATCATGGGACTCTGGACGCCGCCGAAGAAGCGCCGCATCCTCGACTCCCGCGTCGAAGGCACCCGCCGCATCGTCGAGGCCCTCGCCACCAACCCCGACGGACCCCGCACGTTCATCTGCGGCTCCGCCATCGGCTACTACGGCGACACTGGCGACACCGCCGTCGACGAGACCTCCCCAGCCGGCACCGGCTTCCTGGCGAAAGTCTCGCGACTCTGGGAAGCGGAGGCAAAAAAGACGCCCGCGTCCGTCCGCACCACCCTGCTTCGCACCGGGTTTGTCATCGGCGACGGCGGCGCAATGAAACTTGTCGGCCCGGTCTTTAAAGCGGGCGTCGGCGGTCGCCTCGGCGACGGCCAGCAGTGGATGTCGTGCGTCCACGTCGACGACGTCGCGGGCATCATCCTCCACGCCATCGAGACCGACTCCGTCTCCGGCCCGCTCAACGCCGTCGTCCCCGAGCCGGTCCGGAACACCACCTTCACCCTGGCCGCCGCCAAAGCCGCCCACCGCCCCGCCTTGATTCCAGCTCCCGCGTTCCTGCTCAAACTCACCCTCGGCGAGCTGTCTCGCCTGCTTCTCGATAGCCAGCGTGTTTTACCGAATGCGACGCTCGCCAGCGGCTACGAATTTCGCTTTCCTACCGTCGCAGCGGCGCTGCACGCCGTCCTCGACGATTGAACGGATTCACCATTTTCCTCCGCCGTGAAGCCGCGCTGATCGGCTGCCTGATCTCCGTCGCGCTCTTTTTCACGGTTCTCGCCGAGCCGGTCGAGCAGCTTGATGGGGCGTTGCCCTTCGCCTTCTTCACAGTTTGGCTCGTCGGCATTATTCTCTGGGCGGCCTTCTCGGTGCTGCGCCACGCCGACATCATCGCCCACGAACTCGGGGAGCCCCTCGGCACCCTGGTCCTCACGCTCTCGGTCATGTGCATCGAGGTCAGCATCATCACCGCCGTCATGTTCTCCGGCGAACCCAACCCCGCCTTCGCGCGCGACACGATGTTTGCCGTCATCATGATCGTTCTCAACGGCCTCATCGGTCTCGCGCTCCTGCTCGGTGGCATCCGCCACCACGAACAGACCTCCAATCTTCAGGGAGCGCAGTCCTACCTCGGCGTCCTCCTCCCGCTCGCCGGATTCGTTCTCATTCTTCCGAACTTCACCCTTTCGACCCCCGAAGGAACGTTTTCGACTTCGCAACTCGTCTTCGTCGGGGGCATCGCGTTTCTCCTCTACGGCGTGTTCCTCGCCATCCAGACCGTCCGACACCGGGAATTCTTCACCGAACCCGCCGCCACGACCGTCGACCATTCTTCTACCGACGCCCCCCGACCACGACTCGTCGTGCACTTCGTTTTCCTGCTGGCCTATCTCATCCCGATCGTTCTTCTAGCCAAGAAACTCGGCTATTCCATGGACTACGCGATCACCAACCTCGGTGCCCCTCAGGCGCTTGGTGGCGTGATCGTCGCGGCCATGGTCCTGGCTCCCGAGGGACTCAGCGCTCTGTTCGCCGCGCTCAATAACCGCCTGCAACGCTCCATCAATCTCCTCCTCGGCTCCGCCGTCGCCTCCATCGGCCTCACGATCCCCGCAGTCGTCGTGATCACGTTACTCACCGGCAACCCGCTCACGCTCGGCCTCAATCACGCCGACTCGATCCTGCTCGTGGTGACCCTCGCCAGCGCGCTCATCACGTTCTTCAGCGGCAAAACCAATATCCTTCAAGGGGCCATTCACCTCGTCCTTTTTCTCGCGTATCTCATTCTTATCTTCGACTAGTATCCCGCCCAACAATGTCGTCACCCGCCCTTTCCTCGACCGGGATTCCCGGTCTCGATCACGTCCTTTCCGGCGGGCTGCCGCCAAATCGACTTTACCTCATTCTCGGCGACTCCGGCGTGGGTAAGACCACCCTGTCGCTCCAACTGCTCCTCCAGGGCCGGTCGCAGGGTGAGCGGGTGCTATACGTGACTCTCTCCGAGACGAAGGAAGAGATCTTCTCGGTCGCCGAGTCTCACGGCTGGGATCTCGAGGGGATCGAGATCGTCGAACTCTCCGCCATCGCCCTGCAACTGGCCGACGAGGGACAGAGCACCCTGTTCCACCCGTCCGAAGTCGAACTCACCGAGATCACGCGGGTCATCCTTGACGAAGTCGATCGCGTCAAACCCGCTCGCCTCGTCCTCGATTCCCTCTCCGAGATCCGCCTCCTGGCAGGCAATCCACTGCGCTACCGCCGGCAGCTCCTCGGACTCAAGCAGCACTTTGCGGACAAAAGCTGCACCGTCGTCCTGCTCGACGACCGCACGGAGCTTTCCGGTGATCTCGAAGCTCAGAGCATCGCCCATGGTGTCATCCTCCTCCAACACCTCGCGCCAGAATACGGTGGCGAACGCCGCCGACTGCGCGTGATCAAGATCCGCGGTGTCGCGTTTCGCGGCGGCTACCACGACTACCTCATCCGCCGGGGTGGTCTCGAAGTCTTTCCCCGCCTCGTCGCGGCTGAAAATCGCGAGTCGCTCGCGGACGGTCAGCTCACCAGCGGAGTCCCCGGACTGGACCAATTGACCGGTGGCGGCCTCGATCTCGGGACCAGCACGCTGGTCATCGGACCCGCGGGCACCGGCAAGTCCGTGATCGCCACGGTCTACGCCGCTGCCGCCGCGAATCGCGGCGAACCCGTGGAGATCTTCACCTTCGACGAGCACCGCGAACTCTTCATCCAGCGCGCGAATCTGATCGAGAACGATCTCGCCAAGCACCTCGCCGAGGGGCGGGTCAACGTGCATCAAGTCGACCCGGCAGAACTTTCCCCCGGCGAGTTCGCCGACCGCATCCGCACCCGGGTGGCCGCCGGCGTCCGGTTGATCATCATCGATAGCATCAACGGCTACCTCGCGGCGATGCCCGACGAGCGCCATCTCGTGCTCCACCTCCACGAACTCTGCTCCTACTGCAGCCAGATGGGAGCTGCCACGCTCCTTCTCGCCGAGCAGCGCGGCATCGTCGGAGCGATGCAGATGCCGGTCGACCTCACTTATCTAGCGGACACCGTCCTGCTCCTCCGCCACTTCGAAAGCCAAGGCGAGATGCGGCAAGCGATCTCCGTTCTGAAGAAACGGAGCGGCCCGCACGAGCGATACATCCGGGAATTGACGATTGACGCTCGCGGCATCCGCGTCGGCCAGCCGCTGCACGACTTTCAAGGCATCCTCACCGGAGCCCCGACTTTCCACGGCGACGTGGAGAAAATGATTCAGCCGCGCGATGCGTGACCACGCCCCGGGGCCAGTCCTTATCCTCGCGCCCATCGGCCGCGACGCCTCCCTAGCCGCCGAAGCGCTGGAACAGCGGGGATTGCGGACCACCATTTTCCCCGACCTCGCCGCGCTGACGCTTGAGATCGGCGACGATGCCGGAGCGATTCTGGTCGCCGAAGAGGGACTTCGCGCGCCGGATCTGAACCCATTTCTCCAGCGCCTTCGTGACCAGGAGCCTTGGTCCGATCTGCCCGTGATCCTGCTGACCTCCGTCGGACCGTCGAGCAGCCCGACGCGACTCGATCCATCCGTCAACGTCACTCTCCTCGAACGTCCGCTCCGATCCTCGACCCTCCTCTCGACCATCGATGCCGCGCTCCGCGCCCGCATTCGCCAATGGCAGACCCGCGACCTCATCCGCCAACGCGACGACGCCATCCAGTCGCTCGCCGTCAGCGAAGAGCGCCTCCGCATCGCCACCCAGGCCGCTGGCGTGGGCACGTGGGAATATCGGCCGAGTTCCGACGAACTCTTTTGGGACGCCCAGTGCCGCCTTCATCTCGGCCAGCGGCCCGATACCCCCGCTGCGTTCGATACTTTCCGCGCCTGTCTGCATCCCGACGATCTCGCCATGGTCGATGCCGCCGTCGCGGTCGCCTTTGAACCAGATGGTCCCGGCACCTACGACGTCGAGTACCGCACCATCGGGATGCACGATGGGATCGAACGCTGGATCGCCGCCGCCGGGCGCGTCTTCACCGATCCCCGCGACCAGACGCTGCGCTTCCTCGGGACGACCATCGACATCACCGCCCGCAAAACCGCCGACACCGCCCTCCGCGAAGCCAAAGCCCAGGCCGACGCCGCGAACATCGCCAAGGACCGCTTCCTCGCCACGCTCTCCCACGAGCTCCGCACGCCGCTCACGCCCATCCTCATGTGCCTGTCTTTCCGCGCCACGCAGGACGACCTCCCTCCCGATTTGCAAGAGGACCTCGCGATGATTCGGCGCAACGTCGAACTCGAGGCCCGCCTCATCGACGACATGCTCGACCTCACCCGCGTCGCTCACGGGAAGATGGAACTGCGCCGCGAGACGATCGATTGCCACGACCTCATCGAGGCCACCCGCCGCATCTGTGCCGCCAGTCCTTCCGCCCGCAAAGAGATTCTTATCGATTTTGAACCTCTCGCAACCGCCCACCACCTCGACGCCGACCGCGCTCGCCTGCAGCAGATCATTTGGAACCTGGTGCAGAATTCCGTGAAGTTCAGCGAAGACGGTCAGCGCGTCCTCATCCGAACATCCAACCCTGCCCCCGAGCTGCTGGAGATCCAGGTGATCGACCACGGCAAGGGGATCGAAGCCAACCGGCTCAGCAATCTCTTCGATGCCTTCGAACAAGGAGATCGCGGCATCACCGCCCGCTACGGTGGCCTTGGCCTTGGTCTCGCCATTGCCAAAGCACTCGTCGACCTCCACGAAGGCACGATCTCTGCCGCCAGCGACGGGCCCGGTCGCGGGGCGACCTTCACCGTCCAGCTACCTGCGCTTCCCTCCCCGACCGCGCCAGCCGAATCGCTCCAGGAGTCTGCCGACGCGGCCGCGCGGCATCTCCGCATCCTCGTGGTCGAAGACGACGAGTCGACGCTGATCGTGCTCAAACGCTTGCTCGCGCGAGCCGGGCACACCGTCGAGACCGCAGCCACGGTCGCTGCGGCGCGTCAGCAACTCGACGGACCACCCTTTGACCTCGTCATCACCGATCTTGGCCTACCCGACGGCACCGGACACGAAGTGATCGAGTTCGTCGATACAACGCGGACGGCGACCATCGCCCTCAGCGGCTTCGGCATGGTCGACGACGTCGAGCGCTGCGAGGCGCTGGGCTTCACGCGCCATCTGACCAAGCCCGTTGATTGGGACCACCTCACCAACACCATCGCCGACGTCGTCGAAAAATTTCGACAGGTCCCAGCCTAGCCGTCAGGACTCTCGGCATGGCCGCACCACAGAACATTATCGCGATCGTTTACGATTACGACCAGACGCTCAGTCCTAACTACATGCAGGACGAGGCGCTCTTCCCGCACTTCGGCATTAATTCCAAGAGCTTCTGGGAACGCTGCACCGAACTCGTCGCCAACGAAGGCTACGACAACGAACTCGCCTACATGAAGGTGATGCTCGACACCCTGGCGATGGACCGCCCGACCAACGCGGAACTCAAATCGCTCGGCGAGAAAATGAATTTTTACGCCGGCCTGCCGGACATGTTTCAGGAGTTTCAGAGCGGTCTACTCACCGCCGAGCACGAAGCGCACGGCATTACCGTCGAGCACTACATCATCTCCTCCGGCCTCAAGATCTTGATCGAAGGCAGTCGGCTCGCGCCATTTATCAAAGCCATCTTCGGCTGCGAATTTGCCGAAGACCAGGATGGTCGGATCAGCTTCCCGCGCCGAGTCATCAGTCACACGCAGAAGACCCAATACCTCTTCCGCATCAACAAGGGCATGCTGGAGATGACCGACGACGTGAACGACCACATGGCCCCCGACCTCCGCCCGATTCCGTTTCCGAACATGGTCTACGTCGGCGACGGCCCGACCGACGTCCCGTGCTTCACGGTCATGCGTCGCAACGGCGGCCAAGCGATTGCCGTCTACAACGCGGACGAACCCAGCCGAGCTTCATTTAAAAAGTGCTACCAACTCTGCGTCCACGCCGACCGCGTGAAGAACATCGCGCCCTCCGACTTCCGCCGCGGCAGCCACCTCCGGCTATTGCTCGAGGAGATGGTCCACGAGATCGCCGAACGCATCGTCAACCGCCGCCGCTCCGATACCGCCGCCGGGACGGTCAAAGCCCCAAAATTTTAAAGCTAATCCAAGGAGCGGCGGCTTTCAGCCGCCGAACATCGGCAATCCGCCACAGCGGGAGCCGGACCCCTCGAGGAGCGGCGATTTTCAATCGCCGATCCGACCAAAATCCGCGCAGCGGATCACTCCCCTCACCCTCACCCCAACCCAAGCGTCGGCCCCTCACCCCCGGCCTCTTCTTCGGCTGCCGTGCTCACCACAGGCGCGATGGCCTGCAACTTTTCCCTGGCGGCGAAGTTCATGAGCTTCACCCCCATCGTATTCCGCCCGACCTCGCGAATCTCCGCAACCCGCGTCCGCACCATCTGACCCGCGCTCGTGATGAGCATGATCTCGTCCGCATCCGTCACCGTGAGCGCACCCACGACCAAACCGGTTTTGTCTCCGGTCTTCATCGTGATGATCCCCTTCCCGCCGCGCGACTGCAGCCGGTATTCCTCGAATAGCGTCCGCTTACCGATCCCGTTCTCACCCGCCACGAGCAGCGCCGCGTTCGGCACCACGATCGCCGCCCCGATCACCTCGTCACCAGCACCGAGTCGGATGCCCCAGACACCGACCGTGTCCCGGCCCTGGTCCCGAAGCTGCCCTTCCTCGAAACGAATACTGATCCCCTTCCGAGTCACGAGCACAACCTCGCTCTGTCCGTCCGTCAGCCGAGCGTCGATCAGCTCATTTCCATCCTCGATCTTGATCGCGATGATTCCGCCGGACCGGATGTTGGAAAATTTCGAGAGCGTTGTCTTTTTCACGACACCCGACCGCGTCGTGAACAGGATCGAATTGTCGTCCGTCCAAGTCTTGTCGATCGCGGCCGCGCCAATACCCGTGATCTTCGCTTGAATTCGCAGAGTCGCCGCGATCTTCTCGCCCGACTGTAGACTCAGCAGATTCGCGATTGATCGTCCCTTCGACGTCCGGCCCATTTCTGGGATCTCGTAGACCTTCTCGACGTAAACTCGACCACCCTTCGTGAAGAACATGAGGTAATCGTGCGTGCTCGCGGTGAAGAGGTGCTCGACGAAATCGTCTGACTCGTCCTCGTGAGCCGCCTCGCGCGTTGCCATGCCGATCACTCCCTTGCCGCCGCGCCGTTGCGAGCGGTAGGAGCTGACCGCCGTCCGCTTGATGAAGCCCTTGTGCGTGATGGTGATGATGCAGCCCTCGTTCGCGATGAGGTCCTCCATGTTGATCTCGCCCTCGTCCGGAACGATCTGGGTGAGCCGAGGACCCGCGTATTTTTCCTTAATCTCAGTGAGCTCGCCTTTGATGATCGCCAGCACCCGTGCTTCCTTCGCCAAGATGTCGAGCAGGTCTTTGATCTTCTCGAGCAGCTTGTCGTATTCCGCCTTGATCGCTTCCTGCTCCAACCCGGTGAGCTGGTAAAGCCGCAGGTCGAGGATCGCGAGCGCCTGCCGCTCATTGAACTTATACTTCCCGTCCACGATCTTCGCCGGATCGCTGATGAGCACCCCGATCTGCTCGACGCCCTTTTGAGTCCACTCCAGCGCCAGCAACCGCTGCTTCGCGTGCTCGCGGTCGTTCGAATCGCGAATGATCTTGATGAAATCATCCAGGTTCGCCAGCGCGACCAAGAGAGCCTCCAAACGCTCCGCATCCTTCTCGGCCTCACGGAGCAAGTAACGCGTCCGACGCAGGATGACCTCACGCCGATGCTCGATGTAAGCGGTAAGCGCATCCTTGAGCGAAAGCAGCCGCGGTCGTCCCCGATCAATCGCGAGCATCGCGACGGAGAACGAATTCTCCAGGGAGGTGTGCTTGTAGAGCAGGTTCTGAAGAATCTTCGGGTTGGCGTCGCGCTTGAGATCGATCACGACCCGGGTGTTCTCGTCCGACTCGTCGCGGACGTCGGAGATCCCGCTGATCACCTTGTCGTTCACCAGCGCGGCGATGCGCTTGACCAGCTCCGCCCGGTTCACGCCGTAGGGAATCTCGGAGACAATTATCTGCTCCCGACCACCCTTGACCTCGGTCAGCGCCATCTTGCCGCGCACCCGCACCGAGCCCTTGCCACCCTCAAAGTAGGACCGGATGCCCGCTCCACCCTGGATCATGCAGCCCGTCGGGAAGTCCGGCCCCTTCACGTGCACCATCAGCTCATCAAGCGTGATCTCCGGATTGTCGATCTGGGCGAAGATGCCTTCGATCAATTCACCGAGATTGTGCGGCGGGATGTTCGTCGCCATGCCGACCGCGATGCCCGTGCCGCCATTGACGAGGAGATTCGGGAACGCCGCCGGGAAGACGGTTGGCTCCTGCCGGGTCTCGTCGTAGTTGTTGACGAAATCGACGGTGTCCTTGTCCATGTCGGTCATCAACGCCGCACCGAGATGCCGAAGCCGGGCCTCGGTGTAGCGCATCGACGCCGGCGGATCACCTTCGACCGAACCGAAGTTACCTTGCCCGTCGACGAGCATCTCGCGCATCGCCCACGGCTGAGCCATGTGCACCAGCGTCGGGTAGATCGCTTGGTCACCGTGCGGGTGATAGTTGCCCATCGTCTCGCCGACGATCTTCGCGCATTTGAGGTGCTTGCGGTTCGGCTGCACTCCGAGATCGTTCATGGCGTAAAGAATCCGCCGTTGCGAAGGCTTCAGACCGTCACGTGCATCGGGCAGCGCCCGCGAGATGATGACCGACATCGAGTAGTCGAGAAACGAGGTCGACATCTCCTTCGAGACATCGATCTTTTCGACTTTTTCGTTCAGGTGAAACATGTGACTAGGAGCGGTTTTCGCCAACTAAACAGGATTAACTGGATTGACTGGATTGACTGGATTTTTAGGAAGGGTGCGTTGCTTCCGCCTGACTTCGAGACTAGCCCCGCCAAAGTTGAACAAGAGTCCGAGATCTAGATTCGTGGCCTTGAGGTAGTTGACCAACTGCTGCTCGTCGGCCTTCGATAAATTTGATGTCGCCTTGAGTTCGAGAATCACCAATTCGTTCACGATCAAATCCGCAACAAAATCGCCCACTACAATCCCGTCATAGAAAACCTTTAGACGCTTTTGGACCTCAACATTCAGCCCCACCGCCCGGCACTCGTGCAGAAGCGCATTCTGATAAACGGATTCAAGGAACCCACGACCCAGCACGCGATGCACCTTCATCGCGCACCCGATCACCTTCTCCGTAGTCTCCTTCTCCAAAATCCTGTTGATCCTGTAAATCCAGTTAATCCTGTTTAGTTGGCTCTAGACGTCCAACCGAGCATTGAGCGCGTTATCCTCGATGAACTGCCGCCTCGGTTCGACGACGTCTCCCATGAGAATCGTGAACATCCGGTCTGCGTCCACCGCGTTGTCTTCGTTCAGATCGACTTTCAACAATCGCCGCTTATCCGGATCCATCGTCGTCTCGAAGAGCTGCTTAGGGTTCATTTCCCCCAGGCCTTTGAATCGCTGGATAGTCAAGCCCTTCTTCCCGATCTCGATTACCTTCGCTAGCACCTCGGGCACCGAAAAAATCGGGTGGACCTTCGCACCATCACCCTCGCCCTCGATTAGCTCGAACAGCGGATGATCCTTGTCGGAGAAGTGCTCGACCTTGAAGCCTTTCTTAGCCAAGTCGTCGATGATCTTGCGCACGGAGGTCGCCTCGTGCAATTCGACCAGATTCGCGCGGCGATGCACGACGGATTTTTTCTTGGAAGCGGGTGCAGTCGCAGGCGCCTCGATGGCCGGCGCATCGGTCTCGCCATTCTCGGCCTCCACCTCTTCAGCGACCGGGGGGTCGAAGATGTTTAGATCAAGGTTATTGTCGTGGAATTCGCGCAGCTCCGTCTCGCCCGGAAAATAGGTGACCCACTCAGTGTTCCCCTCGCGCACTTTCAGCAGATAGCCCGGGAACATCCCAGTCTTCGGATCGCGCTCCCCCATGTAGGACTCGAAATCACCACCCTGCCGCCGGATCGATTCGCTAAACTTAGCCAACCGCTCGAGCAGCTCGAGCAGATCCTTCATCTGCGACGTCGAAAAAACTTTGTCGTCCGCCAGATTTTTCAATCTCACTTCCTCGGCTCCGAGGCTGATGAGGATCTTGTTCAACTGCGCATCGGTGTCGACGTATTCCTCGCGCTTCTTGCGCCTGATCAGATAAAGCGGCGGACAGGCGATGTAGATCTTCCCTTGCTTCACCAACTCCGTCATCTGCCGATAGAAAAATGTGAGCAACAACGTGCGAATGTGCGATCCGTCGACATCGGCATCCGTCATGATGATGATCCGACCGTAGCGTAGCTTCTCCATGTTGAAGGTGCCTTCCTGGTCCTTCTCCTTGTCGCTGTTGCTCTGGCCGATCCCCGTGCCGATCGCGGTGATCATGGTTTGGATCTCCGTATTCTGGAGCACTTTGTCCAAGCGCGCCTTCTCGACGTTGATCAACTTGCCTCGAATCGGCAGGATCGCTTGAAAACGCCGATCTCGGCCCTGCTTGGCCGAACCGCCGGCCGAGTCGCCCTCCACGATGTAAAGCTCGGTGAGATTCGGATCGCGCTCGGAGCAATCGGCCAGTTTCCCGGGCAGCCCGCCACCGGTCAACGCGCCCTTTCGCACCGTCTCTCGCGCTTTCCTCGCCGCCTCGCGAGCGCGGGCCGCCATGAGACATTTATCGATGATCTTCTTGCCGACTCCCGGATTCTCGTCGAAGTGGAGCATGAGCCCCTCGTAACTGACCGAGCCGACGATGCCGTCGACCTCAGGCGAGATAAGCTTCACCTTCGTCTGTGACTCAAATCGCGGATCTGGATGCTTCACGCTCACCACCGCGGCGATGCCTTCGAGAACGTCGTTTCCGGTGATCGCCGGATCCTTGTCCTTCAGCAGACTCTGATTTTTTGCGTATTGGTTGATCGCGCGCGTGAGCGATCCGCGGAAACCGCTGGAATGCGTGCCGCCATCCGGGTTCGGAATCGCGTTTGTGTAGCAGAGCAGTTGCTCGTTGTAGGAGTCGGTGTAGTGCAGCCCGATCTCGACGATCACCCGATCACGCGTCCCTTTCACGAGAATCGGCTTGGGGTGAACGAAGGTTTTATTTTCAACCAACCGACTGACAAAATCCTCGATCCCCTTCTTGTGTTGAACCTGCAGGGGCTTCGGATTTTCACCTCGCTCGTCGAGGAAGGTGAAGCTCAGCGGCGCGTTAATGTAGGCTAGGTCGTTCAGCCGAGTGACGATGCGTTCAGCTTTGAACTCGATCGTCTCCTGAAAGATCTCCGTGTCGGGAAAAAATGTGATGAGCGTCCCGCTCTGCTTCTTATTTTTAACGTCCGCAATCACGTGCAACGGCTTGACCACCGCACCGCGCTCGAAAGTCATCGAGTGGATCTGCCCGTCCCGCGTCACTTCGACCTTAAACCACTCCGAAACAGCGTTCACGCACTTCGCGCCCACACCGTGGGTGCCGCCCGAGTATTCATAGTTGCCCTGCCCGTATTTACCGCCGGAATGCAAGCGCGTGAGCACCAACTCGACGCCGGGAATCCCCTCTTCCTTGTTGATGTCAACCGGGATGCCGCGACCATTGTCCCGGATCGAAAGCGACCCATCGCCGTGGATCGTCACGTCAATGTGGGTGCAATGCCCGGCGAGAAATTCGTCCACCGAGTTGTCCAGCACCTCGGACACGCAGTGGTGCAGCGCTCGCTCGTCGGTGCCGCCGATATACATGCCCGGCTTCTTGCGGACGGCCTCGAGCCCCTTGAGTGAACTCAGGTCATCGGCGTTGTATTCGCCCTTTTTAGAGGCTGTTTCGCTGATGGGAGGGATCGGTTCGTCCGCGTCGGGCATAAAGAAAAAAGGGCAGGTCGGGTGAAGGAAAGAATCTAGGGAGTCGCCCGGAAGGACACAATAGAAAATCGGCAGCCAACCAGACCGCAAACACAAGCCGTAGAGTTTCGCCCACGCGGCAACTCAACATATCGACACGTCACCACCAAATCCGCCACGATCTGCGCCCGATGCGACTTGCGCGCTCCATTCTTCTTTTGCTCGTCCTGCTCGTGGTCAATCTCGGAGCCACGACCGCGAATCGTCACGACGTCTTCGTCGGCGGCGAGGTCTACTTTGTCGACGCCGACTGCTACTCGCGAATGACCCGCGTCGTGCGCGTCCTCCAAGATCCCTTCACCCGAATCGACCATCATGAATTTGAAAACCACCCGGCCGGAACCGACCCTCACACCACCGCCCCGTTCGACTACCTCATCGCTGGGCTTTCGGCCCTCCTCTCGCCGTTCACGCCGAACGCCCCCGACTTGGCGGGAGCGTGGATCTCACCCCTTCTTTCACTCGCCCTCCTGACCTTTCTCTGGATCTGGGCAGGCCGCGAAAAGGTCCCCTACCGCTTCCCCGCCCTCCTCATCGTCGCCGCGTCGCCCATCGTGGTCCAAGCCTTTCAAATCGGTCGCCCCGATCACCAGTCGCTCACCCTCGCCCTCCTCAACGCCGGCCTCGCCGCCGAGACAACGCTTCGCCGCACCCGAACCCGACCGTGGGCCATCGCTTGGGGCCTCATCTGGGGCGCGGCCCTCTGGGTTACCCTGTTCGAACCCGTCGTCATTCTCACTCTCGTGCTGCTGACCCGTCTCATCCCCAACCGCATCCCGAAGCAACCCCGTCGCCCTTTCGTCGTCGCTGCCGGCACTGCGGCGCTGGTGGTCGGAGTCGCCGTCCTGCTCGACGGCTGGCGCATCGGCGCATTTCCACCCGAGGTCGCCGAATATTTCCCACGCTGGGCCACCCTCCTCGGCGAACTCCGCTCGGTCCCGATCTTCTCAACGATTTGGCTGTCGTGGTTCGGCTACCTCCTGCCGGCGATCATCCCCCTTGCCCTCTGGAGCCATTCGAGAAGCGGCGCGTTGACTCGCTCGCTCCCGGTTGTCTCGCCTTTCGGTGGACACCGCGGGGCCGATGCCGTCTGCCCCGAGCCTTCCCAGGCTCCGGTGCTCCAGACGCCGAATTTCGCATTGAGCCTCACCATCATCGCAACAGCCACTTTCGCCCTCACCGTCTGGCAGATCCGCTGGGCCCCGTTTTTTATTACCTTCGCAGCACTCCTTCTCCCGACGGCCCTCGCAGCTATCCCCTCCCGCCTCGCCGCAAACACGCTCTTCACGATCAGCCTCTTCCCCATCCTTTCCGCCTGGGACACCAAGCTTTACCCCGAAGCCGACACCCAAGCCGCCCGCATCGACCAACGCACCGAGAACATTCTCCTCCGCCAGACCGCCTCCGCCCTCGTCTCCAGCGAGACCACCCCCATCCTGGCACCCTGGTGGCTCTGCCCGGCCATTGCGTATTGGTCCGGCCAACCTTGCGTTGGCGGGAGTTCGCACCAAAGCCTCCCCGGCATCGTCGATACCGCCCGCTTTCTACCTGTCAACAATCCCGCCGAAGCCGCCGCCATCCTCGACCGCCGCGAAGTCCGCTACGTCGTCGCCTACGAACCCGACCGCCTCATCACCACCTCAGCGGTCCTCCTCGACAAAAAACCAACCCGCGACGCGCTCGCTACCACCCTCTTCGAACGACCGCAGACCGTCCGCAACTTCGAGGTCGTCTACACCAATCCCTACTTCCGAATCCTCACCCCGATCACACAGCCTTGAAAATGCGCTCAAACCACGGATAGCACGGATCTCACGGATAAAATGAGCCGAAGGCCGCGTAGCGGTCATCCCACCCCCCGCGAAATCCGCGTAATCTGCGGTCCCACTCGGATTGAATCTCACCCCACCCGTGTCCTCCGTGCTATCCGTGGTAAAATACTCACCATGGACTACGACTTCGCCATCATCGGCGGCGGCAGCGCAGGATACGCCGCCGCCCGCACCGCTATCTCCGCCGGACTTCGAACGATCGTCATCGAAGGCGGAGACGAAGTCGCCGGGCTCTGCATCCTCCGCGGCTGCATGCCCAGCAAGACGCTGCTCGAATCCGCCAACCGAGCCAACGTCATCCGCGACGCCGCCGAGTTCGGCCTACACGCCGAGAACTTCTCCGCCGACCCCGCCGCCATCGTCGCCCGCAAGCGCCGCCTCATCGCGGAATTCGCCGACTACCGCCGCGGCCAACTCGAGACCGGCGACTTCGATTTTCTCCGCGCCCACGCGACCTTCATCGACGCGCACACGCTCGAACTCACCGATCTCGCCGACGCCACCAAGCGCACCATCACCACCCGCTCCACCCTCATTGCCACCGGCTCCGTCATCAAGACGGCCCCGATCACCGGCCTCGACCATCCCGGCATTCTGACCAGCGACGACGTCCTCGACCTCACCGAGCTTCCTGCTTCGATCACCGTCCTTGGCGGAGGGCCGGTCGCCCTCGAGCTCGCCCACTACCTCCACGCGGTCGGCACCCCCGTGACCGTGATTCAGCGAAGCGACCAAGTCCTCAGCTGGTTCGACCCCGATATGGTCTCGCCCGTGACCGACGCCTTCCGCGAGCGCGGCATGACCGTTCACCTCGGCACCCAGGTCACGAAGATCGAACCCACCACCGACGGCTACCGCGTCCACTTCGAGAAGGACGGCACCACTTCGACCGTCGACACCGCCGCCGTCCTCAACGGCCTCGGTCGCAAGCCCAACCTGGACCCGCTGCACCTCGACCGCGCTGGTGTCGACCTTGCCAAGCAAGGCGTCGCTATCCGCCCGACCATGCAAAGTGCTAGCGCGGCGCACATTTTCGCCGCAGGCGACGTCTGCGGCCCCTTCGAGATCGTCCATCTCGCCATCACCCAAGGCGAAATGGCCGCTCGCAACGCCGCCCGTATCCTCCGAGATGAACCCAGCGAGAACTTGGAGAAAATGGACTATCGCCTCGCGCTCTTCGGCGTTTTCACCGAGCCCCAAGTCGCCGCCGTCGGCCTCTCCGAGACCAGCGCGAAGCGGCAAGGCATCCACGTTCTCACCGCGAGCTACCCTTTCGACGACCACGGAAAAAGCATGGTCATGGGCGAGCTCCACGGCAGCGTCAAATTAGTCGCCGATCCCACCACCGGCGAGATCCTCGGTGGAGCCGTCACCGGCCCGCACGCTACTGACCTCATTCACGAGATCGTCGTCGCAATGGCCTTCCGCTCCAGCGCCGCTCAGCTCGCCGCCATCCCGCACTACCATCCCACCCTCAGCGAGATCTGGACCTATCCCGCCGAAGACCTCGCGGATCAAATCGCCGCTTACGAGCACGGCGACATCGTCCCTAGCCCCAGCTAGAGTCACACTCCTCCCCCGACCACCCTCCCCGCTAGCCGCCGCACCCCAAGAGACCGTGCCAACAAACCGAAGGGCGTCAGTTTTGTTGGCAGATATCGGAGGCTGGCCCACGACTCCTCGGCCCGAACCTGGGCGCTTTGCCCATTTCTCATTCCCCATTTCGTTTTTCTCACTAGAAATCAGACCATGCAGACCACCGGGGATCAGAAAACGTCCGACTACATCGCCACCGGCATCGCCCGGATCGACGCCGACATCCGCACTCTTATCGACAGCCTTCGCAGTATCCTCGTTGACCTGGGCGAACCCAACACCGCCGCCGCCCTCCCCTGGCGAAGCCAAGAAGCCCCCACCACTGACCAATCACCGATCACCGATCACGACCCCACCTCACCCGCTACCGAGCAGGCCTACTCCATCGCTTTCCAGCTCCTCAACATGGTCGAGGAAAACGCCGCCGGTCGCACCCGCCGCCTCCGCGAGCAATCCGACGACGCCGCCCGCAATCGCGGGACGTGGCCCTACTACTTGGCTCGCTTGCAGAAAGGTGGCTTCACCGCACAAGCCATCGCCGACTTTCTTCCTACCGTCCGCGTCGAACCCGTCCTCACCGCCCACCCGACCGAATCCAAGCGCCCCGCCGTCCTCGCTCAGCACCGCGTCCTCCACGGTCTCCTTGGAAAAATCGACGACGCCTCCTTGTCCAAGTCGGAGCGTGCCCGGCTCCACGAGACCCTCGAAGTCGCCCTCGAGCGACTCTGGCGCTCCGGAGAAATTCTGCTCGATAAACCCCGCATCGCCACCGAGCGCACGGGCATTCTCTTCCACCTTCGCGAGGTCTTCCCCCGCTCACTTCCCCTCGTCGACCAGCGCCTCACGGACGCCTGGAACGCGGCCGGCTTCGACCGCAAGCTCCTCGCCTCCCCAAGCCAATGGCCGCGCCTACGCTTCGGCACTTGGGTCGGCGGCGACCGTGACGGCCACCCGCTCGTCACCGCCGACGTCACCCGCGAGACCCTCGAAGAACTCCGTCGCAACGCCCTCGTTGTCCTCGACCAGGAACTTCTCGAACTCGCCTCCGCCCTCCCACTCTCCAGCAGCGTCCAATCCCCGAGCGCCGCACTCCAGGCCCGCATCGAAGAAAACTCCATCCTGCTCGGCTCCCGGGCCGACGCCATTGTCTCCCAACAACCCGACGAGCCTTGGCGTCTCTTCGTCCTGCTTTGCCGCGCCCGTCTCCCCCTCGCCGACCACCGCG
Organism: uncultured Verrucomicrobiae bacterium; assembly: GCA_963803825.1. Lineage (GTDB taxonomy): Bacteria > Verrucomicrobiota > Verrucomicrobiia > Chthoniobacterales > JAATET01 > CAVVKW01. The sequence continues at coordinate 114,587 of CAWDOJ010000002.1, read as the reverse complement.
ACAGCGACACCGAACTCCTCGACGCCCCCCACACCTACCGCCACACCCAGGAACTCGACGACGATCTCGCGCTTCTGCACGACTCCCTCGTAGACATCGGTGCCGACCGCCTCGACGCCGCCGCCGTCTGGCCCGTCCGCCGCACCGTCGACATCTTCGGTTTTCACCTCGCCGCCCTCGACATCCGCCAGAACAGCACCTTCCACGACAAAGCGCTCGGCCAGATCCTCGCCGCCGCCGATCTCCCCGGTGCCGACTTCGCTGATTGGTCCGAGGACAAACGCCTCGACTTCCTCACCGCCGAACTTCGCTCTCCCCGCCCGTTCCTCTACGGCGACACCGGCATCGGCTCCGAAGCCGACGCCGTTCTCGACTGCTACGGCGTCCTCCGCCGCCACCTTCGCAATTACGGTTCCGAAGGCATCGGCTCGCTCATCATCTCGATGACGCGCTCGCTCTCCGACCTCCTCGTGGTCTACATCCTCGCCCGCGAAGCCGGTCTCACCCGATGGGCCGACGGCACCCTCGTTTGCGAATTTCCCGTCGTTCCGCTGTTCGAGACCCAAGACGACCTTCAAAAAAGCCCCGATCTCATGCGCGCCTTCCTCGCGCATCCCGTCACCGCCGCCAGCCTCGACCACCACCGCGCCCAGCGCCGGGCCGCCGCTCCCCGCCCCGTCCAGCAGGTCATGATCGGATACTCCGACTCCAACAAGGACTGCGGCATCCTCGCCAGCCAGTGGACCCTTTACCGCGCCCAGCGCGAACTCACCGCCGCCGGCGACGACAGCAACGTCCAGATCCGTTTCTTCCACGGACGCGGTGGCACCATCAGCCGCGGAGCCGGCCCGACCCACCGATTCCTCGACGCCCTCCCGGACGGCACCATCCAGGCCGACTTCCGCCTCACCGAGCAGGGCGAGACCATCGCCCAAAAATACGGCACCGTCCCCATCGCCGCCCACAATCTCGAACTCCTCGTCGGCGGGGTCACCGCCGTCTCCTTGGAACAAGCCGGCGGAAAAATCCCCCCCCGCCCCGAGGTCGACGCCATCTGGACCATCCTCGACCGAGCCAGCACCAAGACCTACCAGGACTTCATCCACGCCGACGGCTTCATCGATTTCTACAGTCACGCCACCCCCATCGACGCGTTGGAAAACACCCGCATCGGCTCCCGCCCCGCCCGCCGCACGGGAAAAAGATCGCTCGCCGACCTCCGCGCCATCCCGTGGGTTTTCAGTTGGAACCAAAGCCGCACCTACCTCCCGGGTTGGTTCGGAGTCGGCTCCGGCCTCCAAGCTTTGTCGAACGAAAAACCCGACCTCTTCGCCAAAGTCCGCGAAGACATCCGCAGCCGCCCCGTCCTCTATTACGTCCTGACGAACGTCGAAACCAACGTCGCCAGCGCCGACCCGGCGATCATGACCGAATACGCCGCCCTCGTCCCCGACGAAAAGATCCGAGACCACTTCCACGGCAGGATCCAAGCCGAGTTCGAGCTAACGAAGAAGATGCTCGACGAGATCTTCCAAGGCGCCGTCGAAAAACGCCGCCCAAGGATGATCAAAACGTTGGAGCTGCGAGCCGACGCCCTCCTGGTCCTCCACCGCCGCCAAATCGAATTGCTAAAAGAATGGCGCAACGCCGAAGGCGAAGCAGCGAACGAGATCCTCCCCAGAGTCCTCCTCAGCATCAACGCCATCGCCAGCGGCCTGCGAACCACAGGGTAAAGCTGGGAAGCGCGGGCTTCCAGCCCGCCCGTCCGAGCTTCCAGCTCGGACGCTCGTAACCAACCCGCGAAGCGGGCAAACCGCATTGCATCGGGGATCGCACGCGTCCTCGCGTGCGAGTTTCGGCGTCCCGCCGAAACTTCACCACGCCACCCACACCCAATCCTGCGCATCGACGGAAGCCTTCGGTGAAGGCCGCGCCTCACTCCCGCCGTCATCCACCAGATTCCACCCGACCCCGTAGAGCAGGAACCCCACGCCCCGACCGTCGACCCGATACCGAAAAGCCTCCCCCGAAATAAAATCCACCGGCACCTCCGTCGCCAGCTCATCCAACGCCGTCGGCAAGCGCCCATTTCGCAGACGAAACAGCTCAATGGCGCACGCCACGACCGTCATCTCGACCTGACTCTGAAAATAAACCGACCGACGCAGCGTTGAATCCAAGGCTGGCCGCGAAGCGTCGGAAAGCGGAAGGCGGGCGAACCTCACCGGCGAGTCCTTCTCCCGAGCCCACTGGTCTTCAATCCGATTCACGCTCGAAACCAATGCCGTGCGATCACCCAAGGCCTCGATCAAACCTTGCAGATCTTCCGCCGAGTCCCTCCGAGCACCAAGGATCAACCCCTTCGGAACAAAACGCATCATGGCGGAGATGGCTTCGCCCCCCTCGCCCGGACCTTGAAGGGCACCAAAGCCGTCTTCTGCGACCTGCGAAAGAATGTTCTGAATGAGAACTCGTTCCCCTCGCAATGTGGTTTGCAATTCATGGATCAAGTCGACCGAATCAAGCAACGCCGCCATCCGCTCCAAGTCTTCGGGACGCCACGCCGACAGCTCGATCCCGGTTTCAATCCCGGAAAGCACCATCGAAACCATTGAAAGTCGGACGAGATGATTGATGAGCACCTTCGGCTCCCGCACCCGCTCCGATAAATTCATCAACAACTCCAAATCGCGAGCCGCGGAGGCGGAGTCCCCGACGATCAAATGCGCCCGAATCTGCATGCCCAACGACTGCCCCAGTGTCAGCATGCCATTGAGGGCACTCGATTCGATTGGAAAACCGGCAGCCAGATCAAAGGGCCAAGCCGTTCCCGGTCGCTCGCACGCCGAACGGATCTCATCCCAAATCAATTTTACGGATTCCGCGTCATCGAGAACCAACCGGGCCGCCTCCCCGTCGCTTCCAGAAAACTCCGGGTCAACGCTCTTGGCTACCCGAACGATCGGCGAGTCACCCGGCCCGCCGCCTCCGACGTAACTCGGGATCGAGGACACCCGAGACTCACCCCAAGGCTTAGCAAATAGCTCCGTAAACACCGGAGCCGCCGCAAAATTCAGCTCATCCGGAATCGGCTCCGCCCCGATCTCCGCAACCGTCAACGGCTCCCCCAGCGCCTGCAACCGCGCCTCGGTCTCCGCCCAAACCCGCGCTCCCCACCAGTTCACCGCCGCGTATCCCAGCACGACGACCGTGACCGCCAACGCCATCAGCGCCAGCCCGATTCGGAGCAATTTCGTTTTCATAGATTACGATTTTGGTCTTACGATAATGAAGCTTTCCAACTCGATCCGCCGCGGCTCGGGTGCCAGTTCCCCCGTCAGCGCAAACCGCCGCGTCGCCTCCCAGCCCCGAATCGTCGCTGCGACGTCGACCCTCCCGCCTTCCACCCGCGGCATCTCCGGCGTGGTCCATTTCAGAGCAACGATCACCAACCAAGCTACGCCGACCGCCCCCCAGACCGACCGCTCGACCCGCCGCAACACCGTCCCGCCCCGCGACCGCTCCACCAGCACCCGCCGCTTCAGCCCACCCGGCGCCTCGCGCAGCCGCACCGAGCGCAGAATTTTTTCGGGCTCGGGATCAGATGGATTCATTTTCAGAATGGAGACGCGCCGCCCCCCGCAATTTGTCTATCGCGTAGCGATACCGGCTCGCCGCCGTGTTCGCCGGAATCCCCAGCGTCCCCGCAATCTTGCGGAACGTCAGCTCCTCCCAAATCTTGAGATGCACCACCGCCCGCTGCTCCTCCGGCAATCTCGCCAACTCCTCCATCAACCGCTCGGCATCCTCCGATTCATCCGCACAAATCCAAAACGAATCCCCCGCCAGCCGAAACTCCTCCACCGCCCCCCGCCGCCGACTCTCGCGCCGCACCAGATCCACGAACGCATTGTGCGCCGCCCGCAGCAGATACCGCCGAGGCTCCCGCACCAAAAACAACGGACGCCGAGCCACCTTCGCAAAAACCTCCTGCACGAGATCCGCCGCGTCGGCCTCCGACCGCGTCAAATTCGCCAAAAACGCAAAGACCCGCGAAGCGTGGTCATCGTAAAGGCGTTCAAGCTGGCGGGAATTCACGGAGGAGAAGAATCGGACTCAACACCGTAGACGATGAAAGGCCACGATTTGTCTATCCGCCGGGGGAACGCCCGCCTCCCGGCCCGTCGCACCGGGGTTGCCTTCGGCGGTCTCCGCTTCGCTCCAGCTTCAAGCCCGACGCCCCGTCCCCAACCCGCGAAGCGGGCACTTCAAATCATGGGGAACGCCCGCCTCCCGGCGTGCGGGTTTTGGCGTCCCGCCGAAACCACCAACCCAACCCCGCGAAGCGGGCTCATCCTTCACCACGCCCCCCAGACCCAATCCTCCGCGTCCACAAACCCAAGCGGCGTCGGTTGCTCGGAACTCCCCCCGTCATCCACCTGATTCCAACCCACGCTGTAGAGCAGAAACTCACCACCACCACCACCATCGCCGTCACCACCAGCTCGATACCGAAACACGTCCCCCGAAATTAAATCCACCGGCAACGTATCGAGAAAATCCGGCACCAACACCCCCAAGGCCTCCGGCAACCGTCCATTCCGCCACCGGAAGCGTTCGATCGCGCAGGCGACCACCGCCAAGTCGATCCGAGACTGAAAGTGGATTGTCCGCCTCACCATTGCAATGACCGTCGCATTTCCAGTCAGGCTCACCGGCGTCCGAAAGAATTGCACCGGATTCGAGCGCGCCGCCGCAATTTCTTGTTTCAAAGCACTCGCCCGCTCCGGCCACTCCCGCGGCTCTTGCGCCCCCTCGATGAGCTCCTGCATGAGCCCAGCCCATCGCGCGCGATCCTCAAAAATCAAACCGTCGGGCCGAAGCCACCCCCAATCCAGCACGTCCGCCGCCGCCAAAAGATCCAGCTCGTCCCCAAGAAATTCGGCCGACTCCCGCACCGATTCCGCGTCGAAGCCTCGGTCATCGATCAGCGCCAGAACCCGCTCGCCCCTCAGCGTCTCGACCAAGCCTGTCATCAGATCGAGCTCCGACAGGTTTTCCTGAATCGCCAGAAGCTCTCCATCCGTCCAAGCCGCCCCATCAATCCCAAACCCGACCGCGTCGACCACCAACGACAGCATCGTGAGCCGGATCAAATGGCAGATCAGGATTCGCGGCTCACGATTCCGTTCCGCCAAGTTCACCAAAAGCTCGAGATCGGCCAACGCCGCCGCCGTGTCGCCCAACACCAGATGCGCCCGCGCCTGCACGTTCAGCGACTGCGCCAACCTCAGCATGGGAGTCACTTGAGGAATGTCCATCCAGATCCCCTTCGTGTAGTCCACTGGCCAGCCCACGCGCGGTCGCTGCGCCGCCTCCCGAACCTCGTCCCACACCAGCTCTTCGCCCGCCACGGTCGCCAGCACCACGCGAGCCGCTTGCGCATCCGTCCCGGAAAACTCCGGATCGACCCTCCGCGCGAACTTCGCCACTTCCGAAGCCCCCGCCTCCTGAACGCCGCGAAAATTTTCGATCTTCGCAAGCCGCGACTGCCCCAAGTCCTCGGCGAACGTCTCCGCGAAGATCGGAGCCGCCGCCAGATTCTCGTCGTCCGATATCGGACCGGGATCGATGTCAGCCACCGTCAGCGGTTCCCCCAGGTCCCGCAACCGACTTTCCAATTCCCGCCAGGACCGCTTCCCGGCGAAGTCCAGATACAGGTAAGCCCCCGCGATCGAAACGAGTCCCAGCCCCAATAAAACGACCCCAACCGCAAAAACCTTTCTCATGAATCCAAGGTAAAACTGGCCTCCTGCCTGTCACGCCGGGCATCCTTGCCCGGCGCCTCGTCGCTAACCCGCGAAGCGGACAAATCCCTCACTCCACCCCCCACACCCAATCCTCCGCCTTATCAAAAGCCCGCTCCTTCGGCCGCACCGAACTCCCCCCATCGTCCACCTGATTCCACCCCACGCTGTAGAGCAGGTAACCCGTTGCATCGTCGGCCGCCCGGTATCGCAAAGCGTGCCGAGTCACTAAATCCGGGGGCATCACCTCGAGAAAATCGGGGACCAACTCCCGTAGCTGTCCCGGTAATCGTCCGTTCCTCAACCGAAAACGTTCGATCGCGATCGCAACGATTGTCTGATCGACGCGGGCCTGATCGTAGATTGTTCGCCGCGCCACCAAGTAATAACTTGGCAGGAGCAAATTCGCAAGGCGCACTGGAGCCCATTTCAGCCGACTCGAGGACTCTTTTTTGGCCTCAGCGACGATACCAGCAACGCCATCGACTACGCCCGGTGCCGAGTGCAAATCGTTCATCGCCTCGATCAATTCCTGGGTCATTGCCGCACTTTTCGAAAGACCTCGGAAAAGATAACCTCGGAACGACTGGGTTTGATTTGAATCAACCCGCACTTGATTCGAATCACCCTCCGGGACGCCCGCACCTCCACGCAAAATCCCCAACATCATCTCCGTGAAAAGCACCCGCTCCTCCCTCATGCTTTGCTGTAGATCGATCGCAAAGTGAACGTCCGCAAGGCGATCACCGATTTCGACGAGCGCCTCGTCGCTCCAAAGTCCTTCCGTGATTCCGTCACAAATCGCCGTAACCGCCAGCATGACGATCGATTCGCGGATCAAGCTCGCGATGACCGTCGGGGCTTCCTTCACCCGGTCCGCCAGATCGAGCAACAGCATCACCCGGGCGCGAGCCGCGTCCACGTTTCCCAGCGCAAGAAAGGCACGGATCTGCGCTGACAGCGACTGCCCGAGCGTCAAAATCGACACGACCCCTCCGAGATCGATGGCAAGGCCGTCGGAAAAATCGACCGGCCACCGGGTTCCCGGTCGTTCGTTCGCCTCCCGGATTTCATCCCACAGGTCTCGCTGTGATTCCGCCGCCGACAACACGATTCGCGCCGCCTCCGAATCACGTCCGGTAAAATCGGGATCAATCGTCCGGACCGCGTTCACCAGATCGGAAAACTCATCGCGGTAACCGCCAGCGAACGACTCGATCGTCCGGATTCTCCAATCATCCTTCGGCTTCACGAAAGTCTCCGCAAAAATTGGGGCCGCCGCAAAATTTTCGCCGTCCGCCACCGGCGCTGGCTCGATGTCCGCCACCACCAAAGGTTCCCCAAAGTCCCGCAGCCGATCTTCCGTTTTCCGCCAAACTCGCTCCCCCGCAAAGCCAAGGTAGAGATCGGCACCCACGATCAAGACCACTCCCAGCCCCACTAAAACCACTCCAATCACCACGACCCTCCTCATACCATTGGGGGGAAAACAGGCATCCAGCCCGGCTCGTCGCATCCAATCCGCGAAGCGGACACTTACCCCTCCCACCGCCCGCATCAGAACACCACCCCACGATTCGCCATCCCCGCCATCTGCATCCAAACCCCAGCCGCTTCCAGAAACGATTGATCCGCGAAAACTCCCGCCGGACTCAAATCCCGCTTTTCTCGCTCCTCGAGCCGCGCCAGCTCCCTCGCCACTTCCTCCGACTCCGCCGCCCGCCGGTTCACCGAATCGGCCGAAGCCCGCAGCGGCAGCAATTCCTCCGGCACCACCGGCACCAGCTTCTCCGCCTCCTCCAGCAATCCCCACACCGTCGCCAGATCCGTCACCCCACTCAGATCCAACCGCCGACGCGTCCCCGCCGGATCCAGCTCGATCAATTTCGCCGCGACCGCGTTCCGATCCTCCGGCGTGAGCGCCGACAGCGGCGCGTTCGTGAGCTTCTTCCAAGCGTTCAGATACTCCGGATCCAGCTCCACGGCCCGGCGAAATTCCGTCACCGCCTCCGCGTCCAATCCCTGCTCCTGCAGCAAATATCCCAGCAGGTAATGCACCCGCGGATTCTCCGGCTGCTCGGCCGCCAGCTTGCGAAAGACCCGCTCCGCGATCGTCTGCTGCCGCTCGCCCGCGAACGCCCGCTCGCAGCCAAAACAATGACTTTCCACCCGCCCGAAGCTCTCCGGCATCAGCTCATACGCCCGCCGGTAATGCTCCTCCGCCTCCTCCCACTTGCCCTGCTCCGTCAGCCGCAGCGCCAGCCGCGACTGCACGCAATACGCGTCGGAAAAGTAGCCCAGCGACTCCTCGTAAATCCCGATCGCCGCCGCCAGCAACCCCGCCTCCCAGAACGCATCCCCCCGTTCCGACAAACGAATGCTCCGCACGACATCGCGAAAAAACTCCGCCCGCTCCGCGTCCCCCCGCGCCGCCACCACGTCCGCCAGCACCGAATACACCCGCATCCGATCCCCCGATCCCTGTTCACCGTCCGACGGGTCGATCCGAATCGCCGCCTCCGCCACCGCCTTTGCCTCGTCCAATTTCCCCTCATCGAGCAAAATCCGCGCCCTCCAGATCAAGGGCCGCTCCTCGAAAGCCTGAACCGCGGCGATCCGCTCCAACGAAGGCAAAGCCTCCGGCCCCCGCAGCGTCACATACAACTCGTAAGCGGAATCCTCCCCCGACAACTCCGGCAGCAGCGCCTCCAGCAACCGGACCGCTTCCCCCTCGCGCCCCGTCTCCGCCAACGCCCGCGCCACGCTCACCGCCAGCGGCTCGGAAGTCCGCGCGCCCGTCGGAACGTCGAAGTCCGCGATCTCCACGAGGTCCCGCGCGTTCCACCCCTCGGCCGAATTCACCAGCGCCATCACGTCCGCAAACCGCCCCGCCGCCGAGTAGATTCCCACCAGATTGACCAACGCCTCCGCCGATCCCCGCGCAGAATACCGGGAAAGCATCCCCTGCGTCTCGCCCGCCATCGTCGCACCCAGCACGTCGATCCACAGCGCCTCCGCCTCCTCACCCCGACCCGCCGCCAGCAGCAATCTCGAAATGTCCGCCGTCACGCTCGCCGTCGACTCCGACTGCCCCGGCCCGCCGACAAACCCCGCGACCGCCGCCCGCGCCGCCGCGATCCCTTCCTCGAACCAATCCCCCCGATCCTCCAACCGCCCAATCGTTGCCAGCTTCACCCCGAGATTGGCCGCCTCCAGACCCGCGCCATCCGCCGCCAGCCGCCCCCGGATCAGCTCGACACCATCCTCCACCCGGTCCGCGCCCAACGTCACCCCCAACTCTGTTTTCACCAACTTCGCCCGCACGTCCGCCGCCAAATCCTCCTTCGCCAGAGTCGCACCCAGCAGCGTCATCAACTCATCCGTCCGGTTCGCCCGCAGCGCCACCTCCAGATACGAATCCCACCCATCGACCCCCGGATCCGCCGCCAAAATCTGATTCCAAAACTCGCACGCCACCCCGGCCCCACCCGCATTCGCGACGTCCGACCACAGGTCGTAACTCGCATCCGCGAGGTCGAAATTTTTAGCCAGCTCCAAGGCCCGCTCGACGTTATCCGCCACCAAAGCCCGCCCAATCGCGTAAGCAAGAGCCTCGGAAAAACCCCGCCCGTCCCTCGAATCCGGAAAACGCTCCATCAGTTGGTCGAAGAGTTCACCGCTCCGCAGCGACACCGCCAACGCCCACGGCGGCGAGGCCAATTCATCCACCCGCTCCAGCGCCACCTCCCGCGCAAGAGTCAGGTCACCCACGAATTGCAACTCCCCCGGAAACGTCGTCAAAGCCTTCACCAAAAAAGCCCGCTGCCCCGCCTCCCCCAGCAACCCCAGATCCCGCGGCAATCGGTAGCTGCGCGATCCGTAGCTCGACGGAGCCTTCTCGGCGTCCCTGATCTCGAGGTCCAGCCGTGCGTTGAGAATCTCCGCCACCACCCGCGGATCCCCCGCGACCTTCATCGTCGCCTCCGCCAGGTCACCAAAATAACGACTGAACATCGGCGTGCTTGATCCGAATTGCTCGACTTCCGCCAGAATAGCCCGGTAGTCCGCCACCACCGCCGCCGAGTCACCCAGTAATCGATCCGCCAGCCACGTGAGGTGCAATCGCTCCAACCTCGCCGGAAACTTCATCTCGTCGGATGGTCCCGCCAGGTCACGAAGTTCCGGCCAAGCCGCCGGTCCGGGCAGCGCCCCGAGGATCTCGCTGAATTGCAATTCGTAACTGTTCCCCACCCCCGACTGCAGCAGCGTCAACGCCCCATCGTTCAGCGCGATCCACCGCTTCGCCAGATCGGTCGGTGCCCCCTCGACCTCCCGCAAAGCCGCGATCTCAGCCCGAATCTCACCCAGCGAAGTCGGCTTCCCACCCTCGTCCTCCGCGTCCGCCAGCGCCGCCGCCCGCTCGAGAACCTCCTCCGCCCCCACGTAATCGGCGACGGCAAAACCCGCAAAACCAAATGTCCAAACCAGGTAAACGAGGGGAATCAGGATCTTCATAAGAAGAGACCTAACACCAAACGACTCCCACCACCCGGGAAAACAGGCATCCCGCCGGTCGCGTCGGGTCCGGCGGCTGCCGGACCCAACGCCACGTAACCAACCCCGCGAAGCGGCCACTCCTCATCACCCCACACCCCAAAGAACAATCCACCCCAGCGCCCAAAACGTATCACCCCACCATGAAGAAAATCCTCATCACCGGAGCCACCGGCGGCATCGGCCGCGCACTCATCGCCAAGCTCGCCGACCGCGACGACGTCACCCTTGCCCTCACCGGACGCTCCAAATCCGGCCTCGCCGAGCTCCCGGACTCCGCCACCAAGCTCCCCGCCGACCTCATGACCCCCGGAGCCGCCGCCAAAGTCGTCGAAGACGCCGCCGCCGCCATGGAAGGCCTCGACTGCGTCGTTCACCTCTGCGGAGCCGGCCTCATCAAGCCCATCGCCGACACCACCGACGCCGAGTTCGCCCGCATCGTCAACGTCAACCTCCGCACCACCTTCCTCGTCGCCCAAGCCGCCTGCAAGATCATGGCTGAGCAGAAATCCGGCCTCTTCATCACCCCCCCCGGCATCCTTGGCAAAGCCGTCATGAAAAACGCAGCCGCTTACATCGCCAGCAAATACGCGGTCACTGGCCTCATGAAAGCCTTCGCCGAAGAATACCGCCGCGCCAACATCCACTTCAGCCTCTTCTTCTTCGGCGGAGTCGCGACCCCGTTCTGGGACGACCTCTCGCTCAAGCTCGATCCGGAAAAGGTCATCTCCCCCGAAGCCGCCGCCGACGCCCTCCTCACCGCCATCGACGCCCCTCCCCACCTCGTCCTCGCCGAATACGTCCTCATGCCCGAAAGCCACCAGTTGGTCTAAGGAAATCCGTTTTGAACGGAAGGCCGCGAAGAGCGCAAAGCATACGAAAGGGAGGGAGGTCAAACGACTCGGCAACCCGCGATAGCGGGAGCCGACTGCATCACTCTTCTCCCCTGCATCCTTCGTTACCTGCGATCCCTTCTGTTCAAGACCGTGTTCGTATTTTCACTCCTCCGCGTAAACCGCCCGCACCAGCGCCGCCGCCCGGTCCTGCGGGAGGACGCCCATGCCCATCTGATTCATCACGTAGGCAAACCCGATCCCCCGCTCCGGGTCCGCAAACGCCAGACTCCCCCCCGCCCCCGGATGCCCAAACGCCCGAAGCGAAGGCCCGAAGGTCTGCCGCAGTTTCGCCCCGTTGGCCCCCACCGGATCCCGCATGAACCCGACCGAGAACGCCGTGTCTTGCAGCAGCACTTTATCGCGACCCTGCGATAGCGTGGTCGACATGCGCTCCAGCGACTCGCTTTCGAAATACTCCGCCCCACCCCAAACACCGCCGTTCGCAAGCATCGCGTAAAATTTCGCCAACGCCCCCGCGGTTGCGATCCCTCCCATCGACGGCAAAGAAGCGCCACGGATCGCCGGACTGTTCATCGACGTGGCCCCGAGCGTCCCCCCCGGCGTCGCGAAAGACCGACGCGAGATTGACCCTGGATCCCCCATTGCCTCCAGAAAATCATCCTGCCCCTCCAAGCACCCCGTCGCCCGAGCAGCGATCATCTGCGCGACCCGGTCATGATGTTCCTCCGGCAATCCAATCCACGCATCCAGCCCCATCGGTTCCGCGAAGACCTCCCGCCAATAATCTCCCAACGACATCCCGTCCGCCAATCGCCGCACCATTTCATCCACGACGAAGCCAAACGTCCGTGGCCCGTACCCGTGCCCCTCGTCCGTCCACTGCGGGACCTGGCGCTCAATCGCCCGCGCCACCGCATCGTGGTCCAGCACCGACAGATCTTTTTCATCCAAAGCACTCAGGCCAGCTCGGTGCGAGAGCACCTCTTCAACCGTGGTGGAATCTTTCCCGGATCGTCCAAATTCCGGCCAGAATTCTGCAACCCGTGCCTCCACCGAAATCCCCCGCGCCGCCAACGCGTGCAACACGCAAGACGCCGCCAGCCCCTTCGTCGCCGACCAGATCAGCACCAGCGTGTCGTCCTCCCACGCCTCCGTCAGCGCCAGATCGCGAAAACCCCCGCAGATATCGGTGATCACGCCATTCGCATCCCAGACCGCCACCGCCGCCCCGATCTCGCCGTGCCGCTCGAAATTTTCCTCAAACGCCACCCGCACCCGCTCCGCCAAATCACTCATCCCAACACCCCTTCATCGTCTTCCCCCCTTCCGGTAAAGAAATTCCCGGCCCCTCACGCAAAGTCCGGGATCACCTTGAGATCAGGATCCAGCCGCGCGATGTGCCGAAATTTGTCATCCATCCGAAAGCTGATCTCCAACGCGTGCTGCGCATCCTCGATGTTCCCCAAGACCGCGTCGTAGCAGCCCATGTTGTAATAATACGTCGCCTCCCGCAGCAGCGAAGCTGGTCCCCGCAGGAGCAGATCCTTTGCCTCCCGCGTCCGATCCAGCTCGTGCAGACAAAAGGCCCCGTGGATGTAGCCCGTCGTCTCCGCTGGAAAAGCCCCGCAAAGCCGCTCGCACACGTCCAACGCATCGGCCCAGCGCCGCGCCCGCATGAGGACAAACAGCCGCACTTGCAGCACCTCCTGCGTCGCATTCTCCTCCGGCGACAACCCGTCCAACTCCGCGAGCGCCTCGTCGGTCATCGCGAGCTCGACGTAACCCTGCGCCGCCAAAAGAGTCCGCTCCATCTCCATCGCCGACGAGCATCACCAACCCACCCCAAGCATGTCAACCGGGGAGCGCGGGCGTCCCGCCTGCGAGCGGCACCGTCCCGGTGCTGCACTCGGCAAATCGAGCGCAGCGAGAGAGCCGACCGCGTCAACCATCCTCCCTGCATTCTTCGTTACCTTCGCGACCTTCGGTTCAAAACGTGTTCGTATTCGCCTCTGGCCCCAAAACGCTGGCGCTGACTCGCTCGCCCCCGCTCATCTTGCCTTCCCGGCTGCATCAAAGAGTCGATGCAGTCTACCCCAGGCCTCCCCTGGCTTCGGTGTTCACACCCGCCCACCCACCCGCTACCCTCTTCCGATGCAGCGACGTTGGATCCTCCCCACCCCCGGCGACCCCACCGCCATCAGCGACCTCGCCCACGCGTTCCAGCTCCCTCCCTTCATCGCCGGGCTCATCGCCGCCAAGGGATTTGCCGACGAAGACACCGTTGCCAATTTTCTTCACCCCCGCTTGCGTCGCCTGACGGACCCGACTCTCTTGCCCGAGATGCCCGCCGCCGTCGCGCGCATCGAGGCCGCCCTCCGTGCCAACGAGCGCATCGCCCTCTACGGCGACTACGACGTCGACGGCGTCACGTCGCTCACCATTCTTCACCGCGTCCTCCACGCCTACGGTGGCCGGGTCGACAGCTTCCTTCCCCACCGCGTCGACGAAGGCTACGGCCTGAGTCCCGCCGGCCTCGAACGTTGCCTCGAACTCCACCGCCCCCAGCTCCTCATCGCCGTCGACTGTGGCACCAATTCCAACGCCGAGATCGCGACCCTCCGCGCCCGCAACATCGACGTCATCGTCCTCGACCACCACGAGCCCGACGGCGACCGGCCCGACTGCACCGCCCGCGTGAATCCCAAGTGCGGCGGCGTTGATTTTCACTATCTCTGCAGCGCTGGCATCGCCTTCAAGACCGCCCACGCCCTCCTGAAATCCACCCCCCTCCCGGGCTTCGAACTCAAGAACCTCCTCGACCTCGTCGCTCTCGCCACCCTCTGCGACCTCGTCCCGCTCGAAGGCGAGAACCGCGTCCTCGTCCGCCACGGCCTTCGCCAGATGGAGACCACCGTCTGGCCCGGTCTAGCCGCCCTCATGAGCGTGGCCGGCGTCAACGCCCCCGTCCGCGCCTCCGACGTCGGCTTCCGCCTCGGCCCCCGCATCAACGCCGCCGGCCGCCTCGGCACGGCCGAGGATTCGCTCGCGCTCCTTCTCACAAACGACCCCCTCGAAGCCGCCACCCTCGCCTCCAACCTCGATGGCCAAAACCGCGAACGCCAAGCCGTCGAACGCACCGTCGCCCTTGAGATGGAAAACTGGATCGCGAAAAATTTCGACCCCGCCCGGGATAGCACGATTGTCGCCGGTCGGCGCGATTGGCACACCGGCGTCCTGGGCATCGTTGCATCCCGCGTGATGCGCCGCCACCATCGCCCCACCCTCGTCATCGGCTTCGACGAGACCGGCCAAGGCAAAGGCAGCGGTCGGAGCATCCGCGGCCTTTCCCTGGTCGAGACCCTGGGACTCTGCTCCGACCACCTCGGCAATTTCGGCGGTCACGAGATGGCCGCCGGCCTCAACGTGCGCGAAGAAAATTTCGAGGCTTTCCGCGCCGCCTTCGAGTCCGCTGCCCGCTCCCTCCTCGGCACCGACGCTCTCGTCCCCACCCTGCGGCTCGACGCCGAAGTCCCCATCGCCTCCTTCGACGAGGACTTTCTCGAGAGCCAAGCCATGCTCGAACCCTTCGGCATGTCCAATCCCCAGCCCGTCCTTCTCGTCCGCAACGTCGTCCCGACCGACACCCCCCGCGTCCTCAAGGAGAAGCACCTCCGCTTCGACCTTCCCGCCGGTCGGCGTTCCCTCGCCGCCATTTTCTTCAACGGAGCCACCGACGATCTCCCGAATCCTCCGTGGGACATCGCCTTTCACCTGGAGCGCAACGAGTGGAACGGTCGCGTCAGCGCCCAGATGCAGATCGTCGACATCCGAGCCGCCGCCTAGAAGGTACCCGCCCGTGCTACCGCCCACGACGCCCCTTAGCGACCTCGATTGGATCACGAAGAAGCAGACGACCAGCCTCACGAAGCTCGGCCTCCACACTCTCGCCGACCTCATCTCCCACTACCCCCGCCGCCACGAAGACCGCCGCCATTTCGCGCCCTACCCCGACGGCGACAGCTTGGGCCCCGTTCTCCTGAGGGGCACGATCGTTAAAGCCAACTATCTTCCCTACGGCGGTTGGAAAAAAGGCTTTGAAGCCACCCTCGAAGAACCCTCCGGCCTGGGTGCCCGCGTCACCTGCCGCTGGTTCAACGTGTCCTACATCGGCAAGCAGCTCGCCGTCGGCCAGCAACTCGTCGTCTACGGCAAGACCAAGCTCCGGGGCAAACGCACCATCATCGATTTCCCGGAATACGAGATCCTCGAAGAAGGCGAACCCACCGACCTCATCCACCTCAACCGCATCGTCCCCGTCCACCCCGCCGGCGAAGGCCTCACGCCGAAGAAGCTGCGCGAGATCATCCACGACGCCCTCAAAGTCACCGACCTCGCCGCGATTCCATTCCTCCTCCCCGGCCTCTCGTTCCTCAAATTCAAAGACATTCATTTTCCTGCTACGCCCGAGGCCTACGAGACGGCCCGGCAAGCTCTCGTCGGCGAAGAATTTTTCGCCATTCAGGCCCTCATCGCCGCCCGTCGCGCCCACGTCGCCAGCCTTCCCGGCAGCGCGAAAAAGAACGAAGGCCAACTCCTCCGCGAACTCCTCGCCACCCTCCCCTTCCTCCTCACCGACGCCCAGGCCCGCGCGATCACCGAGATCAAACGCGACCTCGCCAGGCCCGCCCGCATGACCCGCCTCCTCCAAGGCGACGTCGGCAGCGGCAAGACTTTGGTCGCGCTAGCAGCAGCGCTCACCGCCATCGAGTCCGGCCACCAAGCGATCCTCATGGCCCCCACCGTCATCCTCGCCACCCAGCACCACGCAAACCTCCAAAAACTCTGCACCCCCCTGGGAGTCACCGTCGCCCTCCGCACGGGGAGCGCGGGCTTCCAGCCCGCCCCTTCGAGCTTCCAGCCCGAAGGACGCGCGTCGCAAGACATCCGCTACTCCAAAAGACGCCTCCCTCACTTCGAACGCCCCTGGGGCAAATACCACCTCACCTTCCGCACCCAACACCACCGCCACCTCACCCCCGCAGCCCGCCAGATCGTCCTAGATGCCATCCTCCACGAGCAGACCCGCGGTCGCTACCACCTCTACGCCGCGTGCGTCCTGCCCGACCACGTCCACCTCCTCATCGAACCGTCCATCGAACCCGTTACCGCCGCCGCGACAACCTTTTACCCGCTCACCAAGATCCTCCACTCGATCAAATCCTTCACCGCCAACGGCATCAACACCGCCGAGCGAACGCCCAACAAAGCCGTCTGGCAAGCCGACTTCCACGACCGCCTGATCCGTTCGCAAACCGACCTCGAAGAGAAGTTCCATTACGTCTGCCGCAACGCGTGGACCGCCAACTTGGCAGCTCCCACCACCGATTATCCGTTCGTCTGGTGGCCGGATAAGGCCGGGCAGGATGCCCACCCTGGCGACCTGGAAGGTCGCGCTCCCCATTCACACCCTCAGGACAGGCGCGCTCCCCAGCTCCTCATCGGCACCCACGCGCTGCTTCACGACCCGACCGAGCTCGCTAACCCCGGCCTCGTCATCATCGACGAGCAACACAAATTCGGCGTCCTCCAACGCGCCAAGCTCATCGAAGGCCCCGGGACGCCGGACGTCCTCGTCATGACGGCGACCCCCATCCCCCGCACCCTTGCCCAAACCACGTACGGCGACCTCGACGTCACGACCCTCGACGAACTCCCCCCCGGTCGCGGCAAAATCATCACCGGCATCCGCGCCGACAACAAACTCCCCGAGGCCACGAGATTCCTCCGCGACCAGATCGAAGCCGGACGCCAGATCTACATCGTCTACCCGCTCGTCGACGAATCCGAGAAACTCGCCGCCAAAGCCGCCACCGAGGAGTTCACCCGCTGGAGCGAGCTCCTAGCCCCCCACCCCTGCGGCCTCCTCCACGGACGCCTCAAGCCCGACGAAAAAGATGCCGCCATGACCGCCTTCCGCGACGGCGAAACGAAAGTCCTCATCAGCACGACCGTCATCGAAGTCGGAGTCGACGTCCCGAATGCCACCGTTATGCTCATCGAGAACGCCGAGCGCTTCGGCCTCGCGCAGCTTCACCAACTGCGCGGCCGCATCGGCCGCGGCACCTCCACCAGCTACTGCATCCTCATCCCCGGCGAAGACACGCCCGCCGCGCGAGCGAAGCTCGGTGTCCTCGAACAAACCAACGACGGCTTCGTCGTCGCCGAAGCCGACCTCCGACTCCGCGGTCCCGGCGACATGATCGGCACCGCCCAAACCGGCCTCCCCCCGCTCAGACTCGGCGACCTCCACCGCGATCAGGCCAAAATGCTCGAAGCCCGCGACCAAGCCAGAGCAATCTTCGAAGCCGACCCCCGACTCGAAGAACCCGCCCACGCCAACCTGAAAACTTGGCTCACCGCACAGCAAAAGAACTTGAGAGCACTATCAGGGTGAAATTTTCAACCGCAGATCACGCGGATGACGCAGATGATGATCGCGTTCTCGGTGCCGACCTCACCGCATTTGTCTGATCTGCGCCATCTACGAAATCTGCGGTTAAAACCTCAGAATCATAAACAGGAAGAACGCGACGAACACCAAGACAGCGGTAACCCACCAAACCCACCCAACCCCCTTCGGCGTTACTCCACCCCCAAACTCCCGAGCCACAAAATCCTCGTAATCGAAGTCGTCCTCGATCCCCAATCCATCCGAGTCCGCGTCCTCCCGCCAACCCGATCGGTAATCCGCCCCACATCCCCGGCAAGCCGCCGCGTTCCGCGGCACGTCCTCCCCGCAAACCGGGCAAACCTCCGGTGGCGGCCGCCGCTTCACCGCACCTCCACGCGCTTCCCATCTGCCACCGCGTCCGGCGGGTGCAGCACCACTCGCTCCCCCTCTTCCAACCCCGACACCACCTCCGCCATCTCCCCGTCGTTCTTCCCGATCTCCACCGACCGCAACTCCGACACGTCCCCCGCGATCACAAACGTCTTCCACTCGTTCCCCTTCCGAAACAGCGCTCCCACTGGCACGCGCAGCACATCCCCTTCGGACCAAGTCACGATCCGCGCCTCCACCCGGTAGCGATCTCCCAGCACCCCGGCCGGCAACTCCACGAAATCCGCCCGCACCTTCACCCGCTGCTCCTCCACGCCCAGTGCGGAGATTTTTGTGAACCCACCCGGCTCGATCACCGTCACCTTTCCCCGGAGCGCCTCGCCGCCACCCCACTGCTCGATGGCCACGTCCGCACCGGGCCGGACGTTCACCGCGTCGCTCGATAGGAGCTCGATCTCCATCTCCAGATCGGCCGGATCGCCGACTTCCATGATCGGCAGCCCCGCCGTCGCCGCCCGCGCGTTTTCTTCGTAAACGTTCAGCACCGCACCGCTCACGGGTGCCTTGATTGCAATCGGCGTCGCGTCCTCCGGCGAGTCTGCCTGCACCAGCGCAGCCCGCGCCTGCGCCAACTCGAATTCCGCCACTTTCAGCCCGAACTTCGCCGACTCCACCTGATTCACCAGCACGTCGACCCGGCTCTCGGCCGCATCGTATTCCCGCCCCGACACCGCGCCCTTGTCCCGCAGCGTCTTCGTCCGAGCGAGTTCCTTCCGCGCCAAAGTTAGCTCCGCGCTCGCGCTGTTGATCTGCTCGTTGCGCTGCATTCGGCCCGCCTCGGCGGAGCTCACCGCCGCCTCCGCCTGCGCTCGCGCCCGCGGGTCGAGGAAACCCGACCCCATCGACACCACCTCCGCCAGCACCGTCTCGCCTTCGACGATTTTGTCGCCCGCCCGCACCGGCACCCGGCGGAGATACCCCGATACTGGCGGCGACACCACGTAGCGGTTCCGGATCCGCGTTTTCCCCTCCTCGAGCACCGAGACGGTCAGTGACCCTTGCGTCACTTCCCCCGCGTCGACCTCGACGGGTTTCGGCAGCAGGCCCAAGACGATAAAAGCCAGCAGCCCCAAACCGAGAATCCACGGAACAAACTTCCTCCAAACGCCTTTCTTTCGCTTCGCCATATCAATCAGAACATTTCCAGCTGAACCTTAGCCACAAAGGCGCACAGTGAGCGCAAACGGCCATTTTTTTGCGATCCTTGCGCGTCTTCGCGGCTAAGAAGCTCATCAATCCCGCGCCTTCAGCACCCCCAGCAGGTCGAGGTTGCGAATTTGCCGTCCCACCACCGCAAACGAGATCCCCGCCGAAAGCAACACGATTAGCACCGCCGTCGCGTAGGTCCGGCTCGTCAAGATCAGCGGCAGCCGGATCGACTCCGTGCTCGCGCTCGCGACGATCAGCCCCGCCAGCCCGCTCCCGATCCAGAGCCCGACCGGCAGCGCAACGAGCGTCAACATCGTCAACTCGCCGATCATCACCCCCGCCACCTCGCGGTTGGTGAACCCCACCACCCGCAGCGTCGCCAGGTCTCGCGCGCTTTCCGACAGCGAGATCCGCGCGCTGTTGTAGACGACCCCGAAGCTCACGATGATCGAAAACGCGAAGTAGATCCCTTGAATCAGGTTGATCGATTCCGCCGTCGTCTTGCGAAAACTGTCCCGCACCGCCGCCTTGAGTCCTAAGCTCGCGATTCGCGGAGCGTCCTTCACGGCGGCAAAAAATTCCGGCCATCGCGCGCCATCGACCGCCAAGTGGGCCCCGCTCACCGAGCCGCCCTCCTGCATCAATCGGTGCAGCGCGTCCAGGTCCATGTAGACCTGCAATCCCGAGTAGTCCGTGATCAATCCCTGCACGACCACGTCCTTCCGGGGCCGCCGACCCTCTTGCACCTCCATCGTGACCGCCTCGCCCGGCGCCACCCCGAGGATCTCCGCGAGCTTCGCCGACATGATCAATCCGTCCGGCGGGATCGGCAGCGGTTCGCCCTCCGCGTCGAGGGCACGATTCAGCCGACTGCCCGGCGACAACCCGGTGACGCCGATCCGCCACGACCGATTCCCAAATCGCAGCCGCGTCGGCACGCTCCGAAATGGCTCCGCCGCGATCACTCCCGGCAATCGCCCCAGGTCACTCGCCGCCGAGGCCGACGTCGGTTCGATCAGCGCCACCGTCGCGTCCTGCCGCTGCGCCAAGTCCCATTGGAAATCGAGCAAGTGCCCAATGCCGTCCCGCATCGCCCCCGGCACGATGGGGATGCCCGTCGCGAGCGCCAGCCCAAACGCCGTGAAAAACGAACTCCACGGCCGTCGCTCGAGATTGCGAAACGCCATTCGCAGCGACGGACTCAGTAATTTTTGCAACCCCAACCGCTCCGCGACGGAAGGCTTGAACTCCGCCGGCGCCTCGGGCCGCATCGCCTCCGCCGGGGCCAGCCGCACCGCCTGCCGCACCGCCCCGATCACCCCCAGAAACGTCGCCCCCGCGCTCACGAGCAAAGCCAGCCCCATCGCCGTCCAGTCCGGATGAAAGACCAGCTCCGGGAATTTGAAAAATTGCTGGTAGAGCGTGACCACGTTACCCCCCAGCCACATCCCGATCGCCGCGCCAGCCACGGTCCCGATCACCACGATCACCAAAGCGAATTTGAGGTAATGCCAACCCACCGCCCGCGACGAATACCCAAACGCCTTCAACTGCGCGATCTGCTCGCGCTGCATCCGGATCAACCGCGCCAGCACCGCACTGGTGAGAAAGGTCGCGATGCTCAGAAACACGATCGGAAACGCCACCGACAGCCCGTTGAGAAGCCCGATCTCGTCATCGAGCTGCTTCGCCGACCCGTGGTCCGTCCGATCATACGCGACCAGTCCGCCGTAAGGCTCCAGCACGCGATCCACCGCCGCCAAGACGGACGGCGTGCTCTCCCCCGGCGCGACGTCGATCACCACGTTGTTGAAGGCACCGTCGAGATCGTAAGCCGTCGCCAGATCCCGCTCGTTCATCCAGAACACGCCGAACCGCCGGGGATCCGGCAAGGTCTCGCCCGGCCTCGCCTCAAACACGTACTCCGGCGAGAGCGCGATCCCGACGATCCGCAAGCTCTCCCGCGCCCCCCGCAGCAACCCGTCGACCGTGTCACCCGGCGTGAACCCGTGCTCCACGGCGAACGATTCGCTCAGCACCACCTCGTCCGCCTTCCCCGGCGCCGGCATCCGCCCCGACCGCAGCGTCAAGCGATTGAGCTGCGTCGGGCGATCCTCCGGAATCGAAATGATTGTCCCGTCCGCCGGCTCCGCCAGACCCGGCAGATCGAGCCGCATCGCCCCGACCACCCGCGTTTCCACGGCTGCCACCCCCGGGATCTCCGCGAGGCGCGACCGCAACGAGTTCGGCGCCCGCTTCAGATCGGCAAACACGTCCGCAAACCGATTTTCCGAGTAATACGCCGCCCGGGTCGCGGTGAGCGAAAGGATCAGCGACCGCGCCATGATCATCATCGCCAGCCCACACGCCATCACCAGCGCCACGGCGACGATCTGCCCCTTCATCTTGAGCAAGTCGCGGACAAGCTTGAGGTCCAGCGGATGCATCAAAGTAACGCGAACCTCCGGTTTGCATGAACCCGCCCGCACAAACCCAAGGGACGTGTCACCATTCCAGCGTCCGCACCGCCCGTTTCTCCGGCACGACGTCGATGTGCGAGATCCGCCCGTCTGACAAATGAATCACCCGATCCGCCATCTCCGACAGCACCGCGTTGTGGGTGATGAGCGCCGTGAGCGTCCCCAGATCCCGGTTCACCCGCTCGATGGCCTCCAGCACCGTGATCCCCGTCTTCACGTCCAGCGCCCCCGTCGGCTCATCGCAAAGCAGCACCTCCGGCCGCTTGGCGATCGCTCGCGCGATGGCGACCCGCTGCTGCTGCCCGCCCGACATCTGCGAAGGAAAATGATCCATCCGGTCCTGCAGATCGACCATCTCCAGCGCTTCCTCCGGCGTCATCGGATCCCGCGCGATCTCGGTGATGAGCGCCACGTTCTCCCGAGCCGTCAGGCTCGGGATGAGATTATAGAACTGGAATACAAACCCCACCGAGTGCCGCCGAAACAACGTCAGCTCGGCGTCGTCCGCATTCGCCAAGTCGCGCCCCCGATACGTCAGCGTCCCATCCGTCGGCACGTCCAATCCGCCCAGATTGTTCAGCAAAGTCGACTTCCCGCTCCCCGACGCCCCGAGGAGAATCACCATCTCGCCGGCGAATAACTCCAGATCCACCCCATCCAGCGCCCGCACCTCCACTTCCCCCGAGGTGTAGATCTTCGTCAACCCCCGCCCCACGAAGATGGGCTCCTTCACAGACTGAAAACCCTCATCCAATCGACTCGGCAATCTGCGGCAGCGGGAGCCGTCCGAATTTCCCTTCTCACCTGGATTGACTCGGTCACTCCCGCTCCTCCCGCCCTCCGAGCTGCATCGCAAAGCCGATGCAGTCTGCCCCGAGCCTTCCCAGGCTCCGGTGCTCTTTCTTTCCTCACGCCTCCACCAGCTCCCCGCTCTCGATCTCCGCGATCTTACCCGCCGCCGTTTCCCAATCCGCCGTCATCCGCCCGAGCGCCTCCGCCACTCCCATCATCTCGCGATTGAGATTCATCGCCAGCGACGGGTCCTCGTAAGTCGTCGGATCCTCCAGCTTCCCGGCCAGCACCTTCTCCTCTGCCTCCAGGCGGAAGACCTCCTGCTCCAGCCTTCGCACTTCCTCCTGCAGCTCCTTCGTCGCCCGCGACTTCGCCTGCCGCGCCTCGGCCTCGGCCCGTTTCTGCTGCTTCGTCTTGAAAACCCGCTCGCGCTTCGGTGCCTCCGCCGCCGCCTCGTTCGGCTGGAAATTTGCCAGCTTCGGATCCGACGACGTCAGCGCCTCCCGCTCCGAAGTCGCCTGCGTCTTATCCAGAAAATACTGATAATCCCCCGCGTATCGCGTCACCTGCCCCGCCTGCACGTGAAGCACCTGCTCGGCAATCGAGCGGATGAAATACACGTCATGACTAATGAACACGACCGTCCCCTCGAACTGCTTGAGCGCCCCGATCAACGCATCGATGCTTGGGATGTCCAAGTGAGTCGTCGGCTCGTCCATGAGCAGCAAATTCGGCGGATCGAGCAGCAGCTTCACGAGCGCAAGCCGGCTCTTCTCCCCACCGCTCAACACGCCCACCGTCTTGAATACCGTCTCGCCGCTGAAAAGAAACGCCCCCAACACCGTCCGTGTGAATTCCTCCGATCCCCCCGTCGCGCCCGCCCGGGCTTCGTCGAGCACCGTCCGGCTCTCGTCCAGCATGTCCACGCGATACTGCGCGTAGTAGCCGACCTTCACGTTGTGCCCGACCACCCGCTCGCCGCCGCAGATCGGCAGCACGTCGGCCAGGATCTTGAGCAACGTCGATTTCCCCGCCCCGTTCGGCCCCACCAGCACCAACCGGTCCCCGCGTTCCACTTCAAAGTCTAAACCTTCGTAAACCTTCT
Organism: uncultured Verrucomicrobiae bacterium; assembly: GCA_963803825.1. Taxonomy (GTDB): domain Bacteria; phylum Verrucomicrobiota; class Verrucomicrobiia; order Chthoniobacterales; family JAATET01; genus CAVVKW01. The sequence continues at coordinate 90,942 of CAWDOJ010000002.1, read as the reverse complement.
TGTCGTCGTAGGCTTGATCGACCCCCTTGAGCGTCATCATCCGCTGACCCGCCCGGCCCGGCTGCGGAAACTTGAAATGGATCCCGGCCGCCAACTCCTCCGGCGGCGGCAGACGCTCCATCCGGTCGAGCTGCTTCATCCGCGCCTGCGCCTGCGCCGCCTTGCTCGCCTTCGCGCGGAATCGGTCGATGAACGACTGGATGTGCGCGATTTCTTTTTGCTGATTCTCGTAAGCCGCCCTCTGCTGCTCGATGGCGTCCGCACGCTGCGTGAGAAAATTGTCGTAATTTCCGACGTATCGCCAAAGCCGCGCGTTCCGAATCTCGATCACCGTATTCACCAAGACGTTGAGAAATTCGCGATCATGCGAGATCACGATGAACGCTCCGCTGTAGGTCCGCAGGTAGGCTTGAAACCACATGAGCGCCTCGAGATCGAGATGGTTCGTCGGTTCATCGAGGAGGAGAATGTCCGGCTCCACGACCAGCAGCCGCGCCAAGTGCGCCCGCATCACCCAACCGCCGCTCAACGTCTTCGCGGCTTTATCAAAGTCGGTCTCCCGAAAGCCCAGCCCCGCCAAGATCCGCTTCGCCTTCGGCTCCCGCGAAAGCGCCTCCACCTCCGCCCCGTAGTCCGGTTCGAAATCATCGACCTCGTCCGGCCCCGCCGCCGCCGTCACGCGCCCAGTCGCCAACCCCAGCACCGTCTCCTCGCCCACCGGCGCGCTCTCCTGCGGCAGAAATCCCACCTGCACTCCGCGCTGAAAACTCACCACCCCGTCGTCCGGCTCATCCTCGCTGAGGATCAGTGAAAACAGCGTTGTCTTCCCCGCGCCATTGGCTCCGACGAGGCCGACGCGATCGTTGCGATTGATTTGCACGGAAGCTTTTTCGAAGAGAACCCGTCCCGAAAAAGCCTTCGAGACACCAGAGATAGACAGCATCCCCCACCCATCGCAGAAACCCCCGCCCGCACGCAAGAATCCGCATCCATCTCCGCAGAGTGCGACTCCCGGACCGGGGCCATGACCCCCATCCGCGCCCGCTCCTTGCGACTCGCGCATTTTTCGCGATGATCCTTCCGACCCACAGCTCGCTTTGCCACCGCCCGCCGCCAATCCCCGCCACCGAGTCGTCGTAACCGGCCTCGGCCTCGTCACCCCGCTCGGTGTCAACGCGGCGTCCAATGTGGTCGGCCTTCGCGATGCCCGTGATTGCGTGTCGCGGGTCACGGCCTTTGACACGGCGGCCTGCCGATCCCACACCGCCGGCCAAGTCGACGACGCCGCTCTCGCCGCGCTGGCCACCGCGATCCATCCCCGCGCCCGCAAGTGGGCACGCGCTTCGCAGATGATGCTCGCCGCCGTCGCCGAAGCCCTCGACGCGGTGCCCGACTTTCGGCCCGACATCACGGTCGTCGGCACGACTAGCGGCGGCATGACGGCCGGAGAAGACTTCTACCGCGCGGCCTCCGATCCGGCGGCGGACAGCATCCCGATCCGCCACGCCCGCCGCATCCGCGGCTACGTCCCGCAGCAACCCGTCCTCGACGCCACCGCCCCGTTTGGCCTCGACGCCCCCATCCGTATCCTCTCGAACGCTTGCGCCTCCGGCACCAACGCCATCGGCCACGCTTTTCAACTCGTTCGCTCTGGGCGCGCGCGCCGCGCACTAGCGGGGGGCTACGATACCTTGTCGGAACTCACCTTCGCCGGTTTCGACGCCCTCCAAGCCTCGACCGGTGAGCGGCCCCGGCCTTTTGACCGCGACCGCACCGGACTTGCCCTGGGCGAAGGAGCGGCCGTCCTTCTTCTCGAAACTCTCGCCGACGCCCGCGACGCTGGGCACGCGATCCTCGGCGAGATCATGGGATACGGCGACTCGACCGACAACCACCACCTCACCCAACCCAATCCCGACGGCTCCGGACCCCGCCGCGCGATGGAAGCCGCCCTCGCCGACGCCCGGCTCGCGGGCGATCAGATCGACTACGTCAACGCCCACGGCACGGCCACCCCATTCAACGACGCCTGCGAATCCCGCGCCATCGCTGCAGTTTGTCCCCAAGCCGCAGTCAGCAGCACAAAAGGCCAGATGGGCCATAGCCTCGGTGCCGCCGGGGCCATCGAGGCGGCTTTCATCGTCCTCGCGATGACCCACGGCTTCCTCCCGGCCAACCTGCATTTCGAAGCTCCCGACGACGGTGTCGATCTCGATATCGTAGCGAACGCCATCCGCGACCGCCCCCCAACCCGCGCGCTTTCGAACTCCCTCGGATTCGGCGGAGCCAACGCCACCCTCATCCTGGAGCGCCTCCTCGCGTGAGTGTCGCCATCCTTGGCGGCGGCTGGGTCACGCCGCTCGGACGCGATCTCGTCGGAGTGAGCGCCGCCGTCCACGCCGGCACCACGCCGCCCGTCCGCCGGGTCGAGAATCCGCACTCCCACCGCGAGCACGCCACGTTCGCCGTCGACCGCGCCCAGCTCGCCGATGCCGAGAAGCTTCGGCGACTTCGGCGCTCGAGCACGATCTCGCTGCTCGCCGTCACCGCCACTCTCGACGCCCTGGCCAACGCCGACTTGGCTTCGCCTCCACCCGACCGCACGGCGCTGCTCTTCGCCGCTAGCGATGGTGGCGTCGTTTATACCCGCCGATTTTTCGCCGAGATCGCCGAGCGCGGCACCCAAGCCGGCAGCCCGCTCCTCTTCCCCGAGACGGTCTACAACGCCCCCGCCAGTCACGTCGCCGCCACGATCGGCGTCACCGGGACGACCTCGACTCTCGTCGGCGACGCCATCGCCGGCGTTTCCGCCGTGGCCACCGCCGCCGATCTGCTCGCCACCGATCAATGCGACGTCGCCGTCGTCGTCGCCGCCGAAGAAGTCGATTGGATCGTCTGCGAGGGTTATGGATTTTGGAAAATGGCCAGCCGCGACGGTCGGCTCACCCCCTTCGCCGACACCGGGACGATCTTCGCCGAAGGTGCCGCGGCCCTCGTTCTCGCCCGCGACGGCGACACCCGCCTCGACCCCGGCACCACTCGCGTCTACCGCGATCATTCGTCCGCGAGATCCCTGCTCGCTGGTCTCGTCGCCGACTCCCAACCGGACCGCATCGTTGCCTCCGCCAACGGCACCCGCCTCGACGCGGTCGAGGCCAGCGCCTTCGGCTCGCATCACCCAAGCGTCCCGGTGCAGACCCCCAAGGCCTCCCTCGGCGAGGCGTTTTCGGTCTCGACCATCTCGCAGATCATCCTCGCCGCCCAGCAACCGGGCCAGACCCTCGTCACCACCGTCGGACTCAATAACCAACTTTCCGCCCTCAGCGTCACAAATTCGCATTGAATTATCCGCGCCCATCCGCCTCCATCCGTAGTACGAAATCATGAAATTTTTCAAAGGCTGCCTCATTGCCTTCGCCGTTCTACTGGTCCTCTTCCTCGCGGGTGCCACCTTCGTCTACCTCAAGCGCGACGCCATCGTCAGTAGCGTCACGGGAGCCCTGAACGAGGCTGCTATCGCCGACAACGCCGTCGCGATCGGACTCCTCGATGACGCCGCCGCCGAGGCGACCACCTTTGCAGACTTCACCGCTGCAGTCGGCTCGTCGGACTTACCGGCCAACGTCATCTACGTCGCCGCCACCCAGACCGAGCCGACCACCAACGCGGCGGATCTCGACGAAGGCCGGACCATTGTGCTCCAGCGAGTGGAATGGACCAACCGCATCCACCAAGTCTTCAACCAGATCGGAGCCGCCAGCTTGAGCACGTCCCGAGGGGAAATCCCCGCCATCATCATCGAGCGCACCGGCCCGTGGGTCGCCATCGACGATTACGTTGTCTACATCGAGGAGCCGATCAACGCCAACGCGACACCGACGCCCGCGACCGAGTAGGCGTTTTATTTTTCCCCACCATGTCCACTACCCGCCTAGCCGCCGTCGTCGCACTGCTCGTCGTCGCTCTCACCGGTTGCCAGACCATCGACCCGCAGCTCGCCGCCCGCCGCGAAGCCATGCGAGTTGCCATCGCCGCCGAACCCGCCGGCGATTACTTCGTGGCTCGTCGGTTCTACAAACGAGACTACAAAGTCTGGGGCTGGGTCCGCCGCCCCGGCCAACCGTGGAACACGGCGAAGCTCGTCATGCTCAACGAGTCGCAGATGCTGGCGCCCGACCGCGTCCGCAACGACTTCGGCTACGACAACAATTTCGAATACCGGCTCAACGGTCGATTTCTCCGGCGACACGATCTACGAGCCTTCGAGCAATCGTTTCTTCCCCGAGTTCGTCCTCACCGGGGTCGATCTCCTCTCCACCGCACCGGTTTCGATCTTCGCCGACCCTCGCTCCAACGACCCGAAAGTCCGCCTCCTCGCTCCGCCCATTTGATCCACCGGCGGACCGCCGCGCGAGCCAGCCACGGGACCCTCGACGGGGTCCCGCGAACTTTCCCCCGACCGCCTCGCTAGCGCGTCACCAGCTGCTCGAGCAGCGAGTTAATCCGCCGCAGCATCGCGTTGGGATCCTCCATCAACCCCGCCGAGATCAACGCATTGTCGTAGATCTGCTCGGTCACTTGCTTGGCCAGATCGACGTTAGACTCCCGGGTTGCTTCGAGTCCCGCGATCATTGGATGAGCCGGATTGATCTCGAGATTTTGCTTGAACGGATTCGCCTCGCCCCGGTTGAGGTTTTTCAGCATCCGCCGCATGCTCGACGTCATCCCCTTGTCGCTCTCGACCACGACCGCCGGACTATCGACCAGTCGCGCCGACACCCGCACCTCGTCCACTTTGTCCCCGAGCGTCTCTTTGATGAAATTGCACAACAGCCGGGCCGCGTCGTCGTCCAGCTTGGTCTCGCCCTTCTCGAGTTCGATCTCTGCCTTCTCCGCCGACACGATCGGCTTGCCGTCGAACTCGTTGAGATGATCCATCACGAACTCGTCCCACGGATCGAAGAGAAACAGCACTTCGAGATTCTTCGCCTTCAGCCCCTCGTAGTAGGGACTCGCCAAGCAGGCCTCGCGCGAGGACGCCGAGATGAAGTAAATCTCCTTCTGCTCGTCCCCCATCCGCGAGACGTAATCGGCCAGCGACCCAGCCGTCTCCGAGGTCGACGTCTCGTAGCGCAGCAGTTTGGCGAGCGCATCCCGATGCGTGTAGTCGCTCACGATCCCCTCCTTCAGGAAATGGCCAAACTCCTTGAAAAATCCCGTAAACTTCTCCGGATCACCCTTCGCTTCCTCGTCGAGAAATTTCAGGAACCGCGTCGTGAGGACCTTGTTCAGCTTCTGCAGAAGCGCGCTGTCCTGCATCGTTTCGCGCGAGATATTGAGCGGCAGGTCCTCGCTGTCGACCACACCCTTGAGGAACCGCAGCCACTCCGGGAAGAGCCCCTTCGACTTCGATTGGATAAGGATCTTCCGACAATAGAGATTCACTTCGCTCTCCGTCTTCGGCATCCCGAGCTTCTCCATGCTGTGCTTCGGAACGAAGAGTAGCGCGCGGATCGCGAGCGGCGCGTCCGCGTTGAAGTGCAAGCGATAGAGCGGCGCGTCGCTGTCGTGACCGATGAACTTGTAAAATTCCTCGTAGTCCGTGTCGGTGATCTCGCTCTTGTTCCTCGTCCAGATCGCGCTGATTGTATTCACCGTCTTGCCGTTCAGCTCGATGGGCGAACCGACGAAATTCGAATACCGCTTGATGATCGCTTCGACCCGGTGCTCGTTCGCGTACTCCTTATCCTCCTCCGTGAGGTGGATGACGATCTTCGTCCCGCGCGGCAGGTCGGCGGACTCTTCCAGCTCGTAGCTGCTCACCCCATCCGACGTCCAGATCCAGCCCGTCGCGTCCGCTTGAGAACTCCGCGTGTAGACCGTCACTTTCGACGCCACCATGAACGCCGAATAAAACCCGACGCCGAATTGACCGATGATGTCCGCCGCCTCCCCGGACGCACCCGCCGCCGCCTTCTCCTTGATTTGCTGCAAGAACGCCTTCGAACCCGAGTGAGCGATGGTGCCCAGATTCTCGATCAGCTCGTCCCGCGTCATCCCGATACCCGCGTCCGCGATGGTGATCGTCTTCGCCGTATCGTCCGTGTTGACGGCGATCTCGAGCGCCCGGTCCGCCTCGAACACCTCGGTTCCAGAGGTCTGCAGGAACTTCAATTTCTCGGTCGCATCCGCCGCGTTCGAGATCAGCTCGCGGATGAAGATCTCCTTATCCGTGTAGAGGGAGTGGATGACGATGTTGAGAAGCTGGGCGATCTCCGCCTGGAACTCGTGCTTTTCTGGTGCCGTGGATGTCGTGCTCATAAAAAATTTCGGACCGGAACCATGCCACACCGGTCGGAATTGAAAACCAAAACATCATTCCACCCCCCAGACCCCGCGCCAATGAAGTGGTCCGATCGGACCACTTCATTGGCGCGGGGTCTGGGTTGAGTCGGAAAGGTTCTGTTCCGACCGGACGGGATGCCCGGACGGTCTTCCGCTCGGGACTCGGCTAGGACCGGAGCAGCAACGCGTCCATGGCGGCGTTTGCCAGTTCGTCGCAGCGTTCATTCTCGCGGTGCCCAGCGTGCCCCTTCAGCCACCGCCATTCGATCTGGTGCTTCGCCGCCGCCGCGTCCAGCGCCTGCCAAAGGTCGACGTTTTTCACGGGCTGCTTCGCCTTCGTTTTCCAGCCATTGGTCTTCCAACCCGCGATCCACGAAGCGATGCCGTTCTGCACGTATTTCGAATCGGTGAAAAACTCGACCTCGCACGGTTCGATCAGCGCCCCCAAAGCCGAGATCGCGGCCTGGAGTTCCATCCGATTGTTGGTGGTTGTCCCAGCTGATCCGCTCAGCTCCTTGCGTTTGGACCCGTGGACGAGCACCGCCCCCCAGCCGCCCGGCCCGGGGTTGCCCCGGCAGCCACCGTCCGTGTGAATGACGACTTGCTTCACGCCTCCGGCGCAGCTTCCGGTGACTTCGCCTCGCTCGATGGCTCAGCCACTAGGTCGGCTACCAGCTCAACTTCGACGGGCGTCTCGGTTGCTTTCGTTGGTCCGCTCACCGCTTCGGGTGGTGGGATGGAGACCGGTTCCGCCGCCATCGCAGGTTTAGCCTCTCTTCGTTTCGCCGCTTCCGGCTTGCGCCCCGGCGCTCTCGGCACCACGGCCAATCCCTTCTTGGGGAAATCGATCACGTATCCCTCGTGGATCAGCCACGAAAGATCCCGGGCGACCGCCGATTCCCGGTCCTCCTGGTCTTCCGGGCGCAACGCCACCAACCCTTCGCGCTGCTCCGCCCGCGACTGTCCCGGATGCTCCGCGACGTAATTGTAGATCCCGCTCAGGCCCTCCGACATCGGTGTCGCCGCCAGATCGAGCGGGCGCGGCCGCGCCACCCCGACGTAGGTCACCTTGTCGTTGAGCTTGAAAATCTGCAGTCCCTTCGACCCAAGGTGCTGACCCAATCCGTGGGCGATCGGCAGCGGGAATCGATCCAGCTCGCTCCACAACCCGCGCGTCAATCCCAACACCAACGGCGCAGAATCGTTCAGCGCCGCCGATCCGCCAACCACCACGCGGTCGCGGATCGCGATGACCGCCTGCTTAAGATGGTTTGCGCGGAAGTGGACTTCCAGGTCCTCCATGTTCTCGAACCGTTCGCCCACCGGTGCGACCGCCTCCGGAGGTAGTGCCGCCTCGCCCACCTCGGCAGGGCTTTCCTCCACCGCTGCCGACTCATTTTCTTCGCTCACTTCACTCGCCTCACCGCCATCCGCTACGGCCTCCACCTCGGGGGATATGACCTCCGCAGATTCCGGAGCGGGTTCGGCAGTCAGCTCCACCTCCGCAGCTTCCGCTCCGTCCGAGCTATCGGTGACTTCCGCATCGGGACTGGCAGCTTCCACCTCATCGGATTTTTCTTCCGCCTTCGCCGGCACTTCCGCCGCCACCTCGTCCACGATCGCGTAGAACACGTCCGTCGAGCTTTGCTCCTCCCGCCACTTTTCGATGAGCTCCTCGTCGCGCTCCATCTTGATCCGGGATTTGTAGACCTCGAACGGCAAGTTGGAGAAACGCTCCTGATGCACGGCCATCACCTTGCTTTGATAATCGTGGTAGTTCGGCGGCCCGAGCAGTGCCCCGCTCATTCCGCAGACGGCAACAAATGGAAACGCTCCCTTCGGCGGGTCCACGGTCACCCGCTCGCGGCGGTAGAATTTCTCGAGATCCGTCGCCAGCGCTCGCGCGACGGCCTCGCTCTCACTCGTCCACAACGTCCCGTCCGCTTTCACCTGCCAGATCGGCTGCGAGTCGTCACCGGATCGACGGAACTCCACCACGTAACGCTCCGATTTCTCCAAGACGAGCCGGGCCAGATCGAACAATGGAAACGCTTTCGCCGACGCCTTGATCTGTTTGGCCAAGCCCTCAACGCCCCGCCGGTCGGGCAGAAACTTGACGTTCCAACCCGCCAGTTTCGGCTCTTCCTTAGGTTCTGGCGCCCGGCGGTCGTCCCGTCCCCGGTCGTCCCGACGTCCACCGTCGCGTTTTCCGCCCCGATCTCCGCTGCGGTCCTGTCGCTTGAAATTGGGTCTCGCTCGCGGCCCGCCGAAGTCATCCCGCTTCGCACCCTTGCGGGGTCGATCCTCGCCACCGCCGTGCCGTTTGGCCAGTGCCTCACGCCGCTCGACGGTATCCTCCTCCCGCGCCCACGCCGGCCCGAAGCTCAGCGACAAATCCATTCCCAGACTACTTGAATCTGGCGACGACGAAGGTTCCTCATTCATGGTCCGCGCACGCTATCACGCGTCCGCGCGCAGAGGTAAAGAAAGATCCTTGGCCTGCGGACCACCCGCGACACTTGGCAAACGCGCTCACCGACCCCATCGTCGCACGAACCCACCCCATGCCGACGTTCACCAACATCGCCGTCTACAAATTTGCGCCGCTCGCGGACCTGCCCGCCCTCCGCGACGAGCTGCTCGAGCAATGTCGCGCCGACGCCATGCGCGGGACCATTTTGCTAAGCCCGGAAGGGATCAATCTCTTCGTCGCCGCCGCGCGACCCGCCGTGGATCGACTCCTTGAGCGCCTAGGTAAGGTCGACGGGCTCGGCGGACTTAAGCCGAAGTTTAGCGAGAGCGACCACCAGCCCTTCACCCGCATGCTCGTCCGGCTCAAGCGGGAGATCATCGCCTTCGGGGTCCCCGGCATCGACCCTGCGGCCCACACCTCACCCCGCATCGCGCCAGCGGAGCTGAGACGCTGGCTCGACGAGGGCCGCCCCGTCACGCTGCTCGACACCCGCAACACCTACGAAACCGATCTCGGCAGCTTCGCCAAGGCCCGCACGCTCGACCTCGATCATTTCCGAAATTTCCCCCAGGCTGCCGCGACCTTACCCGAGTCGCTGAAAGATCAGCCGATCGTGACGTTTTGCACGGGAGGAATCCGTTGCGAGAAGGCCGCCCCGTTTCTCGAGACCCTTGGCTTCACGAACGTCCTTCAGCTCGACGGCGGCATCCTCAAGTATTTCGAAGATTGCGGTGCCGCGCACTACGACGGCGAATGCTTCGTCTTCGACAAACGCGTTGCCGTCGATGCCTCCCTCCGCGAGACCGGAGCCGCACTTTGCTTCGCCTGCCAGATGCCCGTCACGATCGCGCAGCAAGCGGATCCGCGCTACGAGATCAACGTCGCGTGCCCCCACTGCGCGTCGAGCTAGGTCAGCCGCCCCGACCGCCGATCCTGCAAACGAAAAACCCCGTTCGGCTCACGCCGAACGGGGTTTCGAGATCATTGTCAGCGGCCTACTTCTCAGCGTTCCGCTTAGCGGTCTCCGCAATCACCGTCTCCGCGACGTTTTTCGGACAGGCTGCGTAGTGCGAGAACTCCATCGAGAACTGACCGCGGCCAGAGGTCATCGAGCGCAGATCGCCGATGTAGCCGAACATCTCGCTCAGCGGCGCATCGGCCTTGATCCGGATACCGGTCGGTGTCGAATCCTGCGCTTTGATCATCCCGCGTCGGCGGTTGAGATCGCCGATGGCATCGCCGACGTGGTTCTCGGGAACGAAGACGTCGAGCTTCATAATCGGCTCGAGCAACTGCGCACCCGCTTTTGGCATCGTCTGCCGGTAGGCCGACTTCGCCGCGATCTCGAACGCGATGGCCGACGAATCGACCGCGTGCGAGCCACCGTCCGTCAGCGTCACCTTAAACGCCAAGCACGGGAACCCGGCAAGGACGCCCTTGTCCTTCGAATTCTTGAATCCTTTTTCCACCGCTGGGATGTATTCCTTCGGCACGTTGCCGCCGACGACTTTGGACTCGAAGATGAAATCTTCGCCCTGCTCCAGCGGCTCGATCGTGTAGTCGATCCGCGCGAATTGACCCGAGCCACCCGACTGCTTCTTGTGGGTGTAGGTGTCGGTGACGGCTTTTGTGATCGTCTCGCGGTAGGCCACCTGCGGCTTACCGACGATCACCTCGACGCCGTGGGTGCGCTTGAGGATGTCGACCTTGATGTCGAGGTGCAGCTCGCCCATGCCCTTGAGGATGGTCTCACCACTGTCTTCATCGGTCTCGACGTGAAAGGACGGATCCTCTTTCACCATCTTACCGATGGCTGTGCCGAGCTTCTCGCTGGCCGTCTTGTCCTTGGCCGCGACGGCAATCGAAATGACCGGATCCGGGAAGACCATCGGCTCGAGGGTCGCCGGGTCCTTTGGGTCGCAGAGGGTGTGGCCGGTCTGCACGTTTTTCATGCCGACGATGGCGATAATGTCGCCCGCCCTCGCGCTATCGATCTCCTCGCGGCTGTCGGCGTGCATCGCGACGAGACGACCAATGCGCTCTTCTTTGCCGGTGAAGGTATTGAGCACGTTCATGCCGCGCTCGATCTTGCCGGAGTAGATCCGCGTGAAGGTGAGCGCGCCAAATTTGTCGTCCATGATCTTGAACGCCAGAACCCGCAGCGGCTCGTCTTCGGACACGATGGCGAACTCGCCGGTCTCGTTGCCCTCGAGGTCGACCTCGGGTTGCGGCGGGACCTCGGTCGGGCTCGGCAGGTAGTCGACGACGGCGTCGAGGACGTTCTGGACGCCCTTGTTCTTGAAGGACGACCCGCAATACGTTGGGAAGAAGTCGAGCGCGATCGTGCCCTTGCGAACGAGCCGCTTGATCGTGGCGAGGTCCGGCATTTCGCCATCGAGATACTTCTCCATCACATCGTCGTCCTGCTCGACGACCGTCTCGATGAGCTCGGCACGATACTTCGCAGCGAGTTCCTTCATGTCATCCGGGATCGGGTGGATCGTGAAGTTGAGCGGATCGCCCGAGTCGTCCCAGATCATCGCGTTCTCCTCGAGCAACTGCACAACACCCTTGAAGTTCTCCTCCGTCCCGACGGGGAGCACCATCACGAGTGGTTTCGCGGCGAGGATCTCTTCGACCTGCTTCACGACGCGGTAGAAGTCGGCCCCGATCCGGTCGAGTTTGTTGACGTAGATGACGCGCGCCACCTCCGAGTCATTCGCGTAGCGCCAGTTCGTCTCCGACTGGGGCTCGACGCCGCCCGATCCGCAAAAGACGCCGATGCCGCCGTCCAGCACTTTGAGCGAGCGATACACCTCGATGGTGAAATCGACGTGGCCCGGGGTGTCGATGATGTTGAACTGGTGGTCGTTCCAGAAGCAAGTCGTGGCGGCGGACTGGATCGTGATCCCGCGCTCTTGCTCCTGCTCCATGAAGTCGGTGGTCGCCGCGCCGTCGTGCACCTCGCCGATCTTGTGAATCTTGCCGGTGAGCTTAAGAATGCGCTCGGTCGTGGTCGTTTTGCCGGCGTCGACGTGGGCGAAAATGCCGATGTTGCGGTATTTGGAAATTTCAGTCATCTGGATAAGAATTGGGTGTCCGCCCGATTTGGCGGGACAGTATTCCTAGAGCACTTCGGGGAAATGGCAATCGCTATGGTGCGGAAATTCCGGCCCGTCCCGCAGCTCCCTCGAGTTCCAGTCCGACCATCCTCCATCGGTGCGCAAACAGGTCAAAAGGCGCCCGGATCCGCTCGACGAACTCCGTCGCCCACGACACACCCCCCACCTCGCGGAACCCGCTGAACGTCACGTCCACCTCCGCCCCCGCCGTGCTCGCCAAGCCATTCAGCGTGAACCGCACTCGCAACAGCCGCCCCGACTGCCGCGCGATCGACAGCACCACCCGGTCCTCGTCGGAGAACCCGAATCCCGGCCGCAACACCGCCAGCACCTCAACGCAAGGCTCCTCGCCGACTCGCCCCTCACCCGCCATCGCCAACGTCACCCCCGGACGGTCGAAGTAAAACGGTCCCAGCAGAAACATCGTGTAAGCATCCGCGACCAACGCCGCCGCCGCTCGCACCTCCGGATCATTCGACTCTTCCCCGTTGTAGAATACTGACACCCCCTCCGCGTCCCGCCGCACCACCTTCGTTCCGCCCGGCCCGACGTGCCGCTGGACCAATGCCCGCGACGGCAGCTCCAACGTCTCCGCCGAATCGCTCCGAAACTCCCGATCCACTAATACCGGCTGAAACTTCGGCCCAATCGCGCCCCATTTTCCCTCGTATCGCACGTTCACCACGCCGATCTGATCGAATGCTGCGCCACCCTGCGCCGCCCGCGCCCGCTCCACCGCCGCCAACGCTCGCCCGTCGCCGCCGCTAGGTAACCCACCCGGAATCTGCCGACCCGCGCACCCAACCAACCCGACGGCGAGAAGGACCCACCCCATCAATCTGATGCAGCTTTTCACGTTGCAGATTACGCCGCAGCCACCTCCGCTGGGTTCGTTCCCGCCAGCCCGCCCCGTCACTCGACCGGACGCACGCTGTATTGCCCGAGCTTCTCGTTGCGCTCGAGGGTCACCGTGCCTTCTTTCTCCGCGGCTTTAAGCAGGTCGTTGAAGGACCGAAATCCGTGCGCCCGCTCGTTGAAGCCAGGATTGCGCCGCTTCATCGCGGGCTTGATCATCGACGCCCAGATGATGTCGTCGCCCCGCTCCTCGACGAGTGCTTCGAGCGTCGCGGCGAGTTGATCGAGAGCCTGCTCGAGGGTCGGGCCTTTACCTGGCTTCGCCTCGACCACCGGGCCGTTTTCCTTCGACTCGGGTGCCTTCCGCGCCGGGCGGGCGACCTTCTTGACCGGCTTCTCGCGCACAAGATCGTCGTAGTAAATGAACTCGTCGCAGTTGTTGATGAAAAGATCCGAGCTGGAACTCTTGACCCCGACTCCGACGACCGTCTTGGCATTCTCCCGCAGCTTGCTGACCAGCGGCGAGAAATCGGAGTCACCGCTCAACACGACGAACGTGTCGAGGTGCGGCTTCGTGTAGCAGAGGTCGAGCGCGTCGACGACCATCCGGATGTCGGCGCTATTTTTGCCCGACTGCCGCACGTGCGGGATCTCGATCAACTCGAACGCCGCCTCGTGCAGATCTCGCTTGAACTCCCGATACCGCTCGAAGTCGCAGTAGGCCTTCTTCACCACGATGTGCCCGCGCAGCAGCAGTCGCGTCAGCACAAGCTGGATGTCGAACCGCGGGAAATTCGCATCCCTCGCCCCCAGCGCGATGTTTTCGAGATCCAAAAACACCGCCATCGTGGCGTCCGAGTCGCTCACGGGTCGACGCGCTCCCCCACCAGCCCCGGCACTTCTTCGGCGTCACCCTCCTTCGAGGGGGTGTCCAGGCCCCACACCCCGAAGCCAACGAAGACTCCGGCGAGCACGATGGCACCGATGATGATGAAAAGAAGATAGGATTTCGAAAAGGACGATGGGAGTGGCTCGGTTTCCATGCTTTATTGACTGCACCGTTTCGCGACTTCGGGCAATTCCCTTCGCGCGAATCTCTCGTCAATTATGAAAACAAAAATTGCTCTTCTCACCGCTGCGGTCATCGCCGCGTCGTCTCTCACGAGCTGCGTCAACGAGCGCGGCCAATTCACGCCAGCCGACCCCATCGGTCGTGCGATCTTCGGAGCCATCCGCAATGATCCGGGTTACAGCGACGACTACTACTACGAATACAACGAACCCCGCGAGATCGTCGTGACCCAACCTCGCCCTCGCCCGATCTACGAGCAACGCCCGACCGTCATCCCGTCCGGCTACCGCGATCCGGTCTACATCCCGGGCAGCTACGCCTACGTCGGCAACAGTTGGACGTGGCAGCGCGGGCGCTACGTGAATCGCCCCCGTGCCGGCGTGAGTTACTACCCGAGCCGCTACTACACTCGCGGCGGTCGTGGCTACTATCGCGGCGGCTACTGGCGCTGATCCGAAGCGCCATCGAGCGACCGACAAGCGACTTTCGGACGCGTTGATCGCGTTCACGCCCCCGACCCATCTCTTGAAATCCGGAGTCTCGGTGCCGACCGATGATTTCTTCTGAAATTTCCATCATTGGAGTCGGCTGTCGGTTCCCCGGCGGGGTGGCGGCTCCGGAATCGTCCGAGCGGCTTCTTTTCCCGCAAGCGCTCGCTCGGGCTGTCCTCATCGGGACGCTGGACTCAATCCAGCTTGGCGATGCTCCCGCTTCGGCCCGGCTCGCACCCTTTAGCCGACCATCGGTTGATCCACGCGTTAGCGCTGAAGGATCCGAAACTCCGCCCGCTTTGACTTCAGTCCGACGTTGTCGACGGCCCGAAGTTTTGCGCTCACCCACCCGCCGGTCTTGATTTCGAGCACCACCTTGAAGGCCCCATTCCTGTGGATCACCACCCGCTCACGCAGCATCTCGATGGTCTTCCGTCCCCTCACCCCGATCTCAGGAGCAACCGTATCGACCAAGATTGCCGACAGAAGCACGGTCGCAGCAACGCCCCGGGCAAACTCCATTCCCCCGTTCTCGACCACGTAGTTCCCCTCGAAAGTTGTCGTCGAGGTCGGAGCCGCCGTTTGCGACAGACGAAATTACCCACGCCCTACTTTCGTCACAAAGTCTCTCGACGCCCCACCGCGTTGTGAAATCATCGTTCCGATGAAATCCGAACGCGAGAAGATGCTTGCGGGCGAACTCTACTTCGCCGGCGGCGACGACCTCACCGCCGAGCGCACGGCCGCTCGCCGCTGGATGGCGCGGCTCGCTGCGTCCCACCCAGAAGATCGCTCGGCCCGCCAGGCCATGATCCGCGAAGGCCTCGGCAGCGTCGGTGCCAACCCGTGGATCGAGCCGCCATTTTCCATCGATTATGGCTCGAACATCCAAGTCGGCAACGACTTCTACGCGAACTTCAACTGCACCATCCTCGACGTCGCCCGCGTCACCATCGGCAACCACGTCCTCCTCGCGCCGAACGTCCAGATCTATTCCGCCACCCACCCCCTGGAGGCCCACCTCCGGCTCCAGGATCTCGAACTCGGCCTCCCCATCACCATCGGCGACAACGTCTGGATCGGCGGCGGCGCGATCATCTGCCCTGGCGTCACCATCGGCGATCACACCGTCGTCGGGGCCGGGAGTGTCGTTACAAAATCGCTCCCTGCCCGCGTCGTCGCCGTCGGCAACCCGGCGCGCGTCCTCCGCCCGCTGCCGCCCGATGAATAAGCCCGCCCTTCTCGCTGCCATCCGCGCCGCGCTTGTCGAGGAATTCGAACACCGCCTCAGCGCATCCCGGCAGACCCGCGCGGGCGGCAACGACGAAGAATCCCGCGCCGAGGACAAATACGACACCCTCTCCACCGAGCAGAACTACCTGGCCGACGGCCTCGCCAAGCAGGCCCTCGCTGCCCGCGAAGCCCTCACCGCCTTCGACAAGCTCACCCCGCGCGACTTCGGCCCCGCCGATCCCATTGATCTCGGCGCAGCGATCCAGATCGCCTTCCCGGGCGAGACGACCTGGTTCTTCCTCGCTCCGGCAGGCGGCGGTCTGGAAGTCGAGTCCGCCCACGCATCCTTGACCCTCGTCACCCCCGAATCGCCCATCGGCTCGCAACTCCGCCACAAATCGGCTGGCGACCAGATTCTCCATCCAGCGGCGACGATCCTCGCCGTCGCTTGACGGCCCCGGCACCGCAGGCCTTCCGGAGGCGCGACAGCCGAAAGGCACAGCCCATCGCGGCTGCCACTCGAAGAAAGCACTATCTTGCCGAACTTCTCGCTTGCCATCGCACCGCCCGCATGCATAATTCCCGGTTCCTTATGGCAAAGAAAGCATGGCTCGAGCGGAACGACCGCAAGCGGAAAACAGTCGAAAAATACGCCGAAATTCGCGCGGAACTCAAAGCAAACAAAGACTACATCGGTCTCACGCAGCTCCCTCGCGACGCGAGTCCGACCCGGGTCGTGAACCGCTGCCAACTCACCGGACGCCGCCGCGCTTTCCTGCGACGCTTCAAGCTCTCCCGGATGACCTTCCGCGAACTCGCGCTCAACGGCTACATCCCCGGCGTCACGAAATCGAGCTGGTAAGCTCGTCAGCACGGCGGGTCTGATCCCGCCGCACGGAAGGGACGGATCCACATCCGTCCCGTCTTTGTTTCTAGCACCCACCGCCACCGCTGCACTCCACCGTTGCCTCCCGCCCCCGAACCTGTAAGAACCCCGAGGGACTCAGCAATTCATCCATCCACTAACCATCGGGGCCCAGACCCCGGGAGCAGTCGGCCCAATTCTGGATTCTAATGGAAATTTCCTACCTCCTGTTGGCCTCTGCCAGCAGTGAAATCACGACCACGTGGGATACGCCCGGGGTCATTTTTTTCAAGCTGCTCGCGATTTTTGCCCTCGTTCTATTGAACGGTTTCTTTGTCGCCTCGGAGTTTGCGATCGTCAAAGTTCGCGGCAGTCAGGTCGACGCCCTCATCGATCAGGGCATCAAGAACGCCGCCCGCGCCCGCCAAGTCGTCGCCCATCTGGACGAATACCTGTCGGCGACCCAGCTCGGCATCACGCTTTCGAGCCTGGGTCTAGGTTGGCTCGGCGAGAAATTTCTCGCGCAGATGATCGAGCCGTTCTTCTACAAGATGAACATCGATTCACCCGTGATCGTCCACACCGTCGCCGTGGCCATCGCGTTCTCACTCATCACTTACCTTCACATCGTCCTCGGCGAGCTGGCGCCGAAGTCACTCGCCATCCGCCGGGCGCTGGGCGTGACGATGTTTATCAGCGCTCCGATTCGACTCTTCTACCTCATCTTCAAACCCTTCATCTGGTTCCTCAACGGCAACGCAAACTTCCTCCTGCGCCACGCGTTCAAGATCGAACCCGCCGGTGAGTCCGAACTCGCTCATTCCGAGGAGGAACTCCGCCTCATCATCGCCGAGAGCCACAAATCGGACGAGGTCTCGTCGCTCGGCCACGAGATCAGCATCGCCGCCCTCGACCTGAAGCGCCGCATCGTCCGCGACATCATGACCCCGCGCGGCGAGGTCGTTTACCTCGACCTCGACGAGCCGTTCGACGGCGAGATGAAGACCGCGATGGAGTCTCGCCACACCCGTTTCCCGCTCTGCCGCGAGCACCTCGACGACGCCGTCGGACTCGTGCACATCAAAGACCTCCTTGCCCTCATCCGCGAGGATCGCCAGGACTTCGACAGCATCAAACGCGATCTACTCCACGTGTCCGAGATGATGCCGCTCGAGAAGCTGCTCCGCTTCTTCCTCACCAAACATGCTCATCTCGCCGTCGCCGTCGACGAATACGGCGGTGCCGTCGGTATCGTGACGCTCGACAACGTGCTCGAGGAACTCGTCGGCGACATCCAAGACGAATTCGACATCGCCGAGGAAGACTACCGCCTAATCAACGAATCCGAATTCGAGACCGACGGCACCCACGCGCTCTACGAGCTCGAGGAGAAACTCGACATCAAGTTCGACGAAGCCGACGTCACCACGATCGGCGGATACGTGACCTCCGAGCTTGGCCACCTTCCCGTGGTCGGCGAGACCGTCCGGATCGGCAATTGGCTGGCGACCGTCGCCAAGTCCGACGCCCGCCGCGTGCTCGAAGTTCATTTCAAAAAGGATCCCGTCGTCGAACCCGAGATCACCGACGCGAGCAAAGAATCCAAAGATCCAGAAACCTAAGAAAGCTTCCTACCGATGACTGACCCTCGCTTCGCCGACCTCGCCACCGTCCTCACCCGCCACTCGACCGCGCTTCAACCCGGTGAGAAAGTTCTGATCGACGCCTTCGACATTCCCGAACAATTCGTCATCGCGCTCGTCCGGGCGGTGCGCGCGGCGAAGGCCACCCCCTTCGTGAATCTCCATTGCGCCCGCATCTCCCGCGAACTGGCCAGGGAAGCGGACGAAGCCCAGCTCGCGGTCACCAGCACAATCGAGCTAGCCCGCATGAAGAAGATGGATGCCTACATCGCCATCCGCGGCAGCCACAACATCACCGAGATGTCCGACATCCCGGAGGACCGCATGACCCTTATTGGTGGCAAGATGCGCCCCGTCCTCGACCACCGGATCAACAAGACCAAGTGGGTCGTCCTCCGGTGGCCCACCCCCTCGATGGCGCAACAGGCCCAGATGAGCACCGAAGCGTTCGAGGATTTTTACTTCAAAGTCTGCACCCTCGATTACAGCCGCATGATCCCCGGCATGAAGGCGCTCAAGTCCCTCATGGACAAAACCGACAAGGTCCACCTCAAGGGGCCCGGCACCGATCTGCGCTTCTCGATCAAAGGCATCGGCTCCGAGATGTGCGGTGGCGACCGCAACATCCCCGACGGCGAGGTCTTTTCCTGCCCAGTCAAGAACTCCGTCGAAGGCACGATCACCTACAACACCCCGACCGTTTACCAGGGCATCGCTTTCGAAGGCGTCGTGCTGGAATTTTCCAAGGGCAAGATCGTCAAGGCCACGTCCAACAACAACGAGGCGCTCAACAAGATTCTTGATAGCGACGCGGGCGCGCGCTTCATCGGCGAGTTCGCCATCGGCTTCAATCCGCACATCCTGCATCCGATGCGCGACATCCTCTTCGACGAAAAAATCTCGGGATCCTTCCACTTCACCCCCGGCCAAGCCTACGCCCGCGCGGGCAACGGCAACAAAAGCCGCATCCACTGGGACATGGTCAACATCCAGCGACCGGACTACGGCGGCGGCGAGATCTGGTTCGACGGCAAGCTCATCCGCAAAGACGGCATCTTCCTCCCGAAGGCGCTCAAGAAGCTCGATCCGGATCACCTGCTCGGGTGATTCGAGGAGCGGCGGCTTCCAGCCGCCGAAAAAACGCATCGGCAAGGCCAGACCCGTCCGAACGTTCGGCCGAGCCTTCCTTCTGACCCAGACCCGCCTCGTCGCCCACTACGCCGCAGCCCACCGCTGGCTCCGCGATTGCTCGGCTCTCGCCCGCACCCTCCGCGCCCACATTGCGCTCGACCCACTCACCACCGGTGCGCTCCGCAAGCTCACCGAAATGAAGCACCCGCCGCAACGACCCCCGGGACAAAAAAGACACCTGGATCCCCTTCGCCGAACAACCCGTCGACATCGCAGATTCATGAGAGCATTCACCCCGTGGCGGTCGACGTAAGGAGACCTGACGCCAACCCCGATCGGAGACCCCGACCAAGTGTCCTCACGTCAACTGCTACGGGTCGCCCCTCTCAAACCGCTCGCGCCAATAATCGAGCCGCTCCTTCACCCGGCGCTCCATCCCATTTTCCGTGGGTTCGTAGTAGCGCCGCCCCTCGGGGAGATAAGCCTGCGGCACGAAGGACCCCTCGAAGTCGTGGACGTATTTGTAGTCCACGCCGTGGCCCATCTTCGCCGCCCCCGCGTAGTGCCCATCTCGCAGATGCTGCGGCACCGCCAGCGTCCGCCCCTCCCGCACGTCCTGATTCGCCGCGCCAATCGCGACCGTCGCGCGATTGCTCTTCGGCGCGCACGCGATGTAGATCGCCGCGTGCGCCAGATTGAGCTGCACTTCCGGCAACCCGACGAGGTCGACCGCCTGAGCCGCAGCCACGGCGACCGTTAGCGCGTTCGAGTCGGCCAACCCCACGTCCTCGCTCGCGCAGATCACCATCCGCCGCGCGATGAACCGCACGTCCTCTCCGGCGTAGAGCATTTTTGCCAACCAATAAACCGACGCGTCCGGGTCCGATCCTCGCATGCTCTTGATAAAGGCGCTGATGGTGTCGTAGTGCCCGTCCCCATCGCCGTCGTAGACAACGGCTTTTCGTTGGATGCTCTCCTCCGCAACGGATAGGGAGATCACCACCTGGCCATCCGCATCCGCCTCCGTCGTGAGGGCGGCCAGCTCGAGGGCATTGAGACACTTCCGCGCGTCCCCGTCGCTGATGACCGCCAAGTGCCGAGCCGCCTCGGGCTCCAGCACGATCCCCCGCCCCCCCAGCCCCCGGGAAGCGTCCGCCACCGCCCGCTCCATCAGCACGATCAGATCCTCCTCGACTAGCGGCTGCAGCTCGAAGAGCTGCGAACGCGAGACCAGCGGCGAGTTCACGTAAAAATACGGATTGTGCGTCGTCGCCCCGATCAGCCGGACCAATCCACTCTCGACGTCCGGCAGCAAGACGTCCTGCTGCGCCTTATTGAAGCGGTGAATCTCGTCGATGAAGAGAATCGTCCGCGCCCCGCCACCACGGGCCCGGTTCGCTGCCGCAGCCGCCACGCGTCGGAGATCCGCGACGTTGCTCTCGACCGCGTTCATCCGCTCGAACCGAGACTCGGTCGCCCCGGCGATCACGTGCGCCAGACTCGTTTTCCCCGTCCCCGGCGGCCCCCACAGCAAGATCGACGAGATCCGGTCCGCCTCGATCGCCCGCCTGAGCAGCTTCCCCTCCCCCAGGATGTGCCGCTGACCCATCACCTCTCCGATCTCGCGCGGCCTCATTCGCGCAGCCAGCGGCGCGTTCGCGTCCTCCGCGTTCGCGTCCTCCGAGCCGAATAAATCCTCCACCCCCCGACCATCGCGTTCCGGCTATTCCCTCGCAAGCCGCAGGATCGCGAACTAACATCCGATCATGAAGATCCTCCTCGCCGCCATCGATTTCAGCGACGCTTCCAAAAAGGTCATCGAACACGCCCACGCCCTCGCCAAGGCCTTTCCAGCCAAGATTTTCTTCGTCCACGTCGTCGAACCCGTCGCCAATTACGTTCCGGTCGGAGCCGCCATGGACGTCATCGAGGCCGCCCCACCGCCGATGATCGATCTCGACGCCGAATCGCAGAAAGCCCAATTAGCCAAGCTCGTAGCCGCCGCCCGCACCGACGGCCTGGAAGCTGATTCCATCGCGATCGTGGGCCTGGCCGCCGAAGAGATCGTCAACACCGCCGAAGCCCAGCGAGCCGACACCATCGTCGTCGGATCCCACGGCCACGGTGCGCTCTACAACCTCTTCGCGGGCAGCGTCGTGACCGGCGTTCTCAAGCGCTCCGAGATCCCCGTCTTCGTGATTCCGATTTCTAAGAAACACGAGCGCTGATCAGTCGCACAACCACCGCAGCGCCGGGCCGAGTCGCCGTCCCCACGACCCCGTCGTCTGCGCGCCGCCCGGGACGCGCTCGATGACAAATTCCCGCCCGTCCCGCCACCCGCGCTCCCGCAGCAGCGAACCAAGTTCGGCGTGATACGGTTCGTAGCACTCGTCCAGCGCCACCGTCCCGTAATCGAAGTAAAGACGCACCCCCTCTGGCAGCCGCTCCATTCCTTCGACCTCGCGCAATCCCTCGCTGTCGACGGGCAGATTCCCCTCCGGCCCTTCAAACGACGTCGAGAGACAGGCCACTCTGGCGAAGACACCTCGAGAGCTGAAACCCGCCCGCGCTGCGGTCAAGGCCCCCGCCCCCGTGCCAACCAGAATCCGCGATCCAACCGTGGCCAGCGTCTCGTGATTTGCATCGATCCACGCCACCAATTCGTCCCTGAGAAACTCGACGTTCACTCCGCGCTCAACTCCGACCACCACCGCCAGCGGCATCGACCCCTCCCGCGACAACGTCTCGACCCAACCGCACGTGGAGTCGAACAACGCTGAGTCCAAGCACACCACCACCGGAAACCGCCGCCCATCCCCATACCCAGGCGGCGTCCACACGCGTATCCCGACTTCCCGCTTTAGCAATTTCGACCACATCCACTCCATTCCTACCTTGCGCGACCCGAACGCATCAATACAATCCAATACGTTGATATGAATGCCGTTATTCCCGCACCCATCCGCGAGCTTCTCGCCTCCCGCATTGCCATCCTCGACGGCGCGATGGGGACGATGGTCCAGCGCTACAAGCTCGAAGAGGCGGACTACCGCGGCGAGCGTTTCGCCGACTGGCCCAGCGACGTGAAGGGAAACAACGACCTCCTCGTGCTGACCAAGCCCGACGTCATCCGCGAAATTCACTCCCTCTACGCCGCCGCTGGTGCGGACTTCATCGAGACGAACACCTTCAACTCGACCTCGATCTCCCAGGCCGATTACGGCATGGAGAGCCTCGTCACCGAGCTCAACCTCGCTGCCGCCAAGCTCGCCCGCGAAGCCGCCGACGCCGCCGACCACCCCGTCTTCGTCGCCGGGGCCATCGGCCCGCTCAACCGCACGCTCACGATCTCCCGCGACGTCAACGACCCCGGGGCCCGCGACGTCACCTTCGAGCAAGTCGCCGCCGCCTACACCGAGCAGATCGCCGCACTCGTCGAAGGCGGCGTCGACGTCCTGCTCGTCGAAACCATCTTCGACACCCTCAACGCCAAGGCCGCTCTCTTCGCCATCGACGAGTTCTTCGAGACGTCCGGGAAACAGCTCCCCGTCATGGTCTCGGGCACCATTACCGACCTCAGCGGTCGCACCCTCACCGGCCAGACCGTCGAGGCGTTCCTGAACTCGATCTCCCACTTCCCGCTCCTCTCCGTCGGCCTCAACTGCGCCCTCGGCCCGAACGAGATGCGCCCCTACATCGAGGAACTCTCCAACCTCGCCCCCTTCCACGTCAGCACCTACCCGAACGCCGGCCTCCCCGACCCGCTCTCCCCCACCGGTTTCCCCGAGACTCCCGAATCACTCGCGCCCCAGCTCCGCGAGTGGGCCGAGCAAGGCTGGCTCAACGTCATCGGCGGCTGCTGCGGCACCACTCCCGACCACATCCGCGCGATCGCCGACGCGATCAAGGACTGCGCCCCGCGCAAGATCGCCACCCGCGCGACCACCCTCCGGCTCTCCGGACTCGAACCCTTCACCGCCCGCCCCGAGATCCCCTTCATCAATATCGGCGAGCGCACCAACGTCACCGGCTCGCCGAGATTCGCCAAGCTCATCCAGGCCGACGACTACGATGCCGCCCTCGCCGTCGCCCGTCAGCAGGTCGAAGCGGGAGCACAGATCATCGACGTCAACATGGACGAGGGCATGCTCGACGGCGTGGCGGCCATGCGCCGATTCCTCCTCCTCATCATGAGCGAACCCGACATCTCGGTCGTGCCCATCATGATCGATTCGTCCAAGTGGGAAGTCATCGAAGCCGGCTTGCGCTGCGTCCAGGGCAAGTGCGTCGTCAACTCGATCAGCCTCAAAGAGGGCGAAGAAAAATTTCGCGCGCAGGCCGCCCTCGTCCGCCGCTACGGAGCGGCGGTCATCGTCATGGCCTTCGACGAAGACGGCCAAGCCGACAGCCTCGAACGCAAAAAACAGATTTGCGAGCGCGCCTACCGCATCCTCGTCGACGAGGTCGCTTTTCCGCCCGATGATATCATTTTCGATCCAAACATTCTCACCGTCGCCACCGGCATCGAGGAGCACAACAACTACGCGGTCGACTTCATCGAAGCGACGCGTTGGATCAAAGCGAATCTTCCGCACGCCCGCGTCTCCGGCGGCATCAGCAACATTTCGTTCTCCTTCCGCGGCAACAACGTTGTCCGCGAGGCCATGCACGCCGCGTTCCTCTACCACGCCATCGCAGCCGGCCTCGACATGGGCATCGTAAACGCCGGCCTACTCGCCGTCTACGCCGACATCGAGCCGAGTCTCCTCGAGCACGTCGAGGACGTCCTCTTCAACCGCGATCCCGACGCCACCGAGCGTCTCGTCACCCTCGCCGACGAACTCAAATCCGCCAAGACCGGCGGAGCCAAGTCGACCGGCCCCGACCTTGCTTGGCGCGAAGCCCCCGTCGCCAAGCGCCTCGAACACGCCCTCATCAAAGGCATCGTCGACTTCATCGACGTCGACACCGAAGAAGCTCGCCAGCATTTTGCCAAGCCCCTTCAAGTTATCGAAGGCCCCCTCATGGACGGCATGGGCATCGTCGGCGACCTCTTCGGTTCCGGAAAAATGTTCCTCCCGCAGGTCGTCAAGAGCGCCCGCGTCATGAAGCGAGCCGTGGCGTGGCTCATGCCCTACATGGAGGAAGAACGCGCCGCCAACCCCGACGCCAAAGCTCAGGGCCGCATCCTCATGGCCACCGTCAAAGGCGACGTCCACGACATCGGCAAGAACATCGTCGGCGTCGTCCTCGCTTGTAACAACTACGAGGTCATCGACATGGGCGTCATGGTGAGTTGCGAAAAAATCCTCACCGAAGCCAAGGAGAAGAACGTCGACATCATCGGCCTCTCTGGGCTCATCACCCCGTCGCTCGACGAGATGATCCACGTTGCCAAGGAGATGCAGCGCCAAGGCTTCACCATCCCGCTCATGATCGGTGGCGCCACGACCAGCCGCGCCCACACGGCGGTGAAGATCAATCAACACTACGCCCCCGGCGTCGTCCACGTCCTCGACGCTAGCCGCAGCGTGAACGTCGCTAGCGCCCTCCTGAGCGACGAACAGAAACCCAACTTCCTGGAGAAGCTCCAAGCCGACTACGACCGCCTCCGCGAAGAACACAGCTCCCGGACCACGTCGAAAAAGCTCCTCTCCCTCGTCGAAGCCCGCGCGAACGCCGCGACCTTTGACTGGGCCACCGCCGAGATCGCTGTCCCCGACAAAGTCGGTCTCACCACCTACGACAACTTCCCGCTCGAGGAACTCGTCCCGTTCATCGACTGGTCCCCGTTCTTCCATTCGTGGGAACTCCGCGGCCGCTACCCCGCGATCTTCGACGACCCCGCCGTCGGACCCCAGGCCCGCGAACTTTTCGACGACGCCCAAGTCCTCCTCGACGACATCGTGAAGAACAAGCGGTTCACCGCGAGAGCCGTCACCGCCTTCTGGCCCGCCAACAGCGAAGGCGACGACATCACCATCCAGACGGACGACGGCCCCGCCACCCTCCATAGCCTCCGCCAGCAGAACGCGAAATCCAACGCTCCGAACTTCGCCCTCGCCGACTTTGTCGCACCCAAGTCCAGCGGCCGCACCGATTACGTCGGCGGCTTCGCCTGCACCGCTGGCCCCGAGGTCCACACGTTCGCCCAGCACTTCGACGACCAACAGGATCCGTATTCCGCCATCATCGTCAAAGCCCTCGGCGACCGTTTCGCCGAGGCGTTCGCCGAATGCCTGCACAAGAAAATCCGCGACCAATTGGGGCTTCGGCGAGACCGAGGACCTCAGCACCGAAGACTTCATCCGCGAAAAATACCGGGGAATCCGCCCGGCCGCCGGCTACCCAGCTTGCCCCGACCACACCGAGAAGTGGGAACTCTTCCGTCTCCTCGACGCCACCAACCACACCGGCATCACCCTCACCGAGAGCCTCGCGATGTATCCCGCTAGCTCGGTCAGCGGCCTCTACTTCGGCAGCCCGGAAGCCAAGTATTTCGCCGTCGGCAAAATCGAAAAAGACCAGATCGATGACTACGCGTCCGCGAAAAGATCTCACCGTCGAAGCCTGCGAGAAGTGGCTCGGTCCCTTACCTCAACTACGACCCCGACAGCCAACCTACCAAACCTTGCCTCCCTGGCGCCAGGGAATAGCCCGTCGCCCACTTTCGAGTGGCGATGATTTCCCATCGACGCTCCAACCAAAAAGCACGCGTTAAAATCCCGAAACGTGCCCGTCCCCCGTCTCCTCCGCCGACTTCGCTGGCCCATCCTTACCCTCCTCGCACTCGTCGCGACCCTCTTCGCTTTCCACCGGCCCCTCGTCTTCGAACTCACCCGTCGTCTCCTCGTCCGCACCGCCGCGGACCAGCAACTCCGCCTCACTTACGAACTCGGCGGCTCGATCTTCACGACCCTCCGCGTCACCAACGTCGTCGCCGACCCGGACCCCGACAGCCCGGTCCGCAAACTCACCATCGGCGAGATCGGCCTCCAATACAGCCTCCTCGGTTGGGTCAAAGATGGCTACCCGGGCCTCCTGAAATCCATTCGCCTCACCAACTTCGACCTGGAGATCGACCAATCAAAATTCACCCCCCGCCCGCAAAAACGCCGGAACCCCAAAACTTCAAAACCCCAAAATCTCGAAACTCTAAAGTTCCCCCTCCTCTTTCCCGAGCGGGTCGAGATTACCAACTTCAGCTTCTTCTCCCGCTCCGCCAACGGCGACTTTGCCTTCACCGGCTTCACTCTCCTTCTCCTCCCCGACCGCCCCGGCACCCTCCGCGTCGGACGCTTCCAGCCCCGGCCCCGACCTTCGAGAACCTCGAGGGCCGCACCACCTTCACGGACCGCAACCTCATCCTCACCGACCTCGCCGTCGGTCCCGGGATCACCATCAATCGGTTCAATTTCGACGCCTCCTACCTCGCCGAAAGCCGCCTCGGCCTGGCCGCCGACGTCTCCGGCTTCGGCGGCACCGCCGACCTCGACATCGCCATCCTCGATATCTACGAGACCAACCATTCCAGCCTCCGCCTCAAGATCACCGGCGTCAAACTCGAGCGCGTCGGCACCTTTCTCAACCTCGTCCCCGCCCCGACCGGCACCATCGCCGATCTGACTCTCAACTACGAAGGCGAACTCTTCCACCCCCTCACGTGGACCGGAGAGGGCCGCGCCGAATTCACCGACCTCCAGCTCGACCAACCCCGCGTCGATCATCTTCTTGCCGTTTTCACCCTGGCCGACCGCCGCGCCCGAATCGACCTCCGCGACCTCCGCCGCGACGTCAACACCCTCACCGGCCAGCTCGTCTCGAACCTTCCAGCCACCATCGCCAACCTTCCGCCCGACAATTACGCGGGCACGATCACCATTGACGCCCCCGACCTCTCCACCCTCGTCCCCGGCGTCGCTCCCCTCGCCCGAGGCACCGTCACCGGCTCCGGTCGACTCGACTACAACGCCCCCAACCTCAGCGCCAACCTCAAGGTCGAAGCCCGCCGACTCGACTTCCAGGACATTCGCCTCGCCAACGCCGACCTCGCCGTCACGTTCTCGAAAAAACTCCCGCCACCCGGCGCGAGCGAACCCATCACGACCAACCTCACCACCCGTCTCGGCGGACGCGCCGCCACGATCACCTACCAAAACTACGAAGCCGACGAGGCCATCATCGAACTCAGCTCCGCCGAGCAATCCGTCGCACTCGAAAAACTCGAACTCAATTACCAAGGCAATTTCGTCCGCCTCGTTGGCAGCTACGTAGTCCCCACCGATCCAACCCGGGTCAACCTCGACCTCCTCGATCTGAAACTCGAGATCGACGCCCCCCGCCTTGAGGACTTCGTCCGGGATACCCGCGGCACCGTCCTCTCCGGCTCCCTGAAAGTCGACGCCGACATCCACCGGGAAAACCAAGCCTTCCAGGGCGGCCTCCACGTCACCGCCACGAACCTTTCCGCTCAAGGCTACACCATTCCCGCCATCACCATCGACGCACCCATCGCCGACAACGTCGCGAACGTCCGCACCCTCGAAATCAACCTCGGCCCCGCCAACGCCATCACTGCCAGCGGCACCGCCGACCTCACCGCCCCCTACGCCTACCGCGGCCAACTCACCATCGACCTCGCCGATCTCACCGCGCTCGTCCCTCCTGAACGCAACCCCATCAACCTCGGCGGCCAGATCGCGCTCACCTGGTCCGGTTCCGGTGAAGTCGAGAACACCAACCACTCCGGCGAATTTGCGCTCACCCTGACCGACGCCCGCACCGACCAGATCGCCGACTTCGACGCGACCGCCATCGGCACCTACACCCCGACCCAACTCACCGTTCCCACCCTCACCGCCGATCTTCGCGGCCAACGCATCCTCACCGGGCACGTCACCCTCCCCCTTGATCTGAATAACAACGACCAACCCATCCCCCGCGACCGCCCCCTGGATCTCGCCGTCTCCACCCCCGAACTAACCGTCACCCAACTCGCCGCCATCGCGAACCAACCCGCCCCACCTCTACTCGGTGCCGCCCAACTCAACCTCACCGCCAAGGGCACCCTCGCGACCCTCGTCGCCGACCTTCACCTCACGGCCACCGACCTCCAGCCGGAGCAACTCACCCGGATCGAACCCGCCCAGCTCGATCTCCGCCTCTCCGTCGCCGGAGGCGACGCCCGTCTCGCCGCCACCTTTCAACAACGCCGCCTCGAACCCGTCACCATCAATGGCAGCTTCCCCTTCATTCCCGGCGAACCCATCGATCCCGACACGCCCATCAATCTCCGCATCGACGTCCCCGGGATCGATCTCGCCTTGATCCCGACCTTCGCACCGGCCATCAGCTTCGTCGAAGGCAACGCCTCCGCCCGCATCGAAGTCGGCGGCACCCTCCAGAAACCCATGCCCACCGGCGCCGCCACCCTGCAGATCAAGCGCCTCGCTCTCGCCGCCGACGAACTTCCCGAAGTCACCAACGTCGACGCCCGCCTCGATCTCTCCCGCGAAAAGATCGCCATCCGGAACTTCAGAGGCAACGTCTCCGGCGGCCCGTTCACCCTCACCGGCTTCGCCGATCTGACCGACCCGGAATCTCCTCAGCTGGACTTCACCTTCGTCGGGCAATCCCTCCTCCTCGCCCGCAGCCCCGACCTCCTCGCGCGAGCGAATGCCAACCTCATGCTCACCGGCCCGCCCGACTCCGCCAAACTCTCGGGCCACCTCGGTCTCATCGACAGCCGCCTCTTCAAGCAGATCGTCGTTCTCCCCTTCGGCCAACCCGGCAAACGCAAAGCCCCCCAAGCCCCGTCCGCTGATCCGCCCCGCCTCAGTTTCCCCAACCCACCGATCCGCGATTGGCAATTCGACGTCACCATTGGCACCGACTCGCCCTTCCTCATCCGCGGCAACCTCGCGAATGGCCGCGCCACCGCCGATCTCCGCCTCACCGGCACCGGCCTCGCGCCACGCCTCGAAGGCAGCGCGAACGTCGAGGACCTCATCCTCACCCTGCCGTTCAGCACCCTGGATATCGCCAATGGCAGCGTTTACTTCAACCCCGCCGATCCCCTCGACCCCGTCCTCAATCTCCGCGGACGCTCCGAGATCCGCGACTACGTGATCACCGTTCTCATTTCCGGCACCGTCAACGACCCCGAAGTCACCTTCACCAGCAACCCCCCGCTCCCACCCGAGGACATCGTCGCCCTCCTCTCCACCGGCGCAACCGCCAAGGAACTCACGGGCGGCACCGACGTCATCGCCGGACGCGCCGCCCTCCTCCTTCTCCAACAGCTCTACCAGAGATTCTTCCCCGCCAAGCCCGGCGAAACGGATAGTTTCCGTGACAAATTCGATCTCGAAGTCGGCGCCATCGACCCGAAGACCGGCAAACAAAGCCTCTCCGCCCGTTACCGACTCACCCCCGCCTTCCACCTCATCGGCGACCTCGATGTCAACGGCGACTTCCGCGGCCGCCTGCGTTACGTCCTCCGGCTTAAATGAACCGCCGCGTCTTCATCGCACTCGTCGTCCTGACGTTCGAAGCCCACGCCGCCACCGTTCAGTTTGTCGGCAACGAAAAACTCCCCACCGCGTCCCTCCGCGAAAAAGTCGCCGGACAAATCGCCCAGATCGAATCCACCGGCGTCACCCCCGCCCGCGCCGACGACCTCAGCTACTTCACCGGACTCACCTACCAGGACAATGGCTTCACCGAAGCTACGGTCACCCAACAGATCACCGCCGACAACCTCACCCTCGACATCACCGAAGGCCCTCGCACGCAGCTCACCACAACGACCTTCCTCGGCGCGACCGCCTACGACGAAAAAAAACTCGCCGACTTCCTCCTCGTCCCCACCCGCGAGAACGTCACCGGCGACGACCTCCCCTACGTTCCCGCCAAACTGGCGGAAGGCGTCAATCGCCTCCGCGACCTCTACCTCTCCGATGGCTACCTCGACGTCGAGATCACAACCCCGACCGTCGCCCTCTCCAAAGACCGAACCGACGCCAGCGCCACCATCACCATCTCCGAAGGTCCCCCTTACACCTTCGGCCCGATCACCATCGTCGGCAGCAGCGCCGTTCCCATCGTAACTCTCCGCGAATCGCTCGCCGACCTCACCACCCAACCCTACAGCTCAACCCGCCTCCGTCTCATCGAGGAAAGGGTCGCCTACGAATTTCAAAAAGCCGGCCACTACCAGGCAAAAGCCACCGCACGGCGAGGACCCGCACTTTCCACCCGGGCGAAATCGCGTCAACCCATCCTCGCAGAGGAGATCCCCGTCACCATCCAGGTCACGCCAGGTCCACCCTTCCGCTTCGGCACCGTGACCGCCGATCACCCGCCCGGCGACTCCAGCCTCCCACCCCGCTTCGTTCGCCGTCGCTTCGCCTCCCTCACTGATCGCCCCTACGATCCCGCAGCCCTCAACACCCGCTTCCAACGCCAGCTCGGCACCGGCCTCTACGACCAACTCCGCGTCCGCCAACTTCCCGATCCCACAACCAACGAAGTCGATCTCGCCATCGAATACGAACCCGCCCCGAGTCGAGAGGTCGGCTTCTCTCTCGGCTACGGCACCTTCGAAGGCGCGGGCGGTGGCATCCGCTTCATCGAGCGCAACCTCTTCGGCACGGGTCGCCCCTTCACCGCCTCCATCGAGGCGACCCAACGCACCTTCGGAGCCGACCTCACCCTCGAAGACCCGTGGTTCCTCGACCGGGACGACCTTGCGCTCACTTTCCGAGCGACCGTCCTCAACCGCCGCCTCGAAGGCTACACGAAAAGCGAACTCGCCCTCCGCCCCGAACTCACTTGGACGCTCACCCCCCGGCTCACCGCCTCGGTCTTCCTCCTCGCCAAAGGCGTCTCCGTCGAAGCCGGGGGCATCAGCGACGATCTCATCGCCCGCACTCCCTACCTCGCCAACAGCATCGGGCGTCACCTCCGTCTACGATACCCGCGACAATCCGCTCAACCCCGACCAGGGCTTCGTCCTCGGCACCACCGCCGACTTCGCCACCCGCGCCCTCGGCAGCGAGGTTAGTTTCGCCCGTTTCGCCGCCCGCGCGGCCTATTACCTCCCCCTCGGCAACACCCTCCTCGCCTTCGGTGCCCGCGGCGGAATCATGATCCCGACCGAAGGCAACTCGTCCGTCCCCATCGACGAACGCTTCTTCAACGGCGGGGCTTCCTCCGTCCGCAGTTTTGCCGACCGCGAACTCGGTCCCCACAATAACGGCTACCCGACCGGCGGCCAGACCTACACGGTCTTCAACCTGGAATACGTCGTCCCCATCGTCGACTCGCTCAAGGCCGCCGTCTTCCTCGACGCCGGCAGCGTCGGGCAGACCTCTTCCGAGTTTGGAATCCTCCGCACCGGCATCGGAGCCGGCCTTCGCTACGACCTCCCCATCGGCCCCATCCGCCTCGACGCCGCTCTCAATCCGGCCCCGCGCTCCGGCGAAGCCATCGGCGCGATCCACTTCACCGTCGGCTTGGCATTCTGAAAATTTCTCGCGCCCGTCGCGGGATTAAATCGGCAAAAAAATCACCGCCCCGCCCGCCGACTCGGCCGCTTCCCCCTTGCGGCCCGCCGTGCGATCACGTCCAATTCCGCCGCGGCCAAACGAAATTCCTCCCGCGCTCCCGCCGCCGTCCGCTCCAGCTCGGCCCGCCGCTTTGCCTCGATCCTCGCCCGCTTCTTCGTCAGCCGCCGAAACCCCCACGCGGCCTGCCGCTTTGCCCGGTTCGTCGCCTTCTTCATTTCGCTCAGGGTCCGCCCGAGTTCTGCGGTCATCCGCCGCAGCGTTCCAATCGGCAGCGCCCCCGCATCCCCGCCGGCCCCCATCTCCACCCGGCCGCCACCGCCTCCAACCGGTCGAGATCCCGGTCCTGATACGCCGCCTGCACCTCGTGCCATAACTCCTTTTCACGAAGGGTCAGCTCCGAATTCCCGTCCGGATGCAGCCGCCGGACCAACCTCCGGTAGAGCATTTTCAAGCGCTGATCCATCGGCTCCGCCGATTCCGCAGCCGCAACGGGTCGCGACCCGCCGCCCACCCGCGCCCGCTCCCGGTCCAGCACCTCATCCAGATTCGGCGCCCGATCGCCCGTCATCATCTCGTACATCGCCCCCATCACTTCGTATTTGTCGCGGAATTCCTGCTGCTTCCGCTTCGACATCGAATCGAACTCCTTCATGTCGAAATCCGGCGGCAAGTCCGCGTCCCCAAACATCCCACGAGGCGCCGAATCATCCTTTCCGCTCCCGGAAAAATCTTCCGCCTCCCCGCCCTCGCCGCCTCCCCCGTGTTCCCCATTGCCCTGCCGCGATCCCCGCTCCCGCGCGGCCAGCACCCGGCGATATGCCTCCACCTGCGAGCACCCCGACCACAACACCTCGTCGTCGATCTCGTCCAAAAGCCACGTCTTCTCCGCGATCCCGCGCTCCAGCTCCCGAATCTCGGTCAAGAGCGCTCCGAACGTCCGCGCCTCCCACTCGCCGAAAGCGGGGACGTCCCGGGCCTCAAAGACCTCCAACGCCTCGCGTAACTTTCCCAGCTCCCGTTCCACCGCCCGGTAAGCCCGCAATTCTTCAGCGCGAATCGGACTCTCATCGACCCAGACAAGCCACCATCCCGACCGGTCCTTTTTCGAAGAGGTCACCTTTCGCCGCTTCCCTGCCATCCGCCACACCTCAACCAATTCGCCGCCCGATCTCAAATCATTACCACCAAAAACCCCATCAAGGTCTTCGGAAACAAAGCCGGGCCTACGGCATCGACCCCGACAAATTCATCGTCTCAACCGTTTCCAGGCTCCGATACTCGGCGACCATCGTCTCTAGGTCCAAGCGCACAAAAGCCGGATCGGACCGATCTGCCGTCCCGGATTCAAGACCCACGTCCGGCCCACCCGTGACACCCAGCTTCCATCGGCATAAAATGGCGCGTTGTGGATGTGCCCGCAAAAGACCAGCGACGGCTGGAGCACCTCGATCAATCCCGACAGAATCCGGTCTCCCGCAAATTCCTTACCCGTCCACGCCACCGGGTAGCCGTCCGGCGGCGCGTGGTGGACCCACATCCAGCGCTTCGCGAGTCTCTCCGACGATTCCGCTCTCAGCATCGACACCATCCGTGCCTTCGACTCCTCGGACTCCCACCAGGGACAGACCGTCACTTTGTCCTCGCCCAGCCACGCCGTCTGCCCGTCCACCACCAAATTCCCCCGACTCAAATTCCACCAACCACTGGGCCGCAAAATCACCCCCACCCATCGGCACATCGCCATCGTGGTTGCCGGAACACACGATGAGGACCGTCTCCTCGCGGATGCGATCCAGATACTTCGAAACCACGATAATTTGCGTATCAAGATCCACCGGCGAAGCGAGGTCCAGCAAGTCACCGGCGATCACGATCGCGTCGTAGCGCGCCGCCCGTGCGACCAGCCACTCGAACTGAGGCAGACCGTAGTGCAAATCCGAGACCGCCAGCAGCTTCACGCCGGATATTGATACCCGCCATTCCCTCCGGCATCCAGCCAAGGAAGCCGCCGATTTCCGTCGCGAAGTCAGACCTGCCCCTTGGCACACCGGACACCAGCACGTCCGGCGCCCTCCGATCACCGCCCGCTCCAGCCCGCCGCCGCACGCGGACAGCTCCCTCCATCCGTCCACCGGTGCGAGAAAAGCCACGACCGCGGATACCTCCAATCGTCATCGATCTGCTCGACCGATTTCACGCAAACGTCCCGCGTCGTCCTTCCAGAGCTTCGTCACCTCCTTTGCGGACAACGTCCCCGACAGCCGCCGCGGATGCAACCGCGCGCGCCAGAGAATCTCGTCCGCCATCCAATTCCCGACGCCGGGGAAACGCTCCTGCATCAGCAAAAGCGGCTT
This sequence comes from uncultured Verrucomicrobiae bacterium, assembly GCA_963803825.1. Lineage (GTDB taxonomy): Bacteria > Verrucomicrobiota > Verrucomicrobiia > Chthoniobacterales > JAATET01 > CAVVKW01. The sequence goes on along the minus strand of CAWDOJ010000002.1, from coordinate 56,789 downwards.
CAGCGGAGTCCGCTTTCTGCGTTTCAAAAAGTTCTCCACCGCCCCGCGCGAAAAGTCCTTCGAAAATATCGACACCGGCAGCTTCGCCCACCAATCCGGCACCCCGCTCCCTCCGCGTAAAGCAACCGCCCGAACACCCGCTGGTCATTGAAAACCAACCGCCGCCGCCGCTGACGCAACACGAGATAATCGTGCTTCTCCGGCTCCGCGTCCGCCTCGTCGACCCGCAGTCTTCCCCGCATCCCGAGGTGCACCCCCAGCCATCGGCTCCGGTCCTTCCCGAACCGGAAGAGCATTTGCTTCCCGCTCGCCTCCGACGTCGCCAGCACCCGACCCGTCAGTCCATCCGTCAACGCATCGACGTCCGTTCCCCGCAGCACCCGCACCGCCGGCTTGGGCACGATCACTTCCAGCACTTTCTCCCCCAACCCGACGTCCCACAGACGCCGCGCGTGATCCACCTCGGCTAGCTCGGGCATCTCGGCGGCTACTCCAGAGAGATCAGGTTAGCCTCGAGCGTCGTGCCCACGGTTCGCGCGTATTCGGCCACCGCCTTCTGGTGGTCGGTGAGCGAGCGCATCTCGGCGACTTCCGCCGTCGCCAGGTCGGCTTGAAATTCCAACACTTCGAAGGTCGTCGCCGTGCCCGAAGCCAGTCTCGCCTGCCCGGCCTCGAGGGTCCGCTCGGCAAAGATGCGCGCCGCCCGCGTGGTGTCGATCCGCTTGCGCGTCGTCTCGATCTGACCCGCCGCGTTGTCCGCTTCCACGAAGATCGATTGCTCCAAGCGCTTGAGCGAAACGAGCGCCCGCGCCACTTCCAGCCGCGACACCTGCACCTGGCCACGCGCCTCGCGGTTGGGCACTGGCAGGCTGAAGTTCAATCCGATCCGCCCCCGCAGATCACTCGGGACCGTCAATTGCGACACGCTCTCCCCGATCTCCGTCTCGATCCCGTTGAGGCCTAAGCTCCCGACGAGATCCAATCGCGGCAGCGCCTGGTTGCGACTGAAGACCACGTTGATGCTCCGCTTCTGCAGGTCCAGCAGCGCCTGCCGGTAGTCCGGGCGGATCTCGAAGGCGCGGTCAAGACCGGCGTCCAAGTTGACCTTCACCTCCCGCTCGAAGGGCGGCGGCGCGATCCGCACCGGCACGTCGAGCACGTCCGCGATCTCGTCCGTCACGAGCTGCTTCAGAAAATTCTGGTTATCCGCCACCGACCGCTCCGCCACGAGCACCCGCTCCTCCCGTTGAGCCACGTCGGCCTGCGCTTGGACGACATCCAGCGGCGACATGACCCCGATCTCGGCCCGCTTCTCGTTGTCGCTCAACAATTGCGCCGCGAGATCCCGCGAGCGGATTTGCACCGCCAGATTCTGAATCGCAAAAAACAGATCGTTGTAGATGAGCGCCGTGTCGGTCACGACGTCGATGAGGCGCTGGCGCAGCTCCCAAGCCGAGATCGCTTGATCTGCCCGCGCGATCCGGATCTGCGCCAAGTTCACGTCCGTCCCGAAGCCGCGCAGCAGCGGCTGGGTGATCGAGCCGCCGATAAAGGTCTGGTAGCGCTGGTCGATCGCGCTCCGCGTGTCGGTATCGCGATTCAAGTCGCCGCCGATCTCATACCGAGTCCCCAGTGGCGTCACCCCGCCGATCGAAGCCCGGGCCTCCGTGCCGCTCTCCCGGGCGAACCGCGCCGCCCCGCTCCGTCCCGGAGCCGCCGAGTCAAAGGTCGGGTCCAGCGACGTGAGATCCCGCCGATTCTCTTCGTAGCTGTAACCCAACTCCAACGTCGGATCGAAGACCCCCTCCTCGCTCAACGTGCGCGCCTTCGCGATCTTCGGATTGAACGCCTCGATCTGAATCTCAAAATTTTTCGCCAGCGCCATCTGGATGGCCTTGGAATACGTGAGGTCCAGGTCCAATCCCGGTGCCGCCCCGACCGACGAGCAGACGACTATCCCCGCGACAAGCGCTCGGATCGGACCACGGGAAAAAAACATCGAACCGCCCATTTACTCCTCTTTCTGCTGCCACGCCAGCTTCTCCCCATTGCCTTCGACTTGCATGTACTCACCGGGAAACGAGCGGTTGCGCCACAGCTCGGCCTGCTGCCGCTGGACCGCAACCAGGGACCGCTTTTCTTTCTCCGCCGTCGCTTTCATCGCCGTCATCCGGTCCGCATTCTCCGCTCGCACGGTGTCGCGCACGAAGTCGCCGTATTCGCCATTGGGTTGCTCCAGCACGGCAAGCAGACCGTCCATCCCTTCGCCGACCAACCGACTGTTCTTAAAGACCTGAACATCGGCGGCCCGGTCCTCGCGCCTCGTCGCGAGGTCTCCGCTGGGCACCGGGGTCGGCGTCGCGGTCGGCCCGGGCCTCGTTCCCTTCCTCGTACTGGTAGACATCGAGCCGCATGTTGATGTCGACCTGGATCGGCTCGCGCGTCCCGAGATCGATCTGCGGCAGCGAACAACCCGTCAACAAGGTCCCTAGAGCGCACACCCAGACCGCCGGTCGCCAAGCGGCGAGCGTCGGGCTGGCAAGTGCGGGGAAAAGGATCACTGCACGAACGCTAGCTCGGTGGGTTGGGGAATCAATCCTGCCGCGTAGCCTTCGTCGAGAAACTGCCGGATCGCTTGGCGACCGGCGTCGCCGTAGTCGAGCGTGTAGTCGTTCACGTACATGCCGATAAACTCGTCCGCAAGCGGGTTGTCCATGCCTCGAGCGTGCGACATGCTGTGCTCCACGGCGAGAGCGCGATTTTCCAGACCGTAGCGGATGCTCTCGTGCAGGATCTCCGAGAGCTCGTGTTGGACGTCGGTCGGGATGTCCTTGCGGATCATGTTGCCGCCGAGCGGGAGCGGCAGGCCGGTCCGCCCCTTCCACCACTCGCCGAGATCGACGACCTTATCGAAGCCATCGCGTGAGTAGGTCAATTGTCCCTCGTGGATGATCACACCCGCATCGACCGCACCACTGCGAACCGCGTCAAAGATCTCGTCGAACGGGACAACCCGGTAGTTGATCATCTTTTCACCGAGAAAAAGCTGCGCCGACAGGAAAGCACTCGTCATCTCGCCGGGGATCGCGATGCGCTTCGTCTTGAGCCACTCCCGGCGCTCGTCGAGCGTCGCGGTCTCGTCGGGGCCGGCACCGTGATTCACGACAAACATCGGACCGTAACCATCGCCCATCGAGGCACCGCTTGAGAGCAGCGCGTACTTGTCCAGCACGTAGGCAAGGGAGTGGATCGAGACCGCCGTGATGTGCAGCTCGCTCCGGGTCGCCCGCTCGTTGAGCGTCTGGATATCTTGAAGGATGTGTTCGAAGCGGTAGCCGCGAAGGTCGATTTTTTCCTCCGCCATGGCGTAGAACATGAAGGCGTCGTCGGGGTCGGGCGAGTGGCCCAAGGTGAGCGGGTGAGATTTCCAGTCGGACATGAGATGTGAGGATGTGGCAGGTTAAACGGGATTAACAGGATTTGGTGATCTCCCGGATGAGCCCGGGACCGTGGTATACGAAACCCGTGTAGATCTGGACGAGGTCGGCACCCGCGTCGAGCCGCGCCCGAGCGTCTGCCCCGGTCATGATCCCGCCCGATGCGATGATCGGGAGATCGGTGCGATCAGCCAGCGCGGCAAGGAGGGCGTGAGCTTTCGTCGTGATCGGCGCTCCGCTGAGCCCACCGGTCTCGTCGCGATCGGGCGGGAGGGCGCTGTGGTCGAGAGAGGTGTTCGTCGCGACGAATCCCGAGATGCCCGCGATGTCGACGAGCGGGTCGAGCTGGGCGACTTCGAGGTCCGGCGCGAGCTTCACGAAGATGGGTTTGGTCGCGTCGACGTCGCGAAGTGCGTCCATGATCGCGCGCAGAGAATCGACGTGCTGGAGATCGCGGAGGCCGGGTGTGTTGGGCGAACTGACGTTCACGACGAAATAATCTCCAAATTCTCGCAGCGCTTCGAAGCTGGCCTGGTAGTCGCCCGGGGCGTCGGCAAGATCCGTCACCTTCGATTTGCCGATGTTCACCCCGACCGGGATGCTCGGCCAGCGCCCCGCGTCGCGGAGCCGCGCGAGACGGTCGGCGACGACTTCCGCCCCATCGTTGTTGAAGCCAAAGCGGTTCACGAGGGCATCGAGGTCGGGGTAGCGGAAGAGGCGGGGCTTCGGATTCCCCGGCTGCGGGAGCGCGGTGATGGTGCCGACCTCGGCGAAGCCGAACCCGAGAGCCTCCCAGGCCGGCAGGGCCACGGCGTTCTTATCCATCCCCGCCGCGAGACCCACGGGATTGGGGAAACGAATGCCGCCCACGCGACGCGCCACCTCCGGCGGAGCCCCGCCGAACATCGCACCGAGCGCACGGGGGAATGGTCCACCCGCTCGCAGTCCCGCGAGGGCGAGGTGGTGCGCGGTCTCGGCGTCGAAACGAAAGAGGATCGGCTTGAGGACGTCGGCGTAGAAATTCATTTTCCGATGCAAAAGGAACTGAAGATCTTCCCGAGAATGTCCTCGGAGTCAACGTGCCCGACGACTTCTCCGACGGCTTCGAGAGCATCGCGCAGGTCGACCACGACAAATTCTGGCTCGGTCCCCGCCCGCAACGCCTCGGCCCCAGCACTCAGCGCGTCCGCCGCGCGTTGGAGACAAGCTTGGTGCCGGGCATTGATCGCGGCGAGCGATCCGCGCTCCCGATCCGGAGCGACCCGGGCGACGACGGCGTCGACCAGCGCGTCGATTCCGTCGCCGGTGGTGCAGGAGATCCGGGCACCCTCGGCACCGACTGCGCCGAGGTCGGATTTGTTGAAAACGACGATCTCGTCCGCCGCCGCCGCCGCGTCTTCGAGACCCTCACCCGTTGCCCCATCGACGACGCGCAGGACCACGTCGGCCCGCTCGATGGCGCGACGGGCGCGGCTGACCCCTTCGAGTTCGATGGCGTCGTCGGTCTCCCGCAAGCCAGCCGTATCGACGACGCGAAAGGGAATGCCGCGCAACGCGATCATCTCCTCGATGGTGTCGCGCGTCGTCCCGGCAGTTGGACTCACGATGGCTCGCTCGAAACCCAGCAGCCGATTGAGCAAGCTGGATTTTCCAGCATTCGGCCGCCCGCAGATCGCCAATCGCACCCCCTCCCGCAGGATCCGCCCCTCGTCCGCCGTCGCGAGCAGTTGCCAAGACTTTGTGACGACCGTCACAAAGTTTGGCGAGGAGGAGGTCGCCGGTGGCGGGGTCGATACCTTCTTCGGGGAAGTCGATGTGCGCCTCGACGTGAGCGACGAGGTCGAGGAGGTGATCGCGGATGTCGTGAATCTCCTCGCCGATGCGGCCCTCGAGTTGCTCGGCGGCGGCGGCAGCCGCCCGCAGAGTCTGCGCGCGGATGAGATCCATGACGGCCTCGGCCTGGGTGAGATCGAGTTTGCCGTTGAGAAAGGCGCGCTGGGTGAACTCGCCGGGACCTGCGCCCGTCGCACCCGCCTCGAGCACCGTCTGCAGCACGCGAGCGGCGACGAGGATGCCGCCGTGGCAGCTGATCTCGACGACGTCCTCGCCGGTGTAACTCGCTGGCGCGGCGTAGGTCGTGACGACGACTTGGTCGACGGTCGCGCCGGTGCGGTCCACGATCCGACCCACGATGGCCGTCCTCGGCGACGGGGTGGTGGGGCTTTTGAAGACGACTCCGATCACTTCCAAAGCGCGGGGGCCGGTCAACCGGATGACCGCGATGGCTCCCTCGCCCGGAGGCGTCGACAGCGCGGCGATGGTCGGATTCAGCACTCGACCAAAGTGGCGTCCACGGGCGGTGTCCGGCAAGCCGTTCCGGCGGAGCGCGGCAAATCGAGTGCCTGCGAGTCCGGCGCCTGCCGTCAGCGGATCGGCGCTAATTTGCAAGGGCAGACCCGTGACCGCCTCAAAGTTACGAGATCGACACTTTCGCGAGCGGGCATTGCCGTCCCGGGCGGAAGTCGATTTGATCCGGCTCCATGAGTGCGTCCACTGCCAGCCGACCGCCGCGCACGGTCCAGGAATACATCGACGAGACTCCGCAGTGGGAGGATGGCACGTTCGTCTCGGAAGCTCCGATGACGTCGATGCAGTGGCGGATCTGGGGACTCGCGACGGCGGGCAAATTTTTTGAGGGCCTCGTTGTCTTCATGACCGGGGTGGCGCTCCCGCTCATCGCGCTGGAGTTCGGCCTCTCGGCCAGCGAGAAGGGAGTGGTCGGCGCGGCTTCATTGGCCGGCATCCTGGTCGGAGCCTCTGCCCTCGGCGGCCTCGCGGATCGCTACGGTCGGAAGTCGATGTTCATCGTGGAGATGGCGATCTTCGTTTCGTTTCTGGCGCTCACCGCGGTGGCCCCGACGTTTCCGCTGCTCGTCACGTTTCTCTTCGGGATGGGTGTCGCTCTGGGCTGCGACTACCCGACAGCGCACGTCGTCATCTCGGAGAGCATCCCCAGCCAATTCCGGGGGCGGCTGGTGCTCGCAGCGTTTGGCTTTCAAGCCGTTGGTGCGCTCGTCGGGACAGCGGTGGGCTTCCTCATTCTCCATTCGAACGAATCGGTCGACGACTGGCGGATCATGTACGCGACGGCCATCATCCCCGCCGCCCTCGTGCTGCTCGGGCGCTTCTTCATCTGCAACAGCGGGGCTTGGCTCGTCGCCCGGGGCCGCATCCCGGAGGCCGAGCGCGAGACGGCGCGGCTGCTCCGTCGGCAGCCAGCTTATCCGCCGACCATCCACCTTCGCGACCCCCACGCTCACGTCGACGCCGCCGACCGCCAGCCAAGCTACGCGAAGCTTTTCACCAAAAAAAACCGCCGCGCCACGATCCTCGCGTCGGTCCCCTGGTTCCTCCAGGATCTCGGCACCTACGGTATCGGCATCTTCACCCCGACCATCCTCGCGACCGCCATCGGCGCAAAAAACGAGCACGAGCGCAACCTCGCCGACGTGATCCACAACGACATGTTGGGAGCGAAGGGCGCGGCGCTCATCGACATCCTCCTCATCGTTGGCATCGTCGCCGCCGTCCTGCTCGCCGACCGCGCGGGGCGGATCAAGCTGCAGATCTTCGGCTTCATCGGCTGCGCGGTCGGCTTGCTGATCGCCGCTCAATCGACGCATTTCTCCGGCACCACGGCGACGGTCCTCATCTTCGCCGGATTCATGATTTTCAATTTCATGACCAATCTCGGACCCAATGCCATGACCTACCTGCTGGCGGGCGAGGTCTTCCCCACGCGCAATCGCGGGACCGGCGCGGGCTTTGCCGCGTCGTTCGCGAAGGTCGGTGCCGTCACGACGGCGTTTCTGTTTCCGATCCTTCTGCACCAGATCGGGACCGCTCCGTTGCTCTACTGCCTGGTCGGGACTTCGCTCCTGGGTGCGTTCGTCACTTGGCGATTCCAGATCGAGACGACGGGCGTGAATTTGGAAAAAATCTAGCGCCCGACCGCCGGCGGGTGTCTGTTTGCGAGCATGAAGGCCACCGTTCCCCTCCTCTTCGCCGCCGTGATCGTTGTCTGCCTCGTCGCCGCCGAGGCTCGCCCCCGGCACCTGCGCGGGCGCGCTGCGGGATCCATCGACGTTGATCGGCAGACGTCTCGAGGCGGGTCGATCGAAGCAAGCGGCTCGCGCGTCGGGCGATTCGGCGAGAGCAGCGTGGACATCGATGGCGCCGACGGCGGTAGTTACGACTCGGACCGGCAGCGCGCCGGACGGTTCGGCTCGTCAAGCGTGAGCGCGGAAGGCCCCGACGGCGCGTCTTACGACGCCGATACGACGCGGGCGGGCCGCTTCCGCTCGGGCAGCGTCGACGCCGAAGGCCCGGACGGACGCTCCCTCTCCGCCAGCGGCGCGCGAGTCGCTCCAATCGCGCCGTATCGTCCCATTGTCCCTTACCGCAGTGGCTACGTCTACTCGGGCGGGGTCTACCGGGCTGCGTCGATCTCGGTCAACACGCTCTACGTCGCTCCGGTCGGAATCTACTCGGGATGGAGTGTCTACGTGAAGCCGGTCTACGTGGACTATCCCGCCTTTGCGACGCTTCCCGTCGAGGTCTCCGTGCAGGTGGAGCTCAAGGACCGCGGCTATTACAACGGTCCCATCGACGGCGACGTCGGCCCCGTCACCGAGGCCGCCATTTCTCGATATCAATCCGCCAGCGACCTCGCCGTCACCGGCACGATCAACGAAGCCCTCCTCGTCTCGCTCGGCATCTCGGAGCCGAGCTGAGTTCCGGTCTCGTCCCCTGCCGCCCGATGCCAACCTCCCGTTCGGCCGACCGACTTAGCCCGCTGGCCAGTCTAGCCTACGGCGCGGGAGAACTCGGCCCCGCCATGGCCGGGAGCACGATGATCTTCTTCCAGCTCGTGTTCCTAACGAACGTGGCCGGACTCGGCGCCGGATACGCGGGCAGCGTCTTGCTCATCGGTAAATTCTGGGACGCCTTCAACGATCCGCTCATCGGTTGGTTGAGCGACCGCACGCGCAGCCGCTGGGGCCGTCGTCTCCCGTGGATGGTCGCGAGCGCCGTCCCGGTCGCGTTGTTTTTCGTCCTGCTCTGGATCGTGCCGGATTTTGTCGCCGGGGAGAACCAACTCGCGCTCTTCGCGTATTACACCGTCGTCGCGCTGCTCTACAATACCTGCTACACCGCGCTCGTCCTCCCGCACTCGGCCCTCACGGCGGAGCTCTCCAGCGATTACGACGAACGCTCGCGCATCACGAGCTACCGGATGGCGTTCTCGCTCGCGGGGAGCGTCGGGGGCCTCATCGTCGCGCAAGCCGTCTTCGGCTTGCTCGCAAGCGCCCCACCGACCACCCAATATCTCGTCTTCGCTCTCGCCATCGCGGTCATCACGCTCGCAGCGGTCGCGGCTTGTGTCGCCGGGATCTGGCGCGTCGCCGCCGACCGCGACCACCGACGAATCGCTGCCGCTCTGCCCGAACCCCGCCTCTCGATCCGCGAGCAATTCCGCATCATCCTCGCCAATCGCCCCTTCCTCGTCGTCTGCGGCATCTACCTCTTCTCGTGGCTAGCCCTCCAGTTCACGGCCGCCGTCCTGCCCCTCTACGTCGTGAGTGTCATGGGATTGCCCGCGAGCCGCTTCCCGCTCCTGGCTCTCGCCGTGCAGGGCACCGCCCTTCTCCTCATTCCCTTCTGGGGTTGGCTCAGTCTGCGCACCGGCAAGAAGCCGGTCTATTTCTACGGCATGGCCTTCTGGCTCGCCGCCCAAGCCGGACTCGTCTTCCTCCCCCCGGGCAACGAATCCCTGCTCTACGCCATGGCCATCGCCGCCGGAGTCGGCATCTCCGTCTGCTACTTGGTGCCAAATGCCATGCTCCCCGACACGATCGAATACGACGAACTCCAGACCGGTCGCCGACGCGAAGGCGTCTACTACGGATTCTTCGTCTTCATGCAAAAACTCGCCCTCGGCGTTGGCACGTTCATTCTCGGTCAAGCACTCGCCTTCTCCGGCTACCTCTCCAGCGGCCCCGACCAGGCCGCCCCGGTCCAGCCCGATAGCGCCCTCACCGCCATCCGGATCGCCATCGGCCCGCTCCCTGCCGCCGCGCTTGTCGTCGGCATCCTTCTGGCTTGGTTCTACCCCATCACCAAGGCCCGCCACGCCGAGATCCTCGCCGAACTTGCCGCGAGGCGTGCGCGCACCGATCCTCCGACCACGTAGCGACGATACCTTGAGCGAGCCGACCCACCTTCTATCGATCCGCCTCGCCGACTTCCGGTGCTTCGGCAACCTGGCGTTCGAACCCAGCCCAGGAACCAATTTCATCATCGGTGCCAACGCCTCCGGCAAGACCACGATCCTCGAAGCCGTCTGCGCCGCCACTCGGTTGCAATCCCCGAGGACAAGTTCTCTCGGTGACTGCGTGCGAGCCGGGCAGCCCGGCTTCGGTCTCACGGCCCACGTCGCCCAGCCCGATTCGCGCCATCTGCAATTTCGCTACGAGCCGCCGAGACGCAGCCTCCGCCTCGACGCCGTCGACCAATCGCGACCGACCGAATACCTGCAAATCGCTCGCGTGGCGTGGTTTTCCAACGACGATCTCGAGATTGTCCGAGGTTCCGCTGCTCGCCGCCGCCGGGCACTCGACTTCCTCTGCAGCCAACTCGATCCGGGCTACCTCCGCGCCCTCCGCCGCTTCGACCGAGCGCTTCGCTCCCGCAATGCCCTCCTCCGCGAGCACCGCCCGCGCCCCGAGATCGACGCATTCGACCCCGATCTCATCGAGCACGGCGACCATGTCTCGGCGACTCGCGCGGAGATCTCCACCGCTCTCGACCCGCTCGTTGTAGCCGCCGTCCACGACATCGGGGGGACCGCCGAGTCCGCCACGATGCGTTTCCTTCCCGGAGCCAACGGTCCACTGAGCGACGCCCTCCCGGCTTCCCGCGACCGCGAGACGCGCCTGCGGCAGACCGTTGTCGGCCCCCACCGCGACGACCTCGCTTTGCGGATCAACGGCCTCGACGCCGCCAAATTTGCCTCCGAAGGCCAGCAGCGCACCCTCGCCATCGCCCTCAAGCTCGCCCAGACCCGCCTGCTCATCGCACGCACCGACAGCACCCCCATTCTCCTCATCGATGATGTCTTCGGCGAACTCGACGTCGAACGCCGGACCAATCTCCTCGCTCATCTTCCCGACGACTCCCAACGCCTTATCACCACGACCCACCTCAGCTGGCTCGACCCCGCACCCTCGGGACAAGTGCACCAGATTGGCAGCCTGGCCGCGAGGAGCCGTTGAGCACCTTAACATTTCCCTTTGAGCGACCCCCGGTGTGGTGGTTACATGAGAGAACCCCTCAGAAGTTATGATCCAATTTCCCTCGCATCATTTAGCGCTCGCGATAGTCGCCGGCGTGGCTGTCGCATTTAGCCCACTCATCGCAGCCGATTTCACGACCAACCCGGTCGGATTCAATAAAGTCGTTTGTCTTGGAGGAGCCGACACGGTCGTCTCGGTCCCGTTCGTCCGCCAACCCTCGCTTGAAGTCAAGGTCCAGGCTGCGACCAGCCCGGCGCAGAACCGTGTCCAGCTCACCATCGCGGGAAACACGAACTGGACCGGCGATCAATATGCCGACACGCACTACGTGCGTTTCATCTCGGGCGCTCGTGCGGGCCAGTGGTATGACGTCGTCAACAACTCTTCGGATACTCTTATGCTCGACACCGCAGGAGACGATCTCCTGACCAACGTCGCCGCCAATGACCAGCTCCTCCTCGCGCCGCACTGGACGCTCGATTCGCTCTTTCCACCGGATGATCAGGGCAATGGTCCTGGAGCCGTGATTCACCGCTCCCAGACTCACAACGAAGTCGACCGCCGCTCGGAAGTGGAACTGCCGAATCTAGCGGAAGGCTCAAACCTGTCCGCCGGTCCGATTTATTACCTCACCGCGAATGGCTGGCACCTCGAGGCGACCGGCACCCCGCTAGCGGGCGAAACCATCATCCCGCCAAGCTCGAGCTTCATCATCCGTCATCGACCCGGTTACGCGGCGACGACCTTTTCCCCAGCCGGTAGTGTCCTCATGGGACCAGAAGTCGTGACCCTCGCGACGAGCGCGTCTGGCCTGCAAGACAACGAAGTCGCCATCACTCGTCCGGTTCCGGTCGCGCTCGATCAATCAGGACTCGAATCGGCTTTCGTTGAGAGCCTCGGCCACCGCTCGTTCCAGATCCGCGATCGGCTTCTGGTCTTTGACGGCGCTGTCTTTCAAGGCAAGGTCAACTCCGAGGAGTATTACCGGCTTGGCGGCAATTGGTACCAAAACGTCGGACTCGGAACCACCAACCCGATTTCCAACTCGACCGCGATCTTCAAACCAGGCCAGGGCGTCGTTGTCCGTAAATTCCCCTCGACGGGCGCCTCGTTCGTCTGGACCAACCAGCCCTCCTACTAGACGGTTTTCCCCCCCTGCCCAATGATTTCTCCCCTCCGACTCCTTCCAGTTCTAGCGGCGGCTGCTTTCGTTGCCCTCACGCCGACAGTGAGCGCATCGACCTTCAATTTGCAAGGTTCCATCGGCGGGACCAGCACCGCTTTCCCCAATTCTTCATACGGCTTTCTGTTGGCAGATACAGCGGGCGATGGTTTCCAATTTCTTACCGACACCTCGCTCCTCAGCGGAGTCCGCAACGCGTCCGCGAATTCCTTCATCGGCGCGGATGACCTGATTTTCAGTCTCGATTTGCAACTGTTCGACGCGGGTGCAGGTCAGAATGCCTTCGAGATTCCCCTTCAATCGTTCGACACGACCGCTATCGCCGCCAACTGGGACGCCGGAGACCCCTTCGCTCTCGTCTGGTTCCAGAGTGGGACCAGCAACACGAACGACCCCTTTGGTTTTTATCGGACGGATACCCAATACTCGAACAACGGCTCGAATATCGCCTTCATCACACCCGGAAATGAAAGCGCCATTCTGAACGACCTCGCTACCGGGACCCCCGGCATATCCAATCCTTCAACGAGTGCTAACGCATCTTCTGCAAGCAATGGTAATATTGCCGCGATTCCTGAGCCCGGGACGGTCGCACTCGTGGGCCTTGCCCTCATCTCCCTTCGCATTCTCTACTCCGCCCGGACGCGAAGGAGCTGAAGCATCACCGTCAGTTGCACCCTTGCTCGGAGCCGCTCGAGCCACAGTTCGGTTAATCACTCACCGAACCGCGAGGATTTGACAATCCGGGCTACCCGTTTGAGAACAGGCAGCGCTGTGTCCGTCGCCGAAGCCCCTCCATCCCCCGAGGCAACGAAGGTAATTGCCGACGGCATCGCCGACCGCTTCGGCCGCTCGCCGACCCTGCGCGGTTACATCCGCGGGAAGATTCGGATCGACCCCGTCTACGAGGCTGTCGCGCAGCTTCTGTTACCCACCCCGGCTCCAGCGCTTGATCTCGGCTGCGGGCTAGGTCTTCTCAGTTTCTACCTCCGCGCCCGTGGGTTCACCGACTCCATCCATGGGATCGACACAGCCGCTCACAAGATCGCCCAAGCCCAACAAGCCGCAGTGTCCTGCGAATGCCTCACTTTTTCCGTCGCGGACGCAGGCGTCCTTCCCCCGGTCGCTCACACCACCCTTGCCCTCGACATCCTGCATTACTTTGACGCCCCCCGGCAGGACGCTCTCCTCCGACACCTGGCCGAGTCCATGCCCGCAGGCGGACGGGTCATCATCCGCAATGCCCCGAGGGACCCGAAGAATTGGCGCTATTGGCTCACCTTCCTCGAAGAGATCTGGGTCCGCGTGTCACGTTGGATTATTGCCAGCGATCCCATCAACTTCCCGTCCGTCGACGAGATCGTGGCTCCGTTCGAAGCCGCTGGCTGCGCGATCTCCGTCCAACCGCTTTGGGGAAATACGCCGTTCAACAGCCACCTCTTTGTCTTCACCAAACCGAAGGCCGTGGGCTAAGGTTGCTCCCCTCCAGAAGCCGAGATACGTTCCTAGCGGATGACCGCAGCCTCCCCCGAAGCCCGCCTCGACTGGGCCCTTAACTTCTGCCGCGAGAAGGGACTTCGCCGCACGCACGCGCTTCGTCAGATCCTTCGCGTCCTCTTTCGCATCGATCATCCCATCGGTTGGGCCAACCTCGCCAAGGACCCCGACATCCTCGATTCTTGCGATCCCTCGTCGGTCTTCCGCATCCTCGTCAAACTCGAAGAGATCGGACTCGTCCGCCGCATGGGGTCTCCCGAGCGTTCCTACTATTTCATGCTTAACCTTCCCGGCGAGCACCACGAGCACCTCATCTGCACCGGCTGCGGGAAGATTGAAAACCTCGACGTCGAGTGCCCAGTTGGCGCTTTGGAGAAAAAAATCAGCGCGAAGACCGGCTACCACAAGCTTTACCACGAACTCGATTTTTTCGGCATTTGCCCCGCCTGCCAGCCGGCTTAGCGGATGTTGCGGGGAGTTGCCCAACCCGCCACGCCGACCACCCGATGCTCTTCCGCAGCCAAGTCGCGCCAGCCTTCGCGGTCCTCTTCCTCCTCGCCATCGTGCCCACCGTCCCCGCTGGACCGAGCGACCCGACGCGCCACGTCGTCCTCGTGCACGGCATTCACGACACCGCCTGGACCCTGCGGAAGCTCGACCGCTCGCTCACCGCTGCGGGCTTCACCACCCACGTCGTGACCTACTCGCCCAACAATGCCAGCGTCCCCCTCGAAGAATCGGCTCGGCAGATGCAGACCCAGATCGATGACGCCATCCCGCCCGACGCACCCTACTCGATCGTCGCCTTCAGCATGGGAGGACTTGTCTCCCGATTTTACACCCAACGCCTCGCGGACGCCGCCCGCATCAAGACCCTCGTCACGATTGCCACCCCCCACCACGGCACTTGGCTAGCCCATTTCGGATTTTCCCCCGGGGTCCGCCAGATGCGTCCCGGTAGCGTTTTTCTTCGCGACCTCGACTCCGACGTCGACCACTTCCACCACGTCCGGTGGATCACGATTCGCACTCCCCTGGATCTGATGATCCTCCCTTCGAGTAGCTCAAAACTCCCCTGGGCACAGAACTTGACCTATCCCGTCCTGATCCACCCGCTCCTCGTTTGGGACAACCGCGTGATTCATCGCACGATCCAGGTCCTTCAAGAATCGCCCGCAACCTCCCCGAGAGAACGAAAATGACATTCTCAGAATGTCCGGCTGGTGACCGACTCCCCTCAACCCCTCCCGGTTAAGCGGTCCGATCGCCGCACACTCCCGAACGGAGCGCCGTAGCGCGCCATCTGCCCGCCGTATCGAGTGGGAAATTGAATCTTCAGCATCGCGTTTTCCTCCTGCCAATCGCAGTCGAGTTCGAACTCCACGACGTCTCGACCCTGTCGCAGAATGAAGCGGACCGCCACTGTGCTTTTCGCGCCAACCTTACGAAGCACCGCAATCACGCCCGCTCCATCCGGACGACGCTCCACGAGGATTTCCGCAGGTCCATCCACCGGCCTACCCGTATCGAGCGTCTGCCGGTCAATGTCCCACGACTCGAACAGGGCGGGGCGATCATCGTAAACCCACATTTGTCCTGCGCCCTCCGCGAGAGCGACGCTCCGCCCCCTAATCCGGAGTTCCGTCAGCCGACCATCAGCATCGACGAGCGCCTCGACGATCCCGTTGGACAGCCGCTCGGCGGACACCGTGACCGGGGCCGCATCCTCGACGAGCGCAGCGTCGTCGACGCGGCAGCCCGCCAGCGGCGGAATCCGCATGAGTTTATCACCGCGATTGACCACCACCGGATGCGGCAGCGGATTAAAAAGACAGTCCCCGCCCCCATCGCCATCCAGAGCCGCGGATGCGGCCGCGAGCGCGTCTCCGCAAACGGCGGCCAGATCGACGAGCGCCTCTTGGAACACGGGCGGCACCGAGGTGCCTGTGATGTAGTCGTGGAATTGCGCAAAAACCACCCGCTCCCACCACCTCTCCTCGATCCGGCCCAGCCCGCGAACGACATGAACCGCCTCCGCGGCTTGGAGGGCGCGTTCCGCCTCGCGAAATGCCAGCTTCACCGCGCATTGCGTCGTGTAGGTCCCGCGATGGTATTCGAAGTAAAGTTCGCCTTCGTGCACGGGAAGGTCGTCCCGCACTTCGGCCAGCCGGTCGAAAAATGAAGTCGCCGCGCCCCACGCCACCTTCGGCGCTCCCGCGAGATTTTCGAGTCGGCGGGCTCGTTCACACATTTCCGCCGTGGGTGCGCCACCGCCGTCGCCATATCCGGTCGGGACGAGGAATTCCCCGTGAACGTCCGACTGCCGGTAGGAACTCTCGCCGAGCCGCAGATCATCGAGTCCCACCGAGCTGTTGTAGCCAATGTCCTGAGTCAAATGCGCGATGACTTCGGATGTTCCGTCCTGACCGCGCCACCGGAAGCTGCTGTCCGGAAAGCGGTTCAAGGCATTCCAGCTCAACTTGGTCGTGAAGAAATAATCGACGCCAAACGCCCGCATCAGTTGCGGAAGACACCCGGTGTAGCCGAACACGTCCGGCAGCCAGAGCACGCGGGAGGGGCTCCCGGTCAGCGCGGCGAAGCGCTCCTGCCCGAGCAAAAAGCTGCGGGCGAGCCCCTCGCCGCAAGCCAACAACGTATCGGACTCGACCTCCATCGCCCCCGTCGCCTCCCAGCGCCCCTCGGAAATGCGTTGCCGCACAGCGGACATCAACGTCGGCGCGCGCTTTTCGACGGCGCGATAGCTTGCCGTCTGCGAGTGGAGGAAGCGGAGTTCGGGATATGACTCCATCAGCCGGTTCACCGTGGCGAAAGTGTGCTGAGCTTTGAAGTCGCCGATCCGCTCTGGCCAGAGCCACACAAGGTCGATGTGAGCGTGGCCGATGAGCGTGCTTCGCATGGTCTGCGACCCATCGTCGCGGAGCATCTCATACGCCCGCGCGAGTGCGGACTCGAGGGCCTGGGCACCGCCGGTATCATAAGCGGTCACGCACTCGTCGATCCGCCGCAAGACTCTCCGGTAGAGCGGCGGGACCGAGGGGAGTTCCGGCTGATACCCGATCAATCTCGGCTCTTTTCCCATTTCGGGATGAATCCGTCGCCGCTCCTCGACAGCCAGATCGTAGAGGACTTGCAGGCCATGAAAGGCGCTCCAGACCGTATCGTTGCGCCGATGGAGGGACGCGCCCAGGCACCGCGTGCCGTCCGGCGAAAGCTCGATCCAGGGTCCGATGAACGGACTCAGGCAGGTGCTTTCGATCCAAAATTCACCACCCGCCTCCGAAATTGGACAGTAGCGTTGGGCGTAGTCGAAGCCATGATAGGGCATCCCATCGAGCCACGCGCAGCCTTGGCTTTGATCCTCCCACTTCAGGTAACGCATCTCGCCCGTCGCTCCTGGCGGCACGACGACGCGGAACCACCGAAAATCGTACAGCTTCCCCCAGTGCTCCGCCGTCTCGAGAGGCTGAAGCGTCTGATTGGTTGCCTCCTGCAACGATAGGGGATGGCGGAAGCACGGCGTTGCCTCGGTCGGCAACGCGCCGATAGATTCCCAAATCTGAGCGTCGAGACGCTGGAGCGCGGCGTGCGCTCGATTGATGACGAGTTGGAGAAACGGCTGGGGGGTAGGCATCGACAGAGGCGCGGAGATCCTCAGGCCGAGAGTTCGATCATCTGGTGACAGGAAAATTCCGGGACGGTGACGTTCGTGACAGACCCCTTGGTTCTAATTTCCACTGTCTCGTCGTGAGGCACGGTGCGGGCTTGGCTTGGCGGTGGTGACAGCCGGAGCGAAACCTCGATGCCGTGGAGAGGAACCATGTCCTCAATCACCTCGACCGCGCCGCCCTCCTCCAAGCCCGGTTCCACTCGCGAGATCTTTCCGCCGCGGCTGACCGTGGGCGCATAGAGCAGATGGAGCACATGATGGTCCGGCTTCGTGGTCAGCTTCGTCAGCGAGACTCGGGCTGCAGACGGGAGGTTCGTCAGTAGCGTCAGGTCGTCTCCCATGAAGGCTCGGATCGCTCGGGAGACAAACTCCCGGTCGCTCACGGCTCCCCAGCCCCGGTAATTGCGAAAAACCGGATGGCTGAAATAGAGGATCGACCCGTGCCACATTCCGCAATCGTAGCCCGACGGTTTTGGTTGGTTGGGTGCGTGTTGGTGACTGCAAAAATGCTCCCACGTGCGATCAAAATACGGATCGAACACCTGCCCCAGCGACTTCCCTGAGGTTGCGCGAATCCTCTGAGAACGGACATATTGAATCTGGGGACCACGGACGAATTGGGCGCGAAATTGATCCGCTGGGAGCACGTAATCGTGCCCTCGATGCGTTTCGCCACGCGGCGGCTGGCAGGGACTTGGTCCTTCGTAATCCGCGCCGATGTCGAAGGCAAACTCACACCGGTCCTTCCATACGCCGCTTTCTCCCGAGAGGATGAGCTTCCCGCCCTCCGCGAGGTAGGCATCGAGCAATCCTTTCAACTCATCATCGATGCGCACCGTGTCCGGCAGGACAAGAGCCTTGTAGCGGGTCCAGTCCATCGTGCGATCGACCACGCAGAAGAGAAAATGGCTCTCCAGGAAGATGCGACTCGCCCCTTCGTCGGAGACGGCGATGCGGTCGTCCCCCGTCCCTTCTCCGGACAAAATCGCGAGATCGAACACGTGTTCGACATCCTGGCACCACGGCTCTTTCTCGGCCACTTCACGATAAGCTTCGCCGATAATTTCGTAAGTTGAGTGGTCGAGTTCGCCGTTCGGATGAAGCTGATCGCCTACGCTGCACTTCGCCCCGAAGGCCAGCATCGCCGCGCATTCGTAGCGCAAAGCATTCGGGTGTTTGTAACCGCCGAACTCACCCCACGTGGTGTGGAATTTCCCGGTCATCCCGAGGAAATCGAAGGGAAGATTGCAGGCATATTTCGCCGACATGGGGAAATGGTCGTATCCCCACCCACCGGTCGGCAGCGACTCGAGTTCGAGGTGGCTGAAATGGCGCAGCAGATCGTGCCGACCTCGGTGAATGTGGCCAGAATTGTGGAAGACGGGCATGTCCGCTCGGCTGCTCGTTGCTGCCGCCGTCGTCTGCTCGTAATAGGATTCGAGAGCGCGACGGGAGGATTCGAGTCGATCTTCTTCCTTCAGCGGATCAAGTCCGTTCGCCTGCATGAATTCCTTGCTCCAGCGCGTGCACGACTGCTGCTGTGTGATGATGTCTAGAAAGATCCCGTCGCAGTCGGGAAACAGCGCAACCACCTCCCGAATCTGCGCACACAAATACCCCAGGTAGGGACTGTGGAAGTCCATCAGGTGAAACCCCGCGTCCAGGGGACAGGCTGCCCCGCCCGGAAACTGCCCCGCACTGTTCACCTCGCGCCAATCCGGATGCTCGACAGTGACCATGTTGTCGAATCCGGCGGAGAGGTAGATCGGACAATTGATATCCATCTCCTTCGTCGCCTCGTATTGCGCACGAAGGAGATCGAACTCCAAATGGGGATGCATCTTGCCGACCTCGGTCGGGTGATAACTCCAGCCGTGATGGCACTTCGAGAACAACGTGATCGAGTCGACGGCAGCCCGCTTCAAAGTTTCCTGCCACCGCCCCTTGTCAAAGAGCGAACCAATCCCAGCAATGTCTGGCGAGGTGTGAAAATCGAGGTGAACTTGGCGGAAGCGAAGGGTGAGCGGTGGTTTATTCATGAGGTATAAAGATAAACAAAGATTCTACCCGTTTCCCGGGAGCCGAGAGGATCAAGCGACTACTCGGATGCTGTAGATAATAAGAGGAGCCCCATGCCCGGGCGATCCAAATCTCGGGTTGGAGACCGCCTACTTCGAGCGTTCGATGAGCTGGAAGCTCCGGAGCTGGATCTTATTGTTTCCACCCTTCGCTTCCACGTCCTTCCCGGGCTCAATCATGATTTGAGAGAGGGAAAGCGGCCATTCAATCGTCGGCTCAGCGTCGTCCAGAGGTTTGATCGCGTTGAGCTTTTCGGAGAGTGAGACATCGACCGTCGACCATTCGGGGCTGATTTTGAAATTTGCGGTCTGGAAACGTTCATTCCGGAAATCTTTCACGAAGATAATCGCGGAGGCCCCAGATTCGCCCCGTATTTCGAATCGCGCGATCAGATTACCGTCCAAGTCATTTGGGGCGAAGGCCCTCAATGAACCGAAGCTAAATCGCGTCGCTGATCCTGCCTTGGAACTTTGCTTGTAAGACAAAATGAGCGCATCATCCACTCGTTCGACCGATGCCCCTAAGGATTTGGTTTGCCAAGTGCCGACATCTCCGTCGACGTAAGACTCCTCAAAAAGAATGGATTCGGCGGGGTCCGTCAAGTCCGCAGCTCGAAGAGGTGCGGATGTCGAGGCCGCGAGAGCAGCAACGATGAGGACAATTTTCGGGTTGATCATGCGATGGAGGAGCAAAGGGGTTTCAAAGGAGAGCACAGGATACGATGCGTGGAATCGCCACGCCATTCCATCTGAGCTTTACGGTAAATATGACGAGCGCCCGTTTATAAGTATTTAAGCTTCAGAGGGTAAGAATTCAACGATGGAAGAGAGTGAAGCTGGATTTCTCGAGTATCTCATGGAAAGAAGCTTTCTAAAGAGGATGGACACCTAAAAACTGCATAGTTCTGAGGAGCGTTCCAGGCAGTTTGAGTTGCTTGGGAGAATGGCGATCAACAGTTGGACCAACACGGCAATCTAGAATTGGGTTCTGAGAAACCGCTGAACAAAGCCAGCATGGAAGTGTCCCATGAGTCGTTAAAATAGAGGTGGTGGCAGGTTCAGCCACGCGAGAGCGTGGAGGTGTCAAAGCCAAAAGAACCAACCACCACCATGAACGAAGAGAAACTGAGAGAAGCCTTCCTGCAAGGCGGAGAAAGAGAAGCCAGCGAAGTATTTAACGAACTGATGCGAAGTTCGGTACGAGCGGCGTTGTGGGAAATGATGAGCAGCGAGGTGGAAGGGCTCTGCGGCAAGAAGTATCACCCGAAGGCGGAGGGCGAGTATCGACGGGGCGGATCGGAGCAGGGCAGCGTGTATCTGGGCGGAGGGAAGGAAAGCGTGAAGCGACCGAGGGTGCGTCACGTCGAGGACGGCGAGGTCGAATTGGAGAGTTACCGGGCGGCGTCGAGTCAGACCGGACTTTTCGAGGAAGTCGTCGGACTGGTGGCCGAAGGGATGTCGCAGCGAGGATTGGGCCGAGTCAAAAAGGATGACATCAGCAAGAGCGCGATCTCGCGAATGTGGGAGGAAAAAAGCCGGGAGCAATTGGCGATGGTCCGGGAGCGCGACTTGAAGGGAGCGGACTGGTTGGCAGTGATGATCGATGGGGTCTTCATCGGCGGCGAGAACTGCGTAGTGATCGCGTTGGGGATTGAAGCCTCGGGACGCAAGCAAGTCCTCGACTTTGAAGTGGGCAGTTCGGAGAGCCGTGAGACCGTGGAACGGCTCATTGGCCGCCTGGAAAGGCGCGGAGTGCATTCCCGCGGCCAGAAGTCACTCCTGGTGGTGCGAGACGGTTCCGCGGCCATCAAAGGAGCCGTGGGCCGCGTCTGGCCCAGCGCCCGCCAACAGGTCTGCCTGATCCACCTTGAACGCAACATCGCGGACCGACTTCGGCAACGGGATCGGGCTGAGAGCCAGCGCCTCTTCGGGCGTCTGCGCCAAGCTCAGGGCAAGGCCGCAGGCGAAGAAGCCTTCGAAGATCTGCGGGAGTTCGTCGCCGAGCGCAATGGTGCCGTCGCCCTTCTGTTAGCCGAGCGACGGGACGAGGCGCTGACCCTGCATCGACTGGAAGTGCCCGCCACGCTCAACGTCACCTTGCTCAGCACCAACGCCATCGAAAACGTCATCCGCAACTGGCGCGAAGCCACCGGCAACGTCAAACGCTGGGACGTGCGAGGCGACATGATCGAACGCTGGGCGGCATCCGGACTGCTGTGGGCGGAAAACGGCTTCCGCCGCATTCGTCACGCCGAGGATCTGCCGCAACTCCGGGAGGCCCTCACGCGCTCGCAAACGGAGCCGATCTCCGCTGCGGCCTCTCCGCTACGCTCCGAGTCGGCTCTTCAGGGTTTACAGTGGGAAAAGATCGAGCTTACCGAGGAAGAAGAGAATTCTGGTCCGATAGTTGAGGAAAGAACGGAATCCACGGGCGGCAGACTTGAGGGATTGGATTCGTGAATTGAGAGCCTCGGTAGCCGCGTTGGTGATGCGGTGGCTCAGGAAAGTGATGATATTCTCAAAGTGGTTTTTGAGGGTTTTCGCCACCTTCTTGATGGGCTCGAGTTGAGAGCGGCGAGCCCAGCCATACCAAGCAGCGAAGAACTTGCGGGCATTGGCCTCGTAGCGGAAGTCCCAGAAGCGGCGGAAGTTTTCCTTGATGGCCCAAGCGCGAGCGCTCTTGAGATCGGAGTGACGCAGTTGAGAAAAGCGGCAGACATCCTCCTCTCTGAGATGATCGGGGTTGTAGCCGAAGAGGCGCTGGGTGCCCTTGAGGCGTTCGTCTCCCATGGCTTGCAGGCGTTTGTTTTCGGCGCGCACGACCTGGCTCACTGCCTTGTTGAGATGGGCGCTGATGTGGTAGCGGTCGTGGACCAGATCAGCCTGCGGGGCGTAGTCTGCGACGCTGGCACCAAAATGCCCGCTCATGTCGGCGGCCACGGCTTCCAAGCCCGCGGTGACATCCTCGGGTAGGCATTGCCAAAGGACTGCCGCGCTCTGCTTGTCGTTGCCGTCAGTGACTTCCAGCACCCGGCTGCCTTCCAGATCAGTCATGAGCGAAATGTAGCTCTGCCCACCGC
This sequence comes from uncultured Verrucomicrobiae bacterium, assembly GCA_963803825.1. Classification (GTDB taxonomy): domain Bacteria; phylum Verrucomicrobiota; class Verrucomicrobiia; order Chthoniobacterales; family JAATET01; genus CAVVKW01. The sequence goes on along the minus strand of CAWDOJ010000002.1, from coordinate 34,471 downwards.
CAAAGCTCTTTTCATCGAGTCCGGCGTAGCGCAATCCACTGAGATCGCGACGCTCGAGCCCCCGCTCAACGGCCCGTCGCATGATCCCGTGAACTTGATCCCAGCTCAGTCCCAGCAAACGCGCCGCCGAACTCACCGTTGCACACGCTCGGATCACTTCGATGGCAAAACGCTCGTAAAGCAGCGTAAAGCGACTGCCCTTTCCCGCCCACGGCACCGGCACGCTTTCCACCCGCCCATCAGGCAACCGCAACCGCGGAACTCGCGCCGCCAGCAACGTCTCGAACCCGCACGTATCCATGTGCTTCCAGAAGCGCTCGACATGGTCATGGCACGGAAGTCGATGCTCTCCATCCTCACTGGCCCACAATGTCCCCCGCTCATACCCGAGCCGGACCACCACCCGCTTCTCACTCACGGCCAAGTCGACTCCTTCAACCACCCACGGACTCTTCAATCCCAAGATCTGCGCGTAAAACTCTGTATCCTTCATCGCACTCCTTCCTACCCGCATCCATCCTCTCCGTTCAAACCCTCTTCAGTTTCCCACTACAATCTCGGAGGAGCCTCTACAGACCCCTACGATCATCTACCGGTATCCGGCGACGTTGACTCGATCCGCGACTCCAGCCTTCGTTGCAGCCCAAGCCCTCCGAAGTCTGCTGTCGTTCGAAAGCACTGCACCCCCCCGGGCTCGAACCGGGAACCAATTGATTAAGAGTCAACTTAATCAGAAGGCAAAATCAGGCGTTTTACAGAGTAAAACCCCGACTTTCAGGGGGATTTGGCGGTTTTAACACCCGAATCGCCAACTCCCTATCTTGCACAGGGTTGCACAATCTCGCACAAATCCGAAAGTTTCTCAGGGTGCGCAGAAAGTGCGCACCCTCAAACCAGTATCTTCATACATGAAGATCTACATTCCGGTCGGTCGAAGCAGCTATTGCGTCCGCTTCAAGTTTCGTGGTGAGAAAATTCACCAGAGTCTCCATACCGCCAATCGAAAGGAAGCCACCAAGACCGCCCAAGCTCTCTAGGACTAGTGGTGTAAAAGTTCTTCGGTAAAAGCGTTTCACACAAGAACGCCCCATTCGGGGCCGACGGAGTGAGGCGAGCGAGACGAACATAGGCGGCCCCGAATGGGTCGTCGCGCCAAGCTCGTGGGGAGCGGGCCAGTGTGGTCTTTGTTGAGGTGTATCCAAGCACATCCAGCAAAAACCCACATATGACCCGTCAAATTGATTCTGATCTTCTGAATAGCGTTCTACAACTTCTCACCGACGAAGGCTCCTTGGGTTTCTCCGAGGGTCCGCCCCCGCTCGTCAACGAAGCCATGGTCCAAGAGCACTCCGCCGTGCTCCAGCCCCGCCCCTACGAGCGTTGCGAAGCCTGCCTGGGCCGCTCCAATGGCTTCAAACCAAAAACGCTGGCGACCCGCCTCGGACCGATCAGGTTTCGCGTTTCCCAAGTTCGTGACGACGTGGAATTTTATCCCAGCACCATGGAAAAAGGTGTCAGTAGCGAGCAGGCGCGCCGCTTGGCTCTGGCCGAGATATCTGTCCAAGGCGTGTCCACCCGGAAGGTCACCAAGATCGTCAAAGAACTTTGCGGACACTCCTTTCTGCCCCTCCTCGTAGAAATAGGACAGCGTCACGATGCACCAGATGCCGCCCGCCAGCAGCTTCTCATACTGCTTTACGAAGTGTGTTCCGACCTCGACCCCTTTCGTGCCGAGATTGGAAAGCAACGCCTCATAGACGTCACGCTTCTCGTTGAGCTTCACCGTCACCTTGTCGATCACCTTCAGGCGACCACGCTCCCGGATCGTGGATTTCACCTTCTCGGCCTCATCCGGGCGGACGTAGTTCTCGGTGAGCACCGTTTTGACGGTTTGAAGCCCCTCCGTGATGACGGCCTCATCGCGGGATGCGCAGTAGGTCGAGCGCGCTCGCAAAAAGCCGCGCGTTTCCCCAACCGGCCGCCAATCCGATCACCCCACTTTTGAACGGTCTCGGATTTTTGGGATTACTGATGGTTCTGGGTCGGGGGTGCTCGTCCGCATGAAGGAGCTATGTTTGCTCTCCTCGAGTGATACGCACGCTGAGCAGGTCATAGGGCCTGAATGGAAGACGATTGTCCGAGTCGAGCGGTGTGGATTCGGTTTCCAGGCAATTGCTGTGGGAAGCCTGCCAACCTTCAGCAAGTTCGAGCTTGACCGCGCCACGTAGGCCACGTGTTTCGTGGAGGCGGAGGATGTAGCCATGTCCGTCGGCGGCGGGTTTGCACCAAGCGGGAATGAGGGAGTCTCCGCCGTGGATTTTCAGTAATCCTCTGATGCCGGATGCCTGGTTGACGGCGAGTGGGGGAGTGAAGAGATGGTCGGCGAGCGCGGCGGGCTGTTCGGCGCGTGGGCGGCTCAAGTCGGCTGCCGCGAGCGCGATCCGCAGGTGGTGCCTCCCGATGTCCGAATGCAAGTGCGTGTAGCCGAGATGGCGCGGAGCCTTGTTGCTCCTGGTTTGGGTGAGCTGCGCACTGCGCAACAGACTGACGTGCATCGACCCGTCGTGACACCCGAAGCCGTATCGGTCCTCGGCGATCAGGGCCAGGCCGGATTGCTCGTGCTCATCGGAGACGAGGGCCCAGCGACTCGCAGGCACCTCGAACTGGGCGTCCGCCGCAATGTCACTGGCCAACTGTGGACGCACGCTGCTGCCAAAAGGCGCACCGTAGCGGGCGGTCTTTCCGAAATAATCCGTCGGGAAGTCAGCTTGGAGCAGAGTGGCCTTGTCCTGCCAATCGATGTCGTAGCTGACGCGCAGCACCGGCTCGTTGGCCTTGAGCGTGTAGGTCACTTCGGCGGAACTTTGCTCCGTCACTTGGATGGAGAAACGCAGCGAGCAGTCGGTCGCGGTCTGGCTGATCTCAGGAGCCTTTTGAACGCCGCGGAAGCTTTGTGGATTGGAGATCGTCTGACGGTCGATCTCCCAGGCGTGGAACCGGACCGGGTGATCGGCGAAAACCGTTAACTGATTGAGACTGCCTTTGATCAGAATGAATTCCCCATCGATGGTGAGCGAGACAACTTCCCCCCTTTCATTGAAGGCGGCTCGAACGCGCCCGTTGCTGAGTTGCGATCGATCTGCCGTGAACTGAGGTGCGAACTCCCTGGCTGCCTCGGCCGATGTCACCGAGAGGGGCGCGAGCTCAATTTGCAGCGCTTTGCCGTCGGCCTCGTAGACATGATTGAGCCCGTAGCCGTGTGGATTCAAAAAGGCGGTTGGCACGTCCGCAGCGTTCGCGGCGGTGAGTGCAGCTTGCGCCAGTTTTCTGAGTTCGGGCAGGGCCTCGTCATAGACTTCCTGGACGCTGCTTCCAGGGATGTAGTCGTGGAACTGAGCGAAGATCATGCGCTTCCAATAGTGCTCGTCGATCGGACCCTTGCGTTGGATGGCGTGGCTGGCTTCGAGGTATTGCAGAGCTCGCTCGAGTGCGCGGAAGCGCTGCTTGAGTTCGACTTGGGTCGTTTGCACGCCGCGATGAAATTCGAGGTAAATCTCACCGTGCCATTGGGGCAGTTCACTCCGATGTGCGCCCAAGCGTTCAAAAAATCCGTCGATGCGGCCCCACTCTGTCGGTGGCACGCCTTCGATCTTTGCGAGACGTCGAACCCGCTCGCACATTTCCTCGGTTGGGCCACCACCACCATCGCCGTAGCCGACCGGGAGGAGGATCTCGGGATGAATGTCGGATTGCTGGTGTGAAAGCGTCGGTTCGACGACCTCGTCGATCGCCGTGGTGGTGTTGTAGCAATTCGACAGGACGCTGTGGAGCACGTGCGACACCACCTCGCTGCCGTCGTTGCCACGCCAGCGAAAGCTGCTGAAAGGGAAGCGAGTGGAGTTACTCCACGCCAGTTTAGCCGAGAAGAAATACTTCACGCCCGTCTGCTGCATGATCTGCGGCAAGCAACCCGTGTAGCCAAAAACATCCGGCAGCCAGACAACTGTGCTCGGCGCACCTGTCAGTTGACGGAATTTTTCCTGGCCGATGGTGAAGCTGCGCAGCAGGCCCTCACCGCAGGAGAGCTGGTTGTCACTTTCCACGTACATCGCTCCTGTCGGTTCCCAGCGTCGTCCTTGGATCGCGTCGCGCACTTCCTCCATGAGTTCGGGTGCCCGCCGCTCGACTGCTTCGTAGCTGGCCGGTTGAGAGTAGCCGAAATGAAACTCCGGGAACTGATCGTGGAGACGCTTGACCGTGGCAAATGTGTGGACAGCCTTGCTCTCGCCAATCCGTTCCGGCCACAGCCAGACCAGGTCGATGTGGGCGTGCCCGGTGAGGGTGATCTGCATGGAATGGCTGGTATTCTCGAAGCGAAGCAGGGTCTCTTTGAGCGGTTCGCTGATCGCAGAAATCCCTCCGGCGTCGAAACGGTCGATGATGGTGTCCAGCGCGTGGAAGATTTGACGGGACTGGGGATTCAGTCGATCCAGCGGGCGGCGGAAGCGCTCGCTATTCGTCAGATCCTTGGGGTCGTAGCCATCCCGTCGCGCGAGATAGAGGGACAGGTCCAGCAGGACTCGGTAGTCGTGATACGCATGCCACGCGGCTTCGTCGCGCCGAGCCAGAAATGCGCCGTCGAGGCGACTACCGATCTCGTCGACCTGGGTGGCCGAAGGGTGCCAGATGCCAGTTTGGCAGCAGATGCCTTCGACCGCGAGGCTCTCAAACTGCTCCGGCAGCTTGACGTAACTGTGGGCGAGATCAAACCCGCCGAATGGCACGCCGTCCACGTAGAGCGTGGCCTCGGCTTGATCCTTCCAAAAAAGGAAGTTGGAGCCCCTCAGATCGGCTAGGGTGAGATCGATTGCGAACCAGCACTGGTCGTAGAGATTGCCCCAGTGATGCGGGTAACTCGTGATCGGTCTTGTCTTGGCGAGCGCTGTGGCGTCGTAGTTTCGAAATCGAGCTGTCGGTTCTCCCGCGCGGACGACAAGGGGAACCGCTTCCGTCTCCCAGATGCAGTTTTGAATACGTTGGATGGCTTCTTCCAAACGAGGGACGATCAGCTGGAGATAGGGAGTTTTGGGAATGCTCATATTTGGGTGTCGGCGGTCGTGGAGATTGCGAGGGCGACCAAGCCGTGCTACGCAATCTGACTGGACTCGGGATAGTAACACCAAGGGCGTCTCGTGGAATCCTTCTTGCCTTGGAAAATCAAGCGTCGGCGTACCGCGTCCCGGAACCATCCTGACTCGGCTTCGGGATTGGTCGTTGAAGTTCGCGGCATCGTTTGCAAACTGGCCAGACATTCCCATGAGCGCACATCGACTTCGTTTCCGTCAGGTCCATCTGGACTTTCATACCAGCGGCGAGATCACTGAAATCGGATCGAAGTTCGACCGCAAACGATTTCAGGACTGCCTGCAAGAAGCGCGGGTGGATTCCATCACCTGTTTCTCGAAATGCCATCACGGCTGGAGCTATCACGAGACGGAAGTCGGGCGAAAGCATCCCCATCTGAAATTCGATTTGCTGGCCGAGCAGATCGATGCTTGCCGGGAGATCGGCGTGAGGGTGCCGATCTATCTAAGCGCGGGATTCGACGAGGTCGCCGCGGCGGAGCATCCCGAATGGATTGTCAAACGGCCGGACGGCACGACCCACGATCCGTTCCAGGCGGTCTACCGGCGGCTGCGCTGGAACTCTCCCTACCTGGACTATCTCTGCCGCCAGATCGAGGAAGTGGTGGACCGTTGGCCGGATGCCGACGGCATCTTCCTGGATATCGTCCGGCCTTGGCCCGACTATTCCGAGGAAAGCCTGCGCGCCATGATGCGCGCCGGATTCGACCCGAGAAACGAAGAGGAAGCCCTCCGGTGGGCGAATGACGTACTGCTCGAGTATTTCATGAAGACCACGTCCGCCGCCAAGAAGAACCGCGCGGACATGCCGATCTTCCACAACTCCAGCCATGTCTCCGTCGGGGGGCACCGGTTTTTGGACTTCAACTCGCACCTCGAACTCGAGTCGCTGCCAACGGGCGGCTGGGGATACGATCATTTTCCGCTCTCGGCGCGCTATGCCGCGACCACGCGGTTCGACTATCTTGGCATGACCGGAAAATTCCACACGAGCTGGGGGGAATTTGGCGGCTACAAACGCCCGGCCGCGCTTCGCTACGAATGCGCCGCCATGCTGGCCTACGGCGCGAAATGCAGCGTCGGCGACCAGCTCCATCCGAGCGGGGAAATGAACGCTGATACCTACGCCCTCATCGGCGAGGCGTATCGCAGCGTGGAAGCTGCGGAGCCCTGGTGCGACGGAGTCACGCCCGTCGCAAGCATCGGGCTGCTTAGCGCCGAGGAGCATCAGGGAGTGCTCGGACATCGCGACCGGTCCGCGGACGAGGGCGCGTCGAGAATGCTACTCGAGGCCCAATTGCCGTTCGTTGTGCTGGATCGCTTCGCCGCTTGGGACGGACTCGATCTCGTCATTCTGCCGGACTCCGTCCAGTTGGAAGGCGAACTTCTGGAGCGCGCTCAGTCATACCTGAAAGCGGGAGGCCGGATGCTGGCCAGCGGCCACAGCCTGCTGAATCCGGAGCGCACGGCGTTTGTCCTCGATGCCGGCGTCAAACTGAAAGGTCGCAGCGAGTTCGATCCGGACTACCTCGTTGCGACTGCCTTCTCGAAAGAAGTCCCTGTTCGCGCTCCCATCGTCATCCCCGGCGGAGCTTGGGACGCGGAGCCGCGCGACGCGGAGATTTTCGTCGCTCGCGCCAACCCCTGGTTCAATCGCGCATGGGACCACTTTTGCAGCCACCGGCACGCGCCCGATGCAGGCCCCAGCCAGTATCCCGGCGCGACCATTTTCGGCAACGTCGCATGGTTCGCACACAGTATCTTTACCTGCTATCGCCGGAACGGCCAGCCACTCTACCGCGATTTCGTCGTGGCGGCGATTCGTCGGCTGCTGGGAGGACGGATGCCCGTGGAAACCACCCTTCCCTCAACCGGTCGCGTGAACCTGATGAATCAAGCGAGCGAAAACCGATACGTCTTTCATCTCCTGCACGCCGCCCCATCGCTGCGTGGCGGCACCGGGCCGGGCGATTCCCAACCCGTGGAAGTCATCGAGGAAATCCTCCCGGTGTTCGACGTCGCCTGCCGGGTGCGACTGCCGAAAGAAGCGCGCGCCGTCCGACTCGCGCCCGGAGGCGAACCCCTCGATTTCACATTGGAGGAGGGCGCGACATGCTTTCGCGTGCCACGCGTCGAGGGTCATCAAATGGTGGAAATCGTCCGCGCGTAAAAGTCACCCGCATCCTTTCCGATTTGAGCTTGAATCCCCAAGGAATTCCAGATTAGCGGGGACGCGCTCGTTTGTGCTCGGAGCCGTCCCGCCGAATTGAGGCGCGGACTATTCCCGCGCGAGCTTCAGAAATCCGAAGTTTTCTTCCTCCATCTCGCCCGCGTTGTCCGAGTCCAGGAACACGATGTAGCTGCCGTCGCGGCACACGCCGACATACTCGGCCGCGTTGTGGCCCTCGCCCGGAGTGTGATGAGTGAATGTCCACAGCGTTTCTCCTGCCGCGTCTGTCCTGACGATATAGGCCGCCCATGTGTTGAGCGGGTCGGTCTTGTTCACTGTGTTGTCGGGTTCGATGCCGGAACCGCAGGCCATGACGAACCCGCCGTCGGGCGTTGTTTTGATGCCGTAGCACTCGTCGAAGATCACCTTTGAATCACCACTGAGAGGTTCTCCGAATTTTTTCTCCCACATCAGCTTGCCGTCGCTATCCACCCGGACGGCCCATGCATCCCACCCGCTGCCGGATCTCGTGTGGCCACCCAGCACGCAGCCGTCGGCTGCGAGATCCATGTCGAAACATTGATCGTCCCCCTCGCCGCCGTAGTATTTCGTCCACACCTCGTTGCCTTCGTCGTCGGTCCGGATGAGACACGCGTCCTGATGATCGATCCCATCCGAGACCCGCCATGCGGTCGAGCATACGAGAAATCCGCCCTTGGCTGTCTTGACCTTCGTTCCCTGGGTCACGCCGAGTGGCTTTTTCCAGATCAGCGTTCCATTGGCATCCGTCTTGAGAATGAAGCCTTTCGCCTCTTCTGCGATAAACGGAACTTCACGCTCCTTGCTGTCTGTATATCCAGTCGCGACGATTTCGTTGTCGCCAGCGAGTTCGATGCCGCGAATCGCACCAAAACCAGCGTGCGGATAGGTCTTCGACCAAAGAGTGACGCCTTCGCCATCCAGCTTCAAGAGGCCCGCTTTCGACTGTAGCGCGCCTCCCACGATGTATCCATCCGCCGCTTCGATCACGCATCGGCCCTCCTCATGGGACCCCTTTTCTCCGATGACGCGCTGCCATTCCAGATTTCCTGCCGCGTCAGTTTTGACGACCAATATGTCAGTGGTTCGTCCGGAATTTTCTCCCGTCTTGCCGACAGCGATATAGCCCCCGTCACGGGTCTGGAATCCTTCGAAGACATGCTCGCCCTGATCAGTTCCGTGGCCCCGCAGCCACTCCTGTTTAGGGGCGGTCGCGCTTTCCGCGCTTCCGCGCACCAGGCAAAACGCCGCGAGGAGAATAGGAACATGTCGCACGGCAATAAAGTTAGGTCGCGAGCTTCGCGAAGAGATCGCGGAACACGGCATTGCGGTCGATGTAGAGCGCCTCGCGAATCGGGTGCCGCGCGGAGTCGTCGCGCCATCCGAGATCTTCGCAAAGGACGGGGCTGGGCTCGATTCTTGTGGCGACCCAATCCGGGTTCACCAGCCAGCCGATGGGCGCGATGTCCCAGATCACTTTTCCCCACGCGAAATGGTCGTCGTGATACCCGCGCACGATCTCGACGAGATAGTCGCCGATGGCGGAGCGGCCCGCGAGATCCCGCTCCAGCTCCGCCAGAGTCGTCACAAGATGAGAGGAAACTCCGAGGCATGGGAACCAGATGATCGGAACACCGCTGTCGAAGACGATCCGCGCGGCGGCTGGATCCTGGCGCAGGTTGAACTCCTTGGCGTGGAAGCAGCGGCGGATGTTTCCTCCGAGCCACAGAACCACGATTCGCTCGGAGATGCGCGGCTCCATCAGGAGCGCGGAGGCGATGTTCGTGATCGCGGCGATGGCTGCCACGTAGAGCGGCGGATCGTCGGGCGACCGCGCCATGGCGGTCTCGACGAGATGGTGCGCGGCCTCGCTCTCGACCGGCGTGTCGGGCGTTTCGAGAAACGCCGGCGAGCCGCGAAACACGCGTCCGGCGGACGGCTCGCCGAGCCGACCGAGAACCCGCAGGATCTCCTCGTGGCTTTTCTCCATGCCATCGCCCGGACCGGTCGAGCGGTCATTGTGGAAAGGCGCGGCGTAGATCGCCTCGACAGTCATCGTTTCCCTCGAGCGCAGCGCGTAGGCGAGCGCGAACTGGTCATCGACCTCGTTGAACGTATCGGTGTCCAAGATCAGCGAAATTCCCGTGCCGGGATGCGCGAGGCGTTTTTCGAGGGCGGCTCGGTTCATTTGTTGGTTTCGAATTTCACTGCGACGGACTCTCCGATGCGATTGATCGAATAGGCGGGCCCCTCCACGACGGCCCCGGCGGCGGATGTTTCGACGATGAGGTCGGTGTTGATGGGGAGCTTTTCCAGTGGCTCCTGCGCGATTGCGCAGAGCGGGAGAGCGCCCATGACGCCGGCAAGGAGGATACGCTGCAGAATCGACATCGGTGTCAGTATTAGGGATGGCATCTCTCCGCACAAGTGGAAACATCCCCCCACTTTGCGACAGAAAAACATTGGCACTCTTGAATTCGCCATCGCGCCCGTCATCCAGCCCGGGTGTGGCGCAATGAAAACGGGGCGCTCTTCCGGCCTCTGCACGAGACGCTGGGGCGCGCGAGGACACTGCGAACTCTTCTCGCGCCAGGAACCAGCGTGGACGTCTTCACGATCAGTGATTCAACGCTCGCGCTGTTTTGATCGGTTTGTCGCGCCGAATTATCGGATCGCCTCGGGATCGAAGTTCGGTCATGAATTCCGCTTAGAGCCGTCTATCGGTCTCGGCATTTCAGATGGCTACCATTTATCAAGTTGCAGCGAAGTCAGGGGTTTCCGCCAAGACCGCGGCCCGTATTCTAGCGGGTGAATCAAGGCGTTCGAAGAGTCGGGAACGCGTACTCAAGGCCGCGAAGGATCTGGGTTACGTCCGCAATCAGCAGGCCGCCAATCTCCGCTCGGGCGCTTCGAACCTGCTGGGTGTGATCGTGCCAAGCATCGCGAACGTTTTTTTTCTGACCTACATCCAGAGTATCCACACGGCTGCGCGTCAATACGGCTACGACCTCCTGTTCTTCAGCACCTTCAACGATCCCGACGAGGAGACGCGGGCGCTCCGAAACTTCGCGGCAAACCGGGTGAGCGGCATCATCATCAACGCAAGCGAAAACGAGGCTGGGCCGGAGTTCGACGGTGTCGTCCGGCAGCTTCTGTCGCGAAACACCCCGGTCATCATGGGCGGACGGCGGCGCATGGGATTGCCGGTCGATCTGGTGCGGATCGCGCAGGTGGATGCGGTGGAGCGGGTGGTGACCTACTTGATCCGGGCGGGGCACCGCGAACTTGGTTTTGTAGGTGGCAAGCCGGATACGTTTAGCACGAACGCCCGTCTCGGGGCGTTCAAGGCGGTTCTCCAGAAAGCGGGCATCCCCATGCGCGAGGACTGGTTGTCCTTCGGCGATTTCCACGCGAGCAGCGCCGAGATCCGGGCGAAGAGCATTCTGTCCCGGCCAAAACGTCCCACTGCCATCGTGGCGGCGAACGACGCGATGGCGATCGGGGTCATTCGAGCCTGCTGCGATCTGGGGCTCCGGGTGCCGGAGGATGTCGCTGTGACCGGCTTCGACGATACCGAGATCGCCAGCCTCATCATTCCGCGGCTCACGACGGTCCGGCAGCCGCACGCGGCGATCGCCGAAGATTGCGTGCGTCTGTTGATCGAGAGGATCAAGGCCAAGGACGTTTCAAATCCCCGGGTGCTTGAATATCAGCTCGAGCTTATCCTGCGCGAATCGGCCTGACGGCGCTCGCGGGCTCCTACGCTGCGGCGGGGCTCACGTGGGGCGATAATATTCATGCCCCGCCACAGAATGAGGGAACTCGCCGCGAAAATGAGTGCGGCGATGATCATCATCGGAAACAGCGCCAACATGAGGCCAAGTGCGGTGAAGATGCCGCCGAAGGTGAACCCGAGTCCGGCAAAGGTCATCGCCACGAGCAGGGGAATGGAGTCGTTGTGACCCTCGCCCGGGCAGGCGGCAGCGACCGGCCCCCACCAGCCGTAGGGTCGCACCCGTCGGTAGAATTCCTGCAACCGCTCCATTGGCTCCGGTGGATTGAGAAACATGCCGAGGAACCCGGCCGTCGTGCTGCCAGCGATGATGAGGAGGAGTCGGAGCGCGTAGTAGGAGTCGTTGGTTTCCTGGCCGAGTGCTGCGCCGAGGGTTTGGACCAGCGCTGCGCCGGGAGGGGAGATGATGAAGATCACGCCGGCGAGTCCGACGAGCTTGGCGTAGAATTCCGCCGCGCCATTCACCCGCCACCACACAAATCGCAGCATCTTCATGATGCCGTCCGCATTGTGGACCGTGAGAGCGAACATGATGAGCAGCAGGATGTCGTCGATCAGGAGTCCGACGATCACGGCGAGCAGCGTCTGAGTGACCATGAAGACGCGGGCTACGTTCACGTAGTGGTGGGGGCGTTTGGCCTTGGCGAGGAACGGACGGTAGAGGTCGTTCACAAAAATGGACGCGCTGTTGTGGATGTTCGTGTCGACCGACGACATGAACGCGAAAAGGAAACCCGACATCATGAGGCCCATCAGCCCGGCGGGCAGGTAGGTCCGGATGAGCGTGGGATACACCATCTCGTAGTCGGGAATTTTTTCGCCGCTCGGTGAGACGATCCCCGGGAAGCTATCGAGCAACGTCGCATCGGAGACGAGGAACATGCCGGCGAGGCCCGCGATGAGGTAGGGCCAGGGTTTCAGCGCGTAGTTGACGAAGGAACCGAGCAGGAACGTCTTGATGACCTCCCGCTCGCTTTTCACGCACAACATGCGCTGCACGCCCGGGTTGAATGCGCCCAGACTGATGATGGGCTGCACGACCAGGAGCACGAGAAACGCGGCACCGATTTCCGGCCACAGGTGCAGGATTCCCTCGCCGCCGTCGGGGAGCGCGTAGATCTTTTCGCGCAGACCCACGTTCCAGCCGACTTCGCGGAAGATGAGGAAAGAACAGAAAATACGTGCAGCAAAGGGTGACGATGAGTTCGAAGAAATCCGTCCACACCACGCCCTGCACGCCGCTGGCGGTCGAATAAATCACGGCCAGCGCCGTGATGCTCAGGACCACCACCCAGTCGGTCGGAACCGACAAACCGAAAAGCGCGATGGACGCCGGGAAGTCGAACAGAACGGCGCTGACTTTCTTCATGCCGACCAGCCCGACGGCCGACCAGATGCAGCCATTGAAAATGGCCAGCACGCCCACGTCGTAAATCCGCGCCGCCGGACCCTTGCCAGCTCTTGTAGCGGATGGCGTAAAGCTCGACCGCGGTCGTGATGCCGGAGCGCCGCCAGAGTCGGTCGAACCAAATGACCGCGATGGAACTCACGATCACGCCCTGCCAGGAAAACCACAGGCCCGCGATGCCGTCGTTACGGATTTTGCGGGAATCAACCAGCGGGGTGCTGGCGTTCAGGTTCGTCGCGACCATCGACAGGCCCGCCAACCAGAACGGCATTTTCCGCCCCGCGACGATGAAATCGTCCGTCCCCGAGTCCGCCTTACCCTTGAGCAGGTAGCCGAAGATCGTGACCGACAGGAGGGCGAAGACAATGACGAGGATGTCGAGGAGAGTCATTCAGGGAGGCGCGCTGGAAACGAAAGCGGGAGGGGTGGCGGGAGACGGCGGACTATTCCGCCGAGACGAGACGGAAGCTCCGCAGCGACACTTTGCCGCCCTTGGCGATCTGCGCCTTCGGGAAGAAGAACGAAAACTCGCCGTTCGCGATGGTCGGATCGTAGGTGAACTCGACTTTCTGCTCGGACCATTTTGGCGTGAGTTGGAGAAATTCGTTGGTCGGCTTGACCGCGCCGTTGGCGTTTTTCTCGCCCGCGGCGTTGGGTTCCGGGGAATTGAGCACAACGCCAGCAGCGGGCTCGGCTTTGATGTCGAACGAAAGGAGATAGCGCTTGCCGGTTTCCAGGTTCGCTTCGGCGAGCGGGAGTTTGACCATGGCCATTGGCTTGCCCTCGGCGGTCGCCAGATCGACGGTGAAGGCGTCCTCGCCGTCGTAGGTCGGCTGCGAGGACGCGAAAGGCGGATACCAGAACTTCAGTTCCGGCGTCGTGGGGAGTAAACTCTCCTCGGCGTGGAGCGGGAGACACAGGGTCGCGAGGGCGAGAAGGAGGAGGATGGATTTTTTCATGGGGAAAGGTGGACGCTGGATGATTCAATGATGCTCACCGCCGGAAATCGGAGGTGGCATCGGTGTCACTTCTGCGGTATAGCCGTCGCGTTGGCAAGCGCCGATCCTCAATCTCATGAACATTCTTCTCCTCTGTCCCGACGAACTGAAAGCGACCGCGATGAGCCTCTATGGTCATCGGCTCGGCACGACGCCCTTTCTCGAATCCATCGCGGAGCGGTCCGTGGTCTTCGATCAATGCCACACCGTCCATCCGAAGTGCGTGCCGTCGCGTTGCGCGTTGCTCACCGGTCAATATCCGCACGTCAATGGGCACCGCACGCTCCACCTCCACGCCCGCCCGCACGAGATCAACATGATCCGCCACCTGCGCGACAACGGCTACGAGACCGCGCTCGTCGGCAAAAATCACGTGGTCGACGCGGACACGAAGCCGGGGACGTTCGACTACCACCAACCGTCGCGCGGGAAGGGCGTGATGGAGACGCCCGCCGACACGCTGCCGCCGGGCTCGTATTGGGTGGGCGAGCACCCGTTCCCGCTCGAGGAATTCGGTGACTATCGCGAGACCGAGACGGCTCTCGAGTGGATCGAGAACGGGCGCGACACCGATAAGCCATTTTTCATGTGGGTGAATTGGAACGCGCCGCATCCGCCCTACGGCGTCCCGGCTCCGTTTCACGGAATGACCGACCGGTCGCAAATCGAACTCCCGCCCCGCGATTCCCTCGAGAACAAACCGCCCTATCAAGCGCAGCTCCGCGAAAGCTACGAACTGGACAAAATGACCGATGACGACTGGCGCGAGGTGATCGGCACGTATCTCGACATGACGCGTTTCGTCGACGCCGAGGTCGAGCGAGTCTTTGAGCGTTTGGAAAAACTCGGAATCCTCGACGACACGATGGTCGTCCTCTGGTCGGATCACGGCGACTTCGCCGGCGAGCACCAGCTTCCCGAGAAATGGGACACCAGTTTCTACGACTGCATCACCCGCGTCCCGCTCGTCATTCACGCCCCGGGCAAAGTCGCCCCGGCGCGCATTCCCGCGCTCGTCGAATCCATCGACATCCTGCCGACGCTCCTCTTCATCGCCGGGATCGACATCCCCGAGGGCGTGCAGGGTATCGACCTCAATCCGCTGATGCGCGGCGAAGTCGACGCCGTTCGCGACGTGGTCTTCTGTCAGGGTGGCCAGGAACCCGCGCTGCTGGAGCTGGCCGTCGCGCCCGATGCCAAGCCGCGACCCTGCGTGGCTTACCAAATGAAACAAAGTGCCCTCTACGCCCAGCCCGGGATCAACATTCGGGCAAAAATGATCCGCGATTTCGACTGGAAGTATTGCTATCACCAGAGCGGATTCGAGGAACTCTACGACCTGCAGCACGACCCGTGCGAAATCCACAACCTCGCCCAGGATTCCGACCACTCCGAAACCCGGGAACGCTACCGGATGAAAATGCTCAACAAGCTGGTCGAAGCCGAGACGGTCGAGCCCTACCAAGATTTTCTCGAATCGTAAAATGATTACATCGATGTCTTTTCGTTGATGCTGTTGTCTGTGACGCCAGCCTCCCCGATTATGTCCAATACCCTCCTTCGCTCCCTCTTGCCGCTGGCAACCGCCGCCATCGCGATTTCATTCGCTCCAACGTTTGTCGTTCATGCGGAGGTGGTCGTCGACCTCAACTCGCCGGACGAGCCCTCCATCGAGGTCGCCGCAGGCGACTCCTGGGTACCCACGACGGCCCCGCTGGCGCGGACGAGTTATCTTGGCTCCGGTGCTCCGGGGATCACCGACCTGGACGATAGCGGCGAAGAGGATGACTTCCTCGACTACAACCGATTCAGCGTCACCGAGGCGCTGACGCCGCAGTCCGACTACCGGGGCCAGAGTTTTTACGGTGGTCTGACTCGTCGGCAGTTTGACGTCAAAAACCGCTCAGTGGAGCCGGAAGACAGCGGACAGGTGGTCAGCGGTCGCAATGGCAGTCCCGCCTACGTGAGTCTGTCGTCGATCTCGGGTCAAAACCTGGGCAACAGCAAACGGCCCGGTGAGTACGGCGTCGTGTTCTTTGTGGACAAGGCAAACTTCCTCGAGGGCGGCGATGCCCTGCCGGTCCCCCGAACCCGACCGACGATGCGGTCCTCGCCGCCATCCTGGGTCCCTCTCTCATCGGGAGCGGCAACGGGGGCGAGGCGCGTTGGCTCATTCGCGTCGATGATCAGTGGCTCTTGTCCACCATGACCTTCACGGTCGGCAACGACAAAGAGCCTTCGACTCACCGGATGACGGGAACCGAAATGATGGGAGTCGACGGATGGGCTCCTTTCAATCCGACCGAGACGGATCTTTTTGTCCAAGTGGAGGAATCTCTCGTTCGACATGACGCTGACGCCGGAATCGAACATCACGGCCGTGGGAATCTGGGCCGGCCGGACCGGGAGGTTAAACCCCGGCCATCTCGTCTTCTGGGTCTATGACCTGGCAGCCGATCTCGTGGTGCCTCCGTGAAAACACCCCACTGCGAAGTGATCCCTTCCCCGTCGGATCGGGGTCCCCGCGTACCGGGGTAGCAAGAGGACCTCTGCGCCTCTTGGAGTTTGGGGTCGTCGTCCGGCGAGAGCGAACCGATCGTCGACCTCATTAACCGTGTCGGTGTCTAAGATCAAAGGCACCCGGGCGCAGGAATGCACGAGTCGGTGGAGGCGGCTCGCTTGCTCCATCGCATGGAGGGGGCGCTCTACTTCGAGAAGATCCGGCTGACCGAGTAAGGCGGGAGTTCGACGTTCGCGCCCGAGACGGGCGACTCGACGATCAGATCGGTATTGATCGGGAGTTTCTTGAGCGGCGGGCCGCACTGGATCGTCGCAGCGGTCGCCTGGCCGAAAGCTGGGTTATCGGGGAGGGTGAGCGTGAGCGGCTCGGCGCTGCGGTTGATCACCAAGAGTTGCGGGCCGTTTGACCCGGTGACTGTGAGAGCCAGGGCACCTTTGGAATCCCCGATGGTTGACGAAATCAGTTTCTCGGCACCGTCGAAGGTGGCACCCATCAACTCGAAGAGCTGGTAACTGGCCGTGGTATCGAGCGCTGCGGTGTCCTTGTTCCAATCCATCAAGCCGAATCCCTTTGACCAGAGTTGGTGAAAGCAACTCCACTCGAAGACGTCGTTGTGGACGAAGATTTGCTGGGTCGCAGCGGCGATGAAGAGCAGCTCGGCGCCGGTGTTTTTCCATTCCTTGAGGCCCTGGCTGCCGATGTTCCATTCGGTGAACCAGATTGGCAGGCCCGGCTTGGCCTCTTCCATGGCTTCGACCACTTCCGCCACGAAGGCATCGGGGTGAAGCATGGCCTCGACCGGCATCGAGGTGCCGGCCTCCATCGCAAACCCCTGTCCGCCGTAGTATTCATGGTAGACGACGGCGTCATACCAATCTTCCTTCGCGAGGGGCGCGTTCCAGATTTCTTCGTAGTTGCCGGGTTTGTCCACCGGGCCGAAGCAGGCCCCGATCTTGATGTCGGGATTCTTCTCACGAATGGCGGCCACCAGTGGGCGGCAGAAATTCATGTAGGCTTCCACGTCGTTGTGAGAGCGGGGGTCCCAATAGGGTTCGTTGGCCAGCTCGATGAAGCGGACTTTCAGGTCGATGGAATCGAAATGCTCCAGCAACTCGACGACGCTCTCGGGGGTTTCCTCGAAAACGTTCAACACGTAGATCGGCTCGATGTTATAGGTGTTGCACAGTCGGGCGAAGCCTTCCATGTCGTATTTTTTGCCGCTCTTGCGGAAGATTTCGAATTGCTTGGCCGCCCACTTGGTCAGGTCGCCTTCCTGCAGCGAGAAGCTGTCCTCCTTCCAGACGTAATTGTTGCCGACCGTGCCGCCGGGAAACCGCAGGCCATAGGGCTTGAGCTCCTCGACGACTCCATCGATCACCTCGCCGCCGTAGGTGACGTTGTGGCTGGTCGTAGCAGCAAGGAGTTGGGTGTTGAAGGAATAGAGCAGCTTGGGAAACGGCACCGTGGCGCTTTCGTCGAGCGTCACGGTCGCGTCCGCTGCGGTGGCGGCAAATGGGAGCGCGAGCGCGGAAGCGATCGCCAGGAAGGTGGATGGGTGGAATGACATGGCTGGGTTTGTTGTGAGGGTTGGGATTGAAGTGATTCTAGGGTCGGTAGGTTTGGATGCCGCCGTTCACCGGGTCAATTTGCACGGTGTAGTAATTCGGTGGGGGCGTGGTCGCGGTGGCTGGAGTCGTGGTGGCCTGGACGGTCGCAAACCAATTGCCGAGCGGACTCAGTTCCGTCGATCCATCGCCGCGAAAGGCAAAGGCGCGGGCGGTGTAGGAGGCTCCGACGCCCGGCAGGTCCGGC
The DNA here is from genome assembly GCA_963803825.1 of uncultured Verrucomicrobiae bacterium. Classification (GTDB taxonomy): domain Bacteria; phylum Verrucomicrobiota; class Verrucomicrobiia; order Chthoniobacterales; family JAATET01; genus CAVVKW01. The sequence goes on along the minus strand of CAWDOJ010000002.1, from coordinate 16,586 downwards.
TTGGGATCGGCCGACGAGAAATTCTTGTCTGGAAGCCGGGCGATCAGGGAGGAGAGTTGGGTGCTCTCGTTGATGATGATCGAGTCGGGCAGGCGCTCGATTTTTGAAATTGGTTTGGACTTGCCGCGTGAGTCGAGTTGGAAGAGCTGCAGCGCGCGATAGGCGCTCGTGGCGCCGGGGGTTGCCGGGTCCAGGAATTTGTAGAAACGAACTTCCACCCGTTCTCCGCTGGAGAGGGCTTGCTGGTGCGCCCGGGCAAACTGAGCCTCAATTGTGCGTCCGCCGGTGGAAAGATTGCTGCCACGAAGGATCGACGTGAGCGCTGGCGTGACCAGCACGGCAAGGACCGAGAGGATCGCGATAACGATCAGAAGTTCGACCAGCGAAAAGGCGCCGCGGGGGCGGGTGCTGAAGCGATTTTTCATGGCGTGAATTTGACGTTGCTGATCACGCGGAAGCGGTAGAGCGGATCGACGGTTGCGGTTGCGTCGGTGGCGAAGTCCGGAATAGTCGGATCGGCGGGGTTGTCGATGTAGCGCTCGATGGTCGTCGCGCCGCGGTATTCGGCGGTGACGGTGTCCGCCGTTTCTTCCCAAAGCGCCGGGGTGCTCGTGCTCCGTTTTTTCAGGGCCTGGGCCGGTAGTAGACGGTGTAGGTGTTCGACTTGGTCGTGAATTTCGGCAGGAGATTTGCGTAGGGACGCTCGCGGACGTTGTCACCGGAAAGGCGGTGGAGGTTCCAAAAAGTCTGCATCCCGCCCAGAGTCTGGCCCTCGGGCACGAGGTAGAGACTGGCAAGCTCGGTCTCCGAGCGGAAGATGTCCCCGGCGCTGAAACGGGCTTCGAATTGGCTGAGGGTTCCGGTCGTTGTCGTGGAGGGGTCGGCAACGTCGATCCGGCGACGATAATCCGGATTCGGTGGTGGGGGATTCGGTAGCTCTTGGCTTTCCTTGTAGTTTTGAATGGTGCCGGTGTTGAGCGGGATCGCCAGCAACTGCTCCGGCCGCATTGCCGCACGGACTGCGGTGCTTCGCTCGATGTAGTCGAAGGGCAGCATTCGGTAGTTCAGGTTGATCTTGCCAGCCGTCGAAAATGGTTCGCTGATCGCATAGGGTTCGACGACGGGCATCCAGAAGAGATCGAGGAGAAGGTAATCGGGAGGAGCGGTGTAGGGCAGCCCACTGGCTGGGGTGCCCAGGCCAGGATGCGTTCCCGCTTGGTCCGGCCGGAAAAGCAACGTGTGCCAAGGGCGAGCCGCAGCGTTATTGCCGGCGACAAAAGCGTCGCGCGTGGCGTGAACGTAAGTCGGGAGAGAACCGAACATTGCGGCGGATGGAATGAGTCGGTTGGGAGAGAAAAAGTTCGTCCCGGCTGACTCCAGAGCTTGGGGCTGGGCGAAATAGGGGACATCGCCATTGGTGTTCCGGATATTCCCCTCGTCCGGTTTGTTGATGTAGGCCCCGTCGTGCACCAGTGCGAGACCGGTGTCCCAATCACCCGTGCGCGACGCGTTTAAGACCGTGTCGTTCTGATCGATGGGGGGCGGGACATCCGGGTGATTGTCTTTGGCGTAGTCCACGAGCGGATTGACGCTATTGGGCGCGTAGACCAACCCGTTGTCCTCGAAATCTGTTCCGACCTGCCGCCAAACGTTGACGCCATTGGTGAGGTTGTGTCGCATCCGGATGCTCGGATCAGGAATATTGTAGAGACGGTTTGGCTCAAACATCTGCCATGGCACTTCCCGCAGCGCCGCCGCCGCCCGGTAGTCGCCGTCTTTCACTTGATAGTTGATTATGACGTCCACTCCGGGGCGAATAAAGGCACCTCGGAGTGGGGTGCCGCTGCTTCGGATGTGGTTGGATCCGACGAAATTCATCCGCCCACCAGTAGACGCGGGTGAGTTGCTGACCGTGATTGGGCTGACGCCAAAGGTCCACCAGTCGGCAGTATTGGTCGCGTCGACCCCACCCGCGGCCTCGGACCCCGTCGTCACCAATTTTGGTTGGGGAAGAGTGGGGGCCGGGTCAAATCTAATTGTGCTTTTCTGCACTTCCTTTCGGTTGCCTCCCTGACCCGAGAAGAGTGTCACGACAACCTCTCCGCCTGAAAAATTCATGGTGGGAGCGACATCAATTCGGATCGGAGCTTCCGACGAACGGATAAACGGGATTGCCTTTGTTGTCGGCTGGCATCGAGCCGCGCTCTGGCAATTCGGCGCCGTTGAGGACAGCTCGAAAATCCAGCGTCGCGCCGTAAACTCGATTGTGAAAAGCGTAGGGCTTGGTGAGTGGGAAAGGTGGCAAGTCGCCGCTGGGAAACCCCAGTGACACTACTCCTGATGGTGTGGTTTCAACTTCAAAGCCACTTATAAATTCGACCTCCACTTCCAACTCGGGATACATCCCCGTCCACCCGGTTGCAGGATTCCAGAATTCCAGCAGTAAGATTGCCTGGATCATTCTTTTGTCTGCGGCGAGTGCAGTTCCCCCGAGGAATTTGTTCTTTGCCGGGTTGTTGCTGTCGCCATACGGGAAGGTGGCCGGGGTTTCGCTCGAGGCGTTGCAGATGAATTCCAGCCCGACTTTTGCCAGAGTAAAGAACCTCCCGATGCCCTTCGTGCCGTTGTCGGGATGAGTCACCGGAGTGACTTGACCGTGGCGGGTCTGCCTGTCCGCCGGGGTGAACTTGGTTGAGACCTGCTCGTCGTAAAGGTTCGTCATCCGGACGTAGTCAAAGATCTCCGTGAGAACCTGATCCCGGTCTACGGCGGAAAAACGATCCGTGAAACTACCGCCGAATCCCGGTATGTCGGTGCTCGTGAGACGCTGGAGGTAAGTGTAAAGCTGTCGGTTGCGCTGCCCCGCCGGGGTGCCGTTGCTGAACTCTCCCGAGGGATCCATGGCACTGGAGCGAGTGAAGTAATAGGGAAGTCCGCCAATGGTGGAGACAAACGCGAGGAGTTTATCAAAGGTGGAGCGCGTGGCGTCGGAATTGGTCGCGGAGATCGGCCAGATGGCCACGCGGGGTTGGCCGAAAAGATTGATCTCCGGCGCGCGGCTTTGAGCCGTAATGAAAAACCTCCGTGTGGCGAGGTCTTCTGCGGTGATGGCGGGAGAACTTGCGGTGCGAAGCGGGCGGTAGAGCAGCTCGTCCACGCTGGCGTAGAGTCGGTCCTCATCGGGCACGAGAATCTGAGCTTCTGCCGTCGTTCTTGTTCCACCCTCTGATCCTCCGTCCTCCACCCGCGGCGCGACCGTCCCGATGTCTGCGCGAGTGAGGTCTCGGAACACTGCGCTCAGATACACACCGGCCGGATGCCCCGGAAATCGCTGATACTCGCCCCGTGCGGGTTGGTGCTCAGCGAGACTCCGTTCGAATGGCGTCTCCGCCCGTGGCGTGTCCCAGAATGCGCCCGGGCTGGCATCCCACGCGTCGCCGGCTGCCGTGTTGATATTGATTCGCGACGTGTCGTCGTCCGTCCAGAAGGCGATGCGTCCCGCGATGGGATTTGCCCGCGTGGCGCCGCCGACGCTGATCGATGCTCCGCTGCCGCCGGCGGGCGGGGTGACGAGCGTCCCATCTTCGAGCACATACATCCAGCGCACGGGCATTGGCAGTCGCTGATCATCGGACGTGCCGGAGCCCGGCGGAAGGACGACCCCGGAAACGCCGTTGGTGTAGTCGAAACCCACGACGCTCTCGGCGGAATTTCCGCTCTTTGCCCGGGGGTCGGCGATAGGGAAGACCGGTGTCCCGTCAGCGGTGATTGCGGGGGCGTTGAGGTCCGCCCATTGCGCGGAGTAGTCACGCGGACTGCCTCCGACGACGTTCCAGTTGGCGGTTGGCAATTCCGGGGTCACGGCGCTGGCGACCATCTGAGTCGAAGTGTAGAGTTTGAAGATATCGAGTTGCGCGCCGGTGTTATCAAACGTGCGGATCGCGCCCGGTTGCGAGGCCCAGGCGACGGTCTGACCCTGACTCGTCCCCTCGATGATCTGTCCGATCACCATCTGCACGGCTGATTCGCCGAGTTGTTGGGCGACGGCCTGCTGGCTCCGGCCCTCGGTCGTGATCGATTCCGTCGTGACGCTCGAGAAGAACGCGAGGATCAAGCCGGTTAGCAAAACCAGCACCGAAAGAACAATCACCAGGGCGACTCCCTGGCGGCGGCCATTTCGGTGTCGATAGGCGGGGTGGCGGGGACGACGAAGCATGGCGAGCGGTGGCAAAAGGTTCGGGGGTTAGTTGGTCTGTTCGTTACTCCACTTCGCGCCAGGAATGTTCACGTCGCTTTGGAAGACGCGGTAGCTCAGGTTTTCTCCCGAGAGGAAGTCCTCGAGACTCGCGAGATCAGCCGAGTAGCTCGAGGCGCTGCCGAACAAGCCATTCACCTTGGTTCGAAGACTGGAGGCTTGGCCGTCGGTCATTCGCGCCGCGGACTTTTCGTCGATCGCCACCATTGTCACCTGAACGATCGGCGGGAGCTGATGCATCGAATTTACCTCGGGGTCGGAGTTGCTCACCGTCGAGCTGTAAAGGTAATTGGGGGTCAGGCGGGCACCGGTCGGATCCGCTTCCGCGGACAGCTTGGGCAGGAGGACGAGCGCGACGATGTTCTCGGCGAGCACGCGAGCATAGTCCGGAAAGCCATCGCCGGGGCTCGAATCCTTGCCCAGCGGGTCTTTCAGCCAATTGTAGGTGTAGTTATCAGAGGTCTTCCCTTCGCGTCCGTCGCCCGACGTGTATTCGTAAACTGCGAGCTGCTCGGAGGGCTCCATGAGTTCGAGCAATCGGAATCGCGACTCGGCGGGACTGGTGATAAACGGCGGGCGCTGGGCGGATCCGTCGGTGTAATCGACGTAGAAACCCCACGTATTCAGGAGCGTCGGCAGGGGCGCATCGGGTGGCGTCTCGACGAGTCCCAGCGGTGCCTGAAAGAAGACCGCATGCCCGGTGGGATCATTCACCTGCGACACGCCGCTCAGGATGCTGGTTGCCGGACCCGAGACAAAACGTAGCTCGGACTGACGTTGGTAGGCCGTCGGCGTGATCGGGTCGTCGTAGTTCCAATACGTGTTCAGCGTCGCCTGACTCAGTCGCCGCTCGATGGACTCGAAAGCCGTCCGGGCATTTCCGAATTGCTCGATCCGCCCCGCGGTTCGGCTGAATGTGCCCTGCACCTGGCTCGTGATTGCGAGCAGAATGCCAAGGATCAGTGCGAGGACTGCCGTCGAGACGAGCAGCTCGATGATCGTAAGCGCGGGCTCCTCGCGGGCAGCTCACAGCGGCGCCTCCTCGGCGCGGGCGACGAACGTGACGTTCGTGCGCTTCTCGATCTCGTCGGTCGAGAAGGCCGACGAGAGCGACTTTCGCCCGGGATTGGCGACGACCTCGACCTTGATGCGGGCGACGTTTCCATTCGGCGCGGAGCCGGGAAGCTCAACGTCCTGGAACACCGAAACGCGCGCGTCGTACAGAGCGCCCGCCGCAGTGAATTGGTCGAGAGGCTGGCCTTGGTCGTCGAAGGATCGGGTGAAGGTTTCGAGTTCCGAAAAATCAGTCTGCTGCGTCTCGGCCACCAGGGATTGCGTGATCTGGGCGGAAACCGTCGTGTCGATGGCGGAGCGGAGGTTCTTCATGCCGAGCGGCATCAACGCCATCACGGAAACCAACGCAAAGGAAATGATCCCGAGAGCCAGAGTGATTTCGACCAGCGAGAAAGCTGATCGACGAGCGTCGGGAGTCGGGAACGAGCGGAGGGAAATCGTCATAGTTCGGGGGACATCGACAGAATAGACATCGATGTAATATTCTTGGAGATACGGCGGTTTGAGCGTGCTGTCAACCGGTGAGGCCAAAAATTCGCTCGCTCAGCCCCGGAGAACGCTGAAAAGCCCTGCGGACATCCGTTTGAAATTGACAATTCCGTGGGGCTCTGGGAACTAAAGTTGACATCGATGCCCAAGCTCTTCCCCCATTGCGTCCTGGTGATGGCCACTCTCCTGCCCCAATTTTCCGTGCAAGCTGAGCCGCCCGCCGCGCCGCCGCGGCCCAACATCATCGTTATTCTCACCGACGATCTCGGCTACGGCGACCTGTCGGTGAATGGCTGCCCGGTCATCCAGACGCCGCGAATCGACGAGATGGCCGCGCAGGGGATGCGGTTCACGAATTTCTACATGGCCGCGGCGCAGTGTACCCCGTCGCGGGCGGCCTTGCTGACCGGTTCCTACGCCCAGCGAATCGGGTTGGAGGGCGTGGTGTTTTCCACTTCGGACTACGGCCTGAATCCGTCGGAAACCACCCTCCCCGAACTCCTGCACGCGCAAGGCTACGCCACCGCGCTCTTCGGCAAATGGCACCTGGGGCATCAGAAAGAAGTGCTGCCGCTGCGGCACGGCTTCGATGAATTTTTCGGCCTCCCCTACAGCAACGACATGGATCCGAAGGTCATCCTTCGCGGCGACGAGGTCGTCGAAGAGGACTTCGAGCAGGCGACGCTCACCCAGCGTTTCACCGACGAAACGATCCGGTTCATCGACGAGCAGAAGGGGCCATTCTTTGTGCTGCTGGCCCAGCCGATGCCGCATAAACCTCTCGCGGCGACCGAGAAATTTCTCGGCACCTCGGAATACGGGCTCTACGGCGACGTCGTCTCGGAGCTCGATCACCACGTCGGTCGCCTGCTCGATCATCTCCGTGAGCGCGGCCTCGCGGAAAATACGCTTGTGCTTTTCACCTCGGACAACGGTCCCTGGCAACCCCGCGCGCGACCGGATCCGGATGTGGGTGGCTTCGCGGCGCCGTTCCGCGGCTACAAGACGACGAATTACGAAGGAGGTCTCCGCGTCCCGCTGATCGCGTGGTGGCCGGGCACGATCCGACCCGGCTCGATCAACGGTGAACTCGCGACGGCGCTCGATCTTCTCCCGACGCTCACCCTTCTCGCGGGCGGCACGGTGCCCGACGAGCCGACGATCGACGGCGTGGACGCCCGTCCGCTCTTCCTCGAAGCCGACGCGAAATCGCCCCGCGACCTCTTCTTCTATTACCACTACGACCGCCTCGATGGCGTCCGGGATTCCCGCTACAAGCTCCTCTTCGCGCGCCAGCCGAAGTGGGACCACCATTTTTATTACCAGGAAGAACCCGAAGCCGCGCTCGCCGAGCACGGCCCGGCCACCGACTTCAGCATCCCCGAGGCGCTCTACGATTTATCGACCGACCCGATGGAGCAGCACAACGTGATCGCCGACCACCCGGAGGTCGTTGCGAAATTGCGCGAGGCCGCGGAAAAAATTCGAACCGACCTCGGCGACGAACGCACCGGCCAGACCGGGGCCGGCAAACGCCCGGCGCTGATTATCGATCCCACCCCGGGCGTGGTTAGCGAAGCCCGTAGCCTCGGCTTCCAGCCGGGGAACCAATGAACCTAGGCTGGAAGCCAAGGCTACGGAATTCCCGTGAAGTCTGATGACCAGCCGATATCGACGCCAAGCTTCATCCACTCCATGCAAACGCTCTCTCCCCAACTCCTGCCCCGCCGCTTCCAGAGCTTGCTGACCAAGCTCTCCAAGCGCATCTGGACCTCGCGCTCACCCGTGACCATCGCACACGAGCCGGGCGGCGAGGTCATCACCACGCCGGCCTACTGGGGTCGACTTTTCGAGACGAAGGAATTTCGGTTGCGCATCGAAAAAGGCGGGGGCGGGCCGCGCTACCTCAATTGGCAGGACCAAGCCGAGGCCACGCTCTACGCCGATGGCAAACCGTGGTTCGGCTTCGACGTTGCGCACCGGTTTTGCCAACTCCCGGACGATTGCGACGATCTGGTGATCAAGTCGACCTGCGTCCAATCCGCCATCTGGCACCCGGACGCCTCCGGGTTCGATCCGCGCGGCAGTTGCCTCGAAGGCGCGTGGGTGATGCAGCGCGACGACGTGGTCTGGGATGCGTGGCACGATCTGGTCGTTCTCTACGAACTCCTCCTGCGTGAGCTTGGCGACAAGGTCACCGATCTGACTGCCGTCACCCGCACCCGCCCGCCGCTGCCCAATCTCTCCTACCTCGGGCGCTCACTTCTGGCTCACCTCTCCGACGCCGCCGATGCCTACGACCTCCACGGAGCCGAAGCGGTCCGGGACCGACTTCGCCAAGCCTACCGCGAACTCCCGCCCGACGGCCTTCGCATGCGCTGCAGCCTCGTGGGTCACGCCCACATCGATCTCGTCTGGGTCTGGACCCGGGCCGTCGGCGAGGCCAAGACCGTCCACACCTTCACGAACAGCGCCTACTACCTCGACCGCTATCCGGAGGCGACTTTTGCCCACAGCTCCCCGGTCTGCTACGAGACCGTCGAGCGCGACGAACCCGCCCTCTACGAGCGGGTGCAGGGGCATTTGAAAAACCGTCGCTGGGAGATGATGGGCGGCTCCTACGTGGAGTCGGATACCCAGATTGCCTGCGGCGAAGCGCTGGCGCGCAGCTTCATCGTGGGTCAGGAGGAGTTCGTCCGTATCAGCGGGAAACCTTCCACCGTCGGGTGGCTTCCCGATTGCTTCGGGTTCAGCGGCGCGCTGCCGCAGATCATGCGGCAGTGCGGCCTCGAGACGTTCTTCACGTCGAAGCTCGCGTGGAATTCGCTCAACCGCTTCCCGCACACCAGCTTCATCTGGCGCGGCACCGACGGGACGGAAATCCCGGTCCACAACTGCCGCGAACCCATTCAATTCTACAATGGCCAGGCGACGATCCGCGAGATTCACGACGGCGAGCAATCGCACGACCAGGCCGCCGTTCATCCCGAATATCTCCTCCCGGTCGGCTACGGCGACGGCGGGGGCGGCGTCACCGACGAAATGTGCGAACGCGCCCGGCGTCTGCAAAACCTCAGCGGCCTCCCGCAGACCGAGTGGTCACTGATCGGCGACTTTTTCGAGCGGTTGAAAACGGCGGCGCCGGACCTGCCCACGTGGGACGGTGAGATGTATCTCGAAGCCCATCGCGCCGTCCTGACGACGAACCGCACGATCAAAAAACTCTACCGGCGAGCCGAGCGGGCGATGCTGCTCTGCGAAGCCGCCGCCGCAGTCACGGGTGCCGAGCCGCCGCCGATCGAGTGGTGGAAGGACATCATCTTTGTGCAGTTCCACGATTTCGTCACCGGAGCCAGCATCAACGACGTCTATCGCCAGGAAGTCCCCCGCCTCGAGGCGCTCGTCGACCAGATCACCGACCGCGCCGCCGAGCACCTCGCTTCCGCTGACGGCGAGGCGTGTGTTTTCAATCCCCTCCCCGTGCCCCGGATTCACCGGACGCTCGACGCCAGCGGCGCGGCGATTCGCGCGAAATTACCCCCCCTCGCCGGCACGCCGCTCAGCGCACTCACGGCGCTGGACCCGGCACCGCCGGTAACCGCAACCGAGCGGTCGCTGAGCAACGGCCTCGTCGACGTCGCCCTCGACGCGAACGGCTCGATCCAGGCGCTGAGCGTCGAAGGGCGGGCCATTTCCATCGCCGAGCCGCTCAACGCCCTCGTCGTCCACGCCGACGCACCCCTCGCCTTCGAAGCCTGGGACACCGACCAACAGGCGCTGCGGCTCGGAGTTCCGCAGACCGAACCGTGCGAGATCACGTTGCAGTCGGAGGGAGACGCCTGCGCGGAGATTCGCGTAACCCGCCGCATCGGCACCGCGAGCCACGTCACGACGATCCATCGTCTTCGCTCGGGAGCGAAGGTCCTCGAGATCGACTACAAGATCGACTGGCACGAGGAACATCAACTCCTCAAAGCCCACTTCGCCACGGGATACACCGGGCGGCAGGCCCGCTTCGGCTCGGTCTTCGGCAGCGTCCGCCGCCCGCAGCGCAGCGGCGATCCCGCCTGGCAGCCGATGTGGGAAGTCCCCGCCAGCCGCTGGGTCGTGGTCACCGACGACTCCGAATCGGACGGTCTCTTTGTGGTAACGGAGGACAACTACGGCTTCTCGTGCGTCGACGGCGATTTGGCGGTCAGCCTCCTGCGGAGTGCGCTGATCACGGGCGAGGCGGATGGATTCACCAACGCCATGCCACACACGCTGCGCGATCACGTTCCCGAAAGTCTCTACACCGATCAAGGCCAGCACACCGTGCGCCTCGCCATCGGTCGTTTCGAGCCCGGGGCCAGCCGATCCGACCAGCCCGCGACGCTCGCCGAGACGCTCTTCACGCCGCCGGTCCCGTATTACGGCGCAGCCATCGCGCCCGGCCTCCTCTCTATCGACGGAGGCGAATCGCTGGCCCCCGCCTGGGGCGCCAAACCCCTCGGCGCCGGGCGCTGGTTGCTCCGATTGCACGAGACGCTCGGGCGGACGGGGCAGGCGCAATTGCGGCTTCGCGACGGCTGGCGCGCCAGCCGCACGGATCTCTCCGAGGCTGATCCAAAACCGATTGAGGGCGACTTCGCATTCCGCCCCTACGAGATCGTCAGCTTGATCATCGAACCTGTCTGCGCCCAATGGCACCCGCCCATGTCCAGCGTTACCGTCCCGGAGGGACACCAGAAATTAGCCGGTGGTGGAGCGAGAGAAACGAGCGTAACCACCGATTGTTTCACGAAAAACGAAATGCGCCCCGGAAGGGGCGCGAGAAGCGCATGAGGGCAATTTCGACGCACACGGGCTTTTTGCGCTCCTGCTGGGGCGCGTGGCGTGCGGTGCCGCTGGTTGCCCGGTGGTTCCGCTGCCGCTTCACCACCGGCTAATTTCTTGGATGCCTCCGGCACCCCAGACCTCCGCCCGCTGGACGCATATCATCGACTTGGTGCGACTCAGATCCCTTTCCACATCAACCCACTCGCAATGAACAAACTTCCATCCTCCCTCTTCACCTTCCTCGCAACCGCCGTCCTCGCCGCGTCGGCGCAGGCGGAGCTGAAACTCGGCTCGCCGTTCTCGAGCCGAATGGTCGTTCAGCACGACCGACCGCTCGTTGTCTGGGGATGGGACGAGCCGGCCAGGCCATCGAGATCGAGTTCGACCAGGCGAGCGTCTCGGCGACGGCGAGTGACGACGGTCGGTGGGAAGCCGAGATTGCGACTCCCGACCCGGGTGGCCCCTACGAGATGACGATTCGAGGGTCGGAATCCAAAACCCTCACCGACGTCCTCTCCGGCGAAGTCTGGCTTGCCTCCGGTCAGTCGAACATGGGCTGGCCGATCAGCAGGACGACCGACGCGGAGGCGACCATCGCCGCGGCCAACGACCCGGAACTCCGCTTCTTCAAAGTCCCGCTCTTTTCCATCGACTCGCCCCAGGAGACTGTCGGCGTGCGCTGGGAGCCCATCACGCCCGAGGTCGCTCCCGACCTCTCGGGCGTCGCCTATTTCTTCGCCAAACGACTACGCCAGGAACTCGACGTGCCGGTCGGCGTGATTCAATCGACATGGGGTGGGTCGCGCCTTCAGGCCTGGGTGCCGGAAGCGGTGATGGATGAGCAGCCACAGACCGCGGCGCTGCGCTCAGCGTACGGCGCTTTGAAAAAGCAATACGAAAACGAATCGGCGAAATGGCAAAGCGAAGGAAAAAACGGACCGGCTCCCCGACCCATGGCGGGCGGACCGCAACACGGGGTTTCGCTCCTCGACAATGGGATGATTCACCCCCTGAAGCCCTATCCGATCCGCGGGGTGATCTGGTATCAGGGGGAATCCGACGCCGGCATGGGCGAGGCTTACCGGAAACTCTTCGCCCTGCTCGTCTACTCGTGGCGGGCCGGTTTTCGCGATCCCCAGCTACCGGTCTATTTCGCCCAGCTTCCAAATTGGGATTCCGACCGGGCGCGGGAAATGTGGCCCGATTTCCGCAACCACCAAACACTCTCCGCAGATGAGATCCCGCACGTCGGATACGCCGTCCTGATCGACGTCGGCGAGCCCGACGACATCCACCCGCCCGACAAAAAGACGCCCGGATTCCGCCTCGCTCAGCTCGCCCTTGCCAACACTTACGATCGCGAGATCGTGCCGGGTGGTCCGATCCCGGAGAGTGTCGCGGTGATCAATGAATCTACGTTGGAGATCACCTTTTCAAACGTCGGCTCCGGGCTCGAACTCCGGGACGGGACCGCGACGTCGCCGTTCCAGATTACCTTCACCTACGGATCCGACGCGGCGGGCGCTCCAACCATCAACGCCGACGACCGACTGCGGGTTGAATTCCCGAGCGGCCGCTCGCCAGTGCGCGTCTCCTACGCCGACACCGCGAATCCCGTGCCAACGCTCTACAATCAGGATGGCTTCCCGGGCACCCCGTTCCGTATTGACATTCCCGCACCAAGCCGGAATTGAAGACCTCCGCCGAGAGACCAATCTGACTTCGATGTCAAAAATGTTTGACTTACCGACTCTCTCGGCAAAAGTTCTCCATCACACCCCTGACCAAAACATATCTCTATGAACATCCATCCCACCGCCAAACGCTTTGGCATCGCTGCTGCCATAACTCTAGCCTCCTTCGCAACCTCCTCGACCTACGCACAGCTCCTCGCCTACGAAGGTTTTGACCTGACCAACACTACCGATCTCAATGGCAACGGTTCGGGGACCGGCTGGGGTTCTAATACCTGGACCGGCACGAATGTCTATGACTCCACTTCGCCGGGGCTCTCCTATACCGACGGCAGCGACGCACTGGCCACTACAGGGATCAAGGCGCAGGCTTCCGGTGTCGTCACGAATACCAGTGTGCTGCGCCTCTTCAATACGCCCGTGACGATTACTCAAGGCAGCACCTACTATTACAGTCTCATTCTCAATGCCGCAGGGGGCGCTACCGGCGGAAACATCGTCCAATTCGTTGCGCTGGATGACAATACGATTAGCGATGCGGCATTTACCTTTGGGAATATCTTTAACAACGCGAATGCCCGGTTGCGTCCCAATGGCGGTGGAAGTTCCTACGTCGATACCAGTGTGGCGGCTGCCAGTACAAATTTCTTCGTCATCAAGATCACGTTCGATCTGGTGGGGACCAACCCCGAAACCATTAGCATCTTCGCAAACCCCGATATCGGCGGGGCCGAACCGATCGCGACTATTACGGACAGCACCTTGGATATTACTGCCACGACCTTGAACGGCGTGGGATTTCAGACCGTCGGAACCAATTCCAAGGACCTCCTCGCCGATGAAATCCGATTCGGAACCACGTGGACGAGCGTGACGCCCGTGCCCGAGCCGTCGACGGTTGCACTGCTCTTCGGTGCCGCCATGTTCGTTCTCTTCCGCCTCCGGCGTCGTCAATCCGCGACTCAGGCGTAGAGCTACCAAGAGAGGAAATTCTCGAAATGCCGTGGTAGGTCGACTCGCCACGGCATTTTCTCTGTCTGGACTGACTCCAACTCTGAAAACCTGCAAGATGCACGACTCCGCCCCCGATCAGATTTCACTCCGTGGACGTTCGGGCCGACGAATCGATGGATCTCTGGAGACGTGGACGGAACATCACATCCCCTACGCCACGTTCGTTCAGAATTTTCGCTCCGGGCGGATCAATCAATTCGCGGGTGGTGAAACGTGAGGTAAAGCCGTTCGGTCCGCCTGCCTTTTCTACCGCTACAATCCCGACCCGGAACTCAAGGCGCTGTTGGACCAGACCGCCGGACGGGACGGGCGGGGATCTCTGGGAACGCAAATATGTATTGCTCGGGTTGGATGCCTACTATGAGCACTTCAATGCGGACCCTGCCGTTCTGCGATTCCTCGTCCGACAGACGGTCTGCTTGATCTCCCCGATTGGAGAGCTTCCCAAGGTTCCAATCTCCAAGTCGGGATGGAGCCTAAACAACATCGAATCGAGAACGTTAATCGTACCTGTCGTGGATTTGTTCGGAAAAATGCAGGACCCTCGGTTTCTCGAGTTTCTACGTTGCATCATCCGCGAAGGAGGTTGCGACGGTTACGATCTGATCAACGGAACGATCCGCCGGGTGCCTCTCCACGAGATGGCGGGCGGCATTTATCTCACGGCTTGCGACATGATGTCGTTCTTTATCGGTGTCATCAATCTTTACACCGCGACCGGCGATGAACGTTGTCGCGCCTCTGCGGTCGCGCTGTTCGAGAGTCTTTGCCGCAACGAGATCACGCTGCTCGGGAGATCAAATCAAACGCACGATCTACTACGCTCTCATCGGTGCCGCGCAGGGAGGCGCTCGAAAGTTCAGCTACATGAATCGGCTCAGCGGCGTAAAATCCGATCCGAAAGAGTGGGGAGTCTGGGTCTATCCTCAGGGACACATCACCTGCTGCGATCTGAGCGTGCCCACGGGACTGGCGACGGTACGGCGGATCGTCGCGAACTCCACGAGCGAGGGCATCGCGATCAATCTCTTCGGCCCAACGACGGCTGAATTGGTCCTTCCTTCGGGGAAGCGCGCCCGCCTGACGATCGAGACGGAATTTTCCGCCCGAGGTGAGATCCATACCAGTCTCTCCCTCCACGAGCCGGAGCCATTCACACTGCAAGTCCGCATCCCCGAATGGAGTCGCGAGACGAGCCTCAGTCTGGACGAGGGAACCGCAGACCGCCACCGCCGGTACGGATGCGTCGGTCACTCGAACGTGGCCACGCGAGACCGTGATCGATCTGGAGCTGGATCTTCGCACCCTCGTCGTTCGTTCGGCGAAGGACGATCGTATCGCCGTCGTCCGCGGCCCATCGTCTTCGCACGCGACGAAAACATGGATTGGAATTTCGATCAGCCCGTGGACTTGGCCATCGACGGCGGCCTGGTCCACGCGACGGAGGAGAAGCCATTTTACGCTCGCGTCTGGCAGCAGATTCTGGTGCCGACCACCAGTGGGGACAGGATACGGATGATCGACTGGGCGTCCATCAACAACTGGAACGGCACCCGCAGCTGCACCTGGATGCCGATCCGGCAAGGCGGCGACGCACTGCGCGGATCGACACCCCGTTCCCGATCCGCCACGACGTCAGCAATAGCGAAATGAGCTGTTGCGTTTCTCCAACGGTCCAGATCAGACGATCCAACGCGTCCCCGGAGACTCCGCTAGCCAACTGTGTCGGTCGTGCCATCGGGCGGAACATCGGTGTCATTACAGCGGATTCAGCGCCTGACTGGGAGAGCACGCATTCTGAGAAAGAAGCGAAGAAAATATTTCTGACTTCGATGTCGCTTTTGATTGCGTTTCTGTTCGGCGAGGAGCATGTAGCTACAGCACACTAAATCGTAAATTTCAATCCCACCAACCCCCTCCTCCTCATGTCAAATCCCATCACCCCAAAAGCTATCGCCGTAGCGTCCCTCGTCGCGCTGACATCGATCACGGCATCGACCAGCGCGTCCGCACAGGTCGTTTTCAACAGCAACATATTCAATCAAAACTTTAACGGCGCGACCATCCCTTCCGTGAAGGCTGAGGCGCGAATCAGTTCGACACCCTCGATACGGTAACTCCAGCTCCCAATGGATCGACGCTGACCGCATCCATCGCGAGCAATCAACTTTTATTCGATCAGACTGGTCAAGCTGCACTGGACAACGAGTTGCAGGGCGCGGTTGGCCGCAGCACGGCGCTCACCGGCATCCAGGGCGACCTCGCTTGGTTCCAGTTCGACATCAACATCACGCGCGCTGATGCCGGGACAAATTTCGTGTCGAACGCCGCCCTGTTTGGAGTGAGCGGCTTGGGAACCGGTGCCTATGCTGAGGGCAACACCTCTACGAGTGTCGGCAGCAGCAACAGCTTCGGCCTTGTAACGTTCAGGCTCACACCGACCACATCAGGCAACTGGACACTGAGAAGCAATGCTGGAGCGAATGGATCCACGGCTACAACGTACGGCACCACCGCAAAGGTTTATTTCATCGCCAACGACAGTGCTTCCTCAATCTCCTACACCAACCCCAACGGTGTTCTCGGTGAGGGACTGGCAGCGAACGCCTACGACATTTGGATCGATCCTGGCACGGGCACCGCGATTCGCGAATTCGATGATCAGGCTCAATCGACCATCGATGGACTAACCCGGTTCAAGTGGATGTATAACCCAAGCCAAACCGATGCCTTGGACGTGGACTACACCCTCGACAACTTCCAAGTCTTCACGGCGACTGCCGTTCCCGGCCCTCGACGATCGGTTTGCTGCTCGGTGGAGCCTGCCTGCTGTTGGCCCGTCGCCGGAAGAATCGCGGGTGAGCTTGAAGTAAAAAATAGTCGTCGATTGATACCGCCGCGGTGAATCCGTTCGTCGCGGCAGTTTCTTTGGTTTCGTGGATCACAGCCCCCCACCCGGCCAATATATGCCGGACGATTCGATCCCGCAGGTGGGGCGTCTGGGTGCATCCGCGGCGACACATCACCTGCGGTGATCTGAGCGGACCAACGGGATTGGCCACCGTCCGGGGGATCATCGCCAACTCGAGGGCCCAGGGTATCGCGATCAACCTCTTCATTGCTTCGATGACCGCATTTCGATTGCCGTCGGGAAGTCGGGGCGAGGTGGAGATCGCCCCCGGTCGATCCAAATCGCCCCGCCGCCCCCGCAAACCATGACGAGTCACTGCCAGTCGGCCACC
>CAWDOJ010000001.1:0-688218 GCA_963803825.1 uncultured Verrucomicrobiae bacterium | reverse complement strand
GAAGAAGCGCAGCCTCTTCCTGGCCGACCGCACCTCCCCGTCGACCACGACATCATTCACGAGAGCGACGCTGGGGAATTTTCCAGCCGATTCGCGACGAAGATCGCGATCCATCTGGCGACAGCGAATTAACCGCCCTCCGCAGCAGCGTCCGCGTGGATGGTAACGCGACCTTCTAGATTGCAAGTTCTGGCAAGCTGGAAGCTTGCGGTACTTTGGATTCCAGAGGCTGGAAGCCACGGCTTTACAAAGGCTTCTGGCGATCACACCCAGCTCCTCTCTTGGGCACATTCCCCACTCGACGTAACGAATTCGACTCGGTAATCGTCAGGACCGATGGCGGAAGCGGCGGTGGACAATCGGAGCGCACCGGGCCGGTGGCGGAAGCCGACTGGTCCGCAGATTCAGAGTTGGCTCCTCGGAGGATGGACCGGCCTCGTCTTCCTCTTTCTCTACATCCCGATCATCCTGCTGATCGTCTTCTCGTTCAACGAGTCGCGGCTGAACATCCGCTGGACCGGATTCACGACCCATTGGTATGCGGCGCTGCTCGATAACGCGGTCCTCCTCCGTGCCTTTAAGAACAGCCTCATCGTCGCTTCGTTTACCACGATCCTCGCGACCGTCCTCGGGACCATTGGTGCGTGGCTCATGTTTCGCTACCGCTTCCCGTTCCGCAATGCGCTGAGCCTACTCATCTTCATCCCAATGGTGATGCCAGAGGTGCTCATGGGCGTAAGTTTACTCATCCTATTTGTCAATCTGCACATCGACCGCGGCTACCTCACGCTCATCATCGCGCACACGACGTTCTGTTTTCCGTTCGTGCTCGTGGGTGTGCAGGCCCGGCTCGAGGGCATCGACCCCTTTCTGGAAGAAGCCGCGATGGATCTCGGAGCGACGCCGGTCCAGGCTTTTCTCAAAGTGATCGTGCCCTACCTCATGCCCGCCATCATCGCCGGAGCGCTCATGTCGTTTACCCTGTCATTCGACGAATACATTGTTTCGCTCTTCACCTCCGGCGTCGGCTCGCAGACGCTACCGCTCAAGATCTACGGACTCGCAAAAAAAGGCCTCAACCCGCAGCTAAATGCCCTAAGCGCCATCTTCATTCTCGTCACCATCGTCGTCGTCCTCTTTAGTCAACTCACCAGAAGCAGAACCACAAAATGAAAAAAACATCCAAACTCCTCGCTCTCACCGCGCTCATCGCGGGTTCGTTTGCCCTCAGCGGCTGCGACAAGCCAGCCGAAGCTCCCGCTACGCCGGAGACCACGCCCGCCGCCGACGCGACGCCGGTCCCCGACACCGCTGCCGCTACTCCGGTGCCGATTCCGAAGAACGAATACGACACCGGCGAAGACAAGGTTCTTAACCTTTTCTGCTGGTCGGAATACGTCCCCCAGTCGGTTATCGACAAATTCTCCAAGCAGACCGGCATCAAGGTCAACGTCGAGAACTACGCTTCGAACGAGGAGATGCTCGCCAAGCTGCTCGCGGGCGGTGGTCAGTACGACCTCATCCAACCGAGCGAATACACCGTCGAGGCGCTCATCAAAGCCGACCTCCTTCGCCCCATCGACAAGGACGCCGTGCCGAACGTCAAAAACATCGCGCCCGAGTTCACCAGCCTCCCCTTCGATCCGGGTAACAAATACTCGATCCCGTGGATGGCCGGCTCCGTCGGCATCATCACCAACACCGAACTCGTGACCGAACCCGTCCTGAGCTACAACGACGTCTTCCAGGAAAAATACGCCGGCAAGATCGTCGTCCTCGACGACGCCCGCGAGATCACCAGCTGGGCGCTCGAATCCCTCGATATCCCGGTCAACGAAGTGAGCGATGAGAATTTGGCCAAAGCCAAGACCGTCCTCGAGAAATGGCTCCCACTCGTGAAGGTCTACGATTCCGACAGCCCGAAGACCGCGCTACTGAATGGCGACGTCGCCATCGGCATCGTCTGGAGCGGCGAAGGCGCAATCCTGCTCAACGAAGATCCTGATAAGTTCGCATGGACGCTACCCGCCGAGGGAGCGCACCTCTTCGTCGACAGCTTGGCGATCCCGAAGACCGCCGAGCACCCGAAGAACGCGGAATTGTTCATGAACTTCATCCTGCGCCCCGCGATCAGTCTCATGATCTCGGAGGAATTCCCCTACCTCAACCCGAACGCCGCCGCGCGGAAGGAAATGACGGCTGAACAGCTCGGCAACGCCGCCTCGTTCCCGACCGAGGAAGAGCTTGCCCGGATGGAGACCTTCGAAGACATCGGCACCCAGGCATCCGCCGTCGACGAGATGGTCACCACCGTCAAGGTGCAGTGATCCGATCTCGCTCGTAGGCTCAGATAAGATGGATTGCTGACCACCTGATCGATGGCCGCAATCGCACCAGCCGCCCCCGCCCCGGCCCCCGCTTTCGAGCGGCGGCCCGGAGTGGGGGCTTGGCTTTTCATGGCGCCACTCCTCCTGTGGCTGCTCCTGTTTGTGATCGTCCCAACCGGGATGCTCGTCCTTTACAGCTTCATGCAGCGAGATGGGCTCGGCCGCATCGTCTTCGAATTCAGTTGGGAAAACTACCTCCGCGCCTTCGATTGGATCTGGCTTCGCATTCTTCTCGTCTCGGTTTGGTATGCGTTCCTCACGACCGTCATCTGCATGGCCGTCGGTTACCCGGCGGCCTACTTCATCGGTCGCGCGCCCGAGCGTTGGCGCAATCTCCTCATGACGCTCGTCATGGTTCCCTTCTGGACCAGCTTTCTCATCCGAACCTACGCGTGGATCTCGATCCTCAGCAGCGAGGGGATCCTCAACGCGACCCTCCAGACCGCCGGGATCACGACCGCGCCCATCGGGTTCATGTACACCCCGTTCGCCGTCGTTCTCGGTCTCGTTTACAGTTACCTCCCGTTCATGATCCTGCCGATCTACACCAGCGTCGAGCGACTCGACGGCGCGATGATCGAGGCCGCCTACGACCTCGGCGCGGGACCGGTCCGGGCTTTTTCCAAGGTCATCATCCCGCTCACCCGCCCGGGCATCGTCGCCGGCACGCTGCTCGTCTTCGTCCCCTCGATCGCGATGTTTGCGATCACCACCCTCATGGGCGGCGGCACAAATCCAACCATCGGCGAGACCATCCACAAACAATTTACCTCCGCCGGCAACCAACCCTTCGGAGCCGCCCTTGGCACCCTGCTCCTCGTGCTCTTCCTCGCCTCACTCTGGCTCACCCGCAAACGCGGGCAGGAAGATTAGATTGCTCGTAAGCTCCATCGGAGAACTCGCGGCTTCACTAAGCCGCGTGACCCCAGCATGGTCACCAGATGCCTTCCTTCTCCCAACTCGGCGTCCCGGCAGACCTCGTTCGCGGTCTTGACGCGCTCGGGATCTCCACGCCGACTTCCATCCAAGAGAGCGCCATCCCCTACCTGGTCAAAAACGGCGGAGACCTCGTCGCCCAGGCCCAGACCGGGACCGGGAAGACGGCGGCGTTCGGGTTGCCACTCTTGATGAAGATCGATCCAGCGAATCCCGCTGTTCAAGGGCTCGTGCTTTCGCCCACGCGTGAACTCGCCAAGCAAATCGGGCAGCAGCTTTTTCGCTACACTAAGTTTGCCGCCGAGAAGATCTTCGTCGAAGTCACCGGAGGCGGTGACAAGATCGGTCTTCAAGTCGCCCGCCTGAAGCGTCCGACTCACATTGTCGTCGCCACACCCGGTCGGCTCTTCGACCTGCTAAAAGCGGATGCGCTCCAGCTTGATTCCGTCAAACATCTCGTCCTCGACGAAGCGGACGAGATGCTGAGCATGGGCTTCCGCACCGAGGTGGCGCAGATCATCAAACTCACCGCCACCCGCCGCAGCACGTGGCTCTTCTCGGCGACGTTCCAGGACAAAATCCAGCGGCTCGTGGCGGATTGCATGAAGCCGAATCCGAAGATGATCAAAGTCGAAAAGACCCAAGTCGTGAACCGCAACATCGCGCACCGATTTGTTGTCTGTGCGCGCGCGGAGAAAGACGACTGGATCGCTCATTACGTCGGAACACGGGAAGACGAGCGCGGCATGGTCTTCTGCCGCACCCGTGCGGGCGCGATCAAATTGGGCATCGAGCTCGAGAAGCGCGGAGTCTCGGCTGACGTGCTGCAAGGCGATCTGAGCCAAAAAGATCGCGACAAGGTGATGCGTTCCTTCAAGAAGGAGCGCACCCGCTGCCTCATCTCGACCGACGTCGCAGCTCGCGGCATCGACGTCGAAGGCCTCGCCTTCGTGATTCATCGGCAGCTCCCCGAGCAGCGCCAGTATTACACTCATCGCGCGGGCCGCACCGCCCGAGCCGGTCGGACGGGCGTCTCAATCTGCCTGATTGAAAAGCACGAGCAGCGCGACATCTCCGAACTCGAGCGCGAGCTAGGGCTACAGTTCGAGCCTTGGGACGAGCACTGACGACCACCGTGCAGGATCTCGAATCCCGCCTTGCGGCTTGGATCGCGGGGAGCAGCGCCGAAGATTTCGGCGAGATGCTGCTCGCCGTCCACGCTTTCCAACGCGCCTCCCAGCCCGCCTACGACCGCTACTGCAAAGCGTTTCTCCCGGCGGTCCGCTGGCAGCAGATCCCAGCTCTCCCTCAGCAGGTTTTTAAACAAACCGCCGTTCGCTGTTTTCCAGAGAACGAGATCGCGACCACCTTTCGCACCAGCGGCACGACGGGCGAAGGCTACGGGCAGCACCATTTCAGATCGTTGGCGCTCTACTCGCTCGCCGCGATCCACGGTTGGATCGACGCCGGACTCGCCGACCACGGTCCGGTGGTCTCGCTCATCCCATCGGTGGCCGCCGCGCCCCACTCGTCGCTCAGCCGCATGGCCGACTGGCTCGCCGACACCTGCCTCGGCCCCGATTGGGACGCCGTCGAGGCATCCTCGCGACACTGGACTACGCCCGTCGTCATCTTCGGCACCGCGCTCGCTTTCGTCGACTGGTTCGAGCACCTCGGCGACAGCCAGCTCGTCCTCCCGCCCGGCTCCTTGGCGGTCGAAACCGGCGGCTACAAGGGCACCGGTCGCGAGATCGAAAAGACCGATCTCTACTCCCGCTTCGCCCGCCACCTCGGCCTCCCCAGCGAGTCCGTCTTCAACGAGTACGGGATGACGGAACTCTCATCCCAGTTCTACACCAGCGGACTCGGCCAATCTCATCTGCACCCCCCGTGGGCTCGCGGCCTCGTCATCGATCCGGAAACGAATGCCGAAGTTCCCGATGGGACCACCGGCGTCCTTCGCCTCTTCGACGCCGCCAACCTCGGAAGCTGCGCGGCGATCCAGACGCGCGACCTGGCGATCCGACGCGGCGAGCACTTCGAGCTCCTCGGCCGCGACCCCGCCGCCTTACCGAGAGGCTGCTCCCGAGCCGCAGATGAGATGCTGTTGAACAGAAGGTAACGAAGAATCACGAATGCATCCGAATCAGCATTCCTTTCTTCGTTACCTTCGTTTGAAAAATCACTCGTATCTCAGAGCCTTCACCGGATCCAACCGCGCTGCCGCGTAGGCTGGCACCAGCGCCGCCAACGAGCAGATCACGAACGCACTCACGCAGATGATCGCGACGTCCGATGGGATCACCTCCGCCGGGATCTCCTGAAATTGGTAGACCGACGCCGGAAAGATCTCGACGCCCAAGACCGTCGCCAGCCAGCGCGAGACTTCGTTCCGCCATTGGATCATCGCCATCCCGAGTCCGAGTCCCGACAAAGTCCCAAAGAAGCCAACCACCATCCCCTGAGCCAAGAAGACGCCCACGATTTGACCCGTCTTTGCGCCGAGCGCTTTGATGATTCCGATTTCCCGCGTTTTCTGCACCGTCACCGTGATCAGCGTATTCATGATCCCAAATGCCGCCACGAGGATGATGAACATCAGCAGAAAGAACATGACCGTTCGCTCCATCGCAATCGCTTCGAAGAGCTGCTTGTTGAGATCGACCCAAGTGAGCGCGTTCACCGGCGGCCCGACTGCGTCCATGATCTCCTTCTTCACCGTCTCCGCACCGAAGGGATCGGTGGTCTTGATCGCCAATCCGTGCACGTCGTCGTCGAGACCGTAGATTTCCTGCCCCACGTAAAGCGGAATGAGAATGAATTCACTGTCGTACAGGTAGCGCCCACTCTCGAAGATCCCGGTCACGGTCAGCTCGGTGGGGACGATCATCTGCTTCACGTCTTCGAGTTGATCGCTGTCCGCACCACCGCCTTGTTCCATTGCCTCCAGTTGATCGACGACAGCCTCGACGTTCTCTGGAGAATAGATCGTGAGCAAATCACCAACCCGCAATCCGAGCGAACGCGCCAACTCCGAGCCAACGACGCAGTTGTCGCCGTCGAGATCCAACTCACCCGCGATGATGAAGGAGCTGATCTCGCTGATCTCGTTTTCTCGTTCTGGAACGATTCCCCGCACTTTTGGAGCGAGACGGCGGTTTTGGAATTCGACCAAAGCCGGTCCCTGCATGAAGGGTGCCACCGCCACCACGTCCGGCAGCGCAGAGATCGTCTCCGAGACGTCCCGCCATCCCCCCAATACGCCCCCAGTTGTGACGACCACGTGCGCGTCGAAGCCGATCACCTTTCGCTGCAACTCGCGCTCGAATCCCGTCATCACCGAGATGACCAGAATGAGAACGGTGATCCCCAGCGTCACCCCGATGATCGAGATGAGCGTGATCACCGAGACGAACGTGCGCTTCGGCTTGAGGTAGCGGAGCGCAAGAAAGAGAGAGAACGGCTTCTTCAAAGTCCAAAGAAGATGCCCATCACCGACAGCCGACGCAAAGCGCAATCACGCCGACCAGCCGCCGGGGAGCGCGAGCTTCCAGCTCGCCGTCTCGGGCTTCCAGCCCGAGACCCGTCCCAACCCGCCGAAGGCGGCACTCCCCCGCTACCCGGCGCGCCCGTCAATAGAGCTGCGGTGAATCCTCGTACGATCCATCGCTGTAGTATTCCCGCACCACGACGTATTCCTGGCCCCGCGCGTTCCGATACGGACCGAACCGCTGATACCCGGTCGTCTCGCGCACGTATCGCTGATCGTCTGCCCGGTAGTTGCGGTAGTCGTCCCGTTGCCGATAAGCCCCCCGAGGTTCCCGGTTCGAGACGTCCTGTCCGGCGTAACCTCGGATCGCCTGCTGCAGCCCGGCTTGGAGCACCTGGTCGGGTGAGATGGATTCGCAACCCGACAAGCCGACCAAGCTCAACAACCCAACCGACAGCGAGATACCTTTCAAAGACTTCATGATCTTTGATTCGTCGCAGACCTGTCGAGTGGCCCTAGGAAAAATGGAATGGGCAGTGAGGGGATCGAACCCCCGACCAACTCGGTGTAAACGAGCCGCTCTACCGCTGAGCTAACTGCCCGTGCTAACGAGACAGGACAAAAACCTAACGGTCGGGAAAGATCAATCCCGCAGACCAGAATCCCGCCGAGACGGCGAGAAGGCAAAGCACCAAGGATCCAACGACGTTCCCCGCCGCCGCCCCAAATTGCCCCGCTTGGATTAATCCGAGCGTCTGTAGGCTAAAACTCGAGAAAGTCGTGAATCCCCCGCACAGACCAACCATTAAGAGCGCCCGCCCAGACGAGCCCGCCAGATACTTGAGTCCGTCCGGCGCGGCCATCGCCGCAAGTGCACCAAGCGCGAATGAGCCGACGACATTCACCAGCATCGTCCCCCACGGGAACGCTCCGCCGGTCCGCGAAGCCATCCACTCGGCGACGCCAAACCTCAGCACGCTCCCGACGGCTCCGCCTACGGCCACCCAGAAGTAAACCGCGATCACGCCGTTATCGCGGTCGGATTCGACCGCTTAACCGAGCTTTTTATTCCACTCGGCGATCTTGTCAGCCTCCGCCTCGAAAAGCGCGTCCGTGGATCCAAGGATCTCAATCGATTCGATGGTATCGCCCTGTTTGACCTTGTTCACCACGTCCTGGCTCGACGTCGTTTCACCGAAGATCGTGTGTTTGTCGTTGAGATGAGGCGTCGGCACGTGGGTGATGAAAAATTGACTGCCGTTCGTGGCTGGTCCTCGGTTGGCCATCGCCAGTAGACCCGGCTTGTCGAACTCGAGACCAGTGCCGACTTCGTCTTCAAACGAATAGCCCGGGCCTCCGCCGCCCGTCCCGTCGGGATCGCCGCCCTGGATCATGAAGCTCGGGATGACGCGGTGGAACTTCAGTCCGTCGTAGTAACCACGCTTGGCGAGATTGAGAAAATTCGCGACCGTCACCGGGGCCTTCGAGGGGAAAAGGGTGAGATCGATGTCCCCCGAGGAGGTCTTCATTACAACTTTGATGTCTTCCATGGCGGACACCTTATCGGCTGCGAAGAGCGGCGTCACAACAATTGCGGCCAGGAGGGAGAAAAGGAGGAATTTCATCGATCCAGTCTCGCCGATTCCTCCACCCCGTCAACCCTTGCTCAAAGCAATCGGCTGCGAGATGATCCCCCCTCAGCATGAAAATCCCCACCCCCCTCACCCACCGTAAACTCCGCATGGGCATGATCGGAGGCGGTCACGGCGCCTTCATTGGAGCCGTTCACCGCATCGCCGCCGCCATCGACGGCCAGATCGAACTCGTCTGCGGGGCCTTCTCGTCCGACCCCGACCGTTCCCGCAAATCCGGCTCCGACTTTTTCCTGCCCCCCGACCGCTGCTACCCGTCCTACGAGGCCATGATCGCCGCCGAGGCCGCGCTCCCCGAAAGCGAGCGCATGGACTTCGTCGCCATCGTCACGCCCAACCACGTCCACTACGAACCCGCCCGTCTCGCGCTCGAAGCCGGGTTTCACGTCGTCTGCGAGAAGCCCGTCACCTTCGACCTCTCTCAAGCCGAAGCCCTCGCCGCCCTAATTGAAAAAACCGGCCTGCGCTTCTGCCTCACGCACAATTACACCGGCTACCCGATGGTCCGCGAAGCCCGCGAACTCGTCCGCCAAGGCCTCCTCGGCCCCATCCGCAAGATCGTGGTCGAATACCCGCAAGGCTGGCTCTCCAACGACCTCGGCGACCAGAAGCAAGCCAAGTGGCGCACCGATCCGACAAAATCCGGAGCCGCCGGTTGCGTCGGCGACATCGGCACCCACGCCGAGAACTTGGCCGAGTTTATTTCTGGCCTCAAGATCGCCGAACTCGCCGCCGACCTCACCACCTTCGTCCCCGGTCGCCAGCTCGACGACGACGCCAACGTCCTCCTCCGCTTCGAGGGCGGAGCGAAAGGCGTGCTGCAGGCCTCCCAGATCTCCATCGGCGAAGAAAACGACCTCAACATTCGCGTTTACGGCGAGAAAGCCGGCCTCCAGTGGCATCAGATGGAACCCAACACCCTCCTCGTCAAATACCCCGATCGCCCCACCGAGGTGCGTCGCACCGGCGGCCCGACGGCAACGGACCCCGGCACCGCCGCCACCCGCGTCCCCGCCGGCCACCCCGAGGGTTACCTCGAAGGTTTCGCCAATCTCTACAAGGACTTCGCCACCAGCCTCCGCGACCCAAGCGCCACCCCCGACTACCCCACCATCGCCGATGGCGTCCGCGGCATGGCTTTTATCGAAGCAGTAGTCGCCTCCTCCCAAGCCAACGCCACCTGGACGAGCATCCCCACGCATTACCAATCATCAATCACGTGAGACCCATCACCCTCTTCACCGGCCAATGGGCCGATCTCCCGCTCACCGAGCTCCTCCCCAAGGTCAAATCCTTCGGCTACGACGGCGTCGAACTCGCCTGCTGGGGCGACCATTTCGAGGTCGATAAGGCCGACGCGGCCTACTGCAAAGCCAAGCACGCGCAACTCGCCGAGCACGGCTTGGTCTGTCACGCCATCTCGACCCACCTCGTCGGTCAAGCCGTCTGCGACCTCATCGACGAGCGCCACCAAGCCATTCTCCCACCAGCAGTCTGGGGTGACGGCGACCCCGAAGGCGTCCGCCAGCGCGCCGCCGACGAAGTCATCCGCACCGCTCAAGCCGCCGCCCGCTTCGGTGCAAAGGTCGTCAACGGCTTCACCGGCTCCTCCATCTGGCACCTCCTTTACGGCTTCCCGCCCACCGCCCCCGGCCAGATCGAAGCCGGCTTCGCCGACTTCGCCAAACGCTGGACCCCCATCCTCGACGAATTTCAAAAAGTCGGCGTTCGCTTCGCCCTCGAAGTCCACCCGAGCGAAATCGCTTTCGACATCGCCTCCGCCCGCACCGCCCTCGAGGCCGTCGACCACCACCCGGCCTTCGGGTTCAATTACGACCCGTCCCACCTCGGTTACCAAGGCGTCGACTACGTCCGTTTCATCGAAGAATTCTCCGACCGCATCTACCACGTCCACATGAAGGACGCCGCTTGGGGTCCCGATCTCGCCGACGCCGGTGTGTTCGGCGGCCACGTTCCGTTCCACTCGCCGGGCCGCTACTGGGATTTTCGCTCCGTCGGTCGAGGCAACGTCGACTTCGAGCGCGTCATCCGCGCCATCAACCACATCGGCTACACCGGCCCTCTTTCGGTCGAATGGGAAGACGGCGGCATGGACCGCGAGCACGGCGCGAAGGAAAGCTGCGAATACGTCCGCAAGATCGACTTCCCCCCCTCCGACCTCATCTTCGACGCCCAATTCGCCGACAAGTAGGGCGGCAAGAAGGCACCAGAAGCGCGAGTCGATTCAAGAAGCGGCAACAACCTGTGCCGAGCCGGGACTCTCGGCGTTCTACCGACGGCGGAAGTGCCCGATAATTAAAATCGGTAAGAATGTCGACCGAAAGGCGCCATTCTGTCGCGACGCTACCGGCGGTTACAGACCGCCGCTACCGGTAGTCGAGTCACTCCACTTCGCCGTCCACCAGCCCTGGCACCATCGCCGACGGCCGCCCAACCGTGGTCTCCAGATCCACGAAAGCCCCCGCGTCGCTCGACCTCTCGAAGGCAAGCATCACCTCGAGCACGTGCACGGCCAGCTCACCCGAGCAACGGTGCTCCCGCCCCTTCTTGATCGCGTCGACCATGTCCGCCAACCCGACGGACCGGCTATTCTTTTCGTAAGAATGCTCACTCGCCACGCTCTCCCGCTCGCCCTTGTCACCAAGCTGAACGAAGACTTCTCCACCGAAATAGTTTGGATCGGGCACGAACAAAGTCCCCTCGCTCCCGTAGATCTCGATGCGCGGCAACGTCGAGGCGTGGACGTCAAAACTCATGATCACCGTCGCAATCGCGCCACTTTCAAACTCCATGGCACCCGTGTGGTGCGTCGGCGTCTCGACGGGAAATTCGCGTGGTGCCACGCCGGGAGCCGTCACCCGCCGCGTCTCGAAGCTCCGCCGCGTCATCCCGCAGACGCGCGACACCGGACCCAGCAGATTCACCAAGCTAGTGAGGTAGTAGGGTCCCATGTCCAGCATGGGTCCGCCGCCGTTTAGATAGAAATTCTCTGGATTCGGGTGCCAATGCTCCATGCCGCGATTTGTCATGAAAGCCGAAGCCGCTACCGGCGTCCCGATCACTCCCTCGTCGATTAACCGCCGCGCCGTCTGGCCGGACGCACCGAGAAACGTATCCGGTGCTGACCCCACCCGCTTGTCGGCCGCGTTCGCGACACCAAGCATCCGTCTCGCCTCCGCGTAATTGATCGCGATCGGCTTCTCGCTGTAGACGTGCTTTCCCGCTCCGATCGCCGCGCAACCCACGGTCACGTGCGCCGCTGGAATGGTCAGATTGAGAACGACGTCGATCTCCGGATCAGCCGTCAGCGCTTCCGGGGTCTCTGCCGCACCGATGCCATACTTCGCCGCCTGCGCGCGCGCCCGCTCGACGTCCAAATCCGCGACCGAGGCGAAATTCAGATTCGTAAATCGCTTTCCCGCTTCGAGGTAGGCAGTCGAGATATACCCGCAACCAATGATGCCGATGTTCATGAAATCCTTGTCCACCCGTGCCCGCATCCGCAGGTCCTCACCCCGAACGCACGCCGCCCAGCGCCCCTACTCCGTGATGATGTCTTTGTAGGTCTTCCCGGTCGGGATCATCGGCAGCACGTGCTCTGCGTAAGGTGTCGTCACGTCGAGCACGTAGGCCTCATCGCAATCGAGCAGCCGCTGGATCGCCGCGCGCAGATCTTTTTTGTGGCTTACCCGCTCGACCTGCACGCCGAAGCCTTGGCAGATCGTGACGTAATCTGGATAGATCTGCGTCGTGTCCTTTGGATCGCCCAGAAACGTGTGGCCCCGGTTGCTCGCGTGGAAGCGGTCCTCCCACTGAGCGACCATGCCGAGGTGCTGGTTATTTAAGATGATCACCTTCGCCGCGATCCCCTCGACATGCGCCGTCGCCAGCTCCTGCACGTTCATGAGGAATGACCCGTCGCCGTCGATGTCGATCACCTGCCGATCCGGGCAAGCCACCTTTGCCCCCAGCGCCGCCGGGTAGCCAAAGCCCATCGCGCCCAGCCCCGCCGAGGTCAGCAGGCTGCGCGGTCGGTCGAAGTCGTAGAACTGCGCCGCCCACATCTGGTGCTGACCCACCCCGGTCGTGATGATCGCCTCGCCCTTCGTCATCTCGTGGAGGAGCTTGATGACGGCTTGCGGCTGGATCACGTCCGGCGTGTCTTTGAATTTAAATGGATTCGCTTCCTTCCACTCCGCGATCTGCTTGCGCCAATCCGGGTAGAGAGTGCTCTTCTTCGGCGAGCGTTTGTAGCCCGCCTGGTCGAGCAGTTCGTTGGCCCGGCGCAGCGCGTATTTCAGATCGCTCAAGATCGGCAGCTTCACCGTCTTGTTTTTGTTCAGCTCCGAGTTGTCGATGTCGATGTGAACGATCGTCCCGTGCTCGGCAAATTTCTCGACTTTCCCGGTCACCCGGTCGTCAAACCGCACCCCGATCGCCAGCAGGATGTCCGCCTCGTTGACCGCGTTGTTCGCGTAGACCGTCCCGTGCATCCCGAGCCACTTCAGCGACAACGGGTGGCTCTCTGGAAAGCTGCCGATGCCCATGAGCGTCGTCGCCACCGGGATCTGCGCCCGCTCGGCGAACTCGAGGAGTTCCTCCGACGCGTCGCCCGAGATCACCCCGCCGCCGCAATAGATCATCGGCCGCTCGGCCGTCGTGATCATCCCGATCATCTCGTTCAGAGCGACGTCGTCGGCCTTCAGATCCACGGAGTAGCCGCGGAACGCGATCTCCTTCGGGTAGATCGGCTGCGCGAGCTGCATCTGGATATTCTTCGGGATGTCCACCACCACCGGCCCGGGACGTCCCGTCTCGGCGATGTGAAACGCCTCTTTGATGATCCGGGGGATGTCCGCGATGTCCATCACGAGGTAGCTGTGCTTCACCACCGAAAGCGTCATGCCGAAAAAATCCGTTTCCTGAAATGCCCCGCGCCCGATCATGTCCTGCGGCACCTGCCCGGTCACCACGACCATCGGCACCGAGTCCATGAACGCGTCCGCCACGCCGGTCACCAGATTTGTCGCGCCTGGTCCCGACGTCGCCATGCAGACACCCGCCCGTCCGGTCGCCCGCCCGTAGGCTTCGGCTGCAAAGACTCCGCCCTGCTCGTGGCGCGGCAGAATGGTGCGGATTTTCTTCGAGCGCGTCAGCGACTGGTGGATCGGCATCGACGCCCCGCCCGGGTAAGCAAAGATCACGTCGACTCCCTCGCGCTCCAGGCAGCTGACGAGGATGTCGGCCCCGTTCATCTTCGCGCCCCGGTCGGGGGCCTCCTTCGTCGCACGGCGGGTGGTCGATTTCGTAGCCATAAGAACCGGAAAATGTCTCAGCGCCAGCGCGGAAAATCAAGTGCCAACGCCTCGCCGACGTTGACCCCACGACCACAATCCCCTAGCAAGCCCCGATGCCCCTCACCGGCCTCTACGCGAACAATCGGAAATGGTCGGCGGATAACCTCGCGGCCAATCCGGATTTTTTTGCGCGGCTCGTCGACCAGCAGCGCCCGGCTTACCTCTGGATCGGATGCTCCGACAGCCGCGTCCCCGCGAACGAGATCGTCGGCCTCCCGCCCGGCGAGATCTTCGTCCACCGCAATGTCGCCAATCTCGTCGGCGCCACCGATTTCAATTGCCTCTCGGTTATCGAATACGCCGTTCTCGTCCTCGAGATCAAACACGTCATAGTCTGTGGCCACTACGGTTGCGGAGGTGTCGCGGCCGCTTACGACCGACTCCGCATCGGCCTCGTCGACCACTGGATTCATCCCATCACGCTGGTTGCGGAAAAACACCGGACCCTGCTCGAGACCGACGTCGATCGGACCCACCAGCTCCGCACCCTCTGCGAACTCAACGTCATCGAGCAGGTTCGCAACCTCGGCACCACGTCGCTCATCCGCAACGCCTGGCTCGACGGGCGAGAGCTGTCCATCCACGGCGTGATCTACGGACTCCGCGACGGCCTACTGCACGACCTCGACGCCACCGTCTCCAGCCTCGACGGGATCGCAGGCAGCTACGAAAGAGCCCTCGCGCACATCACGGAGCGCCCCCATCGCTAACCAAACCCGCGACCAGCTCCGCTTTGCTGGCGAAATCCGTCAGCGAACCGTCCGGCCCGAGGAACCCAAAGCCCGGCCCAAACGCCGATCCGTTCACCACGCACCCATCCGTCCGAGCCTCCGCCAGCTGCCTCCGCCCGGCGGCCAGCGCCTCCTCCCGTCCGCCGACCAGCTCGTATTTCCAACCGACGATCCGCGCCTTCGGAAACCACTCCCGCAGCGAGGCGATCACCTTCGCCGCTGGTTCCAGCCGAATCGTGATCCCGCCCGCCCGGCTCGAGATTTTCGCCGCTCCTAGCTCCCGTCCCGTCAGATTCCGGATCTCTGCGACCGAAAAATCCGCCAATGCCGCCGTGTGAAAAATGACGTCCGCCGCTCGCGGAAGCAACGCCGCCGCCAGCTCGTCGTTCGTCTCGAAGTCGACCCGTTCGACGCCCGCTGCCAGGCGCACGTCCGTTGTCGCCGCCCGCGACCGCAAGCAGGCCACCTCGCAACCCGCCGCCGCGAACCCATTCGCTAGCATCACGCCCAGCTCTCCGGTGGAGACATTCGAGATCCGCCGCACCTCGTCAATCGGAACGACCCCCGGTCCGCACGTCACGATCACCTTCATTCCCACCCTCCCACGCTTCCGGGTAGCCGCAGCAACCTCCCCCGGAAGAAAGCTTTGACACCCCCAACGCCAAATATAATTTGCGAGTTCAGTTTCAGACCCGCCAATCCACACCAATTTTCATGAATCTCAATAAAATCACGTCCAGCCCGTCTCCGGAATCCTTCGCGCCCGCCGGTGGCGGCGCTTCCAGCAAGAACGTCCTGTCCGCCGACGTCGAAATCAAAGGAACCATCAAATTCGACAACGAACTCATCTGCGACGGCAAGATCGAGGGCGAGATCATCTCCGACGGCGTCCTCGTCATTGGTAAAAATGCCACGGTTCGCGGCGAGGTCATGACCAAAGCCGTCACCGTCCACGGCACCGTCCTGGGCAACATCACCGTCAGCGAAAAGGCCGAGCTGAAGGCCAGCGCCCAGCTCACCGGCGACCTCACCGCCTCCCGCATTGTCATCGAAGAGGGCGCCAGCTTCACCGGCAAATCCGAGGTCACTCCGAACAAAAACTCCAGCCGCCCCGCCCCTGCGAGCAAGCCGCCCGAGTCCGGTGCTGATAAGCCGAAAGATTCGTCCAACCAGCCAGATCGCGCGAAGGAAGTCGCGAACGCGTAACCCGAGCCTCCGAGCCGCTTCGCGCAAGGCCAGCGCCCGGACCTCACCATGTTTGGCGCCATCCGCAAGATCCCGACGACCTGCCCGCACTGCGGTTTCGTGCAAAACGAACCCCGGGCGTTGCAGTCGACGTTTTGCCGGGGTTGCGGCGACCACTACTCCACCGCTGCCGCCCCCGCCAACGCCGCAGCGACGTGGGTGACCATTCCCCGGAGCAATCCTGGACCCAGACGGCAGGTCGAGTGCGGAGCCTGCGGTGAGCGCCACCGAGCTTCCGCCCACATCGCCTCCAGTCTCTGCCCAACGTGCGGGTCAGAAACCGATCTGGCCGACGTCCGCGTCTCGAGCCACTTCACTCGCTCCGTCGATACCCGGGGATCGATTTACGTCTCATCGACTGGCTACCTCAATTCTCCGCATGTCCGCTGTGCCAACGCTCACATCGAAGGCCGCTTCGCGGGGCGCATCGATTGCGCCGGCACGCTCCGGATTCGCGGCGAAGGCGTCTGCCGCGCTCGGATCGAGACCCACACGTTGGTCATTGATCGAGGATCCGACTTCCGCTTCACCTTCCCGATCCGCGCCGAAGAGATTCTCATTCGCGGCCAAGTCGAGGCCGACATCTTCTGCCCCGGCACGATCCGTGTCGGGCGCTACGGCCTACTCGACGGCGACGTCCACACCCGCTCCCTCATCGTCGACAAAGGCGGTGCCTACGAAGGGTCCGTCGAAGTCGCGACCACCATCATCGACAATTATCCCAGAGCCGGCACCATCCACCCGCCCGAATTGAAAGTCCACCCAGCCTGGCAACCCATCTTCGCCCACGCCTAAGCGAGCCGGGGAGCGCGGGCGTCCAACCTGCCAGTTGCGGGGTTCACTTCGTCGGTCTTCGCGTCGCTCCGGCCCGCGCCACCGCCAAGCCAATCAGACGCCCATCCCACGAGCTACCACAGCATCTCCCCGAAGCCTGCGCCGGACGGGATCAACCGCCAGCCGAGCCCCCACCGGAGATCCTCCGCCCGCCCGGATCATTCTGCCGCTTTTACCGCAGCCGGACGAGACATCGCCTCGAGCTCGCGATAGACCGGCTCCGCGCTCTGCGCCGCGACCGACACCGGGTACTGATCCGCTAGTCGCTGGTATGTTTTCAACGCCTCGTTCCGATTCTCATCGGCCAGTAGGAGTTCCGCCTTGAACAGCATCGCCACGGGAGCGGCGAATGAATCCGCGTCGACGTCGACGACGGACTGCAGCGCGGACTCGGCTTCGCCCGCCTTTCCTTCCAGAGCCAAATTTTCCGCCACGGACACGCGTGCGAGCGGGGCCATTGGGTGGTCGGGCTGACTGTCGACAAAGGCCCGCAGTGTCTGGGTCGACTCGTCGACCTTCCCATCTTCGCGCTGCAGCTTCGCCAGCAGCAGGGCCGCGTTCCCAGCGACCACCGTCCCGCCGTGCTCGTCGATCACGGCTTGCAATTCCGCCGCCGTCTTGGCCGTTGCAAAAGCCTGCTCGCTCGCGATCCGCGCCGACCGAGAGATGGCGAACCAACTTAGGCCCACAACCAGGATGACCAGCAGCGCGATTGCGCCGATGATGACGCTCCCTTTGTGCTTCGCCCAGAAAACCTCGAAGGGATCGAGCTGCTCTTCGTAGAGCGGTTCGTCGGACGCTTGGGAGGGGAGGTAAGGTTCGCTGGCCATGATGAGAAGAAAAGACTAGCCCGCGACTTCCGCCCGAGCTTCCTCGGCCAGCGGGGTGCTGAGGTAACGCTCACCCGTGGAGCAAGCGACGGTCACGATGAGTTTCCCGGCATTTTCTGGCCGCTTGGCCAGCTCGATGGCGGCCTGCACGTTGGCTCCCGAGCTGATTCCGCCGAGGATGCCCTCTTCCTTCGCCAATCGCCGCGCCATCGCAAACGCCGCGTCGTTGGAGACCTGGACGACCTCATCCACGACGTCGAGGTGCAGGTTATTCGGAACGAAGCCCGCGCCAGCACCTTGAATCTTGTGCGGACCTGGCTTGAGCGGCTCGCCGTTGCGAGTCTGCGTGATCACCGGCGATGCGTCCGGCTCGACGACGACGACCTGGAAGCCGGGCTTTCGGGATTTAAGAACCTCACCCACGCCCGTCGCCGTCCCACCCGTTCCAACCGCCGCGACAAAGATGTCGATTTTCCCATCGGTATCATCCCAGAAGCTCTTCCGCCGTCGTCTTCCGGTGAATCGCCGGATTGGCCGGATTGTTAAATTGCTGCGGCATCCACGCGTTCTCCGTCTCCGCGACAATCGCCTCGGCCTTCGCGATGGCTCCCTTCATCCCCTCGGGTCCGGGCGTGAGGATGAGCTTCGCTCCCAGCATCGCCAACAACGTGCGACGCTCGACGCTCATCGTCTCGGGCATCGTCAAGATGAGCTTGTATCCTTTCGAAGCGGCCACGAAGGCGAGCGCGATACCGGTGTTTCCGCTCGTCGGCTCGACGATGGTCGTGTCGGCGTTGATCACGCCCCGCTCCTCGGCGTCCTGGATCATCGCCATGCCGATGCGGTCCTTCACGCTGCCGAGAGGATTAAAAAATTCGCACTTCACCGCGATGGTCGCGGGCAGGTCTTTCGTGATGTGATTCAGCCGGACGAGCGGCGTGCGACCGACCGTTTCGACGATGTTGTTGTAGATTTTGCCCATGGGAATCGTCCTTGAGAGGAGGGAAGAACCTACCCAGCGCCCCTTGTCAGCGCAAAATAATTCTCCTACCTTGGCGCATGGCCGACCTCCTCACCGACTCCGCGATCTCCGACCACCTCACCACCCTCGAGGGTTGGACACTCGACGGCAAATCCATCACGCAAACCTTCGAGTTCAAGAGCTTCACGCCCGCCATCGAGTTCGTCAACGAAGTCGCCGACCTCGCCGAAGACGCGAATCACCACCCCGACATCGACATCCGCTGGAACAAAGTCACCCTCACCCTCACGACCCACGACGCGGGCGGACTCACCAAACAAGACACCGATCTCGCGACCCAGATCAACGACTTGTAACGCAAACATCCTGTTTGCAGTGGTCAAGCGAGCCGGAGGCTCGCGTTACTTTTCGCTTGGTCACCTCCCGTCCCCGCTATTTATTCGTCCCAGCGGGCCACCACCCGCCACCGATCTTTTTCACAATATCCAATCCGTCGGCCTAGGAAAGTAAGGGTGGAAGTCCCTCACTGTCGCGCAAAGGTCATAGTCCGGTTTCGAACCGACGGAGAAAACCGCACCGCCCTGCGATGGGCAACGGCGCCGCGTCAGCGTCCGTGCGGGGGGAGTCCTTTCTGATTTCGGGGGAAAGGCTGTCCTAGCACATCCCCGTGTCTCAAATCAGAAAAACTCATGAAAAAGTCACTTCTTCGGAAGCTCTTCGTCGCGTCGACCCTTGCCGCCGCCACGCTCACCACGTCCCTCCACGCCGCGCCGATCACCGGTCTCGACGACATCAACCTGTGGTATGGCACCGGCGCCAACCGCGCCGGCCTCGTCATCGACTGGAACGACGGCACTAACCAAGACAGCTTCGCCTGGGGCTACCGATGGAATGGAACCGCGACGGGTGAAGACATGTTGCGGACGGTCGCCGGACTCAGCGGGACGAATACTTCGTCGGCTATCCCGGACGCCTCGGGCGACGCTGCCCTCGTTCTATTCACTATTTTTTACGGCGGCTACGGACAGGCAGTATTTGAATTAGACTACACCACGTCCACGCAAACCTTTGCTGCCGGGGGATTTGAAGATACTAGCGCTGGCTATTGGGCCTACTACAACAACGATGGCAGCGGCGCGTATCCAGCGGCTTCGGAATGGACGTTCGCGAATGTTGGCATGCAGGACCGCCAGTTGTCGGATGGCTCGTGGGACGCCTGGTCGTGGGCACCCGATTTTGCAGCCGATCCTGCGAGCACTGCTATCGCCGCCGTCCCTGATCCCAGCACCATCGCTCTCATCCTTGCCGCAGCCTTCTTTGCAATTGCCACAGCAGCCCGCCAGCGTGCCAAACTTTGATGCGATCGGACCACCTGATTGGCAGATTGAGAGTTGAGCGCGGCTTTACCCTGGTCGAGCTACTAGCGGCGACGGCGATCATCGTCGTGCTGGCTACTGTTATTTTTAAGGCGGGAAGGGCTGCCTACGTTCATTCCTCGCTCGCGGTCTCTGCGGCGAACATCCGCGTGCTTTCGGTCGGCGCCACGCAGTATCTGGCGGAAAACAATCACCGCTACTGGAAATTCTATGAGCGCGCTTCCGGCGGAAAGCTTTGGTGGTGGGGATTCGAACCAGCCTCCAGCGCAAATCGCGCCGAGGGAGATCGATTTTATGATCCAAGCCTCGGTCCGCTAGGTCCGTTCATTCCGGCCGGAACCCGCCCAGATCCCAGCTTTTCGTTGAACGGCAGCACGTTTAAGCCGAAATTCCGATCCGGATACATTGGCGTCGGCTACAACGTCCTCCTTGCAGGAGGCTGGGTCGGCACCAATCGTCAGGCCTCCGACCGGAAGAGCTACTGGGAACTCAGCGACCCATCCAAGGTCGTCGTCTTCGCAACCAGCGCGCAGGTTTATCCGTTTTCAGCTAAGACGCAGATCGAAGAGTTCTACGGCATCGATCAGCGCGAGACGACCGTCCACTTCCGCCACGACGGCATGGCCATGGTTGCCTACGCCAGCGGCTCGAGCGGCTTCCTTCCCCCCGACGAATCCACCCTCGACAAACGAATGCCCGAAGCGAAAATCGGACGATTCGCTCCCGTCGGCAGCACCCAATATCTCGAATGAACTTGCCTCGAACCCGCCTCACTACGCCCCTGCTCGCCCTCGCCATCGGCCTCCTCCTCGTCGGTGCCTTCTTCCGCGTCATCCGGCTCGAAGCCCTCCCGGACCTGCCAAATTTCGCCCCCCTCATGGCCATCGCCCTCTGCGGAGCAATGGTCCTGCCTGGCGCCATCGCCATCATCGTCCCACTTGCCGCCCTCGTCGCTTCCGACGTCCTCCTCAACTTTCACTACGGCCAGGCGGCCATCGGCTCCGGCGAGCTACTCCGCTACAGCCTCTACGCTGTCGCTATCGCGGGCGGCCTCGCCCTGCGCAACCGCCCCGCTCCGCTTGTCTTCGGTGCCGTCGCCGCAAATTCATTCCTCTTTTACGCGGTCACTAACACCGCCTCCTGGTTCGGCAACGCAGCCTACGCCCAGACCGCCACCGGCTGGCTCCAATCCCTCACCATCGGCCTCCCGGGCTTCCCGCCGACGTGGGTCTTCTTCCGCAATTCTCTCGCGAGCGACCTCCTCTTCGCCGGCATTTTCCTCGGAGCGCTCGCCCTCATGCGCGTGTCCCGCCGGACACAATCGCCACAGTTGGCAAAAGCTTAGCTCTTCGGCGAAGAGTAGAGTTCTTCCAGAGAACCGACCAAAGTCGCCTCGGAGAATTCTCCGCGCACCGTCGCCGCCCCCGTCCGCGCCATGCGCCCATAGAGCGCCGCGTCTCCCACCAGCCGCTCAACCGCCAGAGCCAGACCCGCCGCATCCCGCTCGTCGCAGAGCAACCCATTCTCCCCGTCCGCGATCACCTCGGGGATGCCGCCGTGTCGGGTTGCAACGATTGGCAGACCCGAAGCCATCGCTTCCAGCAGCGCATTCGGCACCCCCTCCGAATCCCCCGCCACGCCCTCGCTTGGGTGCACGAACACGTGCGACTCCGCGAAGACCTGCCGCAGTCGGTCCTGATCCAGGAACCCCGTAAACCGAACCCGCTCCGCAACGCCCAACTCCTTCGCCAACGCCTTCAACTCCGCCTCCATCGGCCCCGTCCCCGCAATCACCAGCTCCGCCCCCGGCGTTTCCAACCGCGCAAAGGCCCGCAAGGTCGTCGCCACTCCCTTCTTCGCGATCAACCGCGAAGCCTGCACCAGCCGCACCGCGCCGTCCGCCGGCACGATGCGCTCCACGAAATCTACCACCGGCACCACCGTCCGCACCACTCGCAGTTTCTCCCGTGGACAGCCCATCGCCGCGACGCGCTCAACCAGTGCCTCGGATCGACACGCAACCCAGGCCGCTCGCTCGAACAGCTCCATCCTGGCCTCCGCGTAGCCTTCCGAAGCGATCGCACCCGTCACGTCCGCCCCGTGAAACGACACTACAAAGGGCATCGGCAACCGTCGGAGCAGCGGCAGCAGATGCACGGCCACGTTCCCGAAGAAGATGTGCAGCACGTCCACCGACTTTTCCCGCAGGATGTTCAGCACCGCATCCCCTTCCCTCCCACTCACCTGCCAGGGACGCCCCGTCACGTATCGCTCGATGGCTCGTCCGAAAAATCGGAAGGCCACCCGTTTCACCAAGTGCACATCCTCATGCGGGAAGTCGCCGAGATTCTCCACCTTCTGCGTGATGACGATCGGCCCGAACCGCGTCGACGCCAAGATCTGCCGGTGCACGTGATGCATCTCCGGCTTGAGGTAAGTCGCGCAGAAAAACGCGACCCGCGGCGGCCTACCAATCAATCGCGAAGAGGATAAATCCTCGGGGCTTGCCGGGCTGCGTCGCATCCTCAGACACCGTCCCGTTCGTCCGCCCGGTTCCCGCCGACTTCGGAGCTGCGGGGTTGACCAGTTGCCAGGGCTGCTGCTCGTCGAAGACCTTCGCCACGATGCCCGACACCGCCGGATCTGGGTCGGGAGTGATCCGCTCCGGCATGGGCTGCACCGGGATCTCCTCCGCGTCCGGAAACACCACGAACTCCTGCGCCCGACCCACGGAAGCCATTGCCACCCCAATCCCGATAGCAAGGAAAAGCATCTTCATCGGAAAAAGCTCCTTCAAGGAGCGGCGATTTGCAATCGCCGAACCTACCAAAAGCGCAGGGCTCTCAAACATCACGAGTCAAACTCCCGCCGCGCGACCGCGATCAACTCCGCGTAAGTCTCCGAAGGCCGGTCGCCAAGATGATCCACCACCGACCGCTCGGCACCAGCCGCGTAGTCCACGGAAAAAAGCCCAAACCGCGCCGTGTAAGACCCCCACTCGTAGTTATCGGTCATCGACCAATGCAGATAGCCCACGATCGGACACCCCTCCCGCCGCAATCGCGCCACCTCCGCCAGATGCACGCGCAGAAATTCGCTCCGCGTCATCGCATCCGTCCGCCGATCCGCGTCCCGGTTGTCACGCCGCCGCCGGTGCGCCATTCCATTCTCCGCGATGAGAAGCGGTCGGTCGTAGAATTTCGTGTAGTAGGAACAGAAGAAATGCAGCCCCTCGGGCAGCATCCGCCAATCCCACCACTTGCTCGTGATCCCGTCCATCAACCACGCCTTGATCCCCTTCGTTTTAAACTCAAGATCGCGGAAATTCGGCGGCCTAAACACGTGGCCGGCAAACGGGTCGTAGTAATCCAAGCCGATGAAGTCGAGCACCCTCGTCCGCTCCGAGGCGTCCAATTCGTTTAGGAAAAAGCGAAGATTTTCTGCGGTGAAACGGCGCGGCGCCAGCCATCGAACTGCCCACGAAAGCAGCCGACCTAACAAGACGAACAGATTGATTCGAAGCGGCAGTTTCGCTGCTTTCAGTGCCCGGCGCAGCGCTCGAGAATTTTGCGCAAACACTCCCTCCGCGTTATTCACACCCGCGCCGTCCCCTTCCCGAAGACAAAGCAAATCGAGGATCACCTGATCCGACCAATACACGTCGCTGCAAAACGTATTCGTCGTCACTTGGACCTCACCCCAGTCCCGTGACTCGTAGAGATCCTTGATCACGTTGTAAGTGCGAACGTGTGCCGCCAACATTCGATTCAGCACGCCCATCGCCGCGTCCAGCCCACGCTTTTTTCCCGGGAAATGCGGCGCGAGATACGTGTTCTGAATGAGCATATTTGGCTCGTTCAGCGTGATGATCCAGCGGAGCGGGTCGGTTCGGTGCTCCGCAACCAAACGCGAATTGACGCGTTCGAGCGTCACTTTGACGTATTCGGCAAACAGATCCACCGACCGATCCTCCAACCAGCCGTCGACCCCGAGCCAGGCCGGATGCGTGAAGTGCTGCAGCGTCACCACCGGCTCCAATCCGCGCGCTCGCGCCGCCGCGATCCGATCCGCGTAAGCGTCGATCGCCGCGAAATCGAAGTCAGGCGCTACCTCCAGTCGCTTCTGCGAAGTCGAGGGCTGGATTCGCGGCCACTCTAATCCGATTCGAAAAGCGTTGAGCCCCATACGTTGCGCCCGATCAAAATCTTCCGCGTACCGCTCCCAAAACTCCGCCGCATCCCCCGTCGTCTCCACCCGTCCCGACCGCTCCGCCGCCGCCCAATTGTTCTGCGGCTCCCCCGCACCGTTGTAACCGCCCTCGCTCTGATACCCCGAGGTCGACACCCCCCACAAAAAATTCCCGTCGCTCATCGCTTTCGAGATCCTAGCCCGCTCGCGCCCGCCACGGCAAGACCCCCAGGCACCAAACAGCCCCGGTCGATCCGACCGGGGCTGCTCGTAAGTCTGAAAATTTCGAAGTTACGCTCGGCGACGACGAGCACCGTAAAGCAAACCAACGATTCCGAGGCCAACCAATGCAACGGTCCCGGCGCCGGCACAGCGACAGAAGAAAATCCAAGGCGCACGTCGGTTCCTGGCAATGCATTGTCCACGTCGGCATTTGACGCTTGAAGCCACACGGAAGGGAAGCTCAAAGCCGTCGATCCGGCTGTCGTGTCGTAACCCACACCATTGTTCGCACGGTAGAAAGAAGTGTTAGCACCCTCGTTTCCAGCGTTTGTGAAGCCGATCGCATCCACTATGTTTGCCGTCGCGAACGTTGCTCCCGACCAAAGCGTAATGGAATCGTTCCCATTGAAGTTGATCACCGTATTGCTAGTTGCGTCGGGGGTAGCGTAAGCAGGCAAAACCGCGTTAGAATTCGCGAGTAGGAATGAGGTTGAAGCACCCAAGCTCCCGCTCAATACCAGCGAACCGCTCGGTGTTCCGTTCGTCTTGTAGGCTTCCGCGTTAGCATTCGTCCAAAGCGACAGAGTCAACGTGGAAAGATCAAATGCAGATGAGCCGATGTTGGTAAGCTCAATCCATTTGTTGTTCGACGTCCCCTCGTAATACTGAGTGATAAGGACTTGGGCTTGGGAAGCACTGACCCCGAAGAGGGTGAATCCCAAAAGGGCG
This sequence comes from uncultured Verrucomicrobiae bacterium, assembly GCA_963803825.1. Classification (GTDB taxonomy): domain Bacteria; phylum Verrucomicrobiota; class Verrucomicrobiia; order Chthoniobacterales; family JAATET01; genus CAVVKW01. Next base: position 663,238 of record CAWDOJ010000001.1, on the reverse strand, counting down.
ATAAGAGTTTTTTTCACTTGTTTTGTTTGATCTGGTTTCGAGCGGTGAATGAAACACGCAACCCCCGTGCCACAACTGCCTTTCTCGTGACAATTTTGCCACAGATCTGCAAACTCTCCGCAACAGCTTGACCTACAACAACTCGGCAATTTGCACCGCATTCAGCGCCGCACCTTTGAGGACCTGATCCCCGCAGACCCAGAAGCTGAGGCTGTTGTCCATCGCGCAATCGAGGCGTAAACGTCCAACCTCGCAGTCATCCTTACCCGCGACGTCGAGCGGCATCGGATACAGGCCCTTCGCGGAGTCATCCACCACTTTCACGCCCTCGAAGCGATCAATCGCCTCCCGCGCCTCCCGCACGTTCACCGGTTTCTCGAATTCCGCCGTCACCGCGACCGAATGCGCCCGGTAGACTGGCACCCGCACGCACGTGACCGAGGCTCGAAACATCGAGAGATGCATGATCCGCCGCCCTTCGTTCTGCATCTTCATCTCTTCGCGCGTGTAGCCATTCTCGAGGAACGAGTCGACCTGCGGGATGACGTTGAATGCAATGGGGTGCGCAAAAACGGACGGGGCGGGCGATTCGCCACCGCCAACTGTCGCGATTTGACTGCGCAATTCCTCGATCCCCTGCGCACCAGCCCCGGAGACGGCTTGATAGCTCGACGCGATCACCCGACGCACCCGGAAGCGCTGGTGCAGGGGAAATAGCGCCATGAGCGTAATGATGGTCGTGCAATTCGGGTTGGCGATGATGCCGCGGTGATCCGCGACATCGTCGCCGTTGATCTCGGGGACCACGAGCGGCACGTCATCGTCCATCCGGAAAGCGGATGAGTTATCGACCACCACCGCGCCCGCGTCGACCGCGTGCTTGGCGAAATCCTTGGAAATCCCGGACCCCGCACTGAAGAGGGCAATGTCCACGCCGGCAAATGACCCGGGCGTCAGCTCACTCACCAACACATCTTCGCCACGGAAGGGCAGCGTTTTCCCCGCTGACCGCGCCGAGGCCAGGAGCGTCAGCTTCGACACCGGGAAGTTGCGCCGCGTTAAGACGTCGAGCATTTCCACTCCCACCGCGCCGGTTGCTCCGACGATTGCCACGTGATACTGCTTGCTGCTCATTGCCCTGGAAAAAATGGAGGAAAGCACTACCCCACAAACCGCCCCCATCCAACCCCGATTTTTGCCGCGCATCCGGGTCGACGTCGGTGAGCAGCGCCTTGATTTGTTGGCCGAGGATTTGATCGCCCGATCCTACCCGATCTCGACGTCCAAGTTTGGCCTGGGCAGCGAACCGGGCAGCTACCGGACTCCGCTGGGAAATTTCCGCATCGACGAGATGATCGGCGATGGCGCGCCGCCCGCCTCCATCTTCGTCGGACGCCGGCCGACTGGGCGGATTGCCGATCCCGGAGGCGACGAAGACCATGTCCTCACCCGCATTCTCTGGCTGACTGGGCTGGACGCGGAGAACGCCAACACGCACGACCGCTACATCTACATCCACGGCACGAACCAAGAGGACCTCATCGGCACCGCTGCCAGCCACGGCTGCGTGCGGATGCGCAACGCAGACGTGGTCGATCTCTACGAACGCGTCGCCCCCGGAACGCCGGTCGAGATCGTCGCATAATTTCGTTGTGTCCCCCCGGAACTGTGAGTAAATGCCAGCAGCATCTTGCTAAGAAAGGAGGGGAAATTATCTAATGAAATTCGTTAAAATCGCAGCTGCAGTCGCCATGGTGGCCGCATCGTTCGCAATGACCGCATGCGAAACTGCTCCGGAGCCGGCACCGCCGCCAGTGAGCATGGGCATGTCCAAGTAATCTAACTCCTCACTAGAGGAATTTTCAAAGCCCGGGAGCTTCCGCAAAGAAGCCCCCGGGCTTTTTTTATGCGGTTGGAGGTCGAAAGGTCAGAAGCTCGATCCACCGCCGCCGTGCGCCACTCTCAAGGAACGGCGCACTTCCAGTCGCCGCACCAACCCATGCGTGAAGCGCCCCTCCCGATTTCGGACCCTACGACCTTTGGACCTTCCGACTCACCCACCCACTCCCTTCGAGCGTAAAACGCCACGGCAACTCCGACCCCCGGGAGATTCCGATTCTCCCATCGGCCACGATTTTCAATCCCCCCGCCCCCGCGTGAAAACTCCGCTCCGGGTCAGCGCAGAGATCCATCCCGTGCAGATCCGGCCCGATTCCCATCGCCTGCGTCAACTTCCCCGGCCCCGAGCACAACTGCTTGACCGCATCCCGCCCCCGCCGCTTGGCCATCACCTCCAACCCCGTCGTTGGCTCGAGCGCCCGAACGAGCACGAAGCCCTCCCGCTCCCCCTTCACCAATACGTTGAGCAACCAGTGCACTCCGTAGTTCAAGTAGATGTATGCCGTCCCCGCCGACTCCCGCTCTACGAAGGCCCGCGCACTCGGCTTGAAGAACGTGTGGCAAGCCGGATCCCCCTCTGCATCGTAAGCCTCGGTCTCCACGACGACCCCAGCGCAGCCGTCCCAGACCAATGTCGCCCCAATCAACTTCCGCGCGCACACCAGCGGATCCCGCTCGAAAAACGTCCGCCCGATCATCGATGCCACCCGCCGCTCGCTGAACTCACAGCCCCGTCGGATGATCCAGAAATTCCCACGGCACGTCCCACCTCTGCGACACCTCCGCCGCGAGCGCCTTCACCCCAAACGTCTCGGTCGCGTAGTGCCCGGCGTAGATGAGATTCACCCCCAGCTCCTCGGCCAGTGTGAACGTGTGGTTCGCGCCCTCCCCGGTGACAAATGTATCCACCCCTTCCGCCGCGACCTTTGCGACCAGATTACCCCCGCCGCCCGTCACGATCCCGATCCGCCGCACCCGGTCTGGGCCGCCCGCCGCGAGATGCACCGGCGCATTCACCGCTCGCTCGAGCCGATCGACGAGCTCGTTCAACTGATAATCGACTCCCGCCCGCAAACCGTAGTCTACCAATGGCTGAGCCTCCTCGATCCCAAGCGCCCGCGCCAACAGCGCATTGTTCCCGAGCGTCGGATGCTGATCCAGCGGCAGGTGCGAACTGTAAACCGCCAGCCCGCCCTCCATCGCCACCCGCAGCTTCCGAAACGCCGCCCCCTCCAGCCGCCGCGCTCCGCCCCACATCATCCCATGGTGCACGATGAGCAGATCCGCCCCTGCCTCGACCGCCATCTCGAAGACTGCCTGGCACCCGTCCACCGCTGCCGCCACCCGTGTCACGCGGCCACTCGCATTCTCGAGCTGCAGCCCGTTGTGAGCATTCGGATAATCTTCGATTTCCGCAACCCGCAGTTCTGCGTCCATCCAATCCACGATTTCCCTGAGATTCATATTCACCACGAAGAACATGAAGGGCATGAAGAAATAAGGAATTCATTTTCACCCCTTCATGGTTTGCACGCCCTTCATGGAGAAAACCCCACCCGCATCCCCTTCCCGACCTTCCCCCCTTCCGGTGAAAAACCTCCCACGAGGCGACCCAAATATCCTGTCAATCCCGCCCAATCCCCCTAGCCTCCCAACCCCATGTTAAAAGCCGGAATCGTCGGCCTACCCAACGTAGGCAAGTCCACCCTCTTCAACGCACTCACCCGCACCCGCAAAGCTGCTGCGGCGAATTTCCCCTTCTGCACAATCGAGCCCAACGTCGGCATGGTCACCGTCCCCGACGCTCGCCTCGACGCCCTCGCCAAGCTCTCTCATTCCGAAAAGACGCTCCCCGCAGCCATCGAGTTTGTCGACATCGCCGGCCTCGTCCGCGGAGCCTCCGAGGGCGAAGGCCTTGGAAATCAATTCCTCTCCCACATCCGCGAAGTCGACGCCATCGTGCAAGTCGTCCGCTGTTTTGAGGACGAGGACGTCCACCACGTCGCCGGCAGCGTCGACCCCGTCCGCGACATCGAGGTCATTAACACCGAACTCATCCTTGCCGACATGGCGTCGCTCACCAAACAGAAGAATCGCTTGGAGAAGAGCGCCCGCTCCGGCGACAAGCAGGCCAAAGCGGAGCTCGCCCTGCTCGAGCGCCTCGTTCCCCACCTCGATTCCGGCAAGCCCGCGTCGACCTTCGAGCTAGAACCCAATGAGCGCCCCGTGCTTCGCGGCCTCTTTCTCCTCTCCGCCAAGCCATCGCTCTTCGCCTGCAACGTCAAGGAAGACGATCTCGCCGATTGTAGCATCGACTCCCAGTCGGTCACCGACCCCAACGGCGAAGCCGCAAATCCGACCGCCGCCGCCCAATACGTCGAAGCCGTCCGCACCTACGCTCGCGAGCACCTCGCCTGCGAATCCGTCGTCATCTCCGCCCAGATCGAATCCGAGCTTGCGGAACTGCCCCCCGAGGAAGCGTTGGAATTTCTCACCGGCCTCGGCGTCACCGACTCCGGCGTCTCCCAACTGATCCGCGCCGCCTACGCCCTCCTCGGCCTCCGCACCTACCTCACGACCGGCCCGAAAGAGACCCGCGCCTGGACCATCCACGACGGCGACAAAGCCCCCGCCGCTGCGGGCGTGATCCACTCCGACTTCGAGCGCGGCTTCATCGCCGCCGAGACCATTGCCTTCGACGACCTCATCCACCTCGGCTCCCAAGCCAAGGCCCGCGAAGCCGGCAAGCTCCGCATCGAAGGAAAAGAATACGTTGTCAAAGATGGCGACGTGCTCGAGTTTCGCTTCAACGTGTAACGTCCACGCCCACCCCCCCGCACGAATACTTTCCATGAAAACACGTCTCGCCCTCACCCTCCTCGCTCTCCCCTTAGCGGCGACGGCGCAAGTGTCGCCCTCCACCGCGCTTCCCCCGTCCGGACTCGCTTCCGGCAGCGTCCAGGCCTCCCGCGACCGGGTCGCGCCCACCGCCCGCAACGGCTACATCACGCAGGACGGCAAGACCTTTGTGCTCCGAGACGGGCAGATTCTCCGCCTCAAGGAAGCCATCACAATGACGATCAAACCCGACGGCATGATCAACAACTTCGACGGCGACGAAGTGCAGATCCCGGCTGGGATGATGCTCACAGCCGACGGTCGTGTCGCGCAGGCTCCGCAACTGCCCGTTCTCAAGGACGATCCCACCGGGCAGACTTATTCGATGGAGGCTAACGACGCCCCGGACGCGTCGGCGGTGGATTCCCCCGCTTCAGCGATGCCCGCTCCCGGCACCGGTGTCGGCCCCGGCGGATCCCGCGAGAATCTTGACAACGATAACGTCGATTCCGAAGTCAGCGCGACGAGCGGTGCCGGCCAGAATCCGCTGAGCGGCGGCACGACGAGTTCGGACACCGCTTCGCCCGGAGTAATCAGCACCACCGCGACCACGTCGGGCACCGGAGTCGGACCCGGAGGTTCGCGTGAAAATCTGAATAACGACAACGTCGATTCGGAAGTCAGCGCCACGAGTGGCGTCGGTCAGAATCCCCTGAGTGGTGGCACGACCAGCTCCGACACCGCTACGCCCGGAAGCAACTTTTCTTCGTCCGGTTCGCCGAGCACCTTGCAATCACCCCAGATCGACCAGCGCGCGATCCAAGAAGCCCGCTGATCGGGGAAAACTGCTCCGGGCGGGGGTCGAACCCACAACCTCTGCCTTCGGAGGGCAGCACTCTATCCAATTGAGCTACCGGAGCGTTGAGCCGCGAAATATCGCGAAGCTCACGGCGAAAAGCAAGTCCTAGCACCGCGACGTTTCGTCGGCCCCGCGTCTGGCAGACTCGCCCCGGCTTCTGACGACAGGCACCGCAGCGCGGTCGGTAGGAAAGTCCGCCACAAGCCCTCCGAAGGTCGCCCCGCGCGGCTAGTCCGGGCCGGTCGCATTTCCCGCCAAATCCAAATTGACAACCCACCGCAAAACGCTATCTATTTCCGTTCCTGTCATTGCAGCTGTAGCTCAATTGGATAGAGCACCTGACTACGGATCAGGAGGTTTGGGGTTCGAATCCCTACAGCTGCACGATTGGGACTCCTCCACCCACCCTGGGTGAACGTCCAGACGGGATTTTCCAGATGGCATGGAACCCGAGTCGCAACACATCTCCCGGTCGCTGATGAACCCGCTCGAGGAGCGGATCGGCTACAAATTTCGCAACTCGCTCCTTCTCGCCGAGGCCCTTACCCACGCGAGCATCTCGCTCGAGCGGAAGAATTACCCGTTTGATAACCAGCGCCTCGAATTTCTCGGCGACGCCGTCCTCCAGCTCATTGTCACCGAGCACCTCTACCAGATGTTTCCCGACTTCCCCGAGGGCGCGCTCACCAAGCTCCGCACCCGCATCGTCTCGCGCAATGGCCTCAAGGCCCACGGCGCCAACGTCGGCCTCGGCGGTCACCTCATGATGGGCCGCGGCGAAGACGCTAGCGGCGGGCGAATCCGCCCGTCCACCCTCGCCGACGCTTACGAAGCGCTCATCGGAGCCATGTATCTCGACGGCGGTTACGAAGTCGTCCGCGACTTCATCGTCCGCGAGGCCGCCGATGAGTTTGCGGAGATGAAGACCCAGCCCGAGGAGATCAACCCCAAGGGCCGCCTCCAGGAGATCCTCCAAGCCATCTCCCCCAGCGCGCCGCACTATGAGGTCCTCTCGCAGACCGGCCCCGAGCACCAGAAGCAGTTCGACTGCCGCGTCGTTTGGAACGACCTCGTTCTCGCCACCGGCTCCGGTCGCAGTAAAAAGCAAGCTGAAGTCGAAGCCGCTACCCTCGCGCTGGAATCTCGAAAATGGCTGCCCGCCAAACCGCAACCAGCCGCGCAGAAACCGAAAAAAACCGGGAGTCCGAAAAAACCGGCTCGACCTAGCAAAGCCGAACGGCTGGAAGTGTCGTCATGATTTACCCCTTCTCGCTCGGCATCGTCGGCATCGTCGTCGGGCTTGCCCTCATCGGCTCGCACGTCTTCGCCCTCCGCGCCCCCGGCACCGTCCGCCCATTCTTGACGACCTTCCCCCGCTCCCGCGTCGCGGGGACGATCCTCCTCGCTATCGCCGCAGTCTGGTCATTCTGGCTCGTCAGCACGATGGACCTCGGCGAGTTCGCGCGCCTGCGCACCTACCTCATCGTTGCCGTCCCGGTCGGCGCGGTCCTGACGTGGCTCTTCGTCGACGAGTTCCTTGCCGTCCGCAGCCTCGGCATCCTCGCGCTCCTCGCTGCTGGCCCCGTCCTGGAGGCCGCGTTTCTTCGCCCGGAGCTATCCCGTTTCTTCATCGTCTCGCTCGCCTACCTCTGGATCTTCGCCGGCCTCTTCCTGGTCGGCATGCCCTTCCTCCTCCGCGATCTTCTTGCGTGGATCCTGCCCAGTAAGACGCTCTACAACCAGGCCAGTTGGGCCGGCGTTGCTTACGGCGCCCTCATCCTCCTCTGCGCTGTCGCCTTTTGGCTGTAACTCGGGATTGCACGCGTCTCCGCAACCCGCACCGCAGGGAACGGCGACTTTCGATCGCCGTCCGAACCCAATCTCGCACCGTGAGACACTTCCCCCATCCCACGAGTTCACCTCACCCCGCTTCTACAGCAAAAAAGAAAGACCCGCTTCGCAAAACGAAGCGGGTCTCCCCGTAAAGTTAAACTTAGAGTCGGAACGCGTTAGTAGCGCCCACCCCGGTCGCCACCACGGCCACCGCGATCGTTCCGGTCGCGACCACCGCCGCCGCCTCCGCCGCCACCCTTGTAGCCGCCACCGCCGCCGCCCGGAGGACGATCTTCGCGGGGACGAGCTTCGCTCACGCGAAGGGGACGTCCGTCCATGTCTTCACCGTCGAGCTTCTCGACCGCGGCACCAGCCTCGGCGTCGGAACCCATCGTGATGAAACCAAAACCGCGCGAGCGGCCCGTCTCACGGTCTGTGACGATCTGCACGGAAGAGACCGTGCCACACTGTTGAAAAACTTCTTCCAGCTCGGACTCGGTGGTCTGATAGGAAAGATTTGCTACGTAAAGTCGGTTGCCCATGTCTGTCTGAATATGTGATGTGTTAGTAATTGTCCCGATCGCTCGGGCTTCACATCGGTTGATTCATTCAACGAAGACGGTCGGCCTGGGAACTGGAGTTGAGGGTGGGGAATAGCGAGGAACCATCGCGATAGCAAGCGAAAACTCGAAGCTTCGACCGTCCAAGGTCCCGGGTCTCACCGTCCCGCAAGAATTGCTGGTCCGATCATCAGCCGGGAAGCGCGAGCTTCCAGCTCGCCGCGCCGACGCATCCCTGCCCGGCACAACGCCGTCAAACAACCCGCCGGAATCACGACAAACCCCCATCTGCGGACGGGGAACGCACGCGTCCCGGTGCCGTAACCGGCAAATCGAGCGGAGCAAGAGAGCCGGACATTGCCCCCACGACCGCCCACGTTGCATGCTCACCCCCCACGTGCCCGATCCGCCTCCCACCGCCCACCTTCTCCAAGGCCACCAGTTCGTCCCCTGCGTTGGCGTGCCCGCTACCGACCGCGGCTTCCGCTACGGCATGTCGATCTTCGAGACCGTCGCCATCCACAACTCAAGCCCCGTTTTCCTCACCGCCCACCTCGACCGCCTCGGACGATCAGCCGCCACCATCCCGCTCCCACCGCCCTGGCGCGAGGTCGCCACCCACTTCCTGACCGCCCCCCCCATCACCGACGGTGTCGTCCGCATCTACATCACAGCCGGCGACGGTGCACCCACCGCCCCAATAGCGACCCCCCGCGTCATCGCGCTCGCCGAATCCACTGCTCCCCCCGACCAGACCCCGGTCATCTGCCGCACCATCACCTTCACTCCGCAGCCCCTCCCCGCCGTCAAGACCGGCAATTACTGGCCGCACGTCGCGGCACTGGACGCGGCCCGAGCCACCGGTGCCGCCGAGGCCATCCTCACCACGCCCGACGGACGTATGATCTCCTCCAGCATGGGCAACATTTTTTTCCAATTGCCCACCGGCCTCGTCACCCCTCCCACCGCCGACGGCCCCCGCGACGGCGTCGTCCGCGATTGGGTCCTCACGCGTTTCCCCGCTACCGGATGCTCAGTGCTCCGCACCGATCTCCCCAGTATCCGCGCCGCCTTCCTCACCAACAGCCGAGTCGGTATCCGACCGATCTCCCGCATCGACGACCACCCCCTCTCTCCCTCCCCGCTCGTCGAAAAAATCGCCACCACTTATCAACGTGAGATTCTCGATGGCCGCTAGATCCAAAGACGTCCTTGCGACCATCGAGTCGGTCCTTGATCGAGACTCGAAGCTCGAAACTCAGGCTTTCTCCCAAGTCACCCCCGCAGCCCAACCCGCCGTCGCCGCCGTCCTCGTCCGCCGTCGGAAGAAGTCCACTTGGATCGTCTGCGCCGACGCCCGTCGCCAGGAAGAAGTCGCCGCCGACCTCCTCGCCTGGGGAGCCAATCCCACCCTTTTCCCGGAGCTCGAGCCCCTCACCGACTCCGAAGGTATCGCGGACCCCGAGCTTCTCTCCGAGCGCCTCGACATCCTCGGCCGCCTCGCCACCAGCGAGCGACTCACCCTCGTTCTCACCGCCGACCAGCTCGACGCCCCCGTCCCCGCCCCCGAGACCTTCCGCCGCCACGCCCTCACCCTGTCCGTTGGTGACCGCCACGACGTCGCCAACCTCGAAGCCAACCTCACCGCCGCTAGCTACGAATCCGTTCCAAAAATATCTAGTCGCGGCCAGTTTGCCCGCCGCGGCGGCATCCTCGACATCTTCTCGTGGCAACACAGCCAGCCCATCCGCATCGAATTTTTCGACGAAGACATCGAGTCCATCCGCAGCTTCCACCTGGATAGCCAAGTCTCCATCGAACATCTCTCCCACTGCGAGATCCTCACCGGCGACACCGAAAAGAAGCACGTCCCGCTAAGAACCTACCAAAAAAAAGCCGACCTCACGCTCCACCTCGACCCAGCAGGCACTCCCCCGGACGGCGCGGTCGTGATCACCCAATCGACCCTCGACACGCGCGAGCCGACCTCTCCCTTCCACCCCCCCGGCATCGACGTCTTCGAAGCCGGCGACCTCGTCGTCAACGAAGCCAAGCGCCGCCGTTTCTTCGACCAGCTCCGCGAGTGGACCGCCGACAAGTGGGCCGTCACCCTTGTCTGTAACAACGAAGGCGAGTGGGAGCGCTTCTCCGAACTCGCCCGCGACAACGACGTCGACCCGAAGACGCTCCACTTCCGCGAAGGCAGCCTCATCGCCGGCTTCATCTGCCCCGCCGCCAAGCTCGCCGTTCTCAGCGACGCCGAGATCTTCGGCCGCTCCGCTAGCCAGCGCGCCCGCCGCCAGTGGATTCGCCGCGACCGCGCCGCCGCCGCGCGCGGTGGCATGGACTACACGGAATTCGAGGCCGGCGATCTCGTCGTCCACCTCGACCACGGCATCGGCCGCTACGTCGGCCTGCAGTCGCACGATTCCCCCGGCGCGGCGCCCGAGTCCGCCCTCACCCTCGAGTTCGCCAACGACAGCAAACTCTACGTCCCCCTCGACCAAGCCTGGCAAGTCAGCCGCTACGTCGGCCTCGGCAAGCGCAACCCCCCGCTCTCCGTCCTCGGCGACGGCAAATGGCAGCGCGCCATGAAAAAAGCCGAGCGTTCGATCTTCGAATACGCCGCCACCATGCTTCGCCTCCAAGCCGAGCGGGACACCAGCGTCGGCCACGCCTTCGGCCCCGACACCCATTGGCAGCACGAGTTCGAGAGCGCCTTCGTCTACACCCCCACCGAAGACCAACTCCGCGCCATCGAAGAGACCAAGCTCGACCTCGAAGCCCCCCGCCCCACCGACCGCCTCATCTGCGGCGACGTCGGTTTCGGCAAGACCGAGGTCGCCATCCGCGCGATTTTCAAGTGCGTCATGGGCGGCAAACAAGCCGCCCTCCTTGCCCCCACCACCGTCCTTGCCCAGCAACACGCCCAGACCATCCGCGAGCGCTTCAGCGAATACCCCATTACCGTCGAATCCCTCCACCGCTTCCGCACCAAAGCCGAACAAACCGCCAACGTCCGCGGCCTCGCCGCTGGCAGCGTCGACGTCATTGTCGGCACCCACCGCCTCCTCTCCGAAGACGTCATCTTCAAAGACCTCGGCCTCGTCGTCGTCGACGAAGAACAGCGCTTCGGCGTGAAGCACAAAGACATCCTCAAAGACCGCTTCCGCCTCACCGACGTCCTCACCCTCAGCGCCACCCCCATCCCCCGCACCCTCTATCTAGCGCTCATGGGTGCGCGCGACATGTCTCTCATTGAGACCCCGCCGCCCAACCGCCAGCCCGTCGAGACCACCATCTGCGCCTACGACGAACGCATCATGCGCGACGCCATCGAGCGCGAGCTCAAGCGCGGCGGCCAAGTCTACCTCCTCCACAACCGCGTCCGCACCATCGACAAGCTCGCCGCCCGCATCGTCGAGCTTGTCCCCCATGCTCGTGTCGCCGTCGGCCACGGGCAGATGGCCGAGAACGAACTCGAGCCCATCATGCGCAGCTTCGTTGCGGGCGACAGTCGACGTCCTCGTCTCGACGACGATCATCGAATCCGGTCTCGATATCCCCAACGCCAACACGATCCTCATCGACCGCGCCGACCGCTTCGGCCTCGCCGATCTCTACCAGCTCCGCGGCCGCGTCGGCCGCTCCCACCACAAAGCCTACGCCTACCTCCTCCTCCCCCGCGAACTCATGACTGCCTCCGGCGACGCCCGCAAGCGCGTCCAAGCCATCAAGCAATACAGCGAACTCGGCGCTGGCTTCAAAATCGCCATGCGCGACCTCGAGATCCGCGGTGCCGGCAACATCCTCGGCACCGCGCAATCCGGCCACATCCTCAACGTCGGCTTCGATCTCTACTGCAAAATGCTCAAGCGCTCCGTGGCGACGCTGCAGGGAACCAAACTCGCTAGCGCCAACCTCGCCACCGCCCGCTTGGATTTTATCGCCACCTCCGAGTCCGAATTCATCGCCGACACCACCGACACCCGCGCCCCGGCCTTCGTCCCGACCCGCTACATCACCGAGCCCCACGCCCGCATCGAGGCCTACCGCAAGATCGCCGACGCCCCCGACCGCCCTGGGCTCGACGCTCTCCGCGCCGAATGGGCCGACCGCTACGGCCCCCCGCCCCCCGCCGTCGATCACCTCCTCACCCTCCACCACATCCGCTTCGCCGCCGCCACCGCCCGCATCCGCTCGGTCGAAGTCCGCGACCGCAAGCTCATGCTCATGCAAAAAGGGCAACCCGGCGACTATTTGCTCTTCGGCAAAAAGTTCCCCCGCCTCACCTCCGCCACCCCCGAACGTCAGCTCCTGGAAATCCTCATTTTCCTGGAAAAGCACAGCCCGGCGATAGGGAGGCAGGGCGGTCCGACAGATTGACACCATTGACACCTTCCCAGCGAGGGACAGCCCGAAAGACGGCAGCCACGGAGGGAACGAAGAACCCGGCTAAGAAGAAGATGTCGTCTCGAGGGTCCGCTTGGACTGCCGGGCGACCTGCTCGGCGGCGTAGCGCTCGCGGGCTTCCCGGAGGCATTCGTGCCGTTGCTCGCGGGTCATGGAATGAAGCAAGCAGCTGGTATTTTCACGCAGCCGCCGGGACATCTCGACGCCATCAAAGGCTTTTGTCTTGGTTTTCATAGATGAGTTCCAGCGGGTTGAAGATACTGACGGGCGGATAGCCTTGCAAAAGATTTACGGCGCTGAACCCGGCCTTGCGGTGGGCGCTGACCATGTGTCGGAAGTTCCAACTCACGAGGAAGTCGATGCGGGCAACCGTGCACGCGGCGACGTGGAGGGCGTCGTCTTCGTATTTCGTGGTGACGACGCCTTGGGCAATGTAGGCGGCGGCGAGGTCTTCCATTTCGTCAGTGACCTCAAGCAGCGCGCCGAGAGTGAACGTTCTGGCAAAAAGATCCCGGACGTTTTCAGGAGCACCCTCAATCTCCTTGGTGGTCGTGTCAGAACTCAGGAACCGCCATTGGCCAGCCTCCATCGGCCGCCAAAGTTCGCGCGTGGCTTCCATCCACTCGTCGTCGAAGTAGCCACCCAGAACGGAGGTATCGAGGTAGAGCGTGGGCGTGCGCACGTCCAGTCATCATACCGCAGCGAGCGGACCGGTGGCGATGCTGTTCAACGGTTTCCGGCAGGTCAACGGGTAGCTTTCCGCCGTTTCCTCAGCAGGCAGGCCCAACCGGCCAATCCGATCCCCACGAGCACGGTCGACGGCTCGGGGACGCTGGCAACTCGGAAACCCAGGAAGTTGAACTCCGACGTGGGCGCGGGAGCTGAAGCGGACCGACGACAGCAGGTCGTTCTGGAAGGTGCCCCAGGAGCCTCCGCGCAGCCCCCGCGAGGAACCCGCGAGGACGGTATCATTCCACTCGAACACATTTCCTCCTTGGTCATACGTTCCGTAGTAGCTCGCCGAGTCGATGAAGGCTCCTCCATCCGTCAGGTAATTCTGGCTGCCGCTGTAAGTGTTGTTTCCGGGCGTCGTTGCAAAATCCCCGTCGCGGAAATTTGCCTGATTCGCCCCGGACCCGATCTCATTGCCGGGTGCCGTGTTGCTCTTCGTGGGATAGAGCCAGTAGCTATCCGTGTCTCCGCCCTGCGCCACCGGCTGGTAATACGCCGCTTTATACCACTCGTTCTCACTCGGGATCCAGAAGCTCGCCGAACCCGACCGCAACGGGGTGGTCAGACTCATGTCGTACACTCCCGTCTCCGTGCTCCCGGCTCCCTGGCCATTCTGCAGCCAATTGACAAACCGCGCCGAAATCTCGTCCTGACCCACGGGATCGTCGGTCCGTCCGGATGAGGGTTGAGACTTACCATTATTATGGTGACGGGTATTTTTTAGCCATGAAACAGAAGGCTCCCATCGACCGGGCCGGGCGACTGGTGATTCCGAAGTTCGTGCGGCGGGCGCTCGGCATTCAGGGTTGCGCCGAACTCGAGATCGAGGTGGTTAGTGGACACGCGCAACTCTCCCCGACCGCGCCGTCGCCGGGACCGACGGAGCAACGGGACGGACCGCTCGTTTACGGCGGTCCTCTGCCGGACGGGTGGGATAGCGGCGAAGCCATCTCACGGCTTCGTGAGGAGCGGCTCCGCTGATGAAGGATTTCCTGGATGCTTCCGTGCTCGTCGAAGCCTGTTTACTCAACAGCGCGAGCTACGAAGCCGCCGCGAGACTGGTGGACCGCTGGGAGGCCTGCACTTCGGCTCACGCGGTGGCTCAGGCCTACGCCCCGCTCTCCGGTGACAAAAGACTCGGCATCGATCCGCATGTCGCGAGCCGAATGGTGAGAGACGCCGCTGCCAATCTGGAAGTCGACACCCTCGATGCACCGAGCCTGCTGGAGCTCCTCCGTCAGGCACCGGGTCGCGGCGTTTACGGTGGGATTTTTCCAATGCAATCCACGCGCAGACGGCACGGCAACTGAAGTGCGAGCGAATCCACCCGCTGAATGCCGGGCATTTTCGCCACGTCGCGCCAGATTTCGAAATCCACGCGCTGCAGGCACCGCTGGCGAGCACTGCGCGGCAAAGTCGCACGTCGGGGATCAAGCCGCAGCGAGCGGACCGGCGCCGATACTGCTCACCGGTTTCGGGGCTCTTGGCCACGATCATTGGATCGGAGAAATGTTCCCCCCGCTTGACTTCACCCACCCCCGAAAATAAGTTACACGAGGTTCTGACCTTTCTGGAAAAACGCCTCTCCGCATGAAAAAATTCCTCGTCGCCATCGCCCTGGTGGCCGCCATTTTTGTCCCCGAGCACCTCCGAGCTCAAGCCGAGGTCGTCGACGGGATCGCCGCCGTCGTCAACGGCGAGGTCATCACTTACAGCCAAGTCCGCGAGCTCATCGGCACCCGCGAACGCGCCCTTCGCGACGCCTATTCCGGCGAAGAGCTCGCCAATAAAATCAAGGAAACCCGCCTCGCCGCCCTCAAGGACCTCATCGACCGCCAGCTCATCCTCCAGGAGTTCAAAGGCAAGGACCTCAACATCCCCGACTACCTGCTCGACGACCGGGTGAAGACCATCGTCCGCGAAGAATTTGGCGGCGACCGCGCCGCCTTCGTTCGGACGCTCAAAAGCCAGGGTTACACCGTCACCCGGTTCAAAGACGTCGAGAAAGACAAGATCATCGTCCAGGCCATGCGCCAGCAATTCGCTAAAGACGACTTCATCATCTCGCCCACCCAGATCCAGAGCTACTACGACCGAAACAAAGAAGGCTACTCCACCCCCGAGCAGATCAAACTCCGCATGATCGTCCTCCGCGAAGGCGGCGGCGACGGTCTCCCCGGCGGCGAAGCCGCGATGGCCGAGGAGATCAGAGGCAAGCTCATCGACGGCACCAGCTTCGACACGCTGGCTCAGATGTATTCCGAAGACGAAGTCACCCGCGACACCGGCGGCGACTGGGGCTGGATCGACCAAAAAACCCTCAGCGAGCCCCTGACCAACGCCGCCTTCGCCCTCCGCGCCGGCGAGATCAGCGACGTCCTCAACCTGGGCAACAGCTATTACATCATGATGGTCGAAGCCCGCAAAAATAGCACCGTGAAGACCATCAGCGACGTCCGTGACGAGATTGAGGAGAATCTCATCCAGCAAGAGAAAGGCAAACGAGTCCAGCAATGGCTCGATACCCTCCGCCAGAACGCCTACATCAAAATCTTCAGTTGATGGGGAGCGCACGCGTCCCGCGTGCACCGAGACGCGTCTCGCCTCTCGTCATTCAATTTTCCCCCCTAGGCGCACCTCCCTCACCCCACCGTGAGCAAAAAAATCGCCCTCACCCCCGGCGACCCCGCTGGCATCGGCCCCGAGACCATCGCCGCCGCGCTAGCTAGCAACCCCTTCCCCGCGAACGCCCCCACCCTCCATCTCATCGGCGAAACGATCGGCCACACGGCCGGCCAACCCACCCCCGCCTCCGCCCAAGCGAGTTGGGACGCGCTCGAAGAGGCCACCACCCGCACGCTCGCGGGCGAGTTCGCCGCGATCGTCACCGGCCCCGTCAGCAAGCACCATCTCCACCAGATCGGCTTCGAATACCCCGGCCAGACCGAATTCTTCGCCGCCCGCACCGCCACCCCCAACCACGCCATGTGCCTCACCGGCGGCGCGCTCACCGTCGCCCTCGTCACCGCCCACCTCCCCCTCGCCGAAGTCGCCACCACTCTAAAGACCCCAGAGATCATCCGAGTCGGCACCCTCCTCGCCCACCACTGCCACCAACGCGGCAAGTTCCGCCCACGCATCGCAGTAGCGGGCCTCAACCCCCACGCCGGCGAGAACGGCGACCTCGGCCGCGAAGAGATCGAAGTCATCGCCCCCGC
This sequence comes from uncultured Verrucomicrobiae bacterium, assembly GCA_963803825.1. Lineage (GTDB taxonomy): Bacteria > Verrucomicrobiota > Verrucomicrobiia > Chthoniobacterales > JAATET01 > CAVVKW01. The sequence continues at coordinate 646,886 of CAWDOJ010000001.1, read as the reverse complement.
CGTCGGCGCCCTCGCGACGTCCGGCCTCGCCGCCGACTTCACCGGCCCCCTCCCCCCCGACACCGTGTTCCATCGAGCCGTCGAAGGCCACTTCGACGCCATCCTCTGCATGTACCACGATCAGGGTCTGATCCCGCTCAAGCTCCACGCCTTCCACACTGGAGTGAACGTCACCCTAGGCCTCCCCATCATCAGAACCAGCCCCGACCACGGCACCGCCTACGACATCGCCGGTAAAGGCCTAGCCCGCCCCGACAGCCTGCTAGCCGCCATCCACCTAGCCGCCGAACTCGCAGCAACGAATCCGGATTGAACCATGAAGCACACGAAGAGCCGGAAGAATTCAGTCCCTTCCTCTTCTCCCTCCCCTTCCGGTGAAAAGCTCACGCCGCCTGCCGCATCGCCTCGATTTCGCGGAACCGAAAGCGCTCCGCGTACCTCCCAGCGTTTAACTTCCGGCAGCACTTGAGACAAGCCATCCGTCCCTTCGTCCGCCGCACCCGCGTGATCACCGTCGAACAGGAGGGGCACTGATACGCGTACTTCCGCGCCATCCGCCGGGGTTTAAACGGCAGGTTGTGACACCGCGCCTCGCCCGCGATCCCGAGGTCCGCGCAGGCCTGCCGCCACTCCGGCCCATGCGGAGCGATTCGCCGCCGCCCGGCCCGGTCTTGCGCGACCAGGTGGGCCAACTCGTGCCGCAGCGTCGTCTGCACCTCCGCCGCCGAGACCTCGATCAGCTTCGGATTGAGCGTGACCCGCCGCGTCCGCCAGCAAGCCGTTCCGGCGGTCGTCCGCATGCGCGGGTTCCACACCACGCTCACCGCATTTGCCAAAGCCGGGCACCCCGCCTGCCGCACCAACCCGCGCGCCACCTCCTCCAGAATCGGGTCGGCCCGCACGCCCGCGTCCGCCTTCCGCCGTCTCGGCGGCTTCGGGACGTCGCGCAGAGCATTGATCTTCGTCAGCAAACTTCGCCCGAACTCGAACGCTAGTTGCTTCGTGACCCCACTCATGCCGCCACCTCCTGCCGCTCCAGCACCCGGCCGAGCGCGGAGATCGCCAAATCGATCTCCCCCTCCGTCGTCATTTTTCCCAGCGAAAACCGCACCGTTGCTTGCGCTACTTCCATCGGCACGCCCATCGCTAGCAGCACGTGCGACGGCATGACCGACCCGACCATGCAGGCCGATCCACTCGACACCGCCACGCCCTCCAGGTCCAAACCGATGAGCAGCGTCTCGCCGTCCGCGCCCGGGAAACTGACGTTCAGCGTATTGGCCAGCGTCGCCTCCAGCGATCCATTCCGCCGCGCCCCCGGGGCAATCTCCCGAATCCCCGCCCAAAGCCGATCCCGCAGCGCCTCCTCCCGCGCCTGCTCGATCTCAAAATCCCGCAGCGCCAGCTCCGCCGCCACCACCATCCCAACGATCGCCGCCACGTTCTCTGTCCCCGGTCGACGTTGGTTCTCGTGAAATCCGCCGAAGTGCAGCGTCGTCAGAGGCACCCCCGCCTCCAGAAAAAGCACGCCCGCGCCCTTCGGGCCGTAAAATTTATGCCCCGCAAACGAAGCCGCCGTCATCCCCCGCACCGCCACCGGCAGCTTGCCGAATGACTGCACCATGTCGCTGTGAAACGCGACCCCCGCCCCGCGCGCAATCTCCGCGATCCCACTCACCGGCTGGATTGTCCCCGTCTCGTTGTTTGCCGACATCACGCTCACCAGCGTCGTGTCCGCCCGCAGCGCCGCCCGCACATCGCCCGGGTCGACCCGCCCCACGGCGTCCACGCCTAAGCGCGTCACCTCGTATCCCTCGTGTTTCTCCAGATAATCGAACGCGTGCAGCACCGCGTGATGCTCGGTTGCCACCGTCACCACATGGCGGCCCTCCGAAGCCCGACTACGCGCCAGACCCAAGATCGCGAGATTATCCGATTCGGTCCCGCCGCCCGTGAAGATCACCTCGTGCGACTTGACCCCCAGCAGCGCCGCGAAGCGGTCCCGCGCGTCGTCCACCGCCGAGCGTGCCCGGCGTCCGATCCCGTGGATACTCGACGCGTTTCCATACTCCGCCCCCAAAAATGTCAGCATCGCGGCGAGCGCCTCGGGCGCGAGCGGCGTCGTCGCGTTGCAGTCTAGATAACCCATGTCAGCGCGTCATCGCCCTTCGGATCGTGTTTTTCCAGGATTTTTATTTGTTTGTCCTCGTAGCTCACGAGCGATCTCGGCGGCACGCTGTGAGTGAGAAAAACGTTCGCCCCGATCGTGCTACCGGCACCAACCACGGTATCGCCACCCATGATGGTCGTCCCCGCGTAGATCGTGACCCCCCCTTCCACGGTCGGGTGCCGCCGCTTCCCGCGCAGCGCCTGCCCACCCGCGAGCGACCGACCGATGAGCGCGACGCCTTGATAGAGCTTCACCCGATCGCCGAGCACACTCGTCTCTCCGATCACGACACCCGTCCCGTGATCGATGAAGAAATGCGTACCGATCCGCGCCCCCGGATGAATGTCGATCCCGGTCCGCCCGTGCGCCCACTCGGTCATCATCCGCGGGAGCAGCGGCACCCCGGCGTTGTAGAGTCGGTGGACCGACCGCTGGATCGCGATGGTCTCGACGAACGGATACGAAAGAATGATCTCCTCCAGATTGATCGCCGCTGGATCCCCGGCAAACGCCGCCTCGATGTCCGTCTGCAGCAACCGCCGGATCTCGGGCAGCTCCCGCAGGAAGTCCGCCACGATCCGGCACGACCGGGCCCGGGGGCAATCCGGATCGTCCGTCCGCATGCTCTTGCAGACCTCTTCACCAAGTCGCTCGGCCAGACTCTCGACCCGGCCTACGGTTAGTTCCCGGAGCATCGACCCGGCCACTGGGTTCTCGTCGTGAAACCCTGGGAAGAGAATCTGGAGTAGATCTTCGCAGATCGAGGCCACCGCACGCTTCGAAGGTAGGTTGAGACCATCCGTGTTGTTCAGCCCTCCGACCTCCGCGTAGGAAGCCAACACCGCCTCGACCACCTGCTCAACCGAATCGTCCATCGCTGGGTAATTTCTCACGCGAAGCCGCGAAGCCGCGAAGCAATAAATCAGAAAATTCCGTGCGATTTGTAAAACCACCTCGAATCGACGCGACGTAATGGTCGTCGTTCATTCCGACATCTCACCAACATCCATCCTCTTATGTCTGCACCCGCCGCCACCACCGAACGCCCCGCTTCACCCGGAATGGGGGCCATCCCTCTTCCTCACGGCACCGCGTTCCGAGTCTGGGCGCCGCACGCCGACACCGTGTCCGTCATCGGCGAGTTCAACGCGTTCAAACCCGACGCCGATCCGCTCGCCTCGGAGGGGAATGGTTATTGGTACGGCGAGGTCGAATCTGCGAAGAACGGCGACGAATACAAATTTTACCTGACGAACGGCGACGAGTCCTTCGCGCGAGTCGATCCCTACGCGCGACAGGTGACAAACTCCGTCGGCAACGGCGTGGTCTATCGCGACGATTTTGACTGGGAGGAGGATGACTTCCGCCTTCCACCCTGGAACGAACTGGTCATCTACGAGCTTCACATCGGTACGTTCGCCCGCACCGATTCCAATCAACCGGGCAGCTTCGACGACGCCGCACGGCGCCTGTCTTACCTCAAAGCGCTCGGAATCAACTGCATCGAAGTCATGCCCATTGCGGAGTTCGCCGGCGATCTCTCGTGGGGCTACAACCCGGCCCACATTTTTTCCGTGGAGACGGCTTACGGTGGACCCGACGCCTTCAAGCGCTTTGTCAAAGCCGCTCACGCCCTCGGCATCGGCGTCATTCTCGACGTCGTCTACAACCACTTCGGCCCGTCCGACCTCGACCTTTGGCGATTTGACGGTTGGAGCGAGAATGACAAGGGCGGCATCTATTTCTACAACGACTGGCGCTCGGCCACCCCGTGGGGCGACACCCGGCCCGACTACGGCCGCGGCGAAGTCCGCACCTTCATTCACGACAATGCGATGATGTGGCTCGGAGAATTCCGAGCCGACGGCCTTCGCTACGACATGACGCTGTATATTCGCAGCGTCTCGGGCCACGGCGGCGACGACATCCATGAAGGCTGGACTCTCGCGCAATGGGTCAACCGGGACGTGGCCGACCGATTCCCGGGAAAGATCACCATCGCCGAAGACCTCCGGAAGAACGCCGGCATCACCGACTCCGAGCAGTCTGGCGGAGCGAACTTTTCCTCGCAGTGGGACGCCGCCTTCGTCCACCCGATCCGGGAGGCCATCATCACCCCCGACGACGCCCATCGCGACATGCACTCCGTGCGCGACGCCATTCTCCACCGCTACGGCAACGACGCCTGCACCCGCGTCATCTACACGGAGTCCCACGACGAAGTCGCCAACGGCAAGGCGCGCGTGACGTCCGAGGTGAATCCCGACGATCCCGAGGGCTGGCATGCCGTCAAGCGCTCGACCCTCGGCGCGGGCCTCGTCCTCACGGCCCCAGGCATCCCGATGCTCTTTCAGGGTCAGACCATCCTTGAGGATGGCTGGTTTCAAGACACCGATCCGATGGCTTGGAGCAACGCTCGAAAGTTCTCCGGCATCACCCGCCTGTATCGCGATCTCATCCGCCTGCGCCTGAACCTCGACGGACACTCCCGCGGCCTCTCCGGGCAACACACCACGGTCCATCACGTCAACGACGTCGACAAAGTCATCGCCTTCCATCGCCAGAAGGACGGTGGCCCCGGGGACCACGTCCTCATCGTCGCGAATTTCTCCACCCGGGGGCACGAGAACTACGACATCGGCGTGCCGGTCGCCGGCCATTGGACCGCGCGCTTCAACAGTGACTGGAGGGGCTACCGCGAAGACCTCGGAGACTTCCCCGTCTTCGATCTTGAGACCCGCGACACCCCGCGCGACGGAGAGTCCCACAGCGCGACCGTCGCGGTCGGCCCCTACTCACTCACGATCTACTCCCTCTCATGACATCGCCCCAGCCCCGATCCGACAGCGGAATGCCTCGGTGTCGATGCCCGTTCGCGCTTTGTATTCGAGTAAAATAGCCCGCCGCACCTCGTCGACTCGGTCCGCTCGCACGAGCGACACCGTCGCTCCGCCAAATCCTGCGCCCGTCAGCCGCGATCCCAGCACACCCTCCTGCAGCAGCGCCACCTCGACGAGCACGTCGAGCTCCGGCGTGCTGTTCTCGAAATTTTCCATCGAACTCCGGTGCGAAGCCGACAACAGCCGCCCAAACGCTGCCACGTCACCCGCCTCGAGAAAGCGCACGCCAGCCTCGACGCGCTCCATTTCTCCAACCACGTGAGCCGCCCGCCGCCGCGTCACGTCTGGCAGGTCCGCCGCCGCCAACATCGCGGCATCGGCTTCCCGCAGCGACCCGACTTCCATCCCCCGCGCCGCCGCGATGCATTGCTCGCGTCGCTCATTGTACTCGCCGCCGCTCAACTCATGATGCGCCCCCGAGTTCACGATCAGCAACTCGACGCCCTCCGGGAACGCGATCATCCGCACCGACTCGTCGCGGCAGTCCAGATAAACCGCCCGACCCACCTCGCCAAAAACGGACGAGACCTGATCCAACAACCCGCAGTTCACCCCCACAAACTCGTTCTCCGCCCGTCGGCATAGCTTCGCGATCTCCATCCGCCCCAACTCCAGCCCGAACAGCTCCCGCAAGAACACCGCCGTCGCCACCTCGATCGCCGCCGAACTCGACAGCCCAGCGCCGACCGGCAGGTTCGATTCGTAAGCCGCCCGCACCCCGTCGATGGGCAGCCCCTCTCGCCGCATCACGTCCATCACTCCGACGGCGTAATCACTCCAGTCCCCCCGCTTGACCAACCCATCCGCCAACGCCACCGAGACCTCCCCAAAACCCGCGCTCGCGATCGTCACCTCCGCCGATCCCGAGCGCTCCCCCGACACCGTCACCCCCAGATCCAAAGCCGCCGAAAGCACCACACCGTCGTTGTAGTCGGTATGATTCCCGAGCAACTCGACTCGACCAGGAGCAAAAGACGTCATCATCATTCGACGCTATCAAACGAACTCGCCGTTATTCAAGGAGCGGCGGCTTCCAGCCGCCGGAGTGCTTGATCACACTCTTCTCCTTTAGTCCCCGCCGATCACCACGCGCCGACCGACCGAGTTCCCCCGCACCTCCGGCGCGTACATCGCGTGCCCGACCGCCGGAAGCGCCGAAAAATCCCCCGCCGTCTCCGCTCGCAGGTCATACCGGATCGTCCAGATCCCCTGCTTCAGCTTGCTCGCAAACAGCGCCACCTTCCGGTCCCGCAGTTCACGATAGATCGGCACCACCGTCCCATCCGTGTGCTCCGCCGTGAGCGTCATCCCGCTGTTTGCCTGCACCGCTTCCAATCCAGCAGGCTTGAGATCCTCCACGATCACGTATTCCAGATCGTTCTTCGCCTCCACCTCAAGCACGACCTCGACCCGGTCATTCGGCTCCGCCCGCTGATCCGCCGTCCACGCCACTCGATCATAACGATACCCATCGAGGAGCGTCTGCTTCGGCTGCAACAGTGAGTATGTGCGTTTCACAAAAAGCTCGTTGCCCCGCGCCGGGATCGGTTCCTCCAGCGAGAAAAATACGGCTTCCGCCGCGACGTAGAGCGGCCCCTCCCCCGCCGTCCGCGTGATCGTGACTCGATTGGCCCCATCAGCGATCAGGCCCGGATCGATATCGAAGTTCATCATTCCGCCCAGCGCCGTAGCGCCAGTCACCTCGCCCACCTGCTCCCCGTTCAACACCACCTCAAACGACACCGCTTTTCCCAATTCCTTCGTCGTCGACAGATACCGATTCAACGCCAATACCACCAGAGCCGTGTCCCGCGTGTTCGACCACCGACCGCCCCGCCGATTCTTGACCAGCCAATTCATCGCTGGCTCGACGAGTTCGTTCCCCGGATCGACTGCTAGCAAAGCCTGCAAAGCAAACGCCGTGGCCTCGACCCCGCCATCCTGCCAACGCCGGAAGACCCCCGCCGCCCCCCAGTGAGCCGTCGCGACCACGTTCTTCGACGGAGTCCCCGCCCCCGCCATCGCCGACACCCCCGGCTGATCCTCGACCGCCACCCCATTGCGTAGATTGCCCACCATCACGTCCGCCTTCGCCCGATCTCCAAAGCCGTGCACCGCCAGCGTGAAGAGCGCTCGGCCGTAGCTCGAGAGCGCGTCCCGTTGCGCCCAGACATTCGAGATGGCCGCGCTCTCCTCAGCCGACAACTCCTTCCCCTCCAAATGCACCGCCGCCAGGGCGTTGAGGATCCAACTCTGCCGATCCGGATCACGGTTGGCGTTCACCAAGTGGGTCCGCAACCACGCCGCGCCCCGCTCGATCATTCCGCCCGAGACTTCGACACCAGCCAGCTCGGCCTGCCGCAGACCCCACACTACGTACGCCGTCATAAATTCATCACTCTCGCCTCCGCCCCACCACGGCCACGACCCGTCCGCCCGCTGGGCGGCTTGCAGTCGATCCAACCCGATACCCACCACGGAATCCAACTCCGCTAGTCCGGGCTGCCCCACCGCCACGGTCGGCAAATACCCCGGAGCGATCCCGCCAAACATCCGCCCGACCACCGCCGCCTCGTCCAGTCCGAGATCGCGCAACGTCCGCGCCGTCACGACCGCCGGCAGAAATCGACTCATCGTCTGCTCGACGCAACCGTACGGGTATTCGATCAGGTACGGGACCGCGTCCAGCGCCGCCGCCGCCAGGCTCGGGGTGACCGAGATCGTCAGCTTGTCCGCCCCCACCCGCCGCGCCGTCGGGATATCCAGTGTGAATCCCGTCACTTCATCATCTGCCTTGCCCGCCGCAAAGGCGCTCACCTGGATCCCGTTCTCCTCGATCGGGATGGACGTTGCCAACCCGTCGCTTGCCGGACCACCGACCGCCGTTAGCGTGAACCTCGCTCGCCCGACGTCCGCCGCCTTCACCACCCAATCCGCCCGGGCACTCCCCTCCGGCGGCACCTCGAGATCCTTTGGCACCAAGGTCGCTTCCAGACCTTCGACGCTCAACTCCACCCGCGCCTCCACCGGCATCCCCGTCCGATCATTCACCACACCCGCGACGACCGCCGTATCCCCCACGACCAAGAAACGCGGCGTTTGCATCCGTGCGATCAACGGCTTCGTTGTCCGCGTCGTCACTTTGCCCATTCCAAATTCCGCGCCAGTTGTCGCCGCCCGCGCTGTCGCCACCCAAGTCGTCAACGTCTCCGGGTATCGCATCAACACGGTCGCCAAACCGTCCGCATCCGTCACCACGCTCGGCTTCCACAAAGCCGCCGAGCGGAAGTCCGTCCGCACCGTGACCGCCGATTCTCCAGGCGCCGCGACGCCATCCGCTGGAGCCGACGCCATTGAAACCATCTCTTCGTCGTGATTGAGAAATTGTCGCTGGCGGACGCCGGTTCCGACCCCCGCGCCAACTCCGCGCCCCCAGCCCGATACCGCCGACGGAATGTTTGCTTCGACCTCTTCCGACCAATAGCGAGGACCGCTTAACGAAGTCACCAATCGCCCCCCATCGCCCCGCTCGCGCCCAAAGAAAAACTCTACCGGATCCGCCGCGTAATCCGCTTGGATCGCGGACACCGCCTCGTCGACCACCGCCAGCGACAATTCTCCGACCACCGGCTCCCCCGCCGCGTCCGTCAACCGCACCCCAAACGTCCCCTCTCCACCCGGCACCACCGTCCCCGGCTCCGGCGTCAACTCCACGTTTAGCTCGCGCTCATAAGGCGGCACCTCCACCGCCTCAGTCGTCTCGTGGACGTGCAGATTCTGCACCAGCGCAGCGGACACGAAGACATTCGGGACAAACCGCTCCTCGACCGCTAGATCCACCAGCGCCGCCTCTCCCTCGACGTGGACAACTTCCGCCTGAAAAAGCTCACCTTCGGCGTGAACCGTCAAGAACACGTCGCAGCCCGACGCCTCAGTCGCCACCAGCACCGGCAGTGTCGTCTGCCCCGGCCGGACCCGAGCATCGAGCACGATCTCCACCCCGTTCGCCCGATAACCCGTCAGCTCCGCGTCCCGCGAGGCCGCCCACACGTTAGCCTCCCCCGTCACCGGCGGTCCGTCACCGTCCCGCCCCTGCCAGCTCACTCGGAAAAATCCCTCGACCTCCGGTGTGAACTCGACCGACCCCGTGCCATCCGCCCCCAGCGCGATCTCGAGCCGCTTCACCTCCTCGCCCACGTATTCCCGTCGCATCACCCGCCAACCCGACTCGCCGCTCGGCGGAAATACCCCGCGGCGCAACTTCGCCAATTCCTCGCCCGTCACCTGCCGTCCTCGCGGATCCAGCCACACTTCCTCCCACGTCTCCCGCGACACCGTGACCGTCCCTTTCGCCGCCACCGGCCCGTCGTTCGGATCTTCCGCCGTGATCTTCACCGTCACCGGATCCTTCGGAAAAACCACCCGCCGCCCAACCGTCAGGTCCACAAAATATCCCTGCCGCGCCACCACGATCCGCTCGACCCCGACGACCTCGCGCCCCGTCGCGTCCACCACCCGAGCCTCCACCGTGTATTCCAGATCGCTCGGCGAATCGATCGGCGTCGCCATCTCGAGCCGCGCCTTCCCATCCGGCCCGGTCCGCAACGTCTCTTCCCGGATCACCCGCCCCGGCTGCGAGGACGGCATCGATCGACTCAGCCGATCCCGTCCCCTCATCCCCACGCTAGGTCGCCACCGTTGCCACGACGCCTCGCGCACCACCACCTTGACCTCCGCGTCCGACACCGCCCCGCCGAAATAATATTCCGCGCCGATCTCCACCCCCACCGCGTCCCCGAGCCGCAGCGACCCAGCTTCCTTCCCGGGGACGTTGACCGACACCTTGAATTCCGGCAGCCGGTATTCTTCCAAACGAAACAACGTCTCCGAACCCACCGAGGTGCCACCATCCGCAAACCTCACGCCGTACTCTCCCAATGGCATCTTCGCGCCAGGTCGAAACTCCCCCCAAGCTGTCCCGTAAGCCGTCAACTTCACCTCCCCCTCCGACACCGTTTCACCCCTCGGATCGACGATGACGAACCCCAAGGTCTCCCCGCTCGGCGTCGCCAACGCCCCACCCACCTCCTTCCGAGCGACCAGCTTCCAGCGGACCATCTCCCCCGGCCGAGCCGCCGCGCGGTTTGCGTAGACCATGATCGCCCATCCCGCCCTCCGCTCGTAACTCGCGGTCCCGACCCCCGTCGCCACGATCGGTTGCCCACCGCCCGCGCCAAGCAGCACGAGACTGCCCCAGCCCCCACCGACCTCTGGCAGATCGAAGCTCGCCATGTCCCCGTTCTCCGTCGCAGCCGACTCTGCCTGCTTCCAAATCCAGCGCCCGTCACTGTCCTGACCCACTTTCCAAAGCATCAGCTTGTCCGCCGGCATCGCGACGCCGGAGCGCGAGTCCGCCAGCATCACGACCGCTTGATCGCCAACCGACCGCATCAACGCCGCCACCCCGCTCACCGTCACCAGCGTCCGGCTCGTCACCTTCCCGCTCGTCGCTACAATCAGATAAGTGCCGACGTCGCCCGCCCCCGGAACGGTCGACGCCTCGGAGGCCATCGTGCGCACCGCCTCGCCGCCCACCGACCAACGCCCGACCTCGATCGCGCCCTTCACGCTCACCGCATTCAGCCACCCGCCCGGATCCGTCGCCGTCGTCGGCTGGAACGCCGCTGCGAGATCGACGCGGTAAGCGATCAGATCGACATCGCCGACGTTCCGCCAATTGACCACGACCGAAGGCTCGTCTCCGGGGAGGTAAAGAAAACTCGAGTTCACGTCCAATGACGGGCGCGTGATTTCGCTGATTCGGCTCTCTGCCTGGTCCGAGAATTCCGATTCCCCCTTCGGGAATTCTTCCAAAAAGCGGCGATACAACTCGAGTGCTCGGTCGAGATCCGGCGAGACCACCAACCCGCCCTCGGCGGTCCACTCGCTCTGACCCGCCCGCTCGTTCCACTCGGCCAGGTGAAACAACGCCGCCTCGTAGACCGCCGTCCCCTCACCCTCCGCGATCGCCGCTTCCCACTCGCGCCCCGCCCGCCGCAACGAGAACGGATCGCCTCCCCGCCGCCAATAAGACTCGCCTAAAAAATAATGCGCCCTCGCCCGATTCTCCGGCGTCACCGAGATTTCCAAAGCGTTCGACAGCACCTCCATCGGCACTTCTCGACCGTAAGCCCGCTCCGAAGGAGGTCCCGTTGCCTTCCACACGATCCCCAGATACCGCAGCCTCGCAGCATCCAGATCCGTCGCCGCCGACCACTTCGCCAGAGCCAGTTCGTAGTATTTCCAAGCCTCCGCCCAATTTCCCCCGCTCGGCCCCAGCGCCAGCCACGAGTCTCCGAGCGATTCCAACGCCTCCGCCGCGATCACATCTTCACCGTCCGCCTCGACCAACGCTTCCAGCTCCGCTCGCGCCGACTCGATCACCGCTGTATCCGGGGCAGAACGCCAGCGCGAATCCGCCCGGTAAAAATCCAGATTCCGCCGCTCCCCCTCCGGCACGTCCATCGCCGCCGCCTTCGTCCACGCGTCGTAGGCCAACCCGTAGGATTTCTCCGAATAGTACTTCGCCCCCGCCAGCTTCAGGTCCTCGAACGAATCCTGACCCCATCCGGCCCCGATTCCCCCGAGGAGAGCCACCCAACAAACCGCAAACCGAGGGAGAAAACGAGCCATCACGCCATGATAACGGACAACCTCCCGATTCGACCCAAAAAAACTTCGCAACCCGCAAAGTTTCTCCAACCAGCAGGGCGGCGAGTCCCCTCCCCGCTCACTTCTCCACCCAAAGCCCCCTCATTGACCAAGCGCACCAAGCGCACCGAGCGAGAAAAACTCCCCGCTGCTACTTCTTCTCCTCAGCCAGCAACGCCTTCACCTTGCCCTCGATCTCCGCCGTCAGCGCCTCGTCGTCCCGCAGCGCCTGCTTGGCCGCATCGCGCCCTTGTGCCAGCTGCGTCCCGTTGTAGCTCAACCACGACCCGCGCTTTTCGAGCACGTTTTTCTCGATGGCCAAATCCAGCAGCGACCCCACGCTCGAGATCCCCTCGTTGTACATGATGTCGAACTCCGCCTCCGTGAACGGTGCCGCCACCTTGTTCTTCACGATCTTCACCCGCGTGCGATTGCCCGTGACCGTCCCATCGCTGCTCTTGATCGCGCCGATGCGCCGAATGTCACACCGCACGCTTGAATAAAATTTGAGAGCCCGACCACCCGGCTGCGTCTCCGGATTGCCAAACATCACGCCGATCTTCTCACGGATCTGATTCGTAAAAATGACCACCGTCTGAGCCTTGGATATGAAAGACGTCAGTTTCCGCATCGCCGCACTCATCAGCCGCGCCTGCGCACCCACGGTCGAGTCCCCGATCTCCCCCTCGAGTTCCGCCTTCGTCACCAGCGCCGCGACGGAATCCAGCACGATCACGTCCAACGCGTTCGAGCGGACCAGCGTTTCCACGATCCGCAGAGCTTCCTCACCCGAACTCGGCTGCGAAACCAGCAGCTCGTCCAGATTGACCCCCAACTTCCGCGCGTAAGCTGGATCCAGCGCGTGCTCGACGTCGACAAATCCGGCCAGCCCGCCGCGCTTCTGCGCCTGCGCGATCACGGTGAGGGTCAACGTCGTCTTACCCGAAGACTCAGGCCCGTAAATCTCGACGATCCGCCCGCGCGGAAATCCCCCCACGCCCAGCGCCCGATCGATAAGAATGTTCCCCGTCGGGATGACGTCCACCTCGGACCGCGTCGAGTCACCCAATCGCCGGATCGCCTCGTCCCCGTAGTCCTTCGCGATCTGCTGGATTGCCAGATCAAGGTTGCGACTCCGAGCCGCAAGGGCCTTCTCCGTCATCTTGTCGTCCACCGTCGCCACTGCCGTTTCCGCTTTCGCCATAAGCGTCGAGATTAACCACGGATGGTCGCGCATTGACACGGATAAATGCAGACCACGGATTGATGCGAATCAACACGGATGGACACGGATGAATTGCACCGGCAAGCGCCCCGCTCATTCACGCATCATCCGTGTCCATCCGTGTCTATCTGTGTCCATTTGTGGTTCCTCGTTGACGTCCCCAAGTTCTGAGCGAAATTCCGCCGATGAAAAATCCCCTCCGCAACTCCACCGTTGCCCTCTGTTTCTTGATCGGCGTGTTCGCGACCTCCAGCACCGCCGTCGCGGCTCAGCGCGTGACCGTCGCTCAGGCGATTCAGCTTCCGGACGAGACCGCCGTCAGCGTCTCCGGCCAGTTCACGCAGGCGGTGCCGGGCGAAGAGGACGAATTCATTTTCCAGGACTCGACGGGGCAGGTTCTGGTCTACGTCGCGCGGGCACCGCTGCGCTCGGAGGTCACGATTGGTCGTCAGGTGGTCATCTTCGGTCGGGTCGACCGGGAAAACCCCAGCCAGCCGGAAATCGAGCTGGATCGGATCGAAGCCGCGGGTAGAAACGCCGGCGGCGGTGGTCAAGGCGCGCCCGTCGACCTGAGGGTCATCAAACCCAACCGGCTCGACGTCATCACTAACCGCGGTCGCATCGTGATCCGCGGCACCGCGCGGAATGCGACCAATCTCCAGGTCCGTGCCGGATCGGCTCAAATCGTTCGCAAGATCGTTCGTCTGCCCCGCTGGAAAGCCGTTGTCCGACTGCCGGAGCGGAATCGGATCGTCGTCCGCATCCGCGCCAACGGTCCCGGCGGGAGCGAGACCGAGCGGGTGATCATTCGCCAGGGCTAGCCCGGCGAGCGGCGCACCAGCCGAAACCCTTGGAAGCGATCCGTGTTGATCTGCGTCCATCCGTGGTTCCGCACCCTCACACCACCCACCGCTCCCCGTCCTCCGCCAACCGCACCCCCCTCCGGGCGATCTCGGCCCGCGCCCCCGAGTCCGGCCTCAGCACTGGATTGGTGTTGTTCACGTGCAGGTAAGCGCAATCCCCCGGTAGCGCCGTCAGCACCGCGAGACTCCCATCCGCCCCGCTCATCGGCACGTGCCCCATCGCCGCCGCGTCCCGGTCCGTGAACCCCAGCGCCACCATCTCGTCCCCCGTCCAAAACGTCCCGTCGAAGTAGACCCGGTCACACCCCCGTAACACCTCGACCAACTCCACGTCGATCACCGCCACGTCCGGAAACACCCCGACCACCGGACCCTCCGACCCCTCCCGAAAAAGGTATCCCACCGCGTGAGCCACTCCCATCTCCTCCCGAGCCCAACGCGGCGCACCCGTGCCCCGCAAAGCCACCGAACGCACCTCCAGCGCACCTCCATCCAGCATCGTCCACTCATCCTCCGCCTCGCGCCACCGCACCCCGCCAAACGCCCCGAGCACCCGCTCGATCCCGATCCCTTCCACGACCGTTCGCCGCACCGCCTCCGGTGCCCACACCCCCAACTCCTCCGCCCCCTCCCGCAGCGCAAACAACCCGAGGCAATGATCCAAATCCGCGTTCGTCAGCAGCACCCCCGCCACCGGCGAGGTCCGGCGACCCCAAGCCTCCCCAGAGTCACCCCGCAGGAACCGCTCGATCTGCCGCCCCGCGTCCGGCGAAGCGTTCACCAAGAACCAACGTCGACCATCCGCCGACACCGCCAGCGAACTCTGCATCCGCGGCCCCACGCCGGAGCCCCGCGTCCGCGCCAGCGCGCAATTCGCGCACCCACAGTTCCACTGCGGAAATCCACCCCCTGCGGCCGTCCCGAGAACAACGACCTCCACGTCGACCGGTCAGTCGAACCGACCTACCGGGTCGCCGCGTAAAGCGAGACCTCGAAAAAGATCGGCACGTCCTTGATCTTCGGAGTCGTCCAGACCCGCTTCACCTTCGTCGCAATGGGAACAGCTTTCATACCGGGAACCATACGCAAACCGCGCAACCGCGCCACCGCAATCTCACCGCCTTCGCGTCAGCGCGACCACGCCGCGAGATCCAGCTCCTCCAGCGAGTCCAGGAGCAGGTCCGCCTCGCTCAGATCCAAATGACGCGTCATTTCATTCGGAACCGCCACCCCGAACAGCCCCGCCGCCCGCGCCGCCCGCAAGCCATTCAACGAATCCTCCAGCGCCATCGCCTCGCCCGGCCCCACCCCCAGCGCCGCCACCGCCCGCTGATAGAGCTCCGGGTGAGGCTTCACCTCCGCCACCAGATCCCCCGTCTGAATCGTCTCGAAAAAATCCGCGATCCCGAGTCGACGCAGATTTGGCCCGACCCAATCCGCCGACGAACTCGAGGCCAGGCCGATCCGGATGCCCAGCCGCCGCGCCTCCTCCAGCGTCGCAAGCACTCCCGGCCGGAGCGTCTCGCGATCAATCATCTCCCGGCTTCGGATTTTCCGAGCCGCCGCGATGTCATCCCGGTCCAGCGCCGCTCCGATCAGCGTCTCCAGATGACCATGCGGATCCAAGACCGATCCCGTCCCGATGCACGGCAGCCAATCCTCGAGCGCCAACTCCACCCCCTGCCTGCGATAAACCTCCTGCCAGGCAAGGAACTCCGGCGTCTCCGTGTCCAGAATCAACCCATCGAAATCAAAAACCACCGCTCGTAAATTCACCCGTCGAAGCTAACCAAAAAGAGGCTCGAAAGCCGTTTCTAATCCCACCACCCATCAATCCAGAACGCAAATTCCCAAATTTTCCCCGTAACGTTCCCGCCCCGTTGCTTCTGAGGTAGGAGTATGAACGAACACCGATCCGCGATGAACGATGGACCCTCCTGCCCCCGCTGCGCCACCCCGACCACCCCCGGCGCTCTCGCCGGGATGTGTCCCGCGTGCCTGCTCGAGCGGGGCGCGGCGGCGGACACGTTCGCCGATCGCGGCGAACGCCGCGGATTCGTGCCGCCGACCGTCGAAGAATTGGCGGAGCATTTTCCGCAGCTCGATCAACTCGCCTTCGTCGGCAAAGGCGGGATGGGCGCGGTCTACAAAGCCCGCCAGAAGGAACTCGACCGCGTCGTTGCCGTCAAAATCCTCCCGCCCACCATCGGCGAAGACCCGGCCTTCGCCGAGCGGTTCACCCGCGAAGCCCGCGCGCTCGCCCGCCTCGACCACCCAAACATCGTGACCATCCACGACTTCGGACGCACCGGCGGGCTCTACTTTTTCATCATGGAATTCGTCGACGGCATGAATCTCCGCCAGCTCATCGACCGCAGGCGCGTCGCGCCGCGCGAAGCCCTCGCCATCGTGCCGGAAATCTGCGACGCCCTCCAATTCGCGCACGACCACGGCATCGTCCACCGCGACATCAAACCGGAGAACATCCTCCTCGACCGTCGCGGCCGCGTGAAAGTCGCCGACTTCGGCCTCGCCAAACTCGTCGGCCAGGCCGAAGCCGCCGATGAATTCGATTCCACCGAAGCCGGACAAACCCCGGGGACGCCGCAATAAATGGCCCCCGAGCAACGGACCCATCCCGACGAGATCGACCACCGGGCCGACATCTATTCCCTCGGCGTCGTCCTCTACCAGATGCTCACCGGCGAGCTACCCGGCGCGGACCTCTGCGGCCCATCCACCAAGGTCCAGATCGACGTCCGCCTCGACGAAGTCGTCCTGCGCGCCTTGGAAGCCCAGCCGGGAAAACGCTACGAGGACGTCACCGAGTTCAAGACCCGGGTCGAAGAGATCCGCGAGACGCCGCCCGGACCCGACACCGACTCGGTGCCGGTATTGCTGGGTCAGCGTTTTGGCGTCATTCGTGACGGAAAGGTCACCTACTTCTGGGGACGAATCCTGACATTTTACATGATCGCTGCGGGATTGGCGCTGCTCGCAGCCAACGCCCTCGCAAGTCTGGTGGGAAGGTCCCAGCTCGCGACGGGCCAAAGCCTGGCTTGGGCCTTGTTCGTGCCGTTCGGATTGGTCGCGACCTTCCTGCTAACCATACGTTTTCGTTCCGGTCGTTTCCATCGCTGGGTCCGGCTGTTCTGGATCGCGACCGGGGTCTTGGGAGCAGCGTTCGTCGCCTATCTCATCCTCCCAAACGTTGGAACGAAGGAACCAGCTTCGACCGACCGCACGGTCTCAAAATTCGATTGGGCCAAGCTCGAGGCCGAAGGGCAACTCCTCGGCGGCGAACTCGTGACCGTGGATGGCCGCGCTTGGTTGAAGGTGGAAAACACCAGCGCGACGCCCCTCCACGTCAAGCTCATGGAAATCGACACCCCGGACGTGACTGCGGCCCGGTATGCCATCTCCGGCACGGTCCGATACGAGAACGTCGAAGGCGCCGGGTATCTCGAACTCTGGAGCGTCTTCCCACCTGACCAGCCAAGCGGGAAAGATCGGCGCTTCTTTTCCCGCACCATGGGATCGCCCGGTTCGAATCCCATGAGTCAGATCAGCGGCACCTCCGGCTCGCGCCCGTTCACGCTGCCTTTCGACCGAACGGGACTCGACGAAGTTCCCGTCCGACTCGAATTCGGCCTCGTCCTCCCCGGTCGGGGAACGGTCTTCGTCGGTTCGCTCGCGCTGACCGAGCAGACCCCCGCACCCGAGCCGGATACCAAAGAGGCCGCCCTTTCGGCCGCGGAGCGGTGGCTGGCCGGGATCGACGCCGGGAGATACGGCGAGAGCTGGGATGCCGCCGCGCCGAGCTCCCAGGACGCGATCTCCCGGGAAGACTGGATCGCGGAGCTGAAGAGCGTCCGGGAACCCCTCGGCACCGTCATCGAACGCGAACTCGTGACGGCACGGGTAGAGGACACTCTCCCGGGTTTCCCCCGGGGTTCGTACCTGAATGCGAGATTCGCCACGAAGTTCGCCGCCTTCCCGACGAACACCGAAACGGTCGAATTCCGGCGCATGGAAGACGGCCAATGGCGCGCTATCCTCTACACCATCGTCCCGGAAGCCGCGGGCGCTCCCGATGAGAAGGAGAAACCGACCGTCGAAGCGGCCGAGCGTTGGCTGGCCGGGATCGACGCCGGAGATTACGCCGAGAGCTGGCGGGAAGCCGCGCCGGTCTTCCGCGATGCGATCACCGAAAAAAAGTGGATCGAGGCACTCGCCTCCGTCCGCCGGCCCCTCGGCAAACTGTTATCACGAACCGTGAAAGGCGCGGAGACCACGACGTCCCTCCCCGGCGTGCCAGACGGGAAGCACGTCGTGATGCAGTTCGATACCGCGTTCGAGCACAGGGCGACCGCCACCGAGACGGTCGTTTTTTCCGAGGACGAAACCGGAGCCACGGGGGCATCGGGTTACTTGATCAAATGAAGACCTTCGCCGCCCCGTGGAGCCGTTCGCTCAAAATCACGTCACTCGTGTCCGCGCTGCTCTGCCTGACGTTCGGGTTGGGTCTCCCGTTTCTGCCGTGGCTCCGTCATCCCGCCGTCGCGTGGACCGGCTGGCTCGTGCTCGCGCTCGTCCCGGTCTGCCCGCTCTTCATCGTCCGAGGCTACGCCATCACGCCCGACGCCATCCTCGTGCGCCGACCCTGCTGGTCGACCCGCCTTCCGCGCACCGGACTCGTCAGCGCCACCTCCACGCCGAACGCGATGACCCACAGCCTGCGAACCTGCGGGAACGGCGGCTTCTTTTCCCACACGGGCTGGTACTGGAGCCAATCGCTCGGCTCCCACCGCGCGTTCGTCACCGACCCCGCCCAGACGGTCGTCCTGCGCTACGCGGATCGCACGATCATCGTCTCCCCCGACGACCCGGAAGCGTTCGCCCACGCTCTTCAGCCGTGAAGTCGACGCGCCACGACGATGTTTTCGCCACGACGCGATGGTCCGTCGTCGTCGCGGCGCGCGGTGAAGACCACGCCCCGGCCGAGCGCGCTCTCGAGGAATTGTGCAGCGCGTATTGGTATCCGCTCTACGCCTACGTCCGGCGGCGCGGCCACTCCCGCGAGGACGCCGAGGATCTCACGCAATCCTTCTTCGCAAAATTTCTGGAGCGAAAAAACCTCGCGGGCCTCGACGCCGAGCGAGGCCGATTCCGCGCCTTCCTCCTCGCCGCGCTCAAGCATTTCCTCGCGAACGAATGGGACAAAACCCAGCGAAAGAAGCGCGGAGGCGGCATCCCGCACCTCTCGCTCGACTGGGGCACGGCGGATTCACAATTCCAGCTCGCCGCCAGGGCCACCGTCGGCCCGGACCAGGCGTTCGACCGCGAATGGGCCGTCACCCTCCTCGCCCGCACCCTCGACGATCTCCGCGCGCAAAGCGTCGCCGAGGGAAACGCCGCGCAGTTCGACCTGCTCAAGACCTACCTCACGGCCGGCGGCGGCGAAGCGCCCCAGGCCGACATCGCCACCCAGCTCGGCCTGGAGCCGGGGGCGGTCCGCGCCGCGCTCCACCGCCTCCGCCGGCGCTACCGCCAAATTCTCCGCCGCGAAGTCGCCGAAACCCTCGCCGACCCCGCGCAAGCCGACGAAGAATTGCGGGCCTTGTTCGCGGCGTTCCGCGAGAATTGAATCGAGCCGAAACCAGGAGGTCGCCATGTCGCAATCCGATAGGGGCATGAACCGAGGACATGGGTGACAGATCAGGGTGGTGAATGCTCTGGATAGGGGTCGAATAGGGGTCGATGACCGACCCCTCTACGTGGCCGAGACCCCACTCGATAACGCGGGAGAACCGATTACCGGGATTTTCTGAACGATCAAGTAGAGGTGCGGCTCAGGATGCTGATCGTATTCCAAATGTCGGCAGACGCAGCTCTGACCGGCGACCAACTCGAGCAGCCGAGGGATTCCCAGTGCGGCGTGGTAAAGCGGCTGGCCGAGAAACGGATTGCAGACTTCACGCGGTCCGTCGACCCCGCCGCTGGTGAAGATCAGCACTCCGCCATCGGCGAGGCCCCGGCAGAGCTTGATCAGAACGGTCGCCTGGCATTCCAGCGGGACGTGCCAGACGCTGTCCCACGCCGAGATGAAATCGTAGCCCCGGGGCAATTCCCATTCGCAAATGTCTCGGTGGTGAAACGTAACGATCAGATGCCGCTCTCGGGCCAGCCGGATCATTTCGCCGGAGAAATCCAGCCCCTCAACCGCGAACCCCTCCGCCAGCATGAGTTCGATGATCCGTCCGCTACTCCCGCAACCCACGTCCAGTGCGGTCCCTCGACGTTGGACAAACCGTAAAGCGCGCCCGTGCTGCGCCACGCCATTTTGCCGATCAAACGCATCACCGTTCCAATGTCCCGCGAGGCGGTCGTAGTTTTGGGCGGTTTGTCGGGTCGTCATGGCGTCGTCGATTATCCACTTTAAAGCGGACGCGAACTCCGCCGCCCAGCACGTTGGGTCGTGTCTGCCTGCGTTTTCCATATGCCGCACCACTGGCCCGTGCCCAGCAAAGCCGAAGCCAGGCGGCGGACGCTGGCGATCTGGGAGGAATTCTGTCGCAGTCCGGTCGGTGGATGCGACACGTCGGTTTCGCGTTCGGCGTCCCCGACGCTGACCCAGAAACGACCGGTGCCGCCACCTCGTTCCGCCAACGATGCGGCCAGCCGTTCGTCGTTCCACCAGGCGGAAGGCGATTGGCAGATTGCACCCTCGAAAAGCTCGGAATACTCCAACACGGTGTAGGCGGCGCAGAGTCCACTCAGGCTCAGTCCGCCGAGAAAGTAACGCTCGTAGGCGATCCCGGTCGTCCGCTCGATCCAGCGTGGCAACTTCATCGCGAGTGAGCGGGAGAACCCAACGTTGCAGGTCAACTCGGCGTGGCGGGCCGCCGCGTCGCGGCTGGAGAGGAACACGGTGTCAACTCGCGGCGAAAGCGCATCTTCCTGCGACGAGTCGAGAATCCGGGCGGCTTGCACTCGTTCGAGGTAAAGCTCGGCATCCAGGAAGATCACGCAAACCGTCGCGGGAGTCGCTTGCGAAGCTCGGATCCACACCGGACGCTCGTCGCCGAAGACCTCAGCCGGGATCATTCCAAAGTTGAGCGTTTCTGAAAACATTGGTCCAGTCGGCTTAGTGCTCATCGCCTCGGTAGATCCACATCGATTGCGTCTGCCCAGCGCGGTCGAAGCCACATCTCCGATAAAATTCGGTGGCACCCCCATCGGCGACGACGATGTGTTGGTGAAACCCGTCGTAGCCCGCCATCAGCAATCCTCAGCTCCCGACTCGCTCATTCTGATTCGCGGATCGCGTTTTCCGATTGTAGCGGCGTGTCTGTCACCGCCGCTAATTTCCGCGACAATTGAATCTTCCTCTTTGCCCCTGCCCCGGACGGTCGCCACCCAGTATCCAAGCTCCCCGACTCCATTGCGGAGATCCAAAGCCAAATTGATCGCTCCAACCAGCCCGCCCGCGAGAGAGCGGACCGCGAAGACCACGTTTCGCCGATCCAGATACTGGGGCCGATGCGAAGCGATCCACTTTTCAGCCGCGCCTTCGGGATAGGGATGCGGCACGTTCAACGTGGTGCGGGCAACCTCGGGATCACCGGCATACCGCTGGACGTAGGGCGCATCGCCTAGAACGAACGGCGTCAGTTGGACTCGATGGGCGTCAAGTGTCGGAATCATGGGGCCAGCGACCGAAACTGCCAAAGGAGAGACCGAAAAGATAGGCGGTTTCAAGCTTTCCATTCCGTAGAGCCCCATTGACACCCTTCTCACCCGGTTGAGGATGCTCGCCAATAGACCGCCGCTACAGCCTTGGTCATCTTTCATCGCTCGGGCCGCTGAGAACCGAGGGGGCTACCGCCGGAGGACCCTCGATCACTCGGAAGAGCCTCACCATCACCTTAGCATCTTCAACGGAGTCACCGGGATTCCACTCTTTCTTCATGACTTCCACCTGCTGACCAAAAATCCCCAAGCCCTCGAGCTGGCCTGGGGTGCCCCGCAGTGGCGAAAGCGGGGCGGGAATTCGCCCGGATGGCGATCTCCTACCTATCTGCCTTGACCGCCGGATCGGCGATCAGGCTACCTCGATCCGCAGAGAGCGCCGGCTCCGCCCCGTGCCGCCGATAGATCTCCCGCCGAGCTGTCGGCTCACTGATTTTCAATCCCCGGCTTCCAGTGCTCCGATCCCATTCGGGATCGCCTTTTCGCGATGTTGCTCCGTCGCGCTCACCTGCCCCGCGCCGCTCGCGAAGAACCTGTTGTCCACTTACCCATTCATCTTGAAAGGATCGCAGCTCGAGCAGCCGAGGGTTGAAAACCCTCGGACCGACCACCATCCAAACCCACCGATCCCGAAGGGATCGCAGGCTCCTCCCAAACATTCGGTAAGGATAGCTTTGGCACGCCGCGTGATGTCCTTGAAAAAAGATCCGGTTTCCCCGTTGCCGCGATCACGCCTTATACTCGTAGCGGGCCGCCAGGAACGACCCGACGCGGCGTTCGTTGTGATAGCGGAATCCAAACCGTTCATAGATCGCTCGCAGTCGAGGGCGAGAGGCGTCGCAGTCCAGTCTCAAGAATTTTCTGCCCAGCGACCTGGTGCGCTCGACGGCCCACTCGAGTAAGACCTTGGAAAATTCACCGCCGGCGAAGTTCCTTCGCACCGCCAGCCGATGAACGAACGCGGAGTCATTCGTCGGCACGTCCGGCCAGAAGAGGCTGTCTTCGAGTTGGAATCTCAGCATCCCTGCGGGTTCTCCGTCGATTTCTGCCAGGAAATACTCGCCGATTTCCCGCGCCACCCGCTCGTCCTTGAACCCTCGATCCGCCCGAGCGAATTGCCCGCGGCGTCGAGCCAGCTCGCGGCTTCCCGCAAGATGCCAGCTACGGTTCCGGCGTCGGCTTCCGAGGCCGAACGGATCTTCGGCAGGTTCGCCTCTCCGCTCATAAGCCGTCCGGCTTCGCCACGAAGATCCTTTTCAAGACCGCATCATGGTTGGCGCGAGGCAAGAAGATCCAGCGCTTTCATTACCGCTCCGGAGTCGGAAAAATCTGTAAACGTCACGAACGCTCCTTCCGCCGACAACCGATCAGCTTGTTCGACCTCGCCAATGCCAATCAACGGCATCCGGAGTGCGCGACAGGCACGGGCGTCCCAGATGCCATCGCCGATGTAAATGATGGTTCGGAACTCTCCCCCGTTCGCAACCTCAGCCCGCCGCCGGGAGAGGCTCATGATGACCGCTCGCTCGACGCCGTCGTCCGCCGTCGCGGACGGGTAATCGTCAAAGCCAAACCCCGCGCTTGCCAGCTTGAGTGTCGCGGAATCGCGCCAGGCCCCCGTCGCGAGCGACACCCGGCAGTCCGGCATCGCGCTCAGGGTCGCAACAAATTCGGGTGCTCCCGCGATGGGCTGGAACGGACAAATTTCCGCCGCTTCTGCGAGCCGTTCGACGAATCTGGTCCGGAAATCGACCGCCTCACGATCACTGGGACCTCGTCCGAGCCGGGACCGGCAAAGCTCGTCGAGGATCCCGGAGTCCGTCGAATGGGCGTAGGTCGACCATTCAGTCGCGATTCCCTCGAAACCAAAGATGTCCGACAGCGCGCGGACGTAACACTCGCCGTCAATCTGATCGGTGCGGGTGAGAGTCCCGTCGACGTCGAACATCACCAACGTCGATGCCTTCCTCACGAGTCGAACTCCAGTCGTTTGCCCAAGCTGACAACGGGGTCCACCGAATAGCCGATTCGCTCGTAGAAGGCGATCACCTCGGGATTGGTCGAGCGTACCTGGAGATTGATCTTCGGACAGCCGACGTCTCGGAGGCGGGCCTCCGCGTGCTCCACGATTCGTCGAGCCAGGCCCCGGCGTCGAAAATCGGGGTGAACCGCGAGGTAGTTGATCCACCCCCGGTGGCCTTCGTATCCCGCCATGCAAGTTGCCACGAGCCGCGCGGTCGATTCCCCGACGAAAAAGAGTTCGGGATTGACCGTTGCCTTTCGTGAGATGTCGGCGATGGGATCGTTTTGAGGCGAGATCAAACCGCAACGCTCCCACAACTCGACGACGTCTCCTTGGTCGCCGACGCGGTAGGGGCGGATGTCGATCGATGCTGGCATGGGGCGGAGGTTTTGCGTCAGCGCGCGGCGGGCGAAATCTCGCTTGCCAATCCGCGTCGCTCGGCTAGTTTTTCAGCTCCCAAATCACGGGGTCTTAGCTCAGTTGGTAGAGCGCCTCAATGGCATTGAGGAGGTCAGCGGTTCGATCCCGCTAGGCTCCACTTTCTTCCTGTTTCGGAGGGAATTTCCACCCGTTCACATCGGCACCGCTTTCCAGATGAGAAAGCCAATCGTGGCGAGGATCAGGCAAAGGATGAGAAACTGCGCGCGCGCCAGGTTGCGCTCCGAGCGCCGGGCGCGCTTTCGCAAAGGCACCTCGCGCGAGTCGTCGTATTTGCTGCGTAATCCAGCGCCCGGACGCGACATCGTGCCCGCCGAAGCGACGTTGATCCGGATCGGCTCCCGTTGCTTCTTCTTCCGCGCGGCTTCCCGCGCCGGAGCTTGCTTGATGAGTCGCTGCAGCTTCTCTTGCTTACGCTTGAGCTCTTCCTGCGCCTCGATGAGCTTGCGCTGCTCAGCCCGGACGGGATCCTCTCCGGTCGGCGCTTTCCGCTTCGCCGCAGGCTTGCGCCGCGCGGGCGTCTTCGAAGCGGGTGGCTGGGAATCGGACTTTCTTGGCATCGTCTCGAGCTAACGGCTCCCTCCGCTCAGCGCCCAGAAAGCGACAACCAAGATGACGGCCAGCACCATGAGCGGGAGGGTAAAAGCAAACCCCGCAGTTAACCAGTAGGTGAACCCCTTCTCGCTGCCGTAGTATTCGTCATAATCTCCGCTCGCTGCAGCGGCGTGTTCTTCACCGATCTCAGCGGCAATTTTTGCGTTCAGCTTGAGATGCGCCGCCTTCGCATCGTCGACGGCGCTGAGCGATTTACTCAATTCTTTCGGAAGCTCCGACCCGCTCCAAAGCTTCGGATTGATCGCTTCCAGCGTCCGTAGATGGGTGAGGAACGAGTCCTGGATGCCGTTGAGCTGCTCAAGGCGACGCTGTGACTCCTCGGTCTCGCGCTCGATCACGACCATGGCCCGAGTGAGCTTGTCGATCATCTCGGTCCGACCGTCTTCGAGGTCTTCCTGACGGCGGCTCAACTCCTCCAGACGCGCCTTGTCCTTCTCGATCTGCTCGGAACGGCGCTTGAGTTCGCCCAGCTCTGCCTGTGCCTTCTGGACCTGTTGCTCCAGCTCCTCGGACGACTGCTCGTCCTCGAAATCGAAATCGTCGTCGTCCTCGTTAATTTCTCTGCTCGGCATGTCTAAAGGCGTTCGGGGCGAAGACTACGCCGACCAGTCAAAAAATCCAAAATCCAAAATCCGAAATTTGCGTTACCGCCCGGGCATCATCTCCAGGAGATAGCCTTTGAGGTAAGCCGTCTCGGGGAGATGAAGCACGACGGGGTGGTCCGGCGCTTGATCAAACGCAGCCACCACCCGCGCCGACCGTCTGGCGTCGAGCAGCCCCGCCCGCGCCGAGTCCAGAAAGGCATCTCCCGTCACGTGGTGCGAGCACGAAAAGGTCGCCAGGATCCCCCCCGGATCCAGCAGAAGCGAAGCCTGCCGGTGCAAGTCGCGGTAGCCCCGCATCGCGTCGTTGACCTTGCCTCTCCCCTTCGTGAACGAAGGCGGATCCAAGATGACGACATCGTAGCGCTCCCGCGCGGAATCCGCTTTCCGCAGGAAATGAAAGACGTCCGCCCGCTCGGCCCGCACGCTCAGACCATTCGACGCCGCGTTCGCCTCCAGGAGGCGAAAACTCTCCTCCCCCGACTCGACGGCGACCACTTCCGACGCGCCCGCCTGGGCGCACGCCAGAGCAAATCCTCCTTGGTTCGCGAAGCAATCCAGCACGCGCTTCCCCCGCGCGTGCGCCGCGATAGCCGCGTAGTTTCCGACCTGATCCAGGTAGAAGCCCGTCTTCTGCCCAGCTAGCAGGTCGACCGCATACCGGACACCGCCGATGTCCAGCGTCTGCTCCACCTCCGGGTCACCAATCAGGATGTCGGCAATCGACTCCATGCCTTCCAAGGCTCGCACCGGCGCGTCGTTCCGCTCGATCACGCCCCGCGCACCCGTCAGAGCCATCAGCACCTCGGCGATCTCCGCTTTCCGCGCATCCATGGCGCGCGTGAGCGTCTGCAGGACGATGGTCTGGCCGTAGCGATCCGCGATCACGCCCGGCAGCCCGTCGCTCTCGCTCCAGACCAAGCGCCGCAAGTCTGCCCGGCAACCCCGGCGGTCCCGCACCTCGATCGCCTGCTGGACCCGTCGCTCGAAGAAATCTCGGTCCAGATCCTGCCGCCGTCTCGAAAACCGCCGCACCGTGATCTGCGACTGAGAATTGTAAATCCCGACCCCGAGCAGCTTGTCCCGCCCATCCTTGATCGACACCACGTCTCCATCGGCCGGCGAACCAAATGTCTTCAGGATCTCCGTGCCGTAGACCCAATCGTGCCCCGTCAACACCCGCGCTCTCGGTCTCACTACCACCCCCGCCATCTAAGATTGCCCCTTTCGCCTTTCCATTGTCTTCGGCGCTTTCGCCCGCCGGATCAAAGCAGCACCGAAGATAAAGGGAAAGGATACGATTCGGACGAAGTGAGGTCGATCTCCTCGCTACACCTCGCAAGCCTCGACCGCCGGCACCTCGGTTGGTGCGACCGGTTTGCCATCTTGCCCTGGCTCCGGATATTCAAAGATCTTCCCTTCGTAGTTGCGGATCACGACCTTTTCTTCGTCGTGATACAGCACGTAGCCGGGATTGATCGGCACTTTCCCGCCGCCGCCGGGTGCGTCGATCACAAATTGCGGCACCGCGTAGCCCGTGGTGTGCCCCCGCAGCGCTTCGATGATCCCAACACCCTTCGCCACCGAACTCCGCAGGTGCGACGAACCCTCGATCAGGTCGCACTGGTAGAGGTAATAGGGTCGCACCCGACACATGAGCAGCTTGTGAATCAGCTCGCGCATCGTGTCCACGTCGTCGTTCACGCCCTTGAGCAGCACGCTCTGGTTGCCCAGCGGCACCCCGTGATCGGCCAGCCGACCCAGCGCCGCTTCGACTTCCGTCGTCAACTCGCGTGGGTGATTCACGTGGATGCTCATCCAGAGCGGATGATACTTCTGCAGCATCTTGCAGAGTTCGGGCGTGATCCGTTGCGGTAGGAAGATCGGCACCCGACTCCCTATCCGTAGAAATTGGATGTGCTTGATCGCGCGCAATCGCTTCAGCAGAAACTCCAACTTGTCGTCCGAAAATAGCAGCGCGTCCCCGCCCGACAACAGCACGTCGCGCACCTCGGTGTGCCGCTCCAAGTAGGCAAAGGCCTCTTCGAAATTGGTGTGCAGCTCCTGCTCGCCAGCCCCGCTGACGACCCGGGCCCGGGTGCAATACCGGCAATACGAAGCGCACCGATCTGTCACCAAGAACAGCACCCGGTCCGGGTAGCGATGCACGAGTCCCGGCACCGGCATGTGCCCGTCCTCGCCGCAAGGATCCGCCATTTCCCACGGGGCGGTCTGCGATTCTCCGACGTTCGGGATGACCTGCCGCCGGATCGGACAGCCGGGATCGCTCGGATCGATCAGATTGAAAAAATGCGGCGTGACCGCAAGGGCCAGCTTGCTGCCGGAAAGGATCACCCCCGCCCGCTCGTCAGCGCTCAGCTCAAGATGGTCCTCGAGCTGCTCGAGCTTGGTCACCCGGTTGCGCAACTGCCACTTCCAATCGTTCCACTTTTCGTCCTCCACCTCCGGCCAGAAGCCGGGACGGTGCGATACAAATTCAACGGCGGGGGATACGACGTGGTTCTCCATTCTCAAAATTACGAAGGACAGAAGGTAGGCAGCCGCCACCAAATGTCAAAGATCGATTTTGATCGAACAAAGTCGCTTGCTCTTTTCAGCGTCCAACGTGAGCATCTTCTCCCAATCACCCAGGCGGCTCGGCCGCCGCAGCCAAACCCCTAAGCACTATGGACCTCACCAAGACCGCACCCCGCAGCCCGAGCACTCGCCTGGGCAACTACGTGATCCTCGCTCGAGCCGTCGACAAGGGATACGCCGAGATTAACGGCAACGTCGGCGACTACCACTTCGACTGCCCGCTCGATAACCGGCTTTTCGACTTCAAGGAGGTGAAGGCAGCCGACCTTCGCAGACTTTTGGAAGACGGCACCACCGACGACGAGGTTGTCGCCTGGCTCGACGGCCACGGTGCCGACAAGACGGCGGAAGAAGTCGCCGCTTGGTCCGATCAGATGGAAGCGTACAAACCCTACGAGGATCCGGAGATGAAGGAATGGTTCGCGGAACAAGTGGCCCCACTCGGTCTCGACCCCGCCACCACGACTCTCTTCCAGTGGCTCGACGCCGACGACAAGGCCGCTTACGCAACTGCGTGATCGTCGGTCAGCAGGTCGGCCCGACCTCGCAGTTGGTCACGGATCACTCCCAGTGCGCCGCTCGCCAGTAGCGCTGGCCGTCGCGGACGGTCAGCGACGGTGCAACGTAGATTGACTTATCCGCCGGTTGGTCGACCCAACCGCCGCTGAACCACACCCAGCCACCGCGTCGCCAGACGTAGTGGCCATCCACGTAGACGGGGTTCTCCATTCCATCCGGCACCTGGCCTCGCTCTGCGGGTTCGCGTGGGGCAGGCGGTTCGCTCGGGACCGCTACCGGCCGGGACTGCAGATACTCGACCGACTCGCGCACACCATCCACGGTGTTTGATCCCATCGGCGGAACGGACTCGAATCTCCCCGTTTGACGGTTGTAGGTGCAACCCGTCACGATCAACAGAGTCAAGGCAAGGCAAAGCAATCGCATCATCGCACGGTCCTACCGAACGAGTCCGCCGTCTGACGAGCCTCGGGTTGTCAAAATTCTGCCGCTTTCAGGGCAGCCTCCGCCCGGGCGATATCTCCTGGCACATCCACCCCGACCGCTCGCTCCTCCGTCCGCACGACCCGGATCCGGGTGCCGTGCTCCAGCGCCCGCAACTGCTCCAGCTTCTCGCACGTCTCGAGTTCCGTCGGGCTCCAACTGACAAATTTCCGAAGAAAGTCGCGCCGGTAACCATAGATTCCCAGGTGGTGCAGCGGGACCACGGCTGACCGCCCGTCGCGATCAAACGGCACCCGGCTCCTCGAAAAGTAAAGCGCGTCCCCCGCCCGGTTCAGCACGACCTTCACGTTGTTCGGGTCGTCCACCATCGCAGGATCACGGAAGGGTGAAGCTGCGGTGATCATGGCTAACCCCCCGTCCATCTCGATCTCGGCGATGATTTGATCGATGAGCTTCGGGGAGATGGTCGGCTCATCTCCTTGCACGTTCAACACGTGGGTGTCGTCCGCCAGCCCGGCGGACACCTCCGCCAAGCGGTCGGAACCCGTCGGGTGATCCGGCGACGTCATCGCCACTTCGGCTCCAAACCCTCGGCCCACCTCGGCGATCCGTTCGTCATCCGTCGCGATGATGATCCGGGAGGCCCGCGAAGCCGCCGCGCACCGCTCCCAGGTGTGCTGGATCAGTGGTTTGCCCGCGATCGCGGCCAACGCTTTCCCGGGGAACCGCACCGACCCCCAACGCGCGGGGATGACGATGGCCGTCCGCGTCATCCGCAGGCCGCCTCTCGCTGCAAGATCCAATCGATCGCTTCGTTCACGTCGCCCGCCACGAAATCGGCCCCACATTCCCGGTGTTTCGGACCGTGTCCCGTGAGCACCAGCACACTTGGCATCCCACCGTTGTGTCCGCACGCCACGTCCATCGCCTTGTCACCGACGAAATAGGAGCGCGTCAGATCCAACTGCAGATCCATGGCCGCTTCCTGCAGCATGCCGGTCTGCGGCTTGCGCCGAAGCGAACCCGAATCTGGCAAGTCGGCGCTGAAGTAGGTTGCGTCGATCTCTCCCTCTAGCTGCCGAACGAGTTCGTTGTGGACCGCCTCGTATTGCTCCAGCGAGATGTGACCGCGCGGGATCCCGCTCTGGTTCGTGATGATGACGCGTCTCCACCCCGATTGGCGCAGCCGAACAAGATTTTCCTTTAGCCCCGAGATCGCCCGGACGTCCGCTGGATCGTTGCAGAAGTTGACCTCTTCCATGAGTGTCCCGTCCCGGTCGAAGAAGACGACGGGGGATCTTCGAGCCTCGGTCGCCGGTTCTGGATGGGGTCTCACGCCCATGGGACGTCCGAACGACCGCGTGCCTCGACCTTTGATTCCACTACCAGTAGCTGAACCCGAGGTCCGAGCGGAAGAGGCCGGCGCGTGGCTCGAAGAAGAAACGCGCGTAGATGCTCGCAAATCCCTCGTTGTAATCCGCCGTCACGGCGTAGGAGAGTTTCGAGCCCACCATGAAGTTAGGCGTCACGAGTATGCCGCCCTCGGCACTCACGAGAAAAATTCCCGTCGTGGAGTCGGTTCCTTCGTATTCCCGACCGTCGTCGTCCAACGGCAAGACCGCTGCCGAAGCCTGTTTGTTCTGCTGGAGACCGCCGCCGATGCTGCCCGACAGCAAGAAGTTACGACCCTCCGACGTGAGAAACTGCGCATCCAGGATCCCCTGGACGATGTACTCGGGGCTGAAGTAACCGCCGTGGCCGTAGGTGAAGAAGTTCTGGTTGTTGTCGAAGGTCTCGTAGGAGACAGCCGGTCCGATCGAGATGAATTCGAACCCGCGAGGCTTGAAGATCCGTGATGCGGAGGCCACCAGCGACAGGTGGTTGTTGCTCTTGGTGTTGACGCCGGTGATCTCGCCGTACTTGACCTTACCGAAGACGGTGTAGTTCTCGAGGAAGCCTTGGAAGATTTCCAACGATCCACCCGTCTCCTGCACGCGGCCCCACTCCCGGTCGGTGTAGGGATCCTGCGAGCCGACGTAACTCGTCACGGACTCCCGGATCGAGTCCGAGTAGAACTCCCCCTTCAAGTAACCCGTGTTGTAGCGATACTCCAACCCCGCCCGACCGATTGGACTCGGGTCGATATCAGCATTCAGCGGCGTGGTCCCAATTTCGAGGTAAGGTGTCACGAAGCCCTGGTATTCGACGCGCACTTTGGCTTCGAAAAGGTCGTTGTAGCCCGTAGCGACGTTTCGCTCGAAGCGGCTAAACTCGAGCGGCACCGTGCCCACAAAAGCCCCGTTCGAGCGACTGCCCGACTCCAACATCAGCAAAGCCGCCTTCGCCGTAACGAGAACTCGTTCATACGGGGAAAATTTGCCTTCCACCACCGGCGTGCGCGCGGTCTGGAGGCGAGAGCCCCCACGTTCACCCGACTTCTGCGAGTACTCGAAGCCCACCGCGATGCTCGGCGAGTCGAAGTTGGCCAACGCGGGATTGTTCCGCTCGTTCGCTTCGTAGGCCGCTAAGTAAAGGCCCGCGCGCTCGTAGGCGTTCGTTTCGTAAGTCGCGAGGATCTCGGTGAGCGGGCCAGGGCACCGCGCGGCGACGTCGGCCAGTCTTTCGAAGTCCTTGGTCCGCGAGAGCGCCGCGTAGAGTCCCTCGGCGCTCGCGCGGTCGGGACTGATCCGGTAGAGATCTTGGAAGATGTTGGCCGCTGAGTTGTAGTCGCGCAGGTAGTAGTAGGACCAGCCACGGATCACCTGCTCACTCCGGCCCAGCTTGCGATACTCGGCGGCGCGATCCAACGCGTTGATCGCCCGGGCGTATTGCCGATCTTCGTAGTCCTCGGTCGCCCGGCGGACCAGGATGTCCCCGAGCAAGGTCTTCATCTTCGGATGGGCGTTCACCCGGTAGCCGGCGATGGCCTCCGCTTGGGATAGGTCGCCTTGGGTGAACTTGGTCAGGGCCAGCCCGTAGTAAGAGGCGCCCAGATCCGTGTCCCAGGCGATGGATTGCTCGAACCAGAGAGCCGCCGATGGGTAATCTTTGCGATTAAAATTCGCCCAGCCGATCTGTTGAGCGAGATCCGCGTCGCGATTCGAGCGCGCCCGGGCCATGGCTTGGGCCAGCCGCTCACCAGAAAGCGCCGCGTTGACAGCAGGTTCCGGCCGAGGGCGCGCGCGGGTCGAAGTCGCCGTGCTGGTGCGGCGGGTGGCCGTCGATTGGTAAGTGCGCGTCGGCGCCGGCGTCGGGGTCGGGCGGGCCATGGTGATCTCCGCTAATTCATCCTCGTCCTCGATGATCACCGTCGGAGCGACGGCGCTCGCCGAGCGGATCGGGGTCGAGGGACGGGTCGTGCTGAAGGTCGATGACTCGTCTTCTTCGAAGATATCGACCGTTTCGGGTGTCGAGCGAATCGTCGGAGGCTCGATCTCTGCTGGCTCAAAGGTCGTCGGCGCAGCCACTGGACGAAGCGTAGGAGTCGGAGCTGGCGTGGGCGACGATCCCGGGACTACTGGGACAAAAAGCGAGTCGGGTGCGGGCGTCGTGCCCGGTGTCCCTGCCGGAAGCGGGATCGTCCCCGGCGCTTCGTTCGTCAAGATATCTTCGGATGCCTCGACGAGTGGATCTTGGGCTGCGACTTGCGCATCGGTCGAAATAACGAAAGCTCCCCAGCCAATCGCCACGGAAAAAAACAGACTGTAGTTTTTTAGTCTTCGATCAAACAAGTTGCTGATGTGTCGAGTT
Source organism: uncultured Verrucomicrobiae bacterium (assembly GCA_963803825.1). GTDB lineage: Bacteria > Verrucomicrobiota > Verrucomicrobiia > Chthoniobacterales > JAATET01 > CAVVKW01. The sequence continues at coordinate 614,276 of CAWDOJ010000001.1, read as the reverse complement.
TTCGCGTTCACGGGTCAATTCTTTTTTGCGGCCGCCCGATCACGGATGGCGAGCTTGGTGAGCAGCTTGAGGCTGGCTGAAAAATACGGTTCGTCCTCGGATAATGGCGGGATGTCGGCGACCGTCAGAGGTGCACCCTGCGAACTAGCCAGCGCGAATTGCGCGATCGCCTGCATGCCGGGAAGCATGGCGTGCGGACCCGGCCGCCCGTCGATTAGATTCAGCTCGGCCGGCAAGGCATCGGGGTGTGGTTGGGCCCGCCAGAATGCGGCGTAGGGCTCGAGCAGATCTTCGTTCGGGCCCGCCCAGGCGACGTGCAGCGGAACGCGGATTGCGTCGTAGCCAAACAGCGGATCCTTATCGGTGGGGAGCTTCAGTGCGAGCGGACCGACCGTCGTCCAATTCGGATTCAGGGCCGAGGAACCAAAGCGACCGACCCCGAGCAGTCGCCGCCCCCCAGCGTCGAGGTCGCCCCATCTCTCCGAGGGAAAAACGGCGCGCATCTCCTGGTAGGCCGGAAATAAAACGTACGAAGGATTGAGCAGCAGCCCATCATCACGCTGGAATCCCATGAGGCCGGGGAGCATCTGGAGTCCCAGATCGGACTCGACCACCACAAGGCGAAAGAAATCGCCTACGATCTGCGCGGCAGATTGTTGATACTCGTATTGATCCCACCGTTGGCTTGCCCTCACCAGTGCCCACGCGATGAGCAAGTCGCCATCGCTCGCGTTGTTCGGATCGTCGACCCTACCACCGTCTTCGGGCACGTAGCGCCAGCTAAAGAGCTGATCGTCGTCCCTGCGCAAGTGCGTCTCCGTCCACTTCCACATGAGATCGAACGCCGCCCGGTCGCCGAACGCGACGGCGAGCATCATCCCATACCCCTGCCCCTCCGAATGAGAGATGTTGTCGTTGCCGGTGTCGATGATCCGTCCGCTAGCGGCCAGAAAGCGCTCTTTGAAAAGCTGCCAGTCGCTCGCCGGTAGGGCATTTGGACTCCGGGGCCACAGGAAAAAGGCGACGCCACCAAGAACGAGCAGTGCGAGGAACCACCATCTCCCGCGACCTCGCTCGGTCGCGGGCGGTGATCGGTCTCCCGTCTCCGGGTGGGAGTCTCGCCTGTCCATGGTGGGGATGCGGGGCCACTGGGCACCCCGCTCATTTGCTTCTGCTTCGCTTTACTTTGTTGCCGGCCTTTCACGCTTGCTTAACATGAGCCGCAGGAGAAGGGCCAACAATCCGAGGGCACCAAACACGATGATCGTGAAGAGGATCGGATTGCTGCTGAATCGGTTAGTGGCCTGCAAGACCGAGGAGCGGACGCCGTAGAGAAATTCTGGTCCGATCTGGGCGGTCGTCAGCGACTTCGCCGTCTCGTTGTTCCAGACCATCACGCTACCGGACAGATTATCCCAGTAGCGACGATCTTGGAGGTTGTAGAGACCGCGGTAGAGCAGATCGGAACTCGGTGCCGTGAACACGGCGGCGGCGTAGCCGGTGTGGAAAGGATTCTCGTAAGAAAACGCGATGGAGTCGTCTTTTCCCTCCGACTGCATGACCATCGAGACGGTCTGCGGTTGATCCGGTTCCCCGCGTTCGACTTCGGTGCCGCGGACCTTGGCGAGAAATTCTTCGAAGGGGCCGACCGCGCTGGCCTCCGGTCGCGGACTGACACTCACCAGCGACCGAGCTCGACCCAACCGCTGCGGCGAGATCGGTGCCGTCTGCATCATCTCGTCCGGAAGCGTGTCGACGGGACCAACGACGATCACGTTTTTCTGACTCTTGGGCACGTCGAACGTCATCTCGGCCCGACTCAAGACCGAGCTGTTGATCTGCGCCATCTTGCCCATGAGCATCCACGCGGCGCAGATGGTCGTGTTGTTGCGCTCGGTCACCATCACGGCCAGATCGAATCCGTCGGGCGCGGCGGTGAAGGGATAACCCGTCTGCGAGAAGAGATTGAAGTTCGGCAGCCGCGTCTTTCTCGCGAGCCGAGGGATGACCATGTCGGAGTCGTTGTAGAGCGTGAAGAGCAGATTCTCGACCTGCTGGAGTTCGCACTGATCGGTGATCAGCGGCACCATCCGTGGGGCGATGTCTACCACGTTCCGACCAGGCTGGAAGGCCCGGACCGGCAGGTAAACCCGGAAGTCGTCGAGAACGTCCCCGCGGATCTGATCCAACCGGATCGCGTATTGGAACTCCTGGTTGACGAAGATGTTCAGCACCGAGTCGGATCGCAGCGCCGCGCCGTAGACGAAGTGGAGTCGCAACTCGACGTTACTGGCGTCGTCGCTCGAGAGGCTACCCGGCATGTAGGCCTCGATCTGATACGATCCCGTGTTGAAACCCTTGATGGTCCGCATTTTGTCGTAACCCAACTGCCGGAAACTGTAGATGCCGGGGTCCTGGATCGGCGCGTTCTTGAGATAGAACGGCTCGTCTGGGAAATCGATCTGACTGATCTGGGCGTACTGCGAATCCGGCAGGGGGAAATTGAACAGCGAGAACGCGTAGGCGGCCTGTGCGACTTCCTCCGCGTTGGTCCCGCTGATCAGCAGCATGAAGTGCTCGGAGTCTCCCGGGAGCTGCTTCACCGCGATGAAGCTGCCGTTGATCGAACCCTGCTCGGCCGACGTCAGGTAAGGCGTCAGCGCACTAGCGGTCCCGACCACGATATTGTCGACGCCAGCCGACAGGGCGTTGCCCGTCGTGACGACGGCAGGCCGGTAGTCGAGGTTGAGCGCAACTCCCTGAGTCACCACAGATCCGAGGGAAAGGGCGTCGTCACTCATGCCCGAACCCGTCCCGCCGGGCATCGCGATGTGGAACTTGTACGGATCCCAGAGCTTCTGATCGATGAGATCGCGGAGCAGCGAGAGCTTCGGGAAGATGTCGTTCATCGTGACGACCGCCTCAAAATAGCTCTCGTCGGGCAGGATCTCGGTGTAGAGCTCCGGCGCGGCGGGCTCTTCGCACTCGAGCGTGTAGTGCTGCGCGACGATGAACTGCAGTTCGTTGGAGGCGTCTTGGAAGTATTCCAGCGGGACCTCGAGGTCGACGTTGTGATTGGGCTGATCACGGGTGAGGTAATACTGGCCGATGATCTTGTTGTTGATCACCACCCGCATGACCGAGCGTTCGCTCAGGAGAGCGATCGAGTTGGTGAAACGAAGGTGCAACTTGACACTCTTGACGTCGTAGCGCGGAGACAGGGGGACGTAGACCGTGTAGGTGCTCGTCGAATTCCGCAGAAAAATCGGCTCCTCGGCTCCGATCAATTGGCGAAGGGGAAGCCGGATGATCGAGGATTGACCGGGAACTTGCCGTTCCGTCGCCGTCGCTGGTGTGGTCTGCGTCGGACCCGCCGGGACGGCGGGCGGAGTGGGGGGTGTCGTCCTTTGTGCCAAAGCTCCGGGGAGCGACAGTAGCGACAACAGGCAAATGACCGCGATCATTCGCACTCGTTGAATTTTTCCTTCGGTTTTCATATTCTTTCGGTCGTAAAATAAGTTCGGAAATTAGGAGATCGAGCTGGAGCTGCCGCCAATCGTGCGATTCGACCGCTCTTTGCGCATCGAGCCGAGGAGCAGAAGCCCGAGGTGCTCGATGGTGTAGCGCACGCCCGCCGAGAGCAGGTAAGCCGCGCTTCCGCCGACGCCCTTTCCGCCCCGACGAGAGGCGAGGAATTCGACCCAGCGCTGGCTGCTGCCGTTGACGAAAGCGATCTTACGCTTGAGCTCGTCGATCCCCTCGTGTTTGAAGACGCAGCCCAGCATGAGCGTCCGGTCGCGGTAGCGAAGATTCCGGATCTCCATGTTGAAGACACCAGGATCGATGTTGTGAGTAATGTCGGGTTCGAGGGTGATGCGGTGCTCCGGACGCAGCATCGGCTCGTAGGCCGCGTCGATTGCCAGGCTGAATCCGCCGTTGGACATGTCGCGGATCTCGACGGGGAACTGCCGCTCGCCGAGAAACATGTTCGCCGGGATGCTGCACGCCATGCGCGCCCAGGCTCGCATCTGTCGGCGCTCCAACAATGCGCCCAAACACGCAAGCAGGATGAAGATGTTGAACAACGCCCAGAACATCGTGATGCCGGTCGCAAACTCCTGGGCACCCGGAGGCGACAGTGCGTAGCGATAGGCACCTGCCCCGAAGGCCATCACGTTCAATAGCAGGAAGATGTAGAACGGCTTGGACAGCGGGCTGATGAAATCCCGATCAAGGATCTCCCCCTTCGCCGTGACGTTGAACGAAGGAGCCCGCGGATTCAGGAAGACCTTCACAATGGCCGGGAAGGTGTACATCGACTGCATGAGCTCGTAGAGTTCGGACACGAATGTCCAGCGGACGCGACCGAACATGAAGTTCGATACGAGGACGACCGCCACGAGATGGGGTCCCGCAAACGCCAAGAAGTCGATGAAGTTCGAGTCGTAGATCTTGAGGGAGAAGAACAGGAATGCCAGCGGCGATAGCATGAACGTGAGACGCGCGAACGGGAAGAACCAGAAGAAGCTGCTGCTCAGGTAACACAGCCGCTGCGGCACCGAGAAGCCCGCGGATGAGCAACGGATTCTTCAAGAGAAAGATCTGCACCATCCCCTGGGCCCACCGGATCCGCTGGGTGATGAAACCGCCAAGGGTCTCGGGCGAGAGACCGGAGATCATCGGGCGATCGATGTAAGCACTGTGGTAGCCGAGCGAGTGCAGGGTGAGCGCGGTCTCGGCGTCTTCGGTAATCGTCTCGCCGACGACGCCGCCGACTTTCTGAAGAAACTCACGGCGCATCACGGCTGCCGAGCCGCAGAAAAACGCCGAGTTCCAGAAATCCAATCCACGCTGGATCTCGGCGTAGAACATCTCGTTCTCACTCGGCATCGCCCGCCACGTCTTGAGATTTTTCTCAATTGGATCCGGATTAGTGAAGAAGTGGGGCGATTGGACCAGAAACATCTTCGGATCCTTCAGGAACCAACCGCACGTGTTCTTGGCGATGTCGACCGTCGGGATGTGATCGGCGTCGAGGATGAGAATGAGATCTCCCGTGCTCACCTCCATCGCGTTGTTGAGATTACCCGCTTTCGCGTGAATGTTCTTCGCGCGGGTCACGTAGTGCGCCCCGGAGTCCTCGCAGAGTTGCTTGAGGGTCTTGCGGCGTTCCCGCGACTGGGCCGCCTTCGTGGGATCGCTCATGTTACAGCGTTGATCGGTTCCGCCGTCGTCGCAGAGGTAGACGTTGAACTTGTCCGCCGGATAGTCGATGGCCAGGGCCGCCAACAGAGTGACTTCGAGGATCTCTCTCTCCTCGTTGTAAGTCGGGATGAGGACGTCGAGCGTCGGCCATTCGGCTTCGTCGTCGGGCAGTGGGACGATCTCGCGCTTCAGCGGATCGATGTTCACGAAGATACTGAGGCCGTAGATGATGAAGCCGTAGAGCTCCGCCAGATACAGGATGATCGCCAGCGAGAAACTGATCAGATCGTAATAGGTGAGCGTCGTGAAGGTCCGCCAGAAGACGTAGTCAATCGACAAGAACGCGCCGATACTCAAGTAGATGATCCGGACGTTTTCGGATCGCTTGAAGAAACTGAGAACGATCAGGATGATCAGCCCGACCGCGCCGACCGCCAACTGCGTCGTCGTCGTGATGCTGGCGGCGAAGAAAACCATCACGGCGACCATCACGCCGATGGCGGCCGCACGCAGTGGGCCCTGATTTTCGGGGGCTCCGAAGTCGAATTTAAACCCTTTCAAAGCGCTTTTTCTCTAGATGCCGAAGCGGACGCTCGAGTCGGGGTTTGGTTGGATGACGGTCACCAAGAGAGTCCCTCAGGAAAACATGACGCCAAGGACCCAACCGAAGCCGCCCGCAGCGAGCATCAGAACTAGGATCGCGCCTCGAGAGACCGGATTGATCGAACCAGCGACCTTGTTGAGCTGCACCACGATCGCGTCCGACTCCTTCTTCACGACATCGAGCTTCTTGGTGCAGTAGTCGATCCCTTCGTGGTAGGTCGCCACTTGCTCGGCGAAGCCTTCCAGATGCATCGCCTCGAGCCGCTCCTTCAACTCCCGCGTCTCGAACCCAAGCCTCTCGACGCCCGGCGTCAGCTCGCTACGAATCTGCTCGACCACCCGCTCGTCGAATCCCTCGATCTGCACCCTCGGCGCAGAGCCGTCACCGACGGACGGGGCCACGGAGGGCTGGCGGCCGTAAAGCTCCAGCAGCTCGAGGAGCGCCATGGCGGGATCGCCATCCTGGATGTTGTAACGTCGTTGCCAGTCGGAAATCTTTGCTTTCAGTTCAGGGTCTTCGGTCATGGTAATAAGATGTCTCGGTGGGCGTCGAATTGACGGAATATCTCACGTCGGTAGTTGACCATGCGTTGCCGGTCAATCAGGAACAGACCATTTCCCTCCAGAGCGCCGTTGATCGTCAGCGAGTTCTGCTGGAGGTGGAGGACGAGGTGATCCGGAAGCTTAGGGATCGTCACTTCTCGAGCCTCCGGCGGCTTCGAGTTCTTGGCGGGCCCGGCTTTGCTCGTAGATCCGGCAACTCGACATCGTCTTGTGATTCTTCACGACGAGCCAATCCACGGTTTTCCCGATGCGCGTAACGGCCTCACCAGCTTGGTGCACGGTGTCTTTGTCCTCCTCGACGATGACGACGAGCGTGAGTTCGAGCTTCATTCCTTCGCGAAGGGTGAGGAGATTGGTCTCCTCCAGCCAATCCAGGAAGATGCGCTGTTGCGAGCCGACGCCGTCGACGATGACGAGCGACGAATCGGCCATCACCTCGATCACGCGGTCCAAGTTCTCGGAGTGACGGATGTCGAGAAACTGCGCGTCAGGAACGAACCGCGTGAGGGTCGAGTTCTGGTAGTCCGGGTCAAACGCCAGAAAATCCATCTTCTGCTGCCGTAACCACTGCACGAAAAGGATCGAGAAAAACGATTTACCGACGCCTCCCTTGTCCATCGCGACGAGGACGAGCCGCTTGCTCTCTTCCTGGTGGGTGGACGGGATCTCGGAGTCTTGCGCGGCGACGGTCATCTTGGTCTAGACGTCCTGGGGTGGGATGCGTGGGCGAGCAACGGCGACCGGGACCTCCGGCTCGACGGGTTCGGCAGGCGCTTCCGGTTCTGCGGGTTCGACGGCGACCGGCTCGTCGGGCAAGGAGTCCAGACTCGAGTCGGGCAACAAGATGTCCCTCGCGCCAGCGAACTCTTCGAACAAGCGTTGCTGGTAGGAGCGGAGTCGCTGCCGCTCCAGGAAAAAGACGCTCTCGTCTTGGATCAAGCCATTGATGCTCTTGCTCGACTTCTGCAGCATGCTGTTGAGATTCCAAGGCAGGCGCTCGATCGTGATCTCACGAGCACCCAAAGCCAGCAGTTCTTTGCGGGCGTTGCTGCCGTCGTAGATCTCGGTCACGGGCGACGTCTTGAGATTGCGGACGACCAGCCAGTCGGCATTGTTCCCGACGCGTTTGGCGACCTGGCCCGCTTGGAAGACCGTCTCCTTGTCCTCTTCGATGATCACGACCAGCGTGATCTCGAGGCCTAGTTGCTCACGCAGCTCGAAGACCCGCGTCTCTTCGAGCCAATCGATGAATTTGGTCTGCAAGGACCCCACACCGTCGGCGATCACGAGGTCTGTCCGTTCGAAAGCCCGGATGACGTTGTCCAGATCGACCTCTTCGCTGATGTCGATAAATTCGGCCTGCTCGTGAAAACGCGTCAGCGTCGAATTACACCAATCCGGGTCGAAGGCGATGAAGGGCGTATCCAGCGACTGCAGCCACTCGATCAGATTCACCGTCACGTAAGACTTGCCGACGCCACCCTTACTCGTGGCCGACAGCACGAGCCGCTTGATGCCGGATCTCTTAGCCGGTGGCGCTTCGGGTGCCGCAAAATCAGCTTCTTCCCGAGGCTCGGCGGCTTCAGAGTCCGGACGCTCGTGCGCTTTCTTCAGAAACTGACTAAAAACTTTTGAACGATCATCCATAACTCGAGTCGCGGCCCAAGGAATCTTTGCGATCCCCCTAGCTTGCTTCGAAGGTGAGATAATCAGAGTCGCTTTCGGGGCGCAAGTCGAGATGTAGGTTTTTATTCAGGGTCTATACAGTAACCCGAACAGAACTCCTCACTTGTCATCGCAATCCGGACGGGTAGGTTTCCCGGACCACCCGGTTGCGGGAACCTCACTGCGTATGATGTTGGCCAATCTCCTCTCTGCCGGGCAGATCAATCCCGACATGCAATCCGACGAGCGTTGGGACGCAATCGGGGAGATCGTGAGGATGCTAGTCGACGCGGGCCGGATCGACCCGGACGACGTCGCCAACGTCCTCGACGCTCTCAAGCAACGGGAGGAGACGATGAGCACCGGCATTGGGTTTGGCATTGCGATCCCCCACGCGTCGTCGGACCGCGTCACGGACGTCGTCGCTGGCTTCGGGCGTTCGAAGGCCGGGATCGAATTTGACTCCCTCGACAACGAACCGGTCCACTTCATCGTCCTCTTCGTCGTCCCACGAGACCAATTTCAGACGCACCTGCGCACGCTGGCCGCCATTGCAAAATTTCTGAACGACCGCACCGTTCGTGACGAACTCGCCCAGGCCAACGATGCGGACGCGATCCTGTCCGTCTTCACCAATCGCTCGCAGGGCCCCGCTTAACTTAGCATGACGACCGTCCGCTCCCGGCTCGAGGAGCGCCTCCGCGCCGCGCTCACCACCCTCGACCTCGATTTCTCCATCGCGGAGATCGCTCCGACGGCGGACGCCCGCTTCGGCGACTACCAATCCAACGCCGCGATGGTCCTCGCCAAACGCGAGCGCCGCAACCCGCGCGAACTCGCCGCGCAGCTCGCGGCGACCATCGACGTCTCTGGCCTCGCGGACACCCCGACTCTCGCCGGCCCCGGATTTCTCAACTTCCGCCTGACGGACGCTTTTCTCGGAGAAGCCACCGCCACCATCGCCGCAGATCCTCGGCTCGGCGTGGAGCCGCCCGAGGTCCCGCAAAGGATCGTCATCGACTTCAGTGCGCCCAACGTCGCCAAGCCGATGCACGTCGGCCACATCCGCAGCACCTTCATCGGCGACGCACTCGCGCGGATCGCCCGCTACCTGGGTCACGAGGTCGTCACGGACAACCACATCGGCGACTGGGGCACGCAATTCGGCAAGGTCATCTACGGCTGGAAACACTTTCTCGACCGCGACGCTCTGGACACCGACCCGATCCCCGAGCTCCTCCGCCTCTACCGGCACGTCAATTCCCTCGAGGCAGACGACGCGGCCCTCGCCCGCAACGTCCGGGAGGAACTCGTGAAGCTCCAATCCGGGGACGCGGAGAATCTCGCGATCTGGCAGCAGGTCGTGGACCTCTCTTGGCAAGGCTTCGAAAAATTCTACACGCTGCTCGAGATCGAGTTCGACGAGCACCTCGGCGAGAGCAGTTACCGCGACGCCCTCGCTCCGCTCGTCGACCGGCTGCTCGCCGACGGGACGGCCCGCATCAGCGCAGGGGCCGCCTGCATTTTCTTCCCCGACGACCCCGCTCTCGCCGAGACACCCTGCCTCATCCGTAAGACCGACGGGGGATTCCTCTACGCGACCACCGACCTCGCCACCATCGAGTCCCGCGTCGCCCGCCACGCCCCGGACGCCATCTGGTACGTGACCGGTGCCCCGCAGGCTCTGCATTTTCAACAGGTCTTCGCTGCCGCCCGGCTCATGGGCATCGACGCCGATGCCCGCCACGTTCCCTTCGGCAGCATCCTCGGCGAAGACCGCAAGATCATGCGGACTCGCTCCGGCGAGAACGTGCAGCTCGCTGATGTCCTCGCCGAAGCCGTCGACCGCGCCCGCGCGATCATCGCGGAAAAAAATCCTGACCTCCCACCCGCCGAGGCCGACTCCATCGCCCGCACCGTCGGCCTGGGAGCCGTCAAATACGCCGAACTCTCGCAGCATCGCCTCACCGACTACGTCTTTGCTTGGGACAAGATGCTGTCGTTCCAGGGCAACACCGCGCCCTACCTGCAGAACGCCTACGTCCGCATTCAATCGATCTTTCGAAAGGCAGACGTGTCGCCGGGCGATTTGAGTTCACCCACGTTCCAGCTCGAAGACGCCACCGAGCGTGCCCTGGCCCTCCGGTTGATCCAATTTCCCGAGACTCTTCCGCTCGTCCTGACCGACTTCCGCCCGAATCTCCTCGCGAATTATCTCTACGAGCTGGCCACGACCTTCCACGCGTTCTACGAGGCCTGCCCGGTGCTCAAATCCGAGGGCTCGACTCGCGAGTCCCGCCTTGCACTGTGCGCTACGACCGCCCGGACCCTCCAGAGCGGTCTGGACCTCCTCGGCATCCGCGTCCCGGAAAAAATGTGAGCCGCTACCAGCGAATGTTGTCGATCTTTCCGACGCATCCCGCTTTCCTCCCTCGAAACCAAATATCATGAACAGCGTATTCTACATCATCGGAGTTATCATCGTCGTCGTCGTCATCCTGAAGGTCCTCGGACTTTTTTAAGGAGCCGGCGGATCGTCGCCTCAGCTGGCGCGTGATCGCGCCAGTTATAGACTAACCCCCGGAACCCCGCCGCTTCCCCCGCAGCGACATTCTCAGCGAGATCGTCCACGAACAGCGTGCGCTTCGGCGTCACGCCTTGTTCGCCGACGAGTGCCGAGTAGATCGCCGGGTCCGGCTTTAGCGCGCCGACGCGATAGGAGAAGATCGCGCCGTGGAAGGTGCGAAACACCGGGTAGGTCGCGAAGATGTGCTCCACGTGGATGCACGAGATGTTAGAGAGCAGGTAGGTCGGCACCCCGGTCGCCGCGAGTTCCGTCGCTAACCTGGTCATCGGCACATTCTCTTCGAAAATCCGTTGCCAGACCGCCACAAATTCCTCGTCGGTCCCCACGTGGCGAAACATCGGCCGGACCCTGCGCAGAAACTCTGCGCGATCAATGTCTCCGCGCTCCAGTGCTTCCTGCTCGGTCACCACGGGACCGCGCGCCGGCAGTTCGTTTAACCCGCCCAAGTCTACCAAGCGTCGAGCCGCCACGAGATAATCGAACTTGAGCAGCACGTTCCCGATGTCGAAGACCACCGCGTCGACTTCTCCCGAGGTCTCCGCTTCGCTCACAACCAGTGCTTCCGTCTCGCGATAAACACCGTAATTCCCACGATCGCCGCCGACACCGCCCAAAAAAACAGGTAACCAAACCGCCAATTCAGCTCGGGCATATTGAATGGGCTATCGGTGTTAAAATTCATGCCGTAGACCCCCGCGACGAACGTCAGCGGAATGAATATTGTCGAGACCACCGTGAGCACGCGCATGATCTCGTTCGTCCGAAATCCCAGGCTCGAGAGATACACGTCCATTAGTCCCGCGCTCAGGTCCCGGTAGCTTTCGATGATGTCGATGATCTGCGTCGTGTGGTCGTAACAATCGCGGAGGAAGACCGTCGTGCCCTCCGCCAGCCGCCCCGAGTCGTCCCGCATGAGCGACGAGAAGATCTCCCGCTGCGGCCACGCCGCCCGCCGGATCTGGATGAGCAGCCGCTTCACCTCATAGAGCCGTCGCAGAGTGTCCTTCGTCGGTTTCGCCAGCAACTCTTCTTCCAACTCCTCGACCCCGTCGCCGAGCGACTCCAAGACCGGAAAAAACTCGTCGACGATCGTGTCGAGCAGCGCGTAGAGCAGGTAATCCGCCCCTCGCTTCCGCGCAAAGCCGCGACCATTCCGCAGCCGCATCCGGACCGGCTCGAAGGTGTCGCACCCGCGCTCTTCTTGCAGAGTCAGCACGACCGAATCCCCCAGAAAAAGACTCACTTGCTCCACCGCCAGCCGGTCCCCCCGTTCGAAATAGACCATCTCGCTCACAACGAAGAGATAGTCGTCGAAGGTCTCCACCTTCGGTCGTTGGGTCGTGTTGAGGACGTCTTCCAACGTCAAAGGATGCAGCCCAAAGCGCTCCCCGATCGCCCGCAGCAAGTCCACGTCCTCCAGTCCATCGACGTTGATCCAATTCACCCGCTTCGGGTCGAACTCCTGCATCAGCTCGTCGAACGTCGAGCAATCCCGCTCCACGATCGCGTGCTCGTCGTACTGGATCAAGGTCAGGACCGGAGCCTTGCCTCCGCCATCGACCCTCGGCAGCAGCGTGGCTGGAGCGGTCCCAGGGAGGTGATAATTCAGCCGAATCACCCCGCGAAGCTACGACCGGTGGCCCTAACCTGGCAAGCCAGTGGGACTCCCGACTTTCGGAAACGCAATTCCTCGCTAGACTTCAACCGCACCTCCCCGCCATGTCCGCCATCGTCGAATTTTTCAGAAAGAAGCTCCAGGGCGAGAAGCCGCTCCACCCCATCGACCGCGCGGCGGCGAAGTTCTACGTCAAGCAGCGCCTCGCGCACATCTTCCCAGAACTCCGCGGCGACCCCGAAGCCCTCGAGCAGGCCTACCGAGACCTCGATCTTCGGCCCCAGCCTGGCGCAGGAGAGGGTGGATCCACCGTCTTCGAGACCGTTTTCACGGGCAAATTATAGAAGCCCGTTCGAGACGCCGATCTGCTCCTAACGGCGGTGGCAACATTTTCTCAGCCCGCCTCAGCCGAAGCCGCCCGCTTCCGATTTCGCAACACCGTGGCCGCCCCCTTCATCCGCGTCAGGATGTAGTAGACCGTCTGACTCCGCTGCCGCACCAGATCCGCTCCGACGATCTTCGGCACGAAGTCCGCCGGCACGGCCAACACGTCCTCGATGGTCGACCCGTCGAGTCCTTTGCAGAGGATCGAAGTCATGGCTTTCGTCAGCGTCTGCACCTGCGGCCCGAGCGTGATTCGATACTTCGCCCCGCCATCCTCCGCCACCTTGAGGAAGACTCCCACCTCGTCCGTGCACTCCTCGTCCTTGCGCACGTCTTCGAGATCGAAGGTCTCCCCCTCCCTTGGCCCCTGGCTCATCGCTTGATCCGCGTAGGTGATGAGGGTCTCCCTCTTCTCGAGATCGGGCAGGACCTCAAAGAGTCCGACGATCTTCGCCAACTTTTCCGGATAAGCGCTCACAGCGGCATCGTCCTCAATCGACAGTTCTTGGTCATCGAAATGTTACGCTCCCTTCGCGACCGGGGCCCGCACGCGGTTCCCCCATTCCGTCCACGAGCCGTCGTAGTTCCGCACGCTCTCGTAGCCAAGAAGGTACTTCAGCACGAACCACGTGTGGCTCGAGCGCTCCCCGATCCGGCAATACGCCACCACGTCCTCGCCCGGCTTCAGCCCGACCTTACCCTCGTAGAGCGCCCTCAATTCATCCGCGCTCTTAAAGGTCGCATCGTCGTTCGTCGCCTTTTTCCACGGCACGCTCTTCGCTCCGGGGATGTGCCCACCGCGCAGGACCCCCTCCTGTGGATACTCGGGCATGTGCGTCACCTCACCGACAAATTCGCCCGGCGACCGCACGTCGATCAGCGGTTTTCCCGCTTCGCTTTGAGCCAGCGCCTCTTCGTAAAAGGCCCGGATTGCATCGTCCCGCCTCGCCGCTCTCACCGGATACTCGGTTGGTTCCGGCTTCAATACATCCCGCGTCATCTTCTTCCCCTCCGCCTTCCACTTGTCGCGCCCCCCGTCCATGACGCGCACCTTCTCGTGACCAAATAGCTGAAACGCCCACAGCGCGTAGCAGGCCCACCAGTTCGACTTGTCGCCGTAGAAAACCACCGTCGTCTCCGGCCCGATCCCATTGCGTGAGCAAAGTTCGGCGAACTCGGCGGGGGTGATGTAGTCGCGCACCGTCTGGTCCTGGAGGTCGCCCCGCCAATCGATGTGCACGGCCCCCGGCACGTGGCCGGTGCTGTAGAGGAGGACATCCTCGTTGCTTTCGACGATGCGGATCGATGGATCGTCGAGGTGCTCGGCCACCCAATCGGTCGAGACCAGGGCTTCGGGATGTGCGTAGTCACTCATAATTGTTTTTCCGGTTAAAAGTCGGAGCGCCACCATCCGACGCCAATCCCCCCGGCTCAAGCCCTTTCCTTTCACTGCTATTCTGCCACACTATCGGTTCGTGAATGCCCAGCGCGCCCCGGCCCCATCCGCCACCTCCGAGCATCGCAGCGTCCGCTCGCTCACGATCTGCTACGTGGCCGCCCTGTTCCTCATCGCCAGCCTCCTCGTCGCCGGCCAGTTCGTCATCCAGCACCACCTCGCGATCCAGAACAAAGCCGGTGCCGTCATCAACCTCGCCGGTCGCCAACGCATGCTCAGCCAGCGCATCGCCAAAGATGCTATCGCCCTGTCGCTTCCCAACTTGCCCACCGACAAACGCCAAGCCTACCGCGAGCAACTTCGCATCAGCGCCGAGGACTGGGCCAGCGCCCAGAGCGCGTTCCTCGATGGCAACGACGCGCTCGATGTCCCGATCACTGCGGACGTAGCCATCCGCGAGCAACTCGAGCGGGCCGGCGTCCCCCAAGCAGCGATGCTCGGGGCTGCCGAGCGCATCCTCGATTCTCCTACTCCCGAGGCGGACGACCTCGAGATCATCCGTTCCAACGAGGGCCCCTTCATCGCCGAGATGGAACGGATCGTCGCCGCCTACCAAGCAGCCCACGAGCGCCAAGTCCGGCAACTCATGGGGATCGAGACCGCCCTCTTTGCGCTCGCGCTCCTGACCCTCTTCGCCGCCGGCTTTTTCATCTTTCGCCCCATCACCCACTCCATTCGACGAAAGATCGACGAACTCTCCCGCGCTCGCACCGAACTCGAAGCGCGCAATGAAGAACTCGCAACCGCCCTCGTCGCCGCCGAAGCCGCCACCCGCGCCAAATCCGCCTTCCTCGCCACCATGAGCCACGAGATCCGCACGCCGATGAATGGCGTCGTCGGCATGACCGGGCTCCTCGTCGACACCAAGCTCGACACCGACCAGCAAGGCTACGTCGAGACCATCCGCGCCAGCGGCGATGCGCTCCTGAGCATCATCAACGACATCCTCGATTTCTCAAAGATCGAGTCCGGCCAGATGGACCTCGAGACCGTCCCCTTCGAACTCCGCTCCTGCATCGAAGAGTCTCTCGACGTCGTCGCTCTCTCCGCCGTCGAAAAACAGATCGAGATCGTTCACTCCCTCGACGAGAACCTCCCCATCGCCCTCGAAGGCGACCCCACTCGCGTTCGCCAAGTCCTCCTCAATCTCCTCAGCAACGCCGTCAAATTTACCCAGCGCGGCGAGATCGTCGTCACCGTCGATTCCGAACCTACCACCCTACCCGAGACCGGCGAAGCCGCGCACCGCATCCGGATCTCCGTTCGCGACACCGGCATCGGGGTCCCGCCCGAGCGGCTCGACCGCTTGTTCAAATCTTTCTCCCAAGTCGATTCCTCGACCACTCGCCACTACGGCGGGAGCGGCCTCGGCCTCGCCATCAGTCAGCGCCTGGTCGATCTCATGGGTGGGGATATCTCCGTCGACACCCAACCGGGCCGGGGTTCGGACTTCACCTTCACCTTCCTCGCCAAGAGCGTTCCCAACTTCCCGCTCCCCGGCGGCGAATCGCAGGTGCGGTCCCTCGAAGGTCGAAGCGTAGTCATCGTCGACGACAACGAGACCAACCGCGTTGTCTTCGAGCGGCTCACGGCCCGCTGGGGCATGCATCCCGCCGTCTTTCCCGACGCCACCACCGCCCTGGCTGCGCTGGAGGGGGATCCGTTTCCCGATCTGATTCTTTCCGACATGCTCATGCCCGAGATCGACGGCCTCGACTTCGCCAGAGCTTTTCGCGATCTCGAAGCCCGCCGCCCCTCCGGGGACCGCCCCGCCGATCCGGTCCCCATCATCATCGCCTCGTCCGGCGGGTATAGCAGCGACGATCTCCGCGTGCCCGCTGCCCGCCTCGCCGCCCATCTCACTAAGCCCGTCCGCTACCAATCCCTCGTCCAAGCCATCTCCCAAGCTCTCCGCATCACGCCGGGGGCCACGCACTCCGATTCCGCAGCGACTGAATCGGCCACCTTCGCTGCCGGGTATCCTCGCCGCATCCTCGTCGCCGAGGATAACGTCATCAATCAGAAGGTCATCCGGCGCATCCTCGAGACGCTCGGTTACTCGCCCGAACTCGTAGCCGACGGCTCGGACGCGGTCGCTTCGGCCCGCGGCGGGGCTTTCGACGTCATCATCATGGACATCCAGATGCCGCTCCTCGACGGACTGAGCGCCACCCGCGAACTTCGCTTTCGCCCCCCGCACCACCGGCCCTACATCATCGCCCTCACCGCCAACGCCACCCTCGACGATAAGACCGAATGCCTCGCCGCCGGGATGGACGACTACCTGCCTAAACCCGTTCGACCCGAAGACCTCCGACGCGTCCTGGCCGCCAGCCCCGATCCGACCGCTTCCGCCGCCGCGAACGATGCAAAAGCAGCATGAAGATCGTCCTACTTACCCTCGCTGCGCTCGTCCTGATTGGCACCTTTGGAGCCTGTTCCACCGGAGCCTCGGTCGACACCCCCATCCTCGACGTCGGCGTCGGTGGAGAAGTCGGATGAGCGATCCAGACCACGACGAACCGCGACCGAAGACCACGGGCGAACAACCCGAGGATCGCGACCTCCCGCGCGAATCCAACCCCCAACCCACCACGACCGAGCAGATCTTCGAAGATTGATCGATCATCGGTGCAATGACCTACCCCACGCTCTCGGTCAATCTCCGCGTCCCCGACCCCGCCGTCGCAATTGAGTTCTACGCCGCCGCCTTCGGAGCCAAGGAACGTTGCCGTCTGATCAACCCCAAAACCAACTCGATCGGCCACGCCGAACTCACGTTCGACGCGGCTCTCCTCTCGCTGTCTCCCGGCGGACCATCCCCCCACCCCGCGATCCAGATCCTTCTCAATTGCGCCGACGTCGAAGCCGCCTCCGCCCGTGCCACCAAGGCCGGAGCGGTCGTCATCCGCCCGCTTCGGACCGAATTCCACGGCCACCGCTGCGGATTGATCCGCGACCCGTTCGGCCACGAGTGGATGCTTTTCGAAGACTTGGAAAATTTCTCCGCCCAGGAAATGCAATCCCGCTGGACGGCCAGCAACTTGGGTGAGACGCCGGCTTAAAGGAATTTGACTCTCCGTCCGTTTCGCTCAACGTAGGCCGCAATTCACTTCCCCCGGGGCGACCTCAAACGCACCGCACCGCTCATGGGAATCAAATCGAACACGGCCGTCCTGCTCTTCGCTCTTTCCATCGGATTGGTCGCACCGTTGCCTGCGGCGACTTCGGTCGCAACACCCACGCCCGACCCGGATCCCGCGCAGGCCGAGTCGACGCCGAACCTCGCCAGCCCCCTCGTCAAGTCGGCACTGGCCGCTCCCAACACCGCCGAAATCGCTCGCGACGGCGTGCTTCGAGGCGAGCAGCTGATTATGGACTCCGCTCGCGACCTCTCGGAGCGTTACCTGCCCGCCAGCACCAACCAATCCCTCACGTCTCCGATCTCCGAAGGCATCACACCGCTTCGGATTATCGTCTCGTTCGGCATCCTGCTCGGCGTCGTCGGGGCCCGTTTCTCGCTCCACTATCTCTTCCGCCGATTTCTTCGTCGCCACCCTCCATCGAAGCCGCGCCCGCCCCTCAACATCGCGATCAAGTCCCTCCACCGGCCCGTCCTCCTGGCGCTCTGGTCCTACGGTCTCTACGCGGCCGCCGCCCCGCTCTTGGCGCCCGTCCGCGACGCCTCGGGCCACCCTTTCCTCCTCGATACCGCTGGCGTGATCGCCGACGTTATCGGGATCTGGGCGCTCTGCGGCTTCGTCTATCGTCTCGTCAATCTGATCCATGGCCGCGTCACGCACTGGGCCAACCGCTCGAAGAATCGCTTCGAGCGCGTCCTCGCCCCACTGGCCGCCAGCACGATCCGCGTGATCATTCCGGTGATTGCGATCCTCCTCACGCTCCCGATCCTCAAAGTCGCCCCTCGCTTCGAGACGCTGGTCACCACCTGCGCCTCGCTCATCATCATCGCTGTCATCGTCTGGATCCTCATCCGCGCCACCAACGCAGTCGAATCCCTCATCCTCGCCGGCTACCAGATGGACGAGGCCGATAACCTCAAGGCGCGCCGCGTCTACACGCAGGTCCACGTCCTCAAGAAAGTCGTCATCGCTTGCCTTGTCCTCATCGGCCTCGCTTCGATGCTCATGGTCTTCCCATCCGTGCGCCAATTCGGCACGAGCATCCTCGCCTCCGCTGGGATCGCCGGCATCATCCTCGGCATTGCCGCGCAAAAGAGTCTGGCCAATTTCATCGCCGGCTTTCAGATCGCCATCACCCAGCCGATCCGCATCGAAGACGCCGTTGTCGTCGAGGGCGAGTGGGGTTGGATCGAAGAAGTCACGCTCTCCTACGTCGTCGTCCGGATCTGGGATTGGCGACGCCTCGTCCTTCCGATCACGTATTTCGTCGAGAAGCCGTTTCAAAATTGGACCCGCACCTCCGGCAACATCCTCGGCTCCGTCTTTCTCTACGTCGACTACTCGATCCCGCTCGACGCGCTCCGCTCAAAGCTGGACGAGATCCTCGAAGCTACCCCGCTCTGGGACCGTCGCGCGAAGGTCCTTCAAGTCACCGACTCCCGCGAACGCGACATCGAACTCCGCATCCTCTGCAGCGGCAAAGATAGCCCCTCCACTTGGGACCTCCGCTGCCACGTCCGCGAGAAGCTCATCGAATTTATCCGTGAGAATTACCCCGACAGCCTCCCCCGCGTCCGCGCCAGTTTGGAAAAACCCGCGCGGCCCAACGAGACATCGGATCACGCCGCCACTCTTTCAGCCAATGGCTAACCAGACTGATCATCGGCACCGCCGGTATCGTTGCGCGCCTCTTCGTTTTTCTCATTGAAGGCTCGCTTGAGCGTCTTCCCGATCAGCGGAGCGGCGTGCGAACCCCCGCCGATGCTGTCGTCGCCAGGCTTCCCCTCGTAAACGGCCGCAAAGGCGTATTGGGGATCATCCGCTGGCGCAAACCCGGCGAACCAGGCCGCCGTCTTCTGATTATCCTTCGGACCCCACTGCGCGGTCCCCGTTTTACCCGCTACCTGGATGCCATCGACCTGCGCGCGGTGCGCCGTGCCGTTACCCGCCTCCGTCACGTCGACCATGGCCTCGCGCAGCTCATCCATAATCTCGTCCGAGATCGGCAGCTCCGCCCGCAGGCGATCCGGATACGCGGCCACGACCGTGTTATCGAGAGATTGGATCTGCTTGACCAACCGGGTCTGGTGAAACTTTCCCCCCTCGGCGATCACGCCCATCGCTTGCGCCATTTGTAGCGGAGTGATGAGGATGTCACCCTGGCCGATGCTCATGTTCGCGACGTCTCCGCTCAGAATCTTCCGATTGTGGACGCGCTGCATGTACTCGTCGGTCGGGATGTTCCCCGCACCCTCGGCCTTGAGCGGAATCCCGGTCCGCTGCCCCAGTCCGAGTCTCGTCGACCAATCGATGATCGGGTCTGACCCGATCTTGAGCCCCACCTGATAAAACCACGTGTTGCACGACTGGGTGAGCGCCTCGACGAAATTCATCGAACCCGCGCCGGTCTTCTTCCAGTTGCGAAAGACGAAATTACCCACGCTCAACGCGGCCGGGCAGCCAAATTCAGACGACGGCTTGATCTTGCCGGTCTCCAGCGCGGCGAGACCCACGATCGTCTTGAAGGTGGACCCGGGCGGATAAGCCGACCGGAACGCGCGCGGATACAGGGGCACGGCGGGATCGTCGTTCAACACGTCGAAGTCGGCCTGCGTCACGTAGGGCACAAACACGTTTGGATCGAACGTCGGCCACGATGCCATCGCGAGGATCTCTCCACTCTTGGGATCGATCAGCACGATTGCCCCGCGCTCCACATTTTCTTCCAGCACCTCTTCGCAGATCGTCTGCAGGCGGGCATCGATGGTCGAGATCACGTTGTAGCCCGGCACTGGTGGCTGCGCGATCCGCTCCGACGTCTTGCGTCCTTCGGCGTCGAACGTGAGGCTCAACACGCCGGGACGCCCCACCAATTCATCGTTAAAAATCTGCTCCAATCCCTCGCGCCCTTCGCTTTCCGAGAAAATCAGATCTCCGTTCTCGATCGGTTTCAACGACAGCGGCGCCTGCTGCCCGACGTAGCCGATGATGTGGGCCGCCAGCCGCCCCTGCGGGTAAAATCGCGCGTAGCTTTGCCGCAGCACCAACGTCGGCGTCACACCCGCCGCGACGACTGACAACTCGCTCGCTCGCAGGTCCTCGACGATGTCGTAAGGCAAGACGCCGCGATTTTTATAATGATCGAGGACCTTCTTCTCATTGATGCTGATCTCGCGCCCGAGGAGGCCCTTCGCCAGAGTCACCTGCTGCCGGGCGAAAGCCAGCACCTGGTCATCGGAGAACTCCAGGGGCGTCGGGAACGCGATGGCTAGGTTGTAGCTCACCTCCGACTGGGCAAATGGTTTCCCGTATCGATCCGTGACGAGGCCCCGTGGAGCCGGGATGCCGAGCTGCCACGTCCGAGCCTGCTTCTGCGTCTCCCAGGTCGGTTTCGGATTTTCCACAAACCCCGTGTTATCGACCACCGCTTCCTGCCCGAAGGCCGCCGAAGCCAAACCGACGCCCATCACCAAACCAACCAATCGTTTCATCGCCACAAGACGGCTAAAGTAACGCCCGCACCCCCAAAGGCAAACCAGCTCCCAATAATTCACCGCAGACCAAACCCTCGGAAGGTCGGGACCACACCTTCGTCCAGACCATCCCCCGCCGGGTCCGCCGCGAACCGGTGGGACGCCACGTAGGCGATCATCGCGGCGTTATCCGTCCGCAACGCGGGTTCCGCGACCCGCAGCTCCACCCCGACCCGCGCCGCCATCCCCTCCGCACGCTTCCGCAGGCGGCGGTTCGAACTCACCCCTCCGCTCAACGCCAGACAGGGTCGCCCGGTCGCCGCCAGCGCCCGCTCCGCCTTCCCGATCAACACGTCGACCACGGCCTCTTGAAACGACGCGCACGCGTCTGCCAGCCTTGGCTCTTCTTTTTCAAAGCAATACCGCACGGCCGTCTTCAGGCCGCTGAAGCTGAACTGAGAGTCCCCCGAGTGCAGCATGCTGCGCGGAAAGGCGTAAGCTGACCCGTCCCCACCCGCCGCCAATCGGTCGATCTCCACTCCGCCCGGATAGCCGAGTCCCAGGAGCTTCGCCACTTTGTCAAAAGCCTCGCCCGCCGCGTCGTCGACCGTCGTCCCCAGCACCACGTAGCGCCCGTATCCCGCCACGTCGACCAGCATCGTGTGCCCCCCGCTCACGATCAATCCCACGTGCGGCGCGATCTCCGGTGCGCCAAGAAACGGCGACAGCAGGTGCCCCTCGAGGTGATTGATCGCGAAAAATGGTCGCCCCGCCCCGATGGCGAGAGCCTTCGCCATCGCGACTCCCACCACCAAAGCCGCCGGCAATCCAGGCCCCGTGGTTGCCGAGAAATAATCGACGGCCCCGAGCTCGATCCGCGCCCCCTCGAGTGCCCGCCGCACGAGTCCCGGGAGCACCTCGGAGTGACTCCGCGACGCCACCTCCGGCACGACGCCGCCGTATTTCGCGTGGATCTCAGCCTGGGACCAGACCTCGCTCGCGAGCAGCTCGCCGTGACCGCGCAAGATCGCGACCGCCGTCTCGTCGCACGACGTCTCGATCGCCAGACCGATCATTTGCTCCGCTCCGCGCGCCTGCTACCCACGATCCGCATCGCCCGGCTTTTGCTTATCGGCGTAGAGCAACACCCCGGTGATCGCGTCGACGGCCCGGTCGAGCTGCGGATCCGTGACGGCGTCAATCGTCCCAGCGTCCGCCAAGCCTGGCACCGAACGCCGCCGCCGTTCCCGGTAGAGTTCTGCCTCTTGCGCCAGAGTCATCGTGCAGCGGATGTCCGGATCGACCCCGTGTTCGTGGATCGGCTTCCGGCTCGGCGTGTAATATTTCTGAGTCGTGAACCGCATCGCCGAACCATCCGGCAGCGACACCACGCTCTGGACCGAGCCTTTCCCGAACGTCGTCTCACCGACCAAGATTGCCCGGTTCAGATCTTTCAACGCGCCCGCCACGATCTCGGACCCACTCGCGCTGCTGTTGTTGATGAGGATCGCGATCGGGTAAGTCCGCGTTCCGCCGGGCATCCGCCGCGTCGTGTATTCCCGCGAAGGCGAGCGACCTTCCGTCGAGACCACGCGAGTGTTTGGCGGCAGGAACTGCGCGCACACCTCCACGGCGCTCCCCAGCAGTCCGCCGGGATTGAACCGCAGATCGAGCACCAAGGCCTCCATGCCCGCGACTTCCAGATCATCCAGCGCCTTCCCCAGCTCCGCCGCCGTCGGCTCGTTGAATTGCTCCACCCGCACGTAGCCCACCTTGTGGCCCGCCGTTTTTTCCTCCGGCAGGATGTGCGCGTCGACCACACTCGGCACCTTGATCACCGCCCGGGCGACGGTCACGTCCTTCAGCGTCCCGGTCGACGGCTGGCCGATGGTCAGCGTCACCTTCTCCCCCGCTTCTCCGCGCAGCATCTCGACGGCGTCGCCCATCGTCATCCGATCCGTCGAGATGTCGTTGATCTTCCGGATCTGATCGCCGGGCACCAACCCAGCCGCGAATCCCGGCGTCCCGTTCGCCACCCCGATCACCGTGAGCAGCCCGTCCTTAGTCGTGACGGTCACCCCCAACCCGCCAAACTCGCTCTTCGTATCCTCCTGCATGCCCTTGAAATCCTGCGGGTCCATGAAGGAGCTGTGGGGATCGAGTTCCGCGAGCATGCCCCGCATCGCGCTGTAAGTGAGGTCTTGGAAAGACGTCTTCTCGCCGTCCACGTAATCTTGCCGGATCAGCTGCATCGCCCGCGCCAACACGTGCATGCTCTCGTAGGGCGAGTCCTCCGAGCCAGTCTCGTCGTCGGCTCGGACCACGCCGACGGTGCCGAATCCGACGCACACAATGAAACTCCACCGAACCAGCCGCTTCCTCATGAGGCCAAACTATCACATCCCGGTCGGCGCGAAAGGGCCGCGTAGGTATCGGCCAGTTCATCGCCCGGCGGGACGTCCGCCGCGTACCACTGGTTCAAGCCCCGCAGGATCGCCACGAGCACCCGCTCCCGCTCGACGGGCCGACCGAGGGAGAGCGCCAGCGAAGTCGCCGTCGTCTGGAGTTCCAGCGGGAAATCCGCCACCGCGTGCGAGACGTTCACCCCGATCCCGACGACGGCAAACGTGTCCCGCCCCGTCCGAGCTTCCGTGAGAATACCCGCCACCTTGCGCCCGTCGACAAAGACATCGTTCGGCGGCTTGATCCGCGGCAGCAATCCCGTCGCCTCCGCGATGCCCCCCGCCACCGCCACGGCGACCAGCGGCGTCACTCGCTCCAGAAATTCCCGCCCCCACGTCGGTCGCAGCAACACCGAAAACCACAACCCCAGACCCGTCGCCGAGTCCCACCGCCGCCCAAATTGGCCCCGCCCCCGCGACTGCCGGTCCGCCACCGCGACCTCACCCTCCGGCGCGCCACCCAGCGCCATGTCCCGCACGAGATCATTCGTCGAAGCCGTCTCTCGGAACACGGACACCCGCCGACCCATCACGCCGTCGACCGATTCCCGGACCCGATCGGGGTCGATATCCAATTCGGTTGGAACCACGGCTGAACCCGGATGAACCCGGCTCGATTCGGAACTTCCATTCCATTCGTGTCTTTCCGTGTCCATCCGTGGTCCGAAATCAGATGTCCCGCAGCAGCTCCAACGACAGATCCACCGCGACCGCCGAATGCGTCAGCGCGCCGACGGAAACAAAACCCACGCCCGTCTCCGCCACCCCGCGGACCGTCCCCAGATGGATCCCCCCGCTCGCTTCCAACTCGATCCCCGCTGGTCGCCGCGACACCGCCTCCCGCATCCCGTCCACCGACATGTTATCGAGCAGCACGATATCGACCCCCGGAATCTCGAAAAATGCCAGCACCTGCTCCAGCGTATCCGCTTCGACCTCCACGCGCACCTCGGGCCGCTCCGCTTTTACGCGTCCGACCCGCTCCGTCAGCGTCGGCACGTCCAGCCCACCGGCCAGGTGATTATCCTTCACCATCACCCGGTCGGAGAGCCCCATGCGATGATTCGTCCCACCGCCCGCGACCACCGCCGCCTTCTCCAGCGCTCGCCACCCCGGAGTCGTCTTCCGCGTATCCAGGACCCGGCAACCCGTCCCCGCCACCGCATCGACAAACCGCCGAGTCAGCGTCGCCACCCCACTGAGCCGCTGCAAAAAATTAAGCGCCACCCGCTCCCCGGTCAGCATCGACCGAGTCGCCCCCTCGATCTCGAGCACCGTCGTCCCACTCTCCACCCGATCCCCATCGGCCACCGCCGCCCGCACCATCAGCTCCGGATCCACCCGCCGAAAGACCTCGACCGCCGCCGCAATCCCCGCAACCACACAATCCTCCTTCGCAAAAATCCGCCCCCCACTCCGCCGCCCCGCATCCGTAAAGAACAACGTCGTCACGTCCCCCGCACCGACATCTTCCGCCAACGCCAGCCCGATCAGATCATCTCCGAAATCTTTCATCCCTTTGCGCTCTTTCTTACCCTCTGTTCAAAACGTGTTTGGATTCGTATTTCCTGCCGTTCGTAGCACGCACTCCTAGTTGACTCGCTCGCTCCCGCTCGTCTCGCCCTTCGGGCTGCATCGCAGGGCCAAGGCAGTCTGCCCGGAGCCTTCCCAGGATCCGGTGCCTTGTTCAAAACGCATTCACACCGGCAACCCGATCAACTCCCGCTGCCACCGCATCAACGAATCCGCGCTCTCGTCGATCGACACCGCCTCGAGCGCCCCGCGCGAAGCCACGATGGAAGGGTCCAGATTCAGTTCCTTCGCCGCCGCGTCCCGCACGACTTTCAATTCGTCAAATCGGTCCACCTGCGCCTGCGTCCGCCGCAACCCGCGCTTTCGGATCGGCTGCGGCCACTCGTCCTCCGGCACCTGGAGCGCCAACGCCAGCGCGACGTCGAAGCTCCTCCGCCGACGGTTCGTCAGCTTCGGCGTGGAGAAGGCCTGCCCCCGGCTCGCCCGCTCCGACAGCTCCAGCAAGTCTCGATTCCCCATCACGTGAAACGGCGGTCGATCCCACTCCCGTGACTCGGTGTCGCGCCAGTGCCAGAGCACGCGCAGCACCGATTGCGCCCGCGCCGACAACTTCGCCGACCCCGCGATCCGCCACACCGTCTCCTCATCGCGCGGCTTCGTTTCCCGCGACGCGGCGATGATCTTGACGATGGATTCCTGGAACCATTCCCACCGCCCAAGCCGCCGCAACTCCGCCTCCAGCTCCTCGCAGATCTTCAGCAGGTATCGCGTATCGTTCACCGCGTATTCGACCATCTGCTCGGGCAGCGGACGAATCGCCCAGTTCGCCTTCTGCGACGACTTCGAGAGCGTCACCGAAAAATACCGCTCGACCAGTGCAGAATAGCCCAGCCCGTCGAAGCCGCACATCCGCGCCGCGATCATCGTGTCGAAGATCTCGCCCGGCTCGAAGGTCCCCGACTTCCGCAGCATCCTCAGGTCGTAGTCGGCTCCGTGGAAGATCACGCGCTTGTCGACAAACACGTCCAAAAATGGCTGCAGCGGCATCTCCGCCAGCGGATCGACGAGATCGTCCCCGTCCGGCGTGCTCACTTGGATGAGACACAGCTTCTCGAAGTAGCAATGCAGGCTATCCGCCTCGGTATCGAGCGCGATGGTCGCATGGCCCGCCAACCGCCCGAGAAAGTTGTCGAGCGCCTCCGCCGTCGCGATCAAACGTCGCGGGTGCCGGCGTCTTCCGGCGGCACCATTTCACCCGGACGTCGCGCCCGTGGCTCGCGCACCTGCGTATTCCCCTCGGTCGGCAGCGTGACAAACGGTCCACCCGGCCAACGGAGCCACTTCGGTGAACGCCACGTCCGGCACATCGCTCGGCTTCCCCTCCAGCGGGAAGTCTTTCCGCAGTGGGTAATACGGGTAACCGTCCCACATGAGAATCCGCCGCAAGTCCGGATGATCCGTGAATCGGATCCCCATCATGTCGAAGATCTCGCGCTCGTGCCAATCCGCCGTCGGCCACAGGTCGGAGACGGTCGCTGCCTCCGCCTCGTCCTCGGGCAACTGGATCTTGATCCGCAAATGCCCATGCGACGCCATCGAATACAGCTCGTAGACGATCTCCCAGCGCGGCTCCGTCTCGAAATGATCGATGCTCGTGATGTCGATCAAGTAATCGTAGCCCAACTCCGTCTTGCAGAAGCCCAACACGTCGCGCAGCGCCGTCGGCTTGATCGACACCGACGTCTCGCCGCGAAATTCCTTCGTCCCCAGCACCGCATCCGCGAAGTTTTCCTGAATCTTGTCTGTCATCGCCGTCTTAGATACCCAACCGCTGAATCAATCGGAAGCAAAGGTTTTGGACCACGGATAGCACGAATCTCACGGATGGATTCAGGAATGCAGCTCGAGAGATATCCGTGCCGTCCGTGCTCTCCGGGTTTGGGATCCGTATTCCTTAGGCCGGTTCGAGCATCGCGCGCTTCTGATCCTCGACCGCGTGCTCGCCCATGATCTTGTGCTGCAGCTTCATCAACCCATCGAGCAGAGCCTCCGGCCGCGGCGGGCAACCCGAGATGTAGACGTCCACGGGCAGCAGTTGATCGATCCCCTGGAGCACCGCGTAGCTCCGATACATCCCCCCGCTCGACGCGCACGCGCCCATCGCGATCACCCACTTCGGCTCCGGCATCTGATCGTAGATCCGCTTCACCGCGAGGGCCATCTTGTAGGTCACGGTCCCGGCCACGATCATCACGTCCGACTGCCGGGGCGAGAAACGCATCACCTCCGCGCCAAACCGCGAGATGTCGAACCGAGAAGACGAAGCCGCCATCAGTTCGATCGCGCAGCAAGCCAGACCCATCGGCATCGGCCAGAGCGAGTTCGACCGCATCCAGTTGATCGCGGCATCCACCCGCGTGAAAATCACATTCCCCTCGACCTTCGAATCATACGCCACCGGGCTCTCCATGCTCATGCTCGGGACAGTATTGCCGCATCTCCAGTAACGCAAACATCCTGTTTGCTCGGGCCAAGCTAGCCAGAGGCTTGCGTGACTCTGTCAGCCCCGAGGATGAAACTGCTTGTGCACCGCCTTGAGCCGCTTGCCGTCGACGTGGGTGTAGATTTGCGTCGTCGCGATATCCGCGTGGCCGAGCAGCTCCTGGATGATCCGCAGATCCGCCCCGTTGCTCAGCAGATGCGTCGCGAACGAATGCCGCAGCAGGTGCGGGTAGACGTTCGCCTCCAGACCCGCGAGGTCAGCGTATTTCTTGACCAATTGCCACACGCGCTGCGGCGTTAGCCGCTTGCCCCGATTCGAAAGAAAAATCTCCGCCCCACTCTTCGCCGCGACGAGCACCGGTCGCTCGCGCGCCAGGTATCGCGCGATCGCGTCCCGCGCGGCTTTGCCGACCGGCACCATCCGCGTCTTGTTCCCCTTGCCCGTCACGCGGATCCACCCCTCCTCCGCGTCAAAATTCTCCAGCCGCGCGTTGCACAACTCCGAGATCCGCAGCCCCGACGCGTAGAGCAACTCGAAGATCGCCCGGTTCCGCAACCCAAGCGGATCCGTGTCGTTGACCGCTTCGATCAGCCGCTCGACCTCCGGCACGTTCAGCGTGTCTGGCAAGTAGCGCTCGATCCGCGGGATCCCGATGAACTCCGCCGGGTCCGTCCTGAGTCTCGCCCGCGTGACGAGAAACCGAAAAAAAATCCGGATCGCCACCGCCTCGACCTTGATCGATGCCGCCGCCAACCCCGCCCGCTTCCGGTGCGCGAGGTATTCGCTGATGTGGCCCGCCTCGACCTCCGCCGCCTCGGTGACCTTGGCGGACGCAGCCAACCACCCGACAAACGTCTCCAGCGAGCGCCGCGTGGAGAGTTGGTAATTCGTCGACAGCCCGCGCTCGACCGCGAGATAGATCAGAAATTCCTCAACGAAGGGCGCCATGTCCCGCCGGGTCAAATTTCAGCCCCGTCAGCCGCGTGTAGGCCTCGATGTATTTCTCCGAAGTCCGCCGCGCCACGTCCTCCGGTAGCTCCGGCGCGGGCGGCTTCTTGTCCCAATCCAACGTCTCCAGGTAGTCACGCACAAACTGCTTATCGAAGCTCAACGGGCTCGACCCGACCGCGTATTCCGCAGCGTCCCAGAAGCGCGACGAATCCGGCGTGAGGCACTCGTCGATGAGAACAAGGTCGCCGCCGACCATGCCAAACTCGAACTTCGTGTCCGCGATGATGATCCCCCGCTGCGCCGCCACGGCCCGCCCGTGTTCGTAGAGATCGATGGAAAAATCCCGCACCCGGATCGCGATCTCATCTCCCAGCAGTGCCCGGCACTGGTGCCACGAGATATTCTCGTCGTGCCCGGTATCCGCCTTGTTGGCGGGCGTGAAGATTGGCTTCGGCAGTTTTTCTGCCTGACGCAGGCCCTCCGGCAATTTGTTTCCACAGACCGCGCCCGTCCGCTGATAATCCGCCCAGCCCGACCCGGCGAGATACCCCCGCACGACGCACTCCACCGGCAGCGGCAGCGCCTTTTCCACGATCATCGAGCGCCCCGCCAGCAACTCCTCGTGCTTCCGCAGTTCCTCCGGCAAGTAACCCGCCTCCAGCCCGACCAAGTGATTCGGCACGAAGTCCAACTTCTCGAACCAGAAGTGCGACAGCTGCGTGAGCAAGCTCCCCTTCGCCGGGATCGCCGTCGGCAACACGCAGTCGAACGCCGAGATCCGGTCCGTCGCCACGATGAGAAGCTTGTCCCCCAGATCAAAGACCTCCCGCACCTTTCCACTGCGAAGTTTCGGGATACCCGGCAAATCAACCGTGAGAACGTCCATTCGCGCGAAGGTAGGTTTACTCGGCATCGGAAGGCAATTTTCTTTCCGTGCCCGCCGCCAGACGATCAAGCGCCGCGCGCGTTCGTAGCCCCGCTCTTCCAGCGAACTCTTCCCGCAGAGAAGCCCCCACCCACCCCCGCTCCGAAACTCGAGGCCGATCGTCATCAAGTTTGGTCATCGCTCCTTTGGGTGCCGCTGACCTCCGCAGCTGCTTCTTGCTTCCCCATCGCGTGGACCGAGACCACTGCCCTTAAATTTTCGTGGATCCAAATCACCAACCGGACCCGTCCGTAAAATTCCGTTCCAGCTCCGAGAATGGGTCGACCTCGTGTCGCGCCGTGGCAACAATCGTGTCAGATTGACTCGAACGTGCGGGACATCTGCAGCCCTCGACGGTTGACGCCTCCTGTAGCCTTGAGCGCTCGTCCGATCGTGGTCTCGAACCCAACCGACGAAATCCGTATCACGCGGGGAGAAGCAGAACAGAAACTCACAAACCGACATCCAGATGGCATTCACACCCAGCAAAGACCACAAGCGCCGCGAGCGGGAGCAGAAGAAGCTCTACAAACGCCTCGCCCGCGAAGAAGAGAAGGCAGCCCAAGTCGCCGCCCAACAAGCCGCCGACGCCGCCGCAGCCGAGCAGGCCGTCAAGGACGAAGCCGCCGCCAAGGAAGCCAAGATCGAGGCCGACTTCGAAGCCGAGCTTGCCGCCGAAGCCGCGGCAAAAGCTTAGCGACTCAGTCCGACCCCTCAGATCCCCAGCGCCTACCGTGGGCCTTCTGCCGCTGAGGCGCCTCGCACACCCCGTCTCCCCTCCCGTGAACATCCTCTGGCTTTCGATGGAAGACACCAGCCCACGGCTGGGGTGCTACGGCGACCGCGTGGCAAGGACGCCGCACATCGACCGTCTCGCGGGCGGAGGCTGCCGCTACGACCGCGCGTTTGCCACGGCCGGCGTCTGCGCTCCGAGCCGGTCGTCGATCATCACCGGCATGTATCCCACGGCGATCGGGACGCAGCACATGCGCACGACGCACGAGAACCCCGCGACCCCGGAGCTGCCGACCCCCTACTGCGCGGTGCCTCCACCGCACGTGAAGATGTTCACCGAATACCTGCGCGGAGCCGGGTGGTATTGCTCGAACAACGACAAGACGGATTACCAATTCGAGCCCCCGGTGACCGGCTGGGACGCGTGTGGAAAAGATGCGCACTGGCGGTCGCGGCGTCCCGGCCAGCCGTTCTTCGCGGTGTTCAATCTGGATTGGACGCACGAGAGCGGGATGTGGCCGGTCGAGGGCGAGAGCGTCGTCACCGATCCTGCGACCGTGGACCTCCCGCCATTTCTGCCCGGTACGCCCAAGTGCCGCCTCGCTCTCGCCCGTCACTACGACAACATCGCCCGGGACGACGAGCGCATCGGCGAGTTGCTGGCCGAGCTCGAAGCCGACGGGTTGGCCGATGACACGTTAGTCGTCCTCTGGAGCGATCACGGCGAAGGCCTCCCGCGCTGCAAGCGGTGGCCTTACGACGGGGGGATCCGCGTCCCACTTATCGTCCGATGGCCCGGGAAGATCGCGCCCGGCAGCGTGTCGGATCAACTGGTCAGTCTCATCGATCTCGCCCCGACGATGCTTTCGCTCGCCGGGGTCCCCGTTCCTCGGCACCTGCACGGTCAGCCATTTCTCGGGCCAGACAACGAGCCACGCGAGACGATCTTCGCCACCCGGGACCGCTACGACGAGTCCTACGATCTCGTGCGCGCCGTGCGGGACTCGCGCTACAAATACCTTCGCCACGGCTATCCTCAGGCCCCCTACCTCCAGTGGATCCCCTACCGCAATCGGCACCCGATCATGGAAGAATTGTGGCGGCTTCACGCCGCTGACGAACTCGACGGCGATCCTGCCGCGCTGTTCCGCGATCGTCCCTCCGAGGAGCTCTACGACACGGAAAGCGATCCTTTCGAACTCCATAATCTCGCGGCCGATCCCGGGGTTCGCTCGACGCTTGATCGACTCCGCCGAGAACTCGATGAATGGGAGGCGAGCTACGACCCGATGGGCGGCATCCCGGAGGACCAAATGCTCCGGCAGATGTGGCCCGACGGCACCCGACCCATCACCGCGCCGGTGACCTTTGTCCCCATCAACGAAGACCATCCCGGTCGCGACGTCACGCCCGCAGGCGGCGCGTTCGCCGGTCCGACGCTGCTCCAACTCCACTGCCCCACTCAGGGCGCCTCGATCACCTACTGCACGGAAGCAAGCGGCGAGGGATGGTGGCAGCTCTACACCCGTCCCCTGCGCCTACCGGAGGGCACGACGCGAGTCCGGACAAAAGCCGCGCGGATCGGCTACGCAGTCAGCGAAGAGCGGGGAGCGGACTTTACGATCAACCCGCCTTGCCCGGCTCGATCGGAGACGCCCTTGTGGAATGGGTCCGCCGATCAATCTCCCCGTTCGCCGACGACTAATTGACCGCCGAAGATTCGCCTTTGCCTGATCAAATGCATCCGACTGAGCCCGGGTCGCCGATTGGTGTCGGTATGGAACTATCAACTCTCAAAAACCTTTACATCCACGAGCTGAAAGACCTTTACAGCGCCGAAAAGCAGATCATCAAGGCGCTGCCGAAGATGGCTAAGGCTGCGACCCACCCCGATCTAGTGTCGTCGTTCGAAGAACACCACGAGCTAACGAAGACGCACGTGACGCGGCTCGAAGAAATCCTCTCTAGCCATGGGCAAAGCACCCGAGGTCCGAAGTGCAAAGGCATGGAAGGCTGTGTCGCTGAAGGTGCCGAGATGATGAAAGAGGACGCCGACGATGAGGTTCGCGACGCCGGTCTCATTGCCTCTGCCCAACGGATCGAGCACTACGAAATGGCCGGATACGGCACTGCCCGGACGTATGCCAAAACGCTTGGCGACAAAGCGGGGCAAAAGTTGCTCCAGAAGACCCTCGACGAAGAGGGCGCAACCGACGAGGCGCTGACGAAACTGGCGACAAGCCTCATCAATCCAGCAGCTAAGAAGTAGTCCGGCGCACCGCAGACCCACCCGGATCCCTCCATGTTCGGCTTCTATTTTTCGAAATTGGGGTGCCTTGCGTCGCTGGTTGTCTCATTGGTTGCCTCGATCATTCTGACACTGGCCCTCCGCAGTTGCTCCTAGTCGCGAAGCAGTGCAACGAGGGGGTTCGTATCGGCTTCAAAGCGACTCGCTAGCGGTCGAGCAGCTCGCAATATGAGCGGGGAACCCGAGAGTCGGAATTGGCTGAGACGCTAAAAGTGCACCTTTTTCCGTCCCGCCTTCGTCTCGGAGCGCTTCCGTTTGTTTTCCAAAATTTTTCGTTTCACCCCGGGCGGCCTTTTCCCGCGCTGCGCCCGGCGCGCCGATGCGGCCGCCCGGCGCTCCTGCGTCGCCGCAGCACGCTGCGCTTCGAGCTTCTCGAGCAGCCGTTCGACGGCGACGTATCGGTTAGTGTGCTGAGACCGCGAGTCACTCGCGACCGCGATGGTCCCGCTCTCGTCGTGGAAGATCGTCACCGCCGTCGACACTTTGTTGACGTGCTGGCCGCCCGGCCCGCTGGCCCGCGCGATGGCGATGCGCAGGTCACCCTCCCGCACCCGCAACCGGGCGGCCCGTTTGATTAGGTCATCGGGAATGATTGGCATCACGTGAGTCTACCACCGCCGGAAAGCGACGGGAGTCATTCCGGGATCACGTTCACCCCGCGCAGCCCGAAGAGCGGCGCGGCGGCGAGGAAATGCCGGTCGTTGGAATACACTTCGGTAAAATCATTGGCCGCCGCGCAAGCGAGGTGGAGCGCGTCAAAAGCTCGAAGAAATGTCTCGGGCGGAGCGGAAAGATAGACTTCCTCCGCCAGGGAAAAGGTCGCACTCGTCAACGGCAGCCAGCGGATCGCACCCGCGCTGACGTCCTGCCGGAGTTGATCGAGCATCGCACCGAGCTGCGTGCGAGTCCCACCACCCTCTCGAACTTTACGGTGGCGAGCCGAGTTAAACTCAGTCCGTCCCTCCCGAGAACGCCCCGGCTTCCATCGCGGCCGCGCACTCCGGGACGAGCTTACGGTTGGCCCAATACAACCTTCCCGTGCACCACCCACCCCGTCATCGACACTCAACTCGCGCACCAAACCCCTCGACACCAGATCCTTGAGCGAAGTGCCTCGCTGGACTGCTTCAATCTTTGCCCGCCGATACAGCGCTTCTGGGATGTCGATCATCGTCTTCATTCTTCCTTCATTACGGGAATATTGGATTCCTGTTAAGGCACGTCCGACCGTTGACGTCTCCACCTTCAGCCTGCTAACTCGCACCCGCACCATGGCCAACCACCACCTAGTCGAGCGCGACGAACTCGGGGCTTACGATGTCTTGGAGAATCCCGACACCGGGATCCGGGTGCAGATCGCCCGCACCGGCGCGGAAATGGTCAGCCTCGCCCGCCGCGCCACCGACGGGTCGTGGGTGGGGTTTCTCTACCGCGACGGCGAGACCGGCAAGCCGACGGACGGCTGGGGAAATCACGCCACCGTCATGGGCTACTTTCTCCATCGGTTGGTCGACGGGCGGACGACTTATCGCGACGCAACGATCACGGGTGGGAATCACGGATTTCTGCGGTCATACCAGTTCGCCGAGCCGACCTTCCACGCGGACAGCGGCTCGCTCACCTATCACGTCGCCGCCGCCGACGTGCCGCCGAGCGCCTACCCGCTCCGCGTCGCCCTGGCGCTGACCTACCGGCTCGAGGGCGCCGCTCTGCGCGTCGAGTTCGAGTTCACCAACGAGGAACCCGCCACCGAGGCGCACGTCAGCTTCGGCCTGCATCCCGGGTTCGCGGTCACGTCCGTGCTCGATGCCGACGTCATCTTCCCACCCGGGACCTTTGTCCGCCACTACGCGCCGGACAATTTTCTTGATGGCCGCACCGAGAGCATTTCCTACGCAGGTGGCCCGATGCCGTTCGCTAAGGATGACCTTCCCGGCTCTTACCTGCTCGGCCTCGACGGGGTGCCGGACGCCCGCTTCACGCTTCGTGACGAACGCGCCGGTCGCGAGGTCGTCTGCGACTTCAACGGCTGTCCCTACCTCACGATCTGGAGCGATCTCGGCCCTTTCATCTGCATCGAACCATGCTGGGGTCTGCCCGACAGCCGTCCGCAACGCCCTTTCGAGGACAAGATCGGCATCCAGCGCATCGCTCCCGGCGGCACGCTGCGGGCGGGATTTTCGCTCGCTCCGAACCGACTCGTCTGACCCATGCTCGCCCGCCTACTCCTCAAATTCACCCTTCTCGTCGTCGCGACCTTTCTCTTCGTCGTGCTCTACGACAACGGACCGACCGATTTCGGAGCGGGAATGAAGCGTCATCTCGAAGCTCTCCTGGCCGCCTTGCAGTCGGACTCGTGAACGTGCCGCGCTCCCGAGATCGAAATTGCTTCCGAGCGCTCGTTCCGGCAACCTAGCTCCAAAATCACGTGAAGACCGAAAAAGACCTCCCCGAATCGCACCGCTCGACCTGGCTCAAAGCCGTGAGCGCCATGGAACTCAAGAACTACGGTTACGTCGTTCAGCTCATGCAAAGCCTCCTCAAGCAGGAACCCAGCTTCCTGCCGGGTCGCATTCTTGCCCGCAAGGCGGCCATCCGCAAGGCGGCTACGACGAAAAAGTCGATGTTCAGCCTCGGCAGCAGCGGCTCATCCAAGGCCAAAGGCCTCATCAAGAAGGACCCGCTCGAAGCGATTGCCGCCATCGAGCAGGTTCTCGGTGAGGACCCGCACAACACTGCGGCGAATCAGACGCTCCGCGACGCCGCCCTCGCGGCCGAGATGCCCGAGATCGCGGCCTTCGCGCTGGAGACCATCGTCGACGGCAATCCGAAGGACACCAAGGCCATGCACGAGCTGGCTCGCCATTACCTCGCCAATGACCAGGCCGACAAGGCGGTCGATGTCTACACCAAGATCACCGACATCAATCCCGCCGACCTCGTCGCCGTTAAAGGCGGCAAGGACGCGGCGGCACGCAATTCCATGAAGAGCGGCGGCTGGGAAAACAAGGACGCGACGTACCGCGACCTCATCCGCGACAAGGATGCCGCCACTTCCCTCGAGCAGAAGGGTCGCGTCGTGCGCAGTGATGAGATGATCGACCAGCAGCTCGCCGAGCTGGGTCAGAAATACGAGGACGATCCCAAGAGCGTCGACACCTCCCGCAAGATCGCCGAACTCTACGAGCAGAAGGGCGACCTCGAGAATGCTGTCACGTGGTTCACCTACGCCGCCGATCTGACCAACAACACGGACGCAAATTTCGTCCGCAAAGCCGCCGACCTGCGCGTCAAGCAACTCGATACCAGCATCGAAGAATACGAGGCATTTATCGCGGGCAATCCCGACAGCGAGGATCTCCCGCGCTACCAAGAAGAGCTCGAGGGCATCCGCGTGCAACGCGCCGAGATGTCGCTTGCGGAATCGAGAAAGCGCGTCGAGCGCAACCCGACGGATCTGATGTTTCGCTTCGAGCTCGCCGAGATCTTGGTCAAGATGGGCGAATACAAGGACGCTGTCCCCGAGCTCCAGAAGGCCCGTGCGAACCCAAACGTCCGGCTCCGCGCGATGAACCTGCTCGGCAAATGCTTCGACGAGCGCAACATGCACGACCTCGCTGCGAAGACGTTGGAAGAGGCCGCGAGCGAACTCCACGGCATGGACGCCACCAAGAAAGAGATCACCTACAATCTCGGCCTTCTCTACGCAAAGATGGACAAAACGGAGAAGTCCATCGAGGCCATGAAGTCGATCTACGAGGTCGACTACGGCTATCGCGACGTCGCCGAGCGCGTCGAGGGCAGCTACGGCGGCTAAGTCGCGACCCAACCCACCTCCGGGCAGGACCGGGCATCACCTTTCCGCACCCTTTGCGACCATCCGCTTCCCACGCACCCCTCCGCACCGGCGTCGTCGGCACCGGCCACATGGGGAGCCATCACGTCCGTTGCAACGCGGCCCTCGCCGACTGCGATCTCACGGCTGTCTACGACGCCGACCCGAAGTCGGCCGCCGCCGCCGCCAAGAAGCACCGCACCCACGCCGCCGCCGATCTGGAAGAATTTGCCTCCCGCGTCGATGCCGCGACCATCTGCACCCCAACAGTCACGCATTTCGAAATCGGAAAATTTCTCCTCGAGCGCGGCAAGCACCTCCTCATCGAGAAGCCCATCGCGCCCAACAGCGCCGAAGCCCGTGCTCTCGCCGACCTCGCGACCGCGAATAACTGCGTGCTCCAAGTCGGCCACATCGAGCGCTTCAACCCTGCTCTCGCCGCCCTCGAAGGTAAGTTGAACAACCCGCGCTTTCTGGAGGTCACCCGCCTCTCCCCGTTCCCCAATCGCTCGACCGACATCGGCGTCGTGCTCGATCTCATGATCCACGACATCGAGATCATCCTGCACCTCGTCCGCTCACCCATCGCATCGATGGATTGCGTCGGCATCGCTGTCCTCAGCAAAAGCGAGGACATCGCCAACGTCCGCTTCCGCTTTGAGAACGGTTGCGTCGCCAACGTCACGGCGTCCCGCATCAGCGCCGACCGCCTCCGCAAGATCCGCGTCTTCCAGGAAGACGCCTACCTGTCCCTCGACTACCAGAAGCAGGACGGCGTCACCTACACCGTCGAAGACGGTAAGATCGTCCGCGCCGGGGTGAAGGTCGAAAAGGGCGACGCCCTCCAGCGCCAGCTCGCATCATTTCTTGAGAGCGCCCGCACGGGCGACGCCCCGAAGGTGTCCGGCCACCAAGCCACCGCCGCCCTCGAGATCGCCCTCGACATCACGGCCCAGATCGAGGCCGCCGACCCGCGCAAGGGAGCTGGCCCGCCGGTCTCACCCGACGCCGCCAACTTCCTTCAGCCCTCATCCGCGTAGTCCGTGCCCGCCGCGTCTCACCGCATCTGGATCGTCGCCGGCGAGAACAGCGGCGACACCCGGGCCGCCGAGGTCATGCTCGCCGCACACGCCATCGATCCACACGTGGAATTCATCGGAGCGGGCGGACCGAAGATGGCTCCCCACGCCGGCGCGCCGTTCGACAATTGGACCGAGCAAGCCGGCGTACTCGGCCTCTGGGACGTCCTGAAAAGCTACGGTTACTTCCGGGAAAAATTTCACACCATGCTCCGCGACACCGCCGAGCACCGACCGGACGCCGTCCTGCTCGTCGATTACCCAGGCTTCAACCTTCGTTTGGCCAAAGCCCTCCGAGCCCGTCTTCCGGACCTCAAGATTCTCTACTACGTCAGCCCGCAAGTCTGGGCTTGGAATCGCGGTCGGATTCCGAAGATGGCTCGCTGGCTCGACCTCATGCTCTGCATCTTCCCGTTCGAGAAAGACCTCTACGAGCAGAGCGGCCTTCGCACGGAATTTGTCGGTCACCCGCTCATCGAGCGCCTCGCCGGTGGGGCCTCCCCAGCCACCCGCGCCACCGATCTCGTCGGCCTTTTCCCCGGCAGCCGGGAGCGGGAAGTCCGCCGCATCTTCCCCGCGATGGCCGCCGCCGCCACGAAGATCGCGAGAAGCCGCCCGGAGTTCCGCTTCGAGGCCGCCGCTGCCAACGCCACCCACGCCGCCCAGATGAACGAACTCGCCCGCGACGTCGGCGTGCCGATCACCATCACCGTCGGCGACGCCCACGACCTCATGCGGCGCGCGACCGTCGGCCTCGTGGCCTCCGGCACCGCTACCCTGGAAGCCGCCACCCTCGGGCTCCCCTACGCTCTCGTCTACAAGACGGCCTGGCTCACCTACGAAGCCGGTCGACGCCTTGTCCGCGTCCCCCACCTCGGTATCGTCAACATCCTCGCTGGACGCACCGTCGTCCGGGAATTTATCCAACCCGCCGCCACTCCCGCCGCCCTGGCCGACGAGTGCCTTCGCCTCCTCAACGACGACACCGCCCGCGCCGATCTCCAAGCCGACCTCGCGGAGGTGATCGCCACCCTCGGCGGCCCCGGAGCCGCCCACCGCGCGGCCAGCGCGATCCTAGCTTTGTTGAAAAATCCAGTTGATCCCGTTTAGTTTGCAAAAGATGCCCGCCTTCCCAAAAGATCACCTCGAATCCCTCTGGTCACCTTGGCGCGTCGAGTATTTCCAACGGTCCGAAGAAGACTCTCCGAAGGACTTCCTCCTCCAAGCTGCCAACACGTCCGACGACGCTGCCCACATGGTCGTCGCCCGCCGCAAGAGCTGCTTCCTCCTGCTCAACCGTTACCCCTACACCGTCGGCCACCTCATGGCCGTCCCCTACCGCCAACTGAGTCGGATGGAGGACCTCACCGACGACGAAGCAATCGAGATCTGGCACCTCACCCTGCTCGCCCAGCGACTCCTGCGCAGCGTCGTCAAAGCCCAGGGCTTCAACGTCGGCATCAATCTCGGCGAGGCCGGCGGGGCTGGCTGCGCCGACCACCTGCATTGGCACATCGTGCCCCGCTGGACCGGCGACTCCAATTTTATGCCCGTCCTCTCGGGCACCCGCATCCTCCCCGACGCCCTCGAGCGCGTTTACGCAGAACTCATCGCCGCGGTTGACCCCGTCTAGCCGACTCACCCGCCACCGCGACCACCTCCTCCCCGACGACGGCAAAGAATCGCTCACCCGGCAGCGGTCGTTGAGCCACCGCACCGGTCATCCCCCCGAAAGCCGGCAGGATCGTCCGCCGCTCCCCCGCCACGAAGCACGGCAGCGTCAGCCGCACCCGTCCCCCGCCCACCATTCGGACGCCTGGGTGCAAATGGCCACACAGCACGTGCCCGCCCGCGATCTCCCTCGGCTCGTGCGCCAGCCGCCAAGTCCCCCTTTCCACCCCCGTCGGCAGCACCTCCATCCCAAGCCGCCCCGGTAGCCGCGCCGCGTGCCGGTCGTGGTTGCCCATCACGATCTCGATCACCAGCTTCGCCCGCTTGGCTCGCCATTGCGCCAGCGCCGCCATCGTCCGCGATTCGGCGGAGAATTGAGAATGGAACACGTCACCCAGAATCAAAAGCCGACGTGCTCGGTGCCGATCCAAGAGTCCATCCAGCCGCTCCAGATCTGCTCCGGTCGTCCCCTCCGGCACCGGCGCGCCAATCGCCCGCGCCGTCGCGTCCTTCCCAAAATGCGTGTCCGCCACGATCACCGTCCGCTCCTCCGACCACACGAGCGCCCGCCCGTCCAGCGTCACGCTCATCCCACCGATCTCGACCTCCAACACGTCCCGCCAACTCAACGCGGATCGCCCACAATTGCAATTCCCGCCCACGCTCCCTAGCCTCCTGCGGAGTCCCTAACTCCGCTCCACCAATGGCCAACGTCACCCTCCGCAACATCTGCAAAATCTACCCCGGCGAGAAAAAGGGCACCGACGTCACCGCCGTCGACGACTTCAATCTCGAGATCCAGAACCGGGAGTTCATGGTCTTCGTCGGATCCTCCGGCTGCGGCAAAAGCACCACCCTGCGCATGATCGCCGGCCTCGAAGAGATCTCCGGAGGCGACCTCTTCATCGGCGACAAACGCGTCAACGACACCCCGCCCAAAGACCGTGACATCGCGATGGTCTTCCAGAACTACGCGCTCTACCCGCACATGACCGTCCGTGACAACATGGCCTTCGGTCTCAAAATCCGAAAATATCCGAAAGCCGAGATCGCCAAGCGCGTCAACGAAGCTGCCGACATCCTCGGCCTCTCTGAATACCTCGACCGCAAGCCCAAAGCGCTGTCTGGCGGTCAGCGCCAGCGCGTCGCCGTCGGCCGCGCCATCGTCCGCCAGCCCAAGGTCTTCCTTTTCGACGAACCGCTCTCCAACCTCGACGCCAAGATGCGCGTCCAGATGCGGACGGAATTGACCAAGCTCCATCAGAGCCTCCAGGCCACGATGATCTACGTCACCCATGACCAAGTCGAAGCCATGACCATGGGCACCCGCATCGTCGTCATGAGCCACGGTGTCATCCAGCAGGTCGACACCCCGCTCAAGCTCTACAACGAGCCCAAGAACCTCTTCGTCGCCGGCTTCCTCGGCAGTCCCCAGATGAACTTCGTGCGAGGCACCCTCACCGGCACCGCCGACGCGCTCAAGTTCAAGGAGACCGGCTCCGGCACCATCGCCCTCGACCTCGGAAGCCGACCCGCCGCTGTCGCTTACATCGGCCAAGAAGTCACCCTCGGCGTCCGGCCCGAAGATTGCGTCGTCGTCGAAGAAGAGATTCAAAAGAAACCCAATCAATTCCCAGCCGTCATCGACCTGGTCGAGCCGATGGGCAGCGAGACGTATTTCTACCTCACGACCGGCGAGACCAGTCTCATAAGCCGCAGCCACCAGACCGCCGACCACACCGCGAGCGCCCGTCGCATGCGCTTCGCCATCGACCCCACCCGCACCCACCTCTTCGACCCCAAGACCACCCTCCGCATCCGGTAGAGCGGCGATTCCATCCCAACCCACTCGCGGCCGGAGGCATCGCTCGCATCCCCACCATGATCGGAGGGTCGGCGGCACGGGTCCCCGATTGACTGCGAGCTGGAAAACTGGACGCTCGAAGACCACCTGCGATATTCCCGACGGCTTGGCGCGACGCCCCATTCGGGGCCGCCTGCGACCGGGCCGAAGACCGATGGCTGTCGGGCTGATGCCGATGTCTTTGGCGATACGGTATTTTGTGACGGCGCGAGGCTTGCGAAATTCGTCTTCGAGGATCTCGCCCGGGGTGACGACGCTTACGGTTTCGGAAGGATCGATGCGGGTAGCCCAAAGACTTCCAACCAGCGCGTTCGCAACCTCGCGATATCGGCTTGGTATCTCGGTGCGTCGATCGCGTTCTTCGTCTCCAGGGGATCGTCTTCGTAGTCGTAGAACTCTTCGAATTCGACCGTTTCAGGGGGAGCGTCCGGTCCTTCTCGGGGCAGCCACCCGGTGTAGCGGTACCGCTCGTCGCGCACGGAGTAGCCGATCACCATGCCGTCGGGCAAGCCCTGGGGCCACTGGCTGCGGGCGACGTCTTTGACCGATTGTCGTTCGCCGGTCATCAGCGGTCGCAGCGACACGCCGTCCAGTCCTGGAGGAATTGGCAGGCCAGCCAAGTCGCAGAGGGTCGGGTAGACGTCGACGAACTCGGTGGGACTCGTGACCCTGACCCCGGGGTTGCGCAACTGAGGATCCGCGATGATCAAGGGGCTGCGGGTCGCTTGCTCGAAGTTGCTGTGCTTGCACCAGAGCTGGTGATCGCCCAAGTGCCAACCGTGATCGCCCCAGACGACAACGATCGTGTCCTCGGCGAGTCCGAGTCCGTCGAGGCTGTCCAGGAGCTGGCCAACGAGGTCATCGACCATGGACACGCACGCGAAGTAGCCGCGGATGAGTTCGCGCTGCTTGTCGTCGGAGAGGACCATCCGGGTGGTCGTCGGCTTATCGATGTCGTCGTAGTTGCCGAGTTCGCCGGACTGGTGGTAGGCGATCTCGGGACCGTTCTCGGAGTCTTGTCGGAAAGCGGCGAACTCGATCAAGTCCTCGGGATAAAGATCCCAATACTTCTGCGGTGCGCGGAAGGGTAGGTGGGGTTTGTTGAAGCCTACCGCCAAGAAGAATGGGGCTTCGCCCGTCGCGAGTTCACCCAGCCACTCGATGGCCCGGTTTTTCGTCTTTCCGTCGATCAATTAGTCGAGTTCGAAGTCGAGAATGGCGGTGGTCACGTTGGGATCGGGGTCGATGTCCCAGTCGCTCGGAGGCTCGTAGGGGACGGACCAAGATCGAGCATCTCCGTTGGGCCCGATGTTCCGCCGGTCGAAGATCTTGCCCTTGCCACGGGTGTCGTAACCGTGCTGCTTGAAATATTGCGGCAGCGTCTCGATATCCGGCGTCCGTTCGCGCAGCGTCTCACCGAAATGCCACTGGCGGCTGTGGTCGGGCGTGAGGCCCGTCAGCAGAGACGCCCGCGACGCCGCACAGACCGCCTGCTGACAATGGTTATTGAGAAAGACGGTGCCGCGCTCGGCGAGTCGGTCCATTGCCGGCGTCTGGACCACGGTGTCCCCGTAGGAACCCAGGACCGGCTTGAGATCGTCAATCGCGATGAAGAGGACGTTTGGCTTGGCCTCCGCTGGTAGACCGGAAGTCGCTGCCAGACCCAATGCCGCTATCAAGGCGTAAGTTGCGGGAAGCTTTCTCATTCTACGGTTACGCTTTTGGCCAGATTGCGCGGCTTGTCGACGTCGCAGCCAAGTTCGACGGCGACGTGGTAGGCAAAGAGCTGCATCGCGATGGAGGTGAGGATCGGGGTCAGGTATTCCGGGGCCTCGGGGACGAGAATGACGTCGTCGGCGACCCGTACGAGGCGGTCGTCGCCCTCGGTGCCGACGGCGATCACCGGACCCTGGCGGGCTTTGACTTCCTCGATGTTGCTGACGTTTTTTTCGAAGACGGCGTCGCGCGGGGCAATCACGACGGACGGGGTCTCCTCGTTGACGAGCGCGATCACGCCGTGCTTCAGCTCGGCGCTGGGGTAGCCGGACGCGGCGATGTAGCTGATCTCCTTGAGCTTGAGCGCGGCCTCCAGGGCGACCGGGTAGTTGAACTGTCGGCCCATGAAGAGCATGACCTTCGCCTGCGCGTATTTCGTGGCGATGATCTGAATCTCGTCGCTGAGTTCGAGAACACGGGCGACTTGGTCGGGGAGCCGCTCCAGCTCGGCGATAATGTTCATCCCCTCGGAGTGCGAGAGATTGCGGATGCGTCCCATGAGGAGCGCGATAAGGGTCTGGATGACGACCTGGGAGGTGAACGATTTTGTCGCGGCGACGCCGACTTCGGGGCCCGCGTGCATGTAGACGCCGCCGTCGCTCTCCCGGGCGATGGTGCTACCGACGTTGTTGCAGATTCCGAGGGTGCGGTGGCCTTTGCGCTGGCTCTCGCGGAGGGCGGCGAGGGTGTCGGCCGTCTCGCCGCTCTGGC
Source organism: uncultured Verrucomicrobiae bacterium (assembly GCA_963803825.1). GTDB lineage: Bacteria > Verrucomicrobiota > Verrucomicrobiia > Chthoniobacterales > JAATET01 > CAVVKW01. Next base: position 571,228 of record CAWDOJ010000001.1, on the reverse strand, counting down.
TGATGACGAAGACCAGGGTGTCTTTGGTCGTCGGAAGATTGCGGTAGCGAAACTCGCTGGCGAACTCGCACTCGACCGGCATCTTGGCGAGGGATTCGATGAGGTACTCGCCGATCATGGCGGCGTGGAGGGCCGAGCCGCAGCCACTGAGGATCACGCGGTCGACGTCGCGTAGGTCGGCGTTGCTCATGTCGAGGCCGCCCAGTTTAGCGGTACCTTCTTCGAGCGAAAGTCGGCCCCGCATGGCGTCGCGGACCGTGTTGGGCTGCTCGAAGATCTCTTTGAGCATGTAGTGCGGATAGTCGCCCTTGCTGACGTCTTTCTCGGAAAATTCGACTTTGCTGATCTCAAATCCCGCGCCGTCTCCCTGCAGAGTCGTGATCTGGAATTGGTCGTTCTGCACCGCGACGATCTCGTAGTCCTTGAGAAAGACGACGTCGCGCGTGCGACTGACCATCGCCGCCACATCGCTGGCGATGAGGTGCTCGTCCTTCGCGATGCCAAGCACCAGCGGGCTGCCGCGCCGCGCGCCGACGAGTAATCCCGGCACGTCGGCGTGGATGACCGCGATCCCGTAGGTCCCGATCACGCGACGCAGCGCACGGCGGACGGCTTCGACGAGATCGCCCTTCGACTCGCCGTCGGCCCGGTCGAACTCCGCCCCGATGAGGTGCGCGAGCACTTCCGTGTCGGTCTGGCTTTTGAACTGGTGCCCCATCTCCTGGAACTCCGCCCGCAGCTCTTGGTAATTCTCGATCACCCCGTTATGAACGAGCGCAAGTTTACCGGATCGGTCAAAGTGCGGGTGGGCGTTTTCCTCAGTGACTGTGCCGTGAGTAGCCCAGCGGGTGTGGCAGATCCCGGTCTCGCCTTGCAGCGGGGAGTCCGCGAGGACTCGGTCGAGATCCGCGATGCGTCCGACCGACTTGCGGCTCTCGATGACCCCTCCGGTGGCAGTCGCGATGCCCGCCGAATCATACCCGCGGTATTCCAACCGGCTGAGTCCCTGCAAAAGCACCGGCGGCGCTTGAGATTTGCCTACGTAACCTACGATTCCACACATAACTCGGCCCCCAGAGGAGGTTTTGCAGGGTGACAAACCCTCTACCCTTCGGCAAGGTCGAACCCACTCGAAGACCACCCCAATTAACCGACTCAAATGAGCAGACAAGTTCTCTCCCTCACCAAGGGCACCCTCGCCATCATCATGGGCGGCGGCGCCGGCACGCGCCTCTTCCCCCTCACCAAAGAGCGTGCCAAGCCCGCCGTGCCCCTGGGAGGCAAGTATCGTCTGGTCGACATCCCGATCAGCAATTGCCTCAGCTCGGGCATCCGCGCGATGTACGTGCTGACGCAATTTAACACCACGTCGCTCCACCGCCACATCACCGACACCTACAAATTCGACAGCTTCTCGCGCAGTTTCGTAGACATCCTCGCCGCGCAACAGACCCCCGAAGGATCCGAATGGTACCAGGGCACGGCCGACGCCGTCCGGCAAAATCTCCGCTACTTCCTCGAGCAGCCGTACGAGCATTTCATCATTTTGAGCGGCGATCAGCTCTACCGGATGGACTACCGCGACATCCTCCGCCAGCACATCGAGCGCGGCGCCGACATTACGCTCGGCGTCATCCCGGTCAATCGCGACGCCGTTCCCGGCTTCGGGATCATGCACACCGACGAGAACAAGCGGGTGATCGAGTTCGTCGAGAAGCCGAAGGACCCCGCCGTCCAGGACACGCTTCGCATCCCGAGTCCGATCCTTCGATCGCTGGGTAAGGACGCGGACGAAGAGCTCTTTCAAGCCTCGATGGGCATCTACGTTTTTGATCGCCAGGTGCTCATCGATTGCCTCGACAACGACATGGCCGACTTTGGGAAAAATATTATCCCTGCAGCCATCGAGACCAAGAAGGTCGACGCCTACATCTTCGAAGGCTACTGGGAAGACATCGGGACGATCCGGGCGTTTTTCGACGCCAATCTCGCGCTTGCCGATGACGAGCCGGCCTACAATTTTTACGCCGGCGGCAACATCACTTTCACGCAGCCACGCTTCCTGCCGGCGAGTTTCGTGCGGAACTCCCACATCGATAAAGCCATTGTCTCAGACGGCAGCCACATCTTGCATTCGACCCTCGAGCGTTGCTCGATCGGCATCCGCAGCATCGTGCGAGAAGGGAGCACACTGCGGAATACGGTCATGATGGGGGCCGACCACTACGACGCCGATATGCCCGATACGGACGAGAGTCTTCCGCGCATCGGCATCGGCAAGAACTGCAACATCGACCACGCGATCCTCGATAAGAACGTCCGCATCGGCGACGGCGTGACGATCACTCGCGACGGCAAGGGGAACAATTTCGACGGCGAAGGTTACTACGTCCGAGACGGCATCGTCGTCGTCCCGAAGAACTCCGTGATTGCCCCCGGCACCAGGATTTAACGACAGTCGGCGGCTTCGATGATCAATCAAACCTCCGCCTCACGACCCCTCGCGTTCTTCGCGCGGGCCCGATCCGCGCTCGGGATGGCGTTTGCGGCCGTGGCATGCCTGGCGCTCGCCGGCTGCCTCTACGACACTCCGATCACGCCAAACGCTTCGACGAACATCGATACGCGGCTGCTCGGCGTCTTTGAATACCAACAGCGCGTGGAAGGCGCGGAGGTCGGTGAAGACGGCGAGCGCCCGAAGATCATCCACCGCGCTGCGATCCTCCCACGCGGCGAAGACACGTATTGGATCTACTACCGCAACTTCAGCGTAGCCCCCGCGAAGGTCTTCCGGTTCATCGGCTGGATCTCTCGCGTCGACGGCGATCATTTCCTTTCGCTCCAGGACGACACCGTCGATTCGCCGACGCTCGGGAAATTTGCGTTCGTGAAATTTGATTGGTCTTTCCCGGGGAACTTCTCCATCTCCGCTCCCAACATGCAGGGCGTCGAAGGCGCCGTGACTCCTGGTGAGATGCGCACGGCCCTCCGCGCCCGCCTCGCGGACGACACTCTCTTTCCTTACGAAGCCACGCCTTGGGAAAAGATCGCCCGCATCTCCTGGGACCGCACCGCCGAGAACCCCACCATCGAGATTCCGAAAGAATTCGAAGAAGGCGCGACCCGCCCGTTTCCGGGACTCTAGCCGGAACGGGGTCGTCCGGCTTCTCGCCGCCCTCGCCTTGTCAAAAGCGGCAATCCTGTCACCTTCTCGGCAATGGCATCTTACGATCTGATAGTGATAGGCGGCGGTCCCGCCGGGTACGTCGGCGCGATTCGCGCGGCGCAGTTGGGTAAAAAAGTCGCGTGCGTCGAAATGGATCGCGCCGGTGGCACCTGCCTCAATTGGGGCTGCATCCCGACCAAGTCCTTGCTCAAGAACGCCGAGGTCTACCAGACGATGACCAAGCACGCCGACGAGTTCGGCCTCTCGTTCGACAATCTCTCGTACGACTGGGACAAAATCATCGGTCGCAGCCGCAAGGTCGCCGACAAGCTCGCTGGCGGCATCGAAATGCTCTTCAAAAAGAACAAGATCGATTACCACCGAGGCGAAGGCACGATCCCGAAAGAGGGCTCCGTCGAAGTCACCGACAAGGACGGCAACAAGACCACCCACGAAGCAAAGAACATCCTGGTCGCAACCGGCGTCGTCACCCGCCAGATGCCCGGCTTCCCCTTCAATGGCAGCTCCGTCATCGGCTCCAAGCAGGCCATGGTCCTCGCCGAGCAGCCCAAGGATATCATCATCATCGGCGCAGGGGCCATCGGCATCGAGTTTGCTTACTTCTTCAACGCGTTCGGGACCAAAGTCACGGTCATCGAGATGCAGCCGAATATCCTCCCCGTCGAGGACACCGAAGTCAGCCAGACCCTCGAGAAGTCCCTCGCAAAACAGGGCATCAACCTACTCACCAGCACCAAAGTCGAGAAGGCTGAGACAACCAACAAAGGCGTGAAGATCACGGTCTCCGGGAAGAAGGACGAGGTCCTTGAGGCGTCCATCGCCCTGGTCGCCATCGGCGTCTCCCCATTGCTACCCGGCGGTCTGAAGATCGAACTCACTGACAAAGGCTCCATCAAGACGGGCGACCGCTACGAGACCAACATTAAGGGTGTCTACGCGGCCGGCGACATTATCGGGCCGCCGTGGCTGGCCCACGTCGCCAGCTACGAAGCGATCCAAGCTGTCGAAGGCATGTTTGGAGAGTCTGAGCCCAAGCGCGTCACGCTCTTTCCCGGCTGCACCTACTGCCACCCACAGGTCGCGAGCACGGGTCTCACCGAGCGAGCCGCCAAGGAGCAGGGCATCAAATACAAAATCGGGAAATTTCCCTTCATGGCGTCTGGCAAAGCCCTCGCGGTCGGCGACAGCGAAGGCTTCGTCAAACTCATCATCGGTGAGAAGCACGGCGAGATCATCGGCGCGCACATCATCGGAGCCGACGCGACGGAGATGATCGCCGAGCTCGGTCTCGCGATGAATCTGGAAGCGACCTACGAGGAACTCGGCGGCACCATCCATGCCCACCCGACCCTTAGCGAAGCCGTCATGGAAGCTGCCCACGCCACCCAGGGCCACGCTATCCATTTCTAAAAAAAGCCACCCTCAGGGGTCGGCGATCCGCAATCGCCGACTCCACCGGGGGAGCGCACCCTCAGCTTTCCCGCCAACGCGGTGCCCACCGTGGCCGGATCCACGCCGACACCCAGAACGCCACGCCGATCCCCACTAAGAACAGCGACAGGAATTGCCCCCGCGTCAGGCCCCAGGTGAGCCCCGCGTCGGGTTCGCGAAAAGCCTCCCCGGCGATCCGCAGCACCGCGTATCCGACGAAAAACGCTCCCGTCAGCACCCCGTCGCGCAGTTTGAACATCGTCCGCATTACCCACAGCAGCGCAAAGAGCACCACCCCCTCGAGCGCCGCCTCGTAAAGCTGCGAAGGATGTCGCGGCGTCAATCCAGCCGCCAGCACCTCGCGGAGCGGCTCCGAGTGCCGGCTTGCCTCCTGGATCGACTCCTCGGTATTCCAAGCGGGATTCAGCGCCACCGCGCCTCGGATGATCTCGTTGCGCGCACCGCTCGGAAATGCTCCAGAATAGAGTTCTTTTGGAAATTGCACCGCCCAGGGCACCGTGGTGGCCCGCCCGTAGAGTTCGCCGTTGATGAAGTTCGCCACCCGCCCGAAGCAGAGTCCAATCGGCGCGACCACCACGAGGTTGTCCCCCAGATTCCGCCAACTCAATTGGTGTCGCCGCGCGTACCAAAGCGTGTAGAGCGCCATACCGACGATCCCTCCGTGACTGGCCATCCCCCCGTCCCAGACCCGCACGATGCTCAGCGGATCGGTGACTAAGCCCTGGAAGTTGTAGAGAAGCATGTACCCGACCCGCCCTCCGAGCATCACACCAAAGATCGCCCCCCAGATGATAAAATCGCTCACCGCCTCGGGCTTCAGGTCGGAGTAGCCCCGCTGAGCGAGCACTCGATAGACCGCGATTCCCACCACGAACGCCGCCACGTAGGCCAGCCCGTACCAGCGCAGCCCAATCGTGTCGGTGAACCGGAACAGAAACGGACTCAGATCGTGGACGTAATACGCGAGCGACATCGGGGCGCGACACATTGCACGGGTGCCCCGACCGGATCAACTTTCAACTCCGGCCACGTTCCCTCCCGCCATCCGCCGCACGTTTTTGAATTTACACGGTACTCCGAACCGGATTTAGCTCTCCCCCGTGAAACCCGTCCTCCTCAGTCTGTCCCTCGTCACACTCTGCCTCGCCTCCTGCACCACGCTGGAAAACCGGCGAGACCTCTATTGCGGGAGTGACGTTGTCTGCGGCCCTTACACCAAGATGCTCTGCCACGGCATCGCGGAGCCCGACGAGCCGGAGATCGCCGTCGCCGTGACCGACTTCAAGTCCGTCAACGGGAAGTAGCCTCCCACCGCGCGAGCCGCTTCCAGGCGACGAGCGGCACCGCCGATCACCTCTCTCGATGCAGCGCTCGAGCGATGCGCCTCACACTACCGCCGTTGCAACTTGCTCAGCAGCCGCAACATCTCGAGGTAGAGCCAGATGAGCGTCACCATCAGCCCAAACGCGCAATACCACTCCATGTAGCGCGGTGCGCCGGCGGCCACGCCGCGATCCACCGAATCAAAATCCAGCACCAGATTGAGCGCCGCGATCCCCACCACCAGTAGGCTAAATCCGATCCCCATCAGTCCGCTCCCGTGGATAAACGGCACCTGCACGCCGAAGAATCCGAGAACGAATGTCACCACGTAGACCAGCAGGACCCCGCCAGTCGCGGCGATGATCCCCATGCGGAACTTCTCCGTCACCTTGATGATCCCGCTCTGGTAGAGGAACAACATCATCGCCATCACCCCGAACGTCAGCATGATCGCTTGCAGAACGATTCCCTGAAATTCCCGCGCGTACATCGCCGAGATCCCGCCAAGAAAGAGGCCTTGCAGCAGTCCGTAGATCGGTGCCGTGATCGGGGCCCACTGCATTTTGAAAACGGTGATCAGTGCGACAACCAAGCCCCCGATCGCCCCACCCCACATCAACGGCATCGCCAGCGGTCCCGTGAGATTCCACGTGAAGGTCGCGCCCAGTACGACCAGCGCGAGAAGGATGCCGGTCTTGGAAACGGTGCCTCCGACCGTCATAGCCGGCCCCTGCCGGACCGAGATTTTTTCAAACGTGCCGCTGTTCAGCGTAGGATTGCCAGATGTCATGCCGTTTCCTTAGGCCAGCGACCGCCGCTGGGCAAATGCGAAAGGAAAAGCAAACGCCTATCGTCGCTGGCGCGTAACTCACCTGATGCCTGATGAGACCAACGAGATCCAGCTACCAGAGGTGGTGGGCGTCATTGCTTTACCTGGAACGATCCTTTTTCCGAACGCGCTCTTGCCGCTCTACATCTTCGAACCGTGCTACCGCGACATGCTCGCCGAGTCGCTTGACGCCGAGCGGATCTTCGGCGTCGCGATGCAGCGTCCGGACAGCGAAGCCGTGCACAGCGTGGGCGGAGTGGGCCTGGTCCGTGCCTGCGTGCGCAATCCCGACGGCACGTCCCACTTGATTCTCCACGGCGTCGCCCGCATCCGCTACACCGAATGGCTCCAGACGGAACCCTACCGCATCGCCCGGATCGAACGTCTGGAGTCGAACAACGCTCACGATCCTGAGGCCGAAGAATTGGCCAAAGCCGTGCGAGAGATCTGCCACGGCCTTGCCGACCAAGGCTACCAACTGCCAACGCACTTCGAGAGCTTCCTCGAGTCCGCCGAGACGCCTGAGGCGCTCAGCAATGCCGTCTGCTCGACCCTCATCCCCGACGCCGAGTCTCGCCAAGCGCTCCTCCAAGAACTGGACGTCGTCGCTCGCTTGGAAGGCTTCCTCGAACTCCTGAAGAACCAGCTCGGCGATTAGGCCTTGCCGATCTGGTCAGACGTTCGCCAGCGCCGCCGTTTCCTTGCAGGATCCGTTCTCGGCGTTGACGAGCACGATGTAGACCGCGCGCACCGCCGCAGCGTCCGCGACGTGACAATCGCCGTTGGTTCCCGCGATGGGCGCCGTGACTCGCAGGTAGAATTCGGACTCCCCATCGTCCGTCCGCAGCACGACGGGACCCGCAGCGCAGACTCTCCCATCGTCTCCGAGGTCGAGCAATTCCACCTCGAACGAACTCACCGGCACCCGCGGACGACGCGATTGGTGCGGGTCGTAGATCCCCAAGGGTAAGGTGCTCACCACGTAATCTCGCAGCAGTTGCGCAACAGCTTGCTCGTCGAATTCCTCCATGAAAACGGCGTATCAAATCCACTTCCGCCGAAATCTCAAGAATTTTGACAGACGCGGGCGTCGAATCGGTCTACCGTCCCAGGTCGAGATCGACCTAGAACTAGCGCAAACTTTCGGCGCGCACGAAGCAACCGCCCGACTACCTCGGGACGATCACAACGCAAACCTTCTGAAATCATGACGACTCCCACCACCACTCCCGACCCACTGGCCACCGATCATTCCAATCCAGACCTCGGCGAACGTCTCGACGCTGCTGCCGACCGCACGTGCGAGATCGCCGGTGATAACGTCTGGTACGTCGCGGGCGGCCTGCTTCTGCTCGGCATCCTCATTGGAGCCGCTGCGACCCACGCAACGACTCCCGAGCCCACGGTTCGCGACGTCGCTCGACGTTCGATCCGCTCGGCGCAACGGAGCACCAAACGAGCAAGTCGCCGATTTGCTGCGCAGCTTCCCGAGGAAATCCGCCGGCCGGTCACGCTCTTTGATCGGATCGTCCACGCGCTTGGAAACTTGGGGAACTGATCCTCCTCCTTGCTCCTAGTCGGAGCAATCAAGCTACCGAGCGGCTAACTGCCGGGGCAATCGGACGGTGAATTGAGCACCCTCTCCGCGGCCCGCGCTCTCGGCGCGGATATCGCCGCCGTGGGCGTTGACCGTTGCCTTCGCGATGGCTAGCCCGAGCCCGAGGCCGCCAAATTCTCGGGTCACCTCGATAGTTTCTTGGCAGAAAGGATCAAACACCGAGTCAAGCGCATCGGCGGCGATCCCGATGCCGTTGTCCTCAACCTTGATCTCGTAAGCCCCGGCGACTTCTCGGGCGGAGACGCGGATCCGACCGCCTCGGGGCGTGAACTTCGAAGCGTTTTTCACGAGATTCCAAACGGTCTGCTGCAGCCGCGCGGAATCTCCCTGCATCTCCATCCGCTCAGGGTCCATCACCACTTCCGAAGTCTGCTCCTTAGCTTCGATGTCCGGCTGCGAGATCCCCACGGCAGATCGCACGATGTCCGCCAAGTCCACTTCATCACGCTGGATCTCGAGCTTGCCGTTCCCGATCCGCGTCACGTCTAGGAGGTCGTCGATGAAGTGTGCTTCGATCCGGACGTTCCGTTTGATCATCGTCAGAAGCTTCGGTCACGTCTGCGGGCAGATCGCTCCGCATCAGCATTGTCTCCACCGCCATCACGATGGGCGTGAGAGGTGTCCGCAATTCGTGCGACAGCACCGCTAGAAATTGGTCTTTCGCTGCGTTTGCGAGTTCCGCCTCACCCCGCGCTTCGTCGCTCGCGGTAACCGCCTCCAAGAGTTCTTCCCGGCTCCGGCGCAGCGACTCCGCCGCTTCGCGCTGCTCCGTGCGATCCCGCAAGATCTTCACAAATCCGACCACCTCTCCGCCGTCGCATCGCATCGGCATGAGCGATCCGCTAGCCCAGAAGCGCGAGCCGTCTTTGCGCTGATGCCACCGCTCGTCGTTCGCCCGCCCGCGCTTGAGAGCCGTTTCCACCTCTAGATCCGCCAGGGCCAGACCTTGATCTTCGGTCGTAAAGATCATCGCCAGCGGCTCGCCGCAGACTTCCTCCTCGCGATAGCCCAAGATCGCTTCCGCCCCGCGGCTCCAACTGGTGATCCGCTGGTCGGCGTCGGTCGTAAAGATCGCGTAGTCGTAAGCGTTATCGATGACCAAACGAAGCCTCGTTTCCGAAGCTCGCAGCTCGTCTTCGGCGCGCCGTCTTTCGGTCAGATCGATAAACGTCAACACCACGCCAGAGATCCGGTCCTCCTTCGTCCGGTAGGGAAGCACCCGCGCCAAGAACCACCTCCCGTCCGCGTCCCGCACCTCTCTCTCAATCGGAGTCAGCCGCTCAAGCACCTGCGCTGCGTCGCGGGAGAGATCCCCGTATTCCAAGCGGTGCGTGAGATCCGAAAGCGGACGGTGAACGTCGCTCGGAATCAAATTGAAGATCGTGACCGCGCTCGGCGTGTAGCGCTCGATCCGAAGATCGCGATCCAGAAACACCGTCGCAATGTTCGTCGACGCCATCAGATTCTGAAGATCGTCGTTGGAGCGGCTTAATTCGTCGACCTTCCCTTTGAGCTCTTGGTTGACCGTAGTCAGCTCCTCGTTGATCGACTGGAGTTCCTCGCGCCCCGTCTCGAGTTCTTCCGTCGCCGAGCGGAGCTCCTCGTTCATCGCCTGCAGCTCTTCGTTGGACGCCTTCAGCTCTTCGGTCTGCGCTTCGTAATTCTCCCCCGCCTCGCGCAGTTGCCGCTTGCCCAGAGCGACCTCGTTTTCGAGCTGGCTGACCAGATCATTCTCGTCCGAGATCGCCAGCGTCCGCCCCGGTGCGCTGGAGCCGACGTCGGCAGGATCTCGCTCCCGAAAGACGATCAGCATAAACCCCGGGGCCAGATCTTGCGCTGGCCTCACCCCGATGTCGGCCACCTGGTCGCCACCTCGTCCCTCGAGCCGCACGCCCGTGAGATCGACGGAAGTCCCCGACTTTGCTACCTGGTAGAGCGCGACTCGCAACTCCACCCGCAGGCTTGGATTGACGATCCGCAATAGATTCGCCGTCGGCTCACCGCTCGGGAATTGTAAAAATCGCCCGACCGAATCCGACAAGTGAACGATGTCGAAGTTCTCGTCCACCAGCAGCGAAGGCGGCCCCAAGCGCTCGATGAGCTGAAAATGCACGTCCGCCCACGTTGCGTCGCTCATTCCCGCTGGCACGAGCGACGCCGGCGCGCTTGCCCGATCTTCGTAATCACGCCTGGACGGCACCCCACCGATCTGCCGCGAGAACATGTGTGACAGCGTGGGAGCTCCCGTGGGGACCGGGAGACTTGCCCGGGCGATAGCTAGCCTTTGGTAGAGCCGATTCTTCTTATCGATCGGGGAGAACAACGCCTTCGCCTCCTCCGCCGACTCGGACACGCTCAAGAACAACCGCCCTTCTCCACGCAGAGCAAAATGAAAGATGTCAAATACCCTCTCCTGCGCTCCCCGACTCAGGTAGATCAGCAGGTTGCGGCACGACACGAGATCCAACTGCGAAAACGGAGCGTCTTTCAGCAGATCGTGCAGCGCAAAGAGCACGATCTCCCGTAGTTGCCGGCGCACCCGGTAGCCGCCATGCTCCTCGGAGAAGTATCGCTTCAGTCGCTCGTCCGACACGTCCGCCCGGATCGCCTCCGGATAAAGACCTGCTCGCGCCGACTCGATTGCTTGTTCGTCCAGATCCGTTGCGAAGACCTGGAGACCCGGCGGCGCGTCCATTCGAGCGGCGTATTCGGTCAGCAACATCGCGATGCTGTAGGCCTCCTCTCCCGTCGAGCAAGCTGGCACCCACACCCGCACGTGGTCCCCCGGCCCCTTCCCCGCAAACAGACTCCCGAGGTCTTCCTCAAGCGCCGCGAACGCTGGCGTGTCTCGGAAGAAATTGGTCACGCTAATCAAAAGATCCTGCAGCAATGCCCCCGTCTCCCCGTGGTGCTTTCGAATGAACGCCAGATATTCTTCCAGCGTCTCCACCCCGCACACCTGCATCCGACGACCGACCCGCCGCAGCACGGTCGCCCGTTTGTAGCATTTGAAGTCGTGCCCCGTCTTCATCTGCAGATACCCCAGCACCTCGCGAAGCGCCGACTCGTGATCCCGATCCTCCGCCGCTCGCTCCGCCGGCGTCACCTCCGCCCCCGCCAGCGGCAGTCGCACCCGTGCCGCATTTGACCAATACTCCGCCAGCCGCATCGGCATCTCCCTCACCGGCAGCACCCAATCCACCATGCCCGTTGCGATCGACGATCGCGGCATCCCGTCCTGTTCCGCCGCCTCCGGATCTTGCGCGATCGTTAGCCCACCCCGCTCCTTCACGCGTTTGAGACCGTTCGCCCCGTCCCCGTCCGAACCCGATAGCACCACCGCCGTCGCTCGCTCCCCGTGCCCTTCGGCCAGCGTTCGGAAAAAATAGTCGACGACGAACCGCCGCTGGCCCAGCTCCCCACCTTCCGTGAGCTGAACGCACCCGTCCACCATCGACAGGCGCTTCCCCGGCGGGATCACGTAGACGTGGTTCGCCTGGACCCGGACCCGCCGGTCGATTTGTTCCACCGGCATCTTCGTCGATCGCTGCAGGATCTCGGCGAGGATGCTCTCGTGCTCCGGCGACAGGTGCACCACGACGACGTAGGCAAAGCCGCTTGCCTCACCCGTCTGCTCAAAAAACTCCTGGAGCGCTGGCAACGAACCGGCCGATCCCCCCAGACCCACAACCCGAAGATCCGTCCCGCAGTCCGAAGCACACTCGCGCGCGTCAAGCTTCTTGTCTCGCGTCATCCGCGCGACCCTATCACGGACCCTGCGCCGTCCCAGCACGTTTTCCACGGCTTTCGGAACGTCCGATGTCGATCCGGCAATCGAATTACCCTTCCTATGAGTTCACCCACACCAAGAATCGAGGTCTCCGGAGCCGGCGTCGGCGAGATCAGCGACGCCGACCTGGAGCGCCGCGCCCGCGAGATCGCCATCGGGGATGGCCGCTCGGAACCGAACGAAGTCGACTACGAGCACGCCCGCCGAGACCTCCACGTTCCCTCCCCCGTCGACGAGACCCTTCTCGGAGGCATCGAACCCATTGCCGCTGGAACCGATCTCAACCCGCCTCCCACCTCCGGTCACAAGACTCCGAACCATTTCCTGGAGAACGAAGACCGAAACGACTCCGCCGACCTCATTCGCGAGGGTCTCGACGAGGCCGATCACGACACGCGGACCGAATCCGGCCAACTCGAAAACTAGACGATGAATACTCTCCTCACCGTCGTCATCATCGCCCTCGTCGTCGTCGCCGCAGTGGCGGTCATCCCTTCGCTGCTGGGGCGCCGCAAGCCCACGGACGAAGCCCCCACCACCCGCTCCAATCTAGGTGGCCCACAGGAAGAAAAGATTGCCGACCAAGCCCGTCCCTCGCAGTCCGAGTGATTTCGGATAGCCCTCGGACGCTCTCGCCGCCGCCTTTCGAGCGATCCCGTATTTCGGCAACGTCTGCGACCTTCTGCTCACAACCAGATTCCGTTTCACAAGAGCACACCGACCACCGTCGCGGATAGGTAGCAAGCCAGCACACCTCCGACCATCGCCCGCAATCCCAATCGCGCCAGATCCCCCCGCCGCTCCGGCACCAGCGACCCGATCCCGCCGATCTGGATCGCTATGCTCGACAGATTGGCAAATCCACACAGCGCGTAGGCGGTCAGAACGAAGCTCCGTTCGTCCATTGCATCCCGCATCTCCGCTAAGCTCAGATACCCAATAAACTCGTTCAGCACGATCCGCTCCCCCAGCACCTGACCCGCCATCGAGCAATCCTCCACCCGGATTCCCATCACCCAGGCGAAGGGCCAATTGACCCATCCCAAGAATCTCTGGAGCGTCACCGGGTCGCTGACTCCCATCGCGATCTGCGGAGCCGTCACCACCGCGTTCAGCAGTGCGACGATCGCCACGAACGCGATCAACATCGCGATGACGTTGATCGCCAGCATCATCCCATCGCCCGCTCCCCGACACAGCGCGTCCAAGCCATTCGAGGTCGTGCGCTCGACCTCCGCCGAAGCTTCCGCCGTCGTCTCGCTTTCCTCCGTCTCCGGAAGCATGATCTTAGCGATGATCAATCCCGCCGGGGCACTCAGCACCGAAGCCGTGATGAGATGCCCCGCGTCAACTCCAAGCTGCGCGTAAATCGCGAAAACGCTACTGGCCACCGTCGCGAAACCGCACGTCATTAACGCCATCAGCTCGCTCTCCGTCATTCCCTTCAAGTAAGGCCGGATCAACAACGGAGCCTCCGTCTGGCCAACGAAGATGTTGCTCGCCGCCGCCAAGGTCTCGCTCCCGCTCGTCCGCAGTAGTTTCCGCATCACCCACGCCAACCCGTGCACCAACCGCTGCAGGACACCGTAGTGGTAGAGCGCCGCCGAGATGGATGAAACCACGATGATGACCGCGGTGATCGTGATCGCGAAGACGTAAGCATTTTGCCCAAACGCCATTCCCATCACCGCGTTGTCCGCCAGAGGACCGAAGACCATCTGCGCTCCAACGTTGGCAAACTCCGCGATTTTGATGACCGCCAATCGCGCCGCGCTGAAGACCGCTAATCCGGCCTGCGTTTTCAGAATCAACACTGCCAGCATGAACTGCAGCCCCAGTCCCCAGAGGACCGTGTGCCAGGGAAACAGGCGCTTGTGCCGCGAAAGCCCCCAAGCCAGCCCGAGCATCACGACCAACCCCAACAAACTCGTCAGTCTCAACATCCAATCACCGAACACCCCCCATCCCTAGCAGGTCTCATTCCCCCGAAGAAACCTCCGACCGCTAAAACCACCCTCTACTACCGAACCACCCCCGCCCACGAAGCTCGAAGCCGATCGTCCTCAAGCTTCGTAAGCGAGGGTGGGGGTGACGCGGGACTCGTCAGTGGTCCAGCCGGCGGTTTAGGATTCTCCCTGCCCGATGGAAGAGATCTTTACCAACTGGATGACAGAGAGCCTGGCGTGGATTCAGGCTAGCGGGTGGATCGGATGGGTCGGCTTCATTGCGCTCTACGCCCTTACCTGCGTGTTTCTATTGCCTGGGTCTGTCCTCACGGTCGGGGCTGGAGCTGTCTACGGTTTCGGGGCAGGCACTCTCCTCGTCACCATCGCCTCCGTCGTCGGAGCCGTCCTCAATTTCGCCACCAGCCGCTACCTGGTCCACCGTTGGCTTCATCGTAAATTCGCCCACAACGCTAGATTCCAGGCCCTCGATCAAGCCATTGCGAAAAGCGGCTGGCGCATTGTCCTTCTCAGCCGCCTTTCGCCCATCCTTCCCCACAGCATTGTCAGTTACGCCTGTGGACTCACGACCATCTCGATGACCCGCTTCACCCTTGCCTCCTGGATCGGCTTCATCCCCATTAGCGCCGCCTACGCCTACACCGGTGCCCTCATTGGAAAAATCGCTAAGGCCAAAGCTGGCCTCCCTCACGGCATCGACTCCTGGCTCCTCTACGCCGCCGGCTTAACCATCACGATTCTTGTCACCATCTGGTCCGCGAAGATAGCGGCCCGTGCTCTCAAGACGGAGATCCCTCTGGATCCAGACTAACTCGTCCAGCCACCCGTCATTCGACGCGAGCCGACACCGACTCCCCCGCTACGTATTGCCGATGCAAGATCTGCAAACAAAGCAGGTGATTCAGCAAGGCATCCTTCCGCACCAGCGAAGCTGAGTCCGTATCCGTCCGATACCCTTCCAAAAACGCCGCCACCCGCCCCGCGTCGAACAGCCCCGCGTCGCGCAAGCTCCCCTCATCGAGATATCTATCCGTCAATTTGCGAACCGCCCGCACCTTCGCCTCATCCGTGTGCGCCGGCGGAGCCATGAACGAGAATTTCTCGCGTTTATACAGCACCTCCGGCAATACCCCCCGCACAGCCTCCCGGAGCACGTGCTTCTCGATGTTTCCCTTGATCCGCAGATTCGGCGGCACGTGCACCGCCGCCTCCGCGACGTGATGATCCAGAAACGCCGGGCGCGACTCCATGGAATTCGCCATGTCGACCCGGTCGCCCCCCCAGTTGAGAATCTGGCTTTCGAGCATCGTTTTGCTCCAAGTGTATTGGCTTTTGTCGAGCGGATGCCGCCCGCGCACCATCGCCGGATCGATCTGCCCCGCGATGGCCGCCACCGGGTCGTAATCCTCGATCTCCTCCGCCGCTTCGTCACTTAGCAAGGGCCGCGCGATCCCGCACGTTGCGATCCAACTTTGAATCCACGCCGGCGTGAACCCACACAGGTCTTCCCACGCCGGATGAGTCTCGGCTTGTTCCGAAAGCAACGCCCCTTTGAAGATAGAATTAAATCTCTCCAGCGCCGCTTCGTATTCCCGGCGCACGCTCTCCGGCTCATCGGCCAGCCCGTGCTGAAACATGTCGCGCTTGAAAAAGGCGTAGCCGCCAAAGAGTTCATCGGCCCCTTCGCCGGTGATCACCGTCTTATACCCGGCGTCCCGCACGTGCTGGCTCATGCAATACTTAGCCACCCCCAGCGTGTTGTAAAACGAGCGCTCGGTGTGCCAGACCGTCCGTTCGAAATTTTCCCCGTAGAGTTCCGCCGCCTTTAACTCGATCACGTCGTGATCCGCCCCCACGCTCGCCGCCATCTCGCGCGCGATCACCGATTCATCGTAATCGTCGCTGTCAAAGCTAATGGTAAAAGCCTTGACCGGACTTTGCATGGCGCCCGATGCCATCCCGAGGATCGAGCAACTGTCGATCCCGCCGGAGAGGTAGCAACCCACCGGGACGTCCGCCTCGAGTCGATGGCCGACCGCTTCGACCAGCTCCTTGCGGATGGTCTCGACGTGCGATTGCTCGCTGACCCCAAGGTCCCGTGCGTCCGCCTCGGGAAAATCCAGATCCCAGTAGCGTTGCTCCTCCAGGTCCAGCCGGTCCCCGCGCCGCGTGACGATGAGCATGTGCCCCGGCTTGACCGCTTTGATTCCCTCAAACGCACTGGTCCCGAGCACCATTGTCTGCATCATTTGATTCAGCGCCGCTCGCCGGTCCATCCGGCACGGCACGTCCGGATGCGCCAGCAACACCTTCACCTCCGATCCAAAGTAGATTCCCCTCTCCGAGACGTGGTAAAACAAAGGCCTCACGCCAAAACGATCCCGGACTAAGGCCAAGCGATCCTCCTTCCGGTCATACAAAGCGAAGGCAAACTCCCCCCGGATCTGCGGCATGAGGTCCAACCCGAACTTTCGGTACAGTGGCATCACCAATTCGCTGTCCGACTTGGTCATAAAGCGCTCGCCCTCCGTCATGAGCGTCGAGCGGATCCGCTTGTAGTCGTAGAGTTCCCCGTTCATCACCATCGACAGATCCGCGTCGCCACCCAGACAACTGGCCAACGGCTGACTCCCGGTGTGCAGATCGACGATCGTTAGCCGCGCGTGCCCAAGAGCTAAGCCGACCTTCTCATCGAGCTTCGTCCCGCGCCCGTCCGGCCCGCGATGACGCTGCACGTCGATCATCCGGTTCAGATGACGCTCGTCGTCCGCGTCCAATCCGCGCGGCTTCAAAAATCCTGCTATTCCACACATAAGATAAATTTGTCTGCCGCGAAGATTCGCAAAAAGCGCATAAGGATTTTTTTGGATCCCTATTGCGCTATTCGCGCCTATTTGCGGCTAAATCAAAGGCAAGTTCTCCGGCAGCCGGTTGCATCGCCCCATGACCGCCGTCAGCAAAGCCTGGCGGATAAAAACCGCCCCGTGCGCCTGCGACCAATACAGATTGTGCGGCGTGGGGTCCAAGCTGGTGTCCAATTCTTCCAGTCGTGCCAGCGGGTGCAGGATCACCGCCCCTTCTTTTAACGGACTCCCCGCGTCCAACCGAAACCGCGAGTCCATGTTGATGTAGCCCTCGCCCACTTGCACGATCGAGTTCATGTAGATCACGTCCAAGTCCGCCAGGCAACCGGCGATGTCGTTCGTCACTTCGGATTCGAAACTCGCGGCGGCGATGTCGGCCGCCAGCTCGTCTCCGAACGGGTCGGCCATCTCCGAAACAAAAGTCACCTTTTCGATGTGCTCCTGGAAGAGCAGGGTCATCAGCACAAAGCTCTTCACCGCCCGCATGCTCCCCGGCGTGCCCAGCACGCCGATCCGCAGCTTCTCCGAGAGCGGTTCACTCTTAGCTAACTCCGGCCGCCACTTGAGCAAAGCGTACCAGTCCGCCATCGCTTGTGTCGGGTGCTCGCCCGGCCCGTTGCCCGCGTTAACGAGCGGGAGGCGCAAGTTTTGCATCAAGCGCTCCGGCGCGTCCGTCTCGGTGTGCCGCATGATCACGCAATCGCCGTAGGCGTTAAACATCTCGCCGATATCCTCGAGCGACTCCCCTTTCTTGACCCCAGTCGTCTTCCCGTCCGGGATGCTAATGATGCGCCCATCCAGCCGCAGCACCGCGCTTTCAAAGGACAACCGCGTCCTCGTGCTGGCTTCGAAAAATGCTGTGATCACGATGTAATTATCCAGCGGACGATGCGGCCCGATCTCGCTCGCCTCCAGCACCGAAGCCAGTTTGCAAAGCTCGACGATCTCCCGCCGGGAGAATTGCTTCACCGATAGCACGCTCCGAAACGCCATCCCCTGCAGCACCTCGAGATCGATGTTCGTTCGGCGGAAGAGCGAATCGGCCTCCGGGTGCAACGACAGCGACTCCGGCGGCGGTGCCAGCACCTCCAGCAATCGGTTCGGTTTGAACGTCGGCGCGTCCTTCACCAGATTTGCCCCTTCCGGTGATCGTGCCAGATCATACCGACCAGCGTCGCCGCGCCGACGAGTGTCCAAGCCAGCGCGACCCAGATGAGGATTTCCACAAACGTGAGAGCAAACATGACCTAGTGTTCTTTCAGAGTCCTCCAATCGAATGGATCCGGCCGCAAAAATGACGTCACCAGCACCGTCAACATCGACACCGCTGCGCTGATGAGGGACGCCGAGAACCACCCGATCTGGAAATACGCGATCAAGCCAACCACGCTCCCGAGCAACATGGCCGCCGTCGCCCCCGCCCGCGAAGTCCGCGGAAAATACAATCCCGAAACGATCGGCCAGATCGTGCTAGCGACCAACGGCCCCGACAGAAACAGGATCATGATGAGATTGCCCACGTTTGGCAGACAAATCCCCCACGTCAGCACCCCTAATCCGACGATCACCCAAGTCGACGCCTTGCGCACGACCGCCTCGCTCGCCGCCGGGTTGAACCATTTGCGGTAGATATCCTCCGTCACCAGATCCGCCGTGGCTGCCAGCAGACTGTCGATGCTCGATGCCAGCGAGCAGAAGAGCACGATGAAGACGAGGATCGACCCAGCACCTCCGAGCACCTGACTGGCGACAAGCGGGCCCACCATGTCGGGGTCCGCCGCGTTGATCCCCAGCGGCACCGCGCACAACCCGATGAACCCCGCCGCGATGGGAATCGGAAACCAAAGCAAACCCGAGAGGAAAAACGCCTTGAACGGCACGCCCTTTCGCATCGCGAACGCGCGGCTCCACCACACGTTGTTGTGGAAGACCTCTCCGAACCCGAAGAACAGATTGTTAAACAATGCCAGCAGGGCCACCGGCATGAAGACCTCCAACAACATCGGCTGATCCGACGCGATCGACGTGTAGACCGCCTCGACGTCCATCCGCATGAGCACGAAGACCCCGACAACGACGATCCCGACAAGGATGATGATGCTCTGGATAAAATCCGTCCCGATCACGGCGTAGAGGCCGCCAAACAGCGTGTAAACGATGCAAACGAACAAGATCGCCGACATCCCGTATTCGTAGGGAATCCCCGACAGCGCCTGCAGAAATTTCCCCCCGGCCATGGCCATGCTCACCAGCCACGCCATCGAATAGATCAGCGAGATCACGAGAAAAAGTGCCCACGCCACCTTGCCGAAGCGAAGCCGCACGAAATCTCCGCTCGTGTAGCCCTTCGGCATCAGCTCGCGGATCCGTTGGGCCATCGGCGCAAAGAGGAACAGCCCAAAGCTCGCGGTCGAATACGCCAACATGCCCCAGACCCCCATCTTCAACGCGAAGACGGGCGCGAGCATCACCGTATTTGACGTCACCCAAGTCGCCATTGCCGTCGCTGCCGACAGCGCCAATCCGACGTTGCGCCCTGCGAGCATGAAGCCGTCGAGATTCTTTGCCTTTCGCCCCCAGTAAATCCCCAGACCGATCCAAACCAGACCGAAAGTCGCCAGAAGCAGGTAACCCACCGAAGGATCGAGCACCGCGCTTTGGTGATTCATATCGCCGCGTCTCCTCCGGAAAGCCCACGCCAAGATCCCTTGACCACGGTCGCCACCGTCAGCCCAAAGACAACTAATCCGACCCCGAGTAGCGTCCAGACCTTCCAAGCCGCTGGGTAATTGACCACCACTTCCAAAGGCTCCGACCAAGCCCCCCCATCCGCCCGCACCCGAAACTCGTGTGCCCCCTCGACCAGTCCAGAGGCGAAAAACGCCAAGTCCGGTCCCCGGTAACGAACCTTTTCGCCCTCGACGACTTCATAGAGATCGGCCCCATCGACTGCCGCCCAGTTGAGCAACACGTGCCCCTCACCCGCCGCCACCGGGCGCTGCATTTCCCAGCGCGGAGCCTCCACCGCCAAAGCCGAACTCATCAGCAATACCGCAGCAATAACTCGAATGGGGGTCGAAAAATCGATGCCCGGAATTTGAAAAACCCACAACCGAACATCAAGCAAAAGGCGAGCGAGGAGCGCAGGCTTCCTACGCCGACACCATCTTGCCCAACGGCGGCAGCAAAACCTCGAAACGCCCCTCCACCAATCGGTATTCCCCTGCTACCTTCCACCCCGTGACCACCACCCCGCCTCCGCCTCAGGAAAATACCCGAGCCACCCCGCTCGCCGACCTCCGCGTCGACCCAAGACGCCTGCGCGAATCGCTCACAACGCTCTCCGCCTTCGGCTACAGCGACACCGATCACGGCATCTACCGCATGGCGTTCACCGAAGCCGATCTCGCCGCCCGCCACTGGCTTCAAGGTGAAATGCGCGCCCTCGGCATGGCCGTCCGCATCGATGGAGCCGCGAATGTCATCGGACACTGGCCGCCCGACCACACCGCACCCGCCGTCATCCTCGGCTCGCACACCGATACGGTCCCCTGCGGCGGCCACCTCGATGGCAATCTCGGTGTCCTCTGTGGACTTGAAGCCGCCCGCGTCCTCATCGAAGCCGACGTCGAGCTCGACCGGCCCATCGAGGTCATCTCTTTCTCCGACGAAGAGGGTCGCTTCGGCGGCATGCTCGGGTCGGAGGCCTTCACGGGTCGTCTCACTCCCGAGCGCCTGCTCAACGCGACCGACCTCACTGGGACCCGCCTCGCCGATGCGATGACGGAACGCGGCTTCGATCCCACCGCCGCCCTGGACGCCCGCCGCGAGCCTGCCAGTATCCACGCCTTTCTGGAGCTCCACATCGAGCAAGGCCCCGTCCTCGACACTTCCCGGAAAAACGTCGGCATCGTGGATCAGATCACGGGCCTCTTCCGCTGGTCCGCCCGTTTCCTGGGCAAGCCGAATCACGCTGGCACCACGCCGATGAATCTGCGGCAAGACGCCTTCCTCGGCCTCGCGGAGTTCGCCAACGAGATCCCCCGAGTCCTGGAAGAGAACGGCAGCGACCGCAGCCGCGCCACCATCGGCAACGTCGAGCTCACCCCCGGCGCCGCCAATACCATCCCAGGCTGCGCGGAGTTTTCCCTCGACGTCCGCGACACCGACCCGACCCAACTCGAGGAGCTCTCCCACGCCTTTCGGAAGGCCCTCTCCGCCATCGCTCGCCGTCATGGCCTCCGCTTCGAGTTCGACGAAGTCTCCCGCATCGCTCCTCGGCCGTGCGCCCCGGCCGTCGTCGACACCCTCCGTCGCCAAGCCGAGCGCCTCGAGCTGACCCACGAGATCATGCCCAGTGGCGCGGCGCACGATTCTCAGCTCCTGGCCGAGATCTGCCCCGTCGGGATGATCTTCGTCCCCTCGCGCGACGGCCAAAGCCATTCCCCGGCGGAGTGGACCAACTGGCAAGACGTCGAGGCCGGCGCCAACGTCCTCCTCCACACTGCGCTCGAATTGACCTCCACAGATTTATCCTGAAGGTTTTTGGACCGCATTCGTACTCTCCATGAAGATCACCGAAGAACCCGCCCGCGACCCCCTCCTCGATCTCTACAAGGGATCGCTTGGCGAGGAGAATCCTGCCCACCACTGGATGCTCGCCAGGCAGCAGACCGCGCTGCTCTGCATCGATATGCAATACTTGGACGCCGCCCGCGGCCACGGCATCTTTCGCGACGCCACCTCGTCCGGAGTCCCGTTGGAAGACCAGGAATACTATTTCTCCACCCTCGAAGGCCGCGTTATCCCGCGCCTCCGCAGGCTCCAAGACACCTTCCGCAGTGCCGAACTCGAGGTCATCCACGTCCGCATCCAGGCCCTCACCGCCGACGGTCGCGACCGCTCCAAAGGCCACAAGCGTCTCGGCGTCCTGGCCGGCCCCGGCACCCGCGAAGCCGATTTTCTCGAAGCCGTCGGGCCGCAAGGCGACGAGATCGTCATCAACAAGACGGCCAGCGGCGTCTTCTCCGCTACGAACCTCCACTTCGTTCTGAAGAATCTCGGCATCACCGCCGTCTACGTCGCCGGCGTCTACACCAACGAATGCGTCGAGACCACGATCCGCGACGCTTGCGACCTCGGCTATCTCGTCACGATGGTCGACGATTGCTGCACCACGGTGACCCCCGAACTCCAGCGCGCCTCCGTGAAGGTCCTCCGCGACCGCTACGCCCGCATCCTCTCCAGCGACGACGCCATCGACGAGATTCAGAAGCATCGAGGAAGAAAGGACCCCCACGTAAGTCGCTCGCGTCCTTGGAATGCGCCAGCCCTCTGCCGCTTGGCCGACCGCGCTCCCACGCATTGCCGACCGAAAAGAGATTCACGCCCACGCCGCCGCGTGCGTATCCTCCGACCAACCCGACAATCTCTCACTTTTTACCAATTCACTATCCCATGCCCACTATCGCCAAAGGACTCGAAGGAATCATCGCCAACTCGACCTCGCTCAGCGAAGTCATGGGAGCCGAGGGCATCCTCATTTATTCTGGCTACAACATCAACGATCTCGCGGGCAACGTCAGCTTCGAAGAGATCATCCACCTCCTCTGGCGCGGCCATCTGCCGACCCGCGCCGAACTTGACGCTCTGACGACAGAACTCCGCGCCCAGCGCGAGCTGCCATCTGGGGTCATCGACTTCCTCAAGACCGCGCCGAAAGACGCTGGCCCGATGGACGTCATCCGCACCGCCGTCTCGATGCTCGGCCTGTACGACGACGTGTCCGGCGACGACGCCGGGGCAAACGAGCACCGTGCGATGAGCATCACGGCGAAGACCGGCGTGATCGCCGCCTACTACCACCGCGCCCGTCAGGGACTCGATCTCCCGGCCGTCCGCGACGATCTCGGCGAGGCCGCGCATTTTCTTTACCTCCTCAACGGCGAGGAACCCTCCGCCGAGATGGAGAAGACCCTCGACGTCGCCTACGTCCTCCACGCCGACCACGGCATGAACGCGTCGACTTTCTCGGCCCGCGTGACCGTCGCGACGCTCAGCGACATTTTCTCCGCCATCACGTCCGCCATCGGCACCTTGAAGGGCCCTCTGCACGGCGGGGCGAACGAAGGTGTCATCCACATGCTCCAAGAGATTGGGAGCGTCGATGCGGTCGACGCCTGGATCGACGACGCCCTCGAAAACAAAAAAAAGATCATGGGCATCGGCCACCGCGTTTACAAGACGCTCGACCCCCGGGCCCCGCACCTCCGCACGATGGCCGTCAAGCTTTGCGAGCAGCTCGGCGAGCAGAAATGGATCAAGATGAGCGAGCGGATCGCCGAGATCATGCGCGAGAAGAAGGGCCTCAATGCAAACGTCGATTTCTACTCGGCCACGGTCTACTACTCGCTCGGCGTCCCGACCGACATGTTTACACCCATCTTCGCCATCTCGCGCACCGCTGGCTGGACCGCCCACGTCCTCGAGCAGCTCGGCGACAATCGCCTCTACCGTCCGCTCAGCGAATACGTCGGCCCGGAGCCGGCCAGAAGGTCCTCCCCATCGACGAGCGCACTTAGAAGGTGGGGCGAAGCGGAGGCCATCATCCTTCGCTTCGAGGCTTTCTCCCGTCGACTTCTCGGGATGATGGCTGTCGTCACGACCCGCCCCGTCCGTTCGGCATTCCGCGCCCGATTGTCTTTCGGTCCCACTTGCAGACCTGCTACCGTCCGCGCATGAATCCATCCCTGCTTAACGACGACGACTACTTCCCCTTGGTCGAAGCCCGTCACGACGACCCCTTTCGGATCCTCGGGATTAAGGGTGAGGCCAAGACCCGTGTCGCTCGTATCTTCCGCCCCGACGCCAAGAGCGTAACCCTCGTCGAATCAGGCGGCTCCGAGCGAAAAATTGATCTCAAACGCGCTGGCGATGGGGGTCTCTTCGAAGCCGAACTCGGGCCGGACGCGCCCATCGGCTACCACCTCGACTACGAAGGATTCCAGGGCGAGAAGTGGTCCCAGCTCGATCCTTACGCTTTCGGACCCGTCCTCGGCGAGATGGACATCTATCTCTTCAGCGAAGGCACTCACTTCGACGTTTACAAAAAACTCGGCGCTCACCCGATCGAGCACGAGAAGCAGCGCGGCGTGCATTTCTCGGTCTGGGCGCCCAACGCCCAGCGGGTCTCCGTGGTCGGCGATTTCAACCACTGGGACGGTCGGGTTCATCCGATGCGCAAGATCATCTCCGCCGGGATCTGGGAGATTTTCATTCCCGAAGTCGCCGAGGGCGATCATTACAAATTTGAGATCCGCGGACCGCAGGGCGACGTCAATCTGAAGACCGATCCGTTCGCGACGTACGCCCAACACGGCACCTCGACCAGCTGCATGGTCTTCGACCTCAACCGCTACAAGTGGGACGACGCGGATTGGATGGAAGCGCGTGCGAAACGCGACCATCTCAACTCCCCCATGAGCGTCTACGAGGTCCACCTCGGCTCCTGGCAGCGAGTGGCCGAGGATGGCAATCGCAATCTGAGTTACAACGAACTCGCCGACCGACTCATCCCCTACACCAAGGAGATGGGCTTCACCCACCTCGAGCTCATGCCCGTGATGGAGCATCCGTTCGACGGCTCTTGGGGCTACCAGGTGACGAATTACTACGCGCCGACCAGCCGCTTCGGCAACCCGGACGAATTCCGCAACTTCGTCGACCGCTGCCACCAGGAAGGCATCGGTGTCATCCTCGACTGGGTCCCCGGCCATTTTCCCAAAGACGCCCACGGCCTCGCTAAATACGACGGCACTTGTCTCTACGAACACGAGGATCCACGACTCGGCGAGCACATGGACTGGGGCACGCTCATCTTCAACTACGGCCGCAACGAAGTTCGTAACTTCCTCATCGGCAACGCTCTCTACTGGATGGACGAATACCACGTCGATGGCATCCGGGTCGACGCCGTCGCCTCGATGCTCTACCTCGACTACTCGCGCAAGGAAGGCGAGTGGGTGCCCAACAAGTTCGGCGGACGCGAGAATCTCGAAGCCGTCGAGTTCCTCAAGCGCTGCAACGAAGTCTGCTACGAGCGCTTCCCCGGGATCGTCACCATCGCGGAGGAGTCGACCTCCTACCCCGGCGTCTCGGCGCCGACCTACCTCGGCGGCCTTGGATTTGGCTTCAAGTGGAACATGGGCTGGATGAACGACTCGTTGCGCTACATCGCACTCGACCCCATCCACCGTGGCTACCACCAGAAGCCAGATCACGTTCTCCATGGTCTACGCTTTCACCGAGCACTTCATGCTCGTTCTCAGCCACGACGAGGTCGTCCACGGCAAGGGTTCGATGATTGGGAAAATGCCGGGCGACGACTGGCAGAAGTTTGCCAACCTCCGCATGTTCATTGCCTGGATGTGGGGTCACCCGGGCAAGAAACTTGTCTTCCAAGGGATGGAATTTGGCCAATTCGCCGAGTGGAACCACGCCCGGAGCCTCGATTGGCACCTGAAGGACGCGCACCTCAACGCGGGCATGAGCCGCCTCATGCAACATCTCAACTGGCTCTACCGCAGCGAGCCAGCGCTCTTCGACCAAGACGACAGCTACGACGGCTTCGAGTGGATCGACTTCTCCGACGCTGCCAACACCGTGTGGTCATTCATGCGAAAATCCGAGTCGGGCGACATCATCATCTTCATCGTTAACGCCACTCCGGTCGTCCGCCCGGATTACCGCGTCGGCGTGCCGAAGGCCGGTTTCTACGCGGAGGTCCTCAACACCGATGCCGCCAGCTACGGCGGTAGCAACGTCGGAAACTTCGGCGGCAAGTTCGCCGAGCCTCAGCGGTGGCAGGACCGCGAACACTCGATCCTCATCAATCTTCCGCCACTCGCGGTCTCGGCCTTCAAGTATCAAGCGAACTGAGCCGAAGGTCCGATTCGCAACGAGCGATTCCTCACGGAAAACTATTGGATTCTATTGACGCGAACCGTCTCCGGCTTATCCTTTAAGAAAATAAATGAAAATCAAAAAGACTCCCTCCGCCTTCACCCTGATCGAGCTGCTCGTCGTGATCTCGATCATCGCCATCCTTGCCTCCCTCGCGATCCCGGCTGTCACCAGTGCCCTCACCCGCGGACAGATGGTCCAGACGCTGAACAATCAGCGGCAGCTGCAGATCGCCACGCAGACGATGAGTCTCGACTCGTTCACCACTGGCCGAGGTCTGACGTGGACCACGTCCGAAGATGGAACTGGCCCGGTCGACCTTAATACCTACTTCTCGACTCTCGTCACAGACAACTACCTGACCCAGAACGATCTTAATAAGCTATTGTCCGGGCCGGGTGTGACTGTGCCACTAGGTGCCACACCGACGCCCGGAGCTGTCGCGCTTCGCTTCTTTGAAGTGTCGGAGAACTCACCAGGTGATCAGCCATTCGTCGTGACGAAAAATTGGACGGCGAGTGGGATGAATGCCGAGATCCAGCCATACGGTTCAAAGGGATTCGTCCTCTTTCGTAAGGGTGGCGAAGGCAATTTCTTCACCCGTCCGTCTGACGCGACCGACACGGTCTTCACGTCGGAAATGACGGACGGATACAACGAGGAACCGATCAACTGACGTCTTGTCAAATCCATTCGAAAGCCGCCGACAGCGAAACTGTTGGCGGTTTTTTCGTATCGTGAAGTGGCTCGCCTGCCTCGGTGCTTTGGCTACCGTCAGCTGCCAACCTGCGGAACGGGCCGACGTCCTGACCGTCGGGATGGACCTCTCTTATCCGCCGTTTGAAACGATCGACGAAGCCGGAGCCCGGCCGGAATCAGCGTAGAACTCGCCGAAGCCCTCGGGGACTACCTAGATCGACCTATCCGCATCGAGAACATTCCCTTCGTCGGTCTGATTCCAGCTCTTCAGACCGGCAAGATCGACCTGGTGATCTCATCGATGACCAAGACCGAAGAACGCGCCGAGTCCATTGATTTTTCCGATCCCTATCTGTCCACCGGACTCGCACTGTTGATCGGCAGAAACTCACCGGTGCAGACTGGCGACGACCTCGATCTCCCGGACCGGACGATCGCCGTCCGCCAGGGCACGACGGGCGAAGCTTACGCGCGGGAGAATCTCACCCAGGCCAATGTGCTCGCGCTCGAGAAAGAGTCTTCGGCCGTTCTCGAGGTGATCCAAGGGAAAGCCGACGCGTTCATTTACGACCAGATGTCGGTCTGGAAATACGCTCAAATCCATCCAGGCGAGACCCGTGCCCAGCTCCAGCCGGTCAAGCGAGAGTCGTGGGCCATCGGCATCCGGCAGGGGAACGATGCTCTGCGAGACGAAGTAAACTCATTTCTGAAGGCCTTCAAAGCCTCCGAAGGATTCGAAGATCTGGGCGACAAATACCTCGGCGACCAGAAAGCCGCCTTCGCCAAGGCCGGGATCCCGTTTTACTTCTGATTCGGTCCCCGAACCGAAAACCGATTCACCTTAACCGCCGAGACCTTCGCCGGGCTACGTGGACTTTCATTCCGCGACTGGAATTGCCCCATCAAGAGACGGAATCGCGTACTCTCGGATCACCCCCATGTGCTGCATCTGGAATCTCTCGCTGTCCCCTCGCCGCACCGGCTTGCCTAGCGGCTCAAACACTCGCGTGTCGAAGACCAGTCCGTGCGGAAACTCCTCGCCCCCAACCGACACCGGGACCTCGAGAAGGGCCAACTCTTCCTCCGCCACGACCCAATCGTAGGTCTTCTCACGCTTTGCGTTCGTGTCGCCGTCGCCGGCTTGATCCACCGGTTGCGGCTCGTCCGTCACGAAGAACTCCCCCAGCACCTGCGCAGCCGGCGAATTCCGCGCCATCGTGTTGAAATCGCCGCCCAGCACGACGAGGTCCTCGGTCGGGATGTCCGCCAGCACCCTTCGCACCAACTCCTCCGCCTGCTCGACCCGGACGTCCGACCGCTGCGAATAGAGGTGGACGCTGATCGCCCACAGCGTCCGGCCATTCGGCAGCGCGATCTTGGCCCAAGCGAAATCCCGGTTCGTCTGCGTCTCGTCCTCCCACTCGCCCGAGTCCACGATGGGGAAGCGGCTCACGACGCCGTTGGGGATGGCGTTATTCCCATCCTCCTCTTCGCGGGAAAATTCGAAATCTTCCCCGAACGTATCGCGCACCCATTCCCCAATCGGCACATCCGTGGTGAACTCCTGCATAAGCGCCACGTCGGGCCTCAAAAACTGCAAAATCCGCGCGCCAGCGCCCTCGGCCTCCGCAGCCAGCGCGTAGGTCTGGTAACGCCCGCTGGTGAGATTTGACGCGGCCACCCGCACGTGCAACATCTCGGCAAAAGCTGGCCCGCAAAGCGCCAGGACGACGACCGTGATCCAGAATGAACATTTCGCGCGCTTCATCATGACCGAGTCTGTAGCACGCCGCCTGAAAGAAGGCTGGATCGAAGTCAGACGTTCGATATGTATCGAACTATTGTGACCCGGCGAAATGGCTTCGAGACCACCCTCATCTTCGCAACCTTCGCTCTCACGAGCCGCCAGAGAAAGCCCGAGCCACCCGCCCGCCCAGCTCCCGGACGGAGCCTCGCTCCAGCGCACCGACGCGGTCGTCCAAGATCCTGTCAGGATCGCGACCGAGGTCGGTGGCAACGTGACAATTTCGGCGCAAAAGCCGACGGATCAAGTCTATCGACGGTCCCTGTGGACCCGGTCTACGGCAACACAGCGGGGAGTGGCTCCGACGCGCGGACCCTCACGAAAGTCTCGGGGCCTCCGGGGACCGTCACCGAGATCCCGTCCACCGAGACATCGATCGCGTGAACGGAAGGATCGGCCCGCCGCCACGTGACCAGATCGCTCGAGACCTCGGGCGTAAATGACACCCCGGCGGCGCGGGCCGTGGCACTCGGACGGTAGCGAAAGCTCGGCAGCGCGCTCCCCCCCGCGACCTGCGAGACCACCTCAGCGGAGGGGAGGTCAGGCGGTGCCAGCGGGAGTCCGAAGGCAAACCGCAGGAAGTTTGGCACGCCATCGGCAAACGGCATCGCGTCCCGCGAGCGTTGGCTGGGGTCAACCAAGCCGGCAGCCCAATGCTCGTAGTCCGAGGTGGCAGCGGGACCCTCCACCATGACCCGTCGGAGCAACGTCGGGCTCAGCGTGCCGTCGGGTCGGGTGACCGTCGCGTGCACGACGTGCAGGCCGCCGGTTTCGAACGTGATCGCCAGCGAAGGTTGGTTGCCGACGGTGGGAAACTGGGTTCCAAGGCTCGTCAATCCGTCGAAGAATTCGATGCTCGTCCACGCTTCTTCTGCGAGATCGACGACAAAGGTCTGAGTGCGCGGTGCGGTCACGGGATTTCCCCCGAGCAACTGCGCCCCGGCCGCTAATCGCAAGCGAGACGAGAATGCGCGGTAGACGACGGCGATTCGTTCGTTCGGCACCCATCCGATCTCGCGCGGGTCGCCGGCGTATTGATCGTAAGCGCCGATCGACGTGTAGCCCGTGTCCCAGGTCCGCTGATCGACCAGCCAACCCTCCCACTCGTTGAGTGGCTTTAACTGGACGGGGCCATCGACCGGAGATTGATCGGCGGGATAGCGCAGACGGTAACACTCGGCGAGGAAGGTCAACTTCAACTGCTGCGAGTCTTTCTCGGAGTGACCGGAATCTTCCTCCTCGACCCAGGCCCAGAGCGCGCCACGCGGACGATTTAGCTCGAAGAGCGAGCGGATGTTGTCGCGGCGAAACGTCGTGTCCCGATCTCCAGCGATGAGCATACCCGGCGTCCGCAAGGCCTCGAGCGGAGGCGTGAAATCGTTGTAGCAGCAGCCCTTACTGGTGATGAACGCGATGACCTTTTCCGGGCGCTTTGCGTTCAATCCGTAGGACATCTGCCCCCCGTTGGAATGCCCCATCGGCAACCACGGTGCATCGATCAATTCTGGCCGGGCCGACGTCGCCGCCAACGTCGCCAACGAATCCTCGAGTAAATCGATCTCGTAGTCGTCCGAAGCGGAGAAATTACCCCACTTGCCGGTCGCCAAGACGGCAAATCCGATGCTCTTGGCAAACGCGACCAGCTCCCCGTTCGTCGCCTGCCCCCGCACGTCGCCGCCAGCGCCATTGCCAACGATCAGAATGCCCCGCACCTCCGCCGTTCCGTCCGGCACGTTGAGCCGGAGCTTGCGCGTGGGATCGGCGTCGAGATCGAAGAGCGCGGCGTGGCCAGTAACGACGCTAACTGCAAAGACGAGAGAGATCCGTAGGGCAAAGTTCATGGGGAGAGGGGATGGCTAATGTTCTGCCAGCGAGGCGCCCAAGAAGGAAGCCGGGAAGAATCATTTTGCTACCGCGCTGGCTTCCACTGATCCTGCGTCCCCCGACAGACAAGCCGATGCAACGACGATCCCTTATTTTTCACGGTGGCTGGGAAGGCCACTCTCCGACCGAAATGGCGAACCGCACCGCCGAAGCCCTTGGTCGAGGGGGACACGAAGTCACCCTCAGCGACACGTTGGACTGCTTGACCAACGCCGACGAACTCGCCAGCTACGACCTCATCGTCCCCTGCTGGACGATGGGAACCCTGCCGGAGGGTGCGATCGACGCTCTCACCTCGGCCGTCAAGGGCGGCACGGGACTAGCGGGTTTCCACGGCGGCATGGGCGACGCGTTCCGAGGCGAGCTGGACTACGAGTGGATGGCCGGTGGGCATTTTCTGGGCCACCCCCACGTCGGTCCGTACGAAAATCACGTGATCGCGCCGGAGCATCCGATCATGGCCGGAGTCCCGACGACCTTTGACTACGACTCCGAGCAATACTACATGAGCATCGATCCTGCCGTGACGGTGCTCGCCACCACACCTTACCTCCACGAGGCACGGACGGTCACGATGCCCACGGTCTGGACGCGTTCGTGGGGTCAGGGACGGGTGTTCTATTCGGCCTACGGGCACGAGATCGAGGAGTTCGACACCTATCCATTTGTCTGGGACATGACCGTTCGCGGTCTTCTCTGGGCCGCGCGCGAGGGAGCCAGATGAGCCAACGCGCTCGCATCGGGGTCGTCGGTTGCGGCGACATCGCCCGCAAGGCGTACCTGCCGTTCATTCGCGAACGCGAGGAATGCGAGATCGTCGCCTGCGCCGATACCCGGGGCGAGATCGCCGCCGCGTTGGCCACCGACTTCGGCATCCCGACCGTCTGCTCGCTGGAGCAAATGCTCGCCGACAAGGGCATCGACGTGATTCTCAATCTCACGCACCCCGCCGCCCACGCGCCGGTGAATCTCGCTGCCCTGGAAAACGGTAAACACGTCGTCTGCGAAAAACCGTTTGCGCTCAACCGCGAGGAGGCACAAGCCGTGCTCGCAAAGTCCAAGGAGACCGGACTCCTAGTCGCCAGCGCTCCCGACACCGTCCTCGGACCCGGCACCCAGGCGGCCCGCGCCGCCGTCGACTCAGGTCTCATCGGCACGCCCGTCGGCGGACGCATCACCTGGACCTGCGGCGGCCACGAGAGCTGGCATCCGAATCCAGCGTTCTACTACCAACGCGGCGGCGGCCCGATGCTCGACATGGGTCCCTATTACCTCTCCGCCATCGTGCATTTACTCGGACCCATCAAGAGCGTGACGGGGCGAACCAGCCGCGCCCACGACACCCGCACCATCGCGAGCGAGCCGCTCGCCGGAACGATCGTCGACGTGGAATGCCCCACGCACTACTCGGGCGTGATCGAGATGGTGAGCGGCGTGCACGTCCTGACGCTCATGAGCTTCGACGTCCCGGGTGCGCCGGAATTCGGGATACTCCCCGAGGTCATGGGGAGCAAAGGCACGCTCGTCTCGCCCGACCCAAATTCGTTCACCGGCGAGGTCCGCACCCGTTCCGGCAACGAGGATTGGCAGACAGTCGAGTCGAAGTTCGACTACTCCGCCGGACGAGGTCTCGGCCTGGTCGACCTCGTCCACTCGATCCACTCCGGCAAAACCCCACGCGCCAGCGGCGACCTCGCCTACCACGTCCTCGACGCCATGCTCGCCTTCGAAGACTCGGACCAGACGGGCCGCCGGATCGATCTGACGTCGACCTGCGCACGCCCGACCGCCGTCGGTGAACGTGGGCTGTAGAGTCCGCGCCGTAGCACCCCTCCTTCAGATCGACACCCGCGGCGCCACCCGCTCCGTCGGGCCGACCTCGAAAAACGACTCCGGTTCGAAGCTGAACATCGACGCCACGATCGAACTCGGGAAGCTCTCGCACTTGTTCCGGTAGTCGCGGACGTTGCCGTTGTAGAATCGCCGCGCCGCCTGGATCCGATCTTCCGTGTTCACCAGCTCGCTTTGAAGCTGAAGAAAATTGTCGCTCGCCTTCAGCTCCGGGTAATTCTCCGCCACGACGAAGAGCCGCGACAGCGCGGTGACGAGCTGCGACTCGTCGGCGGACTGCCGGGCGACGCTACCGTGATTGGCCGCGCAGCGAGCGCGGAGTTCCGTGACCGAGTCGAGCACCGCGCGCTCGTGGGCGGCGTATCCTCTGACCGTTGCCACGAGATTCGGGATCAGCTCGTAGCGGCGCTTGAGTTCCGCGTCGACGTCGGCCCACGCGTTGCGGATGTGATTGCGAAGGCCAATCAGAGCGTTGTATTGCGCCAGCCCGTAGAGAACCGGGAGGACCGAGATGAAGAGAACGGCGAGGTAAACGAGGACTTCCACGGGCAGAGCGGCGAGCTTACACCATCTGGCTAGACGGCGAGGTGCGTCGGGATGCGACGCCGGATCTCGAGCAGATCGCCCAATTCCGCAACGATCCGGTCGGGCGCGAATTTTCCCTGGTAGATCGTGGCGAGGGTCTGTCCCTCCGCTTCGACCTGCAGCCGCGGACGCGACAGCAGAAACTCGATCATTCGCGCATCGCAGAAATCGTAGGCGAACCGCTTGTCCTTGGATCTCACGCAGAAGCGCCGCGAGAACTCCGCCGACTCGAAGTCGATGTCGTCGTAGCCAAAGGCTTGCGCAAATTTCGAGAACAAACCCTCCGGCGAGATCAGCAGCTCCGGGACCTCGCGATCCAGGGTCACCGTGTAGACGTGAAAATGGTGATCCGTCTTTCGCGTGCGGCCCTTCGAATCTGTCGAACGGGTTTCGTAGCGGTATTCACACGCCAGGATCGGCTCTTGGTCGACGGTGCCTCGGAGGACGTTGGAAGCGGTGTGCCGGTCGCCGCGATTCAACAGATTGAGAAACCGGAGTTTGCGCCCGAGTTCTCGGTCGTCGCCGGTCTCGAGCTCGAGACCGAGGTTGCTCGCAGCCAGCCGCAGGGCGTCGATCCGTTTTCGCTCGAACCAGATAGAAGCGGCGATGATCGCCGCGACGATCAAAACGATGCCGACGACGATCAGCCAATCCATAGAGAAGAGCCGTAGCAGAAAGCAGCGGCCAGCACCACCGCTGGCTTTCGGCTCGCCGCCACGCGCGGCAGATCGCTAGCTTGGAGGTCGGATGCATTTCCCCTTCGGCAAGGCTCCGCTTTGGATCCTCATCGCGACGATCCTGGCGGGCCTCTTCGTGATCGTCGGACGCTGGGGCGGGAACACGGCGCGGCCCGATCTCGTGGTCGTGACATTCTCGCGAACGCACCTGGATTTCTACGATCGAGCGATCCCCGCCTTCGAGCGTGAGCACGGCGTCGAGGTGCGGGTGCAACTCGTCGACATGCGCGCGGTGACGAGCCGACTCCAAGCGGCGATGATCGCGGGCACCGAAGTCCCCGATCTGGTCGAGATCGAGAAAGGGGCGATGGGCTACTTCACCAAGGGTCCGCTCGACGACATCGGATTTGTCGATCTCACGGACCGGCTCCGGGCCGACGGCCTCTTCGACTCGATGGTCGCTTCGCGATTCAGCCTCTGGACGACGCGAGGCCGGACCTTCGCGCTGCCGCACGATGTCCATCCCGTCATGCTCGCCTACCGCCGCGACATCGTGGAGGAGCTCGGGATCGACGTCGACGCCATCGAGACGTGGGACGACTTCGCGGCGATGGGCCGCCGCCTCACGGCGGACGTCGATGGGGATGGCGTGATCGACCGCTACGCTTTGGATCTACCCACGGCACAGACGGAGATCCTGGAGACACTCATCCTGCAACGTGGCGGAGCCATCTTCGACGAAGACGGCAAAGTCGCCTTCGACTCGCCGATCGTCGCGGACACAATTTGCTGGTACGTCCGGCAGACCACGGGCGCGACGCGCATCTCGTTCCCCGCAGGTTGGGGCCAGACGATGTCCAAGATCCTGCTCGATGGACTCGTCGTCTTCTACTTCGCGCCCGATTGGCGCTCGAAGCAATACGAGGTCGACGCCCCCGGGGTCGCCGGAAAGATGGCGCTCATGCCCCTCCCGGCCTGGGAGCCGGGCGGACGTCGCGTCAGCACTTGGGGCGGCACCGGGCTGGTCATCACCAAGGCGTCGAAGAACCCCGACCTCGCGTGGGAACTCGCCAAGCACCTCTACCTGGACCGCGCCAGCCTCGGCGTCCGCTTCCTCGCGACCAACATCATCTCCCCCCTCAAAGCCGCTTGGACCGCCCCGATCTACGATTCGCCCAACGCCTTCTACTCCGACCAACCGCTCGGGCGGCTCTACGCCGACCTCGCCCCAGCCACCCCCGCCAGCTTTACCTCGCCCTACTACACCCTCGGCACCAGCAAGCTCGGGGAGGCCTTCATCGACGCGGGCATCTACTACTCAAAAAATCAGGACGCGGGCTTGCGCGAGTTCGTCACCGCCGAACTCGCCCGCAAAGCCCAAGAAGTCCGCAACGTCTCCGAGCGCAACGCCTTCCTTTTCCCTCCGAAATGAGCGCCGCGCCCCCCCGTTCCCTCCGCTGGCTGGTGCCCTACGCCTTCGTCGCGCCCTACGTCCTCGTCACCCTCGCATTCTTCGTTTACCCGGTCCTCAAAGCGACCATCCTCGCCTTCTACCAGACCAACGGCGCCCGCAGCGAAGTGTTCGTCGGATTCGGAAATTTTGCGTTCATCCTGAGCGATCCCGATTTTTACACGGCGCTCTACAACACGACCATCTACGCGATTTTCTCCATCGGCTTGCAGCTCCCACTCGCCCTCGGCCTCGCCCTCATGCTCAACGCCCGGAACGACCGGCTCAAAGGATTTTTCCGTCTCGTCCTCTTCTCCCCGCACCTCGTCGGACAGATCTTTGTCGGCGTCCTCTTCGGGGTGCTCTTCACGCCGCGCTACGGCATGTTCAACCAATTTGTCCACGCCCTCACCGGCTGGGGCCTCGATGAGCGCTGGTTGGAGAATCCTACGCTCGTCATGCCCGCCCTCATCCTCACGTCGCTCTGGATGTACGTCGGCTTCAACATGATCTATTTTCTCGCCGCGCTGCAGACCGTCGACGAAGCGCTCGTCGACGCGGCCCGCATCGACGGGGCCAATGCCTGGCAAGTCTTCTGGGCCGTCACCTTCCCGGCGATCACCCCCGTCGCGACTTTTGTCGTCATCATGAGCACCATCGGCTCCTACCAACTCTTCGAGCTTCCCCTTCGCCCTCCTCCAAGGGAATGGCCCTAAGAATTCTGGCCTCACCATCGTCGGATACCTCTACCAATACGCTTTCGACTCCGGCGACCTCGGCACCGGCGCGGCCATCGGCTGGCTGCTCGTGCTGGTGATCTTTGTGATTAGCATGATTCAACTCCGCGTCTCCGGGACGCTCAAAGAATGAACGGCGTTCGCTGGACCCTCCTCGTCGCGCTGCTCGGGTTCGTTGCACTCTGGCTGCGCTCACCCCGCGACCCGAAGCTCGCGTTCACCTACCTGCGCTACGTCACTCTCACGGGCGTCGCGTTCCTCATCCTTGCGCCGTTCCTCTGGCTCATCGCGGCAGCCTTCAAAGACCCCGCCGTCCTCAACGAATACCTCTTCCTTCCCCCGATCAGCGAGTGGTCGCGGGAGACTCTCAACTTCAAAAATTTTCGGGAACTCTTCGCCACCCGCGAGACGCTCCAAGGCTCCCTCTCCTTCTGGCTCACCATCGCGAACTCGCTCTTCCTCGCCGGAGCATCGACGACGATGCAGCTCTTCTTCTCTTCGCTCGCGGGCTACGCCCTCGCGAAATTTGCCTTCCCGGGCAAGAAGGTCCTCATGGGATTTATGCTTGGATCCATGATGATCCCCGGCGTGATTCTGCTCGCGCCGACCTACGAGATCGTCGTCCGCATCGGGTGGATCGACACCTACTGGGCGCTCCTCGTGCCGGGAGCGGTCAGCATCTTCGGCGTCTTCCTGTTTCGCCAAGCCATGCTCGCCGTGCCGTCCGAACTCATCGAATCCGGCCGCATGGATGGCTGCGGGGAGTTCCGCATCTACTACGAACTCGTCATGCCGCTCGTCCGCCCGATGAGTGGGGCCTTCTGCCTCGTCGCCTTTCTCTCCGCTTGGAACAGCTTCATCCCGCCGAACGTCTACCTGTCTTCCCAGAACAAGCTCCCCCTCCCCGTCGTCCTCAATCAATACGTCGGCGAGTACAGCCAACAATACGGCGTCTTCCTCGCCGGCACGCTCCTCGCGATCATCCCACCCGCGATCCTCTTCTTCGCGCTGCAGAAAGAATTTGTCAGCGGTCTCACGACGGGCGCGGTGAAGGGCTAACGCTCCTCCCGCATCTCGCGCCGCCGCATCGGCATCGCGTCGACCAAAGCGAAGACTTCCCCCGGAGCGACCGCGCCCGACCATCGCCGCTTCACCCCGCCGTCCTTGCCGACGAGCAGGATCGCGGTCTCGTCCGCCTCGACACCGAGGCCCTCCCGCATCTCGGCGGTCTCGATCTCCAGGACCAGGATGTCACGCTCCCCGCAGCCCGCAGAGACAGCGTCCCACGTTTTTAAAAATTCCGCCCGAAACTCCGCAGAGCCGCTTTGCCAGAGGACGAGCCGGTTTTCCCAACGATACTCCGAGAGCGGTCCGGCTAGCAGCGAGGCGCTCATGAGCAATCCAGCGACGGCGATCAGATGGCAACGCATACGTATTTCAACTCGGTGTAATCCTCGAGCCCGTGCGTCGAACCCTCACGGCCGCTGCCCGACTCCTTGATGCCACCAAAGGGGGCCATCGGGTTCGAGATCGCGCCCGTGTTGACGCCGACCATCCCGAATTCCAGTGCCTCGCTGAAGCGCCACGTCCGCGCCAGATCGCGCGTGTAGAAGTAGGCGGCTAGCCCGACCGCCGTATCGTTCGCCAACGCGAGCGCCTCCTCGTCGGTCGAGAAGCGGTAGAGCGCGGAGACCGGGCCGAAGATTTCGTCCTGCGCAAAATCCATCTCCGTCGTCGCGCCTGCTAGCACGGTCGGCTGGTAAAACGTCCCGCCCCGCTCGTGGCGCTCGCCACCGACGAGCAACTGCGCGCCCTTCGTCCGCGCGTCGGCCACGAGATTTTCGACTTTCTGGAGAGCGGCTTCCTCAATGAGCGGACCCTGCTCGACACCGTCCTCCGTGCCGGGGCCGACCTTCAATTTCTTCACGGCCGCGACGAGCTTCTCGGCGAAGGCGTCGTGGATCGACTCGTGCAGCAGGAAGCGATTCACGCAGACGCAGGTCTGCCCGGTATTGCGGTACTTCGCGGCCATGGCACCCTCCACCGCCGCGTCGAGATCCGCGTCGGCGAAGACGACGAACGGCGCGTTGCCCCCGAGTTCCATCGTCACTTTCTTCACCGTGTCGGCGCATTGCCGGAGGAGCAGCTTCCCGACACCGGTCGACCCGGTGAAGGTCAACTTGCGCACGACCGGACTCCGGGTGAGCGCCTCGCCGATCTCCGCCGCCGGACCCGTGACGACACTGAAAAGTCCCGGCGGCATTCCGGCTCGCTCGCCCAGATACGCCAGCGCGAGCGCCGAGAGTGGCGTCTGCGAAGCGGGCTTGGCGACCATCGCGCACCCGGCCGCCAGGGCGGGAGCGACTTTGCGCGCGAGCATCGCGTTCGGGAAATTCCACGGCGTGATCGCCGCGCACACGCCGACCGGCTGCCGCAGCACCAGGATGCGCCGGTCGCCCGACGGCGGAGGGATGATCTCGCCGTTGAGCCGCTTCGCCTCCTCGGCAAACCATTCCACGTAGGCCGCGCCGTAGCCGATCTCGCCCCGCGCCTCGGCGAGCGGCTTACCCTGCTCGGCGGTCAGGATCCGCGCCAGATCCTCCGTGTGCTCGGTCAACAGATCGAACCACCGGCGCAGCACCTTCGACCGCTCACTCGCGGGACGCGCCGCCCACTCCGTCATCGCCGAGGCGGCGGCGGCAATCGCCCGCGCCGCGTCCGCTGCGGTCAGATCCGGCACGCTCGCAACCTCTTCGCCGGTCGCCGGATTCCGGACCAATATCCGTCGAACCGAGTCGATCCACTCGCCCGCAACGAGAGCTTGGGAACGGAGCAGGCTGGAGTCGCGGAGTTCGAGCATGCCCGAAACTAACGCAAGCCCCCGGCTCGCGCGACCGACTTTCCCGTGGATCGCCGCCCGTCTCCCCGCTAACGTCCTCCGGACCATGCACCGATTTTTCCTCGCGCCCGACGACCTCCTTCAGGACACCCCCACCCTCGCCGGCGACGAAGCCCACCATTGCCTGAATGTCCTCCGCCACTCCGCCGGCGACAAGATCGTCGTTTTCGACGGTCGGGGCCACGAGGCCACCGCCACCATCGAGTCCGCCGATAAGTCGACCGCGAGCCTCCGCATCGTCCACCGGGGAAAATCGACCCCACTCAAGTGCCGTGTCACTCTCGGCCAAGCCGTGCCCAAGGGCAAAAACATGGACCTCATCATCCAAAAGGCCGTCGAACTCGGGGCCGCCGAGATCGTCCCCCTTCTTTCGGAGCGCACGGTCGTCCAACTCGACGCGGGCGACCTCCCGGGCAAGCAGGCAAAATGGCAGACCGTCGCTCTCGAAGCGTGCAAACAGTGCGGGCAGAATTGGCTGCCCCAAGTGAGCACGCCCATCTCGACTCGCACCTACTTCGAGCAGGCCACACCCGCCGGGCTCATCCTCATCGCCTCCCTCCAGTCCGACTCCCAGCCGATTAAGACCGTCCTCCGCGAATACGAAGAACAGACCGGCTCGGCCCCGACGGATCTCACCATCTACGTCGGTCCCGAGGGCGACTTCACCCCCGCCGAACTCGGCCTTGCCAAGAGCAACGGCGCTCGGCCCGTCACCCTCGGCCCGATCATTCTCCGCACCGAGACGGCGGCGATCTATTGCCTGAGTGTGCTCGGCCACGAGCTCTTCTGAGCTACCACCAAAGTGGCTCGAACTCGTCCCATTCCCAGCCGTCACCGACCGGCCACGCGTTCGACGCCGCCGCGCTGGTCGCTTCGACGGTTGTCAGCTCCGCGTTGAGCGCGAGGTATTTTTCATAGTCCCTCGGCCCGCCGACGTAGAACGTCGACGTTCCCGGATCGGAGTAGACGTAGCCAATTCGTTCGCCCTTCCGCACCGGCACCAAGCGGTTCGCCGGCAGCGACCGCATCATCCCGACCCGCACCGGCGTGTCGGCCACCCGCTGCTGAAAGCCCGCCGCCACCAGCGTCTCGACCGTCGTCATCGCTCCCTTCCGCCCAAACATCGCGCACCCCGAGGTGCCCACCAGAACCACGACCAATGCCAATAAACCAAAATTTTTCATCACGCCCAAAACCTGCGCCGAACCCGACCGCCAACGCAAGCGTTTCGCCCCTCCGCTCGTCGCGTCGAGCGAGACGAGGCTCGCGTCGTTCGGAGGATCCAGCCAGCAATCGCTCGAACCTCTAGTACCGCCGCCACAGCGCCGGCATGAAGAGCACGAGCAACGCAAAGAGTTCCAGCCTCCCGAGGATCATCAGGACCGAGAGGAAGACGTGCGTGGCCGGGAGCATGTCGGCAAAATTGTTCATCGGTCCCACCGCCCCGAGGCCGGGGCCGATGTTGAACAACGTCGCCACCACCGACCCAAAGCTGCTCAACAGATCCAGGCGCGGCTCGATCACCGTCATCACCAGCGTCGACCCGCCGACAATGAAACCCGTGAGCGCCACGAAGAAGACCGCGCTCGTTTTCAAAGTCTCGTCGAGCAGCATGCCGTTGAGCCGCAGCGGCACGACCTGACTCGGCCGAAACGCGTTCACCAACTGCTGCTTCGTCGTTTTGATGAAGATGAGAATGCGGCTCACCTTGATCCCGCCCGAAGTCGATCCCGAGCAGCCGCCGATGAACATCAACATCACGAGGATCGCTTTCGACAGCGTCGGCCACGCGTCGTAGTCGGCCGAGACAAACCCG
The DNA here is from genome assembly GCA_963803825.1 of uncultured Verrucomicrobiae bacterium. Classification (GTDB taxonomy): domain Bacteria; phylum Verrucomicrobiota; class Verrucomicrobiia; order Chthoniobacterales; family JAATET01; genus CAVVKW01. Next base: position 530,838 of record CAWDOJ010000001.1, on the reverse strand, counting down.
GTGGTCGTCATCACCGAGATCACTTGAAAAGATCCGTCCCGCAGCGCCGTGCCCCACTCCGCTCCCCGCCGCAACATCAGGTCAGCGGCGATCACCAGCGTCGCCGCCAGCAGGACCAGCGCGTAACCACGGAGTTCCTCGTCCAGCCGCAAGCGGCGGAGATTTCCCCGCAACACCCAAGCCATGAGCACGAAGCTTACCCCTCCCAGGAACATGAAGACCGACAGCCAGACCTCGATCCACGCATTGCCGTAAAATGCCACGCTCGCGTTCTTCGGGCTGAACCCCCCCGTCGAGATCGCCGCGAACCCGTGCAACAACGCGTCGTAAAAGGTCATCCCCAGCACCATGAGTCCGCCGACGCAGAGGACGGTGAGCGCCGTGTAGATCTGCCAGAGCCGCGTCGCGGTGTCTCGGATGCGGGAGTGAAATCCGTAACCGAGCTGCGCGCTCGATTCGTTTCGGAAAAGCGATTTGCTCCCGACCCCCAGCGTGGACAGGAGCGCGACGAACAACACCAAGATCCCCATCCCGCCCAACCATTGCGTCGTCGCGCGCCAGAGCAGGATCGACCTCGGGAACAGCTCGAGGTCGGAGATGACCGACGACCCCGTCGTCGTGAATCCGGAGGCAGATTCGAAAAACGCCGCCGCTGGGTCGAGGTGGGGGGTGCACAGCAGGTAGGGAATGGATCCGACCACCGCCGAGATGAGCCAGCCCAAACCGACGATGGCGATGCCCTCTTTCCGTAAAATTTCGTCCCCCGCGCCGCGACCGGCATACAACAGCGCCAGCCCCAGCAGCGCCGCGATGCCGAAGGATTTCAAGAGCGCCCAATCGTGCGTCACCTCTTCGCGCCCGCGGTCCGCCATCACGGCGTAGACCTCACAGATCAACATCGCTCCCGCCACCAGCAAGACGAGCAGGCCAAGGACTTTGAAGAGAACCCGGTAATTCATCGGCCGGCGGGACCGCTACGCGATCAGATTCGAAAACGCCTTCCGCGCGTCCGCTGCGACCATCGCTACAACCACGTCGCCAGCCGCCAGCACGTCGTCCGCCGCAGGCACCGTGGCCTGCGCCCCGTGAGTGACGGAGACAAGTCCGCTTCCCTTCGGCCACTGGACTGCCGCGACCGCTCGCCCCGCAAGATTGCCGTGCTCTCGCACCGTGAACTCGATCACGTCGATCCCGCCGGAGAGCCGCACGAGCGTGCTGAACCGCTCGTTCGTGCAAAACCGCATGAGATCCCGCGCCGTCGCAACTCGCGGACTGACCGCGCCGAGGATCCCGAGTTTCGCCCCCGCCCGCGTGACGGCGTCCGCGTAATCGGCTCGGTGAATCAGCGTGAGGCAATGCTTCACGCCGAGGTCCTTCGCCTGCAGGCACGTCATCACGTTGTCCTCGTCCTCGAGCGTCGCGCCGACGAAGAAGTCTGCCTCGCCGACCTGCTCTTCCTTGAGCAATTGGAACGACGTCGCGTCGGCGTTGATGAGCGTCGTCCGCTGCAACATCTTCGCAAGATACTCGCACCGTTTCGGGTCGCGCTCGATGATCCGCGTGCGGAAGCGCCCCCCCTCGAGCATCTGCGCCAGCGCAAAGCCGTACTCGCCCCCGCCGAAGATCACCACCCGCGTCTCCTCGCGCCCCTTGCCACCTCGAAATCGCGGGACCACGTCCTGCAGCGTGCGCGGATTGCCAAACAACGTCACCACGTCGCCATCGGTAAGGATCTCGTCCCCGCCGGGGATGATCGCCTTCCCATCTCGCTGGATCGACCCGACCCGCACGCGAGCCGGCAACCCCAGGGCGCGCAGGGATTTTCCCACCGCCTCGCTGTTTGGCTGAATCGGGGTCTGCTGCAGCTCGATCCGCCCGCGAGCCACTTCCTCGACGATCAGGCAATCCGGATTGCGGATGTGCTTGGCTAATTCCACCGCCGCCAGCCGCTCCGAACTGAACAGGTAATCGACGTTGAAATGCGCGCGATAATCCAACAACCACTGGTCCCGCTGCACGTCCGAGTGCACCCGCGCGATCGTCTTCTTCGCACCCAGAGACTTCGCGAGCGAGGCCGCGACAACGTTCGTGTTGTCCTCGCTCGACAGCCCAAGGAAGACGTCGCACTCCGCGACCCGCGCCTCTTCCAGCAGCGAGACCGACGAGCCATTTCCCTGCACGACCAGCGCATCGAGCTTGTCGTTCATGTCGGCGGCGACCCGCTCGTTCTCCTCGATGACCGTCACGTTGTGGGCCTGCCCGACGAGCGTCTGCGCCATGTGAAAACCGATCTCGCCAGCGCCGAGGATGAGGACGTTCATTCAGCTCCGGGCGCTCTGCGACAGCAGGTTCAAGCTGATCAGTCCGACGACCTGCCCGCCATCGTTCACCACCGGGAGCACGGAGTTGCCGGTCTGCTGCATCACCGCGAAGGCCTCGCCAAAAGCCGCTCCCGTGCCCACCGTCGGCACCGCGCTCGCGAGCTGCGACACGGTCGTCGCCCCCGCCGGCCCGGAGGCCAGCAGATCCTTCCGCCGCACCATGCCCGTCACCCGCAAGCGGTCATCGGTCACCGGAAAGATGGGCTGCGAGTCCCGCCCCGCTTCCTCTGCCGCTTCGAAGACGGGCTGCGAGCCGACGAACGATTGGAAGCGCGTGATCATCGCTTCGCCGACGGTCCGTCCCGTCGCCGCCCCGCGCATCTTGGTGTAACTCAGCTCCGCTTGCGCGCCCGAGAAAACGAACAGGCCGATAAAGACCAAAAACGGATTCCCGAAGAAGCCCGCCACGACAAACAAGGCCGCGATCACCTGCCCGACCCGCGCGGCGACCCGGGTTGCCGTCGCGTGCGAAAACCTCATCCCCAGCAGCGCCCGCAGCACCCGCCCCCCGTCCATCGGGAAGGCCGGGATGAGATTAAAAACGATCAGCACGACGTTCACCTGCAGCAGCTGCACCGCGAGATGGCGCCGCTCGTCGAAGGTCGTCAGCTCCCCCGAGCCGACCGACAATCCGAGCGCGAGCCAGAGTCCAAGCGCGATCACCACGTTCACCGCCGGCCCGGCTAGTGCGACGATCAACTCCTGCATCGGATGGCTCGGCATCCGCTCCAGCCGCGCAACTCCGCCGATCGGCAGAAGGGTGATGTCGGGGGTCCGAATGCCGAACGCCCGAGCTGCAAAGGCGTGGCCGAACTCGTGCAACAGCACGCAAACGAACAAAAGCGAGACAAACGCCAACCCCAGCACCGCGGCTTCCATCCCGCCATTTCGGTAGTACATCCAGGCGACGAAGACCAAGAGCGCGAGGAATGTCACGTGGACCTTCAGCACGATGCCGGAGACCTTCGCGATAGGATACGACCACTTCACTCGCCCTCTCTACCCAGAACCCAATCCAATTGCAAAGCCCCCCGCACCCCACCCCGACCACGCGAGACCCGCGCCAATGCAACTGACGGCCGTCAGTTGCATTGGCGCGGGTCTGCGGGTTGAGTGGCTTTGGATTTGGGGGGTTGAGATGTCACTGGCGCGTCTGGGGTAAAACCGCAAAACTGCGCGCCATGAGCGACACTTCCTACTGGCGCGGCCTCGGCCCGCGGGCGCAGGCCGCACTCACCGAGCGCGACTACGCCAGCTCGGATCTCTCCACGCGCCTGGCGACGACTGGGCTGGAGGGCGGGCAGGTGCTCGCCGCCGAACCCCACCTTCGTGAGGCGGCCGCGTGGATTCCGGGCGTCGAGCTTTTCCACCGATCCATCCACCCGCAACGGCACCGCGGAGCCTTCGGCGAGTTTGCCCGCGAAGGCGAAGGGACGCTGGGGCGGATCGGCCTCTGGCCGCGCCAATGGGCCACGGCTCGGATGTTTGCCGGTGCGGCCAAGGGCTTCCACATCCACCCCCCGTTCATCCCGGAAAATACCGATCCCGGCGACTACCTCGCCGCGCTGTTCGACGGCGAGGACGCGACTCGCCGCCCGTACGAGCGGGAGCAATGGGACGTCATGTTCATCATCCAGGGGCGAGCCGAGATGTTTCTCGTCGACGAGCGCGCGGGGTTCACCCGGAGTCGCATGCGCTTCGTCGTCGATGGCGACGACGTGCGCGGGCCGAACACGCTCGGGGTGGTGATCCCGCCCGGCGTCGCCCACGCTTTGCGCGGTGAGGGCAGCTCGGACGTCATCATGGTCTACGGCACGAGCACCGTCTTCGATCCGGCGAACGAGGGCCGCATCGCCGCCGAGATCGAGCACGACCGCCTCCCCCCGGATTGGGCCGACTACTTCCCGGAGAGATAGATCACCGCCCTTCCAGATACCGGCGGTAGTCGTTGTTGGGCAGCCGAGCGGCGACCGCCGCCAACTCCGCGCGGTCGATGAATCCCATCTCGAAGGCCACCTCCTCGATGCACGCCACCATCACCCCCTGCCGGTGGTGCAGGGTCGCCATGTAGTTCGCCGCCTCGAGGAGGCTCTCGTGCGTCCCCGTGTCGAGCCAAGCCAGCCCCCGCCCGACGACCTCGACCCAAAGGTCGCCTCGCTCGAGATACGTCGTGTTGACGTCGGTTATCTCGACCTCGCCCCGCGCCGACGGAGCGAGGCCACGCGCGATCTCGACCACGTCTCCGCCGTAGCAGTAGAGCCCCGGCACGGCGTAGTGGCTCCGGGGCGCTTTCGGCTTCTCCTCGATGCTGATCGCCCGCCCGTCGGCGTCAAATTCGATCACGCCATACCGCTCCGGATCCCGCACCGGACAGGCGAAGATGCAGCCGCCCGTCTCGCGTCCCAACGCCCGCCGGAAAAAATCCAGGTTGCCGTGAAAAATGTTGTCCCCCAGCGCGAGCGCCACCCCGTCGCCGGCGAGGAATTTCTCCCCGATGAGAAACGCCTGCGCGATTCCCTTCGGCTCGGGCTGCACGGCGTATTCCAATCGCATCCCGAGCTGCGAACCATCGCCGAGCAGGGCTTCGATCATCGGTAGATCCTTCGGCGTCGAGATGATGAGGATCTCACGGATCCCGCCGAGCATCAGAGTGCTCAGCGGGTAATAGATCATCGGCTTGTCGTAGACCGGGAGCAGCTGCTTGCAGACGATCCGGGTGAGCGGGTCCAGTCGGCTCCCCGCCCCGCCCGCTAGTAGGATACCTTTACGACTCATCGACCGAGCAAACGGGAAAGCCCCCACCCGGTCAAGCGGACCGCGATTGACGCCCGATCCCCGCCCGGTACAACCACACGATGCTCCTCTGGATCGCCACCATCCTCGCTCTCGCCACCCCGCCTCCCGCGCACGCCGATTGGACGCTTGGTTTCGAGAAACCCCTCGCCGACCTGCCGGGTGGCGCGAAGCTCACCGAGCGCGAAGCCACCAGCGGCAATCAGAACGTCCGCATCAAGGGCGTCTTCTTCAGCGAGAAAAACTACGCCTTCCGCGTGATTGACAACCCCACCAAAGACAAGGGTTCGCTCGGCGAGGCGATGACCGCTGGCGACTTCGTCGCCGGGACGAACGGCGGCTACTTCCACGCCGACTGGCGGCCCGTTGGATTGGAGATCGCCGACGGCGAGACCATCAATGGCTTCGAGAGAGCAAAGATTCTCGCCGGCATCTTCGTCGTCACGGGCGGCAAACCCCGGCTGGTGCGCTCCGCCGATTACACCCCGTCGAAAAAAGACACCGAGGCCCTGCAATGCGGTCCGTATCTGGTCAGCGAAGGGACCCCGACCGTCGGCCTGGACGAGAAGCGTCGCGCGCGCCGCACCCTCATCGCGACCGACGGCAAGAAGAACTGGGCCCTCCTCATCACGTCGCCCGTGACCCTTGCGGATACCGCGCGCATCCTCGCAAGCGGGACCATTTTTCCGAACTTCAAGATCGCCGAGGCTCTCAACCTCGACGGCGGATCTTCCACCGCGCTCTGGGCTGCGAGCCCCGGAAGGCCGACCTATCTCCGTGAGATCGGCAGCGTGCGGAACTATCTCGGGATCACGCCGAGATAACTGGCTCCTCCCACGAGGACCCCGGGTCCCAGCGAATCCGGGCTTGGCATTTCTCCGCCGCCCAGCCGTGAGAATGACCGCTGCCTCATTTTCGCTCGCCCGACCCGCACCGCGCATTCAAAATCACCAGATGCAGATCCACATCAGTCCCCGGAACCTCACGCTCACCGCGTCGATCCACCGCCACGTCGCCGACAAAATCGAGCACCTCGAAGCCATCGCCGACGACATGATCGCCGCTCACATCGTCCTCCTTCACGACGAGTCAAAGAACACCAAGAAATTCTCGGTCAAGGCGCACCTCGCAGTCCCCGGCCCCGACATCCACGCCGAGGACGCCAACGCCGACCTCCACAAAGCGATCGACAAAGCGGCCGACAAGCTCGCTCGCCAGCTCCGCAAGCGTAAGACCAAGCTCAACAGCGCCCGGAAGCATCGCGCCCAGATGGACGCCGAGGGCCGGAAGCGCGGCTACAAGCGAGCCTAAGTCCTCAAGCCAGAAGACAGCGGGAAATGGAGGGTGATTACAAGGTCAAGCTCGACGTGTTCGAGGGGCCCCTCGATCTCTTGCTCTACCTCATCAAGCGCGATGAAGTGGACATTTACGACATCTCGATCGAGCGCATCACGAAGCAATACCTCGACTACATCGAGGCCTTTCAGATGCTCGACATCGAGCTGGCTGGCGAGTTCATCGTGATGGCCGCCAACCTCCTCTACATCAAGAGCCGCACGCTCCTCCCGGTCGATCAGCGGATGGCCGAAGAGGACGCCGACGAGGATGATCCCCGCTGGGAACTCATCCGCCAACTCATCGAGTATAAGAAATTCAAGGAAGCCGCCGGGCGACTGCGTGACCGCGAAGCCGCACAGGAAAATCTCTTCCCCCGGATCGCCGTCGCGCCCGACCTCCCGGCGCAGGAGAACATCTTCGTCGAGGACGTGGGGATCTTCGACTTGATCCGTGCGTTTCAAAACATTCTGAAACGCCGGGCGGCGAAGACCGAGGATCTGCGCGAGATCTTCGCGGAGAATTTCTCCGTCTCCGACAAGATCGAGCACCTCGTCAATCTCACGCGCTCGGGGGTCTCGCTGCGCTTCGAAGAGATCTTCCCCGAAGCGGCCAGTCGCACCGAGATCGTCGTCACCTTCCTCGCCATGCTCGAACTGATCCGAATGAAACAACTCCGCGTCCGCCAGGACGGACAGTTCGGCGAGATCTGGGTCGACCCAGCCGAACCCACCCCCGATGCTGCGGACTCCGCTGCCGAAGCGACCGCCGCATGATCCTGCCCGACCTCAAGCCCATCGTCGAAGCCCTCGTCTTCGCTTCGGAAAAACCCGTCTCCGCCCGCGAGATCGGTGCCATCCTCCGAGGAGCCGCTGCCGCTTCGCCCGAAGACGAGGTCCTTGCCCGGATCGCCCAAGCGAAGGAGAACGATCTCGTGAACGCCATCGACGCTCTGAGCGTCGACTACGCCGAAGCCGGACGGGCCTTCGAAGTCCGCGAGACCGCCAGCGGCTGGCAATTTGTGTCCTCCGCCCGCTTCGCGCCTTGGCTCCGCCAGCTCTTCCCCGAGAGCAAGCCCGCCCGCCTCAGCGCCCCCGCCCTCGAGACGCTCGCCATCATCGCCTACCGCCAGCCCTGCACCCGCGCCGACATCGAGGCCGTCCGGGGCGTCGCCGTCGATGGGGTCATGACGACCATCCTCGACCGCGGCCTCGTCCGCATCGCCGGGAGATCCGAACTCCCCGGACGTCCGCTTCTGTACGAGACGACGACCTTTTTCATGGAGCACTTCGGCCTACGCACGCTCGACGAACTGCCCAACGCCACCGAACTCCGCCAAGCCGCCATCGCTGCGGCTCAGGAGCCAGAACCTACCAAGACTCTCGAAGGCGAAGCCCCCGAGGATCCCGATGTCCCCGCCGACCAGGCGTCAGTCCCAACAGAAGAACCCCCCGAGCCGTCGGCCCTGGAGCCACCCGAACCCTCGACACCGGAACCGACCGAGCCGTCGGTCCCCGCCGAACCTTCCCAATGAGCGAACTCACCGAACTCCGCGATAAGATCGACGCCATCGACACCGATCTTCTCCGGCTCCTCAACGAACGCGCCACCCTCGCGCTCGCCGTCGGCGAGATCAAGAACCGCGACGGCCTCCCGATCTACGCTCCTGAGCGAGAGATCACGCTCCTACGCAGTCTCGTCGAGCGCAGCGACGGACCGCTTCGGCCCGTCGCGATCCGCGCCATCTACCGCGAGATCATGTCGGCCTCGCTGGCGCTCGAGAAAGACGTCGTGATCGCCTGCTCGGGCACCGAAGGCGGCCCGACCCATCTCGCCGCCCGTGCGAAGTTCGGCTCGAGCGTCGAGTACGGGTTTTTCCCGGAGGTCCCCGACGCCTTCAACGCGACCGCTCGCGGCGAAGCCGATTGCGTCGTTGTCCCCATCGAAGAATCCAACCACGGAGCCGTCAAACCCACTCTCGACGCTCTCGCTCAAACGGAACTCACCATCTGCGGAGAGATCCGCTCCACCCCCGACGGCTCCGAGGATCACACCGACAACGCCTCCCGCTACCTCGTCCTCGCCCGCACCGGCACCGCCATCACCGGCAGCGACCGCACGACGCTGCTCCTCCGCGTCGAGGACCGCCCCGGAGCCCTCGTCGACGCGCTCGGACCCTTCCGCGATGCCGCGCTCAATCTCGCGCACTTCGCCAGCCGACCCGCCTCCCGCGGCAGCAATGACGTCTTCTTTTTTGTGGAAGTCGATGGTCACCACCGCGACGAAGGCTTCGACGAGATCCTCCGCGAACTCTCCCGCCAGTGCCGCGCCGTCAAGATCCTGGGTAGCTACCCACGGCAATCGCTGTAGCGATCACGTCGACGCAGTCGCCGAATCGTGGTTGATTCCTGCTACGTCGAGCGCAGCTCGGACCGATGTCCTTCGAGTCGCTAGCCTTGATCCGCGAAGTGGCCGACCTCGACGACCGCTGACCCTTCTCCCCTCCGCTCATGACGAAAAACATGACATTTCCGCAGCACCAGACCCGCACAGTCCATTCCCTGGATGGGACCTGGCGGTTTGAGTTCCTAGGCGACGTCACGGCCGAGGACGTGCGGGTCGAGCGGTTAGGCCTCGAGGGTCGGATGCTGGTGCCAGCGGCGTTCGACGCCTTCCCAGATTGGATCGGGTGCCGGGGCATCGCCGCCTACTCCCGGTCACTACCGACCACCCCAGGAAAGCGTCGCCTCATTCACTTCGGAGCGGTCAGCCTCTGGTGTCGCGTCTTCGTAGATGGTCGAGCCTTAGCCGATCACGGCTGCGGCTACACCGGCTTCTGGATCGATGCGGGTGCCAGCAACGCGCCGACGACCGAGATCACGATCCTCGTCGACAACCGCTTCGATTGGCAGCGGACGCCGCTGCACGAGCAGTTCTTCGACTTCTACCAATGGGGCGGCATCACCCGCAGCGCATGGCTGCACGAGGTGCCCGAGACCTACCTCCAGTCTGCGGTCGTCCGAGTTGATGATCTCGCCATCGGCAAGATCTCTGTGACCGTGCAGATGTCGGCTCCCGCTACCGAGATCAGCACCAAGATCGACGGCGGGGCCCCGACCACGCACGCGGTGGCCGGGTCCGAGTTCACTCTCGAACTCACCGTTCCCGACCCGCGACCCTGGTCGCCAGTGACGCCTCACCTTCACACGCTCGCGCTCACCGCTGGCAGAGACGATCTCATCCTCCGCTTCGGGCTGCGCACCATCAGCACCCGAGGTCGCGAGATTCTGCTGAACGGCGAACCGATCAAACTGCTCGGCTACAACCGCCACGAGTTCCACCCCACCACCGGGTCGTCCGTCTCCCCCGCGCAGCACCTGATCGACATCCACCACCTCAAGTCGCTGGGCTGCAATTTTGTGCGCGGCAGTCACTACCCGCAGGATCAGCGGTTTCTGGATCTTTGCGACGAGCTAGGCCTCGTTGTCTGGGAGGAGGGACTCGGCTGGGGGCAACGCGAGCGCCAGCTCACCGACCCGCATTTCCGCAGCGCTCACCTCGCGATGCTCGGGGAGATGGTCGACGCTAGCATCAACCACCCGTCGGTCGTCATCTGGGGCTTTCTCAACGAAGCCAGCACCAACGACGAGTCCACCCGTCCGATATTCGAGGAATCCGTTGCCCTCCTACGCCGCCGGGATCCAGACCGCCTAATCGCCTGCGCGAGCAACTGCCCCTTCGACGATCTCTTCTACAACCAAGTCGACCTCATCTCAAACAACCTCTACCCCGGCTGGTATGGCACCGGCGAGCACCCGGACCCACTCAGCCTCATCCTCCCTCAGGTCCAAGAGTGCCTCGCCCACGCCGCGACCTTCGATAAGCCCTACGTGATCAGCGAGACCGGCGCGGAGGCGCTGCCGGGCTGGCACGATCCGATGAACGGATTTTTCACCGAGGAATATCAGGCCGAATATCTGCGCGTCTTCTGCGACGAAGTCGTCCGCAATCCAGCCATCGCGGGCCTCGCGATCTGGCACTTCTCCGACACCCGCGTCGACCGCAACGAGCAGAGCCTCCGCCGCCCGCGCGGTTACAACAACAAAGGCACTTTCGACGAGTACCGCCGCCCCAAAGCGGCGGGGGCCGTCGTTCGGGAGAGCTTCACGCGCTCCGTCACGTGACGTAGTCGACGCACCTCGGATACGCACTCTCCGATCAGCCCTTGGTCAAACTCGACCAGCATGGAAAGAATAGAGAAATTTACGTTCGGCAGCGGCGACCGCTTCGCTCATCGGGGCGAAGCCCAACTCTCGACCATCGTCCAAGCACGTTCTCCCGGGATCGACGTCTGCCCACCGTGGAACAAATCCCACCGCGAGCACACCATCATCGGCTCGCAGCCCGACGACCTGCGCGCCGAGGCCGACGCTGCCGTGAGAGCGCTGGGCTACGACGCAGACCACTCCGTCGATATGGTGAGTCGCAACGTCAAACGTAACCCCCTCGAACGCCACATCGTCCCCATCTTCGGCCGATCAACACCTCGCCGACCGGCAGCCATAACCTTGGGCGAGTTTTCGAGAAAATTGAGCACGCCTTGACGCCGACCTCGGCCCAAGCAACGAACCGAGTCCACCATCCCAGCACCGCCACCTTGGACCCGCCGATCCAGCGGATCGCCGTCCGCAAAACCCCTTTGCAATTCCCTTACCCCTTTGTCACCCTCTCCCGCGCATGGAGGGAATGTTCAGTAACTACGACGTCGGCGGGTTCTGCGACGAGATGTTTGACTCGGCGGGCAATGTCCGCCCCCACTACGAGAAGCTTCTCGACCGCTTCTCGGCCATGGAGCCTGGGGAATTCGACCGCAAGCGTGCCCTCGCCGACAATTCCTACTTGAGCCAGGGGATCACCTTCACCGTCTACAGTGGCGACGAAGGCACCGAGCGCATCTTTCCGTTCGACCTGATCCCGCGCATCATCGCCGCCAAGGAATGGGCGCACATCGAAGCCGGACTCAAGCAGCGCCTCACCGCGCTCAACATGTTCCTGGACGACATCTACCACGGACAACGCATTCTTAAGGAGAAGGTCATCCCGGAGGACATGATCCGCTCGGCGAAGCATTTCCGCCCCGAGTTTATGGGCTTCGACGTCCCGAAGAACATCTACATCCACGTCTGCGGTACCGATCTCATTCGCGGGGCCGACGGCCAGTATCTCGTGCTCGAGGACAATGGCCGCTGCCCTTCCGGCGTCTCTTACGTCTTGGAAAATCGCCAGGCGATGAAGCGCGTGTTCCCGCACTTGTTCAACCAATGCGCCGTCCGGCCGGTCGACCGCTACCCGCAGGAACTCCTCTCCGTCCTTCGCCACGTCGCGCCCGACGGCAACCCCGATCCGACCTGCGTAGTCCTTTCGCCCGGCATCTTCAATTCCGCCTACTTCGAGCACTCGTTCCTCGCTCGAGAGATGGGCATCGAGATCGTCACCGGCGCCGATCTCGTCGTGCAGAATTCCCGCGTCTACATGAAGACGACGAAAGGCCTCAAGCAGGTCGATTCGATCTACCGCCGCATCGACGACGATTTCCTCGATCCCGAGGTCTTCCGCAAAGACTCGTGCCTCGGCGTCCCCGGTCTGGTCGACGCCTACCGCTCCGGCAACGTGAGCCTCGCCAACACCATCGGCACCGGCGTCGCCGACGACAAGGCGGTCTACTACTACGTCCCGCGCATGATCGAGTTCTACCTCGGCGAGACCCCCATCCTGCCCAACGTCGACACTTACCTTTCGGCCGAAGAGGACGACCGCAAATACATGTTGGACAACATGGAGAACCTCGTCATCAAGGCGGCCAACGAGTCCGGCGGCTACGGCATGCTCATCGGCCCCCACGCGACGAAAGAGGAAGTTGCAAAGTTCCGCGATCTCGTCCGCAACGATCCCCGGGGTTACATCGGCCAACCGGTCATCCAGCTCTCCCGCTCGCCATCCCACTGCGACGGCGTCATCGAAGGCCGCCACGTCGATTTCCGCCCCTACGCCCTCTACGGTGAGGAGATCAAGATCATCCCCGGCGGCCTCACCCGAGTCGCCATGAAAAAAGGGTCGCTGGTCGTCAACTCCTCCCAGGGCGGCGGCTCGAAAGACACCTGGGTTCTCGACCAATAAATCGATGATCGATGATTTGTTGGCCCATTCACGCCTTGCCCACTCCCGACGCCGCATTGTGCCAAATCATCAATCGTAAATCATAAATGTTATCCCGCGTCGCCGAATCTTGCTACTGGCTCAGCCGCTACATCGAGCGCGCTGAGAACAATGCCCGCCTGCTCACGGTCAACATGGAGCTCATGCTCGACCTCGAGGACCCCGACGCCACTTCCGTCCGGCGCCACTGGTTGCCGATCCTAGCGACGTTGGAGGACAAAGAGCTTTTCTCGAGCCTCCACGATGAGATCACCGCCGACGACGTGATGGAGTTTGTCACCTTCGAGCGCAAGAATCCCAACTCCATTCTTTCCTGCATGATCTCGGCGCGGGAAAACGCCCGCACCGTCCGAGAGCAGATCTCCTCCGAGATGTGGGAGCAGGTCAACAAACTCTACCTTTACCTGCGCAGCGACGCCGCCCGCTCCGACTACCAGAATACTCCCCACGATTTCTTCAACAGCGTGACCGAAGGGTCCCATCTCTTCCAAGGGATCACCGACGCGACCATGACCCACGGTCAGGGGTGGGATTTCATCCAAGTCGGCAAATTTCTCGAGCGCGCCGACTCGACCTCTCGCGTCCTCGACGTCAAATACCACATCCTCCTCCCGATGGGCGAACGCGTCGGCGGCAACGTCGATCTCACCCAGTGGATGGCCGTCCTCCGCTCCTGCAGCGCCTTCGAAGCCTACCTGAAAATCCACGTCGGCAATGTCTCCGCCGGCAAAGTCGCGGAATTTCTCATTCTCAACCCGGCCTTCCCCCGGTCGATCCGCTACTGCGTTGGCAATCTCGACCGCGCCATCCACCGCATCGGCGGCAGCGGCATCTTCGGATTTCTGAACGAGGCCGAGCGCCTGTCTGGCGTCCTTACCTCGAGCATGAACTTCAGCACCATCGACATGGTCTTTTTGCAGGGTCTTCACGAATACCTCGACAGCACCCAGAAGTGCCTCGTCGACATCTCCGACGCCCTCAGCAGCGTCTACTGCGAGTGGCTCGACGAGCCCGGCTCGACTCAGACGCAGAGCCAGTCCCAATCGTAGGCGACCTGCGCGCGCAGCCGCTGACCTCCCCGATGCGCTCCCGCCCCTCCGCAGTTGCCCTCCTCCTGGCGGCAATCTTTCTCACCAAGTCCGCCGACGCCGCCCCCTGGGAGACGATCACCAACTGCCGCCTAGTCGAGAGCAAATCCAACGACGGGGACAGCTTCCACGTTCGTGCGGCCGGGAAGGAGCGGATCTTTCGCCTGTATTTTGTCGATGCTGCCGAGACCAGCAACGACTTCCGGCGTCGGACCAGCGACCAAGCCGAAGACTTCGACGTCCGGAAAAAACGGCTGCTCGAACTCGGCGCCGAGGCCACCGCCTTCGCCGCGTCAAAAATGACCGGTAACTTCACCGTCCGCACCCGCTGGGAAGACGCCAAGGGCCAGAGCCAACTCCCTCGTTACTTCGCGGTCATCGAGACTCCGTCCGGTGACTTGGCCGAACTCCTCGTTGCCGCCGGCCTCGCCCGCATCTACGGCCACAACATCGCCCACCCTCGCGGGATCTCCGCCGACAGCTACCGCCGGCTTCTCGAGAAGCTCGAGTCTGGAGCCAAAGCCGCCCGGCTCGGGGCGTGGACCGATTCACCCGGATCGATCCAAGCGACCAAGGCTAAGGAATCGTCGGCCAAACGCACCGATCGACCGACCCTCCAGGACATCCCCGCCTTTTAGCCGCGCCTTCAGTTTTCCGACCTCAGCTTTTCAGCGCACCCCGCACTTCCCCCACACCCGGATCCCCAGCCACACGGCCGCTACCACGAGGCCACAGGTCAACCCCAGCCAGACGCCGACCGCTCCTAGGCCCAGGCCAAACGCCAGCCAAGCCCCGAGGGGGAGCGCGATCGCCCAATACGCCGCCAGCGCGATCCAGGCCGGGACCCGCACGTCATTCATCCCCCGCAGGCACCCGGCCGAGACGATCTGGATCCCGTCGCTCACTTGAAAGATCCCCGCCAACACCAGTAGATTTGCCGCGATTCCGATGACCGCAGGATCCGCGATGAACCAGCCCGCGATCAATTTCCCGGCCAGTAAGAAGGTCGCGGCACTCGCCACCATCACCCCCGCACCCATCGCCAATCCACTCGACACGATCGGACGGAGTCGGGCGAACTCCTCCGCCCCCCACGCCTCGCCCACCCGCACCGTCAACGCCATCGAGATCCCCAGCGGCACCATGAACGTCGTCGCCGCGCACGTGATCGCGATCTGGTGCGAGGCCAACGCCTCCGCCGAGATCCAGCCGATCATCACGGTCGCCGCGACAAATGCGCCTACCTCCGCCAGCAGTTGCACGCTCGTTGGCAATCCCACCCGCAACAAGCTCCGCATCACGGTCCAATCCGGCATCCGCAGCCAACGGCGCGGGACCCACTGGCCGAACTTCCCCCACCGAGCCGTCCAGCCCCAGAGCACCAGCGCGTCCAAACCACGCGCGATCAGCGTCGCCCACCCAGCCCCCTCCAAGCCCATCGCCGGCACCCCCCACCGGCCGTAGATGAACACCCAATTGAGCAGGACGTTCAGCCCCACCCCGCCCAACAGAATCCAAAACGCTCCCCAGGGCCGGTTCATGGCGTCGGCGAAGTTTTTGAAAACCATGCACGCCAGCCCCGGCACCAACGACGCCATCACGATCACGTAATAATCCCCCGCCGCAGCCGCGACCGCCGGGTCCTGTCCGATCATCGCGAGGAGTGGTCGCGTCAAAAACCCCGCCACCAGTGCGATTCCCCCGAACAGAAACGCCAAGTATAACCCGTTCCGCACCGCCCCCCGACCTCCGGTTACGTCCCCCGCGCCCCGAGCCTGCGAGACCCGGATCGACACCGCCACCAGCACCCCGACCCCCGCGATGAGCGGGATGTGCACCAGCGTCATCGCCAGAGTCGCCGCCGCCAGCGGCACGACCCCCAACTGACCGATCATCACCGTATCGACGACCCCCATCAGCATCTGGCTCACCTGCCCGGCAACCAGCGGCAGCGCCAGCCAAGCCGTTCCCCGGGCCTCACCCACCACCGCCCGCCACGTCATCGCGGGAGCATCCTCGCCCGGGCCAGGATGCGGTCAACCTCTCTTTCAGTGGGTTCCGTTTCTCGTCGAATGGGCCTCTGGATCAACCCTCAGACGAGGGATTGCGACCACGGCGCTCGGGGCAACGGCGGGAGTCCGCCCTAATTCGCCCGTCGCCGCGGCACAACAAGGAGTCGCTCGGCGGAGAACTTCCCGGTGCGATCGACCGCTCGCACCCGCAGGACGTTGCGCCCTCGGGGGATGCGCACAGTGGCCGACCATCGACCGTTTGGTCGCGGTCGGACCGACTCGACGTTCCGTTCGACCAAGATCTCGATCTGGTCCAAACCTTTGTCGTCGGATGCCCGACCGCGCATTTTCACGCGCGCACCGTTTCGCTCGACCGATCGGCGAATCAGGCGCACTCGGGGCACAGCGCTGTCGGCTGCGGTGAGGCCAATCAATCCCAGAACGGCTTTGCCCACGATTTCGTGCCCAGCCCGGGTGGGGTGCGTCGTGTCCCAGAATAAGTAATTGTTCGGATTGCCGCGCAGGTAGCCGCCAGCGGATCGGGAACGATCTGCCACGTAGGCCGACTCGGTGACGTTGCTCAGCCCGTAGGCCCCGGGCTTGGCGATGACCGCATCGATCAGCTCCAGCGCGTCAAAGGCGTAGATCGTGACGCCGTCGAGCTTCTCTCGTAGCGAGTAGATCGCCTGCCGCAATTTGGGGTTGTAGAGATCGACCAGATTGGTCGCTGCCTCCCCCAATTTCGGGTCCTCGAGGTAGTTCGGCTTTTTTCCCAGATCCGGCAGATTCGGCACGATGAAGAATCGGATTCCCCGACCGTAGAGAGTCTCGATTGCCTTCGCCACGTTGTCCGCCATCTGGGATGAGAGCTTCCGGGCATTGAACCGCTTGCCGCTTTGCACGGCATTAATCACGTCGTTGCCGCCGCTCCAGACCGCCGCCAGCTTCGTCCCGATGAAGGGATCCACCAGCGGCCCGACAAGGATGTTGTTCTGGTAGGATCCGATCTGCGTCTGCAGATTTGCCAGCACACGATTCGTGTAACCCGACTCCGAAGTGCTGCCGCCCCAAGCGAAGTTCGCCCCGATCGACGTAGGACTTCCAACGTTGCGCAGCCACGGGCGACCGCTGAGCGCCGCGTTCACGTCTTCGATCCACAACGGGCCATTTGACCAGCGACCGTCGGCGTAAAAACGCGAGTTGTAGGCGTCCGTCGCATTCAGCACGGGACCAAAGATCGCGACCGTGTTGCCCCGGTCGCTCAAGCTGTCACCAAAAGCAAAAACCCCGCTGAAGGACGCCGCCGATCCCAACTGCACCGACGCCATCATTCCTACTAAAATCAGCCACTTCATCCGGCGCGAACTAGAGCGCACGAGTCGACAAAGTCAACTGATGTCCGCTCGGACCCGAGAGGCGGTCGCAAGAACCGTCTGGAAATGAGGAGCCGCCTTTTCGCTGGCAACGACCGAGATCTCGATCTCCGCAAAACCCGCAGTTCTCAGCATCTCGTGCAGCTCGACCTCGGAGAATCCCAGCCACTGGTGCGCGTAGAGCTCCCGCGCCTGCTCATAGCTGTGGCTCGCCAGATCGAGGATCAAGATTTGCCCACCGGGCTTCAGGATCCGGTAAGCCTCCGCGACCGCCGCCGCCGGTCGCGCCGCGTGGTGTAGAGCCTGACTAAATAGCGCCACGTCCACCTCGCCGTCACCGATGGGCGGTGCCTCGACGTCGCCCAGCCGGTATTCCAAGTTTTCAAAGCCGTTCTCCCGCGCGACCCGCGAGCCGAATTCGACCATTTTTTCGGAATAATCGACTGCAATGATCCGCCGGACTCGTCGCGCGAGCAATTGAGCTAACGTCCCTTCCCCCGCGCCGAGATCCGCGATCACCGTCTCCTTTGGCAGGAGCCGCAACAACCCATGAGCCAACGCCTGCCAACTGCGACCCGGCACGTAAGTCCGCCCGAATTTTCCCGCTAATCGGTTGAAATAGTCGGCCGCCCGGTCCTTCCGCTTCCGCAGCGCCAGCCCGAGCGCCTCCCGATCCCGCGACGCCTCCGCGATCTCCCGGCAGCCCTCTTCCAGCAGTCCGACCAGCGGGGAATCGTCCTCTAGACTCGACGAATAAAAGACATTTTTGCCCACGCGTCGGTCCACCACGAGCCCTTCGCGCTTCAACTGCGCTAGGCTCGCCGAGATCCGACTCTGCGCCATCCCGACCACCTCCTGGAGCTCCGCCACCGAGAGTTCCTCCTCTCGCAGCAGCCGAAGCAACCGCATCCGCGTCGGATCCGACAGCGCCCGCAGGGATTTCAGGATCGAAGCCACGCTAGAAGAGATGCACCACCGTCCGGCCACCGTCGAGTTTTCCACGATCACTCCTCTCGCAGCCAGATCGCGCGAAGCGCCCCAACCCCCGTCATCTTGAACGAAGTGAAAGATCTTGGGCTTCCACTTTCAGAGCGCTCCGCAAGGAGTCGACGATCTTTTGGATGACCTCGAGATGACAGGTTGGGACGTGCATTGGGTGGTCCTAACCCCGCCGCCCGCAAAAAGACGTTGACCACAAAGAACCCATCAATACATTCGCATACCTTCATAGGTAAGATCTCAATACCCTCTCTCAACCCATCCATTCCATGCCACGCAGCTACATTTTCTCATCCGAATCCGTCGGCGAAGGTCATCCCGATAAGGTCGCGGATACCATCTCCGACGCCATCCTCGACGCTTGTCTCGAGCAAGACCCGGCCTCGCGCGTCGCCTGCGAGACTTTCGTGAAGTCCAACGTCGTCGTTGTCGGCGGCGAGATCACCACGACCGCGAAGATCGATTACGAATCCATCATCCGCGAAGCCGTCCGCAGCATCGGATACACGAACAGCGACGACGTCTTCCACGCGGACACGCTCTTCATCACGAATCTCCTCACCGCCCAATCCCCCGACATCGGCCAGGGCGTCGACGCCAAGAAGGCCAAGGGCAAAAAGACCGGCGAGCAGGGTGCCGGCGACCAGGGTCTCATGTTTGGGTTCGCCTGTGACGAGACGAAGGAGTTGATGCCGGCTCCCGTCATGTTCGCCCATCGTCTGGGCCGCGAACTCACCCGCGTCCGCAAGTCCGGCAAGGTCAAATGGCTCCGCCCCGACGCGAAGACGCAGGTCTCCGTCGTCTACGAAGATGGCAAGCCGGTCCGCATCGCCAATGTCGTCATCTCGACCCAGCACGCCGAGGGCGCGCTGCACGCGGACATCGAGAAATTTTGCATCGAGAAGATCATCAAGAAGGTTCTCCCGAAGAAGATGCTGACCGCTGAGACCGAGTTTCTCATTAACCCGACCGGCCGCTTCGTCATCGGCGGTCCGCAGGGTGACTCCGGCCTCACCGGGCGCAAGATCATCGTCGACACCTACGGCGGCATGGGCCGCCACGGCGGTGGAGCCTTCTCTGGCAAAGATCCGACGAAGGTCGATCGCAGCGCCGCCTACATGGGCCGCTACGTAGCGAAGAACGTCGTCGCTGCCGGGCTGGCCTCGAAGTGCGAAGTCCAATTCGCCTACGCCATCGGCCACCCGCAGCCGGTCTCCATCCACATCGACACCTTCGGCACGAACACTGTCGCCGAGGAGCTGATCGAAAAGGCCGTGAAGAAGGTCTTCAGCTTCAAGCCCGCCGACATTGTGAAGTCACTCGATCTCCTCCGCCCGATCTACAGCAAAAGCACGAACTACGGGCACTTCGGTAAGGAAGACCTCGACCTCCCATGGGAGGTCATCGACAAAGCCGACGCCCTCAAGAAAGCCGCAAAGTAACCGAGCATCCGCCCCGCTTACTGTCACGTATCAACATATAACAATCTATTCATATGAGCACCACCACCGACACACCAAGCAAGCTCGACTACAAGGTCGCCGATATCACACTCGCGGAGTTCGGCCGCAAAGAGATCAACATCGCCGAGCACGAGATGCCGGGTCTGATGGCCACCCGCCGCAAATACGCAGCAGACAAGCCACTCGACGGCGTCCGGATCATGGGCAGCCTGCACATGACCATCCAGACTGCCGTTCTCATTGAGACGCTCGTCGAACTCGGCGCAAACGTCCGCTGGTGCTCGTGCAACATCTTCTCGACGCAGGACCATGCCGCCGCCGCCATCGCGTCCTCTGGCATTCCTGTCTTCGCTTGGAAGGGTGAGACACTGCAAGAGTATTGGGACTGCACGATGAACGCCCTCACGTGGCCCGACGGCTCCGGCCCGGAAATGATCGTCGACGACGGTGGCGACGCCACCCTCCTCATTCACAAAGGTGCGGAACTCGAAGAAGGCGACGCCTCCTGGGTCAACGCCCCAGCCGGCTCCACCGAAGAAGCCGTCATCAAGGCGCTTCTCAAGAAGGTCAACGCCGACGACCCGATCAAATGGACCACCTACCTCAAGGCCTGGAAGGGCGTCTCGGAAGAGACCACCACCGGTGTCCATCGTCTCTACGAGATGCACGCCGCCGGCAAACTCCGCGTCCCAGCGATCAACGTGAACGACTCGGTCACCAAGGCGAAGTTCGACAACCTCTACGGTTGCCGCGAGTCCCTCGTCGACGGAATCAAGCGTGCCACCGACGTGATGATCTCCGGCAAAGTCGGAGTGGTCTGCGGCTACGGCGACGTCGGTAAAGGCTGCGCCCAGGCGCTCCGCGCCCACGGTGCCCAGGTCGTCGTGACCGAGATCGACCCGATCTGCGCCCTTCAGGCCGCCATGGAAGGCTTCCGCGTCCTTCCCATCGAGGACACCCTCGGCTGGGGCGACATCTACGTCACCACCACCGGGAACAAGGACATCATCCGCCTCGAGCATCTGACCAAGATGAAAGACCAGGCCATCGTCTGTAACATCGGTCACTTCGACAACGAGATCCAGGTCGACGCCCTCAACAACGAGAAGGGTGTCGAGCGTCTCGAGATCAAAGCACAGGTCGATCAATACACGATGCCCGACGGACGCCAGCTCTACATGCTCGCCGAAGGCCGCCTCGTGAACCTCGGCTGCGCCACTGGCCACCCGAGCTTCGTGATGAGCAACAGCTTCACGAATCAGACGTTGGCCCAGATGGATCTCTGGAAGAACCGCGAGACCAACAAGCCCGGCGTGACCGTCCTCAGCAAGAAACTTGACGAGGAAGTTGCCCGCCTGCACCTGGACAAGATCGGCGCAAAGCTCACCAAGCTCACGCCCGAGCAGGCGACCTACATCGGTGTGAATGCCGAAGGCCCCTACAAGCCAGAGGCCTACCGCTACTAAGCGAGAACAGCTCTCACTTTGAAAGGTCCGCAGCGTCTGCTGCGGGCCTTTTTTTGTTTTGCACGGCACGAACTTGCCAAAACTGCCCTTGTCAAAACAAACCCTGCATCCTAGGCTCCCTCCCCGCGTCGCTCACCGAGCGGCCAGACGCCCGCACACTTAGCTCAGCGGTAGAGCGCTTGCTTCACACGCAAGATGTCACAGGTTCGATCCCTGTAGTGTGCACGCCCCTCCCCGACCCTTAACCAATTTCCGTCGCACCGCGCCCGATTCGGCTGTATGTTACGGTTTCGTCACAATTTAGCCATGACCACACTCTCCACTTCGCCCGCTATCCACGTCTCCGAGCCGCTCGTCACCCCGCTCGCCCGCCGCGTCCCCTCTTTCCGCATCGAATTTGCCAACCGCTTTGCGCTCCGCGGCCTCACCCCGAAGGGCGGCTACGAGATCCGCTACAACCAGCAGCAGGAAGATGTGCGCCTTACCTTTCTCGGAAGAGGTGAGAACCCGCTCGAGAACATCGAGCTACTTTCCCGCGCGACGGCGTCCGATTACGACCCACTCCGCTTCGTCGACGCCATCGCCCGCAACGAAGAAGAACTCCCTTGGGTTCAAAAGGCG
This sequence comes from uncultured Verrucomicrobiae bacterium, assembly GCA_963803825.1. Taxonomy (GTDB): domain Bacteria; phylum Verrucomicrobiota; class Verrucomicrobiia; order Chthoniobacterales; family JAATET01; genus CAVVKW01. The sequence goes on along the minus strand of CAWDOJ010000001.1, from coordinate 509,091 downwards.
ACCGATCCCGCCACTGGGCGTCGCACCGTCACCGTTCTTCCGTTCGGTGGCGAAAGCGACGCCCCGCGCGTGATTGTTTCGACGAGCGCCAGCACGGGCTTCGTCGCGATCGCGGTCGAGAATGCCCGCGACATGAGTCCCGCCGAGGCCCTCCTGGTCGCGGGGTCCATCGCCAAGGCAGCCAGCCTCGCCGCCGAGTGACCTCGGCGGCTGGAAGCCGCCGCTCCTTGAATGACGCGATTTCTGGAAGGATCTGCTCGCGAATTATCCGTTCCGACCGACGCAATCTAGGTCCTCGAACGACACCAGCAGACGCTTCGTGAAGGACGCCTCCGCCGCGCCGAGCCAGACTCGCGGATCGTATTGCTTCTTGTTGGGTGCGTCGGGCCCCTTGGGGTTACCCATTTGTCCCTGCAAGAAATCGTGGTTCGTCGCCTCGTATTCGCGGATGCCATCCCAGAAGGCCCATTGCAGATCCGTGTCGAGATTCATCTTGATCGCGCCATACCCGATGGCCTCGCGGATCTCCTCGCGGGACGACCCCGATCCACCGTGAAAGACAAAGTTCACCGGCTTCGGCCCGGTCCCAAATTTCTGCTCAATGTAGTCCTGAGAATCCTTCAGAATCGTGGGCTTCAGCTTGACGTTCCCAGGCTTGTAGACGCCGTGGACGTTGCCGAACGCTGCGGCAATCGTGAAGTTCGGGCTCACTTTGCTCAGCGCCTCGTACATCGCCGCGACTTCTTCCGGCTGCGTGTAGAGCTTCGATTCGTCGACGTCGGAGTTGTCCACCCCGTCTTCTTCGCCGCCGGTCACACCCAGCTCGATCTCGAGCGTCATCCCCATTTTCGCCATCCGCGTGAGGTAGGCGCAGCAGGTCTCGACGTTTTCTTCCAGCGGCTCCTCCGAGAGGTCGATCATGTGCGAGCTGAAGAGCGGCTGCCCCGTCCCCGCAAAGGCCTTCTCACTCGCGTCGAGCAATCCGTCGATCCACGGCAGCAATTTTTTCGCGCAGTGATCGGTATTTAGAATGACCGGCACACCGTAGGCCTTCGCCGCCTGATCAACGTAAGTGGCCCCAGCAATTCCTCCGAGCACCGGCCCGAGTTGGTTGTCCCCCTTGATCGTCTTCCCAATGAAAAACTGCGCCCCGCCGTTTGAGAACTGCACCATCATCGGCGAGTTGACCTCGCGACCCGCTGCCAGCGCAGCGTTGACCGAACTCGTGCCGATGCAGTTGACCGCAGGGAGGGCAAATTTCTCTGCCTTCGCTACGTCCAGCAGCTCCTTCACTTCGTCACCAAAAAGAACACCCGCGCGGAAACGTTTTTCACTCATGGCAAAAACGTCTATCACAGCTACCCGCCCCGCGTCCAAAACCAACGGGCACTTTTCAACTCTCTACTTTCCAATTTCAACTCTTCACCCCCATGGGCAGACAATGGCTCCACGCTAAGAAAGAAGTCGCGCACCTGAAAAAGGGCCAAGCCGTCGGCAAACTCGTCAAAGAAATCATGGTCGCCGCGAAAGCCGGCGGCCCGGATCCGGACGCGAATGCCCGTCTCTTCGCCATCTGCGAGAAAGCTCGCAAACAAAGCGTCACCCGCGACGCGATCGAGCGCGCCATCAACAAGGGCGCCGGGATCGGCGGCGAAGCCGACAACCTTTCTCACGTCGTCTTCGAAGGCTACGCGCCGCACAAGGTGCCCGTCATCGTCGAGGTTCTCACCGACAACATGAACCGGACCGCCCCGGAGATCCGCGTCCTCTTCAAGCAAGGCCAGCTCGGCAGCCCCGGAAGCAATAAATTTCTCTTCGAGCACGTCGGCCTCGTCGAAGCCCACCACCCCGACACCACCATCGACCGCGAAGAAGCCGCCATCGAAGCGGGCGCCAACGAGGTCGAACCCCTCACCGCCGACGAGAACGACGACATCCCCGCCGATGCCGCCGGTGCCCGTTTCATCACCGAACGCACCGCCACCGCCGAAGCCTCGAAATGGCTGACCACCCACGGCTGGTCGGTCGTCACCAGCGAACTCGGCTACGTCCCCAAGCAATTTCCCAACCTGTCCGACGAACAGATCGCCGAAACGGCCGAGTTCCTGGAGTCCCTCGAGTCCAACGACGACGTCCACCGAGTCTGGGCCGCTTTGCGGTAAGGGAGCGCACGCGTCCCCGCGTGCGAGCGGCACCGTCCCGGTGCCGCGCCCGGCAATGCGCGAAGCGCGAGCCGAAGCTACTCGGCGAGAAACTTCTCGGCGGCAGCCACCACCCCGCCAACCCGCGCCACATCCTTCCCACCCCCGCGAGCTGCCTCAGGCCTCCCGCCGCCCTTCCCGCCCACGACCGGCGCGACCGCCTTGATCACGTCCCCCGCCCGCACGACGCCCACAAACTCCGGCGACACCGTCGCCACCAGCGACACCGTCCCATCGGCCACACCAGCGAGCACCACGACCCCCTCGAACCGCCCCTTCAGGGAATCCGCCATCGCCTGCAGCTCGTCACCCGAAGCCCCCGCGACGTCCTCGATGATCGCCGGCGCGCGCAACCCGGCGCTCCGCACTTTCTCCAGCAACTCACCCGCCGCCGCCGCGGCCTGTTTCTGCCGCAGGGCCGCGACCTGGCGCTCCAGATCCTTTTGGCGCGCGAGCGTCGCCTCCAGCTTTTTCTCCAGCTCGACGACCGGCGCACCCACCATACCGGCCAATGCCCCCAGTCGCCCAGCGTCCGCCGACGCGTGTTCCAGCGCGACAAATCCCGCCACCGCCTCGATCCGCCGCACGCCCGCCGCAATCGCCGCTTCGCTCAAGATCCGAAACGGCCCGATCTCCCCAGTCGCCCGCACGTGCGTCCCGCCGCACAGTTCCATGGAATACCCATCCAAGTCTCCCGCCGCTCCGCCAATCTGCACGACCCGCACGACGTCGCCGTATTTGTCCCCAAAGAATTGCATGATGTCCGCCGCGCTTCGCCACGTCGGCGTGCGGCACCTCATTCCAGCTCACCGGTTCGTTCTCCAGAATCCGTTCGTTCACGAGCCGCTCGATGTCGCGCACCTGCTGATCGCTCAGGGCCGCGCCGTTGAAGTCAAACGTCAGCTTCTCCGCTCCCACGTAGGATCCTTTCTGCGAGGCCTCGCGGCTGACGACCTCGTGAATCGCCCAGTGAAGCAAGTGCGTGACCGTGTGGTGCCGCGCCACCGCCGCCCGCCGCTCGACGTCGATCACGACCGACACCGCCGCCCCGACTTCGGGAGCATCTTCCCCGTCGATGAAATGTAAAAACGTCGCCCCCGCCTTGCGCACGTCGCTCACCGACCAGCTCGAAGCCCCGTGCGAGATGAGCCCCCAATCCCCGACCTGTCCGCCCATCTCCGCGTAGCAAACCGTCGCGTCCAGCACCACCGCCGTCCGCTCCTTCACCGCCACCACGTCGAGCACCTCCGCGTCCATCTCCGCGTCATCAAATCCTTCGAAACGCGTCGCCCGCGAGCCGTCGAATGCCGCCAGACTGATGACCTCCTTTTTCTGAGCCGCCCGCGCCCGCGTCCTTTGAGCTTTCATCAGAGTCTCGAAACCTGCCGTGTCCACGGTCAGCCCCCGCTCCCGCGCCATTAGCTCCGTCAGATCCAGCGGAAACCCCTGCTCATCGTATAACTTGAAGGCGAAATCGCCCGAGATCTCACCGATCTCCCCCAATCGCTCAGCCTCACCCTCGAACATCGCAATCCCCCGATCCAGCGTCCGGTTAAACGCCTCTTCCTCCATGTGCAGCACCTCGCGGATGTGCCCTTGCTGCCGCCGAAGCTCCGGGAAAACGTCGCCCATCGACCGCGCCAGCACGTCCGACAATTTGTAAAAAAACGGCGCGTGGAACCCCAGCTCCCGCCCGTACTTCACCGCCCGCCGCAGGATCCGCCGAAGGACGTAATTGCGATCCGAGTTCCCCGGCTGGATTCCGTCGGCGATCGAGAAAGTCAGCGTCCGGATGTGATCCGCAATCACCCGAAACGCCACGTCCGCCCGCTCCTGCGCAGTGTCGCCGGCCGACCCTGCCACGGGCAACGTCGACCCGTATTTTCGCCCACTCAACACCTCGATCTCGTCAAAGATCGGGCGAAAGATGTCCGTCTCGTAATTCGAGATCTGCGCGTTCGCAAAATCTGTGAACTCCCGCGTCCCCTGGATGATCGACGTCACCCGCTCGAATCCCATCCCCGTGTCGACGTGCTTCGCCGGCAGCGGCACAAACGATCCATCCGGGTTCGCGTTGAATTGGATGAACACCAGATTCCAGATCTCGATGCACCGCGCGTCCCCCGCGTTGACCAGCGACCCACCCGTATCCCCAGCGGGCGTGAGATCGACGTGCAGCTCCGAGCACGGCCCGCACGGTCCCGTCTCGCCCATCATCCAGAAATTATCCGCCTTGTTCCCATTGACGATCTGCACCGCCGGATCCAGCCCCGCCCGGCGGAACAGCTCCGCCCAGATGTCCCAAGCTTCCTGATCGAACTCACTCGGATCCCCCTCCCCCGGCGCGTAGACCGTGGCGTAGAGCCGCTCCGCCGGGAACTTCCACGTCCCCACCACCAGCTCCCATGCCCACTCGATGGCCTCGCGTTTAAAATAATCCCCGAAGCTCCAGTTTCCGAGCATCTCGAAGAAGGTCTGGTGATAAGTGTCCAGCCCGACGTCCTCCAGATCGTTGTGCTTCCCTCCGGCGCGGATGCATTTCTGCGTATCCGTGGCCCGAGTATCCCGCCCGGGCACACCCCCGGCCCACCGACTCACGTCCGCCGCCTTCTGGCCCAGAAAGATCGGGACAAATTGGTTCATCCCCGCATTCGTGAACAGCAAGTTCGGCGAGTCCGGCATGAGGCTCGACGACGGCACCACCGAGTGCCCTTTCGCGGCAAAAAAATCCAAATACGACTGCCGAATCTCAGAACTGGTCATCATAAAAAACAGTCCGCACGTTCTTCAAACTCAACGCGAAATGCAACCTCACGGGGAACACCGGCTTCCAGCCTGTCGTCCTGAGCTTCCAGCTCGGCACCACTCCGGCAAGTTCCCGGTCCGGGAAAACTAAGCCCGCTCAGATCTCCGGGATGAGATCGACCGCCTCCCCCCGAGGAAAACTGACCCCATCGCCCACCAGTCCCTCACCCTCAGCCCGCAGCTCGACCGCATCGACCACGTCCAATTCTCCGCGCCCCCCCGAGATCACCGCCACCCGCTCCGCGCGCCACACCGCGCCACCTTCCTCCGTCCGCGCCACGCCGCCGACCAACCGCACCGCCGCCTGCGGCGTCCCCGGGGTCGTCATCACCGCCACCACCTCATCGCCCCGGTCCGCCCCCCGCGACACGACCATCCGCGCCGCCTGTCCACGCACCGTCCCTTCGTAAGCCACGCCCGTCGCCAGCCGATCTCTCAGCGCCCCCGCCGCTGCGGCCGCCCGTCGCTCGAACTCCGCTAACCAATCCGCGCGCATCTTCTCCAGACCCTCGGCCACCACCTCCACCTCGGCCAGCGCCCGCTCAGCTCCCTCCGTCCCCTCGACCGGGATCTCCGGCCTCACAACCGCCACCCCCGGCACATCCAGCGTGTTGCCAGACTCTTCGATCACCCATTCGCCCTCCGCCGTCGGCTGCAGCCTCACCGAAACCAACGCGGGCAACACCGCCGCCACCGGCACTTCCACTTGCTTGAGCAGAAATCCATACCGCGCCTGCTCCCACGTCCGCTCCACCGCGGTCCGTAATCGATCCCCCGCTGGTAACCGATCCTCCGCCCAATCCCGCACCGCGTCCAACCGCGCGGCCAAGGGCGCACCCGCCTCCGTCCTAAATCCATCGGAGATCGTGACCGTCTCCCGCGTCGTCCGGTAGAGGACCGGCACGTTCGTCCGGAAGACCCCGTCCCCGACCGCTTCGATCCGGAACTCCCCTGTCACCTCGACGAGCACCACATCTTCCGGCGGATTCGTCGCTACAAATTCCCGGACGAGGTCACCTCGCCGGTCCGAGCATCCTGCCAGTCCCGCCAGCGCCAGGGCCAAAATCGCGCCCCGCCTCACTGCCCGAGCAATCCGCTCTTCAGCGCCGCCGAAGCCGGCTTCGAGCCGAAAAACAGGCTGAGGAATGCCTTCTGAAAGTCGCGCCCCTTCACCGACCCCTTGTAGGTCCCCACGTCGTAGACCTTCGTCTCATCGCCCACGAGCACCACGCGCTGCGTCTCCCCTTTCCCAATCGGGTCAAACATCCCCACAAACTTCGCTTGGTCAGCCGCAAGACCCTCGTAGGGATCCGTCACGCTGAAACGAAATTGCTGATTCCACCCATCGTCCACTTGGCCCTGGTTCGCCGACCGCAAGAACGTGAACTGGAACTCCAACGGCCCGTCCGACGCTAGCACTGCACGGTCCGACCTCAGCGCTTCCGGCGCGAAGAAAGCTGCCACGTAGACCTTGAACGGCACGAACGCCAGCTTGATCGACCGCACGCCCGTCCCGTTCAACGACAGCGATTGCCCGTCGACCGACACCGCCCCCGGCACCTCCACCCCTTCGACCGTCTTCGCGACCAACGACCCACCCGATAGAAAACCAACCGCTAAGAGCGCTCCGACCAACAACTTCATCCGCCAGATCTAGCCGCCATCCCCGCCGCGCACAAATCCATTGCACGCCACTCCACCGCTTTTCTGCTCCTCCTCCCGAAGTGATCCAACGCCTGCCCCGCCTCGCCATCCTTCCGTTTTTCGCGCTCATTGCCAGTTGCGCCTCCGTCACCGCCGTCAAGACCGACGCCGAGCCACCCGCATTCCGCCCGCTCCTCGAAAGGCTGATGAACCCTCCGTGAAGATCGAGCGAATTGCTCCGCCCCCTTTGCGAGCTTTGCGTCCGTGCGCTGATCACGCATGCTGTCGTAGCGGACCCCTCCGCCCCACTGTCCGCCCGCCATGTCAGCTGCGATCCACACCGAGCACCTCACCCGCGCCTTCGACGGGGTGAACGCCGTCGACGATCTCACCCTCTCGGTCGCCCCCGGCACGTTCTACGGATTTCTCGGACCCAACGGGGCGGGCAAATCCACCACCATCAAGATGCTCACCGGCCTGCTCGCTCCCACGGCGGGCTCGATCAGCCTGCTCGGCCATGATCTCTCCGACCCCGTCGCCGCCAAGTCCGTCAAGTCTCGCATCGGCGTGGTCCCGGAGAACCTTGCCCTGTTCGAAAACCTCACCGGCGCCGAGTATCTCACCTTCGTTGGGCGCATGCACAAGCTCCCCGCCGACACCATCCGCAGCCGCCGGGAAGAACTCCTCGCCGTCATGCAGCTCGACCACCAGCAAGGCAAGCTCACCGTCGAATACAGTCACGGGATGAAGAAGAAGCTCTCCCTTGCCGCCGCCCTCATCGCCCGCCCCGACCTACTCTTTCTCGACGAACCCTTCGAAGGCGTCGACGCAGTCTCCGCCCGGATCCTCCGCGACATGCTCCGCCGCGCCTGTGCCCGCGGCGCCACCATCTTCGTGACCTCCCACGTCCTCGAGATCGTGGAGAAACTTTGCACCACCGTCGGCATCATCGCCCGCGGTCGACTCGTCGACGAAGCGACGATGGAGACCATCGCCGCGACTGGCTCCCTCGAGGACCGCTTCTTGTCCGCCGTCGGCACCGACCACGCCGACCTCGCCCGCCTCACCTGGCTCGACGAATAAATCGGCAACCCGCGCGAAGCGCGGGAGCCGCCCGTATCCCCCTTCGTTTCCTTCGTTACCTTCTGTTCAAAACGTATTTGTATTCGGAAGCTTTCGTAGTTCTCGAGCATGGACACCGCCCAATTCCGCACCATCCTCTGGCTTCGCTGGCGGCTCGCCGTGAATCAATGGACGCGGAATAGCGGCTTCGGTGCCATCGTCGCCACCCTCCTTGGCAGCGGTGCCGTCCTCGCCGCCCTGTCCTCCCTCGCCACCGGCATCCTCGTCGGCTCGACCGCCCTCACCAAGGCCTCGCCCGACATGCTCCTCCTGGTGTGGGACGTCGTCGTCGCCGTGTTTCTCTTCTTCTGGATCATCGGCATCGCCAGCCAACTCCAACGCTCGGAGATCGTCGACCTCCCCCGCCTCATGCACCTCCCGCTCTCGCTACGCGAAGCCTTTTTCATCAACTACCTCGCCTCCCACGTCACCCTCAGCCTCATCATCATCGCACCCGCCATGGCCGGTCTCATCACCGGCCTGTGTCTCGGTCGCGGACTGCAATTCGCATTCGTCGCCCTTCCCGCTTTCGGGTTGCTCTTCGCCGTCACCGCTTGGACCTACTGCCTCCGCGGCTGGCTCTCCGCCCTCATGATCAATGCCCGACGCAAGCGCGCGATCGTCGTCTGGGTCACCATCGGCGTTATGCTCATCGCCCAAGCGCCCAATCTTTATTTCAATTTGGTCCGAGATCCCGACGCCGCCCCCATCTCCTGGTCCGGCCAAGCGGCGCTCCCACCCGCCATCGAGATCGCTCACTACCTCCTCCCGCCTCTCTGGGTGGGCTTATCCGCTCGGTCACTCGCCGCGACGACCGACGTGTTTCCGGGGCTCCTCGCTGGCGGCAGCCTTTTCCTCCTGGCCGCCCTGGGCTTCAATCAAGCCTACCGGTCCACCGTCCGCTTCTACACCGGATCAAACGACGGCTCTCGCAAAGCGAGGCCTCGACAGTCCCGCGACACCACCATCTTCCTCGAGCGCCAGTTTCCCGGAGTCTCGAATGAAGTGGCGGCCATCGCCACCAGTTCCCTCCGCTGCATCGCCCGCGCACCCGAACTGAAGATGGCCCTTGGGAGTGCCGTCGCCATGGTCGTCGTCTTCGCCCTGCTCTTCATCCGATCCGGCCCGGATCTCCTCCCGGTTGCCCTCCGCCCCTGGTCCCTCTTCGGCGGGATCACTCTCGCGCTCATGATCGTCAACCAACTCTACGCCAACCAATTCGGTGCCGACCGCGACGGCTTCCGCACCTACCTTCTCTCGCCCGTCTCCGGTCGCAATCTTCTCCTAGGAAAAAATCTCGCTCTCTTCCCTCTCATCCTCGCCCTCGTCCTGCTCCTTGTCATTCTCCTAGCGGCCGTTTGGCGCACGCCGCCCCTCGCTCTCATCGCAGCTTCCTTCCAGGGAGCCGCCGCCACCCTGCTCGTCCTCATCGCCGGCAACGCCACCTCGATCTACCTCCCGTACCACATCGTCCCCGGCACCCTCAAACCAACGAAGACTTCCCCGCAGGTCATGGTCGCCCTCCTTCTCTTCACTTTCATCCTCCCGATCCTTCTCCTCCCCATCGCAGCTCCCCTCATCGCCGAGACCATCCTCGCCGTCGTCTTCGGATCCCCAGCTCCGTGGATCGGCCTCGTCGGATCTCCCCTCATTCTCCTCGCCGTCGCCGCCCTCCACTACCTTACGCTCACCCCCCTCGGGGCGGCCCTCGAAGCCCGCAAACTCAACATCCTCAACGCCGTCACCCACGCCGTCGAGTAGCCGACCGGCAACCCGCACCAGCGGGAGCCGTCCACACCCTCCATTCTCACCGGTATTCTCTGTGACCTTCGTTCCCTTTGGTTCAAAGCCGTATTGGTATCGCCTAATTCGACACGAACACCGGCATCTTCCGGCCCTTGAACTTCAGTCCATTGCACTCCGCGATCACCTCCGACACCGCCGCATCCGCCACGTCCACCGTCGTGTGCTTCTCCGACAGCACGATCGCACCGACCACTTCCTTCCCGAAGCTCGTCTGCCCGGTGATCATCCCGACGATGTCCGCCGGCCGCATCTTGCTCAACTTCCCGGCCATGAAGACCAGTCGCGTCATCCCCGGTTCCGCCGATTCGTTCGCCCGGTCGCGTCCCCCGCGATCCCGAGAAGCCCGGTCGCCCCGCTCGCGGAAATCATCGCGCCCACCCTGGTCGCCGCGATCCTTCGCCCCCCGCACATCCCGATCCGGGATATCCTCCGCCGGTGCCGAGCCCTTCCGCTCGTTCCCGAGCAGATGCAACAGCGCGCTCGCGATGTCGGTCGGCGTGTGACTTTGATCAAGTAGCCGATCGATGAGATCCTCCTGCCGGGGGTAATCCCCAGCCTCCAACGTCTCCTTCAACTGCTCGAACGTCAGGTTTGCCCGCTTCTCCTCCAGTTGCTCGACGGTCGGCACCCGCTCGCGGCGGATTCGGCCACCCGTGTAACGGATCATGTTCTCCAGCTTTCGCACCTCACGTCCCGCGACAAACGTGACCGCACGTCCACTCCGCCCCGCCCGTCCCGTCCGACCGATCCGGTGGACGTAATCTTCCCCGTCGTGCGGTAGATCGTAGTTGAAGACGACCTCGATGTCATCCACGTCCAACCCCCGCGCCGCCACGTCAGTGGCGACCAGAAACTCGACCCGCCGCTCGCGGAAGCGCTTCATCACCCGCTCGCGCCCCGTCTGGGTGATGTCGCCGTGCAACTTGTCCGCGACGTATCCCCGGGCCGTCAGGTGCTCCGTGAGCTGATCGCACATCATCTTCGTCGCGCAGAAAATGATGGAACATTTCACGTCTTCCAGGTCGATGATGCGGCACAATGCCTCCAGCTTCGACCGCCGGTCGACTTCGTAGTAGATCTGATCGATCGCCGGAGCCGACGCGGCCTTCGACTCGATCTTCAGCGTCACCGGGTCGTTCGTGTAGCGTTTGACCAGATCCTGAATCGCCCGCGGCATCGTCGCCGAGAAAAACACCGTCTGCCGATCCTCCGGCGTCTTATCCAGGATCGTCTGGATGTCATCGCGAAAGCCCATGTCCAGCATGCGGTCGGCCTCATCCAGCACCATGGTGGAAAGATGGTCCAACTTGAGTGTCCCCCGATCCAAGTGATCCATCACCCGTCCCGGCGTCCCGATGATGATCTGCGCCCCGTCGCGCAGACCGCGATTCTGTCGTTCGTAAGACGCTCCACCGTAGATCGGCAATTCCGACACGCCCCGCTTCCCGGACGCCAGCTTCGCCACCTCCTCGGCCACCTGCACCGCGAGCTCCCGCGTCGGGCACAGGATCAGAGCCTGCGGCACCTTGTGCCCAGCGTCCACCCGCTCGATCACCGGGATCGCGAACGCCGCCGTCTTACCAGACCCGGTCTGCGATTGACCCACCACGTCGCGACCCTCCATGAGGACCGGGATCGCCTCCGACTGAATCGGCGACGCTTCCTCAAATCCCATCTTCTCGACCGCCCGCAGGACCTCGGGCGACAACCCGAGTTCCGAAAATTTCTTCTTTTCCATCGGAGCTTCTAGGCAGGTCGCGATCAGGACGGCGAGAACGAACGCGAGCACTCGGCAACCAGTCGCTACAACCAGCCGAATCTCCCGCAACGATCTCCTGCCATGACCAAGGACGAAACACTCAAGATTCTCGACGACCTCACTCAGACAGCCAAGGACGGCTCCGAAGGCTACCGGCTCTCCGCTGAAGCCGTCGACGACGTCCAGCTGTCCGCCATCTTTCTCGAGTTCAGCGCCCAACGAGAAGCCTTCGTTTCCGAACTCCAAGGCCTCTCCGCTGGCTTCGGCGGAGATCCCGCCGACTCGGCAACTCTCGTCGGGAGCCTCCACCGTGGTTGGATTAATCTTAAACAGGCCATCAGCTCCAATGACCGCGCCGCCGTGCTCGCCGAGTGTCAGCGCGGCGACGAGCACGCCGTGGAATCCTACGAAGACGCCATCGGCACCCCGCTTCCCGAAGCTGTTCAGCAGATCCTTCGTCCGCAGCTAGCCTTCATCCGCGAAGCTCTCGCCAAGGTCACGACCCTCGCCGATCTCGGTCGCGCTGCTAGCTGAGCGCTTCGTGCGGTTCAGGCAGCGACCTGCTCGTCTTCTTGGTGCTGCACCTCCGCGCTGCCTCCGAACTTCGGGTAGACGTACTTGGCCGCCGGAGAGAGCGTCGGCGTCAAACCCAGCGCGACATCGAGCCCGATGTCGCGCAAGAGGCCGAGCGACGCGTGCAATAGGACCGACCCGATCCCGCGGCTCCGGTATTCGTGCAGGATGCACGGTCCGGTCAGCAGATGGTTCGCGGCATCGGCCCGGGCCGTCATCACGGAAGCCCCGATGATCCGTGACCCGTGCTGCACGACCACGCAAAGCGGTGGGTCGGACGTAAACGCCGCCGCGACCTTTTTCTCCAGCCCAGCGAGATAGATCCGCGAATCCTCCTTCCAACCCAGATCCTGGGAAAAAGCGGTCATGATCGCCCGCTTCACAACCAGATCTTCTTCGGGTGCAGCGATGCGAAAGACGAAGGGAGGTAGTGCTGCCTCATCGTCCATTGGCAGATCAGCCAGCCGCCACCGAAAAACTCTCCAATTATCGCGCATCAGTCCTGCTGGTGCTACGTCGCAGGTCCCCGACCGGACGTCCGCCAAGCCGTATCAGGAAACGTCTTCGTCGTTACGGCAAACCCACCAAACGCACCCGAGCAGAGTGCTCGCCATCACCGTAAACGCCGTCAATGTAATCATATTCGCTGGCAGACTCTTCATCCTCCGCCTCGCGTCAAACTTTATTGCACAGTCGGGACAATAATTTTTCCGTTTCGTTCAAAGTTCGATCTTAAAAAAATCGTGGAAGACGTCGCGATACACGCCCCACTTCATCGAAACCAGCCAATCCAGCTGAAACTCGGCCGGGGCAATCCACCGCACCCGGCGGAACTCCGGCGTCTTCGGCTCGGTCAATATCCCCGCTCCGTCTCCGATCAGCTCCGCCAGAAAATACGTCTGCTCTTGCCCGCCGCAGCCATCCTTCGTCCGTCCATTTTCAAACTCATACCGGTAGGGCCCCTTCCGATCGATCACGCGAAAGTGTTCCTGCCGCAGCGAAAGCTCTTCCTCCACCTCCCGGACGAGCGCCACCTCGGCGGACTCCCCGGCGTCCACCCCTCCCTGTGGAAATTGCCACGCCCCCTCAGCGTCCAGTCGCTCCCCGATGAGCACCTCCCCAGCCGCATTCCGCAAAATCAAAGCCACGTTGGCCCGGTATCGAATCATCCTGACCAACCTGCCAAAAATCCGATCCAACTACCAAACTTTGAACCAATCAGCCCAAAGTTTGGTTGTTGGTGCACTCGAGGGCCGAAAGGGGTAGGCTCTCCGGTCCACATCGGACCATGACTCGCAGTTTTTCCCTCATCGCCGTCGGCCTTCTCGTCATTATTCTCGGAGGCTGGTGCGTCTACGAGTTTCAGCCCCGGCGTCAGATCCAGAAAGCCACCGAGCGGCTCCTCAACGCCGTCGAGAAGCGGGATTGGGAGCGCGTGCGTGACACCCTCGCACCCGAGTATGCCGACGCTTGGAAGCTCAACCGCTCGACCCTCATCGAATTTGCTTCCCAGGGATTCAGCCAATTTTTCTACCTCGAAATCACGCCCACCGACTGGCGGATCGAGTCCTCCGGTGACGATTCGCCCCGCGCGACTGTCACCGTCGATCTCAGCTTCCAAGGCAATGGCACGGGCCTCGCGCAGATCGCGCTGGGGCGGCTGCAGGAGCTCAAGGAGCCTTTCGTCTTCGACTGGCGCAAGGAAAGCTGGCAACCGTGGTCGTGGCGTTTATATTCCGCCGGTCAGCCCGAAATCAGCCTGTCCCACGACCTGCCGACCCTTTGATCCGACCATGATCCACCGATACCTGCTTCCGATTGTCTTCCTCTCTGCGGTTGCGAGCTACCCCGCCACCGCCCAATTCCCAAGCGCGCCGATCCCCGATCCGACGCCCACGCCCGCAGCGCAGGACGATACGCCGGAGCCCACGAATTACGACACCATCACCTACTGGAAAGCCGACCTCCCGGGCGGCACTTACCTCGTCGCCCACGATTCGATCAACGCCGTCAGCACGCAGGAGTACGTGCTCGACGGAGCGGCCCGCGTCACCGAGGTCAACGTCAGCACGTCCGGTGTCTTCCAACCTCGCTTCTATTTCATCGAGCCCATCAGTCTCCCTGGACCCGTCGGCGAGACCGCCGACCGCGCTTCTGACCGCCGCCCAAGCGGCCGCCGCCCGGGTGATCCCCGGCGACCCGATCTGGGCTAAAGTCATCAAGGAGTATCCGACCACCACTCACGCGGGCACCATCGAGTATCGGCTAGAGACCAAAGCGCAGCTCGAAGCGCTCTACCAAAGCTTAGAGTCCTCCTGGATCGCTGGCCGAAGCGACGTCTTCACGTCCGCCGGAACGTCGGAATTCGGCCCAGACGGCGACGAACCCGACGGCGACGACGAAGCATCGGATCCCGCGATCGACGCTACTGACTCATGATCGACGCGTCCGATACGTCCGCCTCCGAACCGGCGGACGGCAAGCCCAGCCACGAGTGCGGCGTTTTTGCCGTCTTCGGCCACCCGGATGCAGCCACCCTCAACTATTACGGTCTCTTCGCCCTCCAGCACCGCGGTCAGGAGAGCGCCGGCATCGCCTCGACCACCGGCAGCGGCGCTCCGTTTCGGACTCACAAGGGTATGGGTCTCGTCTCTGGCGTCTTTCAGGACGACGCCCTCGAGCAGATCCAAGGCACCCGAGCCATCGGCCACGTCCGCTACTCCACCACCGGTTCGAGCAATCTCAAAAACGCCCAGCCGCTCGTTGTCGACACCGCCCGTGGCCAGCTCGCCGTCGCCCACAACGGTAACCTCGTCAACGCCGGCCAGCTGCGGCTCGAACTCGAGAGCGAAGGTTCCATTTTCCAGACCACCGTCGACAGCGAGATCGTCCTTCATCTCCTCGCCAGGCCCGAGAAGAACGTAAATCCCCTCGCCGCGCTCCGCCGCCTTGAGGGCGCATTCTCGATGGTCATCATGGGAGAGAACGAGATCATCGGCGTTCGCGACCCCTTTGGTTTCCGACCCCTTTCGCTCGGTCTGCTCGACGGAGCCTACGTCCTTTCTTCGGAAACGTGCGCCTTCGACCTCATCCACGCCGAATTCATCCGAGAGATCGAACCCGGCGAGGTCGTCATCATCGACGAAAATGGCCTCCGCTCCGAGTGGCCCTTCCGCCGCGCGAAGAAGTCGTTCTGCATTTTCGAATACGTCTACTTCGCCCGCCCGGACAGCACCATCGACGACATGAACGTCAAGGAGGTGCGCGTGCAAATGGGCCGCGAACTCGCCCGCCTTCACCCGGTCGACGCCGACATTGTCGTCCCCGTCCCCGACTCCGGCATCTACGCCGCTTTGGGCTTCGCCAACGAGCTCAATATTCCCTTCGACCTCGCTTTTGTTCGCAACCATTACATCGGTCGCACGTTCATCCAGCCGACCCAGCTCATCCGCGACTTCAACGTCCGCGTGAAACTCAACCTCATCGGCGAAGCCGTCCGTGGCAAACGCGTTGTCGTCGTCGACGACTCGGTCGTCCGCGGCACCACCGCCCGCGCGAGGGTGGTCAATCTGCGGGAAGCTGGCGCGACGGAAGTTCACCTCCGTGTCTCCTGCCCGCCGCACAAACACGCCTGCTTCTACGGCATCGATTTTCCTGATCCCGAGAAGCTGATCGCTAACCAGATGACGACCGACCAGATCTGCGACTATCTTGGCGCGGACTCCATCGGCTACCTCGACGTCGACAGTATGGTCACCGCCACGGGCCTCCCAAAAACCAATTTCTGCATCGCCTGCTTCAACGGCGAATACCCGCTTCCCTACGACGAATCCTTCGACAAGCTCTTCATGGAGAAACGCCGCCACCAAGCCCGCCTCCTCGACCCAGACGACGCCCAGACCCCACTCTTCGCGGATCGCCTCAGCTGATCTCTCTCCATGGCCAGCTCCTCTCAGCCCGTCAAGGCCTACACCTCCGCCGGAGTCGACGTCGACCTGGGCAATCAGGTCAAACGCGGTATCCAACGTCAAGTTCGCTCGACTCACGGTCCCGAGGTCCTCGGCAAGATCGGTGGATTCGGCGGCCTTTTTCAGCCCGATCTCTCGGGGATGTCCGAGCCCGTCCTCGTCTCGAGCGTCGACGGCGTCGGAACAAAACTGAAGGTCGCCTTCCTCACCGGGCGCCACGACACCATCGGCCAAGACCTCGTCAACCACTGCATCAACGACATCGCCGTCATCGGGGCCAAGCCGCTCTTCTTCCTAGATTACCTCGCTAGCGCCAGTCTCGACCCCGCCATTTTCTCCGAGATCCTGCGGGGATTTGCCAAAGCATGCCGCGACGGTGGTTGCGCGCTGATTGGTGGGGAGACCGCTCAGATGCCGGGGATGTATCAACCCGGTGAATACGATGTCGCTGGCACGATTGTTGGCGTTGTCGACAAACCGAAGATGCTCGACGGCTCGAAGGTCGCCGTCGGCGACATTCTGCTCGGCCTCCCGTCCCATGGCCTGCACACCAACGGCTACTCGCTCGCCCGCGACGTCCTTTTTAGAAAGTTGAAGCTCAAGCCCGAGTCGGTCGTCGACGGCATCCCGGGCACTCTTTCCAGCGAGCTACTGAAGGTTCACAAAAACTACCAGCCGCTCATGGCCAGTCTGCCCGACGGCGCGCTCAAGGCTGCTGCGCACATCACCGGCGGGGGGCTCGTCGATAATCTTCCCCGAGTTTTGCCAAAGCGATGCAACGCGGTGATCGATACCGCGAGCTGGAAAGTTCCGCGTATCTTCAACCTGATCGCCGAAGGCGGCAGAGTCCCGTCCGACGAGATGCACCAAGTCTTCAACATGGGCATTGGCATGGTCCTCATCGTTAGCGCTGAGGATGCTCCTTCACTTGCCAAGCTAACGCGCGCGAAAGTGATTGGTCACGTCACCAAGGGGACTGGAAAAGTCAAGTTTCTGGCGCGATGATTTGAAGCATCTGGACGCCTTCCCGCGTCCGACCCGCCGCAGGTCAGGCGATCCCACGAGTGAACGAGATCACCTCAAGAGTGGCTCGATCTATTTCCCAAAGACCTTCTTAACGTCGCCGGTCTTCTTCTGAACGGCTCCCTCGCTCTTGTCAGCGTGCCCTTCGGCTTCCATCTCACGATCACCAGTCGCACCGCCAAACGCCTTCTTCACTTCGCCGACGGCTTTCTTAACGGTTCCTTCGGTCTTGTCTTCTTCGCTTGAGTTCATGACCAGAGATCGTGTGCCATCCGTTCAAAGGACGTGTCGTTACTCAAGAGATTTGCGGATTCCCGTTTGAGAAGCCGTTTACCAAGCGTCTCGCCTGGCGTGCGCGCCGCAAACGCCAGCGATCCTCAGCCCCAGTGAGCGGCTGCTACCGGGCGGCCCCAAGGCTATTGCCTCAACGAATTGGTCGCCATCGTCGCGCGGTCACCCACGGCTGCCGCCGGTCGAGTCTCAGCGCTGCCCACCAAGACGAGACCCTCCGCGCGCAACCCACCCTCAAGAAAAACCCCCCGCCCAAACCGGCTACGAAACTCCGCGCCGTCCGACTGAAAGTTTCGGAGTTGCCGCGGGCTTACCTTGGTCCCGCTGCACCGGCAACTCCCCCCTCGACATCCAGCGACGCCCCGCCGATACCTTGACGCTCCATTTATGTCATTTGAAAACTTAGGGCTTCCCGAGCAGGTCCTCCACGGCGTCCAGCGACTTGGTTACGTCGATCCTAGTCCCATCCAAGCCCAAGGCATCCCGGTCGCCCTCGCGGGCCGAGACCTCATCGCGTCCGCCCAGACCGGCACCGGCAAGACCGCTGCTTTCGGCCTCCCGATTCTCAGCAAGCTAGGTGACGCGAAGGGCTACCCCCGCTGCCTCATCCTCGAGCCGACACGCGAGCTCGCCCTACAGGTCGACGACGCCTTCCGCGACTTTGCCTACTTTACCTATCTCGAAGTCACCGTCCTCTACGGCGGCGTCGGCTACGGCAAGCAGCGCGAAGACCTGCAACGTGGCTGCGACATCCTCTGCGCCACTCCCGGTCGCCTGCTCGACCTCATGAACCAAGGCGACGTCGATCTGAGTCGCGTCGAGCACCTCGTGCTCGACGAAGTCGACCGCATGCTCGACATGGGCTTTCTGCCCGACGTCCGCCGCATCATCGAGAAGTGCCCGAAGGACCGCCAGACGCTGCTCTTCTCCGCCACGATCCCACCCGAGATCGAAGGCCTCTCTCAGTGGTGCCTTCGCGACCCGGAGAAAATCTCCATCGGTGCCCGCCGCTCCCCCGCTGAGACCGTCTCGCACGCCATCTATCCCGTGGCCGCCGACCAGAAGTTCGACCTCCTGCTCGCGATCCTCGAGGCGACGAACTACGACAGCGTGCTGATTTTTTCGCGCACCAAGGACGGAGCCGACCGCATCGCCCGCCGACTCACCGAGGAGAATCACACCGTGGCCGTCCTCCACTCGAATCGCTCCCAAGGCGAGCGCGTTGACGCTCTCGACGGGTTCAAGTCTGGCAAATACGAGGTCATGGTCGCGACCGACATTGCCGCCCGGGGCATCGACATCTCGACCATCACTCACGTCATTAATTACGATGTCCCGCAGCACCCCGAAGATTACGTCCACCGCATTGGACGCACCGGGCGCGCTTCGAGCGAAGGCGATGCCTTCACGATCATGACCGCCGAAGAGCTGCCCCACGTGCAGGACATCGAGCGCTTCATTGACCAGAAGGTCGAGCGTAAGAAACTCGATAACTTCACTTACAAATACTCAGCCGTCTTCGACGAAGCCCGCGTCACCCAGGTCCTCAAGGGGGCCAAGGGCGTCCGCACCCACAAGGGCATGAAGTTTGGCGGCAGCGGCGGTCGCAAACGCGGACGGTAAGGCTCTCACGGCCAGCTTGCCGTCGATCTCCGGGCTGCTCCGCCAGCTCGTCATTCTTGCAATCGCCGCACCGAGTGCAATAGTCCCGCCATGATTGCTCGCAACCTCATGATTGTCGGCTTAGCGCTGGCAAGTTCCGCTCTACAAGCCGACACCGAGTCTCGTTCTTGGACCAGCAAGGACGGCACCGCGACTATCGATGCGAAATTTCACAAAATCGAGGGCACTCGCGTCACCCTCATCCTTCCCAACGGTCGCTCGCAATACGTCGAGACCAGCTTCTTGAGCGACGCTGACCTCGCCTGGATCGAGGAGGACAGCACGGTAGCACCACCGGCGCCCGCCGGTTCCCCTGCCTCGGCGGCAATCCCGGCTGCTCTCCAGGGTAATCTCCTCGACGACCGTGGGGACTCCGCTTCGGTCCTCAACGCCGACGGCACCGCCCCGAAGCACTACCTCTTTTATTACTCCGCTTCGTGGTGCGGCCCCTGCGTGGCCTTCACCCCAGAACTCGTTCGTTTTTACCGGAAAATGAAAGCCCGAGACGCGTCCTTCGAAGTGATTCTTGTTCCCAGTGACAAGTCTCGCGAGGACGAGATCGCATACCTGAAGGAGCACCGCATGCCGTGGCCGGGTTTCGATTTTGACAAGAAAGCTCGCGGCATCCCGGCGAGCGGCTACGGCTACATCCCCTCGATGGTCCTCGTCGACGCCGACGGGAAGCGACTGCTCGAAGTGAGTGATTCCCTCGACAAAGACGATTTCCTTGATCAGGCGGAAGACATCCTTTCCGCGAAGGACGACCTTGCTTCGAACTGAGGCAGCGCTATTCAGATGATCGAGATCGCTCTTCGTTACACCGGCGACCTTCACTGCGAAGCCATCCACGGTCCGTCCGGGGCCGCGATCCAGACCGACGCTCCGACCGACAACCACGGACTCGGCCAGACATTCTCTCCGACCGACCTCTGCGCCACCTCGCTCGGGACGTGCATGCTGACCGTCATGGCGATCAGCGCGGGCCAATACGATCTGGACCTCGTTGGAACGACCGTTGAGGTCCGCAAACACATGACGGTCACCCCGCCCCGCCGCATCGCCCGGATCGAAGTCGCCTTCACCTTGCCGCTCGCTCCCTCGCCGAATCAGCGAGAGGAGCTGGAGAGTGCCGCGCACGGATGCCCCGTCGCCCGCAGCCTCCACCCGGACATCGAGCTGGCAACCACCTTCGCATGGCGCGAGCCAGAACTCCCGCGATGAGGGCGTGCCGCTAGCGGCCGCCGGACCTTCCGAGTCGAAGTTCGCCCCGAGACGAGCTCCGCCGCCGGGCCGCCGGGCCCGTTATTTGAGCGTCTCGCCCGTCACGCCGTTTGTGATCACGAAATGCTCGTGGTGAAAGGTCGGATCCGAGCGGAACGACAACCGGCCGGCGTAGCGCCGTTCGATGTCGATGAGCAGCTCCTCGTCCTCTTCGCGCAGCCGCTGCAACAGCATCGGATGCACGATCACCTTGATCTCGTGGACATCGTCGACGTGCCGCTTCATCACCGTGTGCAGAGCCCGCTGCATCTCGACACTCATCGTCATCGGACTCTTGATCATCCCGCGCCCGTTGCAGTGCGAACAAGTCGAATACTGCGAGCTGGCCAGACTCTCTTGCGCGCGTTGGCGGGTCATTTCCATCAAACCCAATTGCGAGATCGGCAGGACGTGAGTCCGCGCCTTGTCGCGTTTCAGATGATCGCGCACGCGTTGGTAGACAGCGTTCTGATCCTTGCGTGACTTCATGTCGATGAAATCGCCCACGATCAATCCGCCGATGTTCCGCAACCGGAGCTGGCGAGCGATCTCGTCCGCTGCCTCCAGGTTGGTCGTCAGCAGATTCTTGTCCATGTCCTTCGCGCCCTTGTTGCGGCCCGTGTTCACGTCGATCGCGATCATCGCCTCCGTCTCGTCGATGACGATGTAACCACCGCACGGCAACCAGACTTGGCGCTGAAACGCCGAGTCGATCTGCGATTGCACGCCGAAGAAATCGAAGACCGGCTGCGCTCCACCGTAGTGGTGCACCCGCTTCTTCGCGCGCTTGGAGATCTGCTCGATGAGCAATTCCATCCGCTCAAACGCTACGAGATCGTCGACGAGCACCTCGTCCACCTCGTCGGTGAGAAAGTCTCGCACCGTCCGGTCGATAAGATCCGGCTCGCGGAATAACTCGGCGGGAGCCGGTTTGTCCTTCATCCCAGCCTCGATGGCTTCCCACTGCTCAAGCAGCAAACTCAGATCGCGGACGAAGTGCCGCGCCCGCTGCCCTTGGCCAGCCGTCCGCATGATGACACCCATCCCGTCCGGCAAGTCGAGCTCGCGCAAGATATCGCGCAAGCGATCTCGTTCTTTCGGGTCGTCGATCTTCCGCGAGATGCCGCATTCTGGACTGAAGGGCATGAGGACCAAGTAGCGCCCCGGCATGCTGATGTTGGTGGTGATTCGTGGTCCCTTGTTGCTGATCGGACCTTTGCTGACCTGCACCATGACCTCAGCTCCGACCGGATAGATATCGGGGATGTCCTTCGCCGTGATCTTCGGCTGTCCGCCACCGCCACCGCTCTTCTTACCGCCGCGACCACCGCTGCCACCACCACCACCACCGCCGCTCCGTCCTTTGCCACCGCGACCACGCCGGCGTCCGCCGCCAGCAGGCTTCACGACTTCGGAGTCTTCGTGCTCATCCTCTGCGGGTTCGGCGGGTGCAGCGGCCCGTTTCGAGGTCTTGGCGCTTTTGGAAGATCCCTCGCGCGACACGGACTCGACGCCCGCGTCGAGCGCCGCCGGGATGGCATCCCAGAAGTGCAGGAAGGCGTTCTTCTCGAAGCCGATGTCGACGAACATGGCCTTCAGGCCATGCTCGATGTTGCGGACTTTTCCCTTGTAGATGCCGCCGACGATGTTGCGGTCGGTCTCGCGCTCGATCGTGTATTCTTCGAGACGGTTGTTTTCCAACAGAGCAACTCGCTTTTCGAGCTTCTCGCAACTGACGATGAGTTTAGTTCCGGTGGGTTTGCGGCCGAGGCCGAGCATGCGTTTGACGGTGTCGATCATTCAAATGGGTTCCGGCCCTCAGTGGACCGGCAAAAGTTGAGTTGGTAAGCATCTTCAACGGCGGAATGGATTTCTCGGAGCGCGCCGCGGTGCGTTGCCCCCCGAACTGGATTCATTTTCGCCATCAGAATTGAAGAAAGCATCGAGCAGACCCTGGCTCTCGTTAGAGCGCTCGGTCACGCGGCCGCGGTCGTCGGGCTCCGCCCGGATCGTCGGCGAAGGTGCCCGCGACGGACTTTCGCTGACCTGGGACGGACCGTCCCCGGTCGGCATCTCCTCGACCGCCGCGGTCGTCGCCGCCGGGATGTCTCGACCGAAGTCGATCCCGTCGATCTGCACAAAATTTCCGACCGCCGGCTCCAGTGCGGCCAGCTTCACCTCGAGCTCACCCGAATCAAGCGCCAGCGCTTCATCGAGGATGCGGGCCGCTACGGGGCCGGCGACGCCTCCGCCGGATTTCGCCCCCTGCACGAGCACGCAGACAGCGTATTTCGGTGCATCGTAAGGCGCAAAGGCGATGAACCACGTGTGGTTGTCTTTCACCACGGACCCCGATTCCGTTCGCCGTAGATTCTGAGCCGTCCCGGTCTTCCCCGCGACCTCTGCCCGCTCGAGGCGAGCTTTCCGCGCGGTCCCACCCGATTCATTGACCACCTTCCACATCCCTTTCCGAATGTGCTCGATATCTTCAGCGGTCACCCCTCCCTCGGCCAACAGGTTCGAGCGCACCTGCGCGGGGTCCTGCACCACGATCGCACCATCCTGCGCGACCACCTTATCCACGATCCGAGGGAAATACACCGTCCCGCCGTTTGCCAGCGCGGCAGTCATCATCGCCATCTGCAGGGGTGAGGCAAGGACCTCCCCCTGTCCAATCGAGACGTTCGCCGTCAGACCCGGGCGCCAACTTTCCCTCGGCCGATTCTGGGCCAGCCACTCAGGTCCAGGCAGGATACCAGGACTCTCACCGGAAAGGGGGAGCCCGCTTTTCTGGCCAAGTCCGAGCATATTGCCAACGGCGACGATCTCCTCGATTCCGGCCGCGTTCCCCCCCTGGTAGTAAAACGCGTTGCACGAGTGCTTCATCGCGTCCTCCACACCGAGCGTCCCGTGAGTCCCCTTCCCGGAGATCCAGCACTTCATGTAGGTATTGCCGTAGCTGACGCCGCCCGCACAATTGAACCGCCGATCTCCCATCCCAGCTCGATACATCGCAAGGGAGGTCACCGCTTTGTAAACGGAGCCAGGTGCGTAGCCGTTGATCGCTCGATTGAGTAGTGGAGACGTCTCGTCGTTGATCAACGCGCCCCAATTCTCGGTCGAGATCGACGGGATAAAATTGTTTGGGTCGAAGGACGGCACCGACGCCATCGCAAGAATGTCGCCGTTACTGGGATTCACCACTACCGCGGCCGCCCGACCCGCCGCGCGCAGCGTATCCTCGACGATGTACTGCAGCCGCGCGTCGATGGTGAGGTAAACGTCGTCACCTTGCTTCGGCTCGACGAGTTCCTCGCTCTCTTCGAGAATCTGGCCCTTCACGTCCTTTTGCAAGATACGCGAGCCAGCGGTTCCCTTGAGATATTGATCCATCGCCTTTTCGATCTGCACCAACCCCTCGACGTCTGGCTGGTAGAAATTGAATTTCGCGGCCTCTTCCCTGTCGACCTCGCGCTCCGCCCCGACGTAGCCGAGGATGTGCGCCGCCAGTGATTTGTAGGGATAGAAACGCACGGGCTTCACCTCCGCTTTGAGCCCCGGTAGGCCCAGATTGCTCTCCAGCAGCTTCGCCATGGATTCGAAGTCGAGATCTTGCGCGTAATTAAACGGGATGAGCGTATCGTTGCGGTAGTGCACCTGCATCCGCTCGGCATTGTAGTTCTGCTCGACGTCCAGCTCCTTCAGTCGTGGGATGATGGTCTCGTTGACGATCTGAGCGATGTCGATCTGGTCCCGCTCCTCCGCCATGCCGCGCACCGTAAGGCGAAGCTTATCCGGGTGGATGGGTGCCTTGCCCCCGTGCTCCTGCCGGTAGGCCCGCACGATGTCTGGGAGGTAAAAATCGATCTCGAAGCTCTTCCGGTTCTCGACGAGCGGCAAGCCGTTGCGATCCATGATCTCGCCCCGCACCGCCGGGAGTCGCACCGACACCCGCGAGCCGCCTTGGACCTTGGCCGTGTAGTAATCGCCGCGGGCGATCTGGACCCACCACAACCGCGCCACGATCGCCCCAAGGCAAAGGATCGTGATGACCGCCAGCGTCAGAATTCGAAAGATCGGTGTCCCCTTTTTCATCTTAAAACCCCCGCACCGCCCGACTCGGCATCTCCAGGCGACCTGCCGCGAATCCAACGAGGAAATAAACGACAGGTGCAAGCAACAGCGCGATGACTCCCGGACCCAATATCCGCCAAAACACGGCGTCGTTGTAGACGAAACCACCGACGTCAAACCTCTTCAACGAGATCGTGAAGAATTGCAGCGCCAAGATGACCGAAGTCGACAGCCCGCTCATTCCCGCGTGGATCTCCCAGTGCCCCTTGAGAACCAGCGGTCGCAGACCCTGGCAGATCGATCCAATCGCAACATAGACGAGGATAGACCAGCCTACCGAGATTTCAACCGAGTCTCCGAGTACCTGAAGATTGGCCAAATCACTGAGCAGCCCCGCGTACGCGGCCAACCCAAGCATCGCCGGGAAGGGCAAAGTCAACGCGCCGTAGCAGAAGATGAGCGGGACCAATAGAACCCGCGCGCCGAGGAACATGTCCACCGGGGGGATGAGTTCCTGCAGCACCAACGCCGCGAAGATCGCAGCGAATAAGCTCCCCGTCAGGATCGCCAGCTTCATGGCTGCGTCCCCACGATCACGAAGACATCGCCCAACGTCGAGAAATCCACCGCCGGCTTCACGATTGCCTGGCCATCCAACTCCCGGGGTTCGAACTCCAGCACGCTTCCGATCAACAACCCGGGGGGAAACACCGCACCGACCCCCTGCGTGTAGATCTTCTGGTCCGGCTGGAGATCCGCGCTCTTCGAGAGGAAGTTCATCTGCAGCTTGCCGTCCGCCGAGCTCTGCACCCGCTCGCCGTTCACGATCCCTTTCTCCCGGCTGCCCTCGACGTAGGCCCCGATCTTGCAATTCTCATCCGTCACCAGCAACACGATGGCCTCGTTCTTCGACACCGTCATCGTCTTGCCGACGAGACCCTGGTCAGTGATGACGGTCCGCTCCGCTTCGACGCCATCCTCAAACCCTCGGTTGATCTTGATCGTCTGCCACCAAGTGGAGGCGTCGCGCGAGATGACCTGCGCGGCGACCAAGCGAAACAAGGAGCGCTGGCGGTAGTCCAAAGCCGACCGCAGCCGGTTGTTATCCATCTCCATGTCGCGCAGGATCGTGTTCGTTGCACGGAGCTCTTGGTTCTCGCGGGACAGCGTCCGGTTTTCGTCCTCGAGTTCGTCCAGTGTCTTGAGACCCTTGCCCATCGCGCCGAGCCCCTCTTGGACCGCGTTCCCCGTTTTCAAAAATGGCGAGACGACCGAGAGATAAGCCGACTGCATCGACTGCATCACGTCGGTCGTGAGAGCCATGAACGCCCCCCCGATGAGGAGCACCAGCGCGGCCAGCGCAATGTTGATCTTTCTCACGCCGCTCGCCTCCCCCGCCCGATTTGGTCGGGAAGCCGCACGGCGGATTCCTTCGCCTCAGTCACCACGCGCTCAGAGGTTGACCGCCGTGTGCACCCGTTCGGTCGAAGCGATCGAGCGCAGCAATTTCAATTCCTGGAGCGCCTTCCCGGTCCCCTCGGCGACGGCACTCAGCGGATCCTCCGCCACGTGCACCGGCAGACCCGTCTCCTCGGCCAGCAACCGATCCAAGCCGCGCAACAACGCTCCACCGCCGGCGAGGACCAGTCCTCGGTCGACGAGATCGGCCGACAATTCCGGCGGGCAACGCTCGAGCGTGATCCGCACGCTGTCCACAATGGTCGAGATCGGCTCCATCATCGCCTCGCGCACTTCCTGCGACGTGATGGTGATTGTCTTCGGCAGGCCAGCCACCAGATCGCGGCCCTTCACCTCCATCGAGACTTCCTTCTCCAGCTTGTAGGCCGACCCGATCTTGATCTTGATGTCTTCCGCCGTCCGCTCGCCGATCATTAGATTATACGCGCGCTTCATGTACTGCGAGATGGCCTCATCCAGCTCGTCGCCGGCCACCCGCACGCTGCGGCTGAAGACGATGCCCGACAGCGAGATCAACGCGACTTCCGTCGTCCCACCGCCGATGTCGATGATCATGTTGCCCGCCGCGTCCAGCACCGGCAATCCGGTCCCGATCGCCGCCGCCATCGGCTCCTCGATCAAATAGACCTCCCGCGCCCCGGCGTGCGTCGCCGAGTCTTTCACCGCCCGCTTCTCCACCTCGGTGATCCCACTCGGCACCGCGATCACGACCCGTGGTCGCACCATCCGTCGGCGGTTGTGCACTTTGCTGATGAAGTGCCGCAGCATCGCCTCGGTCACCTCGAAATCCGCGATCACACCATCCTTGAGCGGACGGATCGCGACAATGTTCCCGGGCGTGCGCCCCAGCATGCGCTTGGCCTCCTCGCCGACTGCAAGAACCTTGTTCGTGCCCGCCTGCACGGCGACGACCGATGGCTCGCGGAGCACGATCCCGTGGTCCTTGACGTAGACCAGCGTATTTGCCGTGCCGAGGTCGATGCCGATGTCATTAGAAAAGAATCCGAGTAGCTTGTCAAACATCTGAATAAGAGAGAGTTAGAGATTTGGGACGGGAGAGCCAGACCCTGCGTCACCGGTCGGCGTAAGAGAATCCCCCATTAGACCCGCGACAGTAGGAACCCCCATTTCCAACAGTCAAGGCAATCTCATGAGTCGGAAGGTCCAAGGTCGGAAGGTCCAGTCCAGAATCGCGGGTGCGATTGCGTCGGGGAGCGCGGGCTTCCAGCCCGCCGCAACGCCGTCGCGATCGGACCGCCAAACAACGAAAAGCGCCGTCCGCGGCACCCGACCGTCCGACTTTACGACCTTCCGACCTTCGACACGGCACCCGCCACCGCCTCCCCCATCTCCACCGTCCCGACCCGCGTCGTCCCCTCGGTCCAGATGTCCGCCGTCCGGAGTCCCTCGTCGATCACCCCGCGCACCGCCGTCTCGATGGCCGCCGCCGCGTCCTCGTGCGCGAAGGAATGCCGCAGCATCATGGCCACCGACAGGATCTGCGCGATGGGGTTTGCGATACCCTGCCCGGCGATGTCCGGCGCCGTCCCGCCACTCGGCTCATACATTCCAAATCGCCGGTCGCCTCCCGTCGCCCCCGCGAGAGCCTCCCCGAGGCTCGCACTCGGCAGCATGCCGAGTGATCCCGTGAGCATGGCCAACTCGTCGCTCAAGATGTCGCCGAACAAATTCTCCGCCAGCAACACGTCGAAGCCCTTCGGATTCTTCACGAGCTGCATCGCCGCGTTGTCCACGTAGAGGTGGCTCAACGTCACCTCCGGATAATCCCGCGCGACGTCCGTCACGACCCGCCGCCAAAGCACGCCATTTTGGAGCACGTTTGCCTTGTCGACGGACGTCAGCCGCCCGTCCCGCGACTTCGCCGCCTCGAAGGCCACTTTCGCAATCCGCCGGATCTCGCTCTCCCAATAGATCATGGTGTCTACCGCGAAAAACTCCCCGCCCTCCTCTTTGAGGTACTTCGGCTCGCCGAAATACAAGCCGCCGGTCAGCTCCCGCACGCACAACACGTCGAAGCCACCTTCCACTGATCGCGGATGCAGCGGCGAAGCGTGCGCCAAGGCCGACAGGCACACCGCCGGTCGCAGATTGGCAAACAGTGAAAAGTGCTTTCGCAGCGGCAGCAGCGCCGCTCGCTCCGGCTGTTCGTTCGCCGGCAGCGACTCCCACTTCGGCCCGCCAACCGACCCGAAGAGAATCGCGTCCGCCGCCTCGCAGGTCCGCAGCGTCTCCTCCGGCAACGCCTTCCCGACCCCATCGATTGCCGCGCCACCCACCAACGCCTCGGTCAGATCCAGATCAAATTCAAACCGCGTCGCCGCCGCGTCCAACACCCCCCGCGCCGCCGACATCACCTCCGGCCCGATCCCGTCCCCCGCCAACACGGCAATTTCGAATTTCTTACGACTCATAAGCCTCGCATTAAACCCGGCCCGCCGCAGATTTCCAGACACTAAAAATCTGGGCCGCAAAGAGGCGGAAAAAGCTCACCCCTTCGCCGCCGCCACGAAGTCCCGCACCTTCGCCGCATCCTTCCGCCGAGCCTCCCCCGCCACCTCGACCCCGCTCGCCACGTCCACCCCATGCGGCTGCACCGCCCGCACCGCAGCGGCCACCGTCTCTGGCTTCAGTCCCCCCGCCAAGATGACGCGCCGATCCCGCTCCTTCCGCACGAATTCCTCGGCTAACCGCAGGTCGACCCCCGCCCCGGTCCCGCCGTAGCCCGCCGCGCTGAACGCATCCAGCAGCAACCACGGCGTCGCGTATCCCAGCGCCGCCTCGAGCGATTCCCAATCCCGCACCCGCACCGCCCGCATCCAGCGCCCACCTCCCGCCGCGCACGCCGCCGCCGTCTCGTCGCCGTGGTACTGCACCACCTCGAAGCAGCCCGCCGCCCGCACCGCCGCCAACTCATCAGCCGTCGCGTTCACCACCACCGCCACCCGCGTGACCGGCAGCTCCGCCACCCAATCCCGCACCGCCGCCAACTCGACAAATCGCTTGGAACTCGAAAAAAGATTGATCCCGATGGCGTCCGCCCCCGCCCCCACGACCATCGCCGCGTCCGCCGCGCTCGTCACCCCGCAGACCTTCACCCGCGTCCGCCCCGGCAGAAAGAGCGCCTCCCGTCCGTCGTCAGCCGTCATGCAACGGAAGGTCCGGCATCTCCCGGATCAAATCGACCAATCCCCGCTGCCACCGCGCCCTCGTCTCGCACAACCACGGATCGTTCTCGTGCAGCACCGCCCGCTTGCCGACCGCCAGACTTCCCGACTCGTAACAGAAGACCTCGAAAGGCGTCCCCACCGACACGTTACTCTTCGCCGTCGCGTCGAGGGAAAGTATTCCGTACCGCACCGCCTCGGCTAACGGTGTGTCGAAGGTGAAGCCTCGGTCCAGGATGGGCTTCCCGTATTTGGCCTCCCCGATTTGGAGAAACGGGGCTTCCCGACTCGCGTGGATCGCATTTCCCGGTGAATAGACGCGGAAGATCTGTGGCGGCTGCTGCCCGATCTGTCCCCCGACCAGAAAGCTCATCGACGAGGACACCCCGTCCTCCTCCAACCAACTCCCCGGCGTCTTTCGCACCACCCGCATCTGCTCACCCAGGTATCGCACCGTGTCGAAGAGATTGTCCTGATCGAGCAGCCCCGCCCGAGTCCCGTCCACCGCGCACTCCCCGATGTCCCGCTCGATCAACTGCACCACCGACTGCGTCAGTGACAGATTTCCAGAACTCAGGATGCAGACCACCCGGTCCTCGGTGCGGTGATAGATCCGCATCTTCGGGTGCACGGTGATGTTATCCACCCCCGCGCTCGTCCGCGAATCCGAGAGGAACACGATCCCCTCCCGACACAGCAAGCTCAGGCAATAAGTCATTCTTCGACCACGCGGGCGTCCGCTTGCTTCATTGTCCGGCGTCCCGCCACCTTCTCGTGGTGCGTGATCAGCCGCACCTTCCCATCACTCGTGCGGAAGAACGAACTCAGCAGCCAACTCACCGCACTCACGATGATCGCTCCGAAAAAGGCCGCCCAGAAACCCGAGACCACAAAACCCGGGATCACCGACGAAACGAACAGGAGGAGCAAGGCATTCACCACGAAGATGAACAATCCCATCGTCGCGATGATGAACGGCAGGCTCAGCAGCATGAGAAATGGCCGCACCAGCGCGTTGACGATCCCCAGCAGCAACGACGCCCCGAGCAGCACGCCGAGATTGCCGTTGAAGCTGATCCCTTCGACCAGCCCAGCCGCACACATCACCGACACCGCCGTGATCATCCATCGAATCAAAAAAGCACTCATGGTCGGATGGTAGGAACGTCCCGCCTTTTTTGAAAATTTATTTTGCAATCCATTCAGCGTTCAAACTATTTCCGACACCATGCCAAAGCCCAAGAAAACCGAGTCCGCCAAACTTGCGAAGCCCGCGCCGAAAAAGACCGCCACCAAACCGACCGCGAAACCGAAGAAGAGCCCCGCCGCCAAGAAGCTCACCGAGGCCAAAGCCGCCCTCATCGCCGTCAAGGACGCCGTCGTCGAAGCCATCCCATCCCCCAAACCCAAAACCAAAGCGACCAAGACCCCCGCAGCCTCGAAGCGCGTCGCGAAAGTGACCAAGCCGGTCGAGACCACCAAGAAGCCCGTTGCAAAAACGAAAAAGACCAAGTCGCCCGGGGCACCCGTCACCAACGAAGACATCGGTCTGCGCGCCTACTACATCGGCGAGCATCGTCAGCAACACGGGCTGGAAGGCGACACCGCTACGGATTGGATCGAAGCCGAGCGGCAGCTCAAGACCGAGGCCGGTCTTTAGTCGGAAGGTCGAAACGTCAGACCGTCGATTTAGAATCGCTGGGGCGATTCACGGGTGCTGAGAACGCGCCCGCGCAAACCAGACTCATCAAGGAGCGGGGCACTTTGGGTCGTCGATCCGACCCTTGGACCCTTGGGCGAAGCGCGACTTTCGACCCTTCCGACTTCTCGACTTTCCGACCTTCGACTCTCCACCGACCCCGTTTCCGTTGACGCAAGCCGCCGAACCATCTATTTCCACGCGCTGTGCACGATTACCCGACCCCGAGCCACCGTTTCAGTCCGTCCCTTCCGCTGGTCGCGCTCTGCCTGCTCACCCTGCTACTCGTCGCCTGCGACGATCAACCGGAGTCGCCCGCCCCACCCGCGGGACCGACCCCGGTCGCCACAAGCGCAACGGAGACACCTGCTCCCAGCGCGGACCCCGCGAGCGATGTTGCGGACGCCACGCCGTCAACCGCCGCCCCGGCAGCCGCCACCACACCTCCCGTCGATCCCGAGTCAGCCGCCGCTCCGGACCCCATCGACATGTACACCCTCGACTACGACGAGGAGAGCGGCCTGTTCCTGGAGGTTGGCACCCAGACGGGCTACACCGGCCCCGTCTTCGCGGTCTACGCCGACGGCACTCGGGAAGAAGTCGGCGCCCTCAAGGATGGCGTCGAGAACGGTCCGTTCGTCACCTATTTCGAAGATGGAACCAAAGATAGCGAGGGTACCTACATCGACGGCCTGGAAGACGGCCCGTGGAGCTACTACCACGAGAACGGCACCCTCGCTTCCAGCGGAGCCTACGACAACGGATCGTTGGTTGGGAGGTGGACATCGTTTTTCGAGGACGGCACCCTCGAATCCGACGGCGTCTACACCGACGGTCTCATGGACGGTGAATGGAAATTCTACGATCAAGCTGGCGGTGAGCCGAGCGTCTTGCAATTCGACGAAGGCCGCGAGGTCAGACCCTGATTCGTAGCTTGTAGCCGCCGTGAAATTTCTTTCCCGGTGCCGCCTCGCCCGCAGCCCGAGGCCGCAGACTTCGTGCTACCGCGTGGCGGGCCTTGCCTTCGCCATCAGTTGCTTTCCCTTTGCGCGATCCGGTCTCACCCAGACCGAATCACTCCCGGTCGAACCCGACTGGCCGACGTCTTCTTCGGAAACAACTCCAATCACCCTGGAGGATGACCTCGCCGAACGCCCGGAGACACCGGACGTTCCAGCCTTTTCTGCAGATGCGTTGACGGGGCCGAACGAGTCCACGTTTTCAGACCCGTTTGTCACCGATCCCGGCCCCAATCCCTTCGCCCCATCCCCAGGGCTCGAACCGACCCCGCCTCCGCGAGACGACCCCGCACTCGCCCGATCCCGCGTGGTCGACCGACTGACCCTCGGGACGGAAACCTTCCGCGGATCGGAGGATCCGATCATCTCGGACGGCGGCACCTATTTCCCGGATTTGACCAATCCCTTGGACCCGGTCTTTCAGGCGCAAGGTCTCAAGGTCCGGCTCGGCGAGTTGCACCTCCGGATCCCAATCGGTCTCGGGTTGCAATACGATGACAACATTTTTCAAAGCAAGACCAACCGCCAAGCCGACATCATCAGCACCTTTTCGCCGACGCTCCTCCTCGGCGTCGGCGATTTCCGCACGCAGACCGAAGAATTTTTCGTCCTTCGCTACACGCCGCAGTTCCAATTCTTCGCGGAGAACTCGGCTCAGAACACGACCAACGAGTCACTGGATTTCGCCGGACAATACGCGTTTCCCCGTCTCACGACGTCCACCGTTTTCTCCTACTCGCGGAACTCGAACCCGACCGCCGACACCCAAGGTCGGGCCGAGCGAATCAACTACGCCTTCGCTTGGGAAAACTCCTACGCGCTTGGTGCCAAGACGTTTGCCGAAGCGGTCCTGAACGCTTTCTACCAGGATGACGGCAACTCCATCGACTACACGACCGTCTCGCTCTCGCCCCGGATCGCCTACCAATTCAGCGAGAAACTCCGCTTCAATCTCGGCCCCGCCTTCGGCACCACCTTCGTCTCCGACGGCAGCACCCAAACCTTTCAGAGCCTCATCCTGGGAATCGACTACAACACCCTGAAGAAGTTCACTTTCCGTGGCTCGTTCGGCATTCAAGCCCGACAATTTGAGGAAGAATCCAGCGAAAGCGACGATCTCGTGACCCCGACTCTCAGCGTCGGCACATCCTATCTGATTCGACCAAGCAACGCCGTCACCCTCGACCTCGCTCGCACCGTCGGGAACTCCTCCACCCGGAGCGGCCAAAGCCAGATCACGAATAGCGTTCGCGTCAATTACACTCAGAGAGTGCTCACCCGATTCGTCTTCTCCCTCGATCTTCGCTACGAACTTCGGGAGTTCGAGGCAGACAACCGAGACGACGACACCTTCATCCTGGCCCGTCCCTCGCTGGCCTACACTTTCTTCCGCGAGCAAGTGACGCTGTCCGTATTCTACGAGCGCGCTCAGCGGATGTCGGAGACGCCGAGCCTTGAGTTTGACAACAACACGCTGGGCCTCAACATCAGTCTTCAATTTTAACGACCATTTCGGGAGACCGAAATCCCCCGACCACGGGGCCTCCCCGGCTCCGTCGACCAGTTTGGCCGCTCTCTCGCCGTATTATTCGTGATCCGATCCCGCACCAAGGGCCTCCTCAACGCCTACATCATCGCCCAGTCGCTCGCGCTCGTCGCTTCGTTCTGGGGCTACTTGTTCGCGCTCGATTTGGCGCTCGGTATGGATCTTTCTTTCAGGCGCTACGTCTCTTATTCACTCATCACGCTGTTTGGTCTGCTCATCCACCTCTTTGGGATCGACCTCACCTCGACAAACTTACTCGTTCGAGACGGGATCCGGTCGATGCGCTTGGCCGTCCGTCAAGCCGCCTACGTCTTCGGAACTCTTCTCTTCATGGTTCTCCTGACAAAAGACGTCACGATCTCTCGACTTTTTGTCGTGACCTACATCCCGATCCTCATCGGCACGTTTTTTGCCATCAACGTCTTCGTCCCCCGATGGCTCGGCCAGTTTTTCTTCTCCGGACGGCGCCAGACTCGAACCATCTTGATCGGCGATCCTGAACGAATTCGCCGCATTCGCCCGTGGCTGCACGACGTTCAAAATTACGGAATCGAAGTCATCGGCGTCGTCACCGACGCAAACCGCAAGACGAGCTACCGCCTGCCCGTGCTCGGCCGAGTCTCGGAGCTCAGTTCTCTTCTTCAAACGCACGAGGTTCATTCCGTTCTTCTCCTCGAGATCCCCGAAGATCGACGCGAAATCAACCGCATTCTCGAAGCGTGCGAGGGGGCGGGAGCCCGATTTGCCGCCGTCAACTCGCTCGCCGAGGTCTTCCAGCATTCGTTGCGTTATTTCCATCAATTCGGCTTCGACTTTGTCAGTCTCCGCGAAGAACCGCTGGAGGATCCGATCAGCCGCCTGGGCAAGCGGCTTTCCGACATCATCATCTCTCTCCCCGTTGTCCTCTTCGTGCTCCCCGTTCTCGCCGGCCTCGTCGCCTGCATTCATCGCCGCCATTCCCCGGGTCCCCTCTTTTTCCGCCAGCTTCGGACTGGCATTCGCAACCAACCCTTTGAAATCCTCAAATTTCGCACGATGAACCCGCACAACGACGACCCGGTCCGCCAAGCCTCGGCGTCCGACCCCCGCGTCTTCCCCGGCGGCCAGTTCCTCCGCCGCAGTAGCATCGACGAATTTCCCCAATTTCTGAATGTGCTGCGCGGTGAGATGAGCATCGTCGGCCCCCGACCCCACATGCTCAAGCACGACGAGCAATTCAGCGCGATCCTCAGTTCTTACCACGTGCGCTCCTTCGTCAAACCTGGCCTGACCGGTCTGGCCCAGGTCCGAGGTTATCGGGGCGAAGCGAAAGCCAAGGATGCCATTGCCAGCCGGATCGAATGCGACATCGAATACATCGAGCGCTGGTCCCCGCTCCTCGACGCCCTCATCATCGCCAAGACAGCCTGGCAGGTCATCCGACCGCCGAAATCGGCGTATTGACGCAGTCGGAAGTTTCAAAGTCCCCAGGACATTCCAGAATCGCTGGTGCGGTTGCCGGGGAGCGCGGGCTTCCAGCCCGCCGCAGCGGGCATCCTGCCCGGCGTTTCGCCCGTCCAACTTTCGAACCTTCCCCCGCCGCTTCGGCGCGCGCTGAGCTCGCTCCAAAACGTGTTCGTCGTTTCCTTTGTGACCTTCTGTTCAACCCTCGTTTTCGGTGAGCCGCCCCCGCGCTACCTCCGCCGACCCCACCCAGTTCAACCATCGCGACCGAAGCTACCAACTCCCGGATCATTCGGAACGCATCGTCCGGCTGGCACCGAAACCCCAGCCGACCACCGGTGAGAGTCTGAAAACACACTCCGCCAGCGACCGCAGCCTCGTCCAACCGCCAGCCGTCTCCAGCCGGTCCCTCGCTCCATTCGATTGCAAGGGCAACACCAGCGCCGAAGCATTCCAATAAAGCGGACTATTCCGCATCGCGTTCCGCCCGAATCGCGGCAGCGATCGCCTCCGCAGCGGCCCTCGTCGGTGGCAACATGGTCCGTCCTCCGCGTGCCAACGCTTCGACGCGATCCACGTCCCCCGAATGTGATTAAGCGATAGGTCACCCGCTCAGCGTCCTGCGCATCCCTCACCAAGATATCACCCGGCTGAAACGGAACTGAGAACACGCCTCGCCGCCGAGAAACCAATTTCGTCACCGCTTCCTCGGTGGGAAAGCCCCACTGCCAGAACCAGCTGTCATTCCGTCCGAATTTCCCAACCACCGCCCCCACCGTCGTTCCGGCAATCTCACCCCTTCGCTTCCTTCTCTAGTTGACTCCCGCACTCCCGTGCGTGTCGCCCGGCGGGCTGCAGAGCAGAGCCGATGCAGTCTGCCCCGAGGCGTCCCGCGCTCCGGTGCTGGTGTTCAAAATGCATTCGTATTTTCACCCTTCACCAGCCACCTACTCCTCCGAAAGCGTCCCCTTTCGAAGCCGCTTCGCACCTTCCCCACTCGGCTCGCCCCGGAGCCCTCGAACGATCACCGGCCCGGCGACATCCACGCGGACGCGGAAGACCGCCGGACTTTGCATCGGATAAAACCGCAGCTGAATTTCGCGAATGGACTCGGGCCGGAAAATCGGTCGATCGGTTAGACGACCGAACGCGTAGGGGTGAAAATCCTCGTAGGCCAGCGTCACCATCCGCGGGTTCGAGCGATCAGGATTGCGGCCCAGACCCTCCGCCACGCTGAATCGCTGCCCGTCCTCGTCGACCAGATCCACCCGAATCCCCCCTGGTGGCGGATCCACCCCGAGATACCGCAACCTCAGGAAGCCATCGTTTCGAGGTGGCAATCCGTCCACTCGCGTGACCGCCATTGGCGGCAACCGCGGGTCGCTCGACTCCCCGGCAACGACGAAATCCGACGTTCGGCTCAATGAGCCGACCCGCGCCTCCTCGCCCTCCACCGTCACCCCATTCATCACCAGCCACCGTCCCGCCGCGAGCAGGTCTTCCGGCGGCTCGGGTGCCCAGATCCACTCAAATCCATCCTGATCCGGACGGCTCCCCGTCAGTTCCGATACCTCCTCGAGCAACGTTCGACTCGGCACGGTCTCGAATCCCACAACGGCCTTGGATTCCCGCAAACCCGTCCCTGGCACCACCGGAACGAAGCGCGCTGTGACTTGCCCCCGCACGTAGCCCTCCGCCGCGACCCGCGCGTCCATGGGAACCTCGACGCGCGAAAACGCGCCCACCCGCAGCACGGAGTCCGCGACCCTCACCATCCGCAATCCGTCATCCGTCGCTTCTAATTCCAAGTTTCCAAAGACCGGTCTGGCAGAAAAATTGTACACCCACCAGCTTCCCCGGATCGGCTTGGGATCATCGGCGGGACCGCGAAACCAATACGTCCCGCTCACCTTGTGCGGAATACAGGTGAAATTGTCGGGCAGCCACTGGACGACGATCCGATTCGGTGTCGCTGGCCGGGCCACCGCTGCTTTCTTCGGTAGCCGGTGCTCGCGGGTGAACTCCGCGTAATCCGTCCACGCCGGATAAGGCTCCCCTGAATCCCGAATGAGCGACCAGAAGGGATTCTTCCGCCAATTCATCACAATGGGCATGAAGACGGCGACATCCTCCTCCAGCGCCGTC
Organism: uncultured Verrucomicrobiae bacterium; assembly: GCA_963803825.1. GTDB lineage: Bacteria > Verrucomicrobiota > Verrucomicrobiia > Chthoniobacterales > JAATET01 > CAVVKW01. Next base: position 472,387 of record CAWDOJ010000001.1, on the reverse strand, counting down.
TGCGCCGTCTCGACCGTGAACGCCCGCTGGATCTCCCGCCCGCGCGTCTTCCTCGACGTCGTCGAAGGGCACCGCGTTGATCCCGCACTCCGTCACCCACACCGGCAGGTCCCGGTCCTTCACGAATCGCTTGGCAAACGCCCGATGCGCCCGGATCGCGCCTCGCAGATCCCGTCCGTGCCCGTAAAAGTGAACGTTCAGTCCATCCGTGTAATCGAACAACCCGTTCGCCGCCGCGCGCACGAGCCACGGCCCCGGAAAATTCCCGAGCGCCCCCATCAGCACGGCGGGTTGTCGATCCGAGCGTCCCGCTGTCCCGTCCCGCAGTCCCAGGTAGACCGCCTTCGAATACGCCGCGAATCGATCTGGAAGGTCCTTGACGTAATGCACGTCCGGTTCGTTGGGCAGTTCCCAGGCCGCAACCAGATTGCCCGTCCGCCGCCCGAGCTTCCTGGGCCGCTGCGTAGACCGTGAGGAGATTCTCGTGGAGCTGATTCGGCTTCTCCCGGCCGACCGGTCGACCCGGCAGCGTCGCAAACGCTACCACGCCAAACCCATCCCGCTTCAAGTCGCGAAAAGTTGCGAACTCCCCTGTCCGCCAGATCTCTGGATTCCGGGAATCTCCGTGATTCCGCTCCCGCAGATAATGGATGTCCGTAGCCTTCAGCAGATCGAGAAAGACCGGCCGCTGCTCCGGTCGCAAATGCCGGGACACGATCGCATCCAGACCCCAGCCGGAAGTGAGGGGGGAGGGGGTGCGGGTAGCGGATAGCTGGTGGCGAGTGGATTCTGCTGAGAAGAAAATCGAAGCGAAGAAGCCCCCCACCAGCGCGAGGGTTAGGGACGCCGTCACCAGCCATTTGACACGAATCCCGAATTTTCCCGTTCCCACCACCGGATCAAGACACAAAAAAAGCGGAAGAGCAAAAGCTCTTCCGCTCATCGCCCGACGGGCGAGTTCATGGTTATTGATTGTTGGAAACGCCGTCATCCGCCACCCCCCACTCTGCGCCTCTGCGCCCCTGCGCGAGTCCCGCATTGGTAATCGAACTACCTTTTGAAACCTTTGCGCCTTATTGCGGCTACACCAGCCCCTTCTCCCCGCAATCGGTCCCCCAATCGCGCAGCGCCTCCTCGAGCGTGAACTCCAGCTCATACCCATCCTCCACCAGCCGCTTGCCGGAGATATCGTTGGAGATCATGAGCTTCTTGACCCGATCCGGGTGAAACCCGCCGCCGAGACCTTGGAGCGGGGTCAAAGCCGCGGCGACCGCTCGCAGGGCCGCGCCCGGCACGACCAGGCTCGGCTCCGGCGCACCGGTCACCCGCGAGATCGCTCCACAAATCTCCTCGATCGTCGGGGCCGGTTCATACGTGAGATTATAGAGAAACACACCCGGCTCGGGTCGGGCTGCCATTTCGGTCAGCAGCCGCGCCAGGTCCTTCACGTAGATGCACGCCTTGATCGTGTCCTTCCGTCCCGGATACACGAACCGTTTCTTCGCCATCGCCGCCGCTAGTCGCGTCACGTTCCCGCCCTCGCCAGCACCGAAGACGACCCCCGGCCGCACGATCACCAGACGACGCTCGTCCGCTCGCTCCGCCTGCCAGGTCCGATGAATGTGCTCCGCCACCAACTTCGAGATCCCGTAGGCCGTGTTCGGCAGCGGCAGCGTCTCCTCAGTCTTGAGCGGCTCCGAGGCCCCGTAGGGCGCGATCGAGCTGGTGAAGACAATCGTCCGCACATCGTGTTCCCGCGCAAACGCACACACGTTTTCCGCGCCATGCAGGTTCGTCTCGAAATACTCGTGCTCCGGATGCCCCGGCGTCCGGTGAACGGCAGCGAAGTTATAGATAGCGGGGGGAGTCGAGTCGAGGGTCGAGAGCGGTTCCCGGACGTCCCCGGAAATTGACAGCGTCGCGACGACCACCCTGCCGGTCCACTGATACGACCGACTCCTTCCAATCGCCCCCGATTCTACGACCCCTTGACTTTACCGCCCCGAGCAACCGCTCGGCGACATGCCTCCCAATGAAGCCTTCGCCGCCAAAAATTATTGATTCACTCATTGACTACAGACCCACGACAGATAGCGCGGATTTGCGCAGATACTTCCGGTCGCAACGTCGCCTTCTGACCTCCGTCACTCGCCACTCAACCCATCGACCATCTCGACTACCTGTTCGATAATTCCAGCTGCCATTGCAATAGCCTCATCACACTCGGATGACTCCGGTTCGAAGACATCTCCGGGATATCGAAATTCGGTCGCACAGGGTGTCAGTAGCCTGGCGGCTTCAGCCAGAGAGTCCAACCCGTCAGTCTCGCCATCCATCTTCAGAAGCCGCTCAAGATCATGCGTCTTCGCAAAGGGAATGTCCCGGGCGATCCCAAGCTCCGTTTTTGACTCCTTCGCTCCCGCTCATGTCGCCCTGCGGGCTGCACCGCAGAGCCGGCGCAGTCTGCCCCGCGCCATCCCTGCCGCCGATGCTCGGCCGATTGCTGACAATGGTAAACAGCGACGTCCCGCTTTGGTGACTCGGCGCTCGCCAGCAGTCGCGCCGCCTCGAGATCACGTTGGGATTTTGCCAACCAGGCTGCAACTTCGCTGGCCTTGTCAGCGTTCCTACAATCGTCGCCCCTCCCGCTGGACCGTGCTGGCCAGGGAAACCGGAATCCTCAATCCCCGCTCCCACTCGTCCCGAGTGAGGACCACGATATCCTTGGAGAACGACGTGTTGGTTGCGACGGCTCGCGCGAGCTGGCTGCGCCGATGCCGCAGAAGAGAAGAGTTGCGAATCACCACCAGAAAATCCACGTCACTGTCCGGGGTCGTATCGCCCCGTGCATGGGATCCAAACAAATAAATCGCGTCCGGGGTCAAACCCTTCCGGAGTCTGGATACGGTATCGGCGGTGAACTCATCGACACCACCATCACCGATGCCCGATTGCGAAGCTTCTCCGACCTTCATTCCAAAACTCTCTTCCGACAGTCTGCTCGCCACCAGCCACAAACCACTCGTTACCCAATAGCAGTCCTTGGTTCCTGGTTTTTGGTTTTTGGTAACGCCGTCGCTCAGACCTCAGACCTCAGACCTCCGCCCCCCCCTCTGCGCCTCCGCGCGATTCCCTCATTGATTTCAGCAATCACCATCGAACTCCCCATTCGCGGTCAACCAAATGACTCGGATCACCGCAGCCCGCCACCCGCGAAACGTTCCGTTGACATGGCCATCGCGATACCATAAAAGCATAACCATGCGGACGACCCTGGATTTGCCTCAGGATGTGAGTGCCACCTTGCGCCACGAATCCGCTCGTCGAGGCGGGCGCGGGAGGGCCCCCCTCTCGCTTCTTGTCGCAGAAGCCGTGCGAGCAAAATTCGGGTGCAAATCTGATTCGTGCACTCGAGCGTTGGATCTCGATTCGGACTTTCCAACCGTTCGGCGAACCCGCCCGGAGGAACTCATCGACCAAAATTCCATCGATCAAGCACTCGACGAAATTTTGTGAAGTTCCTGCTCGATGCCAACATCGTCTTCGGCGCGATCACGGAAGCCCACCCGCACCATCGCGCGTTCCGGCATTGGATCGTCGGTCATCGGAGATCGGGTCTGGCGACCTGTTCGGAGGTCCGACTCGCTTATCTGCGGCTTTCGATGAACCCAGATGTTATGAATCAGGCTCCACTCACCGCACTCCAAGCGTGGACGATGCTTCGAAGATTCGTCTCAGCACCCGCACCCGGGTGGATTGTGTCAAATCCACCCCAGGAGGAATTCATCACTTCTGCCGGACGTCATCGAGAGATTCAGGACAATTACCTCGTTCAAATCGCGACGGAAGCCGGGTGCAAACTCGCAACGCGAGACGCGCGATTGGTCAAGCACTGGCCGGATCTGACCATTTTTGTCCCAGCGTAACGGCTGGCGCGCCAAGGATGACGGGCGAACTGCCTCCGAACCTCTTACATCAGACTTCAGACTTCAGACCCACGCTACCAGCCACCAGCCATTGGCTCTCGCTCGCCCGAGCGTGTCGCCCTACGGGCCGCATCGCAGAGCCGATGCAGTCTGCCCCGACGCGTCCCACGCGTCCGGTGCTCGCCACTGCAGCGGAGCTACCCAGTTCCCCTCCGCGTCTCTGCGCCTTTGTCCTCGCACCCGGCTCGGTCACCCTTCGGGCTTTCCGTCTATCTTCGGCTCCCGAGCCTTCGGTGCGCGAGCCCCCTATTGGTATAACGAATAACTTTTTGAGCCTTCTGCGCTTTTTTGCGGCCCACCCATAACCCGAAGCACCCGCGACAAGACCAATGCGATCTTTAACAGAAGGGAGCGAAGGAAGCGAAGAAGCTGAATAGTTACAAAAGACGAGACGAAACCGACACCCCGCCACCAATGATCACTCACCAGTCATCCGATGCCGATAGCCCCAAATGTGTCAATATGAATGACCGACCCCGTCGACGTAGAACCGGGCTGCCGCAACGCCGCATTTATAAGTTTTTTTCTGTTCGATGTCTTTGACCCACCACCAACGATAGCCACCTGTTACCTGTTCCCGTAAGCTCGGAACGTGCAATTATGCATGACCGAACCCTCGCCACTCCAAAGACCCCGTGGCGTGATTTCTCGTTGCACAACCCGCGATTGGCGTCTATCTAATGTAGAAACATATGAAAACCGAGATTCAGCGCTGGGGAAATAGTCTAGCCATCCGTATTCCTCGGCCATTTGCCAAAGAGACCCACCTTGAACAAGGCTCATCGGTCGATTTGTCGTTGGACTCGGGCAATTTGCTCATCGTTCCGTCGCGTAAAAAACAATACTCACTAGCTGATCTCGTTTCTGAGATCACCGACGAAAATCTGCACGATGCTCAGGACTTCGGACCTTCCGTCGGACTGGAGACTTGGTAGTGAAGCCATATATCCCGAAGCGTGGTGACATCGTTTGGCTAAGCTTTTCTCCGCAAGCGGGACATGAACATTCTGGAAGGCGCCCGGCTTTGGTTCTTTCGCCAGACTTCTACAACCGAAAAGTCGGGTTGTTCATCGCGTGTCCGATCACGAGCCGGAAGAAGGGATACCCATTTGAGGTCGACTTGCCCCTATCGCTGTCGATCAAAGGGGTCGTGTTGGCGGATCAAATCAAGAGTCTCGATTGGCGAGAGCGGGGAGCGGAGTTCGCGGCAACGCTTGATTCGTCGACACTCGAGGAGGTCATTGCGAAACTGGACGCGCTCCTTGGTGGGTAAGTGCCCGACGAGGTGCGAAAGCCACCCCGTCGCCGGAGCAGCAAAAGATTATCAAGCTGCCAGTCCAAAGCTGAAAATTCGAGAAGCATCTACAGCAGGAATGCGAATACGCACGGTCTGCTTTCCGCTTTCCACCTATCGGCCCGCCGATCAAGCTAGTCAATCCTGTCAACCTGGTCAATTGCCTTTTTGGCAGTCTCCACTTTGCTCGTGTTAGCGTTGTTGAATGTTAGTTATTAGGCATTAGTTATTTCAATACTTCCGCGGGCTTTCGCGTGATTCGCGGGCAGTCTCACCGACAAAAGCGCAAAGCCAATCGCGAATCCTCCGAAGGCTCCCAGAATCCCCCAACCGACATCCAGCATCGAAGCTGTCCGGGGCAGAACGAAGATTTGCAGCCCTTCCACCAGTAGCGGCAAAATCACACCAGCGAGTAGACCAGCGATCAACGCTCGCGCGAACGCCCCAGCAACCCGAGGGCCCCACCGAGAAGGAACAAGGGGATCGCCGTGCGGATATCCTCTCCCGACCAGGAGTCCGCCCACGCCGTGAGCCAACCCGGGAGCCAAGGCATATCTCCGAGATACGGTGACGGCCTCCACGAAAGTAAAAGACCGCCAGGAGCCACCCGACCGCCGAGATACCAACCAAAACCCGAAGCATCCGCGACAAAATCAATGCGATCTCCAACAGAAGGAACCAAAGAAGCTGAAATCTGCATCCCCGCCACCAATGATCATTCACCAGTCATCCGATGCCGGAAGCTTAAGATTTGCCAATCTGAATGATCGACCCCTCGATGCAAAGGCGCTGAGACGCGAAGGGAATTTTTTTGGGAAGCAACGGTTCGATTGGATTCGCTACTCAAATTTCGTCAGATCTCTGATGATCTTCTTTACAAGGATCTCATTGATTTCTCGGTGACGTGGAACCGGCTGAGATACCCCTGTGCTGGGTTGTGATAAATATCGTGGCGGGAACCGTGCCGTAAAAGAAGACAGCCAGCCGCTTCGATTTTTGTGATCAAATCCCGGCGTTTCAAGCGATCTCGAGCTCCGACTCCCTTCGAATCCCGGGCAAGCTTTCGGAAGAGAAAGTCGAAAAAAGATCACCGAGCTGTTCTCTTAGATCCTGCATGTCGTCGCCCTGAGTCCAGTGATCTGGATAGTCATTTAAGTATCCCAAATATTTTCCGTCAGCCTCTTGCCAAAAAGTGAATTTCGTCTTCATCGTTTGCGGATAACCTGGAACGGTCGCGGCTGACAGTCAAACCGATGATCCCGCTTCGGTCCTGTTGCCGTTGCGGGAAGGAAGGCTTGCAACCTTAGAAATCCCCCTCTGCATCTCTTCGCGAACTTTGCAATCTTTTGTTCAAAAACCGTATTCACATTCCCGCAGTTCTTCCGCATCCGCAATTACATCATTCTCCGCGCCTCTGCGCCTCTGCGCGAACCCCGCATTCGTGTTCCCGAAGCTCGTCACCGAAGCTCCGCTGCGCCCCTCAGCGGCGGCAGCCGCTCGCGATACTTCAGCAGCGACGGCACCAGCTTGAACGCGCTCAGATACCGTCGTCCGAAGCGAGCCGGATTCCGCATCACCCGCAGCAACCACCCGAGATAAAACCGGTCCGCCCACGGCGGGATCGGGGCCTGACCTCCGGTGAGAAACGTGATGGCCGCGCCCATGCAAAGGATCGCCGGCTCGTAAGATAGGCTCTTGCGCAGATACCAGCCGAGCTGTTCCTGCACCCCGCTCCCGACATTCACGAAGATGTAGGCCGGCCTCCGACGCTCGATCATCGCCAACAACGCGGAATCCGCTACCACGCCGTCGGGACTCAATCGATCGAGATCTTCGATTCAAGATTTGTCACCTGACCCCAGTCCCTATGTCCTGACCCCAGTCCCTATGTCCTCGGTTCATACCTCATACCGCCCCAAGGTCGGAAAGTCACAACGTCAACACGTAATCTAGCCGCAAAGAGGCGCAGGAGGCACAAAATGGGACTTTCAGCACTGCTTCAGGACCGGAGTCCAATCCATTTCAGCAATCACTCACCACCGTCCATTCATCACCGATCGCTCAGAAAAAATCCGCGTCACTCTGGAGTGGCACTGTTTTAAGCCGATTTTCGGTGAAGAGCGCTAGGCGGTGAGGACGGCTTGGAGGCCGTCCCTCGCGAGATCATCGGCGACCGGGTTCTTTTCGATCAACGCTGGCGGTGTCGGTGGGGTGAGCGCGAAGTTGTAGCGGCGCGTCTGTGACCGCCGCCAACCATCTCGTTGGGTTTGCGCACCCGAGTTTGACGACTCCGGCGGTCACAGACCGCCGCTACAGTCGTGCCGACGATTCGCTTAAAACAGTGCCATCCTCGTCACTCTGTTTAATCTGCCGACACCCCTCTGAGTATCGTGGCTCACCGAAATCCGAATCACCCATCCCCCAACGTCCGCTCGAAGGCCTCGTAAATGATCGAGCGGTGCTCCGCGAAGAGGCAGTGGTGAACGGGATTCCCTTCGACTAATCGCGTGGCAAACACCACCCGGCAGCTGCCGCACCGCAGCCGCTGAAACCCGGTCAAGCGGTCCTCCAGATTCTTCACGTCCGCCTTGTTCGTGCCAATGTCCCGGATTGCCAACCGGAGTCGCCGCCGTGGGACTGGCGCCAGGCACCGAATGAACTCCTCAACCTGCTTCGAGAGACGGATCATTCGTCGAGATCGTCGAGGACCGACAGATCGCGGAACGTCAGAGTTCCCGTCTCGAAACCCTCGATCTGACGCATGGCCGCCGGATTGGCCAGGATCTCCATCGTTTCGAGCAACCCCTCCATCCGACCCCGAGAGACGACGAAGGCCACCGTTTCGTCCCGCCGGGTGACCGCCACGAGACCATCCTCCGCTTCTTTCAAAATGCGAGGGAGCCCCGCTTGCGCTTGGGATACGGTATACGTAGATTTCACCTCCGACCTATAGATCTCGTTAGGCCAATGGTCAACGCCGACGGTCAGCGCGCGTGGTCAGCCGAGATTCGAACCAATGGGAGTGCGTCACTCTGTTTAATCTGCGGACAAACCCTCAGGAAGTCACGATCCACCGAACCACCGTTCCCCCGCACTCCTCGGGCGGCGAGAACCCATCGGCGAAATCCGCGAAATCTGCGGTCCCAGGCATTGTCTCACCGTTCGCCCCGATCACCCCCGCGCACCAGCCGCTGAACTCTCGTCACCTCCGCGTCGGACCCCAGACCCCGCACGATGACCGGCATGTTTCCAGCCGTCACCGACGCCACCCGGTCAACGTCGCCCAGCAGGGGAAAGGGTCGGTCGCTCCCGACCAGATGGACCGTCGCGCCCCCGGCCTTCACGCCGGTCAGTTGGAACCGCATCGAATCACCCGGTTGGACGGCCCAGAGCGCCAGCGCCACCTCTCCGGATCGCAAATGAAGGCGCACGACTCGCACCCCGCCCCGGCCGGTCGCGACGAGTTCGGCACTCGCGACCTCTTTCAGCAAGCGGGCCGTATCGCGGAATGCGTACCACGAAGGCTTCGGCGTCCCGTCGCTGAACCGTAGTCCGAAATGATGATTAAAATTCGCCGATGCCGAGTCCTTGTCGTTGAGGTTGAACCACCAGACTCCTTTCACTCGCGGATGAGCACGCACCAAAAATAGCATCCGCGCCGCGTATTGCGCCTGCTGCTCGAGCGTGACCCCATCGACCCCGTCGTGCGTCGGCCAGCCCATTTCCGTGAGGTAGAACGGCACCTCCGCCCCGCCCGGGAAGTCCGCCAGCACCGCTTCCAGCTTATCGATCAGATCCATCATCCCCGTCTCCGGCATCGCCGCCTTCCCCTGCATCCAGTAGCTGTAGGGATGGAACGACAGCCCATCTAGGTGCTCCAGCATCCCGACCCCGCAGGCCCGCCGTGTCCAGTTGTCGGTGAGCCCCGCACCCGCCATCGAGCCGCCCAGAACGGTGGCATCCGGTTGCTCAGCCCGGATCGCGGCAGCCCCTACCTTCAAGATCGGGACATAATCCTCCGGCGCACCCTTACCGTGCTCCGCCGCCATTCCGATCCCCAGATTCCACTCGTTCCAGACTTCCGGTAGCGGCGAAAACCGCTCCGTCCTACCCGCGACCAGACCGGCAAAACGACCAAATGCAACCACTGCGTCCGCCGAGCGCGGATAGCCACCTGCATCGTATTTCGAATTGCCGTAACCCATCACCGTCTGCACCCGCAGGTCCAGATTTTTGGCTGCTTCGAGAAGGTTCAAGCGACTCGCGAGAAATTGTTCACCGCCCGTCCCCTCGACTTTACCCCAGGGAAATCCCAATCGAAACGAATTGCATCCCAGCGCATTCGCGAAGGCAACATCCTGTTCGTCAAAGACGTGACAGACGCCGACAAAAAACGGATCCGAGTCAGCCTCCTTGCGCTCACACCCGGACACGAAAAGGGCCAACCCCAGCAACAAGCCCGTCGCCACCCGCCACCCGCCGCTCTCGACTCCTTTCGCCCATACCATCATCTCATCAAGGCATAGAAAAAGCGGAAGAGCAAAAGCTCTTCCGCTGATCGCCGGGTCAAATGAACCCGGCGTGCAATTTGCCAAATGGTTGGCACCACCCCGTCGAGCACCACCTATCCGAAATTGTCCACCCCTTCGCGGCTTACTATCAAGCTTTCACCGGCCCCCGACGGTACAGGTCCAAAATCTTCCCAAAACATTGGTCTTCGGAGTATCGCGCCAACGCAATCTCCCGATGATTCGGCTGACTCTCACCCAGCCGACCAACCATTGAGCGGATGCGATCCGCCAAGTCGGCCGCATTCCCAACTTCGTAACCATCGCAGTGAGATAAGCCAATTTTGAAAAAGTCGCCGTTACCGGGACACCTGGCAATTACGACGGGGAGATTCGTTGAGATCGCCTCCACAACTGAGATTGGAAATCCTTCGAAAAGTGACGAGAGGACAAAAATGTCGGTGGCTGAAAGCAACTCCGCCGGATCTTCGAGGAAGTCAATTCGAACGATTCGGTCCTCGACGCCCGCAACCGCGCACTGCTGCTGAAAGTCCCGCTTCATCTCGCCCTTTCCGACGTGGACCAACCAGAGAGTCTTGCTTTCGCTTAAGACCGGCATGATTGCATCGTAAAAAGTCTTTGGATCCTTCTGCTCGGTGTAGCGGGCTATAGTTGTGAGAAGCACCGCATCCTCGGGTATACCCAGCTGTCGCCGTATCTCCAGACACCGGGATCGATTTCGCGGTGAAAAACGCTCCGTATCCACTGCATTCGGAATAACCGTCGTCTTGGCTTCCGGAACCCCTAGTCGATGAGTCGCAAAGAAATTTTCATCCGAGGAGACATTGATCGTATGCCCGACACGGCCGAGCCATCCCTCGATTTTATCATAGACTCCGGAGTTCTTCCAATAACGGGGATTCATACCCACATAAGCGTTCGGCGTATATAATACTCGGCTCGGCTTGATGAATGGAGCAATGAGCCGAACCAACCCTCCAGCTTTCGAACTGTGCGCGTGAACCACGTCTGGACGCCACGTTTTGCACAGCCTAATTAATTTCACAATTCCCAGCACATCCAACGGAGACGGACTCGGCCCCATAGATAAATCGATCGTCGGGCAACCCGCCGCGATTACTCTCTCTTCTAACGTCACTCGCCACTGAGAATCTCGCACCGGTACTCGAAGCTAGCCCGACCTCAATTCCATTCCTCAGGGCGTAACCTACCAGCGCCGCAACATGGCGGAAAGCACCGCCATCGCATGGTTCCACAACCTGTAGAATACGAGGATTCTTCAATCGAAATTCAGACCGAGGCAAATCCTCCTCGGCAACTGACCGTGGAGCATTCATCCGTTCCCTACAGAACCCAACACTCCGGCCATCTCGCGACCCGCTCGCTCCCACTTAAACAATTTCCTCCGCACGCTGCCAGCCAAAATCAGCCGCTCACGTTCAGAATTATCGTCAGTGATCCTTTGCATTGCACTCAACAATTCTCCTTCACCACGAGGATCAACAAAAAGTGCGGCATTGCCCGCGACCTCAGGTAAGCACGAGTTATTTGATGTTATCACAGGGCATCCGCAGTAGAAAGCCTCGACGATCGGCAACCCAAATCCTTCTTCGGTGGACGGATAGATGAACGCAACCGCCCCTCCATATAACCTAACAAGCTCATCATCATTAATATATCCAGTAAACTCCACCCCCGGAAGGGCATCGCTCAACTCGATATCAAGCTTCGAGAACCTCGATTGCTTTCGCCCAACAACTTTCAACCGAAAGTCCGGCCTCGTCTCATGAAATCTGGCCCATGCGCTCAATATCAAAGAAAGGTTTTTGTGTGGTTGGAGACTTCCTACACACAGGAAGTAGGGATTCTCAAGATGACTTCGACCGCGCGCGTTGATGGATTCGATGCCCCGTATACCCGGTCCCTGAGGAATCACCTTTATCCTTGCTCCATCAATCTGAAGGCGCTCCACCAAAGTCAATTTCACATATTCAGTAAAGCATACAATAAGATCCGCTTTCTTGGCAGCCTCCGCGCAAGCGAAATGATACCATGCCCGAAATGATGGAGAAAAAGCCGTCGGAATCAACATGAAATTGATATCATGCATCATCATCACGTGTTTACTGCCTCGGTGCCGGACTGGCCCCGTCCCCATTAACGTCCAAAGCACCCCGTCCCTCGATATTCTTGGATAGATGAATTGCTCCCACAAATGATCCCAACGGCCTGATCCCGGCAGGCGCTCTACTTGCCATCTCCTGGTCTCACCCCTACTCTCCGCCCCTTCCGGGACGTAAACCGAAAGAGAGTTAAGGTGCGGAGCGACCGCCTCCAGCCAGCGCGCCGCACTCCGTTGAGTACCGGTCGGCCTAGCAACCCTGAGAAACCTGCCATTAACAAAAATTTTCATCATTCCATTTCCCAAACCCGATACCCGGAACTCCACCCCAGTGATCTAAGATCCAAAAATTTCAATCAGCAGCGTCGAAGTAATGCAGACTCAACCGAAAACCCAAACAGAATTTGCCCCGACGACACACTGAATAAGGCTTAGCCCTCATTCAGAGATGTCAGCAATTCAAATCTGGTCTATCGACAGCGTGAACGACTCCACTCGTTCAACAAACGGCGTCAGCAATTACTTAAGCAATTGCCGAGAAAGCCTACCGGAAATTTCAATTGCGCGCCAATAGGTTCGATGCCGAAGAAACGCAGCAAATGATTTCCATTGAATAGTTCGATATCCCGGATCCTCTTGCCGAACTCGCAACACTTCGGACTTTTCGCGATGTTCCTTCAAAGCAACAATGGATCTATATAACTTATTGTCCCAAAAATTCTCTTTTAGAATCGCGGATTGAAGCTCTCCATTGACCTCACTGGCAGGCTTACCTTTGTTCCTCAAAATATACCTCACCTCCGTTAAATCGAGCTTCGCCTTTAGATCGACGATCATTTTGTCAAAATCAGTCATCAGATAGACTCCATCGAAATACCGCTCAAGACGTCGTTCAATGAGCTGGTAGTCCAGTTCAGATATTCCCTCAGGGCCACGCCTCGCGAAACCCTCAGGCCCTAATAAATATCGACACTGGAGATTGTCCCACAGGACCCGGCCTTCCAGAAGCCTCCCCGAGGCCAAATTCTCCGCCGCGCAGCGCGATATAATCGCCGCTCCCCTTCCGGGTCAGAATATAATTGTCATCGGAGATTACACGGGACACTGGATCCCTAATTACCGTAAAATACCTCGCCTCCCGTTGTAAATGGTTGTGCACCCCAAAATACATATGACCCTTCACAATTCTTAAGAGATTTCGCCGCCATTCTGGCAGACTTCCGAATCGTTCGACCGCAGATGCAAACGGACTTGCTGTTGTAAAACATTCGTGAGGCTCTACATTGCGTTCAATAATTCTGTGCAACGTCGATCCCGCAGTCTTCGGGATATGAAGAAAAATGTAAACCCGATCCTTCTTCATAAAATTACTTGATTGTCGTTAACTCCAACTGCTCCCGAAAAAACGCCAAATACTCTTCCGAGATCCTCTCAGCATCGAATATGCTACTATACTTTAAACATTCATCGCCCATAGCAATTAGGTCGCCGCGCATTAATTGTAAAAAGAAGGAGCGCGCGCGTTCAATCTCCGTAAAATTCAGCACGAACCCCGTAAGGCCCATTTTGACAAGTTCTGGCAGGCCACCTGTTGGATTTACAACTACCGGCTTTCCAAACTGATAAGCCTCAGGAACCACGCGCCCGAAGGGCTCATTCCAGACAGATGGCACGGCAAGTACGTCGATTTCCGGAAAGAAATCCTCGGGGTTCACCCGCCCAAGGAACTCGACATTTGTAGCGTGACCAAACCTAGCATGCAAGATATTGAAGTACTCACCACGTCGGCCTCCTCCGACCTTTACTGCGATGCCAGGCACCTCGCTCAGGACCTCAAGCAATATATGCAGTCCTTTCTCAGGTATAAGACGCCCCAGGAATCCCACAACAATCTCCTCATCCTCTCTTCTATGCAAATCAACCGAACTTGCCGTCCGAACAACAGGATTATAAATTACCTTGCTAGCTTTCTGCTTAAATATACCTCGCTTTAAATGTCGACTTAGAATGTCCTCACTAATTCCAATAACAGCATCAACCTCCTGACCAAACACTCTACAACTGCCAAGTTTCAACACCCGGGCAAGAAGATCGCTCGGACTGAATCCAAGCGTGTCACTCGAGCCATTCGGATGAATTAGACTGTAGTCCCGCAATGCCAGGCAAGTCACGGACGCTTTGTCTGATAGAGTTGGTAAAACGGAGCGGGAAAATCCCGTAAGAAGATTTACAAAGGCAATATCGTATTTCGGCCGACCATTCAATGCCTTGCTTAGAAGGAAAGCCATGTCAGAATTCCACCTATCCCTCAAGTGCCATCGCAATCGCGCACTCCTAGAGCGAGGAGTTCCATCGAATGGCCAATAGTAATTCAGTAATTCAATGTAGATTTCAGAGCCTTGCTGAGTTTCGATTATATGAGTCTTATCTGGGGTCAAAGCTACAACATCTACGTAACAACCGATGCTTCTCCAGGAATTTACAAGAATCGAAATCGATTTCTCAGCACCCCCGACTTGGATTTCATCTGCAAGAGAATTGACGACTAAAATCCTCATAGACATCTATATGTTCTCAACCTCATTCGTCAGAGAAAGAATGTTAAGCCCCCGGCGCAAAACAATCGATGGCATACTTACCCGTCAATCTTAACTAAAGACTGCGAAGGCCGAGACTTTGTTTTGCCTGCCTTCTGCGACACCCGCGTCATTGTTTGTCGGCTCGAATTTTGGGTTCCGAGGATAAAACCACGAACCATCAAATAGAAGAGCATTCCCGGAAAAAAGATACTCTCTCGCGCAAAACCCTCCACCAGAATAAACGTCGTCAACGCGAAAAGCAGTAAGTCTAATCTACGAAACTGTTGAAGGTTGGATCTGGAAAAGAACAGAATGATTCCGAGAACACCTACTCCACCAAAGTTTGAGAGCACCCACAGCCCTAAGTTGTCCGCGACGGCATACAAGTGAAATTTTCCAATATCAACAACTCGCAAACCTAAAAAGAGCGAGAGCGGCTCCTGCAGAAGCAGATCCCATCTGACAAGCCAGACTGAATCGCGCGCGAAGCTACTCTTGGAATCAAGAAGTCCCAGATCTCCTAAACCTAATGATGTTACAGCGAATGAGACTGATTCAGCAATCCCGAAAACGCTAATACCAATACTCACCAGAACAAGTAACGTAACGCAAAAATTATGAAACGTCACCTTCCATCCTTTACGCACAAAAAAGTATATCGCCGCAATGGCAAAGACGCCGAATAGTCCAAGAAGGGCACTACGTCCCCCGGAAACAAATGTCACTGATGTGAAACCTATCGTCGCGCTGACCGCACCTACCCTTAACCAGATCCCCTGGCGCCTCTGAATACTAATCCAAGCAGAAAAGATCGCACCAACTGCAATTAAGTTTGAAAAGGCAAAGACGGACCGCTGCAAACCCCTCACTCTTATTAAATTTTCTATTGCTAAAGTGTCTGTCTTTGCGACTTCAGATCCGAACTCCGTAACCAGAAGTCCTGTGAAATCCAAAAAGAACGCTCCACTATATCGTTCGAAATATCCTATTAAGGCCTCACCAAATATATAAAGACCCAAGATTGCAACTGCCGCAGAAAACCACGGTCGCCAGGATTGATACAGTTCAAAGCTCAAGGCCCCTGCGCCCATTGCAACCACGTAAAGCAAAATCCACTTAGCCAAAACGCCCGACTGTCTAAATATTACGCCAAAGCTGCCAACCTCGAAAAGATTCAGAAGCATAACTAAAAGAAGACCAATACCAAAAAGCGAGAACGTTAGCACATCATAGGTCAAGCGACGCGACGATCGAGCTATTGCAAAAAAGGAAACTCCTGCTGCAATTATTAAGATGAAGTCACGAATTCTCAGGAACCTACCGAAATAAAGATGCATTGCCCCGTTGGGCAAGTGCACCAATATCACCAAGAAGACAAAACAAAACACAGGGACCACCCATATTGGCTTTTCTTGTCCGGAATTTCGGGCCATTCGATTCATTTAAATCTTACTATTACCTGCTTGACAGTAACCCTAAGCCCAATTCCAAGAATCCTAAAACAATCTAAAAGCGTGAATCGACGTTTCGAATTGATTTTGCGCAGAAAATACTGAGTTACAAACTTATGTAGCTGCCATTCTACCAAGCCGCTTCGGCCAGCGCCGTCAAATATTGCAATTGGAAAATCAACTTTATGAAATTGAGCGCCCGACTCAAAGCACCGAAGCCAGAAATCATAATCCATTCCGATCTGCAATCTTACGTCAAACGGAAAGGCAAGACACAAGCGCTTTGGAACGACTGCAGACTGATGATTGATCGCATTCCGTTTATAAATCAAATTGTGATCAGCGATGCATTCCACCATCTTACCCCGCTTCGCATGTATAAAATTTCCATAAAGGATCAGAGAGGAGTTCCATTTGACATGATTTAGAACCTCGAGAAGATTCTTAATCACGCCGTTGCTTGCAAATTGATCACCCGCGTTCAGGAAGATGACAGTATCCCCCGTTGCCGCATTTACCCCTTTGTTGAATGCGTCAGAAATTCCCTCGTCAGGTTCCGCAATGAGCTTCTTCAAGATCCCGGAAGCCGCAGCTATTTCCCCGGATGCCTCACTGTCTTCGTCACCGTTTACAACAATCCACTCGAAATCACGACAACTTTGATCCTTTAGACTCCGGAATGTCCGTCGAAATCCTTCGGGATCCCGCAAAACGATGGTGATGATCGATATCTTCAATCCTCTTCCCTCCGGTTTTCAACCCGCTCGAGATTGCCGATCTGCCGGATCACACGGCATGGATTCCCGGCGGCGATACATCCCGGAGGGATTGACTTCGCTACCACGCTTCCCGCTCCAATCACTGAATTTTCACCGATCGTAACTCCCTTGAGAACGATACAGTTATAGCCAAGAAAGACATTGTCTGCAATGACAACAGGCGCACTTCCGATCAAATCCGGATTCTTCTCATATCGCCTCCCGGGAGATGCCAGAGGATGAAAGTCGGTGTCGACGATCGTTGCTCCGGAACCAATCAAACATTCCCGCCCGATGCGCACGGAAAGCGCCGCGCAAATCGTCGCTCCACTGAGACCCGAATCATTCCCGATTTGAATTTCTGCTTTGCGGGCCAGCAATCGGAGAATAATCGGATGGGCCGTTCCCAAAGCGGTGCTTTGTGACTTCGAAAGGAGGGACACCCGATCTCCGATTTGAATGCCGCCATCCTGTGCGCCGCTTGTAACCGGCATCGCATCGATGTTTAGGCTTTTGCCGAACAGAATGCCCCGCCGTCGAAGCTCCTCAAGCCACCACTCGCTACGAATTTTACGAATCAGTCTACGCATATTGACACAGTAAATGACTGCACATTAACTCCGCTTTACGAGATCGAATTTTGACGTAAAAGAGGCTGTAATATCAATGCCGTTCCCAGGCAGCGTTCCCGATTTTTTGTCCATGCGTAGAATTGTCTACGAACTTTTTAATTCACTTTGCAGCCGCATCCATCTTTCGAGGAGGCGACAAGCCCGGCGATACCCCGACTTCACAATTTCTGTTCCACTTGCTTCCTCGTAGCCTAAAACTGACTCCGCGCAAATCATCGGCTACCATGAACGTTCGAAAAGACGTGACCGTTTATGCAATAGCTTAGGCAAACCCCTCAGCAGTCAATCTCGCATATCATTGAATCAATATCTCCGAACAGAATTGAATGCTCCCTAATCCAATTTTCATCTCGAAGCCACCACTGTAATCTGAGCAGAAAATCGACCTGGTCCGCATTAAAGCGGTGTCGGATCAATTTTGCGGGGACCCCTACATAAATGCCATAGGGCTCACAATCGCGGGTAACAATGCTACCTGCACCGACGATCACCCCGTCACCAATGGTCACACCATCCATGATCTTAACGTCGTCACCAAGCCAAACATCATTTCCAATCACACAGCAATACCGATGCTCCTCATCAACATATTTGTGTTCGGAAAATTTCAAAATCTTATTGTAGAAACAATTTAGCTTAAACGTTGCAGGGTGATTATGTTTGAAAAATGCTGGATATGTTGACACAAAATCTCGTGACGGATGCAATCCAAAACTGAGCGTAACACCGTCTGCAATCGAACAATATCGCCCTATCTTCGATTTCCGTATCCTGCAGTTCGATCCAAAGTAAGTCCCGCATCCAACATTTGACTCGGTTATCTCAGTGCCAGGGAAGACTGCGTTGCACCCCTCAAACACAACTTTTCTCGAAACTTTACATCCATTATGGATAATAACTCCAAAGCGAAGTCGAAAGTATATTCTCAAAATAAATGCTTTTATGTTGAGCATATCATCTCCTCACTTTGTGAATGATACGTGCGCAGAGCAATCGCACACGCCTCACGATAGCATTTGGATTATGAAAAATGCTTCGAAATGTGGCATCATAACATTTTGTTAAAAATTTCGAAGCGATAGGCCAGCTAGTCCTGATTCGTAGATTATATCTCTTTTTGTTCGTAAATATACTCGGACTGCGCGTGTGAGTCGCGTCGGGCCGGAATCCAACATTAGTCACTAAGTTACGTCCTGGCGTTATACAATATGCACCATATGCCCACGCAGTCGCCTGGAACTGATAGTCCCACGTGTCAATTTCCCGAAGCTTTAACCGCTGGAACAATTTGATCCAAAATTTATAGTGCCGCCCGCGTCCCTGAACGATTGCCATATTATCGTGAAACTCTGGATCGTCTAGGAAAGAAAGACTTGAATCATACAACCGCCAACTGCGCCTCCAGGTAGCCCATCCCCATATATGAGTATATTTTGAAAAATACATTACATCACTCTGAAACAAAGAGGGCCATATGTTTGACCCCGTAATCGAAAACACAGCAGAATCATCTCGATATTTTTCCAAGTTCTCCCGACAAAATAAGAAAAAATCAGCGTTTGGCAACGTATCATCCTCCAGTATAATAGCGTATTCCTCGTGATCGAAAACATAATCCAACCCACTTACGATTCTATCCCGGCATCCTAAATTGCTTTCTGAAAAAATCTTTATGACTTCACACTCCCAATCAACTGAAGCCAAGGCAATGGACCGGGTTTTTTCACACAATTCAGGCTCACCAACCCGACCAACTCTCGGACCGTCCGCAATAATGTAAACTTTCGACGGCGCTTGAGTTCGTAGCCTCTGAAATAAAGCACCCACAAGATCCGGACGATTAAATACTATAACAACAACAGGAACTTGAATTGCCATCTTAAAATCGCTTCGAAGTTAGCGTCTTTTCATCACCAAACTTCGCATAACCGCGAATTCCCAATAGAATGCGGAATAGCCAACGCGGAAAAAGGCTTGCCGTCAGAATCGCCAAACCAACGCCGACATATTGTCCTGAAGTAACCGATTTTATCACCAAAGCACGCTGCAGTGTCAAAGAGCCCCTCTCACGGTGTATCGCTTGTCTTTTAAATGCTGCGATTACTCTATTATTCTTAGTATACGTTAGCATTTCATGCACCCAAGCCAGGCGGCTACTATTACTCAAATAGATTGCGGGCAACATGGATTCATACAACCAATATATTCCACCCTCCTCCATATCGTCGTTCGTCTGTCTGTCCACCAGAGGACGACTTAAAACTGAAAGACAAACATTCTTTTTATATATGTAATCCAGCAGCGCAACATGAGGGAAAAGACATCCCGAAGCCTTATAAATCCTGAATAGAACATCACCTTGAACAAATCTTTGGTTAAATATTAATGAAGGCAAAAATGATCCCTGTAAAAAGAACCCCCCCCCCCGTGCAATATATCGCGACAATGAACCGATATAGCCATAGTCAGAATTTTTAACTCCAAACGAAGACACAATTATTACATCCGGCTTCTCTCTTAAAACAGCCAGCAATTCATTCGCAGCATCGGCATTGATCACATCATCGTCACATAAGACCCAGCAATATTCGGTTTCAAATCTCTCATATGCACGCAATAAATTCCCTGCCGCACCAATATTGAATTTATGCGAGACCAAAGTAATATTTGGATTTTCATGCATTGCCCCAGCAATGACGCCGGCAGTTTCGTCGGTGCTTGCGTTATCGAGTATCTCAAGCGGCACCACCTTCAGCGGGCTCGCATTCCACGCACATAAAGTAGCCGCTAACCGTTCAGCGCGGTTATAAGTTATTAACTTAGCGCTAATCAAACTTTTCGCACTCATAAAGCTTCAAGAACAAGCCAAACCTCGAACCATTCTGGTCTTTCGAAATATAAAGAATGCATAAATCGCCCCAATACATGCACCTAGCAAATAACTATAGGCAATGCCATACACGAAAAAATGCCTCACTGTAAGGAAACTCAGCCCACCGGTTATTACTCCAACCACCACAGAAGCCCACAAGAACGGCTCGCGTTTTTCCGCTCGCGCCAAAACAGCCACGCTGAAAACCCACACGTTCAAGATCCCGGCTACACACAGCGGAATTATGGCCCGCGTATCGATCATCCGCTCTCGCATTGGATGCTTAGCTTCCTGTAGGATCATCAGTGCTGTTATTAGAACGATAGATCCAATCAAATTGATAGAGGCCGCTTGAAAAAGCGCTACTTTCCAGAGCTTTCTAAGTTCGGGCCATTCTGATCTTGCGATCAGGGAACCAAACTTAGGTCCCCGCGTGTTTATAAAAGCCATTGAGATGCTATTTATCGCCATCAATATGACCCAAGTCATACCGAACCGGCCCGCCGTTTTCGCCCCTGCAAAAGCGAATAAAAGAGGATTGAAAATCGAAAATATAAAATACCCACTTGCCCAACTCACCGCAATACGCCACTGCATCGGGAGAATTTCATTTACCCACGAGATTCTTTCCTCTACTGGACAAGTTAGAATCTGCAACAATAGGAAGCGCCATTTGCTGAAAAATTGTAATAGAAAGGCAATCAACCCGAAAAGTGCTGCTGCCGCAGGTGCATATAATCCAAGACCCAGCAGAAGACCGCCAATCAACACACTGGATCTAGCCAAATTCTGGAAAATGCGTGCTCGTGCGGTCCAGTTGACTTGGTCACAACCATCGAGCAAAGCACCTAGTGGCAGCACCATTAAATTTATTGCGGACAGCACACACAGGCACCACCAAGGCCCACGCCAGTTGATGACTTCCACCGTCGTGTTATGACGGAAGAAAAGCTCTCCCGCGAGGCCTACACCACCGAGCAAAAGAACTCCTGCGAACATATACCACTTTAGTGATAACCGTGTAAGTGAAGCTAAACGGCCAAGTATGCGAGGCGCCACATCATCAATGCGACCCTTCTCGATGGATAAGTGAGCGTATTCATGGCTAATGAACTGGATAATGCACCCGTTGAACCCTAACTCCAGAAACACCGACATCGCCAACAGGCTATTGAAGGTATAATAGAACCCCTGCATTTCGGGGCTCAACTTTTGGCTTATTAGCAGGGCTACAATCGGTCCTGTAATTCCGGTCAATAGAGTTCCCCCCACGCTCCAAATTATGGCGGGAGTAACATGAAATCGCCCAATAATTCTATTTATAAATGATTCCACGGTAAAAACTACTGCTATCTTGCCGCGCTGGCTGAATCACTTTTCGGGTGTCACGGGCAGCTATTCTTCAATAGCAGACGCGAGTAGCGTTCCCCTAGAACCTATCCCTTGGAATTAGCCGATCAAACTGGTAACGGACTCGATACTGAGTCCTCCATCTGAATTAAGAACCATTTGAGACGCTACCTTCCCACATATTGAGGGATCCAAACCGACACAGCTTACCTTTGGTAAAAGATGCGGGGTGCGGTCCAACGATTCTTGGACATATGCACCAAACCCGCCACTTCGCAAATGATCCTCCAAAACGACAACTCGATCAAACTCTTCGACTAACGCAGCGACGGCCTCACTTCGAGACGCTTCCCATAGTGGCATGCTAAAGACATTCCAAGCAATCAGCTTCTGGCTTGGAGGCAAGATCAACCGCAAGCTTGAGTGCTGCGCCCGTCGTCAAAAATGCATTCTTCCCAGAAGTTGATTTCAAAACTTCAACAGTCCCTCCGGGACAGGGAGGCGCAATCTCCTCGGAATGCACAACAGGCTCGCCAGCCTTGCCGAGTCGCAAATAACTGGGGCGACGCAACTCGACAAGTGCCTTCATACAGGCACGCGTTTCGACAGGGTCTCCGGGGCAAGCCAGCAGGTTCCCAGGAAAGAGTCGCATCAACGCGATGTCTTGTACTGCGTGATGAGAATAGCCGAGGCTTCCATACGCGACTCCTCCACCAACCGATACGATGGTAACGGGCAAGTTATGGTATACGATGTCGTTTCGAATCTGCTCCGCGCATCGGAATGTGGGAAAATTTGCGATTGAATATGTGAAAACGTGATACCCTTCGGACGCAAGACCGGCCGCCACGCCAGTCATATTTTGTTCGGCCACGCCGGCATTTATGAATCGGTCGGGAAATTCGGCTGCGAATGGCTCAATTACTGAAAACCCGAGGTCTCCCACGATCAGGAAAATTTCCGGGTGCAGCCGTGCTTGCACAATCAGTTCGTTGATAAAAGCACTTCTCATGGTTCGTAGCCCAGTTGTTTTAACGCTTCGCTCAACTGCTCCCCTCCCGGCGGGCGGTAATGCCAGAGCAACTGATTTTCCATGAAGTTGACACCCTTGCCCTTAATAGTATGAGCAATCAGGCAGTTTGGCTTTCCGGGTTCCCATGGCAACGCAGCCAACACCGCCCGGATTTCCTCGTGGTCATGACCGTCAATCTCCTTCACAGCCCAATTGAACGCGCGGAATTTATCCGCCAGCGGATGCAGGTCCAGAACCTCCTCCACGCTGCCGAGGCTTTGGATCTTGTTGTAATCCACGATACCCACCAGGTTGTCCAGCCGGTGGTGCGGCGCGAAGAGAATGGCCTCCCAGTTTGAACCTTCGTCCAATTCTCCGTCGCTAAGCATGACAAATGTCCGCCAGGATTCTTTCCTGCGTTTGGCCACCAGTGCCTTACCGCATCCAAAAGGCAAACCGTGGCCAAGCGAGCCGGTTGAAAATTCCACGCCCGGAACCTTGTGGCTGATGTGCGACATCAGCCGCGAGCCGTCCTGACCGTAGGTCTCAAGCTCTTCGACCGGAAAAAATCCCTTCAGGGCAAGCGCCGCGTAAACCCCCACAGTCGAATGGCCTTTGCTTAAAATGAAACGGTCTCGGTCTTCCCAAGATGGCTGTTCGGGCCTAACCTGAAGAATATTCGCGTAGAGAACGCCAAGCAAATCGGCCATCGAGAGTGCTCCGCCGATGTGCGACGCCTTGGCGCGGGCAACCATTTCGAGAGACTGGCTTCTAATCTGGCGGGCAAGTTCGATGGAGCTGCTCATTGATAATCTCTCAGCGGTTTGATCGGGAACTGTCCGCCGGCTACCCCGACCACGATGGAACCGTCCAAAACTTGTTTCCATTCGGACAAAATTTCGGTCAGATTTGAAATTGCGAATAGAACGATCCCCGGCGGCTTCTGTTCGGCAAGGGCAGTTCTCCCCTCGATCATCAGCCGCGTTCCAGCAAAATATCTTCCTTCCATCAATGGGTTACCGTCAAACAAGCGATTGAGTCGGCTGCGAAATTCTGGAACAAACCCCATCATCACTGCCGTCCGCTCCGTCGGCACCATAACCCACTGACCCGTCCGGCATACCCTCCAATAGGAGGGACATCTTCTTCTGGTATTCGGCAACTTGAGATTGCACTCCGGTCAGCGCTGCTGGTTTCCCAACTGGAGAACCGCCACCCACCGCATAGCGGCGAAGGATGGAGCCTCCGAAGACATCGACGATGGTGCCTCCGATGCACCGGAGCCCCGCGCGGACGGCCAAATGGTCCAAAGTGACGGCTGAAAAGTAATTGCAGTGAAGTTGATAAAAATTACTCCAAATCCCCTTGTTCAAAGTGGATTCCAGGTCGGGAACTTCGATCCAAAGCTCCCCGTCGAGCTTCAGACTTCCCGCCAGGGCCTGCATGAAAGGGAGCGGTGATTCGATGTGCTCCAAAACATGTCGGCAAACAACAATATCTCGTTCTCGTTCCCGCTCATCCGCCGGCAAGTCTTCCGGAAAGTATCCTCGATACAGCCCATCGCACGATTCGTCTGCTGCGGCTCGGGACGGATCGATTCCCACAAGGTCACGGAATCCCATTGTCTTGAGCGTTCGCAGCAGCCATCCATCGCCGCATCCCACCTCGAGAATCGAGGCGTCTTTGGAAACACTCCGAGTGATTTCATCGGCGAACCACTCAAGATGCCTGCGATAGGCCCCGGCACCCCCACCGGAGAAGGCATATTGTTGATAGAGGGACCCGTCAAAAACATGGGCCAACTGCACAAATCCGCTTTCCCTCGCCTGAACGACGCGGAGCGGCGAAGTCAGACCCGCCGCTTGATCCGCACTTTGCGGGTAAATGCCAGGAAGAGGGCAGCGTTCCACTTCAAAAAGGGTTTCAGCGTTCTCCAGGGGTTCGCCGGAAAGACGACAGGATTCGGCAAGATTCAGGTGCATCATGGTATTTTTAAGAATTCGATCCACTCTCGAAGAGTCTTCAGCCCGTCTTCGAGGCAGACGGCGGGGATCAATCCCAGCTCTTGATCGATCTTTGAAGTATCTGGGGCGCTGCGCTGCATACCTGGTGCAACTGCCCCCGAATCGTAGGTGACAACCGATTCGGGGAGCCCGCAGACCCGGGCGCAGCTTCGAGCCGTTTCCAGTATTGTCGTTTCCTCCAGCCCATAGCCCACATTCCAGGCTCCCGCCAAATCGGGAGCCCCAATCAGGCCCGCAATTTGTCTCACTCCGGTCCACGCGTGGCAGAAGGATCTCCGGGGTGAGCCATTGCTCTGCAAAATGATCCGACCTGAATCAAGGGTCTGGCGCATAAATTCGATCGGAACCCTCCCGTCATCAACTCTCTGGCCGGGTCCATAAATGTTCCACGGTCGAACCGCTGTGAAGGGAATGCCCGAGACCCGCGCCTGACACACTCCCAGGACCTCGGCCATCCGCTTGGACTCGCCGTAAATGGACCGCGGTGAAAGCGTTGGCAAACCGCCCACATATTCTTCATTGGTTGGGATTTGGTCATCCGGCGGTTGTCCGTAAATCTCCGCGGAACTCAAGTAAATCACTTGGGAAGCCCTCGCTTTTGCTGCCTTGTCATAGAGCCCCAAAAGCCCCTTCGTGTTGGCCTCAAAGGTCGCCATGGGTTCCCGCTGGTAGTCCTTGGGAGATCCAAACGATGCTGTGTGAACCACAATAATTCCGGGAATGCGTGGGATAATTGTGTCCTCGACTGAAGACACGACCCAATTCGGCGGCGACACTTCAAGGAATCGGAACAGGCCCACCTGATGGGGAGGACGACGCGCTGTGGCATGCAGGTCTAATTTCAGTCCGAACCTTCGATCTAATCGCTCAAGAAAGATCAGTAAACTGGAGGCCAGAAAACCTGAAGCTCCGGTCACGAGGATGGATTTGCCTTTCAGACGGCACGCCCATTCCGAGGAATTCCGGACCGCTTCCTCCAGCAGATTTTCGTGAGCTTTCATGACGAATATCCCAACACCTGCGCCGTCCGGGAGGGGCGAAAAGCTTCTCACAAAGCTTCTGATGACCCCGATCTCGTAATCGAGCATGGCGTCGGTGAGCCCCGGATAGGTGCCAAGAAAGATCGCGGTGTTCATGATCTCATCCGCGCCTGGGAGCGGCGACGAGGCGAGGTCGCCTGTTGAAGTGGAAAGTTGAAGTTGAAGTTCCTCAGCCGTGAGGGCCTCGCCATTGCGGCCGATGACGCGGAAGGCGTCAGGGCGGTCTTTGCGGAGTTGAACGAACGCCGGTTGCCGAAGCAGGTTTCCGCCGAAGAGCATGCGATTCCCGATCTTCTTTTCGTCTAGGTGCCGACCGAGATCGGTGTGACTGAACGGGGCCGTTGTTTTCACTCGGATCATGAATCCGAACCAACTGGGATCGACGTGGCAATGGGAAGAGTCCCATTGGTAAGTCGAGTACCGAGAGGCGAGTGTCGAGGGCGGCGTCCATTCCGTTGCGTGCGTCGGGAGGTTGAACTCGAAGACGTCGCTCAGGTCGGCCAGACCGCGGCGGAGGATCTCCCAGTTCTGCTTCCGTGCTTCGATGAAGGCGGTGAGCTTCTTCAATTGCTGACGACCAATGGCGGCCTGGGGGTCGAGTGGCTTCAAGTTATAGCCGAGGTGGCTGTAGGTGTATTTGTGGTCGTAGCCGGGCGGCAGCTCGCCAAGGTTCCAGCCAAAGCGCTTCCCGCAGGTATTGTCCACGCCGCTTGGGCACCAACAGTCGCGGCCCCAATCGCGGAAACTCTCCGCGTAAGTCTTGAGCCCCGGTCGGCGGATGATGCTCACCGCGCCACCCTCACCCATCGTCAAGTGATGCGGCGGATAAAAGGATTGGGTGCTGATGTCTCCCCAGGCGCCGGTGGGCGCGGTGAGGAGTCGAGCGTCTAGCGCCGAGGGTCGAGAGCCGTCGGTTTCGAAGCGGATGAGGGGGTGCGTTCCGGCTTCTGCTTGCTTGAGCAGATGGTCGAGGCCGAGAGTTTTTGCCTGCTCCACGGGCATCGAATAGGTACAGCCCAGAGCATCGCAATTGTCCTCGATGAGCCAGAGATCGTGTTTGTGGCAAAAGCGAGGACGGCACCGAGTCGAAGGGATTGCCCAGGGTGTGAGCCATCATCACCGCCTTTGTCTTGCCCTCGACGTAGGCGGCTTCGAGCTGATCCACCCGGGCGTTGCCAGTCACGGGATCGTTATCGATGAAGACCGGGACCGCGCCGACCTGGAGGATCGGGGCGACGGTGGTCGGAAAGCCCGCCGCCACGGTGATCACTTCGTCTCCGGGAAAAATCCGTTTGTGATCCGGCAGTTTGTGCGTCGTTAGCGCAGAGATCGCGACGAGGTTCGCCGAAGAGCCGGAATTCACCAGTAGGCAATGCTTCACACCGAGCAGCTCGGCCAGTTCCTTTTCGAAGGCCTCTCCTTCCGGTCCGAGGGTCAGCCAAAAGTCGAGCGTTGCGCCGACGGCGGCCTCGACCTCGTTCTCATCAAAGACTCGACCCGCGTAGGGAACTACGGATTCACCCGGGATGAAGGGGCAGCTCGGGCTTCGTCACCGCCGGGGCGCTGGGCAGAGTGAAAGGCGCGTGAGAACGAGCGGACTGAGACTTGATTCCATTTCTTCAAGGCCTCGCGAAGTTTGGCATCAGTCAAACGGGCCACGCCGGTGCGGGTCATTTTACGCGACGCCACGACCGCCGTCTTGTCGACTCGCGCGACGCTATCCATCCGCATCGAACCCGTTGCCAAGTCACCCTTTCCAAGAAAAACGGCGAATTCCGCCGCGAGATACGCGTCGACCTCGCTCGAAACGAAGGCAACGATCCAGTCATCCTCACGGTCACCCTGCCCCAGCACGAGACCCGGGCGAACTTTGGAGCCTTTGAAGTTGGTGAAAGGAAAATCGATCAGGACGATCTCTCCAACGGCGGGCGAGTCAGACGAGTTCAAAGTAGGCCTCCCAGTCGACGTCTTCATCGATACTGTCGTCCGCCCACGCCGCGAGCGACAGGGCTGAGAATTCGTTCTCGGCAAGGACCGGCGTCTCTCTCAACTCCTGCGCTGGCAACGCAGGAGCCGGGGCATCCTCGACCAGCACGACAACTCGCGCCCGGTGAATGCCGGTTGGAAGCGGGCTGAAAAGCGTCAACCGCCCGTCGTCTAAAGTTCCTTCAATCGCTTGCATGATTTTTGTGAATGCTGGTTGTTGTAGAGAAATAAACTACGCCGAGATTGCAGCTGAGTAGTCGCGAATCTGATTTCGCGTCAGTTCTGCTGCGTCAGTCCCGGTGGCGATAGCTCGATACCATTCCACCGTCCGGGCAATCGTCGGTTCGAAGTCCCAGCGCGGTCGCCACCCGATGAGGTGGTAGGCCTTGTCCGTGGCGAGATTGAGGAGCGTCGCCTCGTGCGGGGCGTCGGGATCGGTCTGGTCGACCCATTGGCCGGGCCAATTCACGAGGATCTCGGTGACAAGCTCTCCAACCGAGCGGTTTGAATCGAGGTTGGGGCCGAAATTGAACGCCGACCGGAGGTGAACGGATTGATGGTTAGTAGTTAATGATCTTTCGCTTTCGCCACCCAACGCTGCAGCGAGGGTAAGGTAGCCTGACAGGGGCTCGAGGACGTGCTGCCAGGGTCGGGTCGCGCGCCGGTTGCGAACGATGATTTTCTGTTCGGAGCCGAGGGCCCGGATGCAGTCGGGGACGATGCGGTCCTCCGCCCAGTCACCGCCACCGATGACGTTACCGGCTCGGGCCGACGCGAGACGCACGGGTGACGATGGACTTGAGAAAAACGACCGTCGGTAGGCGGCGACCACCAGCTCGGCGGCTCCTTTGGAGGAACTGTAGGGATCGTAGCCCCCCATGGGGTCTTCCTCGCGATAGCTGTGGACCCATTCACGGTTTTCGTAGCATTTGTCGGTCGTTACGGCGACCACGCTGCACGGCGAACCGGCCAAGCGAACCGCGTCGAGCAGGTGCGCTGTGCCCATGACGTTGACCGCGTAAGTCTCGATGGGTTCCCGATAAGAGAGCCGGACGAGCGGCTGAGCCGCAAGGTGGAAGACGAACTCCGGTCGAACTTCCGCAACCAAGTCGCGGATGGCGACGGGGCCACGGATGTCACCGACGACGTGCCGCATCCGTGACGCGAGTTGCAATTCATCGAAAAGGGCTGGCTCGGTCGCGGGAGAAAGGGCAAACCCAGTGACATCCGCCCCAAGCATCAGCAACCACTCGCAAAGCCAGGAGCCTTTGAATCCTGTGTGGCCAGTGACAAGGACTTTCTTTCCACGGAATGCTCCGTGAACGGTGTTGGTGGTTGAAGTTGCGGTTGCAGGTCGCTCAGATCGCTTGTTGCCGCCTTTTGCAGTGAATTCATGTAATCCGAAAAGAATTCGGCGAGTATTTCCGCTCAGTTCACGACAATTCATCGGTAACATTGCGGCTTATTGATACAAGTTCACCACGAGCATCACTTAAGTGATCGAGCTCTCCAGATGAACCGCGTGCGTAGCCGAGCAAACTGAACGAATCTCCGAGGAGATTGCGTTCGAAGCTCCTCGGCGATATTTGACGGAACAGATCGAGCTGCCCGACCGAACCTGATCCTGATCAGCGAAATCGACTCCGCGAAGTCCTCGGCACCACTCTGCAATCGCGATCCGACAAACCTGCACGGCAACAGCCGTACATTCAAGACCCAAACGGTCAAGTTCCCCACGAATCAGCCAAGCACTCACAGACCATCAACCTCAACGAGCTACTTCAACGAACGCTTGCGATCTCACCAAATTTTCCACGGCGCAGTGCCGTTGTCCCACATCTTGTTGAGCAGCGTGAACTCCTGAAACGTATCCATCGGCTGCCAGAATCCCTCGTGCTGAAATGCTGCAAGCTGTCCGTCAGCAGTCAGATTTTTCATTGGCTCCTGCTCAAGCATCATCCCCGGATCATCCGGCAGATACTTGAACAGCTCCCGATTGCAAACCATGTAGCCGCCATTGATGTAACCACCCTCCGTCTGGGGTTTCTCGTTGAAACCATGGACAGTGGTATCGGGATCGATTCCGAGTTCGCCAAAACGTCCCGGTGGATGCACCGCCGTCATCGTGCAGGCCTTCCCGCACTTCCGGTGGTGCTCGATGCTCGCCGGGATATCGACGGCACCAACACCGTCGCCATAGGTGAGCAGGAATTCTTCATCATTGCCGAGATACCGCTCAACCTCGCGAACGCGAAATGCGGTCATCGAATTTTCTCCAGTGTCGGCCAGTGTCACGCTCCAATCCTCCTCGTCGTGGCGGTTGTGAAACTGGACCGCCGGATTCCGCCCGAGATACATCGTCGTGTCGCACGTATTCCAGAGATAGTTGCGGAAGTAGTCCTTAATGATCTCTCCCTTATATCCGAGGCAAAGGATAAATTCCCGGTGCCCGTAGTGGGCGTAGGTCTTCATAATGTGCCAAAGGATCGGTCGATTCCCGATCGGCACCATTGGCTTGGGTCGAAATTCCGTTTCTTCACGCAGACGCGTCCCTTTTCCGCCGCAGAGGATAATCACTTTCATAAAATATTGATCTTGTTTTGGGACCGAGCCGATGAATTTAGTCCGCCTCGTGCCATTGTTTATCAGTTGAGTGAAATACCGCCCCACCACTCCGCATCTGCATCTTCTTCGCTACCTTTGCGACCTTTTGTTCAAAAATCGTAAGTTAATTCAGTCACCGGCGCTTGCAAGCTGCCTTGGATACGGTCACTTCCCGACGCGCTCTTCTGGCGGCTGCATGTCCACGAGCTCCGCGGCCGATTTCAGCTCAGCAAGCGCCTCGTCGAAGCTGTCGTCCCCATGAGGTAAACGTGCATGACCTGCCAAGGCCCCTGGCGGTTGCCGGATCTCGACGCGGGTCAACCCGGCTCATTCTCATCCCCAGCGTGGAATTCGCTGAAGTCAGCCCGTCTCCAACTCCAGCTCCTGGTTCGCCGTCGAGAAGACGTAAAGCTTGCCGGCCCTGGGTCTCGAAGATGAAGCATTGAAACTTCACGTCGACGCCCGCCACCGCACAACCGTTCGCCCAGGGTCTCAACCAGCTCCATTCCAGCACTCGGCAGACAAATCGTCGGATTGTGAACGGCATTGATACCATTGAGATCCTTATCCGGCTCCCATTCGATGAAGTTGACGTTCCACGCGACCCGGGACGCAGGATCGACCCAACGGGCACCGCGCATTTCGTCGTAGCGCAGAACTTCCTGCACCTGATCGGAGGTCGGAAATTCCGTGAAATCCTGCACCTTCCAGTCGGACTCCGGCTGGTCCGGCCAGGTGACTGCCCACTCGGCCGACTTCTCGGCCCGCATCTCGTGCCAGCGATACCACCCCTCGGTGGCCGCCTCGGACACGACGAACCAACCGAGAACGACGGCGAGCAAAATGAGGACTGATTTTTTCATGGGGAAGGGTGAGCATCGAGCCGCTGGAATCAAGATCGTTGGGGACGATCAAGATAGACTGTTGTGAGACAACCGCCCCGAAGGGGTTTTGGACAGGGATGGTCCGAAATCAACCGGCTGAGGCAGACTGCGCCGGCTCTGCGGTGCAGCCCACAGGGCGACACGCTCGGGAACCGAGATCGCGGGGCTTGATTGAGATAGACCGCAAGCTTCGTGGGACGAGGTGAGGTGAGCGGGAGCGAGCCGAATCAAAGCGGGAATCAATCGAGGTCTGATGTCAAATAACGAGCGTCGAATCGAGGCTTATTTCTGAGGTCGAAGGAGTCAGTGGTTGGTGGTCGGTTTTTCGGGAGCAGAAAGACGCGGCAGATGATCAAGATCTTGTCGAGAGGGTGATTAGTGCAATCAGGTCTCCCGCCTGTTCGCGAAGCTCGTCGTAGTCGGCACCAACATCCTCGAGATCATCTCCCGGATAATGCTGCGCCCAGAACTGGGCCGTTAAGCTCTCACAAAGTTCGGCGAATTCTTTAAACTTTGTCAAATTCGACGGCGTGATCGAGTAGGGTCGAAAGGTTGTGAATTTTGCGCAGTTCCCAACCCCGCGCGATCAGATAGCCCTTTAAAAACCGCTCGAGCGATTCCTGGAGCAATTCGACGCCGCTCAAGCTTTTCCCGACGGACTGTCAGAGTGCGTCTGCGGCCATCAGGCGCTCACGGGCGAGAAAGAACCAGTCTTCCTAACGGGATTCATCAGTCTTCACAGGATGGCGAGTCCCCGCTCGTTGATCGTGCGATAGAAGGCACCATTGTCGCGCAGTCGTTCCGCGTGCCGATCCCTCGATACGACGATGAGTTCGATGGGCAGCGACGGACTGCTCCATCTCAAATCGCGCCAAGCGCGGAGAATGCTTTTTTTCACAGCGATCGACCCGACGATCGTTTCCAGAACAACGAGCAAATCGATGTCGCTGTGTTCGTCGGGTTCGCCGTAGGCATAGGAGCCAAAAAGAACCACTCGCACGGGCGAAAACCGCTCATCCAAAATCTGCAGATAGGGCAGCAACCGATCAGCAATGCGACTTACCGGATAACGCGGGTCGCGGAGGACGCTCTCCCGAATCCGAGATGAATGGTCGATCCCGATTTTCATTGGTCGGTGGTCGGTGGACGGTGGCTGTCCGGCTGGTGGCGGCGGCTGTCACGCCGGTCCTTCCGAAGGAGGCTGCGCACCTGGCCATGAGCTGCGGCAGCGCGTCCTCGACGATTCCCCAGACGATCTTGTCGTCTATGCTGGCATAGCAATGCGCGAGAATATTTCGAAATGAGATAATTTTCCGATGGTCCGTAACGCGTTCCAGAACCTCAGGCTCCAATTTGGCAATTCGATTGAGGGCTTCCCCAATGATTTCAAACGCTCGTTCAACCGCCAATCAGTCTTGGGATCATTCGCCTACGTCTCAAGGTCAGTTCTGAGACCAACTCCTCGATTTGACTCCCGTGCTCGATGATCGCTTCGAGATCCTCGCGAACTTCAATCTTCATACAAAAGAATCGCCTCTTTCTCGATATTATCCTTGAGCGACCGTCGCTTGAGCCCGGCGGGTGTCAGCAAGTCAATGCGCCGATCCAATTTGTCCTCAATCTCATGGAGTAGGGCAAAATAATGGCTTGAGTAATCCGCGGCGGACATTTCGTGAAATTGAACCAGGAGATCCAAGTCGCTCCCAGGGGTCCCCTGTCCCCGCGAAACTGATCCGAAGAGCTGCAATCGCTTCACCAGATGCCGCTGGCATGGACCGGCGAATTGATTCTGAAAATCAACGGTCTGCATATTCAAAGAACTACGATGGACGCTCCCTGTTGGCAACGCGAAGTAAGCGGAGATCGGGATCGATTTCCTGGGGATCTTCGTCGGGGTTCGGAAATCGTAAATCAGAGGTCGTCGGTTGCCGCTTCTGGTTGACGAACCACTCGCTCTTGTTGAGGAAGCGACCGTGCTGATTGGGCGCGAGCCTCACCCTATCAGTGGCATGATTCGGAATTCCTCCCGCAGAGGCGCGGAGGCGCGGAGGGAATGAGATACAGTTGGCAGTTATTGGTTATTGGTTATTGGTCATTGGGAGCAGCTGATCTGTAAATTTAGCGCTCTTTGCGTGAAACCCATCAGCATCTTCATTTTCTGCGTCTTTGCGTCTTTGATTCCCTCGCAACCCGGCTCGGTAACCCTTCGGGCTTTTCGTCTATCTTCGGCTCTCCCGAGCCTTCGGCTGCGCGAGTCCCTGTATCGATACTTTTATCCCGCAGAGGCGCGGAGGCGCGGAGGGAATGAGATACAGTTGATAGTTTTTGGTTATTAGTTGTTGGTTGTTGGTTGTTAGTTATTGGAAACAGCTGATCTTTAGCTCTTCGCGTTTTTGCGTGACACCCGTCATTTTGATTCTCTGCGCCTCTGCGCGAGTCCCTGTATTGACACCGATATTTTTATCCCGCGGAGGCGCGGAGGGAATAGTTGAGAGTCGCTCAGGGCGAGTTGCTAGTGGCTCCCTACTGTTATTTGATGTCGCTCTCTTGGAGATCGGCAATCTTCATCAGGGATCTGAGAAGCCCAAGCTTAAGGGGCCGATTGCCGTGGATCGGGATGACAATTCGTTCCGGTTGTCCAACTTTCATGAAAACGTGGTGGCTGCCCTTGACTCGCGAGAGGATCCATCCGCGTTTCTCGACAGATCTAGCAAGCTGCCTGCCCGTAACCTGCTTCAAATTGCAAGTTCCAGGATCTGATTCTCCGTCTCTCTCGGCGATCCCGCTTCAAGCCATAGCTCGATGGCTTCCTGGATGTTAAAGCGAAGTTCCTCCATGGATTCCCCTTGGGATACACATCCTGGAAGAGCGGGAACCTCCGCCCAAAAGCCGCCATCGTCAGAGGGGTGAATGACTGCCTTAAAAATCATGGATGAAGATAGTCAGAGTCTTGCCGCATTTCAATGACCGATCAGGCGGAAGCGACCCTAGTCGAGATGGCCGTGGCGAGGGCTTATTTCAAAGGTTGGAGGAGTCGAGCGCCTATTCTCTGAATGATCATCCCGCAGAGGTATGGAGGCGCGGAGGGAATGAGATACAGTTGATAGTTATTGGTTATTGGTTATTGAGAGCAGCTGATCGGTAGATCTGGCGCTCTTCGCTCGAGGGCCGCTTGAAATCCATCATTCTCTGCGTCTCTGCCCCTTTGATTTTCTCGCAACCCGACTCGGTCACCCTTCGGGCTTTCGTCTATCCTCGGCTCCCCCGAGCCTTCGGTTGCGCGAGTTCGTGGATTGATATTTTCTCCCGCAGAGGCGTGGAGGGCTGAACAAGAGCTGCTATCGTGCCAAGGAAGCGGAGGTCACGATGCTCGCGTTAGCCTGTAGCCACGGCGGTCACCCGCCGTCCGCAGCTGTTTATCGTTCCCAGCGCTCAGACCCCGGGGACCGGGGTGGCTACAGGGTGGCGGGTCGCGGATTTGGGGTTTGGAGCTATCACGTTTCAGTGTTTCCGCTTTTCAGCTTCTTCCTCTCCGCTTTTTCCAACACTTGGCTCATCCCCCACAGGCAGACGAGGACGACGCCGAGGATGAAGAAGCCGGCGGAATCGTGCCAGGCGTCGACGGCCTCGATGCCGTTGACCGCTCCTTGGTAGGTGAGGAAGGTCGTGCGGATGACGTTGCAGACGAAGGCGATGATCGAGCCGATGGCGACGAGTCCGAGGATCCCGAGATCGGACGGCGGTAGAGAATGCCGAGAAAGGCCGCCGCCATCAGGGTGGACTGCAGTGAGCGGATGCCGCTGCAGGCTTCGTTGACGCCCAGAATGCCAGTGGGGACTTCGATCACGTTGCCCCGGGCCTCGGCGGGGATGCCGCGAAGCCGACGATGTTGGCGGCGAACTCCGCGTTCACTCGCATGAGGCCTTGGATGAGGAGCTTCTCCGCTCCGCTCGGCCACGGGATCGAAGTCAGGAGAAAGAGAACTGGCAGAAGAAAGAAGCCGAGCCAGCGCCAGCCGCCCTGCAGGTAGAGCACGCTCAACCCGATTCCGAGGGCGTTGAGGCCCATGACCCAAGAGATGAGACGCCAGTCGGTGTTGGCTTCGCCGACGAGCCGGAGCGGAAGCTGCGGCAGCGCGAGGATCACGATGAGCGCAGCCGGCAGCAAAAACCCGGAGGGGGGAGTCGGCTTGGGACGGCTCGGCCAGCGGTCGTAGATGAGGTAGGCGCTAAGAAGCGGGACGGACCAGCCGTAGTAATACTGTGGATTGATCGACCACTCGACGCTGAATCGCAGAAGTGCCGGGAGCCAGATCAGCGCGATGAGCGCGAACGGGGTCCATTCCGGGAGACGACGGTCTGAAGTCTCTGGTCGGCAGGTCGAATTGGAATCGACTGGGCGAATGTTTGACGGGGTGTTCAAAGCGGTGCGGGTGACTGGTATTCGGCGATTCGTCCCCATTGACCGGAGACGTTGGTGAGTAGTGGCATACGGCTCGCCGGGAGGCTCACCCTCCGGGGGTCGGTTGGTTTAGACTGCGACGAGCAGGCTATCGGCAATCGGTGAGTTAAAGCCCGGCTTGCACCGTCTTCCATTCCTCATTCAGTAGCAAGGAGTCGAGCCAGCGAATCAGGGTATCGTGATCCTCGACCGAATCGGCGTCCAACATGGCTCGGATATCGTCGAGGTGCTTCTCGGAGCGACCTTCGCGGTAGAAGATCAATTTGTGAACAATGACCGCCTCCGGAGGAGAAAACCACGCGGTTCCCCATGGTCCGGTCAGTTGTCTGCGGTGGGACATCTCCCAACGGGCGAGTTCACTTTTGCCCGGAAGATAACAGTCGGCTCGCAGAGCGCTGTGTTGGTGAAGGATGTTGAAGTGTCCGCGTAAGTCCCTTAGGATTTCCTGAAGCAGCACCTCACGCGGGGGAGGTAAAAATCCTCGATTGGAAATGCGGTGATGAGGGTGTCGACGTGCGACGGACGAAGCGCGACGACGAGATCGACGTCGAGGGTGAGGCGGGGACGCCCATAGGCGATGGCGGCCAGCCCGCCGACAATGCAATAGGGAATCTCGGCGGACTCGAGGCGTCCGGTGATGAGCTCAAGCGCCTGCATAGCCGGTTTGGAAAACGCGGCGGGTCTTTGCGGTGATCTGCTCGCTGGACCAGTCGGGGTGCTGGGAGCGAAGGCCA
Source organism: uncultured Verrucomicrobiae bacterium (assembly GCA_963803825.1). Lineage (GTDB taxonomy): Bacteria > Verrucomicrobiota > Verrucomicrobiia > Chthoniobacterales > JAATET01 > CAVVKW01. The sequence goes on along the minus strand of CAWDOJ010000001.1, from coordinate 436,069 downwards.
CTTTCCTTGATCTGCCAAGCGGTGTCGTAGATATCCTGCGCCGTCTGGAGGCGCTGGGTGGGAGTCATCGCCCGGATCAGCTCGCTCTGAAGGGTTTCGGCGGCGGATGGCATTGGGAGGGGGTCGTCGGGGAGTCGACAGGTCGAAGGTCGATGCGATGCGGGTTTGGCGCAAAAAGGCGCAAAAAGGCGCAGAAGGTTCAGAGGGGGCTGACGGCGGCGCGGCGGCGCGGTCGGAAGGTTGGAGGTTCAGGTCTCCCTGTAGCCACGGCGGTTCTCCGCCGTCCCGAACCATCGATTGCTGCCAGCGCTCAGACCCCGGGGACCGGGGTGGCTACAGGATTCTCAAGTCAGCTTTTTGCGACTTTTTGTGACTTCTTTGCGGCCTACGCATTCCGCCGCTCGCGTTGGGCGAGTTTCCAGTCGGCTTCGGCCATGATCTTGACGAGCGCGTGGAACTTGGTCTTCGGCTCCCAGCCGAGCGCTTCTTTGGCTTTGGTCGCGTCGCCGATGAGGAGTTCGACCTCGGCGGGGCGGAAGTAGCTGGGGTCGATGCGGAAGAGCGTGCGACCGGTCGACTTTTCGACGCCGACCTCGTCGACGCCCTCGCCTCGGAATTCGAGTTCCATTCCGAGGTGTTTGAAGGTCTCGTCGATGAACTCGCGGACGGTGTGCATCTCGTTAGTCGCAGCGACGTAGTCCCCGGGTTCGTCCTGCTGGAGGATGCGCCACATGGCGTCGGTGTATTCCGGCGCGTAACCCCAGTCGCGCTGGGAATCGATGTTGCCCATGAGCAGGCAATCCTCGAGACCCTCTTTAATGCGTCCGGCCGCGCGGGTAATCTTCCGGGTCACGAAGGTCTCGCCGCGGCGGGGACTCTCGTGGTTGAAGAGAATGCCGTTTGACGCGTGGATCCCGTAGGATTCGCGGTAATTGACGATGATCCAGTAGCCGTAGAGCTTGGCGACGCCGTAGGGCGAGCGAGGGTAGAACGGGGTCTTTTCCGTCTGGGGGACTTCCTGGACGAGGCCGTATAGTTCGCTGGTCGAAGCTTGATAAAATCGGACCTTGTCCTTGAGCCCGACCTCCTTGATGGCGTCGAGGAAGCGGAGCGTGCCGATGCCGTCGACTTCTGCGGTGTATTCCGGGACCTCGAAGGACACCTTCACGTGGCTCTGAGCGCCGAGATTATAGACCTCATCGGGACCAATCCGCTCGAGGAGGCGGTTGAGATTTGACGAATCGGTCAGATCGCCGTGGTGGAGAAAGAGCTTGTTGTCGAGAATCTCGGGGTCGCGGTAGAGATGATCGATGCGCTCGGTGTTGAAGCTGCTCGAACGGCGAATCATGCCGTGGACTTCATAGCCTTTCGCGAGAAGCTGCTCGGCGAGATAAGAGCCGTCTTGACCGGTGATGCCGGTGATCATTGCTGTTTTCATAATTACTGCGGTCCGGAGGTCCGGAGTGGCGCTTGGCGCGGGAGGGGTCTTTCGGAGGGCGGCATTGCCATCGGATTATGGTCGGCTCGCAGGTCAACAATCTCGCCAGCGGTTCTTAACTAACCTTCTGACCTTGGACCTTCCGACCAATTCAGAACTTCTCCGAAACTTTGAGGACGAGTGGCAAGATCTTGTGCGCAAATTTGTTCCAACGACGGAGCTTGCTGACTCGGTCGGCGGAAAATTGCTGCTCTTCGCCCGGTTGTAACTGCCGACGGATCTCGTCGAGTCGGTCAAGATGCCCTTGGCTCCCTCGGAGGTGTGGTTCCGCCGTGCCCCGCAGGAAACCAACCGCCAGTAGGCGTAGTTCGACTTCGGCGGTGTAGCGGTCGCGGCGGCCTGGACTGACGGTAGTCGGCCCGAATCGCGCCGAGTTGGCGAAGCCAGCGTAGGCCTTGGCTCACCGACCCTTTGCTCATTCCGAGCAACGCGGCGACTTCGTCCAGGCTCAGCGGATCGCGAGTCGCGTAAAGCAGACCGTAGATCTGACCGATGGACTTGGGTAGCGACAACGCGCGGGCCGCGCGAGTGAACAACGCGACCGTTTCGCTTTGGAAAGCGGTTGGCTCGCGCGAATCGATCGGCTGGTTATCTTGCCCATTGTTCGAAGGGCGGAAATCAACCCTCATCGGACCCCTCCATCGAAAAGCATCTGGAAATGCTGCCGCCACTGGTGACCGCGTTCGGTAACCCCGCAGGCTTGAATTTGACTGACTCGAAGGGAAGCCCACCAAAGGCGAGACTTTCCGGAAGGTTCATTCTGTTCAAGAAAAAATGAACGACCGACAACGATTCCGTGGCCGACTCGCCATCACTCCAGATCTTTGTCGTCAGTTGGCGAGCCTGCGCTGACCTCTCGCAAGCCATCGAGGATTCTTTGAATCTCCTCCGGTGAGCGTTGGTTGCTCTCGCTACTGTCGCGGAGGCCTTGAATGACGGCTTCCGAATCCGCCCCATCTCCCCGTTCTTCGATCTGCGCTCGCAGGGTCTCGGTGAATTGGGCCTGCTCTTCTTCAGTCATCGACCCGCTCGCGGTCAGCAACTCGAGTTGTTCCTCGCGCGAGAGCTGGCCGGATGCGAGGTCGCGCGCGTTCTTCAAGAGTGTAGCCTCCGCCGGCAAAAAGCTATCTTGCGCCTGGGAGGCAAGGTCCAGGTACGTCTGGGCCTCGGTCAAATCACCGGCCTGAGCCAGAATCATGCCGACGTAGAGCGCTCGCTCGGGCCGCAGCCGCTCGGACTCGTCGATCGCCCGAATCACCTCTTTTGCACGATCAACCTCACCCGCGCGGGCCAGCACAAGCGCGAAGGTGGTGGCGAAAAACGGATTCTTCGGGGCGTGCAAGGCATTCTCTTCGGCCAGGTCGAGGAGGTCCTCGGGGCGACCTTGTTCGAGAAGCGCGTTCATCAAGATCCAATCGTTGCGGAGGCTCCGATTATCCGGATCGGCCCGCACGGCTCCCGAGAGCGCGCGAAGAATTCCCGGCGAATTCTGATCCGCTAATTCGGACCTGAGCAACATACTCCAAATTTCGATCCGATCACCCACTAAGGAAGCCAGGTTCCAAAGCGCCAAGTTTTCGGCCTGAGTCCAGCCAAGGCTTCTTGCCATGGTCGCAAGGAGATAAGTCGCTTCAAGGTTACCGTCCGCCACGAAGACGGCGCGCTGCCATTTGGGGAAGGCGTCGAGCGAGCCTCTCCGGTGGTCGGCTAACGCTTCCTCGGCTTCGTCCGCAAGCTTTGGAGAAAAGGAGTAAGGCGAGTCGGGCGCGCGAATGATCGAAAAAACTCGCGGCCAGTCGCCGATGTGGAGAGCCAGATCGAACCGAGCCGTCTGGATTGAAGCGTCCGCTCGGAGTTCGGCCGGCAGACCTTCGAACCAAGTTTCGAGTCGGGCGCTCATTCCTCGCGCGGTGAGATACCCGACAACGACAGGTGCGGCGGGGGGATTCGCTTCGACGTATTCCAGGATCTGGGCAATCGAATTGGGCAGGGTGAAACTTTGGGAAGCAAATTCCGTGTCGAGAAAAAGAATTTCGTCCTGCGGCGTAGTCTCTTCCCCCGAAACCAAGTCCATGGCCACCCGATTTGCGGTGTAGAAATCGCTCTCGGCGAGGGCGAGGCGAACCAACTGCCGGCGGGCCTCGGACGACCGCTCGCCCCCCTCCTCGGCGTAAGCCTTCAGTTTGTCGCGAGCGGCGACTCGGATCGATTGGTCAGGCGCGAGAAGCTGGACCCGAGTGAGGTCCCAGGTTGCCTCCTCGTTAGTCGGATCGAGATCGAGTAGCCCCTCAAGATGTTGGGTGGCTGAAGCCGGATCGTTGGACGCTATCGCCAGGGAAGCCGCAGCGCGCAGGTAGCGTTGCCCTGCGCGGTCCGCCTCGGGCACTTCTTCGAGGACGACCGCCGCCTTTTCGAGTCGCTGGCTCCGCAGAGCCGCATCGAACAGCCGATACCGTGCATCGAGGTCGTCGGGGTCGAGGCGTCGCACGCGTTCCCAGACAACCACCGATTCCGGCGACTCGGCCTGGTCAAGGAAAGCACCGACGCGCCGCCAAACTTCTGGATCTCTCGGACGCGAGCGGATGGCCGTCCGGAATGCCAGCGAAGCCGCCTTCATGTCCCCGCTCTCGACGGCGGTGCCGGCGATCTGGAGCGCGTTGTCCGCCCGCCAGCTTTTGTAGACCGGCTTCAAGACGAGCAGAGCACCGTATCCCAGAGGCAACGCGAGAATGACGAACAGAAGCGCAAGCTTGTTCCAAAAGCTCAGCGTGGAATAGGCTGCTGCGATTCGCTGGTGGAGCTTGAGCTGACGCTTCTTCTTGGTCGAGGTGAGGGGTGTATTCATGAAGGCATGGCCTGCCGTGCAGGTGGGCAAAAAGTTACTTTTACAACGACCATTCCACAAGGTTCGTTTCGTCACACGGCAGTTGCTCAAGTCGAGATCCTAGGAGCAAATTTTGATCCGTTTCTTCCCCACAGCTTGGCCAAGTCGATCTGGTCCCAACGTATTTTCAACGGCTGCCGGGCCGCTCGCCGGTCCAACTGCGATGGGAACTTCGGGACTTGGAATCCACTGGTGCCCACGAGCAAGGGGCAAATCAGCTTGCTGTTGGGGCGTGGAACCCGATTGTCGACGATAAATGAGGGACAACGTTGGAATTGGGCTCGTCAATCTCGCCCGCGTCGCGCTGATTGCCGCAATCGTCATCGCATCGGCAGCCTACGGCCTGACCCGGGAGTCGACGATTGTGTTTTTCAGTCAGTGGTTGAGTGGGACCTTCTGTCTTTGGGTGGTCGGTTATTTGATCGCCACCCGATGGCCGGCAGTCCCATGGCTGGCGTGGGTTCTAGTGGTGGGGTTGCTCGCGGTCGGCGGGGCATCGGTGATTCTGGCTTGGCTTGATCTTCACCTTTTCGAGATGGCGCCGAACTATCCGATCTGGTTGGATGACTGGCTGCTCCTCGGGGCATTTGATTTGGATCAGGCGATCGCGGCCACTTGGCGCACGGCTGCTCTGCTGGCGGGATTTCTGATCGCGATTGATTTGTTTTCCGCGCCGAATTGGTCGCGAGCTTTGTTGATGACTCTTGCGTTCACCGCCCTTGGGATGGTGGGATTCTTCTTCCTGCAGCGCGCGTTCGGCGATCCGTTTCTGCTCCGAAGCGACGTCGATCCGCGCGTCACGCTCAACTTCGCAACCTTTCGTTATTGGGGCAACGGCGCTTCCTATCTCAATCTAGTTTGGCCACTGCTCGCCGCACTCGCGGCTCACACCGCCTTCGCTCATCAAGCCAAAGGCTGGATGCTGTGGCTGGGCGGAGCGCTCTGCGTTTTTTCGGCGTTGTTTATCAATGTGTCCAAAGCCGGAAACGTCCTCGCCCCGGTCGGACTTTTGCTATTCGGCCTCATTCTCGGGATCAACCGCTGGCGCCACCGAGGATCGCGAGGGCTGCGGTTCAGTCCGGCTGCCGTGATCGGGAGCCTCGTTCCGATTGTCGTGATCGCGGTCTCGTTGGCCTTCGCGATTCCGGAAAAACGTTGGGAGCATCTTCAGGAGAGGCAGTTGGACTCGGATCCGCGGGTGGTAGCTTACGGGTATTTCGTGCAGATGGTTCCAGATGCTGGCTGGCTTGGCTTCGGGCCGGGAAGCTTCAAACTGGCGTATTGGGAATACGTCGGTGATGACCCCGTGATGAGGCGCACGCCTTTCTGGGTCGCCCACCAGGACTACCTCCAGACGGTGATCGAGTGGGGCTACCTCGGAACCACGCTGTGGGGGCTGCTCTTGGCGGTGCCGACCGTCGCGTTGTTCCGAAATGCGTTGAGAAGGATCCGCGACCGATCCGATCCGGACGAGGGATACGTCTTCGGTTGGGGCGATTACGCTCGGCAGTGGTGGCGAGCTCTACCCGACGCGCGATCGCCGCTGGTTGCGGGCGCTGCCACGGTTGCGATCATTCTGACTGGACTTCACGCGCTGGTGGATTTCCCAATGCAGATCATGTCGCTGCAATTCTATTTCTTACTTTGGATCGCGCTCGGCTGGAGCCTTTGCCGCCCGAAGCTGGCTGCGTAGTCCCGGATAAAATTCCCGCATCAGCTCGGGACAGTCGAGCGATTCCGTCTCCGCCAAAGCCTCGCGATTCCGATATCGGATTGGGCACCAGCGACGATTCTGAGAGGGACCTTGCCTGATTGCCAAACTTCTTGGGACTGGGACGTCAGTCAGCTCAAGACGTCTTGGCGAGCGTATCGACAGCGGGGCTGGTGTGGTCGCCGTAGGATTTACCACCTGCGGCATGAGTATAATAGTAGTTGTAGGCGGCACCCTTGGTGGGAACCATATTCAGGGCGAGTCCTCGCGCCGGATGACCCGTCCGCGCGAGCAGATCGGTTGCTCGTCTGACAAATTTGCGTCCCGTCTTGTGCGACCGAATCACCAATGAAATGACCGAGAAATGGGGGGCCAAGCTCAACGTGTCGCTGACCGCTAGAACCGGAGCGGAATCCACCACGATCCGACTGAACTTCTCCTCCGCCAGACGCAAGAGATCCTCCAGACGCTCCTTCCGCGAAAGGAGTTCTGATGGATTGGAATACTTCCGGCCTGCTGTTATCACAAATAGGCCCGGGACCTCAGATTGGCGCACAATTTCGGCGAAATCCGCTCGTCCAGTCAGGAAGTCAGCCAGCCCAGGAGCCGACGATTCCGCGTCGAAAAGACGCGCTTCGACGGTCGGCTTGCGAAGATCGGAGTCAATCAACAGGACGTCAGCATCCTGCTGAGCGAGAGCCACCGCGGCGTTGATCGCGCAGAACGACTTGCCTTCGCCGGGCACGGCGCTCGTCACAAGAAATCGTTTGGTCTCCGTGTCCGCCATGAGGAGGGAGGCTCGAAGCGTTCGGAAGGCCTCGCTAACCGTCGAATGGGTGTCCTCGAGCAGTGGCAACCTGAAGCCACCGTCGGCACCATTTTTGGTTGCTGCTCGATTTTTCTTCCCAGCTTGAAAAGCGGACATTTCTGGAATGGCCGCCATGACGGGCAGACCCAGCGCGGATTCGGCCTCGTCCACTGACTTGATCGAGGTATCCAGGATGGCCAGTAAGAAGATGGTCGCTCCCGCGAGAGCCATCGATGCGACAACCGCCAGAGCAATGACTATCAAAGGCTTCGGCTTCACTTGATAAGCTGGAGAGGCCGCATCGACCGTCTGGACGAAGACGGTCGGGCTGCGGGCTTGGGATGACTCGGCGCTCAGGCGTTCGAGGACGGCCTGAAAAGCTAGCTTGTCCGCCTCGATCTTGCGCTCGAGGACCGACGATTGGATCGCCAACTTTTTGACGTTCAGGGTTTTCTTTTCCTGCGCTTTCGTCTCCCGCTCGAAGCTAGCCTCGTTCTGCCTCGCTGCGCGCAGTGAAATCTCGAGTGTGCGTGGTGCGCGGAGGGCTTCGGCTTGAAGCGTCTCCCGAAGCGAATCCCGCTGACTCTCGAGTTCGATGATAGCCGGGTTGCGAAGGCCGTAACGGTTTTTTTGAGCGCTGATTAGGGCATTCAGCTCATTGAGTTGCGCTCGGAGGGCCTGGATCTCGGGGAGTTGAGCGACGCTCGAGATTTGCAGCAAAGCCGATGGATCATCGCGAACGCTTTGGACCTGGTCGAAATCGCTCTCTAGCTTTAAGCGATCTGCCTTGGCAAGCGTAAGTCGCGAGTTCAGCTCCCGCAATTGCTCGGCGATAATGTTAAGCTCGCTATCGACTGAGACACTGTTGAGCGATTGCGAATACTGAGCCAACTCCTGTTCGGATTCGCGCAGCTTTCTTTCCAGGGCATCTTTTTCATTGATCAGATAGCTGATGTTCGAGCCCGCGCTGCGCAGCCGTTGCTCCCCGTCCAGAGCGACATATTCGCGCACGAGCGCTGCGGTGACCTCGGTTGCGAGATTTTCGTCGGGATGATCGAAGGTGATCTGGATCAAGCGAGTGCCTCGGACGACATCTGCATTGGTATTCTTCAACAGCATCTCAACGCACTCAGCTTCGGTCCGATCCTCGACGGGAACGTCCGGCCCGAGGAACTCCGGTCGATCAACGAGTTTGAGCTTCTCGGTGACGCGCTCCATCAGCGTGCGACTGAGGAATCCGCGCTGGATAGTACCGAGCATTTCCAACGCCCGGAGATCTTCGAAGGCGCTGGTTGTTGCACCCGACAGAGGTGAAGCGTCCATAACGCGCTGCTCGATCTTGACGACGGTCGCCGACTGGTAGATCGGGGTCGCTACATTGAGATAGGTCACTGCGGCTATCGCCCCAGCGACCAAGAAAAGAAGAACAACCCAAAAATACTTGCGCAGAGCGCCGAGGATGCGCCCGAAGTCGATGGAGATCCCGCCATCCTCCTCTCCTTCGCGATAGCTGTATTGCGGGGATTCCCGCTCTTGTTCAAAGGTCTCAGGCATACGTCAAAACAGGCTTTCTGGCACGGTGATCAGGTCGCGGTCCAGGACCACAAATTGTCGCCCTTCGGGGCTGAGGACATTGACCCGATATTCGGTGATCTCGTTCTCGCCCGAGCGGGTGACCGTCACGGCGCGGAGATTTCCGATGCGGGTGTTTCCACCGGCCATCGCGATAGCCGTCGGCAGCGTAACTCGTTCCTCGCTGGGAATCTCGAAGCTCCCGGCGGCATTGACCTGCCCGAAGATAGTGAAACGCCGAGGCGCGTATTCGATGACACTGACCGTGACCTGAGGGTTGACGAGGAAGCCATCCTTCAGGCGGGTAGCAATGGTCTGCCCAGCGGTCTCAACGGATTGACCGCCGACCATCACACGCCCCACAAGCGGAAAATTGATGGACCCATCCTGACCGATCCTTTGTTCGGCCAGCATATCCTCCTCCTGGAAGATGGAGACACTGACCACATCGCCTGGCCCGAGTCGGTAATTTTCGCGCTTATCTGCGGTGGATGCGGGATCGATCGGGATCTGGCGTTTCTGGATCGGCGTTGAACAACCCGAGATCGCGAGTAGGAATGCGCCCAGCGCCAGGGAAACGAGGAGAAAAAAGGTAGATCGGAACATGCAAGAATACCAAAAATGCGGCGAGTCAGACGGCGAGGGGGTCTCGCCGCAGGAAACCTCGGAAAGCGGAGAGGATGGAGAGAGTTTGGTCAATCGCACGAGGAATTCAACCGCGCATTGCCGGATTCAACCCAGTGCAATGACAAGAGATAGCGACAAAAAGGGCGGGGACTCGGCCCCGCCCTTCGACAATAAGTCTTCGTGTGCCTACCAGACCAACTAGGCAGCGACGCTATCAGAGTGCGTCACGCTCGCTTGGTAAGGTGTAGGAGTCGGGATCGGCGTTGGCTCATTTCTGAGAATGATTCGAGATAGAATCTTCTGTGTCTGGCGAATATTACGTTTTGCAATCGCGTTGCTAATTTGACCTCTCACTGCGGCACGTGAGAGGAGCCGACTGTAGATCCCTTCCAGCTGAATGGACTTCTTCTCGGCGAATGCCGTGATGAATTTGATGGTCGCCGTCTTGTAGTAGCGCTTTGCTTTTTTGGGATCCAGCTTCACGAGCTTGCGGGAAAGCGAGATCACCTTTGCCGGGCGGGATCTGGCGTTGGGCAGTTTTTTGAGCTGCTTGAAAAAGCGCTGGGTCTTTTTCTTATCTTTGTCGTTGGACTGAGCTTGGGCGGTGACCGGCAGGGCCGACAGGGCGACAACCGCGATGAGCGACAGAGGCGTGAGTTTTTTAATCATAATGGTTTGGGCTGGGTTAAGGTTGATGCGTTTCTTGTCGTTTGTCGAGTTGCAAGTTGAAGGAGCATTCCACGTGCCGGATATCGACATCGCTGAGCTACGGTTGAGCCCACGAATAGTCGACTGCGGATGGGGCGCAACCCTTAAAATAACGTAAACACGGATTTCGGGGTTTCCCCTATTCGTTCGTTTTCACGAGTAGTTGCTCCGCTCCTGGCCGGATGGTCACGATTGCTGGATTGCGAAGGTCCGCCTTATTGTAGACGAACTGGACCGCGTCCAGTGCTCGAAGGGAGGCCCCGCTGGCGATGAGAATCGCGTGGGCGGCTGCGGTGTCCCATTCCATGGTGGGGACATCGCGCAGGTAGACGTCGGCGGCACCTTCGGCGACGAGGCAGAACTTGAGGGAGCTGCCCATGCTGCGAAACATCGCGTGGGGGTGGCGATCGGCCAATTCGCGGACGGCGGCACCAGCGTGGTCGCGGCTCGCAACAAGGACGGGCGGGTCGCCGACGCAATACGATCCCGCCTCGATGCGAGTCGGCGCGGCGTCGCGTTCCTGCTTCCAGGCGGCGGCTTCCGCCGCCCAATACAGCAGGCCGGTCGCAGGGGCATACACGACACCCGTCGTGGGGACGCCCTGCTCGATGAGACCGATGTTGACCGTAAATTCTCCGGTCTGCTTGATGAATTCCTTGGTGCCGTCGAGGGGGTCGACGAGCCAGAAGCGATTCCACGTCTCTCGCTCCGCAACCGGCGGGATCTCGCCCTCTTCGGAGATGATCGGGATGTCGGGCGTCAGTCGGGCGAGGGCTTCGACGATGTGGGCGTGCGACGCGCGGTCGGCCAGGGTGAGTGGGGAATCGTCGGCTTTTTTTTCTGCCGGTATCGGCTGGCCGTAGTGATGGAGAATGATCGCTCCGGCTTCCCGGGCGATCTGAAGAAGGTCGTTGATCATCGGTGGGGGGGCGTCAGACGATCATGCCAGCGGCGACGGTCTCGTTCGTCTGCTGGTTGATGAGCACGAACGAACCGGTGATGCGGTTGCGACGGTAGGAGTCGTGAATGAGCGGGGTGGCCGTGCGGAGACAGATCTTACCGATGTCGTTCATCTCGAAAGTGCGGTCTTTCTCGCCTTCCTCACTTTTGTGCAGGGTATTGATGTCGACCAAGTAGCGGATCTCCCGGACGACGGCCTGAGTCTCGCGAGTGGTGTGGCGGATGAGGTATTTGCCCCGGGGCTGCATGGGAGTCTGCGAGAACCAGCAGATCATGGCCTCGATGTCTTGGGAGACCTTGGGCGGATTGTTGGGTTTGGCAATCATGTCGCCGCGTGAGATGTCGATCTCGGTCGAGAGCGTGAGAGAGGTCGACTGGGGTGCGAAGGCCTCGGTGAGTTCTCCGTCGGCGGAGTGGATGCCCTTGATCGTGGTCTTGAACCCAGAAGGAAGGCAGACGACGTCGTCGCCGGGCTTGAAGACGCCGCCGGCGACGCGGCCCGCGTAGCCGCGGTAGTCGTGATGCTCTGTGGATTGCGGGCGGACAACCCATTGAACCGGGAACCGGGCGTCGACATGGTTGTGCTCGCCGCCGACGTAGACGGTCTCCAGGAAATACAACAATGAAGGACCTTGATACCACGGCATGGCACTCGATTTATCGACGACGTTGTCGCCGTTGAGGGCGCTGATCGGGATGGTCGTGATGTCGACGAGGCTATCCAAGCGGGAGGCAAAGGATTTGTAATCCTCGACAATCTCGTGGTAGCGATCCTCGTCGTAGTCGACGAGATCCATCTTGTTCACGCAGACGACGACGTGCTGGATCTTGAGGAGATCGGCGATGAAGGTGTGGCGCTTGGTCTGCTCGATGACGCCTTTGCGGGCATCGATGAGGATGATGGCTAGGTTCGCCGTGGAGGCGCCGGTGACCATGTTGCGCGTGTATTGGATGTGGCCGGGGGTGTCAGCGATGATGAATTTGCGCTTGGGCGTGGCGAAGTAGCGGTAGGCGACGTCGATGGTGATCCCCTGCTCGCGCTCGGCTTTGAGACCGTCGGTGAGGAGAGCGAGGTTGACGGTGGCGTCGCCGCGGCGCTTGGAACTCTCTTCCATCGCGGTCATCTGGTCCTCGAAGATGCTTTTGGAGTCGTAGAGGAGACGGCCGATGAGGGTGGATTTGCCGTCGTCGACGGAGCCGGCGGTGGTGAAGCGTAAGATATCCATGATTTTTTTAGGCCGCAAAAAAGCGCAAACGGCTCAAAAGGGTTTTGGTAGGGCGAATTTTTTGATTTCCAACCGCGGTGCTCCGAAGTTGATCAGCAGCCCGTGCTCAAAGCCCGAAGCTCGGAGGTATCCGAGGAGCTGGGCGGTGTGGTCTTCAGCGGGGCTGCGGCAGGCCTTGATCTCGATCAAGAGACAGTCCTCCCCGAAAAAGTCGGCGACAAAGCCTCCGAGGATGGTCCCATCTTCGTCGCGAACTGAGACTGGAGATAGCGCCGTGATCGCAATGCCAGCTTTGGGAAGCCGATTGAAGAGACCCCGCTCGTAGACCTTTTCGAGATGTCCGTGCCGGAGGTATTTGTGAAGAGAGAACGCGGTTTCGCAAATCCGGTCACAGAGAGAAAAGACATCCTTTTCATTCACCTATTTGAGCCTTCTGCGCCTCTTTGCGGCTAAAAATACCCCTCGCGTTTGCGATCTTCCATCGAGGTCTCGGAGCGTTTGTCGTCGGAGCGGGTGCCACGTTCGGTCTGTCGAGAGGCGGCGACTTCTTCGATGATGTCGGCGAGGGTTGCAGCTTGGGATTCGACCGCTCCGGTGCAGGTGGCGTCGCCGATGGTGCGGAATCGCACGATCTTGCGTTCGGCCACTTCGTTCGCTTGTGGCTCGAGGAAGTCGGTGACGGCGAGCAGCGTGCCGTTGCGAAGGAAGACATCGCGCTCGTGGGAGAAATAGAGGGATGGGAGATCGATCTTCTCGCGCTGGATGTAGAGCCAGACGTCCATCTCCGTGAAGTTTGATAGCGGGAAGACGCGGAAATGTTCGCCCTCGCCTTTGCGCCCGTTGAACAGATTCCAGAGTTCGGGCCGCTGATTTTTCGGGTCCCATTGGCCGAACTCGTCGCGGTGGGAAAAAAAGCGTTCTTTCGCGCGGGCCTTCTCTTCGTCGCGGCGACCGCCGCCAAGGCAGGCGTCGTACTGGTTGGATTCGATGGTGTCGAGGAGGGTGACGGTCTGAAGTTTGTTGCGGGAGGCGTTGATGCCCTTCTCCTCAACGACGCGGCCTTCGTCGATGGACTGCTGGACGGAGCCGACAACGAGCTCGGCGCCGAGTTTCTCGACGTAGGCGTCGCGGTAGGTCATCGTCTCGTCAAAGTTGTGTCCCGTGTCGACGTGCACGAGTGGGAAAGGGAGTTTCGACGGCCAGAAGGCCTTGTGCGCGAGGTGCGCCATGAGGATGGAGTCCTTGCCGCCAGAGAAGAGGAGTGCGGGCTTGCGAAACTGAGCGGCGGTCTCGCGGAGGATGAAGATAGCCTCGGCCTCGAGTTGGTCGAGATGGCTTAAATTGTAGTCGGGCATCGGAAAGAGCGGAGGAGCTTCTGGGTCGGAAGGTCAAATGTCAAAGGTCAAAGGTCGGCCACGCCGAGGCGCAAACGGCGCAAAGAATGACCGCCCCCTTCGTTTTCGTGCTTCTCGCGTCCTCGTGCGGCTAGATCCTCTCTCGAATGAATTTCGTGAGGCTTGCGCCGCAGGACTCGGCGGACTCGGCTTCGGTATCTAGAAGGAGATCGGGATGTTCCGGCTCTTCGAATCTGCTGTCTTTGCCGGTGAAGTTGGCGACGGCTCCGGCGGCAGCTTTTTTGTAAAGGCCCTTCGGATCGCGGGCGGCGCAGGATTCGAAGGACGCCCGGACGTAGATCTCGTGGTAGGCCGGGCCGACGACCTCGCGGGCCATCGAGCGGAACGCCTCTCGCGGGGTGATGAGGGAGACGAACGTGATGGCTCCTGCGCTGGCGAAGAGCTTCGCGACTTCGGCGGTGCGGCGGATGTTTTCGCGGCGGTCGTCGTCGGTGAACCCGAGGTTGGAATTGAGTCCGCTGCGGAGATTGTCGCCGTCGAGGATGGTCGTGAGGCGTCCGGCCTCGTGCAGGGCGCGCTCGGCGGCGTTGGCGATGGTGGATTTGCCGGAACCGGAGAGCCCGATCATCCAGAAGACACCGCCGCGCTGCCCGAGCAGGCGCTCCTTGTCGGCTGGGGTGAGGAAGCGGTGGAATTCGGTGTGGATGTTTTCCTGCATGCGGCGAGTAGATTGGGCGGGGAATCGAGAGTAGCGCAAGCCTCCGGCTTGCGGGCTTCGCGCAAGCCGGACGCTTGCGCTACTCTGGTGAGATGACGACAAGAGAACGAGCGGCGGGGATCGCGGAGGCAGTCGGGGATTCGTTGGGCGAGGTACGGGTCGACGATCTCCTGGAGGTCGTGCGGCTCGAGCTGGGGAACGCGGAGATCCTGGATGGATTTGCGGAGTATGGGGCGCACCGGACGCGGGTCGTCGCGCCGGAGGTCATTCTTCACGTCGTGAGTGGCAATACTCCGCACGGGGCGCTGCAGAGTTTGATCCGGGGGCTTTTGCTTGGATCGAGAAATCGGGTGAAACTGCCGACCGGTGGATTAGCCGCAGTCACGTCCTTCGTTGATGCGCTCCCGGGGGAGCTGCGCGACGGGGTCGAGTTGGCGGAGACGCTGCCGAGCGAATGGTTGCGAGACGCGGGGGCGGTCGTTGTCTTTGGCAACGATGAGACGGTGGCCGAGATCCGGCGGCGGACGCCAAACGGGGTGCCGTTTCAGGCGCACGGGCACCGGGTGAGTCTCGGCATTGTCTTCGGAGACGGCGAGGAAGCGGCGCGGCGGGCGGCGCGGGACGTTTCGTTGTTCGATCAGCAGGGGTGCCTGTCGCCGCATTGTCTCTACGTGGCGGAGGGAGGCGGGCTGACGGCGCGGGGGTACGCGGCGGAGCTGGCGCGAGAGTTGGCGGCTTTCAACGAGCACACGCCCCGGCGGAAGCTCGGGATCGGCGAGGCGGCGGAGATCGTGGACCTGCGGGCGAGCTACGCCTTTCGCTCGGCGGAAGACGTGCGGGCGCAGTTGTGGGCGAGTGAAGGTGGGACGGACTGGACGGTGGTCTACGAGGAAGATCCCTGGTTCGCGACGTCGCCGCTGAATCGTTTCGTCTTCGTCAAGCCGCTGCCGGAAGATCTCGGGATGGCGATGGCCCCGGTGGCGCACTGGTTGGCGGCGGTCGGGATCTGGCCGGTGACGGAAGTGAATGCCGCGAGGATCGGAGCACTCCCGGTGTCGCGGGTCTGCGCGCTGGGGCGGATGCAGAACCCACCGTTGACGTGGCACGCGGAGGGCGTGGGGAATTTCGCCTCGCTCGTAAAGTGGGTTGATTTTGAAATGGATTGCGATTACTAGTCCGCTCCCGCATGGCAAAAGAGGAAGCAATAACCAGTCAAGGCGTCGTGACCGACGTGTTACCCGGCACGATGTTTCGTGTGAAACTGCCGAACGGTCACCTCGTTCTGGCCCACATCTCGGGGAAGATGCGCAAGCACTTCATCCGGATTGTCCCGGGCGACGCGGTGACGATTGAGCTCTCTCCTTACGACCTGACGAAGGCGCGGATCACCTTCCGCGAGAGCGGTCGTCCACCACGGCAACGCCGATAGGCCACCGTGGCCGGGCAGGTTGTTCCCCCGAACATCGCCGAGCTTTTTCGGCGCGGGGCGGATGCGTTTGGGGATCGCCCGGCTTTTGCTTCTCGGGAGACGGACGGGACCTTTTCGAATTGTAGCTACGCCGAACTCTACGCGGCAGGATTGGATCTAGCCACCGGGCTGATCGAGCTGGGCGTCGGAGCCCGGCAGCACGTCGGGCTGCTAGCGGACAACCGCTTGGAGTGGATGATCTGCGATTGCGCGGTCCAGATCGCCGGTGCGGTGGACGTGCCGCGGGGGACGGACATCACGGTCGCGGAGGTGCAATACATCCTCGACCACGCGGACGTGGAGGTCGTGATCGTCGAGAACTCCGAGATGCTGGCGAAGGTGCGAGCGGCGGACCTCCCCCGCCTGCGGGAAGTGGTAGTGATGGACGACGATGCGACCGAGGACGCGCGGTCTCTGGCGGATCTGAGAGCTGCGGGGCACCGGCTACGGGAAGCGGGCGACCGCCGGGCGGAAGAGCGGATGGCGGACATCCGGCCCGAAGATCTCTTCACGATCATCTACACGTCGGGAACGACGGGGACGCCCAAGGGCGTGCAGCTAACTCACGCCAACATGGTGTCGCAGATCCGCAACTTGCCGTTTCCGTTCCACGTGGGGGATCGTTCGCTTTCGGTCCTCCCGATCTGGCACAGCTACGAGCGCGTCTTCGAGATCCTCGCCATGAGCTGGGGGGTCTGCACCTACTACACGAGCCTGCGGCACATCGCGGCGGACCTGCAGACCGCGAAGCCAAACATCATGGTCTCCACACCGCGACTCTGGGAGAGCCTCTACCTCAAGATCATGGCCAATGTCGCGAGCGCTCCGCCGCTGAGGCGAGCTCTTTTCCATCTGGCGACGACGAGCACCGAGCGGGTGCACCGGGCGCGGAGGTTTTTCGTGGGACAGCAACTCGACGTCGACGGTCGGTCCGTGCGGGAGAATCTCGTCGCGGGACTCGGGCACGCCGTCAACTTGGTCCTGTTCACGCTGCCGCACCGAGTGCTCGATCCCATCGTCTTGAAAAAGGTGCGGGGGATCGTCGGTGGGGAATTTCGCGGCACGATCAGCGGAGGCGGTGCTTTGCAACGGCACGTGGATGAATTCTTCAACTTCATCGGCATCCCGGTGTTGGAAGGCTACGGACTGACCGAGACGACCCCGGTGCTGGCGGTGCGAACGTGGGACAATCTGGTGATCGGGTCGGTCGGCGCGCCGTACCCCGAGACGAAGATCCGGATCGTCGACCTGGAGACCGGGGCGGTGCTCTATCCGGATCCGTCGCGTCGCGGCGGAGGGCGCGGGCTCCGGGGTGGCATCCACGCGAGCGGGCCGCAGATCATGAAGGGATACTACAAAGATCCTGAAAACACCGCGCTCGTGCTCCGCGACGGCTGGTTGAACACGGGCGACATCGGGATGGTGACGTTCAACGACTGCCTCAAGATCCTCGGGCGCTCGAAGGACACCATCGTCCTTCAGAGCGGCGAAAACGTGGAGCCGGTGCCCATCGAGGGCAAACTGATGCAGTCCGATCTCATCGATCAATGCATGGTCGTGGGGCAGGACGAGAAATGTCTGGGGGCGTTGATCGTGCCGACTTTGGCGGGATTCGCGGCGACGGGCGCGGAGTCGGTCGAGGCGCTCATGGCGAACGAGGCTGGCAGGAAAATGGTGACCGAGGAAGTGCGGCGGCAAGTTTGCGCGGAAACCGGATTCAAGCCGTTCGAGCGGGTGGTGGTGTGGAGGTTTGTGCCGAAGGCATTTGAGATCGGGGACGAAATGACGGCGACGCTGAAGCTCAAGCGGCACGTGATCACCAACAAATACGCCGGGGTGATCCGTGAGATGTTCGGGTGAATGAAAACCGGAAGGGGGGAAGAAAAAGAAGGGGATAGCCTTCATCTTCTTCCCCCCCTTCCGGTTCAAGAATCTGGTTTGAAGTAGTCGTGTAATCGCTCACAGACCGCTAGGATCGAGCGGCGGAGTGGGATTGCTCGTTGCGTGAAATCACGCTGGTGAGTCTCGTAGGTCGCCCGACCTTCGGGGGTCTCGATGGGGATGGGATCGAAGCCGAGTGAGGTGAAGTCGTAGGGGCTGGCGCGCATGTCGATCTCGCGGATGTCGCGGGCGAAGGCGAACGCGTCGGCGACGAGTTCAGAGGAGGTGAACGGACTTAACTTGAACGCCCATTTGTAGAGATCCATGTTTGCGTGCAGGCAGCCGCTTTGTTCGAGATCGGGCACCGTTTCGCGGGTCGGCTGGAGGCGATTCAGTGGTCTGGCTGTGGGAGTGAAGAACCGAAAAGCGTCAAAATGGGTGCAGCGCACGGGGTGCGACTCGACGACGGCGGCGATGGCGGCGGGCGTCAACCGAAGGGGCTGCGTGGCGTGGCGGACTTCATCGACGCGGTGGACCATGGCCCACTCGTGCAGCCCGGCGCAGCCGAAGAACGGGGGGCGGGAATCGACGGACCGGAGGAGATGGGCGATCCAATTGACCGCTTCGCGGCGATTGGGTTTGAGCTGGGTGGGGTCGGCGGTGAGATTCCCGTCGAGAGTCTCCCGATAAAACGGGAAGTCGGCGAATTCCGCCGCGCCTTCGAGCCTCACCCCGACGCCCGGGTGCCATCGCCGGAGATGGGACGGACGGTGGTGGTAGTAGTCGAAGAGGAAGTCGTGGACCGGGTGCTTGTCGCCTCGGCTGGTCCGCGAGAGATGGGGGCCGATCCACTGGTCAACGCGCGCTTCGTGGGCAGATCGACGCGGTTCCCACGCGCGACGAGCGAGAGTCTGCATTCGATGACTTTCCCGCCAGCGCAACTCCTCCGAGATACGGACGTCCTGGCACGAACGCCCAGAACGGACGGCTGGGAGCCTCCGCCTTGGCTACCTCAAGAAAGAGCTGCTCTGAGTCGGCTTCGGCTGCGGCGCCGCCGGCTTCTCCTCATCCGCCATGGAGCCGATGTTCAGAAACGGGACGGCACCGCCGCTCGAGATCTTCGGAAGAGCACCGTTCCAACGCTCGATGGCGCGGAGCTCGATGATGGCCGGGTTGTCGCGGAGAGCTGCGGCTTCCACCTTGATCGCGTTGGCCCGAGCTTCGGATTCGACTTGGGTCGAGTAGGCTTTTGCGTCGGCAGCGAGTTTGACCTCGGCCTCGCCAGCTTCGGCTTGCGTGACGCGCATGAGCTTCTCGTTCTTCGCGCGGAGGGCCTCCTGCTCGGCTTTGACCTTTGATTCGATGGCCTTGTTAAACTCGGCGCTGAAGACAAAATCGGTGATCGCGACGTTCGCGAGGCTGACGCCGTTGGCGATGTCTTTCTCTGCGAGGGTCTTCGCGATGAATTCCTCGATGGCCCCTTGGATCGCGATCTTGACCTCGGCACGCTTGGTGACGAGTTCCTCGGCGGTGTACTGGGCGGTGACGGCTTTGACGGATTCTTGGATGGCGGGCTCCACCAGAAGCGGCCGCGACCTTGCGGGTGTCGCCGATGCGTTGAAACATGAGGGGCGCAAGCTCGCCGTTGACCGAATACGTGACGTTGACCTCGGTCGACACCGTCTGAAGATCGCGGGAAGCGGCGGTGGATTTCGCGTTGGTCGGCATGAGGCGGATGTCGATCTGCTCGACGTCGTCCATGAATGGTCGCTTGAAATGGAGGCCCTCAGACAGGGAATTTGGCTGGACGGCGCCGAGGCGCTTCACGACACCGACGTGGCCGGCTTGGACGACAACGAAAGCACCGGCGACTAGGAAAAGGAGGACCGCCAGGACGACGATAATGGGGACGATGGCTGAGTAGGCGGCGTTGCCGGCTTGGGAGTGATGGGGTTTTTTCATGAGTAAATTAAGACGCCGTTGCGGTGCGGGCCTTGCGGGCGGCGATGAATGATCGAACGCAGAAGATAACGTAGACGAGGAGAATGATGCCCATGCCAAGTTGCATGTAGACGGCGAGATTGCTCAATTTTTCCTGATCGGAGAAGAGCTTAGGAACCGACATGACCAATCCTCCCACGCCACCGACAAGTCCGATGACGACTGCGAGGTGGGCGAAGATGAGATTCATGATCCCACCGAGACGAGCAAGGGCAGCGCAGATGATGAGCACAATGCCAACGACCGCGGGGATGAGCGCGGTCACGTGCTCGGCGCCCGTGGCGAAATAGCCGCCGAGGCCGAGGAGAATGAGGAGAGTTCCGAAGGTGGTGGTGATAGCGGTCATGGTGATGGAGTGCGCGGAGCGAGGACACTACTGGTAGATGTCGGCGAGGGCAACCGGAAGTGGTCGGTTTTCCACTCTCCCGATGAGCACGGTGGGACGGTCGGTTAAGAGAGGTCGATCCCGACCGGGCAATGGTCGCTGCCGTGGATCTCGGGGTGAATGGTGGCCGCCTTCAGGCGAGGGCGGAGGCGCTCGGACAGGAGAAAATAATCGATGCGCCACCCGATGTTCCTCGAGCGGGCTTGGGCCATGTAGCTCCACCAAGTGTAGCGCTGCGCGGAGTCGGGATGGAGCTCGCGAAAGGTATCGAGGAAGCCAGCCGCGAGGAGTTCGTCCAGGCAGGTGCGTTCTGCGGGCGTGAAGCCGGCGTTATTGACGTTGCTCCTTGGATTGGCGAGATCGATGTCGCGGTGGGCGACGTTGAGGTCGCCGCAGATGATGACCGGCTTGGTCGCATCGAGTCGCTGGAGGTAGTCGCGAAAGGCTGGCTCCCACTGGTTCGTGCGGTAGTCGAGGCGGAGCAGCTCACGCTTGGAGTTAGGCGTGTAGACGTTGACGAGATGGAAGTCGGCGAATTCAAGCGTGAGGACGCGGCCCTCGGTGTCGTGCTCCGGAAGGTCGATGCCCTTCGTCACCGACAGCGGCAAGACTTTGGTGAAAATCGCGGTGCCGGAATAACCAGCTTTCTCAGCGGGGTTCCAATGGATCTCGTAGCCATCCGGCCAGACGACCTCCGCGACTTGCTCGGGGCGGGCCTTGATTTCCTGGAGGCAGATGATGTCCGCTTCAACCTGCTCGACGGATCCGAGGAAGTCTTTCTTCAGCACGGCGCGGAGGCCGTTGACGTTCCAAGAGACGAGGCGCATGCGGGGCTCAGGCTCGCTCGAAGCGAAAATCGGCGGAGACGGCATGGTGGTCGGAGCAGACGGTCGGGATGACCTCCGACCGGGTGGCGCGGAGCCCGGCGTTGAAGAAAAGATGGTCGGTGATGAAGGGCTGGTGGCGCCAAGTGATCTCGGAGTCCTGCGCGGTCTCGTAGCCAGCGGCGCGGTATTGCTCGACGAGGCGCTCCGCCGGAGCACAGTTGAAGTCGCCTCCGCAGAGCGTCGGTCCCGTGCTGGCACGGAGAGCCTCGTCGACTCGGTCGCGCTGACCTCGGTGCTCGGTGCTGGCGGATCCAATCATGAAAAACGCTTGGAGGTGCGTGTTCATGAGCTGCACGGATTGGCCCGCGATCTCGGTCTGCGCAGCGATGAGGTGGCGGTGGGACGGAGCGCGTTCTTCGCCCTCGAACTCGAAAGTGATCGGCGCGGCAGGAAGTTCAATGTTTCGAAAATCCACGAGCGGGGTGCGCGAGAAGATGGCCAGCGCGATGCCGAAGGGGAGTTCGTCGGGATTGACGGGCGGGTAGGCGAAGGCGGAGTGGTAGCCATCGAGCGCCTCGGCGATCCGCGTGAAGTTCGGCGGGGTGGTCGCCTGCTCGCCGCCGGGGAGGGCTCGCTCGACTTCCTGGAGAAGGTAGATGTCGTGCGGGCTGTCCAGGAGGAACGCGACGGTGTCTTCGATACGAACCGGAGCTCGGAGTGGTTCGACCGGGTCCCAGACCTGGCCGAACTGCATGTTGAAGGTCATGGCGCTGAATTTCACGGGCGACGGATGGCTCACGCTCCGGGAGTTCCCAGCTGCGCAAGAAGCTCGGTATAAACGGGGGTCACGGGCTTGGCAACCTCAGCTCGATGAGGGCAAGCGGCTACCGGAGCCGCAACACGCGGAGCAGCTCGCAGCCTTCGCGGCCCTCGTAGGAACGGGTCGGGACAGATTCTGTCAGCGTCTCGAAGGTCGCGCCAAATAGATCGTCGAGTTCCTCCCGGGTCGTTCCGAAAGGCGGCCCGCCGTCCCGCTCGCCGACGTCGAGATAAAAGATGGCAAGGAGGTGTCCGCCCGGCACGAGGGCAGCCGCAACGGCGCGGACGTAGGTCGCCCGCAGCGTCGGATCGATGGCGCAAAAACACGTGTGCTCGAAGACCCAGTCGAACGCGCCGACGAGTTCCGGCGGAAGCGAAAGAAAGTTGGCCAATCGATAGCGCTCGCTGCCGACGCGGGGCTGGTTGCCGGCCGAATCGATCGCGCTCGGCGCGAGGTCCAGCCCGATGACCGTCTCGACGCCGGAGTTCGCGATCGCACGGACGTCATGGCCCGAGCCGCATCCGGGCACGAGGACCTTGCCGCAGAGATCGTTTGTTTCCAACCACTCGATCAGTGGTGGAGCGGCGCAGCCCTTGTCCCACGGCGTATCGTGGGATTGGTAGCGGGCCTCCCAATCAACGCCGGGTCCAGCGACTGCCGAGGGCGACGGTGTACTGAAATTTTCGGGAGTGCTCACGGATGAGGAACGGGATGTCGACACGATGCTGGAGTTCGAAGTCGGGAGCGAGTCGGGATTGCAAAGCGGCAAAACTCGCACCCGTCTGGGGGGTTGCCCCAAGCCAACGATCACGAGGTGTGTAGGATTCCATCCAGGTGAAAGGAGTCGTCAGCAAAAGCTGGCCACCGGGGCGAACGAGGGCAGGCAGACGGTCGAGGAACTTCTGCGGATCGGGCAGACGGCAGATCAGGTTAGCCGCGAGCACGACATCGAAAGCCCCGAGATCGGCGGGCAGATCGCAGGCATCCCCGACGGCAAACGTCGCGCGACTCCGATCACAATCCGCCGACACCCGGACGATCTCCGGCACCGAGATCGTTCCCTCGACGACCTTCTCGAACTCCGCCACCCCTCTCCCCGCGATCAACTGAGCCGCAGCGATGAAGGCATTCGAGAAATCGATCCCGTGGACGCGGGCGCAGCTGCGGGTCAACTCGAAGGCCGACCCCCCGACGGCGCAGCCCACGTCGACTGCGGCGGCCTCCGGTGGCAGCGCGTCCTCATCGAGCAACTCGCGCACGAGCCGCTGCGCGAACCCGATGGCCTCACTCGGCCCGGGCATCTCGCCCAGCACCGCGTCGGCGTCGCCGTAGTGAAAAAGAAGATACTCGGCGACGAGCTTGGGCGTCTCGTAGAGCGACAAACTAAGAAATCAATCCGTAGATGTAGTCAGACGGCTCGAAGCTCTCGAAGAGCACCGTCGTCTCGCCGTCGCGGTGCATGCGCGCCTGCGTGACGTTGATCTCGGGCGTCTTGTGAGGCGCGAAGAGGATGTCGTCGTGTGTCGCGTTCCGCGCATCGACGAACTTGTCCGGCGTGAGGTGACCACCGAGATGATCACTGCGCCCGGTGGCGACGTGGATGGTGCCGAGGATTTTTTCGTCCTGAATGTCGCGGCCAGACACCGGGAGGATCTGCGTGCCAAATCCTAGCTCGCCGATCTCGCCAGTGACCGGATCGCTCGCCAGCTTGGCGTTGTGAGCGTCGACGGTCTCGGGATTGCCCTTCACAAATGCCGCCCGCGTGACGCGACCCCCGGTCACGTGCTGAATCGCAATCGTGCCGTCCTCGTACTTCATCGGGAACTGCCCGACGGCGCTGACCGGCACGTAGTAGATCTCGCCGGCAGGCAGATTCGCGACGTCCGGCACTTCATCGCGGCAAAGACCGTGGCTCTTCTGCGCCTCCTGGCCGTCGAGCTGAAGGTGGAGCGAATACGTCTCGTCGGCGTAGTCGAAGTCGATCTCGACCCAATCGGCGCGCGTCATGCCGAGCCTTAATTTTTCACCGTTGGCGCTCACTTCGTCGTAATCGACGGCGAGACCCGTGGTGAGAATGGTCTGGTTGAGACCGTGGAGCGTGGCACCTCGGAAACCGTGGATCTTCGCGGAAGCCGTGAGCGGCGCGGTCGCCGACCACGTCGAGATGCAGAGAATGATGTCGAACTTCGGGTAGATGTCGCGCTCGAACGAATACTCTTTCCCGGTCGAATCGATGGCCTCATCCGGGAGATCGAGATTGCTGCCGCCGACGTTTTTGTAAGCGATAAATTCTCCGCCCGTCAGCTCGAGCTCGTCCAGCACGCCGTCTTGGAGACCAAGGTGGAAGTGCTGGTGGGCGTTGCGTTGGATCGAGAGGTCGGGGTTTTCGAGGAATTTGAAATCGACGACATCTTTCGGATCATCGAGGTCGATGAGGATGCAGATCCGTTGGCCGGCCCGTGGTTTGAAGGTGCCTTCGATGAGGCCGGAGAGGCTGAAGGGCGGGTAGGTGCGGGAGGCGACTTGCTGCGCGATGGTGAGAGTCTTCATGGAGATTTTGTTCGGGATGATACGCGCGGAGGCACCGGAGCGATGCCTTGCGGATTAATTGGGAGGCAAAAGATTTCCACCGTATTCCGTCGAAATCAAGGGTTGAGCGCGGGAGGCCCGGTGGCGTTTTCGGTTGAATGGCGGGCGCGAACCGCGTTCGGTGGGCGTGCTTTGGATATGCGATCACTGGCCCCGCGCGTCGACTCCTGGCTGCGCCGCTTCGGCCCGCTGCTTCTCCTCGTCTTTGCCCTGTTCTACTACGGGCAATATTACCGCTCCGATCTGAACCTCGGCGGCGAAGGCGGCACGGCTGGCGTGATCGCCCTGCGGTTGAACGCGGGCGAGTTGCCCTTCGTCGACACGTTTCTGGGCTACAACGTCATGTGGTTCTACCCCATCGCGTGGCTCTTCCGAGTCATTGGCCCCGACTACGTCGCGCTGCGGATCTACTTCTTCGCCATCTGCCTGGTGATGGGCGTGATCGCGTTTCTGACCGTTCGGCGCGTCACCGGCCAGGGCTGGCTGGCGGTCGGAACGGGCCTCGCGATCGTGCTGATTCCCGGGATGCTCTTTCGCAATTACATGGGATTTCTGCCCATGCTCAACGGCTACCTGCTGCTCCAGGCACTCGTGCTGGACGCGCGGCCCGGGCGCTCGGGCGCTTGGCGTTGGATCTGGTGGCTGCTCGCGGGCCTCGGTCTCGGGCTCACGTTGCTCATCCGAGTCGACCTCGGATTGTTCATGAGCGTGATCGCGACGGGGCTCGTGGTGCTCTACCCGCTGGGCGTGCGGGGGGAGTTCCGGGCACGACTCATCGGCGCAGTTGCGGCTGGGGCCCTGTTGATCGCGGGCGTCTTCGCGACGCATCTCCCGGTGTATCTGGACGCGGAGCGGCGGGGGTTCGGCGCAGAATTTCTGGGACAATACCCGACCGAAGTGAGCCGACTGCGGTATCAGTTCGGCCAAGACGTCCTGGCCGCTACGCCAGGGCCCGCCTCCGATTGGCAGCGGATTGCCCAGGTTTCCCCAGTCGCAAGTCCGCCGGACGGCGGCGGCGACGTGACGCGTCCCCGGGAATCGGTCGACTCACTCTTCGCGCAAGACAGCTTCTACGACGCGTCCTTCGTGATCGCGCTGCACCTTCCCCTGGCAATCAGCGCGATCATTTTCGTCTTTGCGGGGGTCGGCCTGGCCTGGGCGATCATCGCTCGGGACCGCGAGCGCCGAGCAGCCGCGCTCACTTGCCTGGTCACGCTTGGTTGCGCGCTCACGCTCTTTCCGCAGTATTATTTCTTTCGCCCGGACACGCCGCACCTCAGCGAATTCATGTGTCCATTTCTCGTAGCGATGGTCTGCGCGAGCTGGCACGCGGTGCGCTGGGCGGGATCGTCCTGGTCGTTGCGGGTGCCGTGCTACGCCTTTGCAGGTCTCTGTTTGCTCGGGGAGGGTCTCTATTTTTACCACTCCTTCCCGAAGGAATCCGCCGGGACCATCGCCGCGAGCCGCAAGCG
Source organism: uncultured Verrucomicrobiae bacterium (assembly GCA_963803825.1). Lineage (GTDB taxonomy): Bacteria > Verrucomicrobiota > Verrucomicrobiia > Chthoniobacterales > JAATET01 > CAVVKW01. The sequence continues at coordinate 410,559 of CAWDOJ010000001.1, read as the reverse complement.
CTCCCACGAATTTGTCGGCGATAATGGCGTGCGCGTCTGGCTGAAGCGCCGCGAACGGGAGCGGATCGCGTCCATCCACGAAGCGGTCTCGATCCACTCGGAGCCGGACGATTGGGTGGTGGCTTTCCCGTATGCGCCGACGATCAATTTCATGACGGATCGCCGCTCGTATCTGCGCAATCTCTACAACGACAATGCGTCCGTCGAAAACGAGGCGAGGTGGATCTCTCGCGCGATCACAGACATCCGCGACAAGCAACCGGCGGTGATCGTGATCAGCGACGAGGACATCAATCAGACGGAGTATTCGCGCTTTAAAAATTGGGCCGCCCCCGTGCGCGACCACGTGCGCATGAGCTACGTCCTCGTCGGCGTCTTCGGGGAATACGAGATCTTCGTCCGTCCAGATCGACTCACGCCAGACTACCAACCGAAGGGCGGAGTGAACGCCGTCGAGCTGGACGGCCCGCGCGCGTAGGGGCGGGAAATCGTCGCTCGTCGCCCGTCGGGCGTGATACTGCTTGGTGATGGCGCGTTTGTTCACGGCGGAATTCCTGCGAGCGCTGGAGCGCCTGAGGTTCGCGCCCCGACGCGCGATCGAGGGGCGTCACCGAGCGGAGCTGCGGTCGCGGCGGGCGGGGTCGAGTCTGGAATTTGCCGAGCACCGGGACTACACCCCCGGCGACGATCCTCGGTCACTCGACTGGAACGCTTACGCGAGGTTGGACCGCTTGTTCGTGAAGCTCTTCCACGACGAAGAGGCGATCTCGGTGCAGTTGTTTGTCGACGCGAGTCAGTCGATGCGATGCCCAGTCGAGGGCGGAGCCGGGCGAAGCCGATGGGATCAAGGTCGGCTGTTGGCAGGTGCCTTTGCCTACGTTGCGCTTGCGGGACAACACGAGGTGACGGTGTCATTTTTCTCCGATTCTCTCGGGGCGTCCGTGGGACCGCTCCGGAGCCGCGCGAGCTTCCACGACGTCACGGCATTCCTCGACCGTGCGGTTGCGGCCGGTCGGGGGACCGATCTGGACGCGAGCCTGCGGGAGGCCGCCGGGCGGGCTCGGCGGCGGGCGGTCGCGGTGGTGATCAGCGATTTTCTTGACCCAGCGGGCTACGAACGGGCGGTCAAACGGTTGGTGCACCGTGGGTTCGACGTGGCGGTAGTGCGGGTCTTCGACCCAGCGGAAGATGGCGGGTCTCTGGATGGTGATCTGCTCCTGGTGGACGCCGAGACCGGGGCGGAGCTGGTGGTCGGCCCGGCGGGGGACCGACATCCGCTAGAGGATTGGGCCGAGGATCTGCGGCGGTGGTGCCGCCGGGAGGGACTGGCCTATCACGCGGCGTCGTGCGCGGCGGAACCCGCAGGCCTGCTCGTGGAGTTGGAGCGCTCGGGGGTGCTGCGGCGGTGAGTTTCCTTTTCCCGTGGGCGGCGTGGTTCGCAGCGCTCGTCCCCGTCGTCGTCGGACTCTACATGCTGCGGCAGCGACGGCGGCGAGTCGTGGTGCCGTCGATCCTGCGCTGGCGAGCGTCGCCGGTGCCGGCTCCCAGCCGGATCGCGCTCGGCCGGGTGCGCGGCTGGCGATCGCTCTTGCTCAACCTGCTCATCTTTCTCCTCATCTTGGCCGCATTGGCGCGGCCAGAATTTGCGTCGTTCTGGAATCCAGAGCCGACCGTCGTCGTGCTCGATGCGCGGCTGCGGATGTCCGCGCTCGGTCCCGACGGGACGACCGTTTTCGAGCGGGCCCAGTCGGTCGGCGCGGACATCGCGGCTCAAGCCGGCGACCGTAGTCCGGTCGCGGTGCTGTCGACCACGGGCGAGATCGCCCCCTTCTCGACCGACGCCCGACAAGCTGTCTCGCTCGTCGAGCGGATGCTGCCCGCCGACAGCGGAGGGGGTGTCGATGGCACCATTGATCTGGCAAAGGAAATGCGGGGTGAACCACCCGGCCGGATCGTTTTTGTGACGGATCGGCCGTCCGCCATGGAGGGCATCGACGTGATTGCGGTCGGAGTCCCCATGAATAATGCGGCGGTGTCGGACTTCTCCACGCGGGCGCTGTCCGATGGCGGACAGTCGCGCGCGATGTTTGTCCGGGTTCGGAATTTTTCCACCACGGCAATCACGCGCGACCTCGAACTCCGGATCGACGATCGCTTGTTGGACGTGATCCCCGTGCGGCTCGAGGCCGGCGAGACCTTCGAGACCGTCCGGACCTTCACAAACGCAGAAGCTCGATTCCACCGAGGGGCTGCTGACGGCGACGCTCGTCGGTGACGATGCGCTCACGGTGGATGACGTGGCGCGCGCCGTGGTGCCCATTGGCGGAAGGCCGAGAGTCTTGCTCGTCACCGCCGGGAATTATTTCCTCGAGAATGCCCTTAACGCGGATCCTGAGATCGCCTTTGAACTGCTCTCGCCCGAAGTCTGGCGAAACGGGATGGCCAGCTCGTTCGATGCGGTCGTCTTCGACGACTTCTTGCCCGAGGGCCTCACCAAAGCGAATGCCGCCGACGGAAATTTTCTCTTCATCGGCCAGAATCCATGGTCGATGGGGACGGACGAACGGATTGCTAATCCGGTCATCACCAACGTCGAGACCGGCAGCCCGCTCGTCACGGGACTGTCGCTTGACGGGATCACGATCAATTCCGCCCAAGCCGTCGACGGCTTGCTCCCGGTGGTCGAATCGGTCGACGATGCGTTGATTGCCGTCGGAGACAGCGGTACGGCGCGGACGGCGGTGTTCGGATTTCGGGTGCAGGATTCGAACCTCCCGCTTCGGATCGCCTTCCCTCTGTTGGTCGCCAACACCGTCCACTGGTTGACGGGGATCGAAGAACCCCTAACGGCCCGAGCGGGCGAAATCGTGCGTGGGGCGGACAGTGAATTGATCGGCGAGTTTGACGTCGCTGGCTTTTATCCCGTGGAAGACGGGCGGACGGTAGCGATCAATCCAGCGGGCGGCGACGAGTCAGACTTGCGCGGAGCGGCTACGGATGGTTCGGCCCTCGCCTCCACGATCCGATCCGGCATCCCCCTCTGGAAGTGGCTCGTCGGTCTGGCCTTGGGCCTCCTTGCCTTTGAGCGATGGGCTTGGTCGCGGCGCTGGATCAGGTGAACCCACAACTTTCGCTTCTCGGATCTCCGTGTGAGATCCGGCTTGAGCGGCGGACTAGAAGAGCATTAAGGCCGGATTCTCGACGAGCTTGCGAAGGGAGGTCATGAATTCGGCACCGACGGCTCCATCGACGACGCGGTGGTCCCCGGAGAGCGAGATGGTCATCCGCTGACCGACCACGATCTCATCCTTCGCGTTGACGACCGGCTTTTTCACGATAGCGCCGACGGCCAGGATGGCGGCCTGCGGTGGGTTCACGATCGCGTAGAACTGCTCGATCCCGTAGCTGCCCAGATTGGAGACTGTCACCGTCCCGCCGGTGTAATCTTCGGGCTTCAGCTTTTTATTGCGGGCCTTGCCGGCGAGGTCCTTGACGGCCGCGCTGATCTCCCGGAGCGAGAGCTTGTCGGCTCCGCGAAGCACGGGCGTGATCAATCCGTCGTCGACGGCCACCGCCACGGCAACGTTCACGCTGTCGTATTGCATGACGTGGTCCCCGCCCCAGGCGGCGTTCACTTTCGGATTGAGCGCGGTGGCGTGAGCGACTGCGAGCAGGATGAAATCGTTGACCGTCGTCTTGGGCAGGTCCGCCGCTTCGTTAGCGGTATTCACCTCCTTACGCAGGCGCATGAGCGGCCCGGCGTCGACTTCGATAGCGAGGTAGAAATGGGGGATCTGCGTCTTGCTGGCGAGCAGGCGATCGGCGATGACTCGCCGCATACCGGAAAGTTCGACCCGCTGCTCGCCGCCCCCGGTGGCTTCGAGCTTAATCGCCGCAGCAGCCGGTGCCGACGGTGAGGCACCGGCGGTGCTAGTCGAAGCGGGACCTTCCTTCGCGTGAGCGTCGACGTCGGCGGCAACGATGCGACCCCCCGGTCCAGAGCCAGTGATCTCCGACAGGTCGATCCCCTCGTCGGCGGCGATCTTCTTCGCGAGGGGCGAGGCTTTCACCCGCCCGTCGCTCTTCTTCTTCTCGGTCTTCGCGGTCTTCGCGGCCTCCGGCTCGGTGCCCTCGGGTGCCTTGGCCGAATATTGGCGGTCGGATTTATCAGCCTTCGGCGCGGTCGCGTTAGCGTCCTTCGGACTGTCTTCGGATGTCTCGGCGTCGCCACCGTCTTCGTCCTCATCCTCTTCGGAGGCGATGCGGGCGATCTTGTCACCGATTTTGACCTTTTCCCCCTCCTTCACGAAGATCTCGGCGAGAGTCCCTTCGTCGAAAGCTTCCATCTCCATGGTCGCCTTGTCGGTCTCGACCTCGGCCAGGATGTCGCCCATCTCGACGGCATCTCCTTCGTTCTTGAGCCACTTGACGAGGGTCCCCTCGGTCATCGTGTCGCTCAGCTTCGGCATGTTGATTACGGGCATAGTCGGAAAGGGTCGAGGGTCGGAAGGTCTTAAAGTCAGAAGGTCGAGGTGGTCAATGCCAGACGGGGCCGCTCGCGCCGGTCGCCGACCTTCCGACCTTCGGCTGCATCAAAGAATCGAGAGGGCCTTCTCGACCATGCGTTCGATGGTCGGGATCTGCTGCTCCTCGACCGGCATGCTGTAGATGGCGGGCGCGTCGAGGGTGCACACTCTCCGGATCGGAGCGTCGAGTTCGTCGAAGACCTTCTCCTGGATCATCGTGGCGATCTGGGCGGACGTCCCGCAGAACGGCTTGTTCTCGTCGACGAGGACGACCCGGTGGGTCTTGGTGACCGAGTCGAGGATGGCCTGCTCGTCGAGCGGACGGAGCGAGCGGAGATCGATCACGTCGGCCTGGATGCCGTGGTCGGAGGCCAGCCGATCCGCTGCGGCCAGCGCCGTCAAAATGGACCGCCCGTGTCCGATGAAGGAGAGGTCGGAACCCTCACGCTTGCGGTCCGCCACGCCGAGCGGGATGAGGTATTCCTCCTCCGGCACTTCGCCCTTTTGTCCGTAGAGAACCGTGTTCTCCATGAACATGACCGGGTCGTTGTCGCGGATCGCCGTCTTCATGAGGCCCTTGGCGTCGTAGGCGGTGGCCGCGCAGACGACTTTCAGTCCGGGCACGCCGGCGAGCCAGTTTTCCGGCGTGTGCGAGTGGGTCGCCCCGACATTTGTGCCAGCGTTGGCCGGGCCACGGATGACGATGGGACAATTGATGAGGCCGCCGCTCATGTAGCGGACCTGAGCAGCGTTGTTGACGATCTGATCCCAAGCCACGGTCGAGAAACTCCAGAACATGAGCTCCATGACCGGCCGGATCCCAAGCATGCTCGCTCCAACACCCATTCCGATGAAGGCGGCTTCGCTGATTGGGGTATCGACCACGCGCTTGTCGCCGAATTTTTCCCACAGACCGCGGGTCACCTTGTAAGCTCCGTCGTACTCGGCGACTTCCTCCCCGATGAGAACAACGTTCTCATCGCGCTCGAGTTCTTCGGCAAAGGCTTGATTGAGAGCGTCGCGGTATTCGATTTGAGGCATGGGTCGGAGTCGAAAGTCAGAGGGTCGAAGAGGCCTGAGTCGCTTCGCCTAGTCGTTGAAAAAATGACGGCCCGTCTTCCCGGCTTCGCTGCCTTGGTCGACTTCGTAATAAACGTCTTCGAAAAGATTCTCGAGCGTGGGGAAATCGCTCTTCTCGGCGAACTTCACCGCAGCCATCGCTTCTTTGCGAGAAGCCTTGTCGATGGCTTCGGCTTCCTCGTCCGTGACGTGCCCCTCGTCGATGAGGACATTCCGCCAGAGTCGAATCGGGTCGTGGGTTTCCTTGTATTGATCGATCTCGTCGGACGAGCGGTAGCCGCCCTTGTGATTTGCGTCGGCGACCGAGTGCCCGTAGTAGCGATAAGTCTCGACTTCGAGGACAGTCGGGCGGCTCTCGTTGTGAGCTCGGTCGATGGCGATCTGGAGTTTGGCCCGTAGCTCGTAGAGGTCTTCGCCGTTGACAAGATCCCAGACGATGCCGTAGCCGTCGGCCCGCTCAGCGAGGCAATTCTTGATGGCAGACGACCGCTCGAGGCTCGTTCCCATCGAGTAACGATTATTTTCGATGATGTAGATCACCGGCAGGTCCCAGAGGGCCGCCAAGTTGAGCGACTCGTGGTAGACGCCTTGATTGATCGCACCGTCGCCCAGAAAACACAGACAACAGCCACGCAGCTCCTTGTATTTGACCGCGTAGGCTAGTCCGAGGCCGAGCGGCGTCTGCCCAGCAACGATGCCGTGGCCGCCCCAGAAGTTCTTGTCCGGCGCGAAGAAATGCATCGAGCCACCCTTGCCCTTCGAGCAGCCCGTGATCTTTCCAAAGAGTTCGGCCATGCACTCGTCCATCGACATGCCGACCGCCAAAGCGTGCCCGTGATCCCGGTAAGCCGTGATGAGATGGTCGTGCTCGCCGAGCAGCGACGCGGCACCGACAGCGACGGATTCCTGTCCGATGTAGAGGTGAAGAAAGCCTCCCATCTTGCCCTCGTTATAGTTTTTGAGCGCCATGCGCTCAAAACTCCGGATGCGGAACATCTCCCGAAGAAATCCAACCTTTTCATCCTTGGAGAGCGTGGCATTGACCGGCGCCGACGCGTAATCAATCGGACAGACTTCGGATTCGACTTCGGATTCGGTCATGCAGGATTTTTTGATAAGGGCCAAGGGAAAGGGAAAAGCGCTCTCGATACGTTGACCGACGCCTCCCGCCGGGCAGCGAAATCTTCCACCAGCGTCCCGACATTGGCAATGGAGAAAATCCACCAGCAAACGCGCGATCTCCGGCTCAGGCTGGACCGCCCCACTCGCCCGCAGCGAGGCTACTGCGCGCGAATTGCGATCAAGTGGTCACCATTTCTCTACCAGCATGGCAAGATCCCCCACGAGCGAATCGATTTTTTTCAGGTCCTTTCGGCGACCCTTCTCCGGACTCACGGATAATTTCCGCAAGACCGTCAACATGTCCCGCAAATCCCGCAGTTTCTCCGGTGCGATTTTTTTTCGGGGCGACCCCGCCGCAACGATTGCTCGCACTTCTTCGATCTCGGAATCCAGTCGGGACGCGTAGGCATCAACGGCGGCACGGGAACTGATGCGCAAGGCCTCCAGCTCTTCGATCACTGCCTTGACGGGCGAGGCCTCCACACTTTTTGGTTTGGATTTCATCCGCACTGGAACTAACCCCTAGACCGGGGTTAGTGCAAGGGGTAGACCCAGATCGTTGACTGGCGAGAATGGTTCTGGGTCGACCGAGTAAAACAACCCATGCATATAGTAAGTTTCCTGACACCAGGATGATCGGTCTGCAAGAATGAAGATCTCCGACGACCAATTGATTGCTATGGCGATAGCCGCACGTTCGAAGGCTTACGCGCCCTACTCGAGCTTCCAAGTGGGCGCCGCGTTGCTGACGCAATCGGGAGCAGTCTTCTGCGGGGCCAACGTCGAGAATCTAAGTTACGGACTCACGATCTGCGCCGAGCGGGTAGCCGTGGGATCCGCGCTAGTCGCTGGCGACACGGTCTTCGATCGGCTGATTGTCGTTGCTGACACCGATGAACCGATCAGTCCGTGCGGGGCGTGCCGACAGGTGCTCGCAGAGTTCGCACCCGACCTACCGATTATTGCAGCGACCCTCGCGGGCCGGCGAGAGCGACTTTCGCTGGCCACCTTATTGCCACGGGCCGCAACGGGCATCCTCAACCGACCCTAACTGTTCCACGTGGAAACAAGCAGCGACAGCTTTTCTTACCCGAAAGAGTACGACGTCGTCGTGATCGGCGCTGGTCACGCTGGCGTGGAAGCCGCCGCTGCGGCGGCACGGATGGGGGCCGTGACCCTCATCTTATCGCAGAATGCCGACACAGTCGGCCAAATGTCGTGCAATCCGGCTATTGGTGGACTCGCAAAGGGGCATATCGTCCGCGAAATTGACGCGCTCGGCGGTCTGATGGGCGAAAACACGGACGCAACGGCCATTCAGTTTCGACTGCTCAACAGAACCAAAGGACCCAGTGTCCAAGCACCACGGGCACAATGCGATAAGAAGGCCTACCAGTTTCGTCTCAAACGCCGACTGGAGCGCTACCCGAATCTCGATGTCAAACAAGCCAACGTCACTTCCCTGTGGGTAAACGATGACGCGGTCTGTGGCGTGCACACATCGATTGGGGTTTCGTTTCGAAGCCAGAAAGTCATCGTCACGACGGGCACGTTCATGCGCGGCCTCCTCCACGTCGGCCCCAACAGCCAGACGGGTGGCCGCATGGGCGACGCCGTTTCGACCCTCAGTGATTCGTTGCGGGATCTGGGTCTCGAAACCCAACGTTTTAAGACCGGCACGCCTTGTCGCCTACTGGGATCCAGCCTCGATTTTTCACGGATGGAAGGCCAATCCGGCGACGCGGAACCCCAAACCTTTAGCTTTTCTCCCTTCGAAAGGCAGGATAACGAACTTTTCACTCTCAACGACTGGACCAACGGGACGTTCCACGTGGAACAAGTCAAATGTTGGATGACCAATACCACGGCCAACACCCACGAGATTATCCGCAATAACCTTCACCTATCCCCGATGTATTCCGGCGCAATCAGTGGCGTCGGTCCTCGCTATTGCCCCTCCATCGAAGACAAAGTCGTGCGATTCGCCGAAAAGGCCAGTCACCAACTATTCCTGGAACCCGAAGGACGAGACTCCGACGAATATTACGTCAACGGCGTGTCGACCAGTCTGCCCTACTCGGTCCAATACGAATTCATCCGCAGCGTCCCCGGACTGGAAAATGCTGAAATACTGCGTCCCGGCTATGCGGTTGAGTACGATTACTGTCCGCCAACGCAACTCAAACTCACCCTCGAGACCAAAAAATACCCGGGACTCTACCTCGCCGGACAGATCAACGGAACCTCGGGTTACGAGGAAGCCGCCGCCCAAGGTCTGCTGGCCGGAATCAACGCCGCAGTGGCAGTTCTCGACCAAGCCCCATTCATCATCGAGCGTTCCGACGGCTACATCGGCGTCCTGATTGACGATCTCGTTACGCAAGGAACCTCAGAACCTTACCGGATGTTTACCAGTCGCGCCGAGCATCGACTCCTCCTCCGCCACGACAATGCCGACCGACGCCTTTCTGATCTGGCGAATCGTCGAGGACTGCTGTCCAACTCGAGGGCGCAAGCGTTTGCGAAGAAGAAGACTGACTGCCACGCACTCGCCGCAGCACTGCCGAAGACGCGCTTCGATGGCTCATCCCTCGAGATGTGGATGAAGCGCCCGGAGAATGATTGGCGACATCTCCCGGTCGAGCTCCAGAGGCCATTCGCACCCAGACGTCTGGACCACCGTGCAAAACGATACGAAATACGCCGGATACCTCAAGCGACACCAACAGCAGTTCCAGCGTGCCTCCCGCGACGAAGATCGCCAGATCCCGCCAAACTTCCGCTACGATGCCATTACAGGCCTCCGGGACGAAGCACAACAGAAGCTGGCGTCCATTCAACCGCAATCGCTTGCCCAAGCGGGCCGGATAAGCGGGGTGACCCCCGCCGACATTTCCCTTCTCTCGATCTGGCTGGAAAGAAGCCGCAGGGCTACAGCCTGATAACCCGCTTGCACCAAAGCTTCGCCTACCGGCAAAGGAAATCCGTCAAGGTCGGGAGGATCGCCGCTTCACTCGACGGATTTGCGATCACGAAGCTTTCACTCGTCGGAAGAGCTGGATCCACGGGTCGCCAACGGATCCGGGCGGGGCCGTCCCGAACGGACCGTTCACCGCAAACGGAAATCCCGAGTCCGATCGACACCAACCAGAGACAGGCGTCGACCGACCGGTCGGAGACGGGAACGTCGAAACGGTAGTGATCGCCCGGCAACGAGCTGCGGATCGCCGTATCAAAGGCGCTTCGCCGTCCCGCTGACTGAAGTAAAATCAATTCCCCGGCGAGATCCACTGCCACGATCGTGCTCCGCCCGCACAATCGGTGTTCCTGTTGGAATGCCAGACCCAGCGGTTGACTCTCGAATAAGGTCGAATGGCCCATCGCGCGATCTTCGGGGGATGCAGAAACCAAGATGTCCCACGGCGGCAACGGGTGTGCATCACTGATCAGATTCACGACCACTCTAAGCGACCGATGCTTTCCGACGAAGGATCTCAGCCGCTTTGTTAGCTTTTTGGATCGTGCTTCGGATCGGACGGCGACGCGAACCGAACCGAGCCGCCCAGCAGCGCGGTCCTGCACGGCCGCTGCGGCATTTTCAGTTCTTAAGACAATGGCCCGGGCCTCCGGCAGGAGCTGCCTCCCCGCTGCCGTTAGCGAAGTGGAACGTGGATTCCGATCAAAGAGACGTACGCCCAGAGAACTCTCCAGCCGTCTGATCTGCACGCTCAGGGGAGGTTGAGCGATTCCTAAGCGCCGGGCGGCTGCTGACACCGTTCCTTCGTCCGCTACTGTCAGAAAACAACGCAACTGCCGGATATCCATACGAACTTCGTATAGCCGGACGGCCATCGCTTCAAGTTAAATTCCGCTCTCGATCTCGACAGGGAGTGGGGAGATCGCTTAATCTTTGCCGATGTCTCCCCCGGCTCTCCTCTTTGCTGTCACACTCTCCCTTTGCTTCCTTCGGCCGCTCTCAGCTTCCGAATCGACGCCGACAGCTTCTCAACTCGAGCAACTCCAGGCGACGCTAGCCGGGATAAGGACAGCCCAAGCGGCCAATCAGGCGACCGCCTTGCAGCGATCCCTGACCGAACTCGGCGCAGCCGCCGCTTCCCCCCAGTCGGCAATCAACGCGTACGTCGAGGCCGTCCGAATCGAGCAATTTGGAGACGGCCCGGGATCTGCGTCGAAGTTCCAGGAGTGGCGCAAAGAAGCCTCCGATCTCTTGAGTCACCCTGCCATGCGAGCGGCTGCTCAACTGCACCTTAACTACCTCAAATTGACGTTGGAGCGAGCAGCACGACCTGACGAGAGCCCCGATCTCGCAGCGATTGTCGCCTACGTTCGGGGTGCAACCACTACGATGGTTCAATTGGCCGATCCGGACCTGGAACGCGTGGATAAAAAGACGCAGAATCAGTTCAATACTCGTCTTAAAGAATTGACCTCTAACAACTTATCCAACGGTCCCTTCGTGAAAGCCTACCGGATCGGGCCGCTCTTCTCCGGGGTCGGAGACTGGGAAATGGCCCCGGGCAACTTGGCTTCAATCTTAGATAAATCGGTCCGCCCCACGTTACGGGACGCCTCGGATCCTCGGCTGCTTGAGACTTGGGATCTGCAGATCGAGATGGAGCGAAGCTTGCAATCGGATCGCGACCGGGCGAATCCCGATTCGGATTTTAATCGCAATCGGCTTCCCCGCTTGCTCTGGCAACGCGCGGACGATCAATACCTCATCGGCGGTCGGACGGAGGGTCTCCAGACCATGCTCTCGCTCATCCAGGGGAATCCCGAGCACCCCGACGCAACCAAGTGGATCTCGGCACTTTCCAAGCTTATCGAGGCCGAAACGGCGGCCCAAACGACACCCGAAGTTTCCGAAGCGCCTGAATCTGACGCGAGCGATTGAACCATGGAGATGAAGAAGGGGCGACCGGACTAGGTTCGCTCCGTGGGCCAAGCTGCAAGAGTCTCGCGCTGCCGCCTATCGTTGGCTGAGGATGATCTGGCCTCGTGCGACGCTCGACTCGCCGACGCGCGCCTCGACTTCGAAATTGAGAAGCCCAGCCATGCCGCCGACCTTCTTTGCGTATAGGTCAATCGATTCGCCAGGGCGAGCGGGGGCGGGGAATTTCATCACCCGGACGCCGGAAAGAAGGTATCGGGCCGCCGAGTCGCCCGAGCCTCCAGCGATCCCGGCCGCTTGCGCGAGAGCCTCGGTGAGGATCACCCCCGGCACTATGGGATCGCCCGGAAAATGCCCGCGGAAAAAGTCTGTCTCCGGGCCAAACGTCTTCGAGCAATGCGCCGATACTCCCGCTTCGACTGCGACGACCTGGTCGATGAAGACGAACGGCTCGCGGTGCGGGAGTCCGTAGCTCTGGGGGTCTGTGGTCACAGGACAGTGGCGGCGGCGGGTTCTCAGGCTGGTTCCACAACGTCTCCGAACTCGATCTGGAGATGCCGCGCGAGGCGGATGAGTTCCGGGGCGGGATGCTTCTTCCGCCCGATCACGCCGTCGAGGTCGACCACGGTGAGGCGGCTCTTCTGCAAGGCGACCATCGATCCCGTCTCGCCCTGGAGCAGGCTGATGACCGCGAGTTCGCCCATGCGACTAGCGAGCAGCCGGTCGAAGTGAGTCGGGACGCCACCCCGCTGGACGTGCCCGAGCACTGTCTTGCGAACCTCTTGGATGATCTCGCGCTCGCCCGAGGCGTCGCGCAGCCAATTCTCGAACTGGTGGGCCTCGCAGACACCCTCAGCCAGGATGATGATGCTGTTGTCGCGGCTGGCTTCGAAACGTCCATGGAGAGCCTCGAGAATGCGGGGGACGTTCACCCGGTACTCGGGGATGACCGCGACCTCGGCCCCGGCGCTGATCGCGGTCGTGAGCGCCAAGTAACCCGAGCTGCGACCCATCACTTCGACCAAAAAGCAGCGCCGGTGCGAGCGGGCGGTGTCTTTGATCTTGTCGATCATCTGCATGATCGTGTTGGCAGCGGTGTCAGCTCCAATGCTCATGTCGGTGCCGTAGAGATCGTTGTCGATACTGCCAGGGATGCCGATCGTCGGCAGACCCATGCGGGAGAGCTCCCGCGCACCGGTCAACGAACCGTCTCCGCCGATGACGATCAATCCCCCGAGGCCGTAAGAACTCACGTTGTCGAGCGCCTCGGCGCGGCCTTCCGGAGTGTAGAATTGCTTGCACCGGCTCGACTGGAGAATCGTGCCCCCCCGTTCGAGCATGGCGGACATTGCGCGGTCGTCCAGGCTCAGGAGATCGCCGGAAAAGAGACCTTCGTAGCCGTTGCGAATCCCGACGACTTTGACGCCCTTGGATGCGGCGGTGCGGACGACGGCCCGCACGGCTGGGTTCATCCCGGGGGAATCACCCCCAGAAGTCATGACTCCAATTTTCCTAAACATGATGCGACCGATTTTCGAATTGAGAATTCAACCCGGCTCGTCTAGCGCAGGCGACGCGGCGAAAAAATCACAAATTCCGGATAAATTTTGAACAACCTCGCCAGTCAGGGGTCTCATCTCTCGGTTAAGGCAGCGATTCGGGCCACCGCGGTTCAGTTTTTCTTTGTTTTCTGGATTTCCGCGACGTGGCCCGAATCATTTTCCGAGTGGAGATTTTTCGTCCGCCGGACCAAATGCAACGAAATCGCCATGGGGGCGAGCTTGCGGACCCAGCAGCCCTCGGGTAGAACGACCGGCCAATGGCTGAGACCGTCCTCGTAGTCGAAGATGAGCAGGATGTGGTGGATCTCCTGCGCTACAACTTAAACCGCGCCGGCTTCACGGTTCTGATCGCGCTGAATGGGATCGAGGGTCTGCGGATCGCCCGCGAGCAGCGGCCAGACGTGGTCCTTCTGGACCTCATGCTGCCGGAGATGACGGGGGAGAAGGTCTGCCACGCTTTGAAGAACGACACGGAGACCGCCGAGATCCCCGTGATCATGTTGACCGCCAAAGGGGAGACCGAGCAAAGGGTGAGGGGTCTGGAACTCGGTGCCGACGATTACGTTACCAAACCATTCAGCCCCAGAGAGTTAGTCCTGCGGGTCCAAGCCGTTCTGAGGAGGTTGAAGGCTTCTGAGAAATCGGATCGGGTCGAAGTCGGCGGCTTTGTCGTGGACCGTGGAGCCTTCGAAGTCCGGCTGGGTGGCGAGCGATTGGACCTGACGACGACCGAGTTCAAGTTGCTCAATCTGCTCATCGAACGACGCGGACGGACGCAGTCGCGGGAAACTCTCCTCTACGACGTCTGGGGCTACCAGAACGCCATCGACACGCGGACGGTCGACACGCACATGCGCCGCCTGCGCGAGAAACTCGGCGATGCCGCCAACCGGCTGGAAACGGTGCGGGGCGAAGGCTACCGCTTCAGCGTTTCGGGAAAAAATTGATCACCCTCGCGGCCTGGCTGCTGGCGGGTGCCGGACTGGCGACAGCCAGCCTGTGGATCTGGCGGGCGTGGGCGCGACCGCTCGGCGACGTCCGGGAGGCGCTTGCCGCCGTGCGTGGGATGGAGACGAACGTACCGATCATCCGATCGTCGAGGGCGGTCTTCCGCGAGATCTCGGCTGACCTCGGTCGACTCTCCGAACAGATGTTGGACCAGCGTCGGCAACTCGCCGACGAAGTTTTTTCCCTCCGGTCGATCCTGTCCAGCATGGTCGAGGGGATCCTCATCGTGGATCAAGGCTTGCGGATCCGGCTGGCGAACGACGCGCTCTTCTCGATGTTTGACCTCACGCAATCTCCAATCAACCGGACGCTCATCGAAGTCTTCCGAGAGCACGGCTTGCTGACTGGAGTCGAGCGGGCGATCTCGGAGTGCCGACCCTTGACCCTCGAGTTCCACACCGACGCCCGCGCGGGTGCGGGTCGCCCGGAACGCTATTTTCGGGTGAACGTCGCACCGCTGCTTCCGGCCGGCGGCTCGACGCCCGTCGGGGCGCTCGTCGTGTTCAACGACGTGACCGAGGTCCGGACACTCGAAGCCGTGCGGCGCGAATTTGTCGCCAACGTCTCGCACGAGTTCCGCACGCCGTTGGCCATCATCACCGGATACGTCGAGACATTGCTCGATGGCGCGCTCGACGACCGCGCCATGTCGGAACGCTCGCTGTCGGTCATGCACAAGCACGCTTCGCGGCTCAATTTCCTCATCGATGATCTCTTGACCATCTCGCGGATGGAAAACCGGGCGGTTGAGATGGACTGGCAGACCGCAAATTTACAGGAGATCCTCGTCCGCGCCATCGAACAGAACGAGGCCCGGATCCAGAAGCAGAATGTGACCGTCGAACACCGCTTTGATCCGGACGCCGAGATCGCGGACGTCGACCCAGCCCGCATCGAGCAGGTCTTTGCCAACCTCCTGGCGAACGCGCTGCAATACGGTGCGCGGTTCAATGGAGAGATCCGGATCACGGCGCGGCGGCGCGGCGGCGAGATCGAGATCAACTTTGGGGACGACGGACCGGGGATCCCCTACGAAGACCAACCGCACATCTTCGAACGCTTCTACCGCGTCCACAAAGATCGCTCGCGCGACGCCGGGGGAACGGGCCTCGGGCTTTCCATTGTCAAGAATGTCGCCATGGCCCACGGTGGTCACGTGAGTGTGCGGAGTACGCCTGGGTCTGGCTCGAACTTTCGCGTCGTTCTCCCGGTCTCCGGCCCGCCCCGTGACTGAGCGACCATGACAGCGAATTCTCTCAAAGGCCTGCGCGGTTATCTCATCGACTCACCCGAGCGGGGCAGGATCCGCGGCGTGCGCGACGGCGCGATTATCGTGGAGGACGGACGCATCGCACTCGCCGGTCCGTTCGATGAAGTGCGACGCGCGCCCGAGGCGCAGGGTCTTCATTTTTTCCACTCCCCGGAGGCCGTCATCATACCAGGCCTGGTCGACGTCCACGCGCATTTGCCGCAGTATCCGGCCGTCGCACGAGCGGAGGAGGCGCTCCTGCCTTGGTTGCAGCGTCACATCTTTCCGCTGGAACGAGGCTTCAATGCCACGACCGCGCGATCCGAAGCCCCGCAATTTTTTGAAGCACTGGCCCGTCACGGAACGACGACTGCGATGCTCTACGCTACGATCCACGAGGATAGCTGCGACGCGGCTTTCGAAGCAGCCTCGGCCAGTGGTCTCCGCGTGATCCTCGGAAAGGTCATGATGGATGACGGGAGCTACGGGGCTCTGCCCGCCGAGCAGATCCTCCCGGTCTCGCTCCAGCAGAGCGAGCGACTCTGCCGCAAATGGCACGGGCGAGGCGAAGGGAGGCTGGAGTACGCATTCAGCCCGCGCTTCGCGGTCACCTGCACGAGCGAGATGATGCAAGGGGCAGCGGAATTGGCGGAAAAATA
Source organism: uncultured Verrucomicrobiae bacterium (assembly GCA_963803825.1). Taxonomy (GTDB): domain Bacteria; phylum Verrucomicrobiota; class Verrucomicrobiia; order Chthoniobacterales; family JAATET01; genus CAVVKW01. Next base: position 394,441 of record CAWDOJ010000001.1, on the reverse strand, counting down.
CGGTGCCTTCGTCCAAACTCACCTCTCGGAGAACCTCGGGGAGATCGGCGTGGTGCGGAGCCGTTTCCCCGGAGACCCGCACTACACGGGCGTCTACGAGCGGTGTGGCCTGCTCGGCGAGCGATCCGTATTTGGCCACTGCGTGCACCTTTCCGACGCGGAATTGGCTTTGCTCGTTCGGACAAAATCGGCGATTGCGCACTGCCCAACTTCAAATTTTTTTCTCAGCAGCGGCATCATGCCCCTGGCCCGATACCTCGATGCTGGAGCGCGTGTCGGTCTCGGCAGCGACGTCGCCGGTGGCCCGGAACTCAATCTCTGGCAGGTCATGCGGTCCTCCGTCGAGGGCCAGAAAGCGAGGTCGTTCTTCGTGGAAGACACCCGCGTGCCCAGCGAGGCAGAGGTCTTCCACCTCGCGACCCTGGGCGGCGCGGAAGCGCTCGGAAAATCCGATCTCGTGGGGTCCATCGAGATCGGTAAAGACGCCGATCTCGCGGTGCTCGATCTCTGCCAAGCGCTTCCCTACGGACGCCAGGGCAACCCCCACGCCGACCTCACCGCAGAGGAGATCGTGACTCTGCTCGTCTACCGAGGGAACTCCTCGACCGTCGCCGAGACCTTCGTGCGCGGTCGGTCGGTCTACCGCGCGCCCGCACCTCTCCTACTGTAGAGCGGCCTGGCTCCCGTCGGCCCTAGACGGGAATCCCGCGCCGCCGTCGCCGCGCGATTCACCTCCGGGCCGAGCCAATTGTCGTTCGACCCAGGAAACACAGTCCCGAAGCACATTCGGCAGTTCGGGGTCGTGCAGAAGGTCGTGGTGAGCGGGTGGGTAGTGGAAATGAACCCGTTCGACCGTCCGCAGCGTTTCGAAGAAGCACCGACTTTGTTCGGTCGTGATAAAAAGGTCGACCCCGGCAGTGAAGATCGCGACCGGGACGCGCACCTCCGGCCCTGCTGCCGCCGCGCGTTCGATCAGATCGCCCATGTCGCTCAAGAATCGCAGGGAGAATTCGTGCAAACGGAACGGCGCTTCGCGGAGTTCTCGTTGCCGCTCTGGGACTCGAGAAAGGGGAATGGCGTTCGCGCCTCGACTCACGAACCACTTCGGACTCAACCGGAGCGTCGGCCAGAGACCGCCCACGGCTTCGAGAAGAGATCGGATCCACGCTGGGGTCCGCTGCCGAAGTGCGACCACCGGCACGAAAAGGAGAGTTCCGGCGATGCCGCCCGGCAGCCTCGCCGCAGCAACCAACGCCAACTGTGCACCCATGCTGTCTCCCGCCAGGAAGATGGGGGTGCCGGGATACTTCGCTCGGACCAACTCCAAAAAATCGCTGAGATCGGCCAACATCGCTTCCACGTCGAGACAGGCACCCCGCCGTTTCACATCTGGATCAAGTCCTTGCCCGCGAACGTTCCAGCCGGCTGCAACAATCCCGCTCGAAGCCAGCCTCTCGCCCAGCGGGGCGAAGTATTCAAACCGACTCCCCAGCCCGTGCATGACCACCACCACCGCCCGAACCGTCGTATCGGGCTGCCATTGCCCCCAATCGAAGCGGTCGCCGGTGCTGGTGGTAAAGCCAGCGGGATATCGAGTGAACGTCACCGGGAATTCTGTTGCATGCCCGGGAGCCTTCTGGAAAGCCTTTGCTCAATGAAAACCCTCTCGTTTTGCCTCTTACTACTGGCCGTCGTCGTTGTCTCTCCCCAAACCGCGTCTGCTGGTCGACTCGACATCGCCGTTATCCAATACGGCGACGCGCGCGACGCCAACGAACAGGCGACGGCCTTTGCGGGCGAGGACCTCTTCAAGATCACCGACTCCGACAGCGTCGAGTCTTCGAACGCGGCCATTCGCGGTGGGAAAGTTGTCTTTGCCCAGAGCATTGTGACCTCCCCGGGTTCGTCTTTCGCCTACTCAGCGAGAATCGGAGGATCCCGGGCCGATGTCTCGGGTTCGCTTGCTAGCTCCAACGTCCAAGTTGAGATCACCGTCCAAGAAGGCGTCAACATCGGCCTCCGGAAGTTCAGGAGTAACTCCTACTCCGCTTCCGGCGCGATCTCCGCCGGACAAGCCAGCATCATCGGCATCCAAGCCAGTCGTGGCAAGACAGCCAGTGCTATCAAGGGCAAGCAGCAGGTTGTGAATACCAATTTCTCGACGCTCATCGTCGCGCAATACGTCGAGTGATCCGTCCGCTCGACCTTGGTGAATTGCCTGTGAATTGCCTGGGAGTGATTCTGAACGCCGGTGGGTCATCAGCAATTCGACTCCGTCTATCCCCGCCGACCCAGACGAAATCTTATTTCATTCACAGACCTCAACCCCCGTGGAACAGGCTTCTGCTGGTCAAGGAACACCTAGGTTGGAAGGTTATTCACACCATTAAGAAGAATAAGGAATGGGACCCGTCCAAAGGATCAATCCATCACCTTGTGGATAACTTCGCCAGAAGGCCCGGAAAGTTCGAGGAAGGCTCTCGAACGGCGTGGCTTGACTGGGAGCGAGGAAGTGATTCGCGAAGGCAGGCATAAGTCCTCTCGCAGATCATAGGGACTCCGGTGTCCCGACGTAGCGGGCAGCGCGGACGCGCCAAAACACCAGTTCCTGAGCCGCCGACTTCCCCGGCGGAACGGGCAGTTGGCCCGTTGAGGCTCGGTCGGTCCGAGAAGCGCCGATTCTGGGCGGGTGCGGGGGAGGCCAGGGGTGAACCGACCGTTAGCCGGTCCGCCCGCAACAATTCTTAAACTTCTTACCGCTTCCGCAGGGGCAGGGGTCGTTGCGGCCGACGCGGGGTTGATCGCGTTTGGGCGGTAGTTGGAGTTTCGGACGCTCGGCGTCTTCTTCCTCCTCCTGGTCAGCCTGTTGAGCGGCAGACCCTCCGAGCGTCAGGTCGCCCGTCAGCATACCGTGGCGCAGGCTTTGAGGTAGCGTCGACAGGAGCTTCTCGAAGGCCTGTAGGTTGGTGGTGCTGCGGAAGAGATTATTGAGAACCTCGCCCCGGATGGTGCTCATTAATTCCGTGAACATCGCGTAGCCGTCGTTCTTGTATTCGACGAGCGGATCCTTCTGTCCGAATGCTCGAAGCGAGACCGCTTCGCGGAGGCCATCCATCGCGTAGAGGTGCTCCTGCCAGAGCCGGTCGATGGCGTTGAGGATGATATAGCGCTCGAGGCCCTTGAGGGCGCCCGGCTCTTCGATGGCTGCTTTCTGCTCGTAGGCGTTTTTGATGGTCTCGACGAGATACTTGGCGTTCTCGTCGATGCTCCGACCGTCCAGGCTGGCTTTGTCCGCAGAGAGTCCCAGCGGAAATGTCTGGTTCAGCCAGCTCAAGAGTCCGGCGTAATCCGGCTCGGTCTCCAGCTCGCGGACCTCGAGGTGCTCGGCGACCTTCTGCGGAACGACCTCGTCGACGACTTCGTAGATCATCGAGCGGGGATCGTCGGTATCCATCACTTCATTGCGGTAGCCGTAGACGACCTCGCGCTGTTGATTCATCACGTCGTCAAATTCGAGGGTGCGACGGCGGATCATGTAGTTGCGCTGCTCGACGCGCTTCTGCGCGGTCTCGACGCTTTTGTTCAGCCAAGGGTGCTCGAGCTTCCTCGCCCTCCTTCATCCCGAAGGTCTCCATGATTTTGGTCATCCGATCACTCGCGCCGAAGTTGCGCATGAGGTCGTCCTCGAAGCTGACGTAGAACTTCGACAAGCCCGGATCGCCCTGTCGCGCGCAACGTCCACGGAGCTGCCGGTCGATCCGTCGCGACTCGTGCCGCTCGGTGCCGATCACGTAAAGTCCGCCCGACTCGATCACGCCAGCGCCGAGTTTGATGTCGGTGCCGCGCCCGGCCATGTTCGTTGAGATCGTCACCGAACCCGGCATGCCAGCACGCTGAACGATCTCGGCCTCTTGCAAGTGGAACTTCGCGTTGAGCACGGTGTGCGGGATCTTCTCCCGCTTGAGCATGCGGCTCATGAGTTCGGAGGACTCGACGCTCGCCGTGCCGACGAGCACGGGTTGCACCCGGGCGTGGGCGACTTTGATCTCCTCGATGACCGCGTTGTATTTCTCGCGACGAGTCTTGAAGATGATGTCGTTGTTATCCTTTCGCGCGACCGGGCGGTTGGTCGGGATGACGTTCACGTGGAGGCCGTAGATGTCGTTGAACTCGTTGGCCTCGGTCTCGGCGGTGCCCGTCATGCCAGCGAGTTTCTCGTAGAGACGGAAGTAATTCTGAATCGTGATCGTTGCCAGCGTCTGCGTCTCGCGGTCGATCTGGACGCCTTCCTTGGCTTCGACGGCTTGGTGGAGGCCATCGCTCCAGCGGCGGCCCGACATCTTGCGACCCGTGAAGGTGTCGACGATGATGACTTTGTTCTCTTCGACGACGTATTCGACGTCCTTTTCGTAGAGGCAGTAGGCTTTGAGGAGCTGAGTGATGTTGTGAATCCGCTCGCTCTGCGCGTCGCAGAAGGCTTGGCGCTGCGCCTTGTGCTCGGCCTTTTCGGCGTCGGACAGCGACGGGTTCGTTTCGATGTCAGCAAATTCCGTCAGGAGATCCGGCAGAACGAAGGCGTCGGGATCGTCGGGATTGAGAAAGCTGCGGCCCTGCTCGGTGAGATCGGCGTCGTGCTGCCGCTCGTCGACGGTGAAGAAGAGTTCTTCCTTCAACTCGATGAGCTGCTCCTTCGTCGTGTTGTCCTGAAAGAAAAACAACTCCGCCTTGTCGATCATCCGCCGGACTTCCGGATCCTCCATCGCGCGGTTGAGAGGCTTATTGCGCGGCTGGCCAAACTTGACTTTGAGCAGGAGTCGAGCGCCCGCTTCGCGATCTTCTTTCGTCCCCTTCGCGATCAACTCGCGGCCTTCGGTCACCAAGCGGCTGCAAAGCTGGGCTTGGCGTTTGACCAACTGATCGACCAGTGGCTTGAAGCGGTCGTACTGGTGCGTCGAGACGGTCGCCGGTCCGCTGATGATGAGCGGTGTCCGCGCCTCGTCGATGAGGATGGAGTCGACCTCGTCCACGATGGCGAAATAATGCCGCCGCTGCACCTGCTGGTCGCGGCTGGAGGCCATGCCATTGTCGCGCAGGTAATCGAAGCCAAACTGCGCGTTCGTTCCGTAGGTGATGTCGGCTTCGTATTGCTCGCGACGCACGGTCGGATTCTGATCTTCCTGGATGCAGCCAACCGTCAGACCGAGGAAAGTGTAAAGCTGCGCCATCCACTCGGAGTCACGGAGGGCGAGGTAATCGTTGACCGTCACGACGTGAACGCCGCGCCCGGTCAAGGCGTTCAGGTAGACAGGTGCCGTCGCGACGAGCGTCTTACCTTCGCCCGTCGCCATCTCGGCGATGCGCCCGCGGTGCAGGATGATGCCGCCGATGAGCTGGACGTCGAACTGCACCATGTTCCAGGTGATCGGCTGCCCACACGCTTCAAACTGCCGCCCGCAAAGTCGGCGAGCGCCATTTTTCGCCACCGCGAAAGCTTCTGGAAGAATCTCGTCGAGGCGGCGCTGGAGTTCGGCGTTGTCTTCGATCCGCGAGAGCTCCGCCTTCCAATTGGCCGTTTTCTGCCGAAGAGCGTCGTCGGAAAGTGACTGATACTCGACCTCGAGCTCGTTGATGCGGTCGATGATCGGCTTCAAAGCCTTGAGTTCTCGCGTATTTTTCGAGCCGACGATGGCTTTGATGATCCAATTTAACATGCCGTAGGGTGCCCGGCCTCAGGCTCGGGAGAGGGAGAATCAAAGACGGAATCGCCCGATTGTAAATGGCAAAACCCGGCGCGCCAAACGACGGGTGTGATCGCGGAAGCCCTCAAATAGGGGCACCGTCGGACCGAAGAAGCACCCCGGAAGACGCCAGCCTCGTCTCGCTTGGCACCGAACGAGGTGGATCGGAGGAACGGGCAGATGACCAGCACGATGGCAACCCGACGGTCGCCGACGGCTTAGAACTACCGTTCGAACATCGGACGCGAGACTTCGGTCAGGACCGATCCGGCGGCCACTTCGACTTCTTGCTCTGACCCAAGGACGTGGAGAAGGATCCCGACGCGCTCTCGCGCCGGCATCACCCGCGTCACGACCGTGCGGATCCCGGCGTAGGGTCCGTCGACGATCTTCACCTCATCGCCCGGCCGCACGACATCCGGGATGAGCACCGTTTCTTCCTCCGACGGCATGCTGTCCCGCACGGCTTGAATCACTTCTTCCGCCACGACGGCGGGGAAGCCACCGAACGAAAGGATCTTCGTCACCCCGCGCGACGCCTGAACGTGCCGCATCTGCTCGATGTAGCAAAATCTCGAAAAGACGTAGCCAGGGAACAACGCTTCCGTCACCCACATCGTGCCCTTGCCCCGTGATCGCTTAAATCGCACGAAGGGGCTGAAGACTTCCACGCCCACGTCGGATCGGAGAAACTGGGCGGAGAGTCTCTCCTGTTTCGGTCGCGTGCGGACGCAGTACCACGCGAGCTCATCCTCCGACCCTTCCTCGAGGTCCTTCGCGCTTCCAAACATCAGCGGGCGAACCTGCCAAAAGCTCTCTCCCGGGTCGAATCAAAATCCTCCGCCACCTCACCAGATCCGCTTCGGGCCGTAGTCATCAAAGACCGTGTCTCGGCTGATCACCTTCAGCCGACGAGCCCTGGCCTGCACCGCAATCATTCGAGGCAAGGTCGGTTTCGAGATCGTAGCTGATCTTCCGTTTTCCCAGTGCTGCTTTCTCCGAGGCCGGCGTCGACTTCGCGACCTTCTTCCCGTGCTTCGCGATGGTGACGGTCTCTCCGGCCGCACCGTCGTTTAGCAACTTGGACAAGATGGTTCCGAAAACGTCACACTTCCTCCCTCGCCGTTTCGATTTCTGTCAATAGACAACGCACTATGGCTGACTATCGAACGGGTTGGATCTCCGACGTGCACCTCGGCACTCGAGGCTGCCGGGCGGATGCGCTGCTTGAGTTCCTCCGCGACAACGAATTCGAGACCCTCTACCTGGTCGGCGATCTCATCGACATCTGGGCTCTCAAGCGCGCTCGCTATTGGCCCCAGGATCACAGCGACGTCATCCAGAAGCTCCTGCGCAAGGGACGCAAGGGCGCTGAGGTCATCTACATTATCGGCAACCACGACGAGTTCCTCGGCGGCTTCCTGGGCAACTTCGCCAGCGTCGACCTCCGCAAGAACGCCGTCCACACCACCGCCGACGGTCGCCGCATTCTCATCATCCACGGCCACGAGCTCGACACCGTCGTCCAGAATATGGGTTGGCTGGCGCACGTCGGCGACTTTGGTTACCACGCTCTCATGCGACTCAACGGGGTGGTCAATTTTGTCCGGCGGCGCTTTGGTCTCGGCTACTGGTCGCTCAGTAAATACGTGAAGGCGGAAGTGAAAAACGTCGTCAGCTTCATCGGCGATTACGAGGAAGCCGTCGTCCGTTACGCCGCCGACTACCAAGTCGACGCCGTCCTTTGCGGCCACATCCACACCGCCGCGATCAACGAAGACCAAGCCGTGCCCTACTACAATACCGGAGATTGGGTCGAGAACTGCACCGCGATGGTCGAGCACCACGACGGCCGCATCGAGCTCTACTACCACGAAGCAGCGCCGGACATCGTCGCCAGCGAAGCCCCCGCCGAACCTGTCGCTGCCTAGTTGCTACCAACTCGAGATCTGAGTGAGCGGGAAGAAATGCCGATCACCGCTGCTTCGAGGGTTTCGCGTCCTTCGCGGGCAACTCACCGGGTCTTCACCCGCCCGTTCGCGTACAGTCGATTCATGTGCTCACCGGGGGCGCGTTCGAAGTCGAAAGCCAAAGTGAGTCGCGATGGCGAAGGCACGAGTTCGCCGTGGCGGGTGTAGATTTTTGCCGCGATCTCGAGTTCATCGTCCACGAGAGGCTTCCAATCATAGCTGGAACCCTCCCTTGCGAACCAGTTGTGGTGCGCAACGTCGGACGGGCACCGCAGACCAGCCGCCGTCAGCCCATAAGGTTCGAGCGTCTCCAGCAAGGACCCGACGTCCGGCTCATCCGGATAGACTGGCGCGCTGTTGGGCCGCGATTCGATTCTCGGATACCGACCGCCGTTGTCGTTCGCAAAATTGTGCACCGCCACTCCCAGCGACCGCAGATTGCCGGCGCAGGTCGTCGTCCGAGCTTTAGCCATTGCCTTGCCGAGCGTCGGGATGAGGAGAGTGGCCAGCATCGCGATGATCGAGATCGTCACGAGCAATTCGATGAGCGTAAATCCCCGCCGGGTGCAGGTCGGCATCAGCTCTCGGGACCGCCCTTGGCCCGCTCCTTTCGATCCACGTATTGCCGGTAGCGGTCGGCCCGCTTCTCTGGGCCCATCTTCTCGTCGCGACGGGCCCGCCGTTCCTCCATCCGATCCTGCACAGCCGGGTCGTTAAAGTGCTTCTCCATCGCCGCGCGACGTTGATCTTCCGGTAGATCCCGAAAGCGGCGGAAGAACTCTCGCATCGACTCGTGCGCCTCCATCGCCGCCTCCTGCTCAACCTTCGGGAGGAGTGCGATCTGTGCGCGCACGCGCTCATCCGCCCACTCCGCGTTTGGCTCTCGGCGCTCCGGTCGGGGGCTTGCCTGCGCTTGGGTCCCCGCCCCGCGCTCCGGTCGACCCGCGTTCGCTTGCCGGGACTCGGTCCCACGATTGTCCCCGCCAACTCCGCCGCCGCCGCCCCCATCGCGACCTCGTTCCGATGCCCTCAGCAGAAAGATCTCCTCCACCCGGCCGCCTTCTGCCTTCACCAACTTGGGGATCGCCTTCCCGGCTTCCCCGCCGGCGGGGGTCCGCGCAACCGCTCGGGTTCCAGGCCACGGGCAGCACCGTGGTCACCCCGGTTTTTTGAGCGGCCTGGTCGAGATAGCTACCCAATGTGCCATCGTCTGCGGGTGAGACCACCCAAGCGACCCGCCGCGGATCTGGCACGCTCTCCGAGTCCACACCCACGCCCCATCCGCGGACTCCGTAGACCGTAAATGCTGGGTCCCGCCCGCCCGCTAGCAGCGCATCCACTCCCGCCCGCGTCTCCGCTTTGCCGCTGCCGGCGACGTAGGCCACCGACCACCGCGCGTCGATCCGCGCTGCAAGGTAGTCCACCGCCTCGGCCACCGGCACTTCGACGACGGCCATCGTAAGAGGCGTCTCCGGGTCAACGTTCGAAGAAATCACCACCCCGCCCTGCCGCTCGATCGACCGGATCACTTTCGCGAGAGATTCTCCGCTCACGTCGATCGTCACCAGTCCCCACCCCGCGATCCATCGCCAGACCAGCAGCGCCGCGACTACCGCCGCCACTCCGAGCATAATCCTCGACCGACCCGAATCCATACGCCCTCAATCAAGCACGATTCCCAAAAGTTGCCGCGATCTTTCGCTGGGGCGTCCGATCGGCACCGCGCCACCGATCGCAGCCCCACGAAGAATCAGGCTTGAAATCGGCGGATCTCCCGCCAATAGTCGGCGGCGATAGAGGTGTTTTTGTTCCGTGCCCCGCGACTCCCACATCTTCGCATCATTCACCTCGAGCCTTCGTCACGCTGTCGAAAGGGCCTCGAGATGGTTGCGAATTGGGAACCCGCCCGTGCCGGTCAGATCAATCGCGTCGCCCAAGCCAACCCGGTCGCAGACCTCGGCTAGCCGACGCAAGACACCCGACAGCAAACCGCCGTCGCCAAGTGACCCGGCCGGGGAAACGTCTTCCGTCCCAGCGGAAATTCCCGCCGCGCGCCTCCCGCGACAACACCTAAAACAACATGTCTACCAATTACGTTCCAGAAGCCAACAGCTCCTCCGAAGAAAAGAGTTCCCACCGCAGCTCGCGCCGCGGTGGGCGCAACGCCGGCTCACGCCGCTCATCGGGCGGTAATCGCAACTCAGGCAACCGCTCCGGCGGAGGAGGCGGCGAATCTCGTTCCCGGCAACCCGACCCCAAGCCCCAAGGCCTCGTCGACAAGATCGCGTCCTTCCTTGGCTTCGGTTCCAAAGAGCCTCAATCCATCCCCGCTAGTCGCCCACCGCGATCAGCCGAAGAACTCGCCGCCACTGGCAGCGGCGGACGTCGCTCGAGCGGACGTGATCGCAGCGCACGGAGCGAACGCTCCGAGCGCGGCGATCGCTCCGATCAGGGTGGAGATCGCGCTCCTCGCGGGGAAGGTCGCAGCCGTGGCACCGGGATGCGGTCGCCCGAGATCGTCGAGGTCACCACGCCCCGGCTCTACATCGGCAACCTCTCCTTCGATGCCGGCGAAAGCGATCTGGTCGAGCTCTTCAACGGCGTCGGTGCCGTGCAGAGCGTCGAGGTTGTTACCAACCGCCAGACGGAACGTCCGAAGGGATTTGCCTTCGTCCAGATGCAGTCCGTCGACGAAGCCAAGCGCGCCGTCACCGAGCTGCACGACAAGGAATTCATGGGCCGCAAGCTCGTGGTGAGCGGAGCTAAAGCCTCCGAGCGCCGCGACGAACGAGTCCGCGAAGTCGCCCCGACCGATGCAACCGACTCAACCGAGTCCAGCGACTCCAACAACGAGTCCGCAGCCTGATCCGACCCCGCCACTTCCGGGCCGGCCACTCTTCGTGGTCGGCCCGACTGGCGTCGGGAAGTCGGCTTTCGCCGTAGCCCTCGCCGAGAAGCTCGGAGCCGAGATCGTCGGCTGCGACGCTTTCCAGATCTACGGCGAGATCCCGATCCTCACCGCAGCCCCGACGGACGCCCAGCGTGCCGCCGTCCCCCATCACCTCGTCGGCACCATTCCGGTCGCCGACCCCTTCGACGCTGCCGCCTACGTCCGCGCCGCCCGCGCCGCGCTCGCCGACATCCACGCTCGCGGCAAACGCGCGCTCATCGTCGGCGGCACCGGCCTCTACGTCCGCGCCCTTACCTCCGGCCTCGACCTGACCCCACCCGTGGATCCAATTTTACGTTCCGAACTGAATTTCCTCCCGCTCCCCGACCTTCTTCGGCGGCTCCACGCCATCGACCCCGATGCCGCCAGTCAGATCGAGGTCGCCAACCCGCGTCGCGTCCAAAGAGCCATCGAGATCTGCGAGACCTCCGGGCGCCCCTTCGCCGAATTCCGTTCCGCGCCCGTGGAGAAACCCGCCAACGGCATTCTCCTCACCCGCGACCGGACCGAACTCCTCGCTCGTATCGATACCAACGTGACTTCCATGTTCAACGCCAACGTCGAATCCGAAATCCAGCGACTCGTCGACATCGGCCCGACGGCTGCCCGCACCCTCGGCCTCCGCGAGATTCAGTCCGTCCTCCTCGGCCAATCCACCCGCGCCGAAGCGACCGCCGCCATCGCCCTCGCCACCCGCCAATACGCCAAACGGCAATTGACCTGGTTCCGCAATCAAACCAAATTCGCTGCGTTGGATTTGTCCGTTTTCCCCCAGCTGAGCGACGCCGTCGAGAGCGCCCTCCGAGCATGATCGACTTTGCTCCTCCCGGCACCGAGAAGGCGATCCTCGTAGGCCTCGAACAGCAGGGCGTCAGTCATTGGGACCTCGAAGACTCGCTGGCGGAACTCGAGCAACTTGCTGCCACCGCTGGGGCCGAGGTCGTCGATACCTTTATCCAAAAGCTCGATAAGCCCACCGCCCCCTACTACATCGGCAAAGGGAAGGCCGAAGAGGTCCGCGTTGCCTGCCGGGGCAAGCACGCCAACTCGGTCATCTTCGACGACGAACTTTCCCCCGCCCAAGGCCGCAACTTGGAGAAGCTGACCGCCCGCAAGGTCCTGGATCGCACGCAGCTCATCCTCGACATCTTCGCCAAACGCGCCCGCACGAAAGAAGGCCGTCTGCAGATCGAGCTCGCTCAGCTCCAATACTTGCTCCCCCGCCTCACCCGCATGTGGACCCACCTTTCCCGGCAGAACGGCGGTATCGGCACCCGCGGCCCCGGCGAGACTCAGCTCGAAGTCGACCGTCGTCGCGTCCAGGACCGCATCTCCAAGCTCGAACGCGATCTGCGCGAAGTCCGGAAAAACCGCACCGTCCAGCGCGAAGGCCGCCTCCGTCACAATTGGCCCGTCTGCGCCGTCATCGGCTACACCAACGCCGGCAAGTCTTCGCTCCTCAATCGGCTCACCGGTTCCAAAGTCCTCGCCGAAGACAAGCTGTTCGCGACGCTCGACCCGACGACCCGCCAGTTCGTTCTGCCCAACAACCAGAAGACGCTCCTCACCGACACGGTCGGCTTCATTCGGAAGCTTCCGACCACCGTCATCGAATCCTTCAAAGCCACGCTCGAAGAGGTCGTCCTCGCCGACATCCTCCTCCACGTCATCGACATCAGCCACCCACATTTTCACGAGCAGATGGCCGCCGTCGACGCGACCCTGGCCGAACTCAACGCCCAAGGAAAACAGACCGTCCTCATCTTCAATAAGGTCGACCAAGTCCGAGACCAAGCCGTCGTCGAGAACGCCCTAGACCACCATCCCGGTAGCGTCGCCGTCTCGGCGAAGACCGGCGAAGGGATCGAGATCTTCCTCGACGAGCTTGTCATCCGCCTCGCCGCTTGGCGGATGAAAGTCGAATTCCACATCCCGGCCACGGCCTCCGCCGCCGTCGCCGAACTCCACCGCGTCGGCCACGTCCTCAGCACCCGCTACGACGGCGACACGATTATCATCCGAGCCCACATCCCACCGGAATTGAAAAGCCGCTTTGCCGATTTCGAACCGCGAAGTGAAATCACTCGCGTTCATTCGCGGGTTTAGCGGGCCACTCATCCAATCCTTTCGCGGGCACGTTAAACCCTCATGATTGACGCCGACTCGCCGGTCGCCCGCGCCCACCGGGCCACCCGCCAAGGCGGGATGGAACTCCTCGAACGCTTCCTGCCCCGTGCCACCGACTACGGCGACCGTCGCAACTACGATCTCGGCCCGACTGACCGCACGAACGTCTCCCGCCTCTCGCCTTACCTCACCACCCGCCTCCTCACCCAGAAGGACGTGCTCGACTCCGTCCTCGCCCGCCATTCCGCCGCCGAGGTCGAAAGCCTCACCCACCAAGTCTGCTGGCGCACGTACTTCAAAGGTTGGCTCGAGATGCGCCCAGCCGTCTGGGCCGATTGGCTCGCCGATTGCGACTCTCTCGCCGACACCGCCGCCGCCGAACGCGCGAACCAAGTCGTCGCCGCCCCGACCGGCATCGCTTGCTTCGATGCCTGGGCCGCCGAACTCGTCGAGACCGGCTGGCTGCACAACCACGCCCGCATGTGGTTTGCCAGCATCTGGATACACACCCTCGGACTCCCCTGGCAGCTCGGCGCGAAGTTCTTTTTCACCCACCTCCTCGACGCTGACCCCGCCAGCAATACTCTCTCCTGGCGCTGGGTCGCTGGCATTCAAACCAAGGGAAAACACTACCTCGCCCGCCGCGATAACATCGCTCGGTTCACCGAAGGCCGCTTCCCCGACACGACCAGCCTCAACGAGCAAGCCGACCCCATCACCGACGACCGCGACTACCCGATCCTACCCCTCGACTTACCCCACACCCTCCCGACCACCAGCCGCATCGGAGTCCTCCTCCACGGCGAGGATTGCTCGTTCGAACTCACTCTCAGCCCCGCCGTCCAGCCCGTCGCCCTCGCCGTCGGTTGGCCCTACGGGTTCAATCAGCTCACCGGTTGGTTGCCCGCCGTCACCGAGTTCCGCAAAGAAGCGCTGAACGACGCCACCGAACGCGCCATCCGGCGGTGGAACTGCACCCACGCCGAACTCTCCGCCGCCGTAGACTGGAGCAAATCCGTCAACGACTGGGCGGCGGCCGAGCGCCTCGACGCCATCATCACGCCCTACCTCACGGTTGGCCCCTGGCGGGACGTCCTCCGCCCGCGCCTGGCGGAAGTCGACGTCCCGGTCCACGAGATGACCCGCGACTGGGACCGCACCCTCTGGCCCCACGCGGAACGCGGCTTCTTCCCGTTCCGCAAACACATCCCCGCCGCCCTCGAGTCACTCGCCTGACCCGAGTCGAGATCAAGCAGCGAACAGTTCCCGTGCCTCGATCTTTGTGGCATGAGGCGTGTTCGGAGCATTGAGAATGTCGACAATCCAGCGGTTAAAAGCCTCCACCACGAGCCGCGGATCGTTTCCAGCCTCCCGCAAAACCCTCCTCGAAAACTCTTTGAAGGTGATGACCGTCAGCTCGCAGGGAACGTCGAGCGCGAGGCCCGGCGCCTGACCCGACCTCGCATCTTCGTGCACGAGAAACGTGACCTCCAGTTTCCATTCGGCGAGATCGGCGATGGCTTCCCATTCCTCGAGCCGCGCCGACAGGTTCAAACGCAGAGTCCGCAGATGCTCCGCGACGTAGACGTCAGTCAGGCGACCAGCGTGGGACTCGACCGCGCGGCAGATCCGTTCGCCGACATTCTGAAAATCGCAGTCACCCAGTTTTCGGGACGACGAGTTTGTGGCGTTGACCGGATCTCCCAACCCCCGCGCTCGCCAGACGCCGCCCCGGTAGTGCAGTGCCGCCAGAAAATCCGTTAGCCGCTGTTCGATGACGCCCCGCGTGCCGGTCGGCTCCGCTGCCACCGCGCCCACGAAGCGCTCGATCCGGTTAAGGTCCGGCAGCGTTGGGAGGACAACCGGGGCCGGACTCTTGACCTCGATGAATCGGAGGATGGCGCGCCGGATCGTCTGCGAAAATTGACGGCGCGCCGCGAACGAAAGCGACCCCAGACCAAGGACAACCCCGACCAGCGCCACGGCTTGTTCGCGAGTATCTTCCCGTGATTCCGCCCAATCGTAGGTGAGTCGGTCGACCGCTTTGAAGTTGTTGAGGATGGGATTCCCGCCCGCGGCAAGTTCGGGCGGGAACGTAGAAAATATTCGGTTGGCGACCTGGCCCCTTGGATTGAAAACGTAAAGATACTCGGGAGGATGATCGAAGCCATCGCAGATGGTCGCGATGTAAAGCAACGCTTGAAGGTAGGGGATGAAGGGCGAACCGACGCTCGGTTCGAAGAGGCAGCCGACCGAGCGCTGAAACTCCGCCGAAAGACCGTAGGCTCTCGCCTGCTCGCTCAAGATCCCGACGAGCGTAACAACATCAGCATCTCCAAACTCCGCCGCGGCACCAGTCGCATCTGCTTCGAGCTGCACCTCGACGTCCACCTCGTCCAACTTCGTCGGCACTTTGAAGTAGACGAGAATCGTCTGAATGGCTCGCCACGCAACCAAACTGTGGCCCGTGGAACCTCCGAGAGTCGCGGCGATTCTGGCGGGCGAATTGTCGAGGGCCACCCCCAGCAAGAGCATTTGGGGCAACTGCGACAACACGAAGACGGCGTCTCGCTTGGTCGCAACATACTTTCCCGCCAATTTGCCGATCACTTCGACGTAGGCTCGGTGCGGAGGCTTTGGCGTCCTCTCCGCCCACGACGCCCGCCTGAGTAGGGGATGCAGTTCCTAGGGGATGCAGTTCCGGCGGAAACGGCGTCCCGGCGGAATTGGACTCCAGCCAGGTCTCGAACGACAAGCTGATCGCGAGCAAAGCCTCCTCGGCGTCGGGAATCTGTTCGCGGATCGCGGCTAACGCCGCCTTCAGCCCCTCCTCGAGTTCCTCGACGGTCAGCGGCAACAGCGACAGATTATTCAACGTGCTCCTCCAAGCGCCCCAAGGTTTCGCGAAGATCGTCCGGCTGGAGATTGAGAGCTTTGCCCCAGCGCAGAAACTCGAACAATCCAACCGTCCGCTTCCCCGTCTCGACCTTCGAGACGTAAGCCTGATCCTTCCGCAAGATAGTCGCCAAATACTCCTGCGAAATCCCGAGGTTGCGCCGCCGACCCGACAGGATCTGCCCGAGGCATTCGTCAAAATCTCCCTGCGGCACCCCGCCCTTATGCCAAAGAGGGTGCGATTTGCGTTGACAAAATTCGGGCTCATGCCAAATCAGCATAATGAAGTGCGTGTCTCTCTACACCGGTTGCGGCGGCCTCGACCTCGGATTCGGCGAGGCTGGGTTCGAAACCGTCTGGGCCAACGACATCGATCCGCTCGCGCTGGAGACTTACTGCGGCGAAGTCGTGCGGCGCGGTTATTCCGTACCAAAAATCGTCGGCGGGGACCTGAGTCGCGCCGCGCTTCCCGAACGCGGGTCGGCGGACGTGGTCATCGGCGGCCCGCCTTGCCAGGGCTTCTCGGTGGCGGGGCGGATGGATCCCAACGATCCGCGCAGCCGCCAAGTGTGGGAATTTTTTCGAGTCGTCGAAGCTATCTCGCCCGCCGCCTTCGTGATGGAAAACGTCAAAGCGCTCGCGACCAACGCCCGCTGGGCGGGCACGATCCAAGCGCTCGAAGCCAAAGGGGAGCGACTGGGATACCGGTGCCGGGTGCTGCTGCTCAACGCGGCGGATTTCGGCGTCCCGCAGACGCGCGAACGGATGTTTCTCGTCGGGGTCCGGGATCAAAAGATCGCAACCCCGCTCCCCGGCAGCCGCCGACGCACGGTTCGCGAGGCCCTGCGAGCGCTCCCGCCATTCGCCGAACCCGGGAACCATTCGATCTGCAAAGCCCGCGTCACGGCCGCGCGATTCCCAGTGCTGCGAAAGAGTCCCTACGCTGGAATGCTGTTCAACGGCCAGGGCCGCCCCGTCGACCTCGACGCGCCCGCGCTCACTCTCCCCGCGTCCATGGGCGGAAACCGCACACCGATCATCGACCAGTCCGCTCTCGCGGATGGAAGCAAGCCGTGGGTGGTGGGCTATCACGCAAAACTGTCCAACGGAGCCGCGCCCACCGCGATAGTCCCAGCCAGGCTCCGTCGGCTCACGGTCGAAGAGGCGGCCTGCCTGCAGGGCTTTCCAACGGGAATGACCTTCGCCGGCAGCCAATGCGCTAAGTTCCGCCAAATCGGGAATTCGGTGCCGCCGGCGCTCGGCGCGGCGGTCGCCCGCCAGCTCAAACGAGTGCTCGCCGGGTCCACCGATTTCGAAGAATGGAACGGCAACCAAAAATGCTGGATCGCCGAGAGCGATGCAGCCTCCATCGCCGCCTGAGTCGGATCACTTCCCGCCGCCGCTTCCCACCGCTCCCCACTCGCTCGCCCAGATGGCCGTCGCCCGGCGTGGCGAAGGCGATCCCGCCGAGGGTGAGCGTCGTCAGCGGAGTCGGGTCGACCTTCAAAAACAAGGATCTGATCGACGCCTTCAGACCCCCCACGTCCCAGAATCGCGTGTTCGTCCGCACCAGCGGCGCGTAAGACGGTTCGATCTCGACCGCCGGATCGACCTTCCCCGCTTCGGGCGACCACCTGCATCTCCTCCGCCGCCTCCTCGGCAACCTCCGTCGATAACGCCACGAATTTTTTTCACCAACCCCGCCACCGGCCGATACCCCTGCCCGATCAGCCCCAGCGCCCCCGCCACGACTTCAGCCGACACCCGCACCGCCGGCACCGAATCACCTCCCCCCGCCCGAGGCACCCGATCCCGCCACCCCGCCCCGCAATCCGGACAGCGCAAACCTCCCTCACCATTCGCGTCCATTCGCGGTCGGAAATCACCTCACCCCCGCCCCCCCGACCGGTCCGCAGCTCACACCCCCAGCCGCGCAAACAACTGATCCAGTGGCAACTGGATGCCGATGTAGAATTCGCCAAAATCGGCGTATTCTGCGCTCACCGGATCGAAACGCATCTCGTAGACGATCGCCTTGATCTCACTCGTCGTGTGCGCGAAGAGCGTCACGCCCCATTCGGCGTCGTCGAGGCCCGTCGATCCCGTGATGAGTTGCCGCACCCGCCCCGCGTAGGTCCGCCCCACCTTCGCGTGGCCCGCCATCAGCCGCTTCCGCTCGCCGAAGTCCAACGCGTACCAATTCTGACCCACCGCCCGCCGCTTCGCCATCGGATAAAAGCAAAACACCGGCCAATCCGCGAGATTCGGCTCGAGGCGGTCCTTCGCGTACTTCGCCATGCGATCGCGGAATTCGGCGAGCTTCCCAGCGGACTCTGGCGAGCCGACCTTGATCCCATCCTCGGCTTCCAGCGAAGCCGCGTAGTCGTACTCACTCGTCGTGTACTCGCTCCGCTCCGTCATCGACAGATAGCTGAACTCGGGCGTGAGCATGCCGGCACCGAGCGAGAGGGTGAGCTGTTTGGAGATGCGGTCCAGGTTCTGTAGATCCGGGCACACGAGCATAAATCCGAGGTCCGACCGGGGCGTGACCATGCTCAAGGTAAGCAGCTGCGTTTCGTCCTCCGCCCGCACGTCCTTCACCAAGTTTGCCAGGTCCGTCTTCGCTGCCAGCCGCTCCTCGTTGCTCAAAAGATCCCATGATCCGTAATCGACTCGGTAGAAAACGTGGAGAACGTGGCGGCCTTCGTTGGGTAGGATCGGGGTGGTGGTGGATTCCATGAACCACCGAAAATCGGTCATTCTTAGGAAAAAACAATTGCAATCCCCCGCCCGGTTCCTAGTTTTCGACCTCCAAAGGACTACCACCATGGCTGACGTAGAAAACAAATACTCCGACAACAAAGAAGGCGCCTTCTATTGCGACGATCAATGCATCGATTGCGACCTCTGCCGCGAGACCGCTCCCGCGAACTTCACTCGCAACGAAGACGGCGGGTATTCCTACGTTTACAAGCAACCCGAGACCGACGAAGAGAAAGCCCTCTGCGCCGAGGCCATGGAAGGCTGCCCCGTCGAGGCCATCGGCAGCGACGGCGCGTAGGCGCAACCCGGCTCGTGACGAAGTCGCTCCGTCGCCTGGCTCTCCGGGAATGGCGGGGACTCCCGGAAGACGACCGGCCCGACCGCACCATCGCAGCGGCGGACGCGGTCACCGCCCTCATCTCCCGCCTCGGACTGACCGAGCGCATCGACGAAGGCGAGATCCTAGCCGCCTGGCGCGAGGTCGTCGGCGACTTCATCGCGACCCATTCCACTCCCGTCCGCCTCGTCGACGGCATCCTCCACGTCCAGGTCCTCCAACCCAGCGTACGCTACGAACTCGACCGAACTTGGCGCCCCGAGATCCTGAGAAAACTCCGCGACCAATTCGGCCAAAAGACGGTCAAAGACCTCCGCTTTCGCACCTAGACCGTCGAAATCTTCAATCGCATAACGGAATTTGATTAAAAACGTCCTTCTCGACTGGTCTGGCACCCTCGCCGACGACCTTGGTCCCGTCATCGCCGCGACCAACGCGATCTTCCGACAATACGGTCGCCGCGAGCTCACCCGCGACGAGTTCCGCCACCACTTCCGCCTCCCTTTTTCCGGCTTCTACGCCGAGCTTCTCCCCGAAGCCACCGCCGAAGGCCTCGAAGAACTCTACGAGCACCACTTTGCTGGCCTCCAAGACAACGTGGCCCTGCTCCCAGGCACCATCGACTTCCTCGAGTTCTGCCGCCGCACCGACCGCCGCACGTTTCTCCTGAGCACCATCAAGCCGAGTCACTTCGAGACCCAGGCTACCCGCCTAGGCGTCCGCGATGCCTTCGAGCACGCCTACGTCGGCATCATGGATAAGCGCGAGAAAATCAGAGAGATCCTCGCCACCCACGCGCTTGATCCGACCGAGACGATCTTCGTAGGCGACATGGTTCACGACATCGAGACCGCCCGCCACGGCGGTGTCCTCGGTGTCGCCGTCACCACCGGCTTCGACACCATTGAAAAGCTCCTCCCCGCCAACCCCACCGTCATCGTCGCCAATCTTGCTACCCTCCAAAAGCTCCTCGAAGGCCCCATCGCGCCGTGACCCCCGACACCATCGAGATCCGTGGCCTTCGCGTCACTACCCACATCGGCGTCCCCGCTGCTGAGCGCGCCACCCCCCAGACTCTGCTCGTCGATCTCTACCTCACTCCTACGACCTCCTTCGCCGACCTCGACGACGACATCGCCTCCACCGTCGACTACGCTGCCGTCGCCACCCGCATCGAGACCCTCGCCGCCACCCACCCACGCCACCTCATCGAGACCCTCGCCGAAGAAATCGCCGAGACGATCCTCTCGGAATTCACCGTCCAAACAGCCGACGTCACCATCCGCAAACACATCCTCCCGCAGACCAAACACGTCGCCGTCCGCTGCACCCGCTCCCGGTAGATTCCGGCAACCCGCGCCAGCGGGAGCTGGCTGCTACCCCCTCTCACCTGTATCCTCTGTCACCTTTCTTACCTTCTGTTCAAAAACGTATTGGCGATTGTATAAGCACCCCGGAGTCGACTCGCTCGCTCTCGAGTTCCGGTGCTCCGTTCAAAGCTGTATTCGTATCTAGCAACTCATGTCTGACCACCTCATCACCTTCGAACCCCTCCCCATGGAACGCGTCTGGGGCGGCCGCCGCCTCGAGAGCACCCTCGGCAAAAAACTACCTCCCGGTTCCCCCTTCGGCGAATCTTGGGAAGTCGTCGACCGGGCCGATGCCCAGAGCGTTGTCCACTCCGGACCCCACGCGGGAGCCACGCTGCACGACCTCTGGACGCAGCACCGCGGCGACATCTTCGGCGAGGTCTACGCCGACCATCCTTCCGAGCGCTTCCCGATGCTCATCAAGATCCTCGACGCCCGGGAGCGCCTGTCTGTCCAGGTGCACCCCCCGGCCCATTCCGCCGTCGCGCTGGGGGGCGAACCCAAGACCGAGGCCTGGTATTTCCTGGATTGCCTACCCGGGGCCTCGATCTACGCCGGCCTCAAGCGAGGCACCAGCCGCGAGGCCTTCGACACGGCCCTGGCCAATGGAAACGTCGAGGACGTCATCTGCCGCCGACCGGTCCGCTCCGGCGAGAGCATTTTCATTCCCAGCGGCCGTCTCCACGCCATCGGCGAAGGTTGTCTCATCGTCGAGGTTCAGCAAAACAGCGACACCACCTACCGCGTCTTCGATTGGAACCGCTCGGGCCTCGATGGCAAGCCCCGCCAGCTCCACCCCGAAGAATCCCTCGCCTCCATCGACTTCGAAGATTTTGAACCCGACCTCAATCCTGCCGACAGCGACATCATCGCCGTCTGCGAGCACTTCGTGATCGAGAGCTGGTCGCTGGATACCTCTCGCCGCGCTCTGGACACGCCAGCTTTCGCGATTTTCGCCGTCGTCGCGGGCGAGGTCTCCTGCGCCGACCAGACCTACCCCACGGGATCGTTCTTCCTCGTTCCTGCGTCGATGAGCGCGGTCGAGGTCGAAGCCGTCGGAGAATCCGCCACCGTCCTCCGCTCGACGCTGCCGATTGGAGCCAAAAATCATTGAGGCCACGGTAGAAAGCGCTTGACCCCATCCGGCCAAAATGAAATCCCATCGGTCAAACAAAACTATGAAGCTCCCCATTTTCCTTTCGCTCGCTGCCCTCGTTTCCTTGGGTGTTTCGCACGCCGGTTCCTTCGGTGGCCCGGGTCCGTTCACCAACCTGTCGCCGCTTCAGAGTGGCATAGACGGCAGCTACCAAGCCACGGCCCGGGGAGACAATCTCACCGGTGTCATCCGCTTCGCCTACCAGGGCGGCGTCCAGACGCAGCTTCCCGGTGCCAACACTTACGCGTTTTTCGTCAACGGCAACGTTGTCACCGGTAGCACCACCGCTTCCATCACCGGCAAAGACCTTGCTGGCGTTCTCGGTGGTCAGGACTTCGTGGTTCCCACGAACGACCAGGGATCGACCGAACTACCTCTCGTGTTCATCGTCCGTGGCAACCGCGCAAACGGTTCCTTCGAGGGTAGCCTCGACCTAGAGGATCGTCTCTCCTCCTTCAGCGGCGATGGCCAAGTCACCAGCGCGGCTGCGGAGACGAACACGGTCATCTTCATCCCCGAATCTTCCGGGAACCTCGTCAGCACAGTCCAAACGAACCAATTCGTGATCCCGAGTGGCTCCCTCGCACCTGACCCAACGGTGGTTCCGAACGATTTCACCTTCCATGGCGTCCGCAGCAGCGTGATCGCCCAAGGAGCTGGCGGTGGCACGACAACAACGACGAGTAGTAGTAACTAGCGCGGAGTTCGGTCTGCCTACGCGACCCCCCACGACTTTGAGAAGCTGCCCGGGGTTCACCCTCGTGGAGCTTCTTGCCGTTTTGGGCATCGTCTTCATCATCGCGACATTGCTCGTGGGTGTGATTAGCCGCATGCATGGTGTCGGCGACCGCGCGGCCTGCACCGCTAACCTACGCGTCCTCTACGTCGGACTTGATGCCTATCTTAAGGACGTTGGGAATTGGCCGCAGCAGCCACATTTTGGCCCGACCCAAGAGGATGAATACGGCCAGTGGTGGATCGATAAGCTCGAACCCTACGATGTATCCGTGTCCGCATGGCAGTGCCCCGGCATCAAGCGGTTGGGTGCGATCACCAGGGACGGGGGGACACCCCTCATTCACTATTCGCCCACGATGTTCGACGCCAATCCGATCACCCCGCTCAAGTGGTCAAACATGCCCTGGCTCGTCGAGATCGGCAACATCCACGGCCACGGCGCGCTCATGATCTTCCCCGATGGCTCCGTCCGCGACCTGGATAACGTGCTGCTCGACCACGCGAGGTGACCCGGCGTCGACACTGGGAGTCGACGAGATGACTCCGAGGAGCGTCGGCTTCCAGCCGCCGAAGTTCGAAAGACCGCCGCAGCGGGATCCGGAAGACACTCCTGGTCGCTAGACACTCCCCGGTTTCACAACCGGTACGTCCCGCAGATCCTCCGGCACCGCATCCGCGGTAAATGTCTCCGGCGTCATTTGCACCAGCCCGACGAACGGGCAACCGAAGTCCGGTAGGTTCCCCCCGCTCCGATCCACGATGCTCCCGATTGCCACGACGACCCCGCCGTGCGAACGGACGATGTCGACCGTCTCCTGCACCCGCCCACCCCGAGTCACCACATCCTCGGCGACGATGACTCGCTCGTCCTCCGCAATCCGGAAGCCCCGCTTCAGCACCAACCCACCCTCACCATCCTTGTCCACAAAGACGTGCCGCCGCCCCAGGTGCCGCGCCACCTCCTGTCCGACGATAATCCCCCCGACCGCCGGCGACACCACCGTCGGCGCAGCGTATTCGCGCAATCTCTCCGCCAACTCACCGCACACCCGCGAAGCCACGACCGGATCCTGCAGCAACAGCGCACATTGGAAAAACTCCCGGCTGTGCAGCCCACTCCGCAGCAAAAAATGCCCGTTGAGCAACGCCCCCGTCTCTCGAAACAAATCCAGTATCTCTTTCATAATCAATCAGCCGCACCTCGCCGCAGAGAGCGTCGACACATCTTGGCCCTTCGAGCCTTCTGCGCCATGTTTTGACCAAGCGCCCTCACGCCACCACCTCCGCCGGACTCACAAACCGGGTGCCCGCAGCCTGCCGCGCCAGAAATTCATCCGCCAACGCGGCGTAGGCCTCGGCCCCCGCCCCCTTCGCGTCGTGCTCGAAGATCGTCCGCCCGAAGCTCGGCGCCTCGCCGAACCGAACCGACCGAGGAATCGTCGCCTCGTAGACCACCTCCTCGAAGTGCTCGCGGACGTCCCGCACCACGGCCTGGTTCAAATTTGTCCGCAGATCGACCATCGTCATCACCATGCCCGAGATAGCCAATCCGGGATTTGCCGCCTCGCGGATCTGATTGATCACCAGCATCAGGGTCGACAGACCTTCGAGGGCGTAATATTCGGCCTGGATCGGGATGAGGATCTCCTCCGCTGCGACCAGCGCGTTCGTCATCACCAGCCCGACCGACGGCGGGCAATCAAGTAGAGCGTAGTCGTAGCTTCCCGACTCCCGCAGACACGCAAACGCATCCCGCAGCTGCGTCATGTGCGAGTCCGACCGCGCTACCACCATCTCGGCACCGGCCAGATCGAGGTCCGCCGGGATCGCCCAGAGATTTTCCATTCGCGTCGGTCGGACGAGGTCGGTCGCGGATTTCTCGCCGGTCAGCGAGTAATACAGACTCCCGTTAGATTCCTCGGCGATGTCCATCGCACTGGTCGCATTCCCCTGCGAATCCAGATCGATCAACAGCACCCGTTTGCCCTTTGCCGCCAGGGCGGCGGCTAGGTTCACCGAGGTCGTCGTCTTGCCGACGCCACCTTTTTGATTCGCTATCGCTATGGTCTTCATGGGTTGGGGGAGTAGTAATCGACGAGACCTTGCACGATCCCTCGGGCGTATTCGCGGTAAATGCTCTCCTGCATCTTTCCACCGACGGCCTTCTTACCGGTATAATCCCCGGCCTGCACGCGTTCGAAGACGGCTTGGCTATTCATCACGTAAGGTTCGACGTAGATGACCGGGCACTCGAATAGCCGGTTCGCCAGCAGGTTGCGTCCCCACACGTAAGGACTCGTCCCCACCTTCACCGCGTTCGACCCGACGTAGATGTAGGGCGGCAGTCCGGTCGCCTTCTTCATCGCGTTGGCTACCGCCTCCGTCACCGCGAGCTCTTCGCGGAAAGCCCTCGAGAGCAATTTGTTGAGCATCTCGAACCGCTGATCGTCGTACGCCAACTCCCGACTACTGAATGCTCCGGTGATCAAAAAATGAAGGTGATTCTCCTCGACCAACTTCGGGCGATCCGGATTGCCCCACGCTTCGGCGTTGAAGTGCAGACACACGACGAGATCCGGTTTGATCTTGTCGTTGATTACCTCTGCCCGCTTGCGGATCTCGCCCACCCGAAAAAAAAGTCGGTCCGCCTCGGTCTCCAGCGCCGCCGACGTCACCCGATCCCCGTCCTTCTCCAGCGCCGCTCGCGCCTCGTCTTTCAACTCTCCCGGCCGCAGCGACGTGACCGGTCCGGCCTTCAAGCGAGTCAACGAAACCTTGGCGCCGAGGGCTTCCAGCTGCGGCGCCATCAATTTCGCGACCTTGAGCGTCATGTCACCCTCCGTCACCGGCTTCGCGTTTCCGATTTGAAACCAACGCTCTTCCATTTTCGCGTACGAACCGCCGAGATGGCCCGGATCGATCGCGATCCGGACGCCCAGTAGCGGCTTGGCCTTCGTCCGCGGCCCCTGCTGCGCCCGCGCCCGCCACGTCCGCTCGATGGGCTGAATCGCCCGGCTCGAAGCCGCAAACCGCAGCACAAACGGCTTTTGGCCACGGCGAGTGCGGATCGAAGCCGTGTCGCCGTCGACCTCGATGGTTTGCTTCCAAGCGCCGCCCGGGGCGTAGACTTTCTCGAGCAAATACAGAAAATCTTCCCGCGTGATCGATTGCTGATACTGGTTGAGTTCCGACCAATCGGGAGCCGGTGCCATCGGACTCAGCCGCTGAGCGTGCGCGACCAAGGCTAGAGCCAAAGCGATGAGGGCCGGAAGAAACTTCACTGCCGTCACGTTGCCCAAGCGCACCCGGACGCGATACCTAAAAATCTCGAAAATGATCCGCATTCTCTTCCTCGGCGACATCGTAGGCGAACCCGGCCGCCAAGCGGTTATCAAACAAGTCCCGCTGCTGCGCCAGAATCGGCAGATCGATTTCGTCATCGTCAACGGCGAGAACGCCGCCCAAGGCCGCGGGATCACCCAGAAGATCGCCATCGACCTCCTCCGCTGCGGCGTTGCCGTCATCACGACCGGCGACCACGTCTGGGACCAGAAGGAACTCGCAGCCTGGATCCCTACCGAACCCCGCCTGCTGCGCCCCGCCAACTACCCCGCCGGAGCCCCAGGCGCGGGCAGCGTCGTCCTCCAGACCGCCAAGGGCAAGGTCGCCGTCCTCAACCTCCAGGGCCGCACCTTCATGCCCAACACCCTTGACAACCCATTTCTCGTCGCCGACGCCGAGGTCGCCAAGCTCTCGCAAGAAACCAAAGTGATCTTCGTCGACATGCACTGCGAGACCACCAGCGAGAAAGTTGCCATGGGGCGACACCTCGACGGGCGCGTCTCCGCCGTTGTCGGCACCCACACCCACGTCCAGACGGCCGACGAGCGAATCTTCCCGAAAGGCACCGCCTTCCTCTGCGACGCCGGCATGTGCGGACCAGCCAATTCCGTGATTGGCCGTGACTACGACCCGTTCTCCACCGTTTCAAAACAAACCTCCCCATTCCGTTCCCCATCGCCAAAGGCCCCGTCCGCCTCTGCGGCCTCCAAGTCGACATCGACGAGACCTCCGGGCGAGCCCTGGCATTAGAACGAGTCGCAATCCAGGAATGAGATTTCACCAGGAAGGGCATGAAGATCATGAAGAGGTAGCCGCAATCCTTCCTGATCTTCGTGCTCTTCCTGGTTTAAAAATCACCTCACTTAGAGCCCCGTGAGCATCCAATCGCTCTTCCTCGACACCCCCGACCGCCCCGCCACCCGCGTCGTCCGTGCCACGACCTACACCCTGCTGACGCTGCTCGTTGCCGCCGCCTGCACCGCGATCCTCCTCACGACCCTCCGGGGTTCCACTGTCATCTGGGACTACCGCGCTCTCTTTTGGCGCGGATTTCTCCTCACGCTCCAGATATCCGCTCTCTCGCTGGTTCTCAGTTCCGTCCTGGGTCTCCTCCTCGCCCTCGCCCGACGCTCCCCCATTCTCATCCTCCGCACCCTCGCGTCCCTCCACGTCGAACTCGTCCGCGGCTCACCGCTTCTGGTCCAGATCCTTTTCGGCTTCTACGTCGTCGCCGACGCCGTTGGCCTCCAGAGCCGCTTCATATTTGGCGTTCTCATCCTCTCGAACTTCAGCGCCGCCTACATCGCCGAAATGATCCGCGCCGGCATCGAAAGCGTCGGCAGCTCCCAACTCGACAGCGCCCGTGCCATCGGTCTCACCCCCACGCAGACCCTCCGCTTCGTGATTTTCCCCCAAGCCCTTCGGCAGACCATCCCGCCGCTCACCGGTCAGTTCGCCACCCTCATCAAAGACTCGTCCCTGCTCTCCATCATCGGCTTGTTGGAGTTCACCCACGCCGCGACGCAGGTGAACTCCGCCACCTACAGCACCCTCGCCGCTTTCACCCCACTCCTCTTCGGCTACCTTGCCCTCACGCTCACCCTCTCCCTGGCCGCCCGCTGGCTCGAACGCCGCTTCCGCTATGACACTTGAGTTCGACGACGTCACTAAAACCTTCGGCGACCAGACCGTGATCGACCACCTCACCGGCCACTTCGAATTCAAGCACGTCCTCGCCCTCGTCGGCCCGTCTGGCGGTGGCAAATCGACGCTCGTCCGCCTCGTCGCTGGCCTCACCACCCCCGACTCCGGCACCATCCGCGTCGACGGCACCGCCATCCCGACCACCGAGACCGCTCTCCGCGCATACCGCTCCCGCATCGGCGTTGTTTTCCAGGCCTACAACCTCTTTCCTCACCTCTCCGCCCTCGCGAACATCGTCCTTCCCCTCGTCCACGTTCACGGCAAGGCCCCCTCCGTCGCCCGCGCTGCGGCCACTGCCATCCTCGAACGCTTGCAGCTCGGCCCCCACGCCTTCAAACGCCCAGCCGAACTCTCGGGCGGTCAGCGCCAACGCGTCGCCATCGCTCGCGCCATCGCCTTCGGTGCCCAATTCGTCATCCTCGACGAGCCGACCTCCGCCCTCGACCCGGAGATGACCGGCGAAGTTCTCGACCTCATCGACGAACTCCGGACCGACAACCGGGCCCTCCTCCTCGTCTCGCACGAGATGCCCTTCGTCCGCCACACCGCCGACCTCGTCGCCCTCGTCGCAGGCGGCACCATCGCAGAATCTGCACCTGCTTCGGCGTTTTTTGATGAGCCCCAAGCCCCCGCCACCCGCAAGTTCCTCCAACGCGTCTACAAATACTGATCGTCAACTCGACCGTGCCAACCCCGTCGACGGGCAGGCGCAGCTCACCAAGCTGCGAACTTCTGACGCAATGAGCGGACTGACCCCATCGCCCATCGCAGAATCCGCACCTGCTTCGGCGTTTTTTGATCGCCCCAAGCCCCCGCCACCCGCAAGTTCCTCCAACGCGTCTACAAATACTGATCGTCAACTCGACCGTGCCAACCCCGTCGACAGTCAGGCGCAGCTCACCAACCTCCGAACTTCTGACGCAATGAGCGGACTGACCCCATCGCCGACAAGCGCGATTTCGACGCTGCGGGTAGGGAGGAAGCGGAAAAATTAATGGTCGACCTGTTCGAGCGGTATCCACCGGGCATCCCCGTGGCCGGATACATCGAGATCACCCAGGGGCACCACTCGATCAAGGACGGCGGACTCCAGCCGGTCTGCGGTGAACTGCCGAACGCGTCGGTCACTTCGTCGATGCCATCGGTTCCGAGTGAGTTTCACGCCGAGAAGCCAGGTGAGGCCCTCGAAATCGACCCAAACGGGGTCTACATCACGTGGTATGGCGTCGACATCGACGCGATCGACTTCTCGCTACTCGTCTACAAGTCGCTGCGGAACGACCCGAAGGTGGGGCAAGCGCCGCTCTTCATCAAGATGACGCCCTTCTTCGTGGATTGGTTCCCGACCTATTTCGAATGGCTGAGCAAGCTGGCGCCGGACCAGATCGACTTCTTCTACTCGCCCTACGGCGACGGGCCACCACCGGAAACGACCCGCAACACGGCGGCGCACTACATCGCAAACAGCAACGGCGCTTTTGGATCGCACGAAGTCGCACCTGAGACACAGCTCCCGATCTTTGAGCTGACGGGTGGTTACACCGGGAACGTCGGTGATCACTCCAGCACGTGGAGTTCGCGGCAGGGGACCGTCTGGGCAAGCAAACTCGGCGGTATGCGCCTCGGGCCGAAAAACCCGCATCCCTACGACCCCGACGTCGACGTGATGGTCGATAACGTCAAAAAGAGCATCCTCGAATACTCGGAGCCTGGGAAACCGTATTTCATCGTTGGTCGGGTGCCGACCGAGTGCGGCATTGATATCTTCACGATGCTGGTCGAGGCGCAGGATCGGTTGAAAGCCGATCCCGACATTCTCCGGAATCTCTATTTCGTCCGTCCTTTCGACATCGCCGCTACGTTCAAGGCCTACGACGAGAGCGGAGCCGCGAAGCAAGCGGCGAAGCCTTTCACCGGCGATGCGATGGTCGCTCTCGCGAGCGAGGATGCCAGCGAGCGCCGACTTGCGGTGCGCGCGCTGCTCGACGGAGAGATCGACGCCGACCAAAGCACGGAATTAACCGAGGCATTCGCGGTCGAGGTGAATCCCGCCGCCAAGCGGTTGCTGGCCTTGGCGATCGGCCGAATCGGAGCGCCTGCGGAACCAGCTATCCCAGCACTGTCGTCGACGCTGGGGGACGAGACGGTCGGACCGGCCGCTGCCAAAGCGCTCTCTCAAATCGGGCGCCCGGCATTGGACTCGCTGGTCTCGGCGCTGCAAACCGGCGAACCGGTCGCCAAGATCAACGCCGCCCGAGGCATCGGTTGGCTCGGGCCGGAGGCGGTCGCCGCACTGCCTAGCGTGCAGCAGGCTCTTGCGGAATCCTCCGACACCGATCTATCCGTGGCGATCGTCGCAGCGCTTGGCGGGATCGGCGACCCGGCTGCGGATGCAGCCCTGATCGAGCGGCTACGGGACGAGCACCAAGCCGTCGTGCGAGCTTCGATGAAGGCGCTGGCCGACATCGGCGCACCCGAAGCGGTCGATGCGCTCATTCCGTTTCTCAGCACCGGGGATGCCCTCGATTCTTACGATGCTGCGGTCGCCGCAAATGCCCTGGGGGACATGGGTGCAGCCGCGCAACCAGCCGTTCCCAAGCTCGTCGAACTGCTGAACACCAAGAAGATCGACCGACACTTGCTCGGCCAAGTCGCGATTGCCCTGGGGAAGATCCAAGTCGAGGAAGCGATTCCCCAGATGGTCAATCTTCTCGATGATGGTCGGATTCTGCTCACGAGCGACGTGACTGCGGGTCTCGAGGGCTTTGGTCCGGCGGCGGCTCCTGCGGTGCCGAAGATCGTGAAAAAGCTCCTGACGCACGGCTGGCCCGAGCCAAGGCTCCGTGCGGTGAACACCCTTGCGGCGATTGGCCCGGGCGCGGCGGAAGCTCTGCCGACGCTTCGCGAGATGGCCACCGAGGATCAAGATCCAACGATTCGGGAAGCTGCGTCGGAAGCCATCGCGGCAATCGATACTCAAGCGTAAAGTCACTCGCAATGCCGCCACGCGTCGTGGGACGCGGGGCGGTGACGAGGTGGCTCCGGCGGTGACCGTTCTCCATCGGTAGCCGGTGTTCTGCAGCAGATTGTTCGTAGTGTCCGGGGTCGGAGCTGAGCTCAGGCCGCTCCGCCTGGGCGTGTTTTCTGGTCGACTTCCACGGCGCGAAGAGGACGATCGTTCGACGGCGTGAGGGTGGATTGATACCGTCTTTCGTAAATAATCCGACAATTCGCAAAATGTAGCGGCGGTCTGTGACCGCCGCAAATCTTGCGACCCGGAAGTTAACCTTAAAAAGGAAAATGGGCGTGAAGTTCTGTCGCCGAGGATGACCAAGGCGTGAAGCGCGGGAAAGAGGCGGGAAGGGAGGGTCTTTTCAACCGCTGAGCAGGAGCGAGGCGTCGGCGGGCAGCCCGGGAAGCCATTTTCCTCCGAGCCATCGGCGCAGGAGGCGAGTCAGAAGCAGGGTCCAGCGTTGGTTGCTGGTCCATCGCTCCGTGATGGTGGCGATGTGATGCAACTCGCTACTGATGAGGGTGACAGCGTGGGCGATGAGGTCGCCTTTTTCATGGAGAAGGCTCACACGCACGGTGCGCTGACCGGCGGTTTTGATCTGGCGACCGACGCCGGCCATGAGCATGGGCCGGGATCGGATGGCTTCGCGGTGGTGTTCCTCATCGTAGAAGCGCAGATAGAGGCTCCACCAGTTGTAGAACAGGGCGATGAGGTTGGCCATCAGGCGGCAGGGACTCAGGTTGCGGGAGGTATATCCACTCCAGCCCCATTGGTTTTTGAGTTCGTCGAAGGTGTTCTCGGCGTCGGCCCGCTCGCGGTAGTGCCGTGGCATCACGCGAGCGGGATGAGCCACGGGATCGAGCGAGGTGACCAGAACGGCGATCTTGCCACTCCACGGCGTGGCCACCTCGTCCCAACCGCCTCCTTTGGTGTGAGGAAGATCGGATTGGCGGTCCTTGCCTCGGCGCGACCGACTGATCTGCCGGATGGGTGCCCGGGCGGGGGTCTCACGCACGAGCACCACGCGGCGCGCATGGCTCCAGCCACTTAACTTGATCGAACTCTCCAACGCTTGCCAGCCGTCGCCGCAGTCTTCCCAAGCCGCTCCCTCTCTCATCATCGCCCGGACGAGTTCCTTGACCCGGGCCGTGTGGCGCAGCTTGAACAGATACGGCAGAGCGCGTTCTTCGAACTAGGGGCATCACCGCCTCGCTCCCATACCCACAGTCTCCTCGCGCGAACGTCGGCCACTGATGGCGGGGAAGTTTTTCCAAAGTCTGCCAAAGTCCTGGCAGCCCCCGGGCTCCGGCGTGTTCGTTGCCGGGTCGAACCTCCACTCCCAGGCTCAGGCGCAGGTTGGCCACGAAGTAGCTGTGATAAACGTGGCTGGGTCGTCCAGGCTTCTGCGGGTTGTAGCCAATGGCGGCTCCTTCCTGATGGCCGTAGAGCGCCTTGACCGTGACGTCGATGTCCAGGATCCACGGCAAGCCCAGCGCCGGTGCGATGCAGCCCGTGAGCGCGTCCAAGAGCCAGTCCAGACCGGTTTTCTCGTCGATTCGTCTCATCGCCAGACGCACCACGTCCTCGCTAACGGTTCCCTCCGGGATTCCCAGCAGCCCCGGATTGATCCCGTCTCCTCGGACCCCATTGATGTGCGCGTAGCGCCAGTGTCCGCACAACACACTGAGCATCACTGTGCCCATCACCCGCGCCGCGCCGCTGCCCCGGTTGCCCGTGTAACTCAGCGGACACCCCGCCAAAAACTCCTCCCACCTTCCTCCAGCTTCCAAAAATTGGAAAAAGAAGATCAATTGCCCCTCCCGCGTCACCGGCGTTTCTTCATCCCACTCCGCGTAATATCTCCCTCCGGGCGTGTCCACCGGCCAGCTTCCCGGCCCTCTTTGAACCTGCTTTCCAGGCTCACCCACTGGGTGAGTCCCCGACAACGTCTCCGCCATCCTCATCCCTCTCCTATTACGCCACTTAAACTCCCATACTCAATCTTCCATTTTCCTCTTTAGGATAATCCGACAATTCGCAAAATGTAGCGGCGGTCTGTGACCGCCGCAAATCTTGCGACCCGGAAGTTAACGCTACCCAACACGACGGCGGCGGTCACAGACCGCCGCTACAGCAATGGTCAGGTCAATCGTAAGATTTGGTATAATCTCCGGTCGACGAGTGGTGTGATCCTTTACGGATCCTCTGCAGCCGAGGGCGGTTTGCCAGTGAAGGTCATGCTGCGGTCGACAGCGGGGATCGATTTCCCCGCACCCCAGTCCTCGTCCACACCGGGACCGAACAACGGCCAGGGCGTCTTCGCCAGGAAATCGGGCCGATCTTCGCGGTAGAGAGATGCTGGGAGCACCGTCCCCGGGGGGATCGCGCCCCATTCGATCTTCTCGGCCACCCGGTTTGCTCCGACGAAGTCATCCTCGGCCACCACCAATTTGAGAGCAACGTTGCCGACGACTATAGCGGGGAGACCGCTTGCCAAGCGGGGGATAATCCCCCGCTGCCCCATCGCCGCGTTGTTTCGGAAGATCGTGTTGAACGGCCCGTTCGTGCCGTGGACCCGGTCGAAGTGGAGGCCGGAGTCGGCGACGTTGCCCTCGAAGAGATTGTTGTGCGCGTAGTTGCCGTGGAGGAGCAGGTTCGACCCGTCGTTGTGATTGTAGGCGATGACGTTGTGGTTTGCCCCTTCCTGGATGACGACGGCGTGCCGCAAGGTGCCGAATTTGTTGTTGACGATGTAACAACGCGTCGAATTGTCGACGAGCTGCACCCCGTACCCGTGGCCGCCCTCGCCGTAGTCGTGTGAGTGACTGAAATCGCTGCCTTCGATGAAGATGCGGTGGGATCTGGCAACCCAGACGTGCTCCTTGCTCGTGAAGTAGGACCGGACGTTCCTCACGATGCCGTTCTCGATGCCGATAAACTGGGTGGTGGATTTGTCGTGATTCGTCAGCTTCTCAATCCACACGTTTTCGATTCCAACGTCCTTCGACACCGTGAGTGCATCCAAGCGCAGTTCTGGAAAGCCGCTATAATCCAGACCAAGTGGATCGTCGAAGTGGATCGTCTGGCCATCGACCCGGGTGACGACAACGATCTGGCCGACGCCCTGCTTCTCCGTGAGTGCAAGGTAGCCACCGGCGTTGCCACCGAAGGGGAACTGGGCAAGCGGGAGAATGAAGCTGCCTGGTTCGACTCGGTCGGCGTCGGGGGAGATGAGAGACGTCGCGCCGCGAGCGGGAGGCTCAACGAGCTCGAGGGTGGTCGAGATCGGCTGCGAACCACGGAAGGTGAAGCGCGCGTTGTCCTGGAAAAACCGCGTTCGCGCTGGCCCATCACCGACGAGGCGAATCCCACTCTCGGTGATCACGAGGTCGCTTTTGAACCAGTAGTCTCCCTCGGGAAAATACAGCACTCGGTGGCCCGATCCGCCTTCGATGATCCGGCGGACGACCTTTGTCGCGTCCACGGATTCGCTTCCGGGAAGGAGTCCGGCCCGCGTGACATCAACGGTCTCCCAACCACCGGGATCGGTCCAAGAATCATCTTTCCATCCCGCCGGGGGCAGGGGCAGCACGTCGGCCAACCCTGCCGCCGGAGCGAGGCGGGGAAGCGCTGCGAGAAGCCCGATGAAGACGAAGGCCGTGGTCGAGCGTCGGAGGATGTCTTTCGAACGAATCACGGATCGGTGAGCGGTGAGTTTGATCGGGTCGGTCCGACCGACGCCACCAGGAGGGGGCGAGCGCTCACTCGTAGCGGAGCGCCTGGATCGGATCGAGGCGGGAGGCTTGCATCGCGGGATAGATGCCGGAGAGCACCCCGGCAGCGGCGGCGAAAACGACGCTGAGGACGATACTTCCGACGGTGACAAACGGGGGACTGTCGCTCGGGGCGATGTAGCCGATCAGCTCGATCAGTCCAAACCCGACGAAGACCCCCAGGATGCCGCCCATGAGCGCGGTCGAAACGCTTTCGATGATGATCTGGAGGAAAATGTCGACCCCCCTTGCCCCGACGGCGCGGCGAATCCCGATCTCGCGCACGCGTTCGGAGATGCTGGCGAGCATGATGTTGGCGATCCCGATGCCCCCGACGAGCAGGCTGATGCCAGCGATCAATCCGCCGCTCGTGCGGGTTGCGGCCATCTGGGCGTTCATGCTGTCGAACCAATCCTCGCGAGTATCGAAGCCAAAGTCTTCGACGCCTCGGTGCGTCTTCGTCAACGCGGAGCGGACCTGGTCCAACGTCGCGTCGAAATTCTCCAGATTCGCGACGCGAAAAGTCAGGTCTTTGATTCGCACGGTGTCGACCGAGTCTTCGGGATACTTGCCGGACTGGAACTCGTAAAACATCGTCGTGATCGGAATCACGACGGTCTCGTTTTTCCAGCGGAATGGTCCCCCGCGGGCGCGCTCCGCACCCCGCGCAACTCGGCGCGCTTCTTTCTCCGAGTCGTCGACCTTGTCTTGCTCGCGTTCGTAGAGCTTGAACACGCCGATCACTTCGAAGGGGGTCTCTCCGATAAAGATCTGCTCTCCGATCGTTTGTTCCGGGGAGAGAAAAGGCCACAGCTCTTCGGCGACCGAAGCGCCGATGGCGACCGTGCGGGTGGCCCGCTCGACGTCGAGATCGGCGATGGTCCGGCCAAATTCGACCTGGGTGTCCGTCGCTTCGACGTATTCCGGCCAGACGCCGCGCACCCGTGCCCGCATCCGGTTTGCGCCGACGGAGAGCGGCATGCCTTCGTCGAATTCGGGCGAGACGAAGGACACGAGCGGTGCCGAGCGCCGGATGGCTTCGGCGTCTTGCAGCGTGCGACCGGGCGAGAGGCTCCAGAAATCGAGGTTGTCGTCGGAGATGTCTTTGTCGATGACTTTGACCATCTCGATTCCGCCCATGTTCGCCATGAACTCCCGCGAACTCCGCTCGATGCCGTCCGTGAGCGCGAGGGTTGCGATGAGGCTACTGACTCCGAGCACGATCCCGAGCATCGACAGGAAGCTGCGGAATTTATGGGAAAAAATCTCGCGCACGCCGGTCTCGACGGTGATCCAAAACATCATGTCGTGGCCCTCCCTTCGAGCTGGGGGTTGTAGACGCGGTGGACCACGCCGTCGCGGATCTCGATCACGCGGTCGGTGACGGCAGCGACGTTGGGATCGTGCGTGACGAGGACGACCGTGCGGCCCGAGGCGTGAAGTTCGCGGAACATGCCGAGGATCATTTGCCCGGTCGTGCTGTCCAGATTGCCGGTCGGCTCGTCGCCGAAGAGGATCTTCGGGTCGTTCACGAGCGCTCGGGCGATCGCGACGCGTTGGCATTGGCCACCGCTGAGTTGGGTGGGTCGGTTGCCCTTGCGCTCGCCGAGGCCGACGCGCTCGACGAGTTCCTCCGCCCGCGCGCGCCGCTTCCGCTGGCCGACGCCGGCGTAGATCATCGGCATGGCGACATTCTCGACGACGTCGAGCCGGGGGAGGAGATTGAAGGACTGAAAGACAAAACCGATCTCGCGATTGCGGATCATCGAGAGACGGTCGGACGATGCCGCGACGATGTCGTGGCCACAGATCTCCATGCGCCCCGACGTGGGCGTGTCGAGGCAGCCGAGCAGGTGCATGAGCGTCGATTTGCCGCTGCCGCTGGGGCCGGTGATGGCGACGAATTCGCCTTCGCGGATCTGGAGGGTGACGCCGCCGAGAGCGTGGATCGCCTGATCCCCGACGACGTAGGTTTTCCGCACATCTTCGAGGTCAACGAGGATGGCGGCCACGTTAAGAATTCGAATTCAACAATCGCGGGTTGACGAGGAGGATCTCCTCGCCTTCTTGCAGGCCAGACGTGATCTCGGCAAAAGTCAGATTGGCGAGACCGATGGTGACGACCCGGCGGTCGGCGACTTGGCCTTCCCGCGATGATTTGACGTAGACGACGTTCTCGTCGTTCTCGCTGAAAACCGCCGCGATGGGGACGCTCACCGCGTCCTTCGCTTCGCCGATGGGGACCGTCATGCTGACGGACATGCCGGGCTTGAGGCGTCCCTCGTTGTCGAGGATGCGGGCCTGGACCTGGAAGCCTTTGATGTTGTTTTTGACCGTGGCGAGGGGTGCCACGAAGGCGACGCGGGCTTTGATCTTGCGGGCGTCGGTGCCCTGCATCTGGATGGTGATCTCCTGGCCAGATTTCACCTTGCCGACGTCCATCTGGTTGACGTGCGTGTCGATGAGCAAGCGGGAGAGATCGGCAAAGGTCATGAGCATCGTGCCGGAGTTCACGCTCGCCGCCGCTGTGACGACTTGACCCTCGTTGACGGGGATGTCGAGGATCGTTCCGTCGGCGGGGGCGACGATGCGGGTCTTGCTGAGCCGGTCTTCGACCGAGCGCATGCGACTCTCGGCTTTGAGCAGCGAGTTCTCGGAGATGAGCAGGTCGGCCTCGAGATTGGCGTAGACCTCTTTGCTGATGAGCTTCTCGTCGAAGAGGGCTTTCGCTCGCTGGAAATTGCCCCGGTTTTTGTCGACCGAAAGTTGCGCGCCCGCGATCTCGGTCTCGGAAGCGGATTTCTCGGTGAGCAGATCGGTGTCGTCGATGACGGCGAGGAGATCGCCTTGCTTCACTTGTTGCCCCGTCTCGACGTCGAGTGATTTGACCTTCCCACCGACCTCCGGCTTCACGTCCACCTGAAAGGCCGGGATGACTTCGCCGGAGAGCAAGAGCTTCGACGCGATGTTGCGCCGCTCGGCTTGCGCGACGAGGTCGATGGGCACTTCGGCCTCCGGCTTGAAGAGATCGTCCTGCCAAAAGAACCACGCGCCTCCGCCGATGGCGCAGAGGGCCGCGAGCACGAAGAGGGTCAAGCCAGTTTGGTTGTTCTTAGCCACGTTTTAAAACGATCGGTCGTAGAAGAGCGCGCAGGAGGCGGTGTAGCCGTGAACGCAGTTTTTGCCGCCGATCGGTCCGATCTCGCCGTTGCCGAAGAAGCCAGCCGACGGGTGGGCGCGGAGGGTCTCCTGGATGAGACTGGCGTCGTGGTTGGGTTCGTCGAAGAGATTCGTGCCGCGACCCAGGCAGCTGAACACCAAGGAGGCCACGGGCGTCTGGGGGTGGGCGGACGGGACGGCGGTGAGCACCGAGCGGAGATCGGCGTCGGCGGCATCGCCGTCGCGGAGTTGATATTGCAGGGTCTGGCCCAGACGGGGAATGCCGCCGATGACAACGGCTCCCGAATTCGGATCGGCACCGATGATGTTACGGATGAGGAAGTCGCCCGAGCGAAACTCGTCGACGTATTCGTTATTGGCCAGACCGGCAAAAAGATTGCCCTGCGCGTGCGAGCGCTCGTTCTCGGAGAGGGATTCGAACGCCGTCTCGAGCGCTTGGTAAGCCGGCCGCGAGCCGAGTGAAAATACCACGTTGTCTTCCGCTTTGGTGACCGGGAGCGCCTCGCCGATGGGCCGGCAGCCCTGGCTGACGGCCGCGACGACTTCGAGCGTCCCCGAGAATCCGACCGCGACGGCACCAGATATAAACTCCGCGTTGTGAAAAACGGCGACTTCTTCCTCGGACTCCCCGCCGCTCGCGAGGCCGCCCACGACCGGCACCTCGGGCGCGCCGCCGCTCCACTCGCCCAACCACTGGTCCGCTGGAAATCCGTAGGGATTGCCCAGCACGAGCCAACCATTCATTCCGGTCGCCTCTTCTCTCCAAGAGTCGCTCCCCTCGGCGGCCTCCATCCGGTCCGTCGAGAGGTCGACGATCCGGACGGTCGATCCCGGGGAGTGCAGTCCCATGAGGACAAATCCCACCGAACCTTCCTTTTCCGCTCCTCCGGTGATGAGGGTCGACGCGGTGCAACCGACGAGTTCGCCGACGTGACCGTCGACGCGGACGGTGTCGATAAAATCCGCGAAGTTGGCGAGGTAATCCGGCGTGACGAAGGCGAAGGCAACGGTCGCGGGAGCGCCCAGATGCTCACGCAGCGAGACCGCGGCCGTCCGAACAGCTTCGGCGGAATACGGCCCTTCGACAAAAACGGAAAACGACGAACTCGACATGCTGCAGAGAGTTTCCCGCCATCTCGTCCGCTGTCAACCTCGTGGCGGGGAAATCGGTCCACGATACGCAGCCGGACGCACGCGATTACACCGGCGCTTGCATCTGCAGCGTCATGTAAACGGCCGCAGCAAACCCGAGGGCGCCGATGACGGCCAAGGCCACCGCGATCTTCGCGAGGGGGCCTTCTTGTTCGACGAGCTTCGGGAACGGGGAGGCGTTGACGAACCCCGGGGGACGGGCGCTGCCTTCGCCGAGAGCGACGGTGGCCGGGCCGGAGTCGGGCATCGGGGCGGACCCCGGTGCGCCTTTTTCCCCTTCGTACAGGCATTCGATCTGGCCGAAGCGGACTTGATCGCCCGGCTTGAGAGCGGAGTCGGTCACGCGAGCGCCGTTGACGAACGTCCCGTTGGTCGAGCCGAGGTCGGTGAGCTGGTGAGTGGTGCCGTCGTAATTGATCTCGCCGTGGTGGCTCGAGACGGAGTCGTCCTCGAGCTGGAGGTCGTTTTCAGGAAGTCGCCCGATACTTACGCGGTCCTCGGCGAGATCCTGGGTGAGGGGTGTGCCGTCGGGGAGGGTGATGCGGAGCTTGTTCATGGGTCGAAAGGGAGGAGTGGGGGGACTCAGGCGGATTGACGGTATTCATCGACCGTTTTCGCGAACTGGTCAAAGAAATACCCGGCGTCTCGCGGCCCGGGCGACGCCTCGGGGTGGTGTTGGACGCTGAAAACGGGATGCGTCCGGTGCGCGATCCCGGCGACCGTGTTGTCGTTGAGGTTGACGTGCGTGACCTCGACGTCATCGGGGAGCGAATCGGGATCGATGGCGTATCCGTGATTCTGCGAGGTGATCGCGATGCGGCCGGTGCGGAGGTCCTGCACCGGTTGGTTCGCGCCGCGGTGGCCGAACTTGAGCTTGAAGGTCTTGCCACCTAGCGCATAACCGAGCACTTGGTGGCCCAGGCAGATTCCGAAGATCGGTAGCTTCCCGATCAAGCCGCGAGCGGTCTCGTGCGCGTAGTCGAGCACCGCCGGGTCGCCGGGGCCATTCGACAGAAAGACGCCGTCCGGCTCCAGGGCGAGGACGTCGGCGGCGCTCGTCCGCGCGGGCACGACCTGGACGCCGAATCCCGAGCCGCGCAGGAGGCGGAGGATATTTTTCTTCATCCCGAAATCGTAGGCGACGATCCGGCGCTCGATGGGCACCGGGGGTTGGAAGACGTTGCCCATCGCGTCGGCGTCGCCCGTGCTGGCGGCGACTTCCTTGGCTTGGACCCACCGGCGGCTGCGCTCGCCGTCGGCGTCCCATTCGTATGGCGCGGTCGGGGAGACTTCGGCGACAAAGTCGACGTTGGAATAATCTGCCGCCCGCGCCCGCTCGACCGCCGCGTCGTCGGAGAGACCCTCGGTCGACACGCAGGCCCGCATCGCGCCGCGGGTCCGCAGGTGGCGCGTGAGCGCCCGGGTGTCGATCGACTCGATGCCCGGGATGCCGTTTCGTTCCAGGTAGTCCTCCAAGCTGACCTGCGAGCGCCAATTGCTCGGGATGCGGCTCAGCTCCTCGATCACAAACCCACGCACGTGCGGCGAGTCGCTCTCGACGTCGAGGTCGTTCGACCCGTAGTTGCCGATCTGCGGAGCGGTCATGGCGACGATCTGCCCGCGGTAGGACGGATCGGTGAGGATCTCCTGGTAACCCGTCATTGCCGTGTTGAAACAAATCTCGCCGACCGACGTCGCCGTCGCGCCGAACGCGTCCCCCCGAAAAACTCGCCCGTCTTCAAGTGCTAATACCGCTGACATGGCTTCGAAGGTATTGTCCCCCGCTCGTCGATAACAAGTCCGGGCTTGCCGAAAGCAAAACGAAAATCCGCCACACGTTTGGCTCGAACGATCGAGATTTTCGCACCAGACTCCGCCGCTGATGGAAGCGTCCAGCATCCCGAAGCGGTGGCACGTGACGAAGGCTCGCGAGCGGCGAGCCCGCCGGATGGGCGGCGCGCTTCTCTTGGCCGTCGCGTTCGGCCCGCTTGTTCGCGCGGCTCCGCCGGAGACGCAGATGGCAGAATCCGGGACGCCGCCGTCGCTGGCGGAGTCTCCGTCGGCGGGCGACCAGGTGACCGCGCCGCCGCCGACCGAGACCACGAGCGATGCGACGCTCCCGGTGACGGTGCTCGCTGATCTGCGTCGCGAGTATTTTTTTCCCGGCAACCCCTTCGCCCGAGATCTGACGTTCTCGGTCGCGCCGCGCTGGTATTATCGCAACGCGCGGAGTACCGATGGGTCTAGGTCGGAGGCGGCGGCTTTCGGTGGGAGTTTTGGACTGCAGACGGGGTGGTTGGCGGATTTTTTGCGGATCGGACTGACCGGCTTCACCTCGCAAAGGCTCTACGGGCCGGGCGACCGCGACGGCTCGGGGCTGCTCGCGCCGGGTCAGCGGGGCTACACGGTCCTCGGCGTCGCCTACGCGGATCTGCGCGTGCGCGAGACGACCTTGCGCGTCGGAAGACAGCGGATCGATCTTCCCTTTATCAACGGCAACGACTCCCGGATGACGCCCAATACCTTCGAGGCCATCGGCTTCCAATCCCAGGAATGGGAGCACCTCCGCTTCGGCCTCGTGCACGTGTCGGCCATCAAGCCGCGCACGGCCACGACCTTCGACTCGATGGCGTCGGTCGCTGGGGCCGACGGGTCCAGCGACGGGGTGACGATCGTTGGCGCGCGTTACGACTTTGCCGAGGAGACGTTTCTCAGCGTCGTCAACGAATACGGCTGGAACACGTTCAATACGTTCTACGCCGAGGGGGAATACCTGCACCGGATCGATGCCACGACCACGGTCAGCTTCGGCGCACAATTCGCAG
Organism: uncultured Verrucomicrobiae bacterium; assembly: GCA_963803825.1. GTDB lineage: Bacteria > Verrucomicrobiota > Verrucomicrobiia > Chthoniobacterales > JAATET01 > CAVVKW01. Next base: position 353,408 of record CAWDOJ010000001.1, on the reverse strand, counting down.
ATCAGCGGAGTGTCGGGCGAGCGGAGATCGGAGACTTCGCGGTCCAGTCCGGCGGGGCCGTGGCGGCGCTGGGCTACGGGGGGTTCATCGCGTCGGTCTCCGGCACGCTCACGTCCAACACGACGGGCATCCGCAAGCCGTGGGGCGGCTCGCCGAGTTTCAATTCGGTCCTCATCGCGGACTTTGATCGGGCGGGGGAGGCTTCGGGCCGCGTCACGTTCTCCTACGACTTCACCGATCTCGGGCTGCGCGGCGTCGCGGCGTCGACGACCTGGGTCGTCGGCGTGACACCGAACTCGGGAGCGAATGCTTCGCCGGATCAGCAGGAATTTGACGTGAACCTCGACTACCGCCCGGAGTTTGCGAATCTCGACGGGGTCTGGCTGCGCGTGCGCTACGGCTTGCTCGACCAGGCGGGGGCAGGGGCCGGGCCGGACGCCGAGGATCTCCGCGTCATCCTGAATTACTCCGTCACGTTCTGACCGCTTGCGGCGGGCCGCTCACGCCATGGTGACGGCGGCGCGTTCGTCGCCGGCGGCGCTTTTCTCGAGGAAGTAATCGTAGCCGCCGGGATAGGGGATGATCTGGCCGTCGTTCACGTGGAGCACGCGGTTGGCGAGCTGCCGGATGAAGTGCACGTCGTGCGAGATGAAAACGAGGGTGCCGTCGTAGTCTTGGAGGGCGAGGATGAGGGACTCGACGGTGTGGATGTCCAGGTGGGTCGTCGGCTCGTCCATGAGCAGGAGGTTCGGCGGATCGACCAGAAATTTGATCAAGTTGAGGCGGCTTTTTTCGCCGCCGCTGAGGACGGCCGTTTTCTTGTAGATCGCGTCTTTGCGGAAGAGGAACGTGCCGAGGATGCCGCGCGCGTCTTCTTCGCGGATGCCGTTGCCGGCGTCGAGGACCTCGTCGAGGATGGTTTTCTCCGGATCCAGAGTGTCGGCGCGGTGCTGGCTGAAGTAGCCGATCTTCGCGTTGTGGCCTTCGTTCACGCGGCCGCTGCTAGGCTGGAGGACGCCGGCGAGGAGCTTGAGCAGGGTGGATTTACCCGCGCCGTTCGGGCCGACGAGGACGGTGCGCTCGCCGCGTTCGATCGAGAGCGTGAGATTCTCGTAGACGACGTGGGCGCCGTAGGCAAAGTCGACGCCTTCGAGCGAGATGGCCCGCTGGCCGCCGCGCTCGGGCTGCGGGATCTGGAACTTGAAGGGCTTCTTGGGCGGCAGGGGCTTGTCGACGAGCTCCATGCGCTCGAGTTCTTTCTGGCGGCTCTGGGCTTGGGCGGCTTTCGACGAGACGGATCGGAATTTATCGATGAACTCCTTCAGCGCCTTGATCTGCTTCTGCTGGTTTTTGTAGGCGGCGATGTTGTTCTCGTAGTTCGCCTGGCGCTGCTCGAGGAACGCGGTGTAATTGGATTTGTAGGTGAGCAGGCGTTGGTTCGAGATCTCGTAGACCGTCTGGGCGAGCTCGTCCATGAAGTAGCGGTCGTGCGAGATCATGAGGACGGCACCGGAGTAGCTCTTGAGATACTCCTGGAGCCAGATGAGCGAGTTGAGGTCGAGGTGGTTGGTCGGTTCGTCGAGCAGCAGCAGGTCGGGCTGCATCACGAGCAAGCGAGCGAGGTGGGCGCGCATCACCCAGCCGCCGGACAGTTCCTTCGCCTTCTTGTAGAACGTCGCTTCGTCGTAGCCGAGGCCGGCGAGGATCGCCTTGGCCTTCGCTTCGACCTGCGGATCGTTGAGCGCCTCGAACTGCATGTTCGCTTCGTTGTATTCGCCGCTGTCGACGTTGCCCTCCTGCTCGAAGGCGCGAAGCTTCTTGTCGAGGGCGTCGAGTTCGCCCGCGCGCCCGGTCGCGATGTCCATCACGGTCTCCTCGCCGACGGCCTCGCCCTCCTGGGGGAGGTAACCGATCATCGTCCACTCGTCGCGGTCGACGATGCCGGAGTCCGGGGTGTCGTGTTTGAGAATGATCGAAAACAGCGTCGATTTCCCGGCCCCGTTCGGACCGACGAGGGCGACCCGCTCGCCGTAGTTCACCTGCATGGCGGCTTGCTCAAACAGCACGCGCCCGCCGTGGCTCTTTTTCAAATCGCGAATCGTCAGCATCGGCGGAACCTAGCAGAGGTTGCCGAGCGCGGAAACAGACATGTGGGGCGCTTCCGAAAAACCTCACGCCGCCCGAGCCGCCGCCAGCCGCCGCTGCGGATTGCCCGCCCAAAGCGCCGCGATCGTGAGCATCGCCGGGACGACCGCCGTCGCGAGAAATCCGACCTGGTAGCTCCCAGCGAAGTCCTTCGACAAGCTGAACGCAAACGGACCCACCGCGCTCGCCAGCACGATGGTCGCCATGTTCAGACCGCTGATCGCTCCCAGGTGCGTCCGTCCGAAATACCGCGGCCAAACCAATCCGATGCACGTCTGGAAGGCTCCGCCCGACACGCCGAGGCCGCCGATGAGCAACCCGCGACCGAGTGGCTCGGCCATCCACGCCATCCCGAGACCGGCGACCGTGAGGCCGCTCGTCAGCAGCATGAGCACGTACTTCGCCCGCGTCTTGTCGCCGAGCCAGCCGGAGAAAAAATTCGTGAAGACGCCCACCATCGCCATCGGCAGGAAGAGCCCGAGGACCCCGGCTTTGTCCAGGCCCGCCTCTTCGCCGATGGAGACCACGTGAAAGGTATAGGCCGTGATCGCCAGCGCTTGCCACGCCGTCCCGAGATTAAACGCCCAGAACGAAAACGTCCGCACCGCCTCCGCCCGGGTGAGATCGCGCACCATCACGCGGTCGGGATTCTCCGCCTTCCCGGCCGCCTCCCCGGGACCGCCGTCCATCTCGAGTCCGCATTCCTCCGGGTTGTCGCGGAAGACCAGCCAGCCAAATCCCGCCAAGCCCAGCACCATCACCCCGCCCATCCCGAGGTAGGCCTCGCGCCACCCGACCGCTTCGATGAGGGAGTTCAGCGGCTGCGGCGCCGCCGAGAACGAGAAGGAAATCGCCACCCCGCTCACCGCGAAGACCAAACCCCGCCGCCGGTCGAACCATTTCCCCAGCATCGTCCGCGAAGTGACCGTCACCATTCCCTGTCCGAGGAACCGCACCAGAAAGAAGCCCACCGCGATCACCACCAGCGACACCGGCCACAGCTCCTCGGTCCCGAGCACGGCCCGCACCCCCCTCGCCAGCGCATCGCTCCCCGCCATCAACCCGAGCGCACCGCCGAAGAGCACCGTCGCCCACGTCATCGTCCGCCGCGCACCATACCGGTCGAGCAGCCGCCCCCCGCGCGGCAGCAGCAGCGCGCTCGCCGTCGTCCCGATGAGATACGCGAGGCTCAACTGCACCCGAGTCAGCTCGAGGTTTGCCATGAGTGCTTCGGTGAAGACGCTCACCCCCATCGTCTGCCCCGGCAGACTTGCGACGATCCCGACGGTCGAAGCGACGAGGATGATCCACCCGTAGAAGACCGGCATCCGCCCCGGATCGAACGGAAAATCCGGGTTCCAAAATCTCTTGCCCATCCTGCGAGCCGCGACCCTCGCCGCGCGACTAGCGCCACGCAAGGGCGGAGAAAATACGCGATCGTCGGGCAGTTTCGCCATTGACAGAACCAGCGAAACGTCATTGACGCCCCCGCTGACCGCTTTTATTCACAAACCCGTAATGAAGACTCGAATCACCTGCGCCATCGGAGCCGTCGCGTTCCTGATCGCGCCGACCCTCCCGGCGCAGCAGTTGGCCACCTACCAATTCGACGGCACCTTCGACGCCGGTCCCGTCGATCCCAGCATCACCGCCGGATTCTTCGGCAGCTTCGGGTCGGAAGCCCAGGTCGGCATCGGCGTCATGCAGGGGAAAAGCTACGGCTACATCCTCCTCAAGGAGCGCTCCAAGGACTCGAACGCCAGCCGCTCCAACCAGCAATACGGCCAGTTCACCCTCACGAAAAAATCCGGTTTCCAGGCGCGCATCACCAGCATCAGCTTCAAAGCCACCGCCGCCGGGCAGTTCAACGACGACACCAACGGCCTCGCTCTCCGCTGGAGCTTCGATGGTTACAAAAGCGATCTCGGCAATTTTACCATCAACAACGGGCCGCTGAACTTCCGCACCTTCACGGTGAATTTCGACCAGCCGCCGCTTTTCAACGATTCGGTCACCTTCCGGCTCTACGCCTTCAGCAGCCGCAACGGCCAGTCGATGCGCTTTCAGGATCTCAAGATCAACGGCGACATCATCCAGAACCCACCCGACCTCGGTCCACCGACCGTGAAGGTCTTCGGCAACTCACTGCGGAAGAAGACCCGCAAGCGCCGATACACGCTCTCGGGTAGCGCCACCGATGAGAACACGGTCCGGATCGTGCAGGTCTCGCCAAATCGCAATGGCCCCTACGAAGCCGTCGAAGGCACCGACCGATGGAAATTTACGACCATTCTAGCGCGGGGCCAGACCCGCTTCTTTATTCGTGCCATCGACTTCGCCGAGAGCGTTTCCACGCCGATCAAGGTGACCGTCCGTCGCCGCGCGCCCCGCACGGGTCCGCCGCCGACGCCCACACCGATCCCCAAGCCCACGCCATTCCCTCAGGGTTAGGCTTTTCGCGGGTCACGTCGACGACGAGGCATCGTCCCGGCTTGCCGACGTCGCCGATCTCGACGCAAGACGCGCCAGCCGCCCGCTTCACACCGCCCGCGGCCCGGACGGATGATCTCCGCGTCGTTGCGCCTCCGCGCTTCGATGCGGTCAATCAGTAAAAAGCCGCCACCGCATCGACGACCTCGCCGATCTCGTCTTCGCGCAGCTCCGAGAAGATCGGCAGTGCGATGGTCTCCGCCGCCGCCCGCTCGGACTCCGGTAGGCTTCCCTTGCCGTAGCCGAGGTAGGCAAAGCAGTCCTGGCGGTGCAGCGGCACCGGGTAATAGATCCCGTGACCGATCCCGTGCGCCGCGAGGTGTTGCGCCAGCTCATCCCGGAGCGGTGCCCGCAGCACGTATTGGTGGAAGATGTGATCGCTCTCGATCCGCCCGCGAAAGGGGCGCTCCGGTAGGGCGAGTCGGTCCGTCAACCCCGCCGCCGCAAACGCTTCGCCGTAGCGCTCGGCATTTCTGCGTCGTTCGGCGTTCCAGCCGCCCACGTGCGGGAGTTTGACGGAGAGGATCGCCGCCTGCAGCGAATCGAGCCGGAAGTTGCCCCCCACTTCGCGGTGAAAATACCGCTTTTCCATGCCGTGGTTCCGCATCAGCTTCAGTCGGCTTGCGTCCTCCGCCGACGCGCAGGTCGCCAGCCCCGCGTCGCCGTAGGCGCCGAGATTTTTCGCCGGGAAAAAACTGAAGTATCCGCTGTCACCAATCGCCCCAGCCTGCACCGTCCCCGCCTCGCCCGGATACTCAGCGCCAATCGCCTGCGCCGCGTCCTCGACGACTTTCAGCCCGTGCTCACGGGCGATCCGCGAGATGGCGTCCATCTCGCAGACCAAGCCGAAGAGATGCACCGGCACGATGGCGCGGACCCGATTGCCGCTCGGAGTGAGAATTTGCCCGTCGCCCCCGCGTCGCATCCCCGCGAGGCGCTCCTCGAGCTTGCTCGGATCGAGATTGTAGGTGACGGGGTCGATGTCGACGAAGACGGTCTCGATCCCCAGCCGATGCACGCAACCGACCGTTGCAAAAAACGTGTAGGGCGTCGTGACAATCGCATCGCCCGGACCCCAACCCTCGGTCATGAGGATCGCCAACCAAGCGTCCGTCCCCGACGACATCCCGACCGCGTGGCCGCAGCCCGTCGCTTCGACGAACGCCGACTCCAGCGCCTCGACCTTTGGACCGAGAATGAAGGCCTGCGACGTGACGACGGATTCGATCGCCGACGAGACGTCGTCTTGGATCCGCGCGTATTGCCGCGAGAGGTCGAGCAGGGGAACGGCCACGCCCGCCTTAGCGAATGACGCCAAACTCCGCGCGGCGGTTCGCCGCCCAGGCCGCGTCGCCACTGCCGGAATCCGCCGGCATCTCCTCGCCGAAGCTGACCGTCTGGATCCGCTGCCCGCTGATGCCCATGCCGATCAGCGCCTCGCGCACGGCCTGCGCGCGCCGCTCGCCGAGGCCGCGATTGTATTCTTCGGTCCCCCGCTCATCCGTGAATCCGGCGATGATGATGTCGCTCTGGATGCCCTGCATCGACGACGCGACCGTGTCCAGAGTGGTGAACTCCGAGTCCGCCACCTCGACGCTGTCGTAGCCGAAATAAACGGGGGGGAATTCACTCCGGTTGACCGTCGAGCCGAAGAAATTGGATCCCTCGATCCGGTCCGGCAGCGGCGTCCCGGTCACGTAATCTCCGTCCACTCCGACGTAGTCGCCGTCGTTCCCCCCCTTGTTCGCGCACGAGGAGAGAGTGAGCGCCACGGCGGTGGCGAGAACCAAGGAGAAAGATCGCTTCATGCCGCTATTGAAAACTCCGTTTCAGTGCAAAACTCAATGCTTATCGCCGAGCTACCTCGACCAACTCGGCTCCGACACGGTGCCCAGCCCCGACACGATCGTCGTCGGTCGACCGCTTTGGGTATCGAGCAAGACGATGGCCGATCCGCTGCTGTAGATCACGTGGCGGGAATTTGCTCCCCACTCAGGATTCTCCCCGGTGGCCAGAACGCGCGAGCTGCCCGACTCTAGTTCAACCATCGCGATGGAAAAACCACCCGTCCGCGCCGTGAAAGCGATCCTCTTCCCGTCCGGCGACCAACTCGGCTCCGTGCAATAGCCGTAGCCCGTGCTGATCTTACGCGCTTGCCCGCCGCCCGAGCCGATGCGAAAGAGCTGGGGACTCCCGCCCTCGTCGGACGAGTAGACGATCTCCCTCCCGTCCGGCGACCACGACGGCGACGACTCGACGCCCCGCGTCCGGGTGAGCCGCTTCGCCCCGCCACCGTTGGCACCGACCACGTAGAGTTCCGGATTGCCGTCTTTGCTGATCGAGCACGCGATGCGCCCGCCGTCGGGGGAAAAGGCCGCGCCGCTATTCGTGCCGGGAAATTTGATGATCCGATTGCGCGAGCCGCTGTCGAGTTCGACGAGGTAGATGTCCGCGTAGCCGCTCTGGTAGCCCGTGTAAGCGAGCTTCCGCGCGTCTGGGCTGATCGCTGGCGCGACGCTGATCACGCCGTCGCGCGTGAGTTGTTTGACGTTCGCCCCATCGTAATCCGCCGTGTAGATCTCTTTTTTCCCCGTCTTCGTCGAAACGAACGCGATGGTCGAGGTCGCGATGCCGGGGTTGCCCGTGATGGTCTCGACGATCTCGTCGGCGAATTGGTGCGCCCGCTCCCGGGCCGTCCCGCGGTAGGTCCCGCTCAGAACGATCGACCCGTCGCGGTCCTTCACCGATCCGTTCAGCGAGTCCCCCGAGGTCGATCCCGACACGACGTAGGACGCATTGCCCGGCGACGTCAGCGAGAACCACCCGGCCAGCGACAGATCATTCTCGAGCACGGACTGGACCGCCGCCGCGTCGCCGCCGCTTAAGCCCGCGATGGCCAGGCTCACGGTGTCGCTTTTCCGCACGGTGATGGTCGGCGTGTCTTGGGCGATGAGCGCGGGCAGGGCCGCGAGGCTCAGTGCTAGAAAAAGCTGGAGGGAGCGGAGATAAGGGATGTTCATTCGCTGGATCATTCGAAGGTCGGGGAGGATTCGGCCCGCACCGAACGTGGTCGCAAATGGCCCCTGCGTTTGCAATCCTCAAAGCGTCGTGGCACACCTGTGTTGCCCCGGGGCCTCGCCAGCGTTTTGAATCTCGACGAACCCGCATCCCCAGAAGCCACCCTCGGCGGAGTGATCCGACCCGCGAGGGACGCGTTGGCCGCTGCGGTGATCGCAATTTTTTTAATCGGCAACGTCATCATCCTCGCCTTCGTCGTCCTGCGCGGGTCCCTGCTTTCCGCCGAGCACGAGCACGTCGAGGACCTCGCTGCGCAGACGTCGATCGCGCTCGCCGCGCAGCTGGCAGACAATCCCGACGGCGGTGCCGACCTCGCGGCAGCGACCCCGAAGTCCTCTTCAGTTGCCAGTGTCCGCGTCTTCTCGCTCCAGGGGAAAGAGATCCGCCCGGGGTCGACCACGGGTGAGCCGCTCAAAGGGCCGACCTTGTCCCGGATCCGCAGCGGACTTGATGAAGTCGAAGCCACCCTGCCAGACTTCCTGCGCACCCCGAGATCGCTGGTCGGCTACGCGCCCGTTCACGGGTCGCGCGGTGCCATCGAGCGGATCGTTGCCATCGAGCTGGATCTGGGTCCGACCCGCGCCGCCATCGGCTGGTTGCTCGCTGGGGCGGTCGGCGCCTTTCTCATCTCGATCCTGGCGATCGGCGCGTTCGCGCGATTTGTCTTCCGCAGTCGGTCCGCCACGCTCGATCAATTAAGCGCTCGGGAGCGCGCTCGCCTCGCGGATCGGCAGACGGCAGACGGCGTTGCTCAATTCATCCAGCAGAATCCGACCCCGCACCTCGCGTTCGACGGCGACGACCTCGTGCAGGCCAATCTGGCCGCTGCCCGCACCTTTGGCGCCGGGAACGTCGACGAACTGCGCCGGACTCCGCTCTGGCAGCTCTGGCCCCGCCGCCAGCCGGACGGTTCGTTCTCCGCCGAGGCGTGGTCGGAGCACGTTCACCAGGCGCTCACCGAATCCGTCGCCCACTTCGAGTGGACCTTCTGCCGCGCCGACGAGTCGCCTCTCGAGATGGACGTCTTCCTCAGCCGGGCAACTCTGGAACGGCGCGACCTGCTCCTGCTGGCCTGCTACGATCTGTCCGAGATCCGTCGCGCGCAAGCGCAGCTCGTCGTGAGTGAACAACGCTTTCGCGACGTGAGCGATGCCGTCGGGGAGTTCATCTGGGAAGTCGATCTGGCGGGCCGATACACTTTCGTCTCGCCGCGCGTCCAGGAAGTCCTCGGTCGCCCGCCCGCCGAGGTCCTCGGCCGCCACCCCTTCGAATGGCTCCCGCCCGACGACTCCGGTGGCACCGTCGAGCGATCCGACCAGATCGTCGAATCCGGCGAGGCGTTCCGCAATTTCGAGCACCGGATCCGCCGCTCCGACGGCGAGATTTTGTGGATCTCAGCCAGCGGTGTCCCGCGCTTCGACGACGAAGGGACCCTCGTGGGCTACCGGGGCGCGTCCCTGGACATTTCCGCAAGCCGCCGCCACCAGCAGGAACTTCTGCACCAGAAGGAGGCCGCCGAAGCGGCCGCGCAGACCAAGAGCGCATTTCTGGCGATGATGAGTCACGAGATCCGCACTCCGCTCAACAGTGTGCTCGGTTTCGCCGACCTGATCCTCCAGACCCCCCTCGACGATCTCCAGCGCGAATACCTCGACACGATCCAACGCAGCGGCGACGCGCTCCTCGTTCTCCTCAACGACATCCTCGACTTCTCGAAGATCGAATCCGGTCGACTCGCCGTAGAGTTCGCCGCCACCGACCTCCGCCGCTGCCTCGACGATGTCGTCGACCTGTATCTGCCCACCAGCCACGCTCGCGACGTCGGCCTCATCGCCGATCTGGACCCGGACGTCCCCCGCTATCTCCGAACGGATCCCGCCCGGCTTCGTCAGATCCTTATCAACCTCGTCGGAAATGCCGTCAAGTTCACGCCTACCGGGAGCGTTTTGGTCCGAGTCGGCCTCGCCCAGTCGGCTGAGGCCCCCGCCGTGCGCTTCGAAGTCACCGACACGGGGATCGGCATCAGCGCGGAAAAAATGCGGCACCTCTTTCAGCCCTTCTCGCAGGCCGACACGTCGACCACCCGACGCTTCGGCGGCACCGGCCTGGGTCTGGCCATCAGCAAACGCCTCGCCGCTCTGCTCGAAGGCGACATCGGCATCGCCGACTCGTCCGAGAAGGGCACGACGTTTTTTCTAGAGATTCCCCTCGTTGTCCCCAGCGAGGGCGAGATCGCGGAGATCTCGGCCCGAACCCCCGTCGCCAAGGCGAAGGATTTGGTATCCCGTAAGCCGCTCAGAGTGCTCGTCGTCGACGATAATCCCATCAACCGCCGCCTGACCACCCAGCTCCTCGGACTGCTCGGAGACGATAGTGGGTCCGTTGCTTCCGCGTCGGAGTGCTTCGCCGAGATCGCAGCAGGCAGCTACGACGTCATCCTCATGGACGTCCAGATGCCGGACATCGACGGCCTCGAAGCGACCCGAATGATCCGGGAAGGCAAGGGCACCGCAGAGCACCAAACCATCCCGATCGTTGCCCTGACTGCCGGGGCCATGTCCGAAGACCGCGAGGCTTGCTTCGCCGCCGGGATGGACTTCTACCTCACCAAACCCATCCGCCGGAGCGCGCTCGACGAGGTCCTGCGCAAGATCGGCGACCAGTGCTGACTCGGGTGAGCGGCGTTATTCTCGGATCTGCCAGCGACCCTCTTCGTGGAGCACCCGGAAGGTCCGATCGGTCCAGGTGGTGGTGTCCATTTTCAGAGTCCCGCGATATTCCGTCTCCGGGATAAAAATACCCGTCCGAGATGGGGTGCTTCCCACCGCTTGCTTGCTGGATCCGACGCACCGCTTCGGTGGAAATCTCCCCGTCCGCGCTGCGGTAGCGGGATCGGAGTTCTCTCACGAGCTGCTCCTGCATCGCTCCGTCGTCGTAGGTTTCCGCTGCCCGGCGGGGCACCCCGGAAGGCAGCGAAGCGAGGGTGAAGCGGAACGTATCGGAGAGCGTTTCGCCCGCTTCCATCGGGGAGCGGTAGCGAAGAGTTTGCTTCGCGGGCCAACGGCTCGAGGGGCCACCGTAGCTCGACGCGAAAACGAGGTGGGTCTCGCCTTGATACGCGAAGCTCCGCACCGCTTGGTCACCGATCCCGACGGCCTCGACCGCAGCCCCGGCGTCGTTCATCAACGCAGCGTAGCGGAACGTTTGCTTGGTGGAGCAGAAGTCCATCGTGCCGAGGATCACCTGATCGTCGGCCCAACCCCAGTCCGGTCGCACGTCGGTGCGATCCGGGCTGCCATCCGATCCCGGGCGAATCGCCAAGGCGACGCCGTAGGGCCGCCCGACGTAGTCTTCGGGGAAGTCATTCCGGTAGGCGTCAAGGTTCCACACGAGCGTGCGAAATGTCTCCGGAAGCGTGAAAGCCAAGCCCAGCGTTCGCGGCGTGATCGCTTCCGAAGCCGTGAATCCATAGTCGAGTGTGACCTTGCCGCCCCCGTCGATCCGGATTGTGTAATCCAACGACCCTTGCGCGGTGCCCCCGCTGAGCACCCGTTGCGAGCCGACGTCGGCGGATCGGAGCTGCCCCGTGCTGGGGTCGAAGTCCCATCGGCTTGATCCCGCCTCGACGATGCATTCGCTCGCCGAGTTTCGAACGATTCTGGCTCCCTTCGCTTTAGGCCAATCGATCCGCAGCGAGGGCTCCGCGTCGATCCAGACCCGGACGCGGTCCATTTCGTGGCCTTGGGGATCGGTGAAGGCGACCTCGAACTCATCGCCCGCGGCGACCTCGTTTCGCGGGGTGAATCGGGCCACCCCACCCGCCATCGGCGCTCCCTCGGCGGAGCCGACACCGCGCTCGAGCTCCCGACCAGCGGCATCGAGCCGACGCCACGTCACCGCGATCTCGTCGAGATCCGTCACGTGATACCGATTCTCGACGTTCAGGGTGACGGCGTCTTCTTCCAGCCGGGCAACCGTCGCGATCCGCAGCGGGCAGTAGTTTTTCCACTGGTTATAAAAGCCCGGGAGTGGTCGCTGCCAGGAGTCCAGGCACGAGCCGAAGCCGAGCAGCTCGTGCGAACCTGCCAAGTAGGTGGCGAGTTCTTCCCAGCTCGGCTGTTTATCAAAGTCCCGCCGCTGCCGGCTCTCGATCTGCCGGATCAAGTGATCCATCGGGTAGTGGGAGTTGCCGATCCAGATCGAGCCACCCAGACACTTTTTCCCACGATACATGCCGTCCCACATCCGTTCGTGCGCCATCCCCCACGTCGGCACCAGGCCCGCGTCGTGCTCGTCCATCGGACCCACCTTCGCCTCCGACGCAAACTCGCCGAAGATCACCGGACGATCGCTGTGGATGGCCCGCTCCCCGCCCCGGGGTCCCGGGTAGTGCCAATCAGCCAAGTTGGTGGCGACGTTGTCGCCTTCTCGATCCCAAGTGAAGTCACGCAACCGTGAAGGGTCGAAGGCCTCGACCGCACCGTGAACGGCGGCGAACCCGTCGTTCCAGTCGGATTCGTTGGCGATTTCCCAGATGAGAATGCTGGGGTGGTTGAATTGCTCGGCGATTTCTTCCAGCGCCTGATCGACCCAATCCTGGGTCTGCTTGGCCTTTTGCTTCGCCGTTAGCTTCGCCCACGGAGCTTTCCCGTAGAAGGTGATCGGGTAGAGCGGAAACTGGAGAGCGATGCCCATCTCGTCGGCGAGGGCGGTGGCAGTCGGGGGGATCAACCGTTTGTTTCGGTGTGCCAATCGCAAAAATGAAGCGTTCGAATCCCGGTAGCCTTCGATCCAGTTACGCAGGGTGAACTGGCTTCTGTCCTCGTTCATCAACCAAGGGAAAGGTTCAAAATTTGCACCGCCCAATTTGACGATCTGACCGTTGAGCAGCACCTCCCCGTCGACGATGGTTAGCTCTCGGAATCCGAAGCGCGTGGCCACTTCGGCGGCGTCCGTTTTGAGGGTAAGAGTGGTGAGATTCTGCGGTTTTTCGAGGTGCCAACGAGCTGGGGCTGCGACGGTGACCTCCATCTCTCGGTGCGCCGTCTCGCCGGCGGGGACGGACTCATATCCATCGCCCTGAACGCTGAGATTCTCGGCGACGCTGCCGTCCGGATTGATCAACCCGACGCTCAAGCGACCAGCCGGCCACGCTTGGTCTGAGTGGTTGGTCAGACCGTAGCGAACGCGGGCAATCCCGCTCCCATCTTTTCCGTCAAAGGCGGGGGTCACGTAGACGTAGCTCACGTGCCGCGGAGGGACCGCGAAGAACAGCGCGTTCTCGAGTAACCCCGCGACTTGGTAGGGATTGATGTCCCGGAATCGAATCTCCACGGACACCGTCTCTCCCGCGGTGACCTGGGTGGTGACGTCCGCTTCGTAGGGTTCCGAGTGTTCGCGCGGAAACTTCAACCGCTCACCGGCAATCGCCACGTCGTTAGCCTGGGAACGGAATTTGATCCTCTGGTCCCGCCAATCCGCCGGAATCATGATCTCGGCCCGGGCGGTGATCGCGCGTTCGTCCGGGATAATCCCGCCGGTTGGAAGCTCCGTCCGCGGGACCGCAACCGGTGTCCATCTCTCGGTGCCCGCGATTTGGTAAGACCATTCGGTAAGCATCAGTTCCGGCTGCTCCACCCCGTCAACCGTCGTGGGTGGGGGCGTGAGGTGAGCCACGCGCGCGAGGTCGTAGGTTGAGATTTGCGCGAAAGCGTCGGTGGGGCCAGGGGATCCGAAAGCGAGAAAGGCCGCGACCGTGACCGCTCTCATCGTAGTTGCTGAGGGCATCCGGGGAGTCAGCGCCAGAGAACGGCTGGAGACAAACGAAATTGGGACCCAGACACCGCAGAACCAATCCACGGTATCCAGAAGCGCTGCGGTGGCGACCCGTCAGGCGCGGGAGAGCCGTGATCAGGCGTCCAGGCCGGCGTCTTCCAAGACTTTCTGAGCGCGTTTGACGTCGCTGACGCTCAGAATGAGCAGGCCCTTTTTGGCCGTCGGCAGCGTCGCGAGGTAAGCGTAATCGATGTTGACCTTCTTCTTCGCGAGGGCTCGCACGATCGCGGACAATCCGCCTGGCTTGTTCGACCCTTCCAGCATGAGCACATCGCTCTCCACCACCAGAGTCCCGCGCTCCTCGAACAAATGCAGAGCCCGTCGCGGGTCGCTCAGAACGAGCCGGATGACCGCATAGTCGGAAGAATCGGCCACGCTGAGCGCGTAGATGCTGATCCGCTCCTCCGCCAAGGCGTCGCACACCGCTGCCAGGGTGCCGGGTTCGTTGTCGAGGAAGAGTGCAAGTTGTTCAACGATTTTCATGATAAGAGATTTCTCTGCAAACTACCCAGCGTTGCGCTCTAAGAAAATCTCTAAGATCGCGGGCCTCACTGATCGTTCGGTGTAGCGTCCCGGAGTCCACTTGAACTGCGCCGCGCAGCCAACTCGTCGGACATTAAACCCGAACCTCGCCCGGCCGCCGGATCTCGGGAGTGCCGCACCACCGCTTGGACAGATCGACCGGATCTCCAACCCGGACCTCAGCGGGATCGACTTGGTAAGACCAGACCACAAACTTCGTCAGGATCGCGCTCCCGAAGAAGGTCCCGAAGGCGCAATTGACCGCGTCGTAGCCCGCGCAGATCCGGATCCGAGCCGTTCGCGGCTCGGCGAACCGCGCGTCAAACACCTGCCAGCGCCCGCCCAGGAAGACTTCGAAATACGCGTGGAAGTCCATCGGTGTCCCGGGATCCTCGCAGCCGACGTCGGGGACGTAACCGCTCACGTAGCGGCTCGGCAGATTAAACGTCCGGCACAGTGCCACGCCGGCGTGCGCCAAGTCGCGGCAGACCCCGTAGCCGCGCTGGATGGTGTCCCAGGCCGACGTGTTCGCGCTGTAGGTCCCGGTCCGGTATTCGATGTTCTCGTGCAGCCAAGAGCAGATCGCCCGGATGCGCGCTAGTCCGTGGGGGAGGTGGCCAAATTTCTGCCAAGAGAAATCCCGCAGCTTATCGGAGTCGCAGTAACGGGTCGGGACCGTGTAACGAAGGATCGAAGCGGGTAGGAGATGCGGCGGGTGCGGCTCGTCCAGCCAGGTGAAGTCCTCCCGCGTGCTCGGCACGTTCACGAGTGCATCGTAGCGCATCACGTTGTGACCCGGCGCGAGCACCATCCGGTAGACGATGTTCGCGTGGTCGTCTTCGAACTCCGTGGCGTGTGGCTCCGGGTCGAACGTGATGCTCTCTTGCCGGATCGACTGCAGGGGGTCCTGCCGCGGCTTGAGAGTGACGAGGGCTGGCGTCGCAGCAGAAGTCTCGTACGCGATATCGTAGCCGACTCTCACGGTGAGATCGAGGTCGATGGCGGGCAGATCTGCGGTGATTTCCATGCGTCGGCGGGTTATCGTGATGGAGCATCGTGCGAGCCAAGTCCTCTGGTCGTGCCGCGCGATCCCGCATCCACCTTCGATACTTCCCCACCATGAGTTGGTTTCAGATAAATCACGAGACGATCTACCGCTACCGCGACCCCGTTCGGTTTGCCCAGCACCGCCTCGTCCTCCGGCCCCGCGAAGGTCACGACATCCACGTGACCGAGATGCGCCTCACGATCTCACCGGGGTTTGAGATCGAGTGGCGGCGCGACGTGTTCAGCAATTCCGTCGCCATCGTGCATCTCCTCGACGAAGCCGACGAGCTCCTCATCCGCAGCGAATGCGTCGTCCACCAGACGAGCGATTTCCCCGCCCTCGAGCGGCCACCGTCCCAGCACGCGCCGTTTCCGCTCGTCTTCGACGACCGCGAGACGATCGTCGCCGGAGCTTACCGGCAGACCACGTTTCCTGACGACCGAGTGGCCGTCCAGGATTGGGTGAAAACGATTGCCCTGCCCGCGCGACCGGATGCCGACACGGTGGTCGACACCTTCAACGAAGCGGTGCACGCGGGGATTAGCTACAATCGCCGCGAGGCTCGCGGCGTCCAATCCCCGGGCGAAACCCTCGGCCTCGGCACCGGATCCTGCCGCGATCTCTCGGTTCTCCTGATGGAAGTCCTCCGCAGCCTCGGCTTCCCGGCCCGCTTCGCCAGCGGCTACCTCGACTGCCGCGCGTCCGAAGCGGGTCGGGCTTCGACCCACGCTTGGGCCGAAGCCTACCTTCCCGAGACGGGCTGGGTCGGCTTCGACCCGACCATGGGCGTCCGGACCTCGACACGCCACGTCGTCCTCGGCGTCAGCAATCACCCGCGGGGTGTGATGCCGGTGACCGGTTCCTACTTCGGCGAAGCCGATCAATTTCTCGAGATGACCGTCGCCGTCCAGACCGAGCGACTCACCGAACCCCCCGTCCTCGTCGGGACCATCGAATGACTCCCGCTTCCCTCACCGCAGTCGCGGAGCGGCACCTCCCAGCGACGCTCGATCTGCTCGAGCGCTTGGTCGCCATCAATAGCTTCACGACCAACCGCGACGGTGTCCGGAAAACCGCCGACCTCACCGCCGCCGCGTTTGCCCCGCTTGGTTTCTCCGCCGAGTTCGTCCCGCCCGCCAATCCAGCGCACGGTCCCCACCTCGTTCTCCGCCGCGACGGCGCGGAACCCGATGCCCCGACGATCGCGCTCATCACCCACCACGACACCGTTTTCCCGGAGGAGGAAGAGCGTCGCAACGACTTCGCGTGGCGGCGCGACGGCGACCGGATCTACGGCCCCGGCACCAACGACATCAAGGGCGGGACCGCTGTGATCTTTCAGCTTCTGCACGTCTTGCGTGACGGCAACGAGTCGGTCTTTGCGCGCGCGAATTGGGTCGTGCTCGTGAACGCTTGCGAGGAAGTCGATTCCCACGACTTCGGACGGGTCTGCCACCGCGTGCTTCCGGCTGACACGCGCGCTTGCCTCATCTTCGAGGCGGACGGCAGCACGCCGGGCAGCTCCGAGCTGGTCGCCGCCCGCAAAGGACGCGCGTCGGTCCGTATCGACGTATCCGGCCACGCCGCGCACGCGGGTGGTGGCCACGCCTCGGGGGCCAATGCCATCGTCGAACTCGCGCGCGTCGTCGCCGAAGCCAGCGCGCTCACCGATTACGCCGCCGAACTCACCGTCAACGTCGGGCGCATTGAAGGCGGCACGGTCACGAACCGCGTGCCCCACTCCGCTCAAGCTCGCCTCGAGATGCGCGCCTTCGATCCAGCCATCTACGAAACCGCGAAAAGCCAGCTCCTCGCGCTCGCCGGGCGCGGCCAGGTCGGATCGCAGGACGGGACCCACCGGCGGTGCGAGGTCGCCGTCACCGTCGAGGACGAGACCCAGCCGTGGCCGATCAATCCCGGCACCGATGCCCTCATCGCGACGTGGAAAGAAGCGGGTGCATCGGTCGGTCACCGGGTCCGCGGACTGGCGCGGGGCGGATTGAGCGACGGCAACGTCCTGTGGCAGACTTTCCCCACGCTCGACGGCCTCGGACCCGGCGGTGAGAACAGCCATTGTTCGGAGCAAAGTGCCGACGGTAGCAAAGAGCAGGAATGGGTCGACGCGACCTCGTTTGTCCCGAAGACCGTGCTCAACGCGGTGGCGATCGCCGCCCTGGTCGAGCGCTCGGAGCCATTGCCATCGGCGGACGGCGGACGGTAGCGAACCAGAGGTCAGGGACCGGAGATCAGGCCGAAGCCCGTCGCCGCCGGATCGTGATCCGCTTGACGCGGTCGGGGCCGCGCGGACTGTAGGTCTCGAGGTCCGGGTCGTCGGCGAAGACGTTGTGGACGATGCGGCGGTCGTAGGAGTTGAGCGGGTCGGTCTGGACGGCGTGGCCGCTCTGCCGGGCCGACTCGGCGAGTTGTTGCGCCTTCTGGACGAGGGCGTCGTCGCGCATGTCACGGTGGTGTTCGACGTCGACGACGATCTTCGGCGAGTCCGGTTGCTGGATGTGCAGGATGCGGTTGACGATAAATTGCAGGTCTCCCAGCGTCTGATCCTGGCGCCCGATCAGCGCCTCGGCATCTTGGGTGTAGACCTGGAGGACCTGCGCGCCGTCGCGCTCCATCTCTTTGATTTCGACGACAAACCCAAGGTATCCGAGAATGGTGTCGAGGATTTCCTTGGGAGTCTGGATCATGATTTGGAGCGCTTTTTACGAGTCTTGGCCGTCGTCGACGAGCCGCCCGTCCGGGCTACCGGGGGTTTCTTTTTTTCTTCCAGCGTTGGGAGAGGCTGATTTCGCGTGAGGTAGAGCTGGACGATAGAAAAGATGTTCTGCGTTGTCCAATAAAGCGAGAGACCGGATGCGTAGTTGTAGGCGAACACAACGAAGATGACCGGCATAAACATCATCATGCGCTGCTGCATCTTGTCGCCCGTCTTCGGCGTGATCCCCATCTGCCAGACCATCGAGCCAGCCATGAGGAGCGGCAGGAGATTAATCGGGAAGCCGAGGAAATAGCCGACCGTGTCGGGCTGCGAGAGATCATTGATCCAGAGGAACGAGCTGTTGCGCAGCTCGATGGCCGTCCCGAGCATCGAGTAGAAACCAAAGAAAATCGGGATCTGCACGAGCATTGGCAAACAGCCGCTGAAGGGGTTGACGCTGTATTTTTTGTAGAGCCCCATGAGCTCCGTGTTCATCTTCGTCGGGTCGTCTTTGAACTTCTCGCGCAGCTCGGTCATCTTCGGCGAGAGCAGCGACATGCGCTTCATCGACTGGGTGGCCTTGTTCTGCAGCGGCCAGAGGGCGGATTTGATCAGCAGCGTGAGGACGATGATCGCGGCGGCGTAGCTGTGGAAGACGCCGTGAAGAAGGTTCATCGCCCAGAGCAGGAATTTGCTCACGAACCCGAACATGCCGAAGTTCATCACTTCTTCCTGATTACTCCCGAGGGTGCGGAGTCGCGTGAGGTCCTTCGGGCCAGCGTAGATCTCAAACTCCGCCGTGGTGGACTCGCCGGACGCGAGTTCGAACCCGGGCATGCCGAGGGAGCCGCGGATCCCGTAGATCGTCTTGCCGCCATCGTTCGGGACGGCGTAGCGCTGGGCGGAGACCGTCTTCCCGACCACGTCGCCCGTCGCGGTGATGATCGTGCAGAAGTATTGGCTCGTGACGGCGGCCCACCGCACCTCTTCCGCCGAACCGGTGTAGAAATCGGCTGGCTCGCGCAGCGAGATGCCGACCAGCGGGACACTCGACCCGCCGAACCAATTCACGTCGATGTCTTCCATCTCCCCGTCCATCGACCAGTCGAAGCGGGTGTAGGTCGGGAGGTCTTTGATGTGGATCGGCTCGGCCCCGCCGGTGCTCAGGAAGTAGCCATCCCGCGTGACCGGTGCGGACCCGGTATTGCGGAAAGAGACCGCCAGGTCGACGACGTACGGGTCGTTTCTGGGCGCATCGGGATCGGCGGCGATGTCCTCGTCGTAGATCTCGACGTCGCCGTCCGAGACGGTGAAGGTCTTCGTGATCTCGAGGCCGTCGGGTTGGACGGTGGTGAAAATGACCTGCCGCCTCACGCGGTCGACCTGCATCTCAAAACCACCCAGCGGCTGCCCGGGTTCGAACGAAAGCGCGCCGATCGGGATGGACGTGTGCGCGTTGATCCCGACGGCCTCTTTGTTCTCCCCCAGGTGAAGGAGCAAGATCGCGGTATCGATGCCGCCCGTATCGTTGTTAAATCGGTAGTCTGCGCCCGGTCCCGCGCTCACGGTCTCGGTCCGCGCGGCCAGGGTGGTCGCGTGGGCAGCGGGGGCGTCGGCGGTCGGGTTCGCCGGTGAGCTTGGGTCGAATCCGCTCGGCGCTCGCAGTGTCCCAGGCGTCGCTGGGGGCGTGGGGGCCGCCGCCGCTCGTTCCTCCGACTGGCGGATGCGCTCGGCTTCCTGTTGCTTGAGAAAATCGCCGTAGTTGGCGTTGTAATACAGATTCCAGCCGGCGAAGGCGAGAATGGCGATGCCGATGGCGATCCAGGTTTTGCGATCCATTTGGTGAAGAGATGTTTAGCTTTGGCGAAGCGGTCGGCGCTCGGTCGGGTCGACCGGTGGGACCGGGTCGGGTCCGAGATCACCCCACGGGTGGCAGCGGCAGATTCTTTTGAGGGCGAGCCAGCCACCGCGGCTGGCTCCGTGCACCTCGATGGCCTCGATGGCGTAGCGCGAACAAGTCGGCTGGTAGCGGCAAGAACCCCCCGGCCCCACGATGAAACGCAGGGCGGGGACGAGCGCCAAGCGGTAGCCGTGGATGAGGGCCAAAAGCAGGGTTTTCATTCGAGCTTGGGGACAATAGAAAGCCGCCTTGCGAGACGCAACCATTCCTCTCGCAGGGTCGCGTGATCGGTCTCGACCGCAGCCCGCTTTCCGACGACGACGATCCAGACTCCCCGGACGACGTCGTGTTGAAGGAGGCGGAAGATCTCGCGCAGCTGGCGGCGGACCCGGTTGCGCGCGACCGCGGGACCCACCCGGCGAGACGTGATGAAGCCGATGCGCGGGGCAGAATCGTCGCCCGGAAAGCGAAGGACCGTTACCCGGAAGTAACGGCCTTGAGTCGTCTCGCCGCGCTCGCGCACGGCGGCAAATTCGTGGCTTCGATTTAATCGAGCCGCCCGGGTGAACCGGAGCGGTCGGCCCTCAGGCAGCGGTGTGGCGCTTGAAGTGGATCTCGGCACCCTTCGGCAGGAGGCGCTTGCGGCCTTTCTGACGGCGGCGGGCGAGAATGGCGCGACCACCTTTGGTCGCCATCCGGGCTCGGAAGCCGAACTGTTGCTTGCGCGTGCGTTTGGATGGTTGGTAGGTGCGTTTCATGAGAATCGGGATTTCGTGGGTGGGGGACCATTCCAAAGGGCGGGGAGCTTGTCAATGATCGAGTTCCGAGGTCGACAGTGGCCGGGACGCCGCCGCATAGTCGCCCGGATGGACGACAATCCGAAGACGCGGATCAGCACGGAGATCCAGGTCATGTATTTCGATACCGATGCGGCGGGGGTGGTGAACAACATCAATTACCTGCGCTTCATCGAGACGACCCGCACCCACCTCGCCATCCAGATGGGGATGAGCTTCGACGAGATCGCCCGCACCCGGGTCCACCCGGTCGTCACTCGCACCGAGATCGACTACCGGCGACCGGCGCTGCTCGGCGACAAGCTGCGCATCGATGGGCGGATCGCGGAGTGCTCGAAGGTGCGCTTCTACTGTGAGTTCGAGGTGGTGCGCCCGAGTGACGGAGCGCTGCTCGTGACGTGTCGCCAAGCCCTGGCTCTGGTGCGGCTGCCCGAGGGTCGCCCGATCCGCCTGCCCGAGGGCTTTCCGGACAATTTCGCGCTCGACCTCCCGTGAAATGGTCCGCCACCGCGGGGTTCGCGGTCGTTCTGCTGGTGCTCTGCGCTGCGCTCCAAATCCAATCGGCCGGTTGGGGCGCGCTCTACAACGAGACCGACGGCCAATACGCGGGCGCGGCCCGGGTGATGGCCGAGGGCGGCGATTGGCTCGTCCCGCAGAACAACGGCGTCCCGCGCCTCGTGAAGCCGCCGCTGCTCTACTGGATGCTCGCGGGATCGTTCCGAGTCTTCGGAGTGAATGAGTTCGCCGCCCGCCTGCCGAACGCGCTCGGAGTCACCGCCTGGGTCCTGGCGGCTCTTGCCATCGGGAGTCTGCTGGGCGGTCCGAGGCGCGGATTTGTCGCGGGCGTCATCCTCCTCACCTTCCTCGGAACGGCAACGCTCGCGCGGATCGTGATGCCCGAGCCGATCTTCTGCGCCTTCATCGCCTGGGCGATCTACGCAGGCTTGCGAAGCTTCCTGGCGGGCGGAACTGGCCGCTGGTGGGCGGTTGGTTTCTGGCTTCTCGCGGGTCTGGCCGTCTTCACCAAGGGGCTGCACGGACTGCTTTTTCCGCTGGTGATCCTCGCGGCGACGGCGCTCTTGGTGCCCCAATGGCGGCCCCGAGTGTGGCGGTTGGCCTCGCCGCTCGGGCTGGCCATTTTCCTAGCGGTCAATGTCCCCTGGTATTGGTACATCGAATCCCGCTACCCCGGGGTGCTGACCAATCTCTTCTGGGTCGAACAGTGGGGCCACGTCGCGGGCAGTAGCGCTCCGGCCACCAGCTACACGGACGTCCCGCGCGCCCAATTCCTCCTTCTGCACCTCGCCTGGTTCTTCCCGTGGTCGATCATCGGCCTCGCCGAGTGGCTCCGGCACACCCTCCGCACCCGCCAAGTCGACGTCCGCCCCGACCGCCCAGCCAACCTCAATCTCCCAAACTTTGATGCGGTCGCATCAAAGTTTGGGGGCGTGGAGATGACTCGGTCGGGGGTGTTTTTGGGGGTCTGGGTGGGGGTGGTGCTCGGGGCGGTGCTGCTGGCGGGGCAGCGGCAGGATTATTACGCGATGGCGGCTTGGCCGGCGGTCGCGATCGGGGTGGCCGGATTGATTGATCGCGGAATCTCTTGGGCTGGGGTCGGGGCGTTGGCTGCGGTGTGCGGGGTGGCTCTGGTGGCGCTGCCGATGGTGGGGGGCGAAGTTGATCCCGCCGCAGTGGCGGAGCGATCGACAGCTTGGACGACGGTGTCGGGACTCGATGGCGAGGTCTGGGCTTCGCTGGCGCACCTGGGGCGGCTGAGTGTGGGTTTTGCCTTGGTGGCCACCGTCCTGGCTGCGGTGCTGCTGGTGCGGGGTCAGCGCTTGGTGGCGCTGAGAGCGGTGGTGTTGGCCGCAGCGAGTCTGAGCTTCGGGGCGATGGCGGGGTACGCTCGGGTGGCCCCATATTTTTCGGTGGCGGAGATGGCTCCGACGCTCCGGGCACTGGCGGATCGGGGGGTGCCGATCGCCTACGACGGCGGGATCGACACGGGGAGCAGCTTGCTCTTCTACGTCGGCGACGAGGTGCTGCTCATCGGACAAGATCCGGCGGAGGACTTTCTCACGCGGACGACCGGGGTGGGTCGGGAGCGCTACGTGACCGTGGCGGCGTTTGCCGAGCTTTGGCGCGAAGGGGCTGCGGTGGCGCTGGTGACCGAGGCGGGCCGGGCGGAGTTCTGGCAGGAGCACCTCGGAGAACTGGCACCGCCGGTCGCGCAGTCGGGGACCCAGGTGGTCTACGTGACCCGGTAGCGGGGGGACGGTCGCCGGGGTGGGGTCGATTGCGCCGGGAGAAGACGTGGGCGGGGCGGGGACTCGCCGCCTTACCGGTCCGCCATGCGGCGGATGAGGGTGTCGGCCATGTCGGCGGGGGTCTCGGCGACGGCGATGCCGGCGTCTTGCAGGGCTTCGATCTTGGCGGCGGCGGTGCCTTCGCCGCCACTGACGATGGCTCCGGCGTGACCCATGCGGCGGCCGGGAGGGGCGGTCGCTCCGGCGATGAAGGCGGCGATGGGCTTCTTGCAGTTGGCCTTGGCCCAAGCGGCGGCTTCCTCCTCGGCGGTGCCGCCGATCTCGCCGATCATGATGATGGCTTCGGTCTCGGGGTCGTCGTTGAACATTTCCAACACGTCGCGGTGGGAAGTGCCGTTGACCGGGTCGCCGCCGATGCCGACGCAGGTGCTCTGGCCCAGGCCGCGGGTGGTCAATTGCCAGACGGCCTCGTAGGTGAGGGTGCCGGAGCGGGAGACGACGCCGACGTTGCCACGCTTGTGGATGTAGCCGGGGGCGATGCCGATGCGGCAGCCGCCGTGAGAATTCTCGCCGGTGCCTGGAGTGACGAGGCCGGGGCAATTTGGGCCGATGAGGCGAGTCTTGGAATCTTTGAGTGCTTGCTTCACGCGCACCATGTCGTTGACCGGGATGCCTTCGGTTATGCAGATCGCGAGATCGAGGCCGGCGTCCATGGCTTCGAAGATGGCGTCGGCGGCGAAGGGCGGCGGGACGAAGATGACCGAGACGGTCGCACCACTCTGGGCGGCGGCGTCGCGGACGGTGTCGAAGATCGGAACGGTATCGGCGAAGGTCTGGCCGCCCTTGCCGGGGGTGACACCCGCGACGATGTGGGTGCCGTAGTCGAGGCTGAGCTGCGCGTGGCGGGCACCGAAGCTGCCGGTGATGCCCTGGACGAGGACTTTAGTTTCAGGAGTGACGAGGATGGCCATGAGGAAGTTTCGATTTTACGAATCTCGATTTGAGAGAGGGTGATTACGCCGCGACGGCGGCGTCTTTGACGGCGGCGACGATCTTCTTCGCCGCGTCGAGGATGTCGTCGGCGCTGATGAGGGCGAGGCCGCTGGCGTCGAGGGTCTTCTTGCCGGCGGCGACGTTGTTGCCCTCGAGGCGGACGACGAGCGGGATGCTCAGGCTCGTCTCGCGGGCAGCTTCGACGATGCCGGTCGCGATGATGTCGCAGTCCATGATGCCGCCGAAGATGTTCACGAGGATGCCTTCGACCTTCGGGTCGGCGAGGATGATCTGGAAGGCCGAGGCGACCTGCTCCTTGGTCGCGCCACCCCCGACGTCGAGGAAGTTGGCCGGGCTGCCGCCGGCGTATTGGATGATGTCCATCGTGGCCATCGCGAGGCCTGCGCCGTTGACGAGGCAGGCGATGTTGCCGTCGAGGCCGATGTAGTTGAGGCCAAATTTCGATGCCTCGACTTCGCGTGGGTCTTCCTCGGTCTCGTCGCGCATCGCGACGACGTCGGGTTGGCGGTAGAGCGCGTTGTCGTCGAAATTGAATTTCGCGTCCAGGGCGAGGAGTTCGCCCTTGCTCGTGACGACGAGCGGGTTGATTTCGACCATCGAGCAGTCGGAGCCGATGAAGAGCTCGTAGAGACTGGAGAGAAGCTTGGAGGCTTGGCGGATGAGTTTGCCTTCGAGTCCGAGGGAGGAGGCGATGATGCGGGTCTGGAAGGCGAGGAGGCCGAGGGAGGGGTCGACGGGGAGGCGGAGAATCTTCTCGGGGGTGTTCTCGGCGACAGCTTCGATGTCGACTCCGCCTTCGGTGCTGGCGATGACGATGGGGGTCGAGCTCGCGCGGTCGAGCAGGATGGCGACGTAGAGTTCGCGTTCGATGTCGACGGCCTCGCCGACAAAGACTTTGCTGACCTCTTTGCCTTCCGGGCCGGTCTGGTGGGTGACGAGCACTTCGCCGAGCATTTTGGAGGCGATGTCCTTGGCTTCGTCGGGGGTCTGGCAGAGATGGACTCCACCTTGGTAGCCGGACTTGAAGGTCCCTTTGCCGCGACCACCCGCGTGAATCTGGGCTTTGACGACGATGCCGGCACCGAGTTCCGTCGCGACTTTGGCCGCTTCTTCCGGGGTGCTGGCGACTCCGCCGGGCTGGGTGGCTACGCCGTATTTGGCGAAGAGTTCTCTCGCTTGGTATTCGTGAATGTTCATTCGTCGGACCGCCGTGCCGGGAATGGGCGGCTTGAGCGGGTCCTAGGGGTTATCGAAGCGACGCGAAATTGGCAAGAGCAACGCGGCAATCCGGTCGTTTGAACGCTCACCAAGGATTGGTCCAAACGACGATCAAAAGCAGAACGGTCGTCAGAACAACGGAGGCCGCGAGCCAAGTCGGGACGCGGCGACGCGGGGCGCGGGTAAGTCTGATGCGGTCGATCGGGGGCGTGCCGGGAGCGGGGGGAGGGATCGTGACTTCGCAGGCGGCGGGCGCGCTCACGACGCCGCAGGGGTCGTCGATGGCATCGCCAAGATCGGCCACGAAAGCAACCGGCGAGCGGTCGCCAAGGGTGGGATCCAGGCCGCGGCGGAGGACGCGGTTGGCGGCTTCTGGGAGAGCACGGAGGGGGGAAAAACCCGGGGCGTGCTCGTGAGCGGGGTGTCCAGCGAGCATCTCGTAGGCGATGGCGGCAAGGCATTGGGTGGGGTCGGCGGGGGTCGCGTCCGTTTCGAACCGGGGGCGCGACGCGTCGGGCGGGAGCAGTCTCACTCGGTTGCAATTGATCCCCGGCGTCGGCTGCCTGGCGATGCGGAGGGCTTCGAGGCCCCCGGCGACGGCGGTGAGGATCGTCATCGCGGCGACCGGCGTGAGGGGACCGCTGCGGGTGACGAAGTCGTGGAGGGTCGGGGCGGCGGCCCAGTCGCCGTCGCGCTCCGCGAGGATCGTGGGGTGGAGGCTGCTCGGTAGCGGCTGCCCTGAGTTGGGTTCGATCTTGAGTGAATCCGACATTCCGATGGTGAGGTGCGTAGCAGGCGGCGGGCGAGCTTCCAAGTCCACTCGCAGAATAGCCGCGACCTGATTGCGCTACGAAACTCCAAGACGATCGTCTTGATGGTTGGAAATCGCTTTTCGCGCGCAGCAACCTGCTGCTGCCTTGTGCTTCGGTGTGGTGTCTTGCCCATGCCGTCCGAATTCTCCCGGTCGCTGCGCAGGCCCCGAAGTCGCGCCAGCGGAGCAGAGGATTCGCAATCCGCGGGCGTGCGGGGGGATTCTGGGGTAGGGTCGCGAGGTGGTGGAGCGTGCGAGCAGGCAGTCGATCCCGTGGTATCTGTGGCTGAACGTGCTGAATCTCGACGCGCCGCTCATCACGGTGGCGTGGCAGTGGCTATTCGCGCGGACGGCTGGATACGAGTTGCGACCGGTGGAGGTTGCGGCGCTGTTTTTGGCGGTGTGGGCGATCTACGCCGGGGACCGGGTGCTGGATGGATTCCGGCTGTCGGTGGGGCCGACGACGGCGGCGCGGCATCGGTTCAGTCAGCGGCACGCTCGGGTGCTGGCGGTCGGAATCGGGGCGGTGGGATTGGTGGGGAGTTGGCTGGCGCTGATGTTCTTGTCGGGGCGGGTGCTCGGGGCGGGTGCGGCGTTGGGCGCGCTGGTGGTGGGATATTTTTTCTGGAATCAGCTGGCGGGTGCGCGGTGGGGCAGGGGGTGGCTCAAGGAGGCGGTGGTGAGCGTGGTGTTCGCGGGGGGGGCGGCGTTGGTGCCGCTGGTGAACGCGTTTGCTTGGGAGGTGGCGTGGGAGGCGACTGGCTTCGCGCTGGTCTGCTTCGCGAATTGTTTGTTGATCGCGCGGCTGGAGCGGGAGCGGGATCTGGCGCGGGGGGAGTCGTCGATCGCGGTGCGGTTCAGCGAGGGCACGCGGCCTTCTCTGGTGGTGGCGAGTGGGGTGGCGGTGGTCGTGGTGATTGCGATGGGGGTGGCGGGGGTGAGCGCGACGGGGGTGTCTCTGCTGGGATCGGCGGGGTTGATCGCGGCCGCTCCGTGGGTGGAGCGACGGTTGGGGGCGGACGGGACTTGTGCTTGGGCGGATCTGGCTCTGCTGACGCCGCTCGTGATGGGGGCGTTTGCGTGAGGGTGGGGTCAGGCTAGGCGGCGGAGGTAGGTGTAGCTGTAGATGCCGGTGCGGTGGCCGTCGCCCCAACGGGGTTGCAAGCCGTAGCCGCCGACGAAGTCCCAGCCGGCGAGTTCGAAGCTGGTCGGGGAGTAGATGACGTCGGGGCGGATAACGCGGCCGAGGACGTCGGGTTCGCCGCCGCAGGCCGCGCAGGGGCACGCGCGGCGGAGGCGCTCGAGCTCGAAGTACGTCTCAGTGCCATCGGACCAGGCGATGGCGAGTTCGGGGCCGATGCGGTTGACGACGGTCGGGGCGAGTGGGGTGGGCATGGAGATCTTCTACCGCAAGGGGGGGAGAAGATGAAGGGGGTGATTGCTTTGAACCATGAAGGACATGAAGAGCATGAAGAACGCATTTATTTTCATCCCCTTCGTGTTCTTCCTGCTCTTCATGGTTTAAACGTGTGTCCCGATGACTGATCTGCCCGAACTGCTCGCTCCCGCCGGGGATTGGGATTG
Source organism: uncultured Verrucomicrobiae bacterium (assembly GCA_963803825.1). Taxonomy (GTDB): domain Bacteria; phylum Verrucomicrobiota; class Verrucomicrobiia; order Chthoniobacterales; family JAATET01; genus CAVVKW01. The sequence goes on along the minus strand of CAWDOJ010000001.1, from coordinate 325,986 downwards.
CGTGCGGGCGGCGGTGGCGAACGGGGCGGACGCGGTGTTTTTCGGGCTGCCGACCTTTAACGCGCGGATGCGGGCGGAGAATTTTGACGATCTCCCGGCGGTGGTCAGCTTTCTGCACAACCACGGGGTGAAGGCTTACGTGACGTTTAACGTGCTGGTCTTCACCGAAGAGCTGGCGGCGGCGGCGGATCAATTGCGGGCGCTGGAGGACGCGGGGGTGGACGCGGTGATCATCCAGGACGTGGGGCTGGCGGATCTGGCGCGGCGGATCACGCCGGATCTGCGAGTGCACGCGTCGACGCAGATGACGATCACTTCGCCGGAGGGGGTGGAGTTTGCTCGGGAGTTGGGAGTGCGGCAAGTCGTGCTCGCGCGGGAGCTTTCGCTGCGGGAGTTCAAAAAATTTGACCCGGCGGTGGTGCCGCTGGAGGTGTTTGTGCACGGGGCGCTGTGCGTGGCGTATTCGGGCCAATGTCTCACCTCGGAATCGCTGGGCCAGCGCAGTGCGAATCGCGGTGAGTGCGCGCAGGCGTGTCGGATGCCGTATGAGTTGGTCGTCGACGGGGAGACGCGCGATCTGGGCGACCGGCGGTATCTGCTCTCGCCGCAGGACTTGGCGGCGGTGGACGAGATCCCGAACTTGGTCGCGCTGGGGATCCGGAGTTTCAAAATCGAAGGTCGGCTCAAGACGCCGGAATACGTGGCTGCGGTGACGAGCGTCTACCGGAAGGCGCTGGATGCGGCCATCGACTCGCGGGCGCACGACGTGACGGCGGACGATTGGTATCGGCTGGAGATGACGTTTTCGCGCGGGCTGTTTTCCGGCTGGATGCACGGGGTGAATCATCAGCGCCTGGTCCCGGCGCGATTCGGGAAGAAGCGGGGGCCGTTCGCCGGGCGGGTCACGCGGGTGGGGCGAACGTGGGTCGAGGTGGACGGCGATCTGCCGTTGAGCGTGGGCGACGGGATCGTCTTCGATAAGGGCGGGGACACGGATCGGGAAAGCGGGGGGCGGATCGTGGGGATGCGAGGGTGCCGGATGGACTTCGACCCAAGTCGGACGGAGCTGGCGGGCGTGTCGGTCGGGGACCGGGTGTGGAAGACGGACGATCCGGGGCTCGACCGGGAGCTGCGAGCGAGCTTCGCCGGGCGCTTGCCGTCGCGGTCGAAACCGGCGCTGGATCTGCGGGTGAGCGGGCGGGTCGGTGAGCCGCTGCGGATCGCCGCCGGCGAGATGATGGTCGAGTCGTCGCGACCGTTGGAGGCGGCGCGGAACCAGCCGCTGACGACCGAGCGGCTGGCGGCGCAGCTTGGGAAGCTCGACGATACGCCGTTTTCGCTCGGCGGGATCGAGAATGAGATCGTGGGCGACGTGATCGTTCCGATCAGCGAGCTGAATCGCTTGCGGCGAGAGCTGGTCTACCGTGTGACGAACCGTCAGCCGCGAGCGCGCGTGGAGGATCGCCGGAGCTTCGACCCGAGTGGAGAGCCCGGGGAGGTCAGTCTCTCGGTGCTCTGCCGGACGATGGAGCAAGTCGAAGCGGCCTTTGACGCGGACGTGCTGCTCGTGGATTTCGAAGACATCCGACGTTACCGGGACGCGGTCACGCTCGTGCGGGCATCGGGTTCGGCGGCCCCGATTTTCCTCGCCACGCCGCGAATCCAGAAGGCGGGCGAGCAGGGATTTTTCAAATTGATCGAAAACGCCGAGCCGGACGGCGTGCTGATCCGCAACGTCGGGGCGATTGAGTATTTCCGGTGGAGCTCCTTGCGGCGGATCGGCGATTTCTCGCTGAACGTCGCCAATCCGCTCACGGCCCGCGTTTTCAAGGACCACGGGCTTGAGCGGCTAACGATCTCCTACGACCTGACGATTGGCCAAGTGCTGGCCCTGCTCGCTGGCGCGCCGCCGGATTGGTTCGAACTGACGATCCATCAGCACATGCCGATGTTTCACATGGAGCATTGCGTCTTCGCGGCGTTTCTTTCGAATGGGACGGACCACACGAATTGCGGTCGGCCCTGCGACACCCACCGGGTCCACCTGCGGGATCGGGTGGGGGTCGAGCATCCGCTCCGCGCGGACGTGGGGTGCCGGAACACGCTGTTCAATGCGAAGGCGCAGACGGGGGCGAAATTTTTCGACCAGCTCACGGCCGCAGGGCTGCGGCATTTCCGCGTCGAACTCCTGGAGGAGAGCGCCGAGGAGACGCGGCGGATCCTCGAAACTTACCGGGCGCTGCTCGACGGGCGGATGACGGGCGAGGGCCTCTGGCGGCACCTGAGGGCGCAACCGCAGCTCGGGGTGACGCGTGGGACGTATTGACGGCTTAGTCAAGTTGACTAAGTTGAATGGATGCAGGTCACCATTCATGAGGCAAAGACGCATCTTTCTCGTTTGATCGCTGCGGTCGAGCGCGGGGAGGAGGTGGTGATAGCCCGGCGCGACAAGCCGGTTGCGCGCCTGACGTCGACATCGAAGCCAAATGTCAGCCGAATCGGCGGATTGGCGGGGCGGCCTTACCGGATGGGCGAAGATTTTGATCACCCGGAGCTAAACAAGAGTATTGCGGATGCCTTTGAAGGCGGAAGTTTGTGACGTCCCGTGAGCCGAAGGGTTGGCTACTCGATACCCACGCATTGATTTGGTCGCTTTATCGGGACAGCCGCTTGTCGACGCTTGCGGCGGACCTGATCGACGGAGATCTCCCGATCTATTCGTCGACGGTCAGTTTCTGGGAAATCGCGCTGAAGCGGGCAGGCAGCGGATTTGATGTGGAGATTGACGACGAATGGCACATTTTCATTCCCCGGGAAATACGTCGTCTAAACATCCTTCAACTCGAGACGGAAGCGGGTGACTGCCGCGCGATGGAGACCTTCCCAGAGCACCACCAGGATCCTTTCGACCGAATGTTGGTTGCGCAGGCGATGAGCCGAGGCCTCGGGCTGCTCTCGCGCGACGTCGTTCTCGACGACTACGGCGTGACTCGCGCTTGGTGACCCGCGATGCAGATCGTCGAGACGCTTGCGCCGATTTTGTTGCTGCTCGCGCTCGGGGCGGCGTTGGCTAGAGGGCGGTTCCTGGGACGGGACTTCATGGTCGATCTCAATCGGCTGGTTTTCTACCTCGCGCTGCCGAGCCTCATCTTCATGAGCATCGCGACGGCGGACGAGCCGGCGGACGACACGGTCGGGCTCATCGTGGCGCTGGCGGGGTCGACTTTTCTGGCGGCGTTGCTGGGCTGGGCGCTGGCCTCGTGGTTCCTCCGGCTGCCGGGGACGGTGATCGGGACGTTCGTGCAGAGTGCGTTCCGGGGAAATCTCCTTTTTGTCGGGCTACCGATTCTGACGTACGCGCTGGCCGATCTCGCGGGACCGGAGCGGGAGCGGGCGATGGCGACGATCTTCCTCGCGATCACGCCGATCATGGCGCTCTACAACGTGCTGGCGGTCGTCGTATTGCAGGCGAGCCACCAACGTCTCGGGTGGACAAGTGGGGGGACGATGGCAGCAGCGATGGCGAAGAATCCTTTGATCATCGCGTGCTTGGCGGGCTTGGGTTTTATGGCGGCGGGCTGGCCCGTGCCGGTCTTCATCGGTCGGTCGCTGGAGGCGTTGGGCGGTGCGGCGGTGCCGATTGCGCTTCTGTGCATCGGCGGGTCGCTGCAGTCGCTGCAGCTGGTGGGGAATCGCCGGGCGATCATCGCGGCGTCGATCGTGAAGGTCCTCGCCGGACCGCTGATCGCCTACGCGCTCGGGCGGTGGCTGGGGATTGTCGGGGTGGAAATGCGCATCCTGCTCGTGCTCTCGGCCTGCCCGACGGCGGCGGCGGCCTTCATCATGGCCAAACAAATGCGCGGGGACGAATCGCTGGCGGCAGGGTCGATCGCGCTGAGCACGGTGTTGTCGATCGTCTCGCTGGCGGTCGCGCTCGCGGTGACTTGAAACGTCAAAAATCCCGGGCCAACAGGTGGTCGGCGATCGCCCGGAGGGGTGCGGCTTTTTTACCGAAGAGGTCGAGAGATCGGTGGGCGGCGCGGGTGAGGCGGAGGGCTTCTTTTTTCGAAGCTTCGAGACCGATGACGGACGGGTAAGTGGTCTTGCCGGTGGCAGCGTCCTTTCCTGCACTCTTGCCGAGACGCTCGCTGGTCTGGGTGACGTCGAGGATGTCGTCAATCACTTGGAACGCAAGCCCAAGGGTCTTGCCGAAGGCGGTGAGGGCGGCAAGTCGGGCGGGCGTGGCGTTGGCCGACATCGCGCCGAGGCGCAGGCTGACCTCGATCATCGCGGCGGTCTTGCGCTCGTGGATGAAGCGGAGTTCGGCCTTCGTCGAATCTTGGCCCTCGCCCTCGAGGTCGGCGACTTGGCCGGCGATGAGTTGGCGGCTGCCGGCGGCGACGGCGAGCTCGCGGAGCTGATCGGCCACGGGGTAGCGAGGCGTGGGGGCGGCGCGGGTAAGAATCTCGAACGCAACGGTGAGCAGCGCGTCGCCCGCGAGGACGGCAAGTCCGTCGCCGTAGATCTTGTGAGCCGTCGGTCGGCCGCGGCGAAAGTCGTCGTCGTCCATGCACGGGAGGTCGTCGTGGACGAGCGAGTAGGTGTGGATGCACTCGACGGCGCAGGCGGCGGGAAGTGCTGGGTCCGTCACTGCGCCGCAGGCTTCGGCGGCGGCTAGTGTGAGGATGGGGCGCAGGCGCTTGCCGCCCGCGAAGAGGCTGTAGCGCATGGCCTCGTGGATGGTGACGGGGCGGGTGCGGGCGGCGGGAAGGAAGCCATCGAGCGCGGCGTCGACGCGCTGGACTCGGTCGCGCAGGTAGGGCTCCATCTCCATGGGGAGGGCAGGATTGCAGGGTCCGGGCGGTTCGGCGAGCGGGAAGCTATTTGATTGAGTGACGCGCCGATGAAGTCTCGGGCATCGCTGCGGATGAGAGATTTTCAGCCGACGGCTTGTGCGAACGAGCGGCGCGTGCATGATCGGACGGACGATGATGCGGTTGCGGTTGGGGGTCTTGGGAAGCGGGAAAGGGTCAAATCTCGCGGCGATTCTGCAAGCGATCGAGGCTGATGAATTGACCGCCGAAGTCGTGATCGTTGGCTCGGACGTGCCGGGGGCGGGGATCCTTGAGTTAGCGGAAGCGGCTGGAATCGACAGCTTTGCGCTGAACGAGCCGCGCTTTCGGACGCGGCTGTCGGCTGAGACCGAGGCGGACCTGGTCGCGCGCTTGCGGGCGGCGGCGGTGGATCTGGTCGTTCTCGCCGGTTACATGCGCGTGGTGAAGGAACCGCTTCTCGGTGCCTTTCCCCGGCGGGTCGTGAACATTCATCCTTCCCTCTTGCCAAAACACCGTGGACTCGAAGCTTGGCGGCAGGCCTTGGACGCCGGGGCGACGGAGTCCGGCTGCACGGTCCACTACGTTGACGCTGGTGTCGATACGGGGGAGATCTTGGGTCAGTCCAAAGTTCCGGTGCTGCCGGACGACACAGCCGAGTCGCTGCACGCGCGGATTCAAATCGCCGAGCACACGCTGTATCCGAAAGTGTTGCGGAATCTCACCGCAGAATTGAAGCAATGAGCGGACTGACCCCTAGGTGGCGATGAGTCGGTTTCGTCTTTGGGATCTCAATGACGAGCAGCGGGCGGCGGTGTCGCACACCGGGGGGCCGCTGCTCATTCTTGCTGGGGCGGGGACCGGGAAGACCCGCGTCATCACGTCGCGGATCGCTTGGTTGGTCGCGCAGGGGGCCCGTCCTTCGTCGATCTTGGCGGTGACTTTTACCAACAAAGCCGCGCGCGAGATGCGGGAGCGGGCGATGGGTCTTGTCGATCCGGACGCCGGGGCGGCGATCTCGATCTCGACCTTTCATTCGCTTTGCATGCGCATCTTGCGGACGGACGCGGAACATCTCGGGTATAAGAAAAATTTCTCCATCTTCGACGATGGCGATCAGCAGAGTCTGGTGAAGAAAATCATCAACCGCGTCTGCGCCGAGGGCGAGTCGCTGGAACCCGGGGCGGCCCGCGCCGCGATCAGCAAAGCGAAAAACAACGGTTGGGCGCCGCCGCCGGATGAAGAGACCGTCGTCGGCGCGGTCTACCGCCGCTACGAGAACGATCTGCGCGCCCAAAACGCGATGGATTTCGACGATCTGCTCGTGAACGCCGTGCGGCTGCTCTCGGGCTTCCCCGAGGTGCGGGAGCGGTGGCGGTCGCTGTATCGGCACCTGCTGGTCGATGAGTTCCAGGACACGAACAAACTTCAGCTCGACCTTGTCTCGATGCTCGCGGCGGGCGATCCGCCGGACGTCTGCGTCGTCGGCGACGACGACCAGAGCATCTACGGATGGCGCGGGGCCGAGGTGACGAATATCCTGGAATTCGAGCGGCACTTCCCGGATCCGACCGTCGTGAAGCTGGAGCAGAACTACCGCTCGACGAACGAGATCCTCCAAGCCGCCAACCGCGTGATCGCGAACAACACGCGGCGGCGCGGCAAAAATCTCTGGAGTCCGCGCGAGGGTGGCGAGTCGGTTCAGATCATCGCTGTCCCGGACGACAAGGAGGAAGCGGAGTTCATCGTGAACGAGATCGCCGCGCGCCAGCACACGGAGGGCACGCCTTGGGAAGGCTTCGCGATCCTTTACCGGATGAACGCGCAGTCGCGTGGTTTCGAAGAAAATCTGCGACGCTTGCGGATCCCCTACCGAGTCGTTGGCGGGAAGAGTTTTTATGACCGCCGCGAGGTGAAGGACGTGATGGCGACGATGACGGTGCTCATCAATTCCGGCGACGACCAGGCGATGCTGCGGATCATCAATACGCCTCCGCGGGGCATCGGCGCGACGACCGTCGATCTGGCCCTCGAGCGCAGCATCAGTAGCGACCGCAGTCTTTTCGACGAGATGACGAGTGCGGAATTTCTCGCCTACGTCCCGACGCGGGCGTCGAACAACGTGCGGAAATTTTCCGAGACCATCGCAGCGGCGCGGATCGAGATCCAGACGCCGGGCGAGGACGCGGCGGCCATCGTGCAGCGGCTGCTCGACGAGTCGGGTTACTTCGACGATCTGCGGCGGTCGTGCAAGACGCCGACCGAGGCCGACAAGCGCGAGTCGAACGTGCGGGAGTTCCTCATCTCGCTCCAGGAGTACCAGAAGCGGGCGAAAGGGGGGCTGCGCGGCTTCCTCGACGAGGTCACGCTCGACCGTGACCGGCAAGAGAAGAAGGCGGACGAGAGCGACGGCGTGACGCTCATCACGCTCCACGCAGCGAAGGGTCTCGAGTTCCCGCACGTGACGCTCATCGGAGCGGAGGAGGGATTGCTCCCCCACGAGCGCTCGAAGGCGGAGGACACCGTGGACGAAGAGCGACGGCTCTTTTACGTGGGCGTCACCCGCGCGATGACGTCGCTCACGATCACCCATTGCCGCAATCGGATGCGCTGGGGCGCGCCGGTTTTCTGCGAGCCGAGCCGGTTCTTGGAAGAGCTAGAAGGCCCGGGCGTGGAGCGGCGGAACTTCGAAGACATCGTGAACGAGCCGCTCGACGACGCGGCGTTCGAGAGCAGCTTTGCGCGGATGAAGGACATGCTGGGCGGGTGAAGCGCCGAGTTCGTCGCGCTTGCGGCGACGCGCTCCCGCCCGGATACTCGGGGACTCATGCAACTCACAAAATCTGCTTTCGGAATGTGGAGCGGCGGTCGCTTCATGCACTACGGCGTGCCGCTCGACGACAACCGCTACGTCGAACTGGTGCGCTCCGCTTACGATCTTGGCCTGCGGACCTTCGTCACCGCTGACGTCTACGGGGCCGGCGAAGCCGACACGCTGCTCGGTCGGGCGCTCGACGGATTGCCTCGGGACAGCTACTGCGTGGTCGGTGCGGTCGGGCACGACTTTTACGAAGGGGAACGCGAGGGTTCGAAGGGATTCCCGCGATTCACAAACGCCGCGCTCCGCCGACCGGACGCCTACGCCGACTACCTGCGGTCGGCGACCGAGCGGTCGCTCGAGCGCTGCGGCCTGGATCGATTCGACCTTTTGTTGCTGCATAATCCCGACGCTGTTGGATACACGAGCGACGAGGTCTGGCGGGGAATGGCGGCGATCAAGGAGGCGGGCCTGACCACGCAGCTCGGCGTCGCGCCGGGTCCGGCGAATGGATTCACGCTGGATCTCATCCGCTGCCTCGAGCGGTTCCCCGATCTGATCGATTGGGCGATGGTCATTCTCAATCCGCTGGAGCCGTGGCCGGGCAGTCTGTGCCTCGAAGCGGCGGAGAAGACCGGGACAAAAGTGCTCACCCGCGTCGTGGACTACGGCGGACTGTTTCACGACGACGTGAAGCCGGGCCACGACTTCGCACCGCGCGATCACCGGATGTTTCGCCCAGCCGGCTGGGTCGAAGCGGGCAACGAGAAAATCGAGCGCCTCCGCCCCATCGCGGACCGTCACGGATTGACGATGCTTCAGCTCGCCTGCGTTTGGGATCTGCAGCAGCCTGGCGTCGCGAGCGTCGCGCCGACTCTCATCCAGGAGCCAGGGGCGGACGCGAAAACGATCGCCGAGAAGGTCCGCGAGCTTGCGAGCATCCCAGACGTGAAGCTGACGGTCGAGGATCTCGCCGTCATCGCCGAGATCGGCGACAACACCGGCTGCATGAAGCTCAAGGGGGCCAGTGCGGCGTTCGAGGGTGAGGCGACGGCCGATCAATGGACAATCGACGAAGAGTTGACGGCTGTCGCCGTTCGCTGGGGGCTGGAAGTGCCAGCGTGAATCGGCCTTGAGCCGAGAGCGGTGGAAGCGCGATCCCGGCGGTGCGGCTTCCGGCCTTCTTCGACTGGGCCCTACGCGCTGACGCGCATGGGCATGAGGACGTAGAGGAAGCCGCCGGCGATCTCGATGACGCCGGGGCTCATCTCGTCGATGAGGCGGAGCTTGATCTCGTCGTTCGGGAGGGCCTTCAGCGGGTCCATGAGGTATTCCGGATTGAAGGCGATGGAAAAGTCGCGGCCTTTGTAGGCGACGGCGATGGATTCCTTGGCTTCACCGACCTCGGGGGTGTTCGAGGTGATCTCGATGTTGTTCTTGGTGAAGTTGAGGCGGATCGAGCTCGTTTTGTCACTGCTCAGCAGCGACACGCGCTTCACGGTGGTGTGGAGTGGCTCGCGCTCGAGGGTGATGATCTCTTTGACGTCCTCGGAGTTCGGGATGACCTGCTTGTAGTTCGGGTAGTTGCCGTCGACGAGCTTGGAGACCAGGAGTGAGCCGTTGAGTTCAAACGAGACGAGGCTGTCGCCGACGGAAAGGACGATGTCGTTGTCGCCGCCGAGAAGGCGCTGGAGTTCGTTGATGGCTTTGGTCGGGACGATGAAGTCGGCTTCGAGCGTGCCCGCGATCTCGGCGTCGATGGCTTCCTCGAACATGGCGAGTCGGCGACCGTCGGTGGCGACGAGCTTGAGCATGCTCTCCTTGAACGAGAAGAGGATGCCGTTGAGGACGTAGCGGGTCTCGTCCATCGAGATCGCGTAACTGGTCTTGCGGAGGCCGTCTTTCAAGACGCTTTGCTTGATGCGGACGGTCTTGCTCTCCTTCGATTCGGGGAAGGCGGGGAATTCGTCGCGGGCGAGTCCGTAGATTTTGAAGAAACTCTGGCCGCTGCGGATGGAGGAGATGTTTTTCGAATCGGTCTCGATCTGAATCTCGTCGGCGGGGAGTTCGCGGATGATGGTGAGGAGTCGGCGAGCGGGTAGCGTGGTGGCCCCGGGTTTTTCGACGGTCGCCTCGATCTCGCAACGGAGAGCGACCTCCATGTCGGTGGTGCTGAGGCGGATGCCGGTGTCCGTCGTCTCGAGGAGGACGTTGGAAAGCACGGGCAGCGTCGTGCGCGTGCTGACGACGTTCTGGGTTTTGGACAAACCCTCGAGGAGACTTTCTTTGGTGACGCTGAACTTCATGAATCGGTTATCTCTCCCGCCAGCGCTTTGCGGCGTGTGTGGGGATTTAGCCGGGGGGGTGGGGGAGTGTCAAAGCAAAGTGGTGCGGCGGTCCAAGACGCCGGCGGCTAGCGGGAGAGCTGGGTCTCGAGCGAGCGGACGGCGTGGCGGGTCTTCTCGTCGGTCTCGATGCGCTTTTTGATGAGCTTCACCGCGTGGATGACGGTGCCGTGGTCCTTGCCGCCGAAGCTGTCGCCGATGTCGGCGAGGGTGGAGGTGGTCAGCTCCCGGGAGAGATACATGGCGATCTGGCGGGGGAAGGCGATGCTGGCGAGGCGGCGCTTGGACGTCATGTCCGCGAGGCGGAGATCGAATTGCTCGGCGACCTTACGTTGGATCTGGTCGATGGTGACAGCGCGGCGGGCTTGCTCCTGGAAGATGTCGCGGAGGAGATTCTCGAAGTCGGGCTGGTTGAGCTGGCGACCGCTGAGCGACGAATACGAGGCGACGCGCATGAGGGCTCCCTCGAGGCGACGGACGTTGTTGCGGATGCGGTCGGCGAGAAATTCGAACACCCAACCCTCGAGCGTGATGTTGAGGGTCTCGGCTTTGCTCTTGAGGATGGCGATGCGCGTCTCCATCTCGGGTGGCTGGAGTTCGGCCGTCATGCCCCACTCGAAGCGCGTGACGAGGCGGTGCTCGAGCTTTTCGATCTCACTGGCAGGCCGGTCGCTGGAGAGGATGATCTGTTTGTGACCGTCGTGGAGGGAGTTGAAGGTGTGGAAAAATTCTTCCTGAGAGCGTTCTTTCCCGCCAAGGAATTGGACGTCGTCGATCATGAGGACATCGACGAGGCGATACTTCTTCCGAAAATTCACCAAGGTGCGGTGTTGGATGCCGTCGATGAACTCGTTGGCAAATTGCTCGCTGGAGATGTAGCAGACCTTGGCGGACTTGCGGGCCGCGAGCACGTGGTGGCCGATGGCCTGGAGGAGGTGCGTCTTGCCGAGGCCGCTGCCGCCGTAGATGAAGAGCGGGTTGTAGGCCTTCGCGGGATTGGCGGCCACCGCGTTGGCGGCGGCGTGGGCGAAGTCGTTGTTCGTGCCGACGACAAAGTTCTGGAAGGTATTCCGCGGATTCATGCTCCGCGTCGCGACCGAGGCGGCGGTGGCACGGGCGGAGGGCGGACGGGCTGGTCGGGCCTGGGCAGCCGCCTCTTCGCCGTCGGAAACGGGCGGCATGGAGTCGGTGTCTTCGGACTGCCGAGCAACGATCTCGACGGAGCGGTCGCCTTCGACGATCTCGGACACCGCTCCTTGGAGCAGCGGGAGGTAGTTGCTCTCGATGAAGAATTTGTGAATTGGATTCGGAACGGCGATGACGAGAGTCGTGCCGTCGTCGGAGGTCACCGCTACGTCACTGAACCAACGGGTGAAACCATCCTGGCTCACCCGCTGTGCGACAACGGCTGAGATAGCCCCCCAGAGTTGCTGAAAATCCCCTTTCATGAGCGACTTGTGCACAATTAGGAAAGGCTCGGAAGAGTCGTCGCTTCGGTGGCGTAACGGGTTACGATCTCGTAACTTTGACCGCAATCTCGATCGTGACGAACCGGCTCAGCACCGTGAACGATCAATAGATTGATGCGTAAGTAGTTTTCGGAAAGCATGATAGCGAGAAAAGGTCGAAGGGGTCGAAAATTGGGCGGTGGTGGGGAAAGCGGAATCGAAATTGATGGATCTAAGCGGCGTGGAACAGACCGTTAGGAAAGGAGAGGAACACTTCACAAGTTATTCACAATGCCTTTCTGCCCCGCCCGGACAACGCCGAGAGGCTAAAAATCGGGGGGTATTCCCTCAAGGAAAAAGTGACGGAAATGCCTTAATTAAAAGTCCGAATCCGCGTCCAAATGGCTTGACCTGGGCGGAGGGCAAGTCGGTGCGGGAGTCGAGGGACGGTCCCGGTGATAAAGGCCTGAAACTATCGCGGTTTCCCGGTGGCCGACGACGGCGATCCCCTTGATTAGGCGGCTGGCGAGGGGGCTGGCGCGCGGCGAAAAAGGGCACCGCAGAAGATCGTCAGCAGGCAGGTAACCGGATAGAGCCACACGAAGCTGATCGCGGGCCGGATGGCGGTCATCGTTTCCTCGGTCATCCAGCCGAAGCTCCGAAGGATGAGGTAGAAGTCGGGGCGGACGAAGGCGGTGAGGAGGAGACTCAAGCCGACGCCGAGCCAGAGTCCCTGGATGCGAGCGGGGATCCGGACGAGTGCGAGAAAGAGGATACCGAGCATCGGGCCGTAGGTGTAGGCGACCATGCCGAAGGCCAGGCTCAGGATATCGATGTTGCCGTAGTTCTTGATCGCGTAGAGGACGAAGGCGGCGGCGGCCAGGAAGACGCCCCAGATGACGACAGCGATGCGGGAGTCGCGGAGGAGGCGCTTGGCGTCGCCTTCTTCCAGAACCCGCCCGCCGTGGAGGACGGATAGGGTCGTCTGGGACAACGCCGCGAGGGCGGAGTCGAGACTGGAGATCGCGGCCGCAAAGGCGCCGGCGAGGACCAGACCCGTGAGGCCGGGAGGAAGAACCGTGGTGATCCAGACGGGGAAGACGTTGTCGGCGTCTTCGGCGAAGGCGGCAGCCTCGGCTGCGGACGGGGGAAATTGTTGATACCAAGCGAAAAGCCCGGCGCCAACGAAGAGCATGAGGACGGTGATGACTTGGGAAAAGCAGGAGCAAAGGATGGCCTTGCGGGCGTCGGAGGCGTTCCGGCAGCAGAACATGCGCTGGGCGTTGAGTTGGTCCGTGCCGAAGGCGGCGAGGTTCTGGAAGGGCATCGCGATGAGGGCGACCCAGAGCGTGAATTGGACGTCGGGGTCGGTGGAGAGATTCCACAGGGTCATCTTGCCGGCATCGGCGGCGACGGTGGTGAGCTGGGTGAAGCCGCCGTCGAGGTGACCGATCATCCAGCCGAGCGCGAGCAGGCCGCTCAGGACGAAGAGCACGAATTGCATCGCGTCGGTCCAGATGACGGTCGTCATGCCGCCCATGAGCGTCCAGGCGATGGCGAAGGCGGTGATGGCGAGGATGGATTCCGTCATGCCGAGGGGCGTCACGGTTTTTAAGATGAGAGCGGTGACGAGCACGCGGACGCTCTGGCCGAGGATGGTGCCGAGCGTGAACATGGCGGTGGTGAGGACCTTGACGCCGGGGCCGAGGCGGTGGGCCATGTAGTCGTAGGGGGAGAAGATCTCGCGCTCGTAGTAGATCTTCGTCAGCCAGACGCCGACGATGACGCGGGCGACGACGGAGCCGATGGCCCACTGGAGGTAGGTGAAGTCGCCGGTGGCGGCGAAGACGATGCCGGGCACGCCGATGAACGTGAGGGCGCTGATCTCGGTGGCGATGATCGAGGCGCACACGGCGGGCCAGGGCAGCGATCGCCCGGCGAGGAAGAAGTCTTTGATCGTCGACTGCTGGCCGCGCATGGCGTGCCCGACGTAGGTCGTGAGCGCAAGGTAGCCGACGAGGATCGACCAATCGAGGGCGGTGAAGTTGGTGTGAATTTCCATTTATTCAGGAAAGTTCGGATTCTCGCGCAGAGGCGCAGAGGCGCGGAGAAATCCAAAATCAAAAGGCGTTCCCTCCGCGGCTCGGTGTCTCTGCGCGAGAAAGATCATCTCAGGCGGGCGGGAGGTGTTTCAGGAGGACCTTGCTGTTGCGGGCGCTGGATTCGTAGCGGGCGCGGCGGGCGGCGGGGAGGATGTCCAGCGGGGCCTCGACGAAGCCGCCTTTTTGCTGGAGGTAGCTGTAGGCTTGGGTCGAGAGGGCGAAGAGGGCGGTGAGCTTCTTCTGGCGGGCCAAGGTCTCGGTGAAGGCCATTAATTTCCGTCCGTGCCCCTGGTTCTCGTGGTGTTTGCTGACGTAGAGGCACGCGAGCTCGCCAGCTGCCTCGGGGCCGTGCACGTGGAGCGCCACGCAGGCGACGAGCTGGCGATCGATCTCGAGGACCCAGTAGTCTTCGAGATTCTCCAAGATCTCGCTGCGGGTGCGGCTGACGAGTTCTTCGTTGTCCACGGATTGGCGGATAAGCGACATGATGCCGCGGACGTCCTTTTTGAAGACGCGGCGGATCTGCTGATACTCGTTGCTGTAGACCATCGTGCCGAAGCCTTCGTGGGAGAAGATCTCGGTGAGAAGGGCTTCGTTGACGCTGCCGTCGAGCAGGTGGGCGCGGGAGATGCCTTGGCGGCAGGCGCGGGCGGCGTTGTCGAGTTTGGACAGGATGCCGGGCGCGGCGGTGGTGCGATGTTTTTTGGAGAGTTCTTCGGTCTCGGCGATGGAGAGTTGGTCCGGGAGCCAGGGGGTGTCGGCCAGGGTGGCGGGGGCGGTGAGGAAGATGAGCTTGGCGGCGTGGAGGGCCTCGGCGATCTCGACCGCGATGGAGTCGGAATTTACGCGGTAGGTGCGGCCCTCGCCGTCGAAACCGAGGGGCGGGACAACGGGCACGATGCCTTCTTCGAGGACGAGCGTGATGGCCTTCGTGTCGACGCGCTCGACCTTGCCGGTGTAGAGCTGGTCCTTGCCAGCGAGGATGCCAGCGGGATGCGCGATGATCGCGTTGAGGTAGGCGGCGCGGAGGTCGACGGCGGAGAGGCCTTCCATGATCTTGTTCGTCAGGCCGATGGCGGCTTCGACGCTGAGGGCGAGGGTCGCCTCGTCGGTGACGCCGGTGCCGTCGGAGTTCGAGATCGCGAGGTCGCGGTCGGCGGCAAGATCGGTGATCTGTTTTCCGGCTCCGTGAACGACGACGGTGCGGATGCTGAGTGAGCGGAGGACAGCGAGGTCGAGGAGGATGTTGCCGAAATTCGCCGACGCGGCGACATCGCCATCGACGGCGATGACGAAGGTGCGCTCGCGGAAGCGCGGGACATATTGAAGGATTTCGCGGAGGTCGGAGACGTTCACGGTCGGGGGGCGTTTATGCGACGGCGGGGGGGGAAATGCAATGGTGGAGGGGCTTGCGGGTGGTTCACGCGGGCGCGACGGTGAGTAGGAGGGTTACGGGCTGGGCGGGGTGACGCGGAGGCGAGACTCGATGAGTTCGCGGAGGTGGGCGGGATTCTCGAGCGCGCCGAGGACGCCGAGGGGGCCGGCGGGGACGACTTCGCAGCGCGGGATGGCGGCGCGGAGGGTCTCCGTGAATGCGCTCGCCGAGCGGTCGGGGAGATCGGGCCAGAAGATCGATACGGGCTGGCTGACGCGAGTGAGCTGGGTCCGGACGTCGTAGAGGATGCGACCGCGCATGAAGGCGACCATGGCGTGCTCGGCTCCGTATTGACTGGCGCAAGTGGTGAGCATGTCGGCGATGTCTTCGGCAAAAAAAGCTGGGTCGGCGAACCCAACTCTCGTCAGCCACGAGCGGATGAACGGCCGCCGGGCAAAGTAGTTTTTGTAAATGAAGGCATTGAGACCAGGGATGCGGGCGAGAGTGCTGATCCCAACCGGGAGGCGTCGCAGGGTCTCGTCGAGACCGGCGGGAGCGTAAATGACGAGCTGACCGAGCTGCTCCGGGTGCTGGACGGCGAGCTTGAGAGCGATCGCCGCGCTAGCCCCGGAGGCGACGAGGGTGGGTCGGCGACCGGGGGTGAGGGTGCGGATGAGATCCGCGAGGGCGAGGGAATGATCGTTGGCGTCGAGGCCGGGATTGGGGCGCTCGGATTCGCCGAAGCCGATGAGGTCGAGGGCGATGACGTGGTGCCTATTGGCAAACTCCGGGTAGACCCGCGACCACTCAAAGGACGAGGCGCCAAGGTAGATACCGTGGAGAAAGATAATCGGCTCACCCGAGCCGGAGCTGTGGTAGACAATCTCGCCAACACCGGTCTGCACGACGCGAGTGGCAAAAACGGCGGGGGAAATGTTCTCCGGAATCGGTCGCCGCAACGCCCGCTGCATCCGGTAGCGGATCGCGAGGGCGAGCGTGCCGAGGACGCCAACGCCGAGACCGACGCCGAGAGCTGGTTTCTTTTTGAATGGATTCCGCAAGTCGAGGACGAGTGATCGCCAGCGATAGTCTCGAGCGCAAGTGGCAATCCGCGAAGAATTTCGTTAAACGTCTCGCCGAGCGGTGGCGAGGCCGCGATTGGATCAATGATAAATGCCTTTGAGATGCTCGGTCTGGAGCCGCGGCCTTGGTTGGCGGGTGACGTCGGGCGGCGGGCCTACCAAGAGCGGGCGCGGCTGCTGCACCCCGACGCGCCGAGTGGAGATGAGTTCGAGTTCGTGCGACTGGGGGAAGCGTTTGCGGTGGTGAGCGACGGCGCCAGACGTCTCCGGGCGCTGGCGGGAGCGGACGGCGGCGGCGGGGCGGGCCAGGAGGGGACGGACGTGGATCTTTTCTTGGAAGTGGGGGCCGCGCTACAGAGCGGGAGAGAGCTGGGGGCGAAGCTGGCTGCGGCGGCCGGTGCGCTCGAGCGCGCGCTTCTGACGCGGGACGTGCGGGAGGGGCGTCGCAGATTGGAGGCCGTGGGCGGGGGGATCGACGGGCGCTTGGCGGAGGTGGTTGGGCTGGTGCGGGAGATGGACCGGCGGTGGCCGGAGGTGACGGGTCGGGAACTTCGAGACGTTGCTGCCCGGTGGGAGCGGCTCGCAGCTTGGGGACGAGAGGTTGCGGAGCTACGGGCGGACTTAGCGGGGACCTGAGGCTTTGCCTTGAGGATCAGGGGTGCCTAGCGGCGGCGGATGATCGCGCGGGTGAGGGGACTCGACCGGTTCCCGGCGGCGTCTATTGCGGAGATGCGGACGACATTTCTCACCCGCCGAAGTCGCAGGACGTAGGACCACCGTGACGTGCCTTTCGCGATCCGAGGCGGCTTCCCTCGTTCCTTCACGAAGACGCGAGTGACCCCACCGCTATCGAAAGCCTTCCCGCGGAGGCGGAACGTCTTCCTTCGCGGGCCGACGGTCTGACTTTCGGCTCTGAGGCGAGGTTTGACGATCGGAGCCCCGAAATCTCGATACCGAAACGGGGGCAGAAACTCGGCGAGCGCAAGTCCGCCGACGGGGGTGAGGTCGACCGGGAAGGTGGCCAGCGTGGCAGAAAGCGCGCCGGTCTGGAGGTCGACGGAATGGAGCGTGTGAGTCGAGCCACCCTCGATCCGGACCGTGGCCAAGGCGGTGACTTGGTTGACGAAATTGGTGTTCGTGTTGAAGCCGAAGTCCGGGCCGACGTCGACACCGAGGGGACCGACGGTGCGAAAGCCTCCGGGTGCGGACTTGTCGGCGACGAGGAGGGTGTCGGCCTGCGCGTCGAGGGCGTAGGGCAACGGGGTCCCGAAGTCGCCGAAAGCAACGGGGGGCGATACGTCCGTCCGCTGTCCGCTCGAAGTGTTGATCGAGAAGACTTGCGCTGGAGTCATCCCGTTGTCGAAGGCGTAGAGGCCCCCCGGTCCGAAGCGCAGTCCCGTGATGCCCGCACCGAGCGGCGCACCGATTCGCGTCGGCGCAAGGGGTCCGAACGTTTCGAAGCGGAAAAGTTGACCATCACTCGTGAGCGAATAGCCGATCACCGGGCCGGAGCGAGACAGAGCCAGGGCCGACGAGAGGGAGCCCAGGACGAGCATCGCCGCAATGGCTGGAAGGGATGGTGCCCGCATGATTGTGCTGACAATAGCAGAAACTTCGGTGGGAGGAAGCCGCTGCTCCTTGAAGTCAGTTTTCTTTGGTGAGAGGGATGGAGGGGTGATTGCTGGGATTGATCTGGGGACGACGAATTCGTTGGTTGGGGTGATGGACGCGGGGTTTCCGTCTTTGTTGGCGGACGCGGAGGGGAAACGGCTGACGCCGTCGGCGGTCTTCTACGCCGAAGATGGATCGACGCTCGTCGGGCGCGAGGCCCTGAGAATGCGGGGAGCGGCGGCGGATCGCGTGGTGACTTCGGTGAAGCGCTTGATTGGCTCGCGAGGGGGGGAGACGGATTGGTCGGGGTTGGGCTACCGGGTCGAGGCAGGCGAGGGTGGGGCAGCTCGGGTGCGGATCGGGGATCGCCACCTGGCCCCGGAAGCGGTGTCGGCGCGAACGCTGCGCCACTTGAAGGAGGTGGCCCGGGCGGCCCTGGGTGAGGAGGTGAACCGAGCGGTCATCACGGTGCCGGCCTATTTCAACGACGCGCAGCGGGCGGCGACGAAGCGGGCGGGGGAACTGGCGGGCTGGACGGTCGAGAGAATCCTGAGTGAGCCGACGGCGGCGGCGCTCGCCTACGGCCTGGATAAACTGGACGAGCGGTCGAAGGTCGTGGTGTTCGATCTGGGCGGCGGGACGTTTGACGTGTCGGTGCTGGAGCTGGCGGACGGGGTGTTTCAAGTGATGGCGACGGACGGGGATACCCGGTTGGGGGGAGATGACATCGACGGGGCGCTGGCCGATTGGATCGAGGGGGAGCTGGAAGTGGACCCAACGCCCGGGATGCGGGCAAGGTACTTGGAGGCGGCGGAGGGGGCAAAGCTGGCGTTGTCGGAGGCGGAGGTGACGGTGGTGCGGCTGCCGTTCGTGGAAGGCGGCGCGGGAGGCGAGCTGGAAGTGACGCGGGAGCGGCTGGAGAAGCTGGCGCGGCCCATCGTCGAGCGGACGCGGGCGCATTGCCGACGGGTCTTGGCAGATGCGGGCGTGGCGGCTGAAGATTTGGACGAAGTCGTTCTCGTCGGTGGGTCGACGCGCATGCCGCTGGTGCGCGCGATGGTGGCGGAGATCTTCGGGCGCGAGCCGAATCTGAGCCAGAATCCCGACGAGGCAGTGGCCATCGGAGCGGTCATCCAAGCGGGGATCCTCGAGGGATCGGTGAAACAAGTGACGCTGCTGGACGTGACGCCGCTGTCGCTGGGGATCGAGACTTTCGGCGGATTGATGAACGTGATCATCGCGCGGAACACGACCATCCCGACGAAGCGTGGCGAGATGTTTACAAACGCGGTGTCGGATCAGCGCGAGATGCGGATCGTCGTGCTGCAAGGCGAGCGAGAAATGGCGCGGGATAACTGGGGGCTGGGGGATTTTGATCTGGAGTTCACCGCAGCTCCGAAGGGGACGGCGCGGGTGGGTGTGCAGTTTGAGATCGACGCCGATGGGATTCTTCACGTGCTCGCACGAGACGTGGCGACCGGGCGGGACAAAGTGGTCGAGATCCGCAGCGCCGTCGACGTGGCGGACGACGCGGTGGGGGCAATGATCGGAGACTCGGTCGAGCACGCGTTCGCGGACATGAACGAGCGCATCTTCACCGAGACGAAGCTCAAGGCGGAAGAGATGCTACCGGCCATCGACGCAGCCTACGACCAGTTGGGCGATCAGCTGCCGCCGGAGGATCGCCAGCGCATCGATGACCTTGTCGCGGAAGTCCGGGCGCTCATCGAGCGAAAGAATCTCAACGGACTGAAACGCAAACTGGGCGAGCTCGACGACGCGACGCAGGAGCTAGCGACGATCCTCATCGAATCGCTGATGGGCGACTGAAGCCACCGACGAAACTTTACGCCGATCCGCTCAGAGTTTCGTCGACTTGGGGCGGATTCGCCTCCAGAGAGCGAGGGTGGCGGCGAGGGCGAGGAGCGTGATCGTGGCGGGTTCGGGGACGATGGCGACGGTGGTGAAGATGAAGTTGGCCGGGTCGAGGCTGCCGGCGAGGAGTGGAAGATTGGCGAAGTCAGACCCGAGCTGACTCCTCGCATCGTAGATCCCCGAGCCGCCGGAGGCACCGTTGCCGAAATCGCTTTGCAGCGCTTGCAAGGTGTCAAAACCCTCGATCACCCGACCGAAAACCGTGAAACCACCGTTGGACAGATCGAGGAAGACATTGTCGGCAAGGTTGATGAACCAACCGGAAGTCGCGGAGTCGGGATCGCCGCCGATCTTGGCCATCGCGATGGTGCCGTAGGTGTTGCTAAATCGTGGGTCGGCGGTGAATTCGTTGGCGATGGGAGCGTCTTTGACGACATCCGCGATCTGGTTCCCCGAGAGGGTGAAGCCACCGCTCTGGAAGACGAAATTGCTTTCGAGTCGGTGGGCAAAGAGATTCGTGTAGCGGCCAGAGTTCAGATAGTTCAGAAAATTCGAGACCGTGATTGGCTTGTCGGCGTCGTCGAGTTCGAGGGTGATCGCGCCGACCGGAGTGTGGATCGAGATGAGTGTCCCCGCCGAGGCGCTGGCGATCAAGGCGAGTCCGGCGATGAGAGGGAGCCAGCGGTTGAGCGTTTTCAATTGCTTCGGAGTGGAGGGAGGTCGACTTTCGGGGATGGCGACGGCGTTTCAAGAAAAAGTTTACGACGTCGCGCGGACCATTCCGCGCGGGCGGGTCGTCAGCTACGGGGCGGTGGCGGAGGCGATCGGGTGTCGCGCACCGAGGGCGGTGGGCCAAGCGCTGAGGGCAAACCCGTACGCGCCAGAGGTGCCGTGCCACCGGGTGGTGGCGGCGGATCGACGGGTGGGCGGATTCTTCGGCGACCGGACCGGGGCGGCGATCGCCCGCAAGATCGATCTGCTGAGAGCGGAAGGTGTCGGCTTTGACCCGGACGGGCGGGTGACGGTCACGGCGATGCTGGCAGCGGTGCCTTGATGGCGCAAGCGGGTGTCGGGTGGGCCAACTTGAAGGGGCGATCTCCCCTGCTGGGCCGACAGATCGATGCGCTGGGGTGCGAGTGGTATTACAATTGGACCGAAAGGCGGTGCAGCGCTGGTGCGGAGATCGACGCGGAGTTTGTTCCGATGATCTGGGGCGCAGCGAGCGTGACGGAGGCCGCGCTGGTCGAGGCGGGGCGAGCGAAGTCGGGTGTGTTGCTCGGATTTAACGAACCGGACAAACGCTCGCAGGCCAATCTGAGCGTGAAGCGGGCGTTGGATCTCTGGCCGAAGCTGGAGGCCACGGGGCTGCGGCTCGGGAGTCCGGCGGCGGCGGGTGGAACGTGGTTGGAACGCTTCATGATGGGCGTCGAGGAGCGCGGAGGACGCGTGGACTTTATCTGCCTGCATTGGTACGGGGACGTGACGCGGGCGGCTGCAGTGGCGGAGCTGCGCCGGTCGCTGACGGTAGCTTGGGAGCGGTATGGTCGACCGATCTGGTTGACGGAGTTCTCCGGCTCGACGGGACGCTGGCTGGAGATCGCGAATCCGCCGGTGGACGCGGCGGCGAACGCGGCGTTTCTGCGGGATGCGGTGCCGATGCTGAGGGAGTTGCCGTTCCTGGAGCGGTTCGCTTGGTTCGAGCTGGCTTGGCGACGGGCCCCTTGGAAGTCGGTCGGGCTCGTCGATCCGATCAGCGGGGCATGGACCGAGGTCGGTGCGGCCTGGAGGGAAATGCAAACGGCCCGCACCTAAGGTGCGGGCCGTTGGCTTGGTGATTGGTGCCGGGGCCTACTTCACCTCGATGAGTTCGACGTCGAAGATGAGGGTCTCGTCGGGTCCGATGGCTCCACCGGCTCCGCGTTTGCCGTAGGCGAGTTCCGACGGGATCGTGAAGCGGTATTTCGCGCCTTCCTTCATGAGCTGGACGCCTTCGGTCCAACCGGGGATGACTCCGTTGAGCGGGAATTCGATGGATTCGCCGCGCTTATACGAGCTGTCAAATTCGGTGCCGTCGATGGTGGTGCCGCGGTAGTTCACTTCGACGGTGTCGGTGGCTGCCGGGCTCTTGCCGGTGCCTTCCGTGAGGACCTCGTATTGGAGGCCCGATGCGGTCGTGGTGACTTCGGGGCGTTTGGCGTTTTCGGCGAGAAATTTCTGACCGTTTTCGAGGGCGGATTGTGCCATGAGACTTGTGGGGATGAAGGTGATCGCTGCGAGCAGGACACCCAGAGTGCGGATTTGCATAGGGGGGAAAGGTTAGCGCGGGTTGTCGGGATTGCAATCAGTCTGCCGCAAAGACGACGCAGACGGGTTTCGAAATGGTTGCGGTGTGGTCGGTGGGGGTGAGCGCGCCGGTCGAGGGGTCGACGGCGAAGGTGGCTAGGTCGTCCCCGTTCTGCCCGGCGGCGACGAGCCAGCGACCGGAGGGGTCGTAGGCGAAGTCGCGGGGGAAGCCGACGATCGCGGGGACCGTGCCGATTTTTTCCACGTCTCCTTCGGGGTCGCGGCGGTAGGTGAGTAGCTCGTCGTCGCCTCGGCTGGAGACGGTGAAGGTGTCGCCGACCGGGGCGAACTTGATCGCGGCGAGCGTGATCTTCTCGTCGGGCGCGGGGTGGGTCGGGATCGTGTCGCGGGGTGTGAAAGCCCCGGTGGTCGAATCGACGTCGAAGGTGGAAAGACTGAGGCCTAGCTCGTTGGCGACGACGGCCCAGGTCCGGTCGGGCGAGAAGGCGAGGTGGCGGGGGCCGCCGCCGGGTGGGACGGAGGCGGGATCTTCGGCGAGGAGCTCGCCGTCGGTCGTGAGGCGGTAGCGCCACACGTGATCGGTGCCGAGATCGCAGGCGACGACGGAATCGCCGATGGGGTAGATGCTGTGGGCGTGGGGAGCCTTCTGGCGCTTCGGGTTGGGTCCCGTGCCTTCGAATCGGGCAAAGCCGGTGCGTTCGCCGAGCGCGCCATCGGCTTTGATCGGAAAGGCGGCGATGGAGCCGGAGCTGTAGTCGGCGGTGAAAACCCATTTCCCGTCTGGGTGCACGGAGACGAAGCAGGTGCCTTTGCCACCCGTCGGCTGGTCATTGATCCGCCTGAGCTGACCGTCCTCCCCGACGGCAAACGCCACGACCGCGCCCCCGCCGCTCTCGCTGGCTGCGTAGAGAAAACGACCGTCCGGGGACGGCGCGAGGTAGCTGGGACTCGCGACTTCGACGGCGAGCTCCGGCGGGCTGATCGCGCCGGTCGTGAGGTCCAGCTTCGCGGTGTAGATCCCCAGGCTGGCGTCTTCGCCGGTGAAGGTGCCGATGTAGAAACGGGCCGTTTCGGCGGTGGCGAATTGGGTCACGGCGAGCAGAAGGGCGAGGGGGATCAAGCGCATGACCGTCTTTCGCAGCGGAGGTGGCGGGTCACATCAACCGCCCACCGGTGACGGCGATCACTTCGCCCGTGACGTAGCTCGAGTCCTTGGTGGCGAGGAGGACGTAGGTCGGGGCGAGTTCGGCGGGTTGGCCGGCGCGACCGATGGGGGTGGAGGAGCCGAAGTCCTTGACTTTGTCTTCGGGCATCGTGGCCGGAATGAGCGGCGTCCAGATCGGGCCGGGGGCAACGGCGTTGACGCGGACGCCCTGGGCGATGGCGAGGTCGGCGAGGCCTCGGGTGAAGGTGATGATCGCGCCCTTGGTGGTGGCGTAAGCGAGGAGGGAGCCGCTCGGGTCCTGGGCCTGGATGGACGCGGTGTTGATGATGGTGCCGCCGGGCTTGAGGTGGGCGAGCGCGGCTTTGCAAAGGTTAAACATGCCGAGGACGTTCACGCGGAGGGTTTTCTCGAATTCCGCACTGTCGAGTTCGTCGATGTTCTCGACGGTGCGTTGGTGGGCGGCGTTGTTGACGAGGACGTCGAGGCCGTCAAATTCGTCGACGCAGCGGGCGACGAGATTGCGACAATGCTCGGGATCGCCGATGTCGCCGGGGACGAGGACGGCGTCGCAACCCGCCTCGCGGACCCATTTGGCGGTCTCCTTCGCGTCGTCGTCTTCGCTGAGGTAAGAGATGAGAATGTTCGCGCCTTCGCGGGCGTAGGCGATGGCAATGGCGCGACCGATGCCGCTGTCGGCACCGGTGATGAGTGCGGTGAGGCCAGCCATTTTCCCCGAGCCGAAGTAAGAGGTCTCACCGTGATCGGCGCGCGGGTCCATCGCGGCGTCGGTGCCGGGAGGCTTCTGAGATTGGGCGGGGTAGGGCGGCGTCGCGTATTGGTTGCGGGGGTCGACGAGCTTCGGTTCGCTGATCTTGGGATCTACTGGCATGCTGATAGAACGCGGGGCGGGGGCGGCGTGAGTGGGTGGAATGCAACCATTCTTCAGCGGAAGGGGGGGACGGGATGGAAGGGTTGAGGTGATTTTTTGACCCCAAAGAGCACGAAGGTCGTGAAGGGCTGATACCCCGATGCGTCTCCCCCCAGCTTCTACCCACCTTCCGGTGAAAGAATATTTCTCAGACGAGGTCCGCCAAGTCTTCGGGCGAGAGATTCGCCAGCGCTTCGTCGGCGTCGACGGTGCCTTCGAGGAGTTCGCGCTTCTTTTTCTGGAGTGCCAGGACGCGTTCTTCGACGGTGTCGCGGGCGATGAGCTTGATCGAAGTGACGACGCTCTTTTGGCCGATGCGGTGGGCGCGGTCGGTCGCTTGAGCCTCAACGGCGGGGTTCCACCAGGGGTCAAAGTGGATGACCGTATCGGCGGCAGTGAGGTTGAGGCCGACGCCGCCAGCCTTCAGGCTGATGAGAAACACCGGGATGTCGTCGTTCTCTTGGAAGCGGTCGACGACGGCCTCGCGATTCTTCGTGGAGCCATCGAGGCGGCAGAACGGCGTGCCATTTTCCTCCAGCGCAGCTCCGATGCGGTCCAGCATGCTGGTAAATTGACTGAAGACGAGCGTGCGGTGGCCGCCGTCGATGGACTCGGCGAGCAGCTCGAGCAGAGCCGTGAGCTTGGCGGAGGATTGCTCGGTGGGGAGTTCGCCCCCGAGGAGGCGCAGGTCGCAACAGGCTTGGCGGAGGCGGAGTAGGGCGGTGAGCGCTTTCATGCGGGCCGCTCCGCCTTGGTCTTTCGCCAGGGCGTCGATCTGATCGCGGGCACTGCGCTGGAGCTGGGTGTAGGCGACCTTCTGTTTATCGGTGAGGTCGACTTCGATGATCTGTTCGATCTTGTCGGGGAGGTCGTCGAGGATCTCGGCTTTGCGGCGGCGCAGGAGGTAGGGCTGGATGCGGCGTTGAAGGCGGCTCCAGAGGGCGCCTCGCTCGCCGTTGAGCAGTGGGTTCTCGTAGCGTTCTTGGAAGTCCTTGCGACTGCCGAGATAGCCGGGGAGGAGGAATTCGTAGAGCGACCAGAGATCGCGGATGCCGTTCTCGATGGGGGTGCCGGTGAGGATGAAGCGCGAGCGGGCGGGCAGGGCGTAAGCGGCTTTTGCGTTCTGGCTGTCGGGGTTCTTGATGTGCTGGGCTTCGTCGAGGATGACGGCGGCAAAGTCGATCCCGGCGTAGTGCTCGAGGTCGCGCCGAAGCAGCGCGTAGCTCGTGACGATGAGGCGGTGGCGTGGAATGTCGGCGAAGCGTTTCTTCCGGTCCGGGCCGTCGATGGTGAGGACGGGGAGGTCGGGGAGAAATGTCCGCGCCTCGCGCTTCCAATTCCACACCAGCGACGATGGGCACACGACGAGGGTGGGGCCGTCGAGCTGCTGGATCATCGCGAGGGCCTGGATCGTCTTGCCGAGGCCCATCTCGTCGGCGAGCAGCGCGCCGCTGCCCGCTTGGGCTTGGCCGAGAAGCCAGCGGGCTCCGTCGACTTGGTAGGGGCGGAGGGTGGACTCGAGCGAGCCCAGCTTCGCTGCCGACGCGGCGGAGGGCGCGGCGACGTCCGTCCACTCGGCGATGGATCGCTCGACAAACCCGCGGTGCACGGCGGGGATCCGGTAGCCGCCTCGCTGCTGCTGCGGATCGACGTCGCGGAGCATCGCTTCGAGGTCGGCGGCGAGCGCGCCGTCGGGAACGGCGATCTTTCCGTCCTTGAGCTTGAGGTGGCTTTGGCCGCCTTGCAGCAAGCGGGTGAGGTCGGCTTGCGAGAGCACCGCTTCGCTCCCGGCGGTGTGGTGGACGTGCAGATCGAGAAAACCGTCGGAGGCTTCGCGGAGGGCGAAGCGGGGTTCAATCCGGACGAAGTCTCGGGTGACGTTCTGAAAACGCTCGCCTTCGGTGACCGTCCACGACTGCTTGAGCTT
The DNA here is from genome assembly GCA_963803825.1 of uncultured Verrucomicrobiae bacterium. Lineage (GTDB taxonomy): Bacteria > Verrucomicrobiota > Verrucomicrobiia > Chthoniobacterales > JAATET01 > CAVVKW01. The sequence goes on along the minus strand of CAWDOJ010000001.1, from coordinate 300,174 downwards.
GGGAAGCTCCGCCGCGAAGAAGCGGATCGCGTCCTGCTCACCCTGGATCACCGCCTTGCCCTTGACCTCGCGAAATCCCGCTTCGACGAGGCGACCGAGCGCCGCACCCTCGGCGGCAGGATTGCTCGCGCCGGGTCGGGTGTAGGTGAACGAAACGTTGGCTTCCAGGTGCCGGAGCGATCCTTCGATGGTGAGATTGACCGTTGGTCGCTCGTTGGTGGTCGCCGTGGCGGCGGCGTTGGTTGGCTCCGCCTCCGCTTTCGCGGCCCGGGCGGCGCGGGGTTTGATCACCTGGAGACCGACCGCAATCGAGTGAGCGCAGATGAGGCCGCGGACGCGCGAGTCGCGGCAGGGGCAGAGATTATCGACGTCGATGCGGTTGTTGAATTTCAATCCCGCGGGGAATTCCTTCCCGCCCTCGGAGATCCTCCCCTTGAGCAGGGGAGGCTCGTAGGTGGCGTCCGTCACGCACCCGAGCTCGTGGATGTCGCGCGCCCGCTTCCAGATCTGCCAGCCGCCCATGCCCATGAGGGATTTCTCGGTCAGCTCGATGATTGGGTCTCTGGGCGGCGGCACGCGGCTAGTAAACGGGGATGGATCCAAAGATTCCAGACCAAGACGGCCCGGAATCACAACGGGTTTGCACGAAGAAAGCATCAGCCTTAGGATATTTGCCATGACAACGATCCCGACCTTCCGCAGACCCGCGATCCTGCTCTTTGCCGCCCTCATCTCGGTCGGCCCGGGCCTCGCGACCGTCCAAGCCGGCAAGCTCAACGTCAAAAGCAAGTCGTCGGTCCTGAAAAATTACCGCCAGTTTTTGCGCACGGCGAAAGTGAAGCCGCAGTGGCGCGGATCAGTCGAGGCGGGCATCGCGGGTCCGTCGTCGAACCGCTACCAGAGGTCGACCCTCAAGGCCGTCAACTTCTACCGCGCGATGGCCGGAGTCGGGTCGGTCGACTTCCGCGACGACTGGAACCAGAAAGCGGCCGCCGCGGCGTTGATGATGGCCGGGGAGAACTCGTTGAGCCACACGCCTTCGCCGGCGTGGGCATTCTACACGGCGGACGGCGCGGAGGCTGCCGGGAAGTCCAACTTGGCGCTCGGGAATACCGGACCGCTCGCGATCGCCGCCTACGTCGAGGACAGCGGCGACAACAATGAGCGAGTCGGGCATCGTCGGTGGATCCTCTATCCACCATCCATCGAGATGGGTTCGGGGGACGCCTTCACCAAAGGCGCGTTTGGCGCGAACGCTTTGTGGGTCCTACCAGATTGGACCCGACTCAGTGCCCGCCAGCCGCGGGATAACTACGTGGCGTGGCCCCCTCCGGGGAACGTGCCGAACACGCTGGTTTACGAGCGGTTTTCCTTCTCGCTGGACGGTGCGGACTTTAAGCGAGCCAAGGTCAGCGTTCGCGATGGGAAGCAGCGGGTCCGCACCAAGGTTGTGAACCGCGAGACCGGCACCGGGAGTCCGGGCATCGTCTTCGAGCCCAAGTTGCGCTTCCGGGAGAATCCTTTCTTTTCGGAACAGATCGACAACAACACGTATCTGCTGATGAAGGACCGCAAGCCGCGTTTCATCACGATCAAGGTGACCAACGTCCGGGACCTGGCATCGGGGAAAAAGCGGAGCTTCTCTTACCGGGTGAAAGTGTTTGCCGCGAAGATCGGCGGGTGAGCTTCTCTCGCTACCTAGCCGCCTTGCTGCTGCCATTGGCGGTGGTCGGCTGTGCGACGGTCGACTCCCCCTCCCGGGCGACCGTCACTGGTGAAGTGACGACCCCGACGCCGTTGACTCTGCCGAGAGGCGCGCAGCTGGATCTCCTGCTGGTCGATCTGCGGAACTCGACGGGTGTCCGCGAGGCGCTGGCCTCGCGGTCCGTGGCCGCGCCGGGCGCGTTCCCCATTCCTTTCGAACTCCCCTACCGCAGGGACGAGATCGCGCCAGATGGGGACATCCGTCTCATCGCTCAAATCACCCACCACGACGCGGTGTGGTATTCCAACGTTCTCCGTCCCCAGCGGGTCCTCGCGGCGGGAGAACCAACGGAAGGCATCGAGGTTGTCGTGCGGAAGGACGGCGTCCTCCGTTGATCGGAGGCTAGCGGGAGAGCTTGGCCAAGATGGCGTTGAGCGTCGCGCTTGGTCGCATGGCCGCGCCCGCGAGGGCATCGTCCGGCTTGAAGTAGCCGCCGATGTCGACGGGCTGACCCTGGACGGCAGCAAGCTCGGCGATGATGGTCGGCTCGGCTCCGGCGAGTTCCTCCGCGATGGGGGCAAAGGTGGTCCGGAGATCGGCGTCCTGACCTTGAGCGGCGAGGGCTTCGGCCCAGTAGAGCGCGAGGTAGAAGTGGCTGCCGCGGTTGTCGATGCCGCCGACCTTGCGGGCGGGGGATTTGTCGTTGGCGAGGAACTTGCCCGTGGCCACGTCGAGCGTATCGGCAAGGACCTTGGCGCGGGGGTTATCGAAGGTGGTGGCGAGGTGTTCCAACGAAACGGCGAGAGCGAGAAATTCCCCGAGCGAGTCCCAGCGAAGGTAGTTCTCCTCGACAAATTGCTGGACGTGCTTCGGCGCAGAGCCGCCCGCGCCCGTCTCGAAGAGTCCGCCGCCGTTCATGAGCGGGACGATGGAGAGCATCTTCGCACTGGTGCCCAGCTCGAGGATCGGGAACAGGTCGGTGAGGTAATCGCGCAGGACGTTGCCCGTCACGGAGATCGTATCTTCGCCGCGCTTGATGCGCTCGAGGCTGAATCGAGTCGCCTCGGCGGGCGCGAGGATCTGGATGTCGAGACCGTCGGTGTCGTGGGTCGCGAGGGCGGCGTCGACTTTTGCGATGATCTCGGCGTCGTGCGCGCGAGCGGCGTCGAGCCAGAAGATGGCGGGGACCCCGGTAGCCCGAGCGCGATTCACGGCGAGCTTCACCCAATCCTGGATCGGGGCGTCCTTCGTCTGGCAGGCGCGCCAGATGTCGCCGGGTTCGACGGCGTGCTCCAGCAGCGTGGTGCCTTCGAGATTCACCACGCGGATCGTGCCTTGGCCCGGAGCCTCGAAGGTCTTGTCGTGGGAGCCGTACTCCTCGGCCTTCTGCGCCATGAGACCGACGTTCGGGACACTGCCCATCGTCTTCGGATCGAACGCTCCGTGCTCACGGCAAAAGTCGACGGTCGCCTGGTAGACGCCCGCGTAGCTGCTGTCCGGGATGACGGCGAGCGTGTCTTGCTGATCGCCGGCGGCGTTCCACATCTGACCGGAGGTGCGGATCATCGCGGGCATCGAAGCGTCGACGATCACGTCGCTCGTGACGTGAAGATTGGTGATGCCCTTGTCGCTGTTGACCATCGCGATGGCCGGGCCGTCGGCGTAGGCAGCCTGGATGTCGGCCTCGATGGCAGTGCGCTGGTCGGCGGGCAGGGTCTCGATCTTTGCGACGAGATCGCCGAAGCCGTTGTTGAGGTCGACGCCGAGTTCGACGAGGACGTCCGCGTGCTTAGCGAGGAGGTCGGCGAAGAAAACGCGGACGGCATGGCCGAAGATGATCGGGTCGGAGACCTTCATCATCGTCGCTTTCAGGTGGAGCGAAAAAAGAACGCCGCGTTCCTTGGCTTCCGCGATCTGCGCGGTGAGGAAGTCGACGAGAGCGGCTTTGCGCATGACGGTCGCGTCGAGGATCTCGCCCGCGAGCAAGGGAGTCTTCTCCTTGAGCACGGTGGTCGTGCCATCGGCGGAAACGAACTCGATGCGAGCGGTCGTGGCTGCGGGGAGCGTGACCGATTTTTCATTCGAGAAAAAATCGTCCGCTCCCATCGTGGCGACGTTGGTCTTCGAGTCGGATGACCACTTGCCCATGCGGTGGGGATTGGTGCGCGCGTAGTCCTTGACGGCCTTCGGAGCGCGGCGGTCGGAATTGCCCTCACGGAGCACGGGATTGACCGCGCTGCCTTTGACGCGGTCGTAGCGGGCGCGCGTCTGTCTCTCGGCTTCGGTCGTGGGTTCGGTCGGGTAATCTGGGAGCGGGTAGCCCTTGGCCTGCAGCTCGGCGACGGCGGCCGTGAGCTGCGAAACGGAAGCACTGATGTTCGGCAGTTTGATGATGTTTGCGTGCGGCTCGGTCGCGAGTTGGCCGAGTTCGGAGAGGGCGTCGCCCATCCGCTGTTCGTCACTGAGGGCCTCGGGGAAACTGGCGAGGATGCGGCCCGCCAACGAGATGTCGCGCCATTCCACCCGGACGCCAGCGGGCGCGGTGAAGGCTTCGATGATCGGAAGCAGAGAATACGTAGCGAGGGCGGGAGCCTCGTCGGTCTTGGTGTAGATGATGGTGGGCGTGGGCATAAGGCAAGAGGGCGACGGACCGCCGATCTGGCACGATGCCAAAGCGTCCGACCCGCGTCAAACGCACTTGAGACTTCCCCGGCGCACCCGATTCAGGCAAGCTCCGCGCTTTCCCCATGAGCCAGAATATCGAATCGCACCTCGTCGAGAAACGCGTCTTCAAACCCGCCAAGGCTTTTGCCAAAACCGCCCACGTCGGCAGCATGGCGGAGTACCGGCGCCTCTACGACGAATCCATCAGCAAGCCCGACAGATTCTGGGCAGCGCAGGCCAAGGAGCTCCACTGGCAGAAGAAGTGGACCAAGGTGCTCGACTGGAAGTGCCCCGATGCCAAGTGGTTCGTGGGCGGCAAGATCAACGTGGCGGAGAATTGCCTCGACCGGCATCTCGACGGCCCGCGCCGCAACAAAGCAGCCATCATCTGGGAAGGCGAACCCGGCGAGAAGCGCACGCTCACCTACCACCAGCTTCACCGCGAGGTCTGCAAATTTGCCAACGTCCTCCGGCGCAACAAAGTCAAACGTGGCGACCGGGTCATCATCTACCTGCCGCTCATCCCCGAAGCCGTGATCGCGATGTTGGCCTGCGCGCGGATCGGCGCGGTGCATTCCGTCATCTTCGGCGGCTTCAGCTCCGAGAGCATCAAGGACCGGGTGCACGACTGCGGCGCGAAGGTCGTCATCACCGCCGACGGCGGTTACCGCCGCGGTCAGACCGTCACCCTCAAGCAGAACGTCGACAACGCGCTCAAGGGCGACAAGTCCGTCCGCCGCGTCATCGTCTTTCGCCGCACGAACACCCCGACCCACATCGAAGAGGGCCGCGACGTCTGGTGGCACCGCGAGATGGAATACGTCGACGCCGACTGCCCGGCGGAGGGCTTCGACAGCGAGAACCCGCTCTTCATCCTCTACACGAGCGGATCGACCGGCAAGCCGAAGGGCATCCTCCACTCGACCGGCGGCTACCTCACCGGGACCACGACTTCGACAAAATACGTCTTCGATTTGAAAGAAGAAGACGTCTTCTGGTGCACCGCCGACGTCGGCTGGATCACCGGCCACAGCTACCTCGTCTACGGCCCACTGGCGAACGGCGCGACCTGCCTGCTCTACGAGGGCGCGCCGAACTGGCCGGAGCCGGACCGCTTCTGGTCGCTCGTCGCCGAATACGGCGTCACGATCCTTTACACCGCCCCGACCGCCATCCGCGCCTTCATCAAGTGGGGCGACGAATGGCCCGCCAAGCACGATCTCACCACCCTCCGCCTCCTCGGCACGGTCGGCGAGCCGATCAATCCCGAGGCCTGGATGTGGTATCACGAAAAAATCGGCGGCGGTCGCTGCCCCATCGTCGACACCTGGTGGCAGACCGAGACCGGCGGTCACATGATCACGCCGCTCCCCGGCGCGACGCCGCTCAAACCCGGCACGGCGACGCTCCCGTTCTTCGGAGTGGACGCCGCCATCGTCGACGACGACGGCAACGAAGTCGCGGTGAATCAAGGCGGTAAACTCGTCATCCGCAAGCCCTGGCCCTCGATGCTTCGCGGGATCTACGGTGCGAAGGGACGCTACAAAAAGACCTACTGGAGCGAGGTCCCGGGATTCTACTTCACCGGCGACGGCGCGCGTCGCGACAAGGACGGGTATTTCTGGATCGTCGGCCGCATCGACGACGTCCTCAACGTCGCGGGCCACCGCCTCGGCACGGCGGAAGTCGAGAGCGCCCTCGTCTCCCACGAAGCCGTCGCGGAGGCGGCGGTCGTCGGTCGCCCCGACGAGATCAAGGGCCAGGGCGTCGTTGCCTTTGTCACCCTCAAGGGCGGTCAGAAGGCCACGAAGGTCCTCAAGGAAGCCCTCCGCAAACACGTTGGCGACATCATCGGCCCCATCGCCAAGCCCGACGAAATCCGCTTCGCGGAAGCGCTCCCGAAGACCCGCAGCGGCAAGATCATGCGCCGCGTCCTCAAGCAACTCGCTGCCGGCGACGACGTCACCGGCGACACCACGACGATGGAAGACTTCAGCGTCCTCGCGAAACTGAGCGCGACCGACGAGTGACCGCCGAATCGTTTGCTCGCAGCGATGCGAGCGCGGTCTTAAGCCGCCAGAACCAATCGGCTCTCAAGAGCTTGGTGCACGCGGAGATTCGCCTTGCGATCCAACTCGGTGAGGAACTGATTCTTCGTTCGGAGGAAGCGTTCGAAAGCTCCGGCATCGTCTTCACAAAGTTCGCTGATCGTCTTCGGAGTCTGGTCGGATTTCTTGATGTTCATGCTGCGCTTGCTTGGCCTAAAAATTCTTCTAAAGCTGTATCAGCATAGCTGACAAGGCTGTTGTCGCTACGATCTTTTTCTGCAACGAGGAGCGGATCCGCCGGACAAGACCCGGGTGACCAGGGATTCCAGAACAATCGCACCTCGTCGAATTCATCGAAATACGAGGGAAACGCGCGCGCAAACTTTTGGTGTGAGTCCGCCAAATGCTCCGGGTGTGCGAAGCGGCGAGTCGTTCTTGCCCGCCCCATCGCTTTGGCAATCGCCGCGTCGACGGGACTCCCGACCGCGATCAGAATCAGCCGATAGCCCTGCGCTTTCGCCATCCGAATTCGCGGCAGCGATGCGCGGAGGTCGGACATGGATGAGTCCCACATGAACGAGAGTCCCATTCGAACCATCCGCTCGAACAGCCTTTCCGAGAGAGTCCGCGCTTCGGATTGGACAACGGAACTCGCTCTTCCATCGCCGAGCCTTCGAATGACTTCGTATTCTGGAAGGTAGAGTTTGAAAGCATCGACCCCGACGACGGTCGATGGGGGCAAGGTGAGGAAGGCTTTTCGGCCCGTCATCGATAGCACCGTCGTCTTCCCGGCACCGTAGCCACCTCCGACGAACACCACGACGCGGTCTCTCTGCTGCAGACCTCGTGCCGCCAGGAGCTGAACGAGCGCATCTTGATACTCGGCTCGCGCCACCTGATCTCCCCGCGGCAAGAGGCGGTTCCGCAACGCCGTGCCCAGGAATTTATCGAAGAAATCGAAATACGTGATCGAGTCCACCCAGAGCTGGCTCGCGGTCGGGTCGAGAATCGGTTCGTCGTCGTCGAGCAGCATCGGTCGGGTGAGCCGGTCCATCCGAGCCTCGGACCACCACCAGTCCCAATACTCCTGGCAGTCTTCGAAATGCGCGGCCAACAACGGAAGTCCGAACCGGTCACCAGCTTTCAGCGCTTCGAAAATCGGCAGCATCCCGTCACCCCAGCTTCGCTTCGATCCAGTCCCAGCGTTTGTCTTTGACCATGACGAAGAGACACTGCCCGCCGCTGAGTTCGGCCCACAATTCGCCGAGCTTCCGGTCGCCCTCGGCTTCTTTCCAGCGGTCCGCGCCCTTGGATTCGACGACGAGCGTCCGCCCGTCGGGCAGGCGGCAGAGGAAATCGGGGTGGAACTTCCCCGTCGCCGTGGGGAGGAAGAAGGCCCCGGTGGCTTTGCGGACCAGATTGCGCACCCAGAATTGGATGAGTCCCTTCTGCGCGGCCCGATCCAGCCACAGCGCGCACTGGCGCTCCTCGTCGCTGTCGAACGCTCCGATTCGCGGGTAATAGTGGGCCGCAAAATCCGCCGCGCCCGGATCGTCCTTGGTCGGTGAATAGGCGTCTGGGTGAAATTCGAACGCGAACTCCGCGTCCACCGTCACCCGTTCTTTCACCCCATCGGTGAAGAAAAACTCCTGATACGCCCGGCTGACGGCCTCCCGCCGCAGGTCGGCGATCTTGCGCTCGAGCAGGCCGCGGAGCAGAAATTTCTGGCGGTTCGCGAGCACGAGGTCGGTCTCCCGGATCGCGCCCGCGAGGAAGGCCGCGACGAAGTTCCGCAGACTCCCGTCCGTGATATCGGTCTCCCGGACGTTGCGGCAAAGCCACGCGCCGAGCTTCGCCTCCGTCAAATGATCGGGCGTGTAGCTGAGATCCAGATCGCGCGTGAGGTCGGGCAGGAATCTCACCCGCACCGCCCCCTCCTCGACGTCGATCTCCCCGCCGTCCGTGATCCGATCGCTGGATCGCAGCCATCCCAGCTCCTCGCCGCTCGGGTCCGCTTGGTAAACGGGCAGCTCCCATGGGTAGTCGAGCACGCCGGGGTCGTCGAAGAGTTGCAGCTCTCCGTGGACCCGCACGCCCAGGCGCGGCACCCGGAAGTCCAGCCCCCGCTCGCTCGGCGTGCGGAAGACTTCGATGGCCTCGGTCCGACTCTTCGCTGCGGCGATCCCCACGGCTTCCCGCGACTCCTCCCACACGACGGTCCGGGCGATGGCTTCGTCCTCCTCGGGCTTGATGGGTTCGTTGATCGTGAGCGTCCCCGCCTTCCCATCCCATTTGACCTTTTTCTTCAACGACGGCGTGAGCTTCGTCAGGTCGGGCTTCTCCGGGAGAGCCACCACGACGGGGCGCATTTCCACCCGGCGGAAGGGCGTGAAGTCCAGCCGCGCTTGCTCCTCGTTCCCGGCGGCGACGAATTGCCACGCGTCGGCCCGGTCGAAGCCCGCGCCCTGCACCAGTCGGTCCCGCAGGGCCCTCGCGGTCTCGCCGAAATCCCGCGACGCCACGAAGGCGTAGGACCGGTTCAGCTCGGGAGTCGCCCGCCGCTCGGCGTCGGGTTGCCGCAGGATCCGCCCCAGCAATTGCTCGACGCGCGTCTCGCTGCGCATCTCCGCCACGCTCGCCAACACGTAGGCGAACGAGCAATCCCAACCCTCCGCCAGCGCCTGCTGCGTGATGATGTAGCGGATCGGACACGTCTCGGCGAAGAGGTCGATCTCGGCCAGGTCCCGCGTCTCTCCCGTCGCCACCGCGATCTCGTTCTCCGGAATGTGGTGGTTGCGGATCAATTCGTCCCTGAGCGCCTCGGCGTGCAGCGTGTCGCGGTCCTTGCTGCGCGGCTGCGATTGGATGAGCACGAGCGGACGCAGGTAGGCGGCACCGCCCGCGCGCTCGCGGTCGGCCAGCGTCTGGAGCTGCGCGCGCTTGTCGATGGCGTAGGCCAGCACCTTCTGCCAATCGGGTTCGGCCTCCAGCAGGATCGGCAGCTTGATCATGGACTCGGCCTTGAGATCCGCGGCGGACACGCTGTGCAGGACGTTGCTCGGCGTCGTCTCGAGGTCGGGCGTGGCCGTGAGTTCGAGGATGCCCGCCGGGCGGAATCGCGCCAACGTCTCGAACTGCAATTCCGTCCGCGCGTTGTGCGCCTCGTCCACGATCACGAAGGGCCGCCGTAGCCGCAGGACGTTCGCGAACGAATACGGCACCGTCTCCTCCGGGCCGCGCAGGAGCTGCTCCCGCTGCTCCTTCGTGATCCCGCGGAAGTGGTCCATGAGCGCCCCGCCGCCCTCGTAGACCTTGAGCTTGTCCATGTCCTGCTGACGAAAAGACTGCGCCGTCGCGACGATCACCACCGTCGAGGTGTCGTAGGTCGGCGGCGTGAGCGTCTTCGCCTCGTCCAGGTCGACGACCGTCACCGGCCCGGCCTCCAGCAGGTCGGCGTGGTAGGGGTGCTCGCGGTCGCGCAGCGCGCGCAAGGTCTGGTCGCGGATCGCGCTCGACGGCACCAGCCACAGGATGACGCCGTGATCGTTCTCCAGCAGACGCCGATTCACCAGCGCAACGCTCCGCGCGGCCAGTCGCGTCTTCCCCCCGCCGGTCGGCACGCGCAGGCAGAAATACGGCATACCCGCGTCGAATCCCGTCAGTGGTCGGTAGCTCCCGACCTCGCCCCACAGCGCATACATCGTGTCGTGGTAGGCCTTCCGCGCGTCCCCGGTCTCGCGGCACGCGCGAAAATACGCCTCCACGCTCCGCAGCAGCTCGTCCTGGTATCGCTTGGGCGTGAGCGGCTTCATCCGACCTGCAAATCGTAGGGCGTCTGCCGAAACGTGATCCCCTCGGCCTCCAGCCGCGCCCGCCCCAGCCGACACGCCGCCGCGTAGATCACCTTCGGACCCGCGTGCGCCGGGAGCGCCGCCAGCACCGGCGCCGTGAGGACGTTCCCGCCGCCGACCGACCGGTCTCCCAGGATCCCGTTGAAAAGCAGATACACCGCCCGCCCGTCGTGCGTCCCCAGCAACGGCGACCGTCGCCGACCCCGCGCCAAGGGCCGCCCCGTCTCCTTGAAGAACACGAACTCCGCCAACTCGCCGAACCGCACGTCCTCCCGGATTGCCCCCATCTCGTCGAACAACGGCTTGCCCAACTTCACGAATTGAAACCCCCCGCCCAGCCCAGCGACCGCCTCGCCCTTCGCGTTCTCGTAGCCCCGCGCCACCCGCCGCACCCGCTCCGCCGTGATCCCCCGCGCGATCCCCTCGTCGATCTCGCACAAAATGAACCGCCGATCCCTCCCGTCCCGCGCGTTGAGATCCAACACCGCGTGCCCCGTCGTCCCGCTGCCCGCGAAGGAATCGAGAACGAGGTCGCCTGGATTGGTGGCGATCTGGAGGATGCGGCGGATCAACCGCGAAGGTTTCGGCGTCGAGAACGGCGTCCGCGATTGAAATAACTGTTGGAGTTCCTTCTGGGCCTCGTCCGTGTGCCCGGAGTCCTCGTGGTCCCACCAGGTATTCGGCACGATTTGCGCCGCGTCTTTCAGGAATTGCTTGAACGAAGGTGCGCCATTTCCTGATTTACCGAAGTAGGCGAGTCCCTTCGCCACCAACTCGAGCCATTGCTCTTCGGTGCGCGACCAGCACCGGCCGGGCGGAGGGTAGCGAAGATTGCCAGTGAGCGTCTTGATCGGATAGCTCAGGTTCTCCCGAACGTTCGGCGCATCCCAGGGGATGGCCCGCCACGGTCCCCGCTCGTCACCGTCGTCCTTGTATTGGCTGGTCTGCTTCTCGCTGCGAGGCAACCGATTCCTCGTCCCCTTCCAGCGATCTGGATTGGGCGAATAGACGGCGATGAAGTTGTGCGAGACCGAAAAGCTGGCGTCGTTGGATCGAGAATACCGGCTTTGCCAAACGATGTTGGCAACAAAACATCGGCGGCCGAATACCTCATCCATCAGCAACCGCAGCGAGGCCACCTCGTTGTCGTCGATGGAAACGAAGATCGCGCCGTCCTCCCGCAGGAACTGCCGGAGCAGGACGAGGCGGGGATACATCATGCAGAGCCATTTATCGTGGCGGGAGAGGTCCTCGGCTTCCTTGCCGACGACTTGGCCGAGCCACTGGCGGATCTCGGGGCTATTGACCGCGTCGTTGTAGACCCAGCCCTCGTTGCCGGTGTTGTAGGGCGGGTCGATGTAGATGCACTTCACCTGCCCGGCGTAGCGGGGGAGCAGGGCTTTGAGGGCCTCGAGATTGTCGCCCTGGACGATGAGATTTTCGGTCTCGCCCTCGGCGGGAGCGCAGGACAGCTCCGGCACTTCTTCGAGGAGGCGGAAGGGGACCTCGGCGTGGTGGCGGACGACGGCCGACTTCCCGATCCAATCAAGCGTCGGCACGACGGGCGGGGCTGCGGGTTGAGCGGGGCAGAGACATCGAGAGACCAGAAGGCATAGCGACTCCGCCGGACCCTGACCACCCAATCCCGTTTCGCGCCTTCATCCAGTCAATTGACTCGCTCGCTCCCGCTCGTCTCGCCCTTCGGGCACCATCGCAGGGCCGATGGTGTCTGCCCCGCGGCTTCCCAGCCGCCGGTGCTCTGTCAATCCTGTCTCGTTGGCTGAAACCGCCGCCGTCGCCCAACGCCCGGCGGAGCTGCCCGTGAGCGCAAAAAAAAGAGCCGCGCCTCGCGGCGCGGCCCGTTCGAAAACGGTCAAGCGACCGAAGATGCGTTACTTGTTGACGCGCTCTTCGATGTACTTGTTGACGTCGCCGACGGTCTGGAGTTTCTCCGCGTCCTCGTCCGGGACCTCGACGTTAAATTCTTCTTCGAAAGCCATCACGAGTTCGACGGTGTCCAGCGAGTCGGCACCGAGGTCCTCGATGAACGAGGCGGCTGGGGTGACTTGCTCGGGCGTGACGCCGAGCTGCTCGACGATGATATCTTTGACTTTTTCTTCGATGGATTTTTCGGACATATTCTTAGGTTTAATTGGTGAAGTGGGGTAGCTGATAGGATCGACGCCCGGCTTTGACAATCATTATTTGTTGGCCGGGCAGAAAACGCGCTGTGCCGATCCGGTCAAGCGAAAATCCCACGATGAAAACGACGATATTTGAAAAATCCACCATCCTCGACGCACCCGTCGCGGCCGTCTACGCCTTCCACGAAAACCCGCACAATCTCACGAAGATCAGCCCGTCGACGCTGCGGGTCCGCCGAATTGATGCAAATACCGAGGCCGTCGCCGGCGAGACGTTCCGCATCGAAGCCTCGCAATTTTTCGTGCCGATCCGTTGGGAGGGCGTCTGGGATCGTGCTGAGCACCCGGTTGCGCTCTGGGATCGAGCCCTCGAGTCCCCCTTTGCCAGCTTCCGGCACCAGCACCAATTCGAGTCAATCGACAACGGGACGCAGACGCGGATGACCGACCGCGTGGAGTACGCACTACCCGGTGGGGCAGTCGGCTGGCTGCTCTCCGAGACCGTGGTGCGGATCGTTTTCGGCGCGACCTTCACGGCGCGGCACCAAGCCACTCGCGACTACTTCAAAGGATCGGTCATGCCGGATCCGATCCCCTCAACCTTGAGCCGGCTCGGTGGCTGGCTCGCCGCCGGAGCCGTCGTCGGCGGACTGCTGACGTTCTTCTCCCGGGATCGGCGCGGGAGGTAAGTCGCGCTGCCCGCTCGGCGTCACGGTGGTCGTGCGGGTGAAATCGGGATTGTCGACCAAGGATGCCTCGATCACGTAGGTCTCACCGGCGACCATCTCGCGGGTTGCAATTTTTTCCTGATATTCGATGCGCTCATTCGGATTGATCATCACGACACCCGCTACCTCGGCAAACGCCCGGTCGTCGGACCAACGCTCGATCACTTCGCCGGTCGGGTTTCTCACGACAATCTCGATCCGCTGGGCGGAGGGGAAGTCGAGCCGGAGCAATTTGTTGGTCTTGTTGTAGACCGTGAAATCCACCGCGACCTCACGGCGATCATCGAGGGAGAACTCCTTCGGGTCGACCGCCAGCTTGCTGCCCGCATTATTTTTCTCGCCCGGCAGGGTGACCGAATCGAACATCTCGGTGAAGAACCCGGTAAACGTCTCGCCCGCACTCCGCTCCGCACCCTTGTTCTGCGGGAACGAGGCCTGGGCGCCCTTTTCGCGCTGGTTGCGCCGGGGACCCTCCTGCGCATCCGGATCGCGGACGATGAAGAACGGACTCTCTTCTTCGGGAATGTCGGGGACGACCGGTTGGTCAGTCTGCGCCGACGCCGAGAGCGTGGGGATCGCGAGAGCAAGAAGGAAAAAATGGCGGCACCGCATCGTGGCTATCGGTTATCGCAAAGCGCGGGCGGTTGCAAATCCTATCCTCGTGGGCTACACCGCGACCATGCACCGATTCTCCCTGCTCCTCCTCGCGGTCGCTTGCCTCGCGCTCACCGCCGGTGCGAAAAAACAAAAGGCCGTCAGCCTCCGCGTCTACCCCGAGGGCGGCACCGAGGGTGGGCAATTTTCCAAGCCCATCGAACTCCTCAGCGGAAAGAAGGTCGTCAACATGGCGACCATGCCGCTTCTCAACGAAGCCGATGTCCTCTCGGCGTACGTCTTCCCCGACCCGAACGGCACGGGCACCTACGGCGCGTACTTCAAACTCGAACCCCACGGCACCAAGCTGCTCGAGCAACAGACGCTCTCCAAGCGCGGCACGTACCTCATGGTCTTCTACAATGGCCGCCACGTGACGGATCTCTACATCGATCGCCCCGTCCAAGACGGTCTTTTTGTCATCCCCGCCGGACTGACGTTGCCCGAGGCCGACCTGCTGCAATACGATTTCCCGATCATCGGGAAGGAAGGCGAGAAGCTCCCGAAACGTCCGAAGATGCCGAAGGAGAAAAAACCAGCCGAGACCCCGCAGGAAGCATGAGGCACCGCTTCACCCTTCTGCTCACGGCGGTCTTGCCCACGCCGATTTTCGCCACCGGGCTGCTGCTCGATTTCCCGACGGCCAATCGCGAGCTGATCGACCGGCAGCCGGCCGATTTCTACCAATACGTTGATCGGAACTTTGGCGGCCAGGCGACCCAGCCCTGGGAGGCCGGGCAATACGGCTTCGTCCGCGACCCACGCACCATCGCCGGGACGACGGTGTTCACCCGCCATCACGAGGGGATCGACATCAAGCCACTGCGGCGCGACTCCGCCGGGGTCCCGCTCGATCCCGTGCTCGCCGCCGCCGCTGGAGTCGTGGTCTACGTAAACGCCTCGCCGACCGGATCGAACTACGGTCGCTACCTTGTCGTCGAACACACCGCCGACGGTTCGAGATATTACACGCTCTACGCCCACCTCGCGTCCGTCGACGTCGCCGCTGGAGACCGCGTCGCGCAGGGCCAGCCGCTCGGTGTCCTGGGTTACTCCGGTCGCGGCCTCGACCGCACGCGCGCTCACTTGCACTTCGAGTTCGCGCTCATGATGTCGGAGCATTTCGATTGCTGGCACCACGTCGTCTACCGAGGTGACGACAACCCGCACGGCAACTTCAACGGGCAGAATCTCGCTGGCTTCGATCCCGCCGATCTCCTGCTCGCCATCCGCGCTGACCCAGCGACCTTCGACCTCAGCCGCTACCTCCGCGATCAGCCGATCTACTACAAGATCGCGATCCCGGCCTCGCCCCATTTCACCCTCCCGAGCCGCTATCCGTGGATGCTGGACGGGGCCAACCCGAGTCCGCCGACGTGGATCGTATCGTTCACTCAGACCGGTGTGCCCGTCCGCGTCGAGCCGTACGCCGTGCGGATCGCCGAGCCGCAAGTGCTCTTCGTCCGTGATTCCCGCATCCCGTATTCTCGGGCGACTAAAAACATCATCACCGGGTCTGCCGGCAGCCCGGTCCTCTCCGATTCTGGTCGGCGGCTCGTCGCTCTGCTGACCCAAGCTCCCTTCGACCCGCAATGAGATTCTCCGGCACCCTCCTCGTCCTCATCATCCTGGCCATCGCCGTCATCTTCGGCGCGGCGACGTGGTGGCGCTATTCCACCGACAACCCGACTTCGACCGATGCCACGCTCTCGTGGTCGGACGGCCAGTGGGTCGTCGAAGCAAGATTTGCCGACGAGATCGAACTCGATTTCGGACCCGGGACGGGGGCCATCGTGACCAGCGCCAGCTTCCCGGAGCGGCGGATGACTGGCCAGGTTGGGACGGTCCGCGACGACGACTCGATCACCGTCGTGCTGGACTACGGCCCGCCGGACGATGCACCCAAGACGACGGTCCCGGCCGAGGTGACCATCGACGCCGCGACCTCGCCGCAGTGAGTCGGCTCCGCCCGCTCTGGCCCTGGCTCGCGGCCGCACTGGGCGGGACTCTGCTCGCGCTTTCGTTCCCGCCATTCGACCAAGGGTGGCTCTGTTGGATCGCGCTCGTTCCGTTGATCGTCGCCATCTGGTTCGGCCCGCAGCCGGCGCGGCGACGAGGATTGCAGGCCTTTGCGCTCGGGTTCGTGTTCGGCCTTTTTTTCTTCGTCATCGCCTTCAGTTGGCTGACCAACGTCACGACCGGTGGGTGGATCCTCGTGTCGTTCTACTTCGCGCTCTACCCCGCCTGCTGGTCCGTCTACCTCGCTTGGCTCAACCCCCGCCATCACCCATCTCTCATTCAAAATTCCGCATTTCTAATTTCCTCAAACAATCTGCGGGTCACCGTGGCCGCGTCGGCCGCCTGGGTCGGTCTCGAATGGATCCGCGGAGTCCTCTTCACGGGCTGGGGATGGAATAATCTCGGCACCGCCCTCCACGAGCAGACGGCCCTCATCCAGATCGCCGACATCACCGGAGTCGGCGGCATCTCGTTTCTCGTGATGGCGGCTAACGTGATGGCCGTGATCACCGTCCGACGCCTCACGCTCGAAGTCGGTCGGCACAAGCTGCGCCCGCACTACGACTTCACGCTCACCGTGGCGCTCATCGCGGCGGCCTTTGCCTACGGCGTCCACCACTACTACGCCGCCGCGCCGGGCGAGAAGGTGGCGGTCAAGATCGCCGCCGTGCAGGCCAACATCCCGCAGGATCAGAAGTGGGACGAAGCGTTCCAACGCCACATCGTCGACACCTACCTCCGGTTGACCGACGTCGCCATGCTGGGGCAACCGAACCTTCTCATCTGGCCAGAAGCCGCCACCCCGCGTCCCCTGTTGCTCGACGAAGACATGAAGACGATGGCGCGGGGGATCGTGGAGCAATTTCGCGGCGACTTCCTCCTCGGCACCATCCACTACGATCACGTCGGGGGCTACAATTCCGCCGTGGCCCTCGCGCCATCCGGTGCCGTGCAGCTCTACCACAAGATCCACCTGGTGCCCTTCGGAGAGTACGTGCCCTTTCGGCACAGCTTCCCGCTGTTTGCCTGGATCGTGGGCGACTTGGTGCCGAGCGACTTTACGGCCGGGACGGAGCCGGTCGTGTTCACTCTGAAGACGTGGCCGGTCAAAGTCGCGCCGCTCATCTGCTTCGAGGACACCGTCGGTGATCTCACCCGCCAGTTCGCCATCCGCGGAGCCGAGCTCCTGGTGACGATCACGAACGACGGCTGGTTCCGGGAGAGCGCCGGGTCGCGCCAGCACCTCGCCAATTCCATTTTCCGAGCCGTCGAGACCAAGCTTCCGCTCGTCCGCGCGGCGAACACCGGCGTCACCTGCTTCATCGACCGACTCGGACGGGTCACCAGCATTCTCTCCGATCCCGACACCGGCAACACGTTCATCGAGGGCGTGCTCAGCGGCGAGATCGACGTCTCGATCAAGCCGCCGCTCACCTTTTACTCTCGCTACGGCGAACTTTTTTCCATCGTCTGCCTCGTCGCCACGCTCCTGACGTTGCGAACGCGCCTCGTCCGCCACCGGAAATCTCCGGCTCGTGTTTCTCAACCCAATCCGACACCATCCGCTCGATGAAAGCTCTCGTCACCGTCTTACCCAAGCCCACCGTCCTCGACCCGCAGGGAGCCGCGCTGGTTCCGGCGATGGAACACCTTGGCCTCAGCGGCGTGGGCCGCGTCCGCGTCGGTCGGATCGTCGAAATTGACCTCGGCGACGCCGACGAAGCCAAGCTGCACGAGATCTCCCGCGACCTGTTGTCGAACCCGGTCATCGAAGACTACACGCTCGAAATCATCCGGTAACGGAAGTCCCATTCGTGTCATCCGTGCTATCCGTGGTCGAAGCCTCATGAAACTAGCTGTCCTTCAATTTCCCGGATCGAACTGCGATCAGGATTGTCTCCGCGCGATCCCCACCGTCGAGGGCCTCACCGCCGACCTGCTCTGGCACAAAGAGACGAGCGTCGGCGACGCCGACGCCATCGTCGTCCCGGGCGGGTTCTCCTACGGCGACTACCTCCGCTGCGGAGCCATCGCGCAGTTTTCCCCGATCATGGCCGCAGTTAAAAAGCACGCCGAAGCGGGGGGCCTCGTCATCGGGATCTGCAACGGCTTCCAGATCCTCTGCGAGACCGGCCTGCTCCCCGGAGCGCTCGTTCGCAACCGCGACCTGCATTTCATCTGTGAGCACGTCCACGTCCGCGTCGAACTCTACGACACCCCCTTCACCAAGACCCTCAAGACCGGCCAAGTCCTCCGCCTCCCCATCGCCCACGGCGAAGGCTGCTACTTCGCCGATGAGGCCACGCTCGACGCGCTCGATCACAACGGCCAAGTCGTGCTCCGCTACTGCGACGACCGCGGACGCACCACCGAAGCCGCCAACCCCAACGGCAGCCGCCGCAACATCGCCGGGATCACGAACGAAGCCCGCAACGTCTTCGGCCTCATGCCCCACCCCGAGCGAGCCTGCGACGCCACCCTCGGCAGCACCGACGGGCGCAACGTCTTCGAAAGCCTCCTGGCCTGATCGCCATCTCTCATTCCGCATTTCAAATTTCTAATTCGTTGAAAATCACACCCGAGATCATCGCCAAGCACGGCATCACGCCCGACGAATACGAGCGCATCGAGACCATCCTCGGCCGCGCCCCGAACCTCACCGAACTCGGCGTGTTCTCCGTGATGTGGAGCGAGCATTGCTCCTACAAAAACTCGAAGCTCGAGCTGAAGAAATTCCCCACCACCGGCGACCGCGTCCTCGTGAAAGCCGGTGAGGAGAATGCCGGTGTCATCGACATCGGCGACGGTTGGGCGGTCGCGTTCAAGATGGAGAGCCACAACCACCCGAGCGCGGTCGAGCCGTTCCAGGGTGCGGCCACCGGCGTCGGCGGCATCATCCGCGACATCTTCACGATGGGCGCGCGCCCCGTCTTTTCGATGAACTCGCTGCGCTTCGGTTCGATCCAGCGCGACACGCCCGAAGCAAAAACCAACCGTCGCCTCTTCGCTGGCGTCGTCAGCGGTATCGCGCATTACGGCAACTGCATCGGGATCCCGACGGTCGGCGGCGAGATCTACTTCGACGATTCCTACGCGGGCAATCCGCTCGTCAACGTCTTCAACCTCGGCGTCCTCCGGCACGACCAGATCGCCCGGGGCGGCGCGGTCGGCATCGGCAACCCCGTCTTCTACGTCGGCGCGGAGACCGGCCGCGACGGCCTCGCCGGAGCTGCCTTCGCCTCCCGCGAACTCACCGAAGAAAGCAAACAGGACCGCCCCGCCGTCCAGGTCGGCGACCCCTTCCGCGAGAAGCTCCTGCTCGAAGCCTGCCTGGAGCTGCTAGCCAGCGGTTGCGTCGCGGGGATCCAGGACATGGGCGCGGCGGGTCTCACTTGCTCGACCTGCGAGACCGCCAGCCGCGGTGGCACCGGCGTCGAGATCGACCTCGACCTCGTCCCGAAGCGCGAGACTGGCATGTCGCCCTACGAAATTCTCCTCAGCGAAAGCCAGGAACGCATGCTCGTCATCGTCAACCGAGGCGAGGAGCAGACCGTCCGCGACATCTTCGAAAAATGGGACCTCCCCTACGCCCAAGTTGGCGAGGTGAAAGACGACGGCATGATGCGAGTCAAGGTCGGCAGTGAGACCGTCGTCGAAATCCCCGCCCGCCAACTCGCCGACGAAGCCCCCCTCTACTCCCGCGAAGCATCGGAAGGAACCACGGATCACACGGATTTCACGGATGGGATTCAGAAGATCATATCCGAGTCATCCGTGCGATCCGTGGTCGAAACCCTCACCGCACTCCTCGCCGATCCGTCCATCGCCAGCAAACGCTGGGTCTGGCGTCAATACGACCACATGGTCCGCCTCGGCGGCACCGTCCTCCCCGGCTCCGACGCCGCCGTCTTCCACGTCCGCGAGTGCGACAAGCTCCTCGCCGCCACCACCGACTGCAACGCGATCTACTGCCGCCAGGATCCCCGCGAAGGCGCCCGCATCGCCATCGCCGAAGCCGCCCGCAATCTCGCGTGCTCCGGCGCGGTCCCGCTCGCCGTCACCGACAACCTCAACTTCGGCAACCCCCACAAACCGGCCAATTTCCGGCAGCTCCGCGAAGCCGTCGAAGGCCTCGCCGAGGGCTGTCATGCCTTCGACGTCCCCGTCACCGGCGGCAACGTCAGCCTCTACAACGAAAACCCCGCCGGGGCCATCGACCCCACGCCCACCGTCGGCATGGTCGGCCTCATCGCCGACCCCGCCCACGTCACCACCCAAGCGTTCAAAAAGCCCGGCGACGTCATCCTCCTCCTCGGCGACCTCGTCGAAGACACCCCCGCCCAAGGCATGGGCGCGAGCCATTACCTCAAAGTCCTCCACGGCAAAAAGATGGGCCCGCCCCCCGCGATGGACTACGCCAAAGAACTCGATTTGCACGACGTCCTCCGCGACCTCATCGCCCGAGGTTGGGTCGCCAGCGCCCACGACTGCAGCGAAGGCGGCCTCGCCGTCACGCTCGCCGAAAGCTGCCTCAGCGCCGCTCCCGCGCCCCTCGGCGCAGCGATCCAACTCGCCACCGAAGCCCAACCCCTCGTCACCCTCTTCAACGAATCCCAATCCCGCGTCGTCATCTCCGTCGACCCGGCCCACGCCGACGAAGCCCTCGCGCACCTCGCCACCACCGGCGTCCCCGCCCAAAAAATCGGCACCGTCACCGCCGCCGACACCCTCGAGATCAACGTCGGCGACACGCCCCACGTCTGGCCCCTCGCGGAACTCCACCACGCCTGGGCCGACACCATCGGCGATCTGATGGCGTCCTAGGATGAAAACCACGTCCATCAACGCGATCTTCCGCTGCCTCGCGGTCGCGGACGTCCGCTTTATCGTCGTGGTGGATTGGCCGTGATCGAGCACGGACTCCTTCGACAGACCAAAGACGTCGATCTCGTCATCAACCTCCAGCCCGAGAATATCGTGCGCGGACTCCACGCGCTCGCCACCCTCGGCTACCAAACCCGCATTCCGGTGACCCCGGATCAATTCGCGGACGAGGCTCTGAGGAATTCCTGGATCGAGGATAAGCACATGCTCGTTCTCAATCTTTTCAGCGACAATCACATCGAAACTCCGGTTGGCGTGTTCGTGAAACACCCTTTCGACTTCGAAGACGAATACGCTCGTTGATTCGTTGAAGAAACCGACGATGGTCGCCCCGTACGCTTCGTCTCGCTTCCCGCCCTGCTCAAGGTCGAAGCGGGTCGACCCCACGACCTCACCGACATCGAGAATCTCAAACACCGTCTCCCGTCGCCGTGAACGCCCCTCCCTCGTGGAAGATTTCGCCCGGTGCCACCGACTGGGAGGCGGACTGGGAATCGAGTCGCCGATTCCAAATCAATCACTGGGCCGCCCTCCCGTTCCAGCGAAAGCTCGCTGCCTTGGAAGAAATGAGCGACTGGGCGCGCCAAGCCGAGAAACGCCGCGCCCGCCGCGAAGCCTCAGCCGCAAAGGCCACCCGCTGACGCAGGTCCGCTCCGTCAGAAGCGGATGTTTAGCCCCGCCGAGATGGTGTGAGCCACCACGTCGCCGCCGCCAAACTGCGGATTGTAAAACGCCGTCGCGCTCACGCTGCGCCCGACCGTTAGCGTCACGCCCGCCCCGCCGAACGCGTTGTTCCGCGCGCCCCGGTCGCTGAACACGTCAAATCCCTCGCCGCTCCCGTTGTCGAGCGTCGCCCCGATGGTCCGACCCTCGTCGAGGAATTCGTGCTGCCAGCTCATCCGCACTTCCGGAACCAACTTCACCGCGCTCGTCAGGTCGAAGGTGTAAGCCAGTCGTCCGCCCAGGCTCCCGCGCAGCGAATGGGCTTGCTGGCGGTCCACCCGCACGTTGAGCGAATCAGCCCCCCGCTCTTCGAAACCCCCGACCTCGAGGTAGACGTATTGCAGCGAAGTCGTCGTTCCGAGCGTCCAATTCCCAAGCTGCCAATCCTTCCCGCCACCCAGCAGCAGGTCCAGCTCCCCGCCCTCCGGCCGACTCGTCGCCGTCCGGTCGACGTCGCCGAAGTCGATGTCGCGACGCATCCGGTAAGCGTTCATCCCTCCGCCAGCCATCGTGTTCACGTAGTAGCCGTCGGCTTCATACGTCCCGTAAACGCCGAACTTCGCGCCGTTCACGTCCAAAGCCGACCCGTCCGCGTACTTGGCCTGCGTCCCCGCGTAGCCCGCGTAGCCTCCGAGCGTCAGCCCACCGCCGATCGTGTAATCCATTCCCGCCGTGACGGTCCCGCTGTCGAAGCCATACCGCGGCAGCGAATGCAACGTCGCCACCCGCGCAAACGTCCCGCTCCCCTCGACGAATGCCCCCCACCGTCGATCCCGCTCCGTGGGTCCAGCCGCGACCTTCGACTCCCCGACTTCGACCACGCTCTTCCCGTCCTTGTCGTAGAGCAGCGGCGCACCCTCCACGCCCTGCACGAATACCCCGCGCCGACCCGCCCGGACGGCGCTCAGCCGCTGCTCGACCTGCGCCGCCGCCGCGTTCGCCAGCGTAAAGGTGATCGTGGAAAACGACGTCGCGAGTTGCGGACTGATCTCGTCCAACGCTCCACGCAGCTCGCCGTCATCGAGCGCATCCAGGTTGGCGACCACCAATCCGAAGTCTCCACTCAGATTGCCCGTCGCCTCCGCGTCGAGCGCCTCGGCGACGGAGATCTGATTCGGCGTCTCCGCCGCGTCGGCGTAATCGCCCACCGCGACGACGGTCACCGTCTGCTCGTCGTAGACGAGCCGTAGCCGCACCGCGCCGTCCGGCAGATCCAACTCCGCGAACTCCCCGGCCACGCCGCCACCCGCGGTCAGAATCCCAAACTCATCCCCCCGCTTCGGCTCGAAGTCGCCAATCAACGTCAGCCGCACCGCGCCGTCCAAACTCGCCCGACCCCCAACCGCCAGCCGGTCGAATCGCCTCAACGAAGCCAATTCCAAGTCCAGCGATCCCGTCGTCGACTGCGCAAAATTGCCGTCCACCGTGATCACACCCGGCGCATTGCCCGGGCGGACCGTCCCCGCATTGAAGAGATCGCCCCGCAACGCCGCCCCGCCCGACAGGATCGCTCCCGGACTCACGAGCACCGCCGCGCTCACCAGCGACGTGTTCACCCGCAGCTCACCGGCCTCGATCCGCGTCGCGCCGGAGTAGAGCCCCGGACCGCCCAATTCCAGCGTTCCGGCACCGCGCTTCGTCAGCGATCCCACGCCGGTTACCGCCCCGGTCAGCTCCGAATCGAACCCGTTGCTGTCAAACGCCCCGCCGCCCCGTCCCAGGGAAATCTCCCGGTCCGTCGTGATCCCGGCCAGCGTCCGCAGCGCCCCGCCATCCGCCAGCGCGACCGCGGACCCACTCCCCCCCAGGTTGGCGTCCCGATCCACCTCCAACGTGAGGCCCCGGATGCCCAGCCCGCCAGCGTTCGCGTTGTTCGCCGTGAGCCGCACCGTCCCCGACCCCGCCAGTGCTAACCGCCCCGGACCCGACAAGACGCCGCTCAGGACCGCCGAACCGCCGCCCGTCGCCGCCCGCACCGCCCCCGCCCGCCGGACCCGGATGTCCCGCTGGATCGTGGGTGCGCCGACCAACTCGATCCCGCCGCCGTCCAGGACGATCCGGTTCTCCGCCGCGCCCAGTGCCGCGTCGCGTCCGGTCCGCAGCCAACCGTCCACGATCCTGAGTCCGCCCGAGAACGGGTTGTTGGCGTTGAGTTCCAACGTCCCGGCCCCCGCTTTCCGCACCCCGCCCGGTCCCACGATCCGGGAGTCGACGACCGCCGTCACCTGGGAATCGGTTCGAATCTCGGCCCGTCCCCGCGGAGCGAGCACGCCCCCATCGGCCACAAACTGATACCCGTCTTCGGTCACCTGAATGCCGTCGTAAGCGATCCGATCCGCCACCCGCACGGTGCCCGCGTTGCCCGCGAAGATCGCAAACCGAGCGGGCCACGAACCGTTGGCCGATCCCGTCGGCGTCGTCCAATTCGTTCGGGAATTATCCCACCTCCCGCTCCCGCCGGTGATCCGCCCGCGGGGCTCGGTATTTGACCCATCCCAGAAGCGGAAATCCTCGTCCACCGGCACGACAATCGGCGACACCACGAGATTCACCTCGCCCGGGATCGCCGTCTGCACCGTGTAACTGACCCCCGGACTCAGCGTCGGCAACCGCCCCAAGCTCAGACCATCGTCCGTCAGCCCGCCTCCGTAATCGATCAGCCGATACGTCCCTTCGCCGAAGCCACTCAACGCGTCCACGTTGAGGTTGCCGTCCAAAATCCAGCTTGCCGCGGACCGTCAGCAGGTCGTTCACCGTCCCGCCCACCACCCCCGGCTCACCGAGGTCGAAATTGAGGTTCGACCGGTTCGCGAGATCCAGCGTCCCCACCGTCAGCGTCCCCGCGCGGCCCGCCGTCCCCGGCGAAATCGTCGCGCCCGTCCGGATCGCCACGCTCCCGCCGATCACACCGTCGCCGCCCAGCAGCGCTCCGTCCGCCACGTTGACCGCCGAAGACGGATCGATCGACCCGTTGACCAGCACCCGCCCCGCGTCGATCTGCGTCGCGCCCGTGTAGGTGTTCGCCCCAGCCAGAATCGTCAGACCCCCGCTGCGATCATGATCCAAGCCAGTGCCTCCGAACAACGGGTCCGAGATCGCGGCCGAAATCGTCAGCGTCCCGGCTCCGCCGCCCTCGATCCCCAACGGACCGGAAAAAAACCGGCGGATCGTGAGAACTCCATCGCCAGCGACGAGCACATCGCCGCTCCCTGCGATCTCGATCCCGTTCGTGGCGAGCAAACTCGGAATGAATCCGTCCGGCACCGTGATCGAATAATTATCCGCGTCGTTGGTGAACTCCAGTCCCCGCACGACCGCTGGAAACGGCGTGCTGAACAATCCGACGACCCTCACGTTGGTGTTCCCGCGAATGTCGCCAAAGCGAGCGATCTCGGATGGAAACGGCAGCCCGCCAAGCCAATTCTCCGGTAATCCCCACGCGTCGTCTCCAAACAGCGCGACCCCGCTCCACCGCACCGTCGGCTGAGCCTCGACGGTCCCAAGCAGTCCCACGACGGCGCAGCCGATGACGATCAAACGTTTCAAATTGGCCAAACGGGGCCGCACGAAAGGGAGAGCCAGAGCAGGTTTCATCGGAAACACGTCGATGCAACTCCGCTCTCGGGCAAGCGGTCATTTTACCAATCGTCAAGCGGCCAGCCTCCCCAATCAGCGGATCGGACGCGGAGCGTCGCGCCCCGCCTCGACTTCAGCCCAAAAATGGGGTCAGAAAATGGGGTCAGTGTGCAAAAAGCAATTGACCGTATGCTGTCTTGCGGCGTTTGTTTAGCGGGTGGCGAGGAGTTTGAGATTGGAATACGCGGGCGCGTTTTATCACGTGATGGCACGCGGTAACCGGCGGGAGGCAATCTTCGCGGACGACGATGATCGTCGATTCTTTCTCAAGGTGATCTCGGAAGTCTGTGGGCGGACCGGATGGGGGATTCACGGTTGGGTGTTGATGGGGAATCACTACCACCTGTTGATCGAGACGCCGGAGCCGAACTTGGTGGAGGGTATGAAGTGGGTTCAGAATACTTATACGCGAAGGTTCAACCTGCGGCATCGCGTGTGGGGTCGTGTCTTTGGGGATCGCTATAAGTCAGTGATTATCGACGGGGATGCGGTTGGATACTACGGCAAGGTACTGGATTACATTCACCTCAACCCGATTCGATCGGGTCTTGTGGAGATCGAATCGGGTGGCAGCGTTCTCGATTACCGCTGGAGCAGCGTGGCTGGAGGGTACGCTTTGGAACCGATGAATCGTCCAAAGTGGCTTGCTGCCGCTGACGGGTTGAGAAGGTTGGGGCATTCGGACACGGTGGCCGGTCGGCGCGAGATGGTGGAGCACTTGGACCGGCGGGGTTTGCAGGAGAAGAAGGAAAGTGGGTTGGTTGCAGTGCCGGAGCACTTCGATGCGCGAACGAGTCATCTGCGCCGGGGATGGTATTGGGGAACTGAGGCGTTTGCGGAGAGATTGAGGAAGATGCTGGAGGGCAAGGTGGACAAGCCAGCCTCGCGAGCTTACCAGCGCACTCCCCAGCGGCTGGCTCATGGGTTGCAGCAGGCGGAAGAACTGGCCGAAGGGGGGCTTCGGGCGGCGGGCCTCCGTGAGGAGGATCTGCGTGGGATCATGGGGAGCGATCCGCGCAAAGTGGAGTTGGCGCGAGTCATTCGCCAGCGGACGACGGCGTCGTTGGGGTGGATCGCGGATCGACTGGAAATGAAAAGCGCGGCCAACGCAGGTCAGCAGCTTCGGATTTCGGATTCAACGAATGGGCTGCGCAAGGTGCCGGAAGAATTTGTCCAGTGGGTGAATGGCATAGATGCCGGGGACTGAGAATTGGTTTTTGCACACTGACCCCGATTTTGCTCGACCCCGATTTTCTACCCCGATTCCCCGCTGAAAGGGCCGACCGCGGAAACTAAATGCAAATTAATAGCGGCAATATGAACGCGGACGTTGGCGGGCATCCGTTCCACCTCCTGACGGCCCTCGCGGGACGGGCTTCTTGAGCCGGGTGATCCCGGACGCGGACGTTCCGGTGATCGCGGATGTCGTGGAAAAGAAAACCATGCAAATACCAACCGAAAAACAGAACCAAACCTGATGAAAATCAACTTATTCACCCTAACGAATCGAGCGCGCGCACTCATCGGCGGCGCTGCAGCCATCGCATCATTAGCCACGATCCACGCGCAGGAAGTCTTCACTTTCCCCGTCGAATCCGAAAGCGGAGTGATCTCCGTCGAATGGGTCGGCGACGAGACGGCTCGCGCTGGACAGAAGTATGACTACACCCTGCGAATCAAAAATTCCTCGGCGACTCCCGTGCATGACATCGTGGTGCACCAGAGCCTTCCCGCCTCTTTCCAGCTGCAGAACTCGAAGCCTGCTTCGCACGAAACTCCGCGCAATTCCGCTGCGATGACCGCCGATGCGCAGACAATGATGCGCGAGGAATCGCAACTGCGGCGAAGCCATGCGGCCGATGCCGCCGAGCGGCAGATGGAGGCCGCCGATGGAAAGCAAGCCGGAGCGCCTGAAAAAGATGGCGACGCTTCGAAGAAGCAGCCGAGCCAGGATGCGAAAGAGAGCCAGCTCGGCGAGTCGGTCGAAAACGGTCAGGATCAGCAGACTCGTGAATACAGTTGGCGCGTCGGGGCGCTCGCCCCGGGCGAGCAGACGGAAGTGACCGTGAGCGGTTTGCCGCTGAGCGAAGGCAGTGTCGAGACCTGCGTCTGGGTTTCCTACCAACCCACGCTGTGCCGACAAATCTCGGTGGTCAAACCCGATCTCGAGCTGACCCAGCAGATCGTCGATCTTGAGGGTGAAGAGCGTGACATGTTCTACGCCTGCGAGACCATCGTGGCTCGCTACGAGCTGACCAACAGCGGCAGCGGGACCACCGCTGATGCCACTATCTCGATTCAAGCTCCTGAGGGCTTCAAGGTGAGTGAGGGTGAAGGCACGGACATGAAGGTCGGAGCACTTGCTGCCGGAGAAACCGTCGAGCGCACCGTCCGCTTCAATGCAGAGAAGACCGGGGACTTTGACCTGTCCGCCAATGCGACCACCGGTGACCTCGAAGCGCAGTCCGAAAAGGCGAGCGTCGAAATCGTTCGTGCTGAGCTCGAACTCATGGTGCAGGCACCGCAGACTGCCTACCTGGGCCGGAGTGTGACGTATCAGATCGAGGTCAGAAATATCGGCGATGTCCCGGCTCTGAACACGGTCGTTACGATGCCGATTCCTGCGGACGCGCTCCGCTTCGTGAGCAACGGTGAGTTGGTCCCCGACAGCACCGACGCATTCCTCCTCGGGCGCATTGAAAGCGGTGAAAGCAAGTCCTTCGGTGTCACCTTTGATCCGGGCGATATTGGAAAAGTGACCGTCAAGGCTGTCGCCAGCGCATTTTGTGCGGATGACGCCAGCCAGGAATTTGCCACCAACGTGAAAGGAATCCCCGCCGTGCAGATCTCGGTGGTGGATCGTCAGGACCCGGTGAAAGTCGGCGAGGATACCGTTTATGAAATCGTTCTTCGAAACGAAGGCTCCGCTGATGATCTGGATCTACAGCTCACCGGCGAGCTTCCTGCCTCCCTCGAGTTCGTCGAAGCGAAGGGCGACACGGATGTCTCCGGAGAAGGCGGCTCGGTGAACTTCGGCATGCTCGAAAAACTCGGGCCTGGTGAAGTTGCTAGCTGGATGGTGACCGTGAAAGGCACCGAGAAGGGTCGCGGGAACTTCACCCTCGAGCTGCAGAGCGACGCCTTCAAGCGCGTCACGAGTTCTGAGCCGACGACCGTTTACTAACGGAATCCTCCGCGCGACCTATTGGTCGGGCCGCAAGGCCAAAAAGACGCGGCAGCCTCGCAAGGGGCTGCCGCATTTTTTGGGGTGTCGCACTGCGTGGTCAATCCGGGGAAATGGGAAATGGAGGTCAAGGGAAATGGGGGTCAGGAAATGGGGGTCAGTGTGCAAAACGCAATTGATCGGCGAAGTAGAGAAGCCATTTGGCGAACATCCCGGAGGCCAGTCTCCTAGTCTCAGCAATCTGCGATCACGTAGCGGAGTTGATTGATTGGAGAAATTTGTTTTTTGCACACTGACCCCAAGTTTCACCATAATCGAAGTCCCCGATGGTCACTCTGCGGGCCAGCTAAACGAGTGAGGACGCCATTAGAGGGGGGGGCATCTTGCACTCTCGATGGCTTTCAAAGCATCGATCCGACGGTCATCCTGATCCCCAAACGGGACCATGGGGCTTCCCATCTATCCGGAGCACCCCACCGAATCGACTCACTACCCGCGCGATCACAGGGGCGCGTGCGATTCAAACGCGTCACTCCAAACCCACCGACCGATTGATCACCATGCAACTCAATACCCTGAACGACCTTCTCCTTGCCCAGATCAACGATCTTTACGACGCTGAGAGCCGCATCGCGGAACTTCTGCCGAAGATGCAGATCGCCGCCACCCATTCCGATCTCAAGGACGCTTTTGCCGCGCACCTCGACGAGACGCTCAAACAGCAACGCCGCCTCGACGAGGTCTACTCCAAGCTTGGTGCCTGTTACGACGGTGAGACGTGCGAGGCCACCCTGGGTCTCGTCAAAGAAGGCGAGCAGATCATCGCCGCCACCGGTGATCCTGCCGTCATCGACGCCGCCCTTATCGGTGCCGCTCAGCGCGTCGAGCATTACGAGATCGCCGGCTACGGCACCGCCCGCACGCTTGCCAAGCAACTCCGCCTCAGCGACGTCGCCGATCTGCTCCAGGAGACGCTCGACGAGGAATACTCGGCCGACGAGAAACTCGATAAGATTGCCGAAGGTGGATTCCTCTCTGGCGGGATTAACGCCGAAGCCGCTGACTCGTAGTTCCGTCACGATTCCCGAACTCAGGACGGCGACCCTTGGCGGGTCGCCGTTTTTGGGTTGGTGCCCAGCGTCTACGACGGAACACGTCAATCAACCCGAACAGAAACGCTTTGTTGTAATGACCTCCGAAGGTTTGTAATCATTTCGCAAAAAGTGTAATCAAGCTCCCGCAGATCATCGCTGAATTGGTCGGAACTCTGGAATTGGCGGACGCCGCGCCTTTGCTACGCTCGCGCCCATGAACTCGCCCCTCGCCGGCCAGCCCGCCCCCGCCTCGATCCTCACCAACGTCCCGCGCCTCCTGACGGCCTACTTCTCCGACCAGCCGGACCCCGCAGATCCCGCCGAGCGCGTGAGCTTTGGCACTTCCGGACACCGCGGGACGGCGACGAAGCGGACATTTAACGAAGACCACATCCTCGCGACCACCCAGGCGATCTGCGAATACCGCGCGACCAAGGGCGTCGACGGCCCGCTCTATCTCGGGATGGATACCCATCCGCTCTCCGAGGCCGCCCACGCGACGGCGCTCGAGGTGCTTGCGGCCAATGACGTGACCGTCCGCGTCGACGCCGCGAGCGGTTACGTTCCGACCCCCGCCGTGTCCCACGCGATCCTCGCGCACAATGCCGGGCGCACCTCCGGCCTCGCCGACGGCATCGTCATCACTCCGTCGCACAACCCGCCCGGGGACGGCGGGTTCAAATACAATCCGCCCAACGGCGGTCCGGCCGACACCGACATCACCGGTTGGGTGCAGGATCGCGCGAATGAGTTGCTTGCGGCGCGTCTGAGCGGAGTCCGACGAGTCACTCTCGCCCGAGCGCTGTCCGCCGACACGACGGAGCGGTTCGACTACGTTGCCACCTACGTCGGCGATCTCGGTGCCGTGATCGACATGGACGTTATCAAGCAGGCGGGCCTCAAGATCGGCGTCGATTGCCTCGGCAACGCCTCCGTGGCCTACTGGGGACCCATAGCGGATCGGTATGGATTGGACCTCACCATTGAGAATGGCGACGTCGATCCGACGTTCCGATTCATGAGTGTCGATTGGGACGGCAAGATCCGGATGGACTGCTCGTCGCCGTTTGCCATGGCCGGGCTCATCGGGCTGAAGGATAAATTTGACATCGCGTTTGCGAACGACACCGACGCGGATCGTCACGGCATCGTGACTTCGAGCGCCGGCTTGATGAATCCGAATCACTACCTCGCCGTCGCTATCTCCTACCTCTTCGCCAACCGCCCGGATTGGCCGGTCGACGCGGGCGTGGGCAAGACGGTGGTGAGTAGTTCGATGATTGACCGGGTAGCGAAGAAGCTCGGACGTCCGCTGCGCGAAGTGCCCGTCGGGTTCAAGTGGTTCGTCGATGGTTTGTTCGCAGGGAGCCTGGGTTTCGGCGGCGAGGAGAGTGCCGGGGCTTCGTTTCTGCGACACGACGGCGGCGTGTGGACGACCGACAAAGATGGGCCGATCCTCGGGTTGCTGGCGGCGGAGATCACGGCGAAGACCGGGCGCGACCCGGGCGAACACTACGCCGATCTCACAAAAGAATTCGGCGCACCGGTCTACGAGCGGATCGACGCTCCGGCTGACGCAGCGCAGAAGAAGATCCTCAAAAATCTGACACCGGATCAGGTCTCGGCGAAGGAACTGGCCGGGGAACCCATCACCCGCATGCTCACCGAGGCTCCGGGGAATGGCGCGGCGATCGGTGGTCTCAAGGTCGAGACCGACTCGGGCTGGTTTGCGGCGCGGCCATCGGGGACGGAGGAAGTCTACAAGATCTACGGCGAGAGCTTCCGCGACGCCGACCATCTGAAACGCATCCAAGCCGAGGCGCAGGAGATCCTGTCGGCGGCGTTTTTAGCCAGCTAAACGGGATGAACTAGATTCACCGGATTTTTTATGACCAAGCCCCACGAGAAAGTCGTCTTCTTCTTCGACGTCGATAACACGCTGTTGGACAACGACAAGGTCACGGCGGACTTACACAAATATCTAGACCACTTCGGCGGCGAGGTTTGCAACCGTTACTGGGAGATCTTCGAGGAGCTGCGGGCGGAGCAAGGCTACGCGGATTATTTGCAGACGCTGCAGCGTTACCGGCTCGAGGAGCTGCACGACGCGAGGTTGCTGCGGATGTCGTCGTACCTGGTCGATTACCCCTTTGCGAATCGGCTGTATCCGGGGTCGCTCGACGCCATCGCGCACGCGCAGACGTTTGGACGGGCGGCGGTGTTGTCGGATGGCGACGCGGTCTTCCAGCCGCGAAAGGTCGAGCGGTCCGGCATCTTCGAGGCGGTCGAGCGGAACGTGATCATCCTCATCCACAAGGAGCAGAGCTTGAACTACGTCGAGACCGTCCATCCGGCCGATCACTACGTGATGCTCGACGACAAATTGCGGATCTTGACCGCGATGAAGGAGAGCTGGGGAGACAGGCTGACGACGGTCTTCGTCAAGCAGGGTCACTACGCGTTGGAAGAAGGTGTGGAGGAGAAATTTCCGGCGCCGGATGTGACGCTCGAGCGGATCGGCGATTTCACGAACCACGACTTCTCGGCTTTGGTCTCCTAGGTGAAACGCATCGCCGTTATCGGGGCTGGAGTAGCGGGTCTGGCCGCAGCGGGTCGGTTGGTCGAGGCCGGCCGGAAGGTGGTGATCTTCGAGAAGTCCCGGAGCCTGGGGGGTCGCTGCGCCGCGCGGGCGTGGGAGGGATGCGTATTCGACCATGGGGCGCAGTTTTTCACGGTGCGGGATGAGGCGTTTCGCGGAGTGATCGGGGCTCTCGGCGACGCGGTTCGCGAGATCAACGCGCCGGTCGTCGACGCCGATGAGGTGATCGTCAGTCCGGATGCGCGGCGCTACTACCACGTGGAGGGCAACAACCGCCTCGGGCGTTCGCTCGCCCAAGGCTTGGAAGTGCGGCGAGAAGCACGCATTGATCGAGTCATCAGGACCGCGGACGGCTGGCGGGTCGCCAACGAACAGTTTGACACGGTGATCAGTTGCGCGCCTTGGCCGCAGACCGCCGCTCTCCTCGGAAGCTCCGGGATTCCAAATCCCTACGAGCGCAACCTGACCGCCGCCTTCCTTTGCGTTGGCGATTGGGCTGGCCGCGCCCGGGACTTCTACGCGGTCAGCGATCGCACGGGTGCCCGGTTAGCCTGGTCGGCTTGCGAAAATCACAAAGCCTGTCGCGTTCCTGCGGGGCGGACCCTTTTTGTCGCGCAAGCTTCGGCGGAGTTCAGCGAAGCCCACTGGGACGCGGACCCGGCGAGCTGGGCCGCCGCTTTACGGACGGATCTGGCGACGCGTTGGGAACTCTCGACGAGCGCGTTCGAGGCGGATTTTACGCACCGGTGGGGCTTTTCGCGACGAGTCAACCCGGCGGCGGTGGGTCGATTGCCAACCGGCTTCCTACTTTGCGGCGACTCAGTGGCAGATTCGCGGATCGAGTCGGTCTGGCTGAGCGGGCGGCGGGCGGCCGAAGCCGCGCTGGTGTGAGGCTCGTCGTCAGGGAGCTGGCTCGACGCTGACCTTCATGTCGAGCAGCTGCATCGGTCCGAACTGGGTCGTGAGCGCAACGTCGGCGGCATCGCGACCGTAGGCGATGGTGATGCGGTTGCCCTTCGGAGCGTCTTGCGTGGCGTCGAAGACGTACCAACGCTGGCCGACGTAGGCTTCGAACCAAGCGTGCAGGTCCATCGGTTTCAACTCGTGCAAGTAGCCGACGACCATGCGGGCGGGGATGTTGATGGCTCGGCAGAGCGCGATGCCGAGGTGCGCAAGGTCGCGGCAGACGCCGACCTTGTCGTTGGCGGTCTCGAGGGCGGAGGTCGACGCGTTGCTGGTGCCGTATTCGTAGCGGACCTCCTTGCGAATCCACGCGCGGATCGCTTCGACCTGCTGGTAGCCGGGCGTGAGGTGACCGGTGATCGAGGTGGCAAGGTCACCAAGAAGGTCGGCTTGGCAGTAGCGACTCGGGAGGAGAAATTGAAGGAGCGGATCGGGAATGAGCGACACCGGGACAAACTCTGCCGTCTGGTCGACATCGATCTGGTCGGGGGAATCGACCACGCAGTTTGCGGTGATCGAAAACGGCCCGGGCGGGATCAGCGCGCGCTGGCAGAGATTTCCGAACCCGTCGGTGTATTCAATCATCTGGATCTCGGGACTAAGCTGGTAGTCCTCGCTGGTGACCCACTGGCCGTAGCCGCTGCGGGGTTTGAGCATGAATATCGCGGGGACGTCCGCGTTGGCTTGGAATGAGAGGTGGGCGCTGGCGTTGAGCTTCATGGGATCGTGGCGATGAATGTCGGTGGCGGAGCGGGCGGGAGAAAGCGTAAAGTCGTAGCGTGTTGGAAAATCGACTCAGCCACTTTACGGAACGGTTTCTGGTGATCCCAGACGTGCGGGAGCGCCTCGCGGCGGTCGTCGGGCGGCGGGTGTCGCTGGCGGCGATGGCGGAGGAGGAGCGGGTGAAGGGGGCGTTGGTCCCAGGCTGCGTCTCGCGGGTCTGGTTGGTCGGCGAAGTCGTGGACGGAACCTGTCATTTTCGAACGGCGGCGGAGGGGCAGATCGTCGGGGGGTTGGCTTCCGCGCTGGCCGAAGTGTGCGACGGGGTGGGGGCGGTGGAGATCGCGGGGTGCCGGATCGATCTGCTGGAGCGGTTGGAGATCGACCAAGTTCTTTCGCCGACTCGGTTGGCCGGACTCGAGCGGGTCCGAGAACGGATGCAGGCCATCGCGCGGGCGGGGCGGTGAGGCTTTTCGACGCGCACAATCACCTGCAAGATCCGGCTTTGGCAGGGCGGATTGGCGAGGTCGAGTCGGCGGTGCGGGACGGGGGGATCGTGGAGATGGTCGTCAACGGGACGGAGGAGTCGGACTGGGACGCGGTGGCGGGGCTGGCGCGTCGCTACGATTGGGTGCGACCGAGTTACGGGTTGCACCCGTGGCGAGTGAATGGTCGTTCGGCGGATTGGCGGGAAGAGTTGGCGGAGCGGTGGGACGCGGGAGGGGCGGTGGGCGAGATCGGATTGGACCGATGGAAGGAGACGGGAAATTTCGTGGATCAACTGGAGGTGTTTCGGTGGCAATTCTCGGAAGGCGCGCGGCGGGAGTTGCCGATCTCCGTGCATTGTCTGCGGGCTTGGGGGGCGCTGGTGGAGGCCTTGCGGGAGCTGCCCCGGGCGGAGCGGGGGTTCTTGGTCCATGCCTTCGGCGGGTCGCCGGAGATCGCGACCGAACTCGCCGAGCTGGGGGCGTATTTTTCTTTCTCGGGATCGTTCCTGGCAAGAAATCGGCGGGGGAAGGTGGCGGTTTTTGGGGACTTGCCGCTGGAGCGTTTGTTGGTGGAAACGGACGCGCCGTCGATGCCGTTGCCGTCGGAGTTGGATCGGTTTGGCGACGGGACGGTGAACCACCCGGGGAATTTGGTCGTTGCCTACGAGGGATTGGCGGGGGTGCGGGGTGTGTCGGTTGAGGAGCTGGCTGGCGTGTTGGAGGGGAACTTTCGGCGATTGTTCGGGTAGATTTTTTACCGGAAGGGGGGGAAGAAGTGGAAGGGGATGCAATTCATTCTTCATCTTCTTCCCCCCTTCCGGTGAATCAGAAGCTTCAGGGCTTCACCCGCAGCGAAGAGCCCGAAGGTGCCGGTCACGTGCGCGGCGGCTCCGAAGCCGGTCGCGCAATCCATGGCCAACTTGCTCCCAGGTTCTTCTTCCAGCCGAACGGTGCCGTCGGACCAGGGGTAGCGGGGCGGCTCTGGGGAAAAAATTGCGGGGACGCCGTAGACGTTGCCTTCGCCGGCTTCCCACCCGTGGTCGCGACGGAGCTTGCGCCGGACGAGGCGAAGAAGGTCGTCTTTGCCGCTGAATCCGAGGTCGGCGACGGTCACTTGGGTCGGATCCAACTTTCCGCCAGCGGCTCCGACGGTGATCGCTGGAAGACGGCGCTGGCGGCAGCAATCGAGGATGAGCGCTTTTGTCGACGTGCGGTCGGTGGCGTCGATCACCACGTCAAAGGGGTGGTCGAGAAGCGAGTCGGCGGTCGCGGGAGTGAAAAACTGTCCGACCGCGTTCACTTCGCAAGTCGGGTGGATGTCGGCGATGCGACGAGCGATGACGGCGACCTTGGGTTGCCCGACGGTCGAGGTGAGGGCCGGGAGTTGGCGGTTGATGTTCGTCAGGCAGACGTCGTCGAGGTCGATGAGCGTGAGCTGACCGATCGCGCTGCGGGCGAGTGCCTCGGCCGCCCAAGAGCCGACGCCGCCAACGCCGACGATGGCCACGTGGGCAGCGGCAAATGTCGGGATGGCACCGTGGCCGTAGAGCCGACCGAGGCTCGCAAAACGGGGATCGGTCGCGTGAGACACGTCGGCCATGAGCGGCTAGGCGGCGACGGGCAGCTGCGGGCGGAGGGCGAAATCGATGGCCTGCCAGACTTGAGTCTGGCGGCCCAGCGCCCACTCGCGTTCGCTGGCTGCGGCGTCTTCCACAGCGCGCAGGTTTTTGAGAGATTGGTCGAGCTCGGCTTGGTCGGCGAGGTCGAGTGAGATGCCGAGGGCCTCGCGAGCGGACTCCGCTGCGCCCAGGATGCGGGCCGCAGCGGCGGGATTGCCCTCCAGCAACAGGACGTCGCCCAAGATCTTCATGACGTAGGGGAGTGCCCAACGATTGCCGAGGCTGCGGGCGATCTCGACCCACTCCTCGATGGCCCGCCGGGCGGCCTCCGGGTCGTCTTCGGCGACGCAGGCCCGCGCGACGCCCCAGAGGTTGTAGCCGGTGACCCAGATGTCTCCGACCGCCCGGAAGAGGGCCAAGCTCTCCTCCTTGAGCCGGCGAGCCGCAGCGGATGCGCCGCGGTCGGACGAGATCGTGCCAAGTCCGCTGAGCGAGATGCCGACGAGCAGGAGATTGCCGGTCTCCGTGCCGATGCGGTGGGACGCGGTGAAGCGAGCTTCGGCGGCGTCGATGTCGCCCAGATTTCGTTCGATAAATCCGAGAAACGCGCGGCTAAGCGCGGAGCGAACGGTGTCGCCACACTCCTCGTAGAGGTCTGCGGCGCTGGCGTAGAGTCGGGCCGCGTCGTCGGATCGATCCTGACACCAGGCGATGCGTCCAGCCGCCGAGAGCGCAGCCGCTCGATGAATGCTCGGTTCGCGGGCACCGGGTGCGGCGAGGACGAGATCAAACGCGTTGCGCGCCTCGACGAGATTCCCCCGGATCTCGAAGTAGCGAACGAGCGATCCGGCGATCACCAACCCCTTCCCCGCGTTGGCGGGGGTGCGGATCGCCCATTCGAAGGCGAGGCGGAAGTTCCCGCGCTCGGTGTCGACTCGCTCGAGCCAAGCGACCACGTCGGGGCCTTCGAGGCCGGGACGGGCCTCCTCGGCGAGGGCCAGGAAGTAGTCGAGATGCCGATCCTGGAGGGCATCGGCCTCGCCGGATTCGCGGAGTTTTTCCTGCGCGTATTGCCAGACGGATTCGATCATCGTGTAGCGGTCGCCGACTTCGGGATCGGATTCGACCGAGAGCAAGCTCTTGTCGACGAGCTGCTGGAGGAGGTCGAGGGCGTCGAACGTATCGACACCGTCGCCAGTGCAGACGGCTTCGATCCCGTCGATGGTGCGACCGCCGCCGAAGGCTCCGAGCCGACGAAAGAGGACGCGCTCGGCTCCGGAAAGCAGATCGTAACTCCAGTCGATGAGGGCACGCAGGGTCTGTTGGTGGGGCAGCACGGATCGATTGCCACCGGTGAGGAGGCGGAAACGATCATCGAGGCGGGTGGCGATTTGTTCCGGCGAGAGCACGCGGGCGCGGGCGGCGGCGAGTTCGATGGCGAGTGGAATCCCATCGAGTCGCCAGCAGATCTGGGCGATGGCGGGGGCATTGCGAGCGTTCACCACGAAGCCGGGCTTGGCGGCGGCCGCGCGGTCGATGAAGAGGCGCACGGCCTCGAACTGGGAAACGGTGGCCACGACGTCCGACACCTGGAACAGGTCGCGAGCGGGATCGAGCACGGTCAACGGTGGCACCGCCCAAGTGCATTCCCCGGAGATCCCGAGCGGCGTGCGGCTGGTCGCGAGGATGCGAAGTTGCGGGCAGGCGGCCAGCAATTCCGTGGCGAGCGCAGCGCAATCGGCCAGCAGGTGCTCGCAATTATCGATGATGATGAGGACGTCCCGCTTCTTCAGAAAGCGGATCAGCGTCTGCCGCAGCGGGAGTTCGCTTTCCTCCCGCACGCCGATGGCCCCCGCGACGGTTTCCCACGTGCGGAGCGGATCGGTGAGCGTGGCGAGCTCGACGAAGAAAACGCCGTCGGGATGTTCGCCGAGGACTTGGGCCGCAACTTGCAGGGAAAGGCGAGTCTTCCCCGTGCCGCCGGTGCCGGTGAGCGTGAGGAGGCGCGATCCTTGAAGCAGACGCCGGACTTCGCTCACCGTCTTTTCCCGCCCGACGAAGCTGCTGAGATTCGTCGGAAGATTTGTCGGCGTGGCGATGAGGGTGCGGAGAGGAGGAAATGTCTGGCGCTGCCCGTCGACGACGAGCTGATAGAGGTGCTCGGGCCGGTCCAGGTCGCGGAGTCGGTGCTCGCCAAGGTCGAGCAGCGTGATGCCCTCGGGAAGGCGATCGCAGACTAGCTCTTCCACGGAAAGCGTGAGGAGCGTCTGCCCGCCGTGCGCGCCGGCGAGGATGCGAGAAGCCCGGTTAAGGACATCGCCGAAGTAGTCTGAGTCCCGCAACTCGGCCGCCCCGACGTGGAGCGCCATCCGGACACGAAGTGGGCCCGTTTCGTCCCAAGACTCGGCGGCGAGAGCCGACTGGGCCTCGGCCGCAGCGTCGACGCCGTCGCTGGCGGTGTCAAAAGCGACGCAAAACGCGTCTCCGACCGTCTTGAAAACGAACCCGGAATGCGCGGCAATGGACTCTCGCATGATGGCATCGTGCCGGGCAAGCGACCGCCGCATGGCGATGGGGAAGCGTTCCCAAAGGCGCGAACTGCCTTCGATGTCGGAGAAGAGAAAGGTGATGGTCCCGGTGGGCGGCGGCATCGGCGGGGAACTTAGCCGAGCTGGCTTGCGGTGCCAATGCGAATGCGGATCCTAGCGCGCGACTGACGCGAGGATCTGCTCGTAGGAGTCGACCACCCCTGCGCGATCAAACCGCTTGGCGGCATCCGCAGCCCCAACGCGGAGACGCCGCAGTCGGGCTGAATCGGTGAGGAGGGGTCGCAGCGCGCTTGCCATGGCGTCGGCGTTGGGTTCACCGAGTGCGCCGCTGATTCCATCCTCGACGACGTCGGCCACACCGGGTATGCGCGTCGAAACGATGGCCAGACCGTGGTTGAGCGCCTCGATCGCGACCATCGGGAGTCCCTCACTGTGAGACGTCATGAGCAATATATCCGCCGCAGCCATCCGCTCGGCCACTCCCGCCGAGTCCAGCCAGCCCACCATCGTCACCCGATCCTCGACACCAAACTTTGAGACGGTCGTCTCAAAGTTTGGTAAGAGGGGGCCGTTGCCGATGACTTCGAGCGTCCAGGGGAGGTCGCGGAGTTGGGCGAGCGATTGGATGGCGAGGGTGGGGTTCTTTTGTTCGCTGAGGCGTCCGATCCAGAGGATGCGGATGGGGTTGTGAAGTTGGATCTCCGGTCGGGGGGAGAGGCGGATGCCGTTCGGAATGACGGTGGGGCGGCGTTGGTAGGCCTCTGCGGCGAGGTCGGCGACGAAGGTGCTGACGGCGGTGAGGGCAGCGGCGCGTTTCCAGATCGGGACCGTGAAGGGCTGGACGAATCGAAAGGCCCCAGCGGTTTGCTGCGGGACTCCGCCGGGAACATCGCCGAGGTGGGCGGTGAGGACGTAAGGCGTCTTGGTGAGCAGGTGGGCGACGAGCGCGAGAGCACCGGTCGGGACGGCGAAATGAGCGTGGATGACGTCCGGTTTCAAATCGCGGATGTGGCGGAGCGTCGGGAGGAAGCTCGTGAGGAGGTAAAGCGCCATCTCCGGGACGGTGCAGGTGTCTTCTTTCTTGCGGTAGGACTCGGTGCGGAAGATCTCGACGCCATCGACAGTCTCGCGGGCGGGGAGGTGGCTCAAGCCTGCGGTTTGGACGCGGACTTGGTGACCTCGGGCGACGAGGCCGGCGTTGATCTGGGCGGCGGCCCGGCCTCCGCCTCCGCCGACGGGGGGGTATTCGTAGTTGAGGCAGAGAATTCGCATGACTGCGGAGGTGCTGGGGGGGGTGATTTTTAACCGCGGAGAGCGCGGAGAGCGCAAAGAAAATACAAATGCTTCTAACCGCAGATTACGCGGATTTCGCGGATGGTGAGTTGGTTTGCCACCTTTCAAGGGCGTATTGGCAGTAGAGGAAGAGGCGTTCGTCGGATTTGCCGGATCGGTGGGCGGACAGGTGGGTTTGGACGAAGGGGGAGTTTGATTCCGGGGCTAAGCGGCCGGTTTTTAGCCAGGCTCCGATGGGGCTGCCGAAGCCCTTTTTTTTGCGGTGGACGATTTCGTTGGGGAGGACGCGGGTGGCGGCGTGCTTGAGGAGATACTTGGTAGTGGTGCCGTGGAGTTTGTAGCGATTGGGCAGGCGTCGGGCGAAGTTGGCGACGTTGATGTCGAGCAGGGGGGCGCGGACTTCGAGGGAATTCATCATGCTGGCGCGGTCGACCTTGGCGAGGATGCCGTCGGCGAGGTAGAGGCGAGTGTAGAATTGGAGAGAGCGGTCGATGGTGTCGCCGGTGGGCGCGGCGTCCCAGGCGGCGATGGCTTCGGAGTAGAGGTCCTCGGGGTCGATGGGCTGGTCGAGGAATTCGGCGATCTCCTTCGGCTCGAGCGCGCCGAGCCACACGGGATTCCAGAGGGCGGCGGGGTGGGAGAGTCCGCGGAGGGTGCGTTTGATTTTGAAGTCCAGACTGACGTTGGCGTGGCTGGTAGGGAGGAAAGCGGCGAGGTGGCGGATGGCGGCGTGGAGCGGGCGGGGGACGGTTTTCGCGTAAAGTTCGGCTTTGCGGAGGGCGAAGAAGGGGTCGTAGCCGGCGAAGAGTTCGTCGCCGCCGTCACCACCGAGAGCGACCGTGACGTGGCGGCGGGTGAAGCGGGAGAGAAGCCACGTCGGGAGGAGGGAGCCGTCGCCCTGGGGTTGGTCGAGCTGGGCGAAGATCTCGGGGAGGCAATCGAGGGCTTTGTCGAGGTCGAGGGTCTCGGTGTGGTGGTCGGTGCCGATGAGCGCGGCGACTTGATCGGCGAAGGGAAGTTCGTCGAAGGACGGCTCGGTGAAGCCGATGGAGAAGGTGCGGAGCTGAGCGGCAGGGACGTGGCGGGCAGCGAGGGCGGTGACAAGGGAGGAGTCGACGCCGCCGCTGAGGAAGACGCCGAGTGGGACGTCGGCCATGAGGCGGCGTTGAACGGCCGAGTCGATGACGGCAAGAAGGTCGTCGGCCAGGTCGTCGTCGGAGCGGTCGGGTTCGGTGGGTTCGAGGAGGTATTCCCAATAACGAGCGACGCGGGGGGTGGGGTCGGTGAGATCGAAGGTGAGGTTGTGGCCGGCGGGGAGTTGGTGGACGCCGTCGAGGATGGTGTGGGGGGCGGGGATGAGGGCGTAGGCGAAGAATTTCTGGAGCGCGCGCGTCGAGATCGCGGTCGGGCAGGCGGGGTGGGCGCGGAGGGCGGTCAGCTCCGATGCGAAGGCGAAGGTGCCACCTTGGTCGAACCAGAAGAACGGCTTTTTGCCGAAGCGGTCGCGGCTGAGGAAGAGTCGCTTCCGATCGCGGTCGTGGATCGCGAAGGCCCACATGCCGTTGAGTTCGTTGACAAAATCGTCGCCCCACTCGCGGTAGGCGTGGAGGAGAACCTCGGTGTCGGAGTGGTCGGTCTGAAAGACGCAGCCGCGGGCCTTGAGGCGGTCGCGGAGTTCCGGGTGATTGTAGATCTCGCCGTTAAAGACAACGCCGACGCGGTCGTCGGCGGTCCACATCGGTTGGGCACCCCCGGCGAGGTCGACGATGGCGAGGCGGCGGTGGCCGAGATGGACGCGGGTCTCTTCGTCGATCCAATGCCCGTCGGCGTCGGGACCGCGGTGGGCGATGGCATCGGTCATCGCGACGAGAGCGCGGCGATCCCCCGAACCGAAAAATCCTGCCAGTCCACACATGCGGTGCGAATCTGGCAGGATGTCCGGTCGGCTGGAAGCCGATCGTTGGAGGAGTGGGCGACTACTCTTTGATGATGACGGCCTTCACTTGACGCGAGCGGCCGGTGGCACCGATCGCGCGGATTTTGACGACGTTGCGGCCCTCTTCGAGGCGCTCGGTGCGGACCCGGAACTTGGCGGGGGTTCCCTTGACGCGCTGGAAGCGGGCGTTGTCGGTGCGGATCTCGAGCAGGGCCGAGTTGAAGGCCGTGCCGCGGATGACGACGCGGCTCCGGTCGGTCACGATCTTCGAGCGGCTGTCGACGAGCACGGCGGGCCGGTCGGCTTCGGCTTCGTCGGAGATGCCACGCGAGACGCCCGCCAAGCTGGCCTGCCGGCCGTTCGTGGAGATCGTCGTTGAGCGGGACGAAGACGGGATCGCTGGGACCGCCACGAGGGGAGCGGATCCGCCGGGTGCCGAGGAGGATGAGCCCCGGACGTCGCTGCACCGCCGGAGGTGCCGGTGCCGGGGAAGATCAGGATGTGCGTGTCGGAGTCGGAGACTTGCTCGGCTCCGCCAGCCGTCTCGGCGTCGACTTTGGCGGTGTTGGTGATCGTGCCAGCGGCTAGTTCGGCGGCGGTCGGGAAGTATTTGGCCGCGAAAGTCGTCGAGTCCGTTGCGCTGGCGGCGAGGGTGATCGGGCCGCCGTCGACGGTGACCATCGGGTCCGTGACGGTTACGTTTTCGAGATCGACGTCGCCGGTGTTTTCCACCGTGAAGGTGTAGACGACGCAGGCCGGGGTGTCGGAGCCGACTGGGAGCGGGATGCTACCGAGGAAGTGGAAGTTGTGGACCTCGAAGCCGTTGACGCTGGAAAAGTTCCCGCCGATGACCGCGCGACCGTCAATCGATCCCGCGTTGAAGTTGCCGTTCGCCAGAGGTGCGAGGACCGAGCCGAGGTGGGCGAAGTTGGTCGTGCGGAGTTCGGTCGCGTCGGCGTAGTTGAAGAGGACGTGCTCGAGGTCGACGCCGGTAAGGTGCATGCCGGTGTTGGCGATGTCGACCGGTCCGCCGGTCACGTTAATCAGAACGGTCGATCCCGCTGGGGCGGTGATGTTGATCGAGCTGCCGGTGCGGCTCCACTCGGTGGCGGTGACGTTGAAGACGTTGAGGTCGGCGTCGTTGCCCTTGAGGTCTGCGCGGTAGGGCAGGCTGAGATCCTTCTCGACGACGCCTCGGTCGGCGAGATCGGCGAGCAGGCTGCTGCGAAGGATGAACTCGGCGCGGAGGTCGGCGAAGGTGGTGCCACTACCATTGTCGGGGACGTTGCCGTTCGCGTCGAAGGTGACCGGGGTCACGCTTCGGACGAGGTTGCCGTGGGTCGGCTCGCGGTCCGGTCCGGTGCGGGTGCCGCCGTAGACGACGTTGCCGTTGACGCCGAAATTTCCGTCGGCGAGATCGCCAGCGACGATGAATCGGTCGGTGGTGCCGCCTTTGGTCTGAGCGATGGGGTGGCCTTTGACCACGTAACCAACGGCGTAGCCGCCGCTGATGGTGGCGTTGCCGCCGATGGCGAAGGTGCCGTCAACGTCGCCGTTCTCGGCGGTGACGTCACCGAAGACGAGGGCGTTGAAGTTGTGGACGAGGCCGAAGATGTCGTTGGCGACGATGGGGGCCGGAACGGCTGGGACGAAGATGCCGGTCTTGGTGAGCTTGATCGCGGGATTGCTCGTGCCTTCGATGAAGGCAACGCCCGTGTAGGCGATGAGGTCGATGCCGCCGTCGCCGGTATTGCTCGAGGTATTCAGCGGGAAGGTCGCAGGGTCGGTGAGGACCTGGCTGCCGGTGCCGGTGACATCGTCGGCGAAAAGTGAGTAGCCGAAGATCGTGGTCCCGACCGCGATGCCTAGTCCATCGTCGGCGACCGCGCCAGCGACGGCGACGGTGACGCCGCCGACCGCTTGGTTGGAGACCTTTGCCGAAGGATTCGTCGCGGGTCCGCCCTGGTTGGCAACGAGATTGCGGGTGACGACCCAGTCGGTGCTGGATGGAACGAGATTGGAAGTCCCGTAGCGCCCGAAGCTGCTTCCGGGACCAAATTTGACCAGTGGTCCGTAGGCGGTCGGTCGGCCCGCCGCGTCGACGGCCGTGATGGCGGCGATGCCAAAAGGATCGTGGCCGGTAGTGGTGCCGCGCTCGAAAACGCTAAAGGCTAAGGCTGTGCTGGCGGTCAGGCCGTCTTCGAAGACGACATCGAGCCGCTCGATGTTGTTATTGTTCCCGCTGCGGTTGCCCTGATTGCCAAAGAAGTTGTCGGCACCGACGTTGAGATTGTTCGAACTGAACGCCAACTGCTCGTCGCCGATGTAGGGTGCCGCGAGGTTATAAGTGTTGCCGCTCGAAGAGATCTGCCGTGAGTA
Organism: uncultured Verrucomicrobiae bacterium; assembly: GCA_963803825.1. GTDB lineage: Bacteria > Verrucomicrobiota > Verrucomicrobiia > Chthoniobacterales > JAATET01 > CAVVKW01. Next base: position 256,294 of record CAWDOJ010000001.1, on the reverse strand, counting down.
AATGATGTTGTTCGCGTTGGCGGCACTACCGGTGAAAGCCGGATTCGGGACTCGGACGAGAGTCGTGGTAATTTTGCCTGGGTAAACTAGCGGTCGGTAGGTTCCGCTCGCGGTCGTGTAAGATAAGATCTCGTTGGTGCGACCGTCGTATTTGAGCGTGAAGTTCTTTTTGGAATCAAACGCCGAGCTATTGGCTCCCGCGATGGTTTGACTTGAGGCAGTGCCAGCGTTGAGCTGAAGAGTGAGCGCGTTGACGTCTGCTGTCGTTGCAACGCCGGCTACGGCGGTGGTTTGAAGAACGGACAGAATCGCTGCTAGGCAGAAAAGGCTACGTAGGAATTGCATGGGCGGGTTGGATGATCGGGGGGATTTCCGAATTTGTCGGCAAATGACGAGTGGTATTTGCCCTGACAATAAACGCCTAGAACTCGGCTGTCAATATTTTACCACCCGAGATACACCTCGCACGGGATCAGCGGATCATCCCGTCAGCGGACCATCTTCGGCGAGTCGCTGCTGGCCGAGTTCAATGTCGTAGAGAATCGGCGCGGTCGTGATGCGCTCGAGGACGGCGCGGTTGGTCTGGACTGAACCATCGCGCTCTTCGGAGAGGTGATTAAAAACTATCCCGGCACAGTCGAGGCCAAATCGTTTGATGCTGTCGAGCGTGAGCAAGGTGTGGTTGAGGGCTCCAAGCTTGTTGGCGACGACGACGATGACAGGCAGATTCATCGCCTTGGCGAGATCTCCGAAGGTGTAGTCAGCGAGAATCGGGGTCTGCCAGCCGCCCGCGCCTTCGACGATGACGGTGCCGTGGGCTTCGGAGAGGCGACGGTAGGCGGCGAGGATCTCGCCGGTGTCGATGGAGCGGCCTTCTTCGATGGAAGCGGTGAGGGGAGAGACGGCGCTGGAGAAATGGACGGGATTCAGATCGGAGAGCGACACTTTATTGCCGGAGGCAGCGAGGAGGAGGCCGGTGTCTTCGTTAGATCCGCAGGCGATGGGCTTCATGCCGACGGCGTCTTTGCCGGCTTCGCGAAGGGCGCGGATGAGGAGAGTCGTGAAGTAGGTCTTGCCGACGTGGGTGTCGGTGCCGGTGATGAAGTAATTCATGAGGTGCGCGGTGGAATGGTGATCGCGCGGGGCGGATCAGCTGGCCTTTTTTTCTTCGGTGGTGACTTCGAGGAAGACCTTCTCGAGCGAACGCTGGGGGTGGCGGGTCTCGAGGAGAGTCGCGGCGGAGTTGGACTCGCGAATGAGGGATTCGATCCGGGCGGCGAGGGTGGGGTCGGCATTTTCGACGATAAATTGGGTCTGGTTGTCGACGGAGACGAGCTCCTCCAGCGGGCCGAGGCGGACCATCTGACCGCGAGCCATGATGCCGACTCGGTCGCAGACGTCCTGGACCTGCTCGAGGAGGTGGGACGTGAGCAGGATCGTGGTGCCGCGCTCTTTGAGGGTGAGGATGAGGTCGCGGATCTGACGGGACCCGGCGGGGTCGACTCCGGCGGTGGGTTCGTCGAGGACGACGAGGCGGGGGTCTTGGATGATGGCTTGGGCGAGGCCAATGCGCTGGAGCATGCCCTTGGAGTAGCCGCCGACGCGGCGATCGCGGGCGGTGGTGAGGCCGACGAGGTCGAGAAGCTCGTTGGAGCGGTCTCGAAGGGCTTTGCCCTGGAGGCCGCAGAGTTTGCCGTAGAAGGCGAGGGTCTCGGCGCCGGTAAGGAACTTGTAAAAATAAGGATTCTCGGGGAGGAAGCCCACTTCGGAGCGGGCGGCGAAGCTGCCGCTCTCGTGGCCGAAGACACGGGCGGTGCCGGAGGTGGGGGTGGCGAGCCCAAGGAGCATCTTGAGGGTCGTCGATTTTCCGGAGCCGTTGGCGCCGAGGAGGCCGAAGACTTCGCCTTCGGGGATGTCGAGCGTGAGGTCGCGGACGGCGACGAGGCGCTCGCGGCGGAGGGCGACCGGGTAGTGCTTGGTGAGAGCGGCTAGGGCGACGGCGGGCGTGGACATGAAGTTATTTAAGACAGGATTGACGGGATTTTCAGGATTATTCCCGAGTGGGCTTGCGGGCCGGGAAGTTGAATTGTCATCAATCCTGAAAATCCTGTCAAAATCTCAGGCCGCGATCTGGAAGCCTCGGAGGGCCTTGTCGGGGTCAGTCGGGCTGGTCTGCTCGGATTGGATGTGCCCGGCGAGAGCGCTTTCGCGGATGGCGGTGAGGAAGTCGGACAGTTCGTCTGGCTCGTCGGACTGAGCGAGGAGTTCGACGCGGCCGTCGGGGAGATTGCGGACCGTGCCGGTGAGGTCAAAGCCGGTGGCGAGGGTCTTGACGGTGTAGCGAAAGCCGACGCCTTGGACGCGGCCTTCGTAGTGGGTGAGGGTGGCGTGCATGCGAACTTCGGCGGCTGGAAGCCGCCGCTCCTTGGTTTATTTTCTGATCTGGCCGGTGCCGCGGATCTGGTAGCGGTAGGTGGTGAGTTCTTCGAGGGCCATGGGGCCGCGAGCGTGGAGCTTGTCGGTGCTGATGCCGATCTCGGCACCGAAGCCGAACTCCTCGCCGTCGGTGAAACGGGTGGAGGCATTGTGGTAGATCGTCGCGCTGTCGACTTCGTTGAGGAAGCGCTCGGCGGCGGCGGTGTCCGTCGTGACGATGGCGTCGCTGTGGTGACTGCCGTAGAGATTGACGTGGTCGATGGCGGCGTCGAGGGAGGGGACGATCTTTACCGCGAGGATGAGGTCGAGGTATTCGGTGGTGTAGTTCTCGGCCGCAGCGAGGCGGTCGTAGTCGAGAGCCCGAAGTTGAGAGTAGGTTTCGCCTTCGGCTCGGAGCTCGACTCCGGCCGCGGCTAAGGCGGGGGTGGCCTGGGTGAGAAACTGCGGGGCGATCTTCTCGTGGATGAGGAGGGTCTCGGCGGCGTTGCAGACGCCGGGGCGTTGGGCTTTGGCGTTGAGGACGATGCTTTCGGCCATTTTCAGGTCGGCATTTTCGTCGACGTAGACGTGGCAGACGCCGTCGTAGTGCTTGATGACGGGCATGCGGGCGTGGGTGACTACGGCCTCGATGAGACCGTGGCCGCCTCGGGGGACGATGACGTCGATGCAGTCGTCCATTTGGCACATGAGGCGGACGGCGTCTCGATCGGTCACCGGGATGAGCTGGACGGCGTGGTCGGGGAGGCCAGCTCGGGCGCCGCCGGTCTGGAGGGCGTCGGCGATGGCGAGGTTGGAGCGGAGAGATTCGCTGCCGCCGCGCAGGATGGTGGCGTTACCGGTCTTGATGCAGAGGACGGCGGCGTCGCTGGTGACGTTGGGACGACTCTCATAGATGATGCCGACGACGCCGATGGGCTTGCGGATTTTGCTGATGCGGATGCCGTTCGGGCGGGTCCAGTCGCGGAGGATTTCGTCGACGGGGTCGGGGAGGGTGGCGACTTGGCGGATGCCGTCGGCGATGGCGGCGACGCGGGTGGGATCGAGACGAAGGCGGTCGACCGAGGCGCTGGAAAGGCCGGCGCTCTCGGCGTTGGCGACGTCTTGGGCGTTTTCGGCGGTGATGAGGTCGGTGCGGGCGAGGAGTTCGTCGGCCATGGCGTGGAGGATGGCATTCTTGGTGGCGGTGGGGAGATTCGACAGAGCGCGGGAGGCGACGCGGGCCTGGCGACCGATCTGGTGGGTGAGGTCGGGGAGTTCCATGATTTTTTGGCCGCAAAGATGCGCAAAAGGCTCAGAAAGGAGAGCTTCTTTTAGGTCCAGGCGTGGACCGGGATGCCGATGGCTTCGGCGAGGGTGGCTTGGTCGGCGTCGAAGGTGAGGAGGAGGTCGGCTTCGATCTCCCGAGCGATGGCGAGGTGAAAGAGGTCCATGCCGCAGATCCGGAGGTTGGGGCCGTGGGTGGTGCTGATTTCGTTGGCCCGGCGGACGGCGTTCGTCCAACTGAATTCGACGTGGGGCCAATAGCCTAAACGGACTTCGTTCTCGAGTTGGCGGATGAAATCGCGGGCGCGGTTCGTGCCCAAGTCGCCACGGCGCTCGAACTGATGCAAACTATTGAAAATCTCCAAGCGCTGCCATGGGGTCCAAGCTACTCTGCACCCGTCGACCTGATTGAAAAACCGGATCGCGGCTCCATGGTGGACATCCTCGTTGATTTTATAAGCCAGCCACCACGAAGAATCTCCGTAGGCTTTCAATCTCGAAGGTCCCGCAGCAATGCCGTTGAATCGATCACGGTGGCCATCCCGGTGGACATTGCGAGCTTCTCCGCCAGTTCGGTTGTCATTTTTTCGCCATCCCCGGAGCGGGTTACGGTGAACTTCGGTTTACCGCGAGAGGTGACCAGGAGTTTGCCGCCAAGCGGGAGGGCGTCAACCAACTTGGCGTTGTGATAGAACTCGCGGGTCGTGACCGTTCGCATGGGTTAGACGCTACCGTCTAACGGTTGGGTGTCAATTCGGTTCGGTGAAGGGGAGGTCGAGGGCTTCGGCGACGGGGCGGCAGGTGACTTGGCCGTTCTGAACGTTGATGCCGCCACGGAGGGCGGGGATTTTTTCGAGAGCGGCTTCGAGGCCGAGGTCGGCGAGGGTTTGGATGTAGGTGTAGGTGACGTTGGTGAGGGCTTGGGTCGCAGTGCGGGCGTAGGCGCCGGGCATATTGGCGACGCAGTAGTGGAGGACGTCTTCCTCGTAGTAGGTAGGATTGTCGTGGGTCGTGGCGTGGGACGTTTCGGCGCAGCCGCCTTGGTCGATAGCGATGTCGACGAGGACGCTGCCGGGCTTCATGGCGCTGAGCATGTCGCGATTGATGAGCTTGGGGGCGCGCGCACCGGGGACGAGGACGGCACCGATGAGGAGGTCGCAGGTCGGGAGAAGATCGGTGAGGCTGGCCTCGCTGGAAAAAAGCGTGTGGGCGGTGTGCATCGTGATGTCGAGGAAGCGCATCCGCTCGAGGTCGACTTCGAGGATCGTGACGTCGGCTCCGAGGCCCATCGCCATGCGGGCGGCGTTCACCCCCGAGGTGCCGCCGCCGACGACAACAACCTTTCCGGGGAGCACGCCGGGGACGCCGCCGAGCAGGATGCCTTTGCCGCCGTGATGCTTGGCGAGATGGTGGCCGCCGACGATGACGGACATCCGGCCAGCGATCTCGGACATGGGCTCGAGGAGCGGGAGGCGGCGGTTCACCTCGATGGTCTCGTAGGCGAAGCAGGTCGCGCCGGTTCGCAGGAGGGCCTCGGTGAGCGGGCGGTTGGCGGCGAGGTGCAGGTAGGTGAAGAGGAGTTGGTCGGATCGCAGGAGATCGTATTCCGAGGCCAGGGGTTCTTTGACTTTTACGATGAGGTCGGCGCGGGCGAAGACGGAGGCGTGGTCGGGGACGATCTCGGCCCCGGCTTTGGCGTATTCCTCGTCGAGGTAGCCGCAGCCGGCTCCGGCCCGAGTCTCGACCAAAACGGCGTGGCCGCGCTTGGTGAGTTGGTAGGCGGCGGCGGGGAGCAGAGCGACGCGGTGTTCTTGTTCTTTGATTTCCTTCGGGACGCCAACGATCATGGCGCCAGTATCGGCTTCTGGGAAGCGGAACGAAAGGAGAATGACGGGCCGATCCGGTAGTTGGACAAGGGCGCGTGAATCTGTCAGTTTCCGCTAACAAGCCATGAATGTCCGTCCGTTTTTGTTTCTGCTGATGACCGCTGGACTGACGTCGACGGCGGTGCGCGGGCAGGACAACGACTTCAGTGAAGGGGCGGAGGATCACATGCGAGAGGAGCTGGGGGTGAACGAGGTGACCGCGCCGGACATCCAGAAGCTCCTGCTGGACTTGGATGCTTTCCGCCCGATCCCGATGGAGATCGTCGAGGAAAACGACCGGGGTGCGTCTTTTCCCAACCGCTTTCAGACGGGCATGCACTTCGGGACCCTGGTGGCCGACGGCTTTGTGATCGTCATCGCGCAACGCCCGCAAGACATCGAAGACATCGGGCGAGCGCTCATCCGGCAGTCGCAGAACCTTGGCGTGGGCAACAGTCTCCTCACGCGGGCAAAGAGCTTGGTCGACCTCGGTGAGGCGGGGAGCTGGATGGCGCTGCGGGAGGAGCTGATCGCGACGCAGGCGGACATCGAGGCGTCGATGATGGCGCTGCGGGACGAGGAGATGGCCCACGTCATCAGCTTTGGAGGCTGGCTGCGGGGCTTCCAACTCGCGGCCAACGCCACGGCGGAAAATTATACCCCGACCCGCGCCGAGGGGCTGAAGCGCCCCGACGTGATCAGCTACTTCATCGACCGGCTCGAGACGCTGAATCCGCGGCTTCGCATGACGGAACTGGTCACGCAATTGACGGCAAAAATGAAGATCCTTGAATCCGAGGTGGATGCCATCGGCCCCCGGCCGCCCTCTCAGTCGGAGGTCGAAACGATGCGGGATCTGGCGAACGAGATGGAGAACGCCGCGATGTCGAAGGTCGACGACGCTGGCAATTTTTTGAACGCCGGCGAATGAGCGCCAAGCGACACCGAGCCGTTACCACCTTTCACAAAGCCAGCGACGCGTATCTCGCCGAGACCTACGAGCGCTTTCCGGAGGCGGCCAGTCCGCTTGGGCTGGACCAATTTAATTCTCGGCTGGGTGCGAACGCTGCGGCTGATTATCGCGAGCAAAATGCGCTGACGAGGCGAGCGACGGCGGAGATCGAAGCTCTGCCGGAAGCCGTTTTCCGGGGCGACGATTACCTCGACCGGCGAGGGATGCTGGCCGATCTCCGGACGAGCACCGTGTTGGACGGAGAATTCGAACGCTGGCGAAAGAATCCTCAGATTCACGTCGACGCGGCGATTGGCTCGATCTTCGACCTCGTCGTTCGCAACGCGGGCGATCTGGCGGCGATTCTTCCGGCCATCGAGTCGCGGTTAAATCAGATTCCAAAGTATCTGCGCAATGGCGCGAGTTGCCTGCGCAAACCCATCCCGCTTTGGACGCAGCTTGCCACCAAGTCGTGCGAGGGAGGGATCGATTTCCTGCGCGGCCTCGAGGAGACCTTGCTCGCGGTGTCGCCGCATCCGAAGGGAACGAAGAGCGGGATCGCGCGGGCGTCCGCCGCGTTGGACGACTACGCGAAGACCATCGTGCGCAAGAGTCCCGGTCCCGCCGGAGGGTACGCCGTCGGCGGCGATGCCCTCGGGTTGCTCGTGCGGGAACGGATGGGCTTTGACCAATCCGTGGCCGAGATCGAGGCCAATGGCTGGGAACTCATCGCGCAGCTGAAAAGTGAATTGAAGGCAGAGGCCAAGCGATGTGGGCACAAGGATGCGCGAGCGGCCATCGATCAAGCCGCCGCACGGTGGGCTCCGGACCGACCGCTCATCGAGGCATACCGGGCGACGACGAGCGAGATGCTCGAGCGTCTGCGGAAGCTGGACATCGTGACGCTGCCGAAGGGCGAGAGCCTCGAGGTGCTGCCGGTGCCGGACTTCCTGCGGCACCATTTCCCGACCGCCGCCTACAACCAGCCGCCGGCCTTCTCGCGACGGCAGGTGGGGATCTTCTGGGTCAATGACCTGAGCCTCACCGTCGACACGGCGGCGAAACGCGCGGCCGAGATCCGCCAGCATTTCGGGATCGAGTTCACCGCAGCCCACGAGGCCTATCCCGGCCACCACCTGCAGTTTGCGATCCAGAACCGGCACAAAAGCAAGTTGCGGCGGCTCTTTGCGCACGCGATTTTCTACGAAGGCTGGACGCTTTGGTGCGAAAAAATGTGCGTCGACGAGGGCCTGGTTGCGCTGCCCGAGGCGAGGCTGATCCAGCTTCACGACGCGCTCTGGCGGGCGCACCGGATCGTGATCGATTGCGGACTTCACACCGGTAAATTGTCCTACGGGGGTGCGTGCAATCTGCTCATGGAAGGCGTCGGCTTCACGCGGCGGCGCGCCCAGGGCGACGTGAATTGGTACACCTCGTCACCCACCGTCCCGATGAGCTACCTGCTCGGTCGGCTGGAGGTCGAGCGACTGCACAGCCACTTCGTCGGCGGCGAGGGCTGGTCGCTCAAGCAATTTAACGATTGGATGCTGAGCCACGGGGCCATCCCGTGGCGCTGGATCATGGACGCCCGGGTGCGGGGTTGATCGCCTTCCCTCAGCAAAAGAACGAGTTGACTGCGCGAGACGATTCCGTATGCTTCCGGCTGCAATAAACGCGGGTGTAACTCAGTGGTAGAGTGCGACCTTGCCAAGGTCGATGTCGAGGGTTCGAACCCCTTCACCCGCTCCCCCCAAGGGCCGGATCCTGATCTGGGTCCGGTGGGAGCCGCTTAGGTGTGCGTGGTCTTTCGACGTGAATCGCTCCGTCAGGAAACACGATCCCGGGACCGGGTGATCAAGAGGCAACGCGGGCGAAGCGCTCGATGGTCTCGGCGAGGGCTTCGGCGCGGATCGGCTTGCAGAGATAATCGGTCATCCCGGCGTCCATGCAGTGTTTGCGGTCCTCGGGCATCGCGTTGGCGGTGAGCGCGATGATGGGAATGCTCATGCCGAGTTCGCGGATGCGGCGGGTGGCGGAAAGACCGTCCATCTCGGGCATCTGGACGTCCATGAGGACGAGGTCGAACTCCTCGGCGTGCAGGGCGTCGACGCACTCGAGTCCATTTGCGACCACGTGGGGGTGATGACCGAGTTTGACGAGAATCTTGTCGATGAGCTTGCGATTGATGGCGTTGTCGTCGGCGACGAGGACGCGGGCACCGAGCCCACGAGCGGGGAGTTGAGCCATCGCCGGGACGGCTTTCTGCGTGACTCGCTCACCCGCGCGGTGACTGGCTTTGAGCATGACGTCGGCGAGCTCGGCCAAGTGGACGGGCTTCGTTAGGCGGTAGAGGGCCGAGTTCGCGGCGACGATCGTGTCGCGTTCGCTCACGAGACTAGCGGGGGCCATGAGGACGACGGCGGACGTCCCGCCACGGGGTGTGCGGCGGAGGCGTTCGGCGAGTCCGTGACCGTCGATGTCGGGCAGGAAAGCGTCGATCAAGGCGATGTCGAAGCGGCGGTGATCCGCAGCGTAGATGGCCTCGCGGCCGCTGCGGCAGCTCTCCACGTGGATGCCCCAGCGCACGAGCTGGCCCAAGAGAATCTGCCGGTGGGCGGTATTCTTTTCCGCTAGGAGGACGCGGAGACCCGTGAGCCGACCGACTTGAGCGGCGACGGGGTCGGGCGCTGGGCTGGCTTCGTAGGGTGCTTCGAACCAGAAGGTCGAACCGACACCGACCTCGCTCTCGAGTCCGATGTCGCCCTTCATCAGATTCACGAGGCTCTTGGAAATGGCGAGGCCAAGGCCGGTTCCGCCGAACTTCCGGGTGACTGATTGATCGGCTTGGCTGAAGGGTTTGAAAAGCCGGGACTGCTGCTCGGGCGACAATCCCGGGCCAGTGTCCCGGACCTCGAACCGAAGGCGGTGGGGACCGTCGGCGGGGGTGACGGAGCGGACGACTACGCACACTTCGCCGTCGGAGGTGAATTTCACCGCGTTGCCAGCCAGGTTAAGGATGATCTGGCGAAGTCGGGCGCGGTCGCCGACGACGGTGGGTGGCACGTCCGGCCCGATGTCGAGGAGAAGCTCGATCTCCTTGATGGCGGCATTTTGCGCGAGGACGTCGAGGGCTTCTTCGAGGCAGGAGCGGACGGCAAAAGGCTTTCGTTCCAAGCGCACGGAGGCGGCTTCGGTCTTCGAGAAATCCAGGATGTCGTTGATCAGAAGGAGCAGATTATCTCCGCTGGACCGGATGGTATCGATGTAGTCGCGTTGCTGGTCGGAGAGCTTGGACTCGAGCAGCAGGTTGGTGAAGCCGATGATCGAATTGAGGGGCGTGCGGACTTCGTGGCTGATGACGGCAAGAAATTCGCTCTTGGCGCGGTCGGCGGATTCCGCCGCGTCACGGGCGGAGACGAGGCGTCGCTCGAACTTTTTCGCGTCGGTGACGTCGCTCTGGATCGCGACAAGACGGGAGATCTGACCCTCGTCGTCGCGCAGGGGTTGGATCTCGAGCTGCGCCCAATATTTTTCCCCGTCCTCCCGAATGAGTTCGATCTGGGAGACGTGGCCGTCGCCCGCGCGGGCGGCATCGAGCAGGGCGTTGACACCGTCGGCGGACTCGCCTCGGGTGAGTAGGGGCGCGATCAATTGACCGGAAGCCTGCTCACTCGCGAAGCCGGTGAGGCGTCGGAAGGCAATGTTCGTCCAGCCGATGCGCCCCGCGCTGTCGAGGAGCGAGACGCCGTCGTAGGTGTGACTGGCGATCAGGGCGAGCGCGGCCCGCTCCTCTTGCTCGAGCTTACGCGCGGTGATGTCGAGTAGGACGCTATCGGCGGCGGCTTCCCCCCCAGCTTCCGCCCTCGCCAACGAACCCCGCTCGTGGAACCAGCGCCACGAACCGTCGTCGTGGCGAGCGCGAAACTCGCATTCGAAAATGGGATCGGCGGGGGTGGCTTTCGCGACCATGTCGCGAATGGCGCGTTGGTCGTCCGGGTGGATGAGTTCGATCCAGTCGTCGAGCGTGAGGGGCATGGCGGCTTTGTCGATGCCGAGGAGTTGCTCCGTCTCGCCGTCCCAAAGCAGCACGTTATCGTCAGATCCTCGGTGGAGGACGATCTGGCCGAGGGCGCGGACCAGGGTCTCGTTGCGACGGCGCAACCACGAGTGACTCTCCTCGGTCGCGGCACCAGACGTCATCGCCGCGACGTGCGCGGATCGGATCGAGAAGAAAATAATGGACACGATGCCCGAGGCGAAGATGGCGAGTGCGCCACCGGCCCGAGGCCAGGCCTGGACCTCCCCGAGCGAGTATTCCTGTTTGTCGACGTCGAGTTCGGCCTCGACGGCGGCGTTCCCGCCGGGAATCGGCGCGGCACCCGAGAGGAAGCTGCCGTAGTTCGTGGGATCGGTCCGACTCTCCGCCGTTGCGGTTGATTTTCGGATGGCATCGTCGAGGATGGCCACTTCGCTTTCGTCTTGGAGGGGCAGCGCCTGGCCGATGTCGAGTGGATCGACGGGACGCGTGAGGCCGATCTCACCGGCGACGGTCTCCGTGTCGAGCACGACGGTCAACGAACCGGATCGTCGCGTCACGCTGCGGATGCGGGCCAACGCGGGGAAATCTCGGTGGAGCGCGATGAGGGGGGCGAGCGCGGCCTTGTGCTGGTCGGTCCACATGGTGCCATCGGCCGCGATCTGGTCGTGTGCGGCTGGGTTGATGAGCAGGGCGGCAACGCGGGCGATATCCTCGGCGTCGGCCTGCATGCCGTCGAAAAGGAGGCGCTCGGCGATGCGGCTGGTAAGAAGCGAGCCGAATAACGCGCACGCGGTCAGCGCGACAAAGAGCAACACCGCTTCCTGAGTCGGGCGGATCGATCTGGTCCGAGTCGCGGAAGTCGATTTTGCGGCGTTGTTTCCCATCTGAGCAGAAATCTACACTACCTGACCAATCGAAGGCACGCGAATCTTCGATTTCGCGCCGACGACTTGACAGCGGTCGACTGCGGTCCTCAATTCTACGCCCACATGATGCCCCGTAAATTCCTTCCCCTCTTGTTCGCCACGCTAGTCGGTTGTGGCACCGCCCCGATCGCCTTCGCTGGGTTGCCCGACGGATTGACCGCGGATCAAATGGCCGAGCTAGAACGCGGCGAGCTGGTCGTCTCGGAGCAAAGCAAACCGGGTGGACCTTGGCCCGAGATCACGGTCATCACCAAGATCGACGCGTCTTTGGCGACCGTGACCGCGCTTTTTCACGACTACGAAGCGGCCCCCGACTACCAACCGAACATCGTCGCGGCGAGCGTCGTCGACAAACCTTCGGCAAAAGTCGTCGACGTCAGATACACGTCGAAGATGCCCATCGTCGGCGAGTCGAGCAATACCGTGCGAAACACGTTCTCCGAGACCGCAGACTCCACGACCGTCGAGTGGACGCTGCTCGAGTCGACCACGGCCGACGTGTCGGATGGGTCGATGACCGTCGAGCCATTTGCAGGCGGCACGTTGCTAAAATACACCAACTACGTGAAGCCCAAGTCGAAGCTCGCGATCCTGGCTCGGGGTGCTGCCGTGGGCGAAGCGAAGAAGACCGTGCGGCAGATCAAGGCGGAAGCCGAGCGGCGAGGGGCGGAATCGTAGGAAGATTCTTCGAGAATTACGTTGCACCCCCCTCGCGCCTCGCTATCCTCCCCGGTCCCATGCCAAAGTCCATAGCACGTAGTAAGACGAGAAAAGCGGTGGCGAAGCGCTTCAAAGTGACCGCCACGGGGAAGATTTTGCGCTCAAAGGCGGGACGGCGACATTTGTTGTCCTGCAAGTCTGCTAAGCAGAAGCGCAATCTGGCGAAAGCCGGGATCGTCGCCGACGGAGACGTCAAGAAGGTCAAATTGAACCTTCCGTTCTCGAACCGCTAGTCGGTCAGAATCAATCGATCCCACGGTCTTCCCGCGCGAGCGGGATACGGAGCAGATGAGGCCCGGGATCCGAAAATAAAAACAGTCCGCTCCAAGGAGGTCCCGCCCAACGCGGGATTTTGACATCATGCCAAGAGCAACAAATGCTCCAGCCAGTCGCGCCCGCCGCAAGCGGGTCATCATTGCGTCCAAGGGATACCGCGGCCGTCGTTCCAAGCTTTTCCGTTACGCAAAAGATGCGCAGACGAAGGCAAAATACTGGGCCTACCGTGATCGCAAGACCCGCAAACGCACCTTCCGCGCCCTCTGGATCAATCGCGTCAATGCGGCCGTCCGCAACCAAGGCATCACCTACAGCCGCTTCATGGAGGGCCTCAAGCACGCTGGTATCGAGCTCGACCGCAAGATCCTCGCCGACATGGCCGTCATGGAAGAGGCCACCTTTGCGGTGATCGTGAAGAAGGCGATCGCCGCACTCGAAGACAAGAAGAAGGCCGCCTAAGTCTTCCACCCGTCGTGGGAATGGAAGCCGAGATGGAGGTCCTGCGCGGCGAGGCCATCGCCGCGATCTCCGGCGTGCAGACGTCGGCAGACCTCGATGCCGCCCGGGTGAAATACACCGGGCGCTCCGGCGCGCTCACTCAGCTGAGCGAGGGCATGCGGTCCGTCTCGAAAGAAGATAAGCCGCGCATCGGGAAGGCGCTCAACGCACTGAGAAATGCCGTCGGAGCAGCGCTCGACGAGCGGTTGGCAACGCTGACCGCCGAGCGGGACGCGGCGGCCCTCGCGGGCATCGACACGACGCTGCCCGGGATCCTGCCGGAGCTTGGCTCGATGCATCCGCTCACGAGCTTGCAGGACCGGGCGATCCGGATCTTTCGGCGGATGGGATTTTCCCTCGCGGACGGTCCCGACATCGAGACGGAATGGCATTGCTTCGACGCGCTGAACACACCAGCCGACCACCCGGCGCGGAACGAGCAAGACACCTTTTTTCTGCCGGACGGGCGGGTTCTGCGGACGCACACCTCGTCGGTGCAAGTCCGCACGATGGAGTCGCTGCCGCCCCCGGTCCGCATCATCGCGCCCGGCTCCGCCTACCGCCGAGACGAGGTCGACGCGACGCACCTCGCGCAATTCACCCAGATGGAGGGACTCTACGTGGCCGAGCGGGTGACTCTCGCTGACCTCAAGGGGACGCTCGAGTTCTTCTTCCGCGAACTGCTGGGAGCGGAGACGAAGATCCGCTTTCGGCCGCACTTCTTCCCGTTCACCGAGCCGAGCTACGAGATCGACATCCGCGCGACCGCGCTGGGCGGCAAGTGGATGGAACTCGCCGGCTGCGGGATGGTTGATCCAGCGGTGTTCGAGCGGATCTGCGACGGTCGGAAAGATCGGGTTTACGACCCCGAGACGGTCACGGGTTTTGCGTTTGGCTTCGGCCTAGATCGCCTCGCGATGAACCTGACCGGGATCGCGGACATCCGCATGCTGGTCGAAAATGACCTGAGGTTTCTGAAGCAATTCTAGGCCATGAGAATCTCCACGAATTGGCTCAAAGACTACGTCAACCTGCCCCCGGCGGTCGACGAGTTGGCCGAGCGCCTCACGCTCGCTGGGCTCGAGGTCGAGTCGATCAGCACGAGTGGCGCCGATCTGCCGGACGTGGTGGTCGGCCAGATTCTCTCCTCCGACCCACATCCAAATGCGGATCGCCTCAGCGTCTGCCGCGTGGCGGACGGCAGCGAGCAGCCTCGTCAGATCGTGTGCGGGGCTAAGAATTACCAAGTGAACGACAAAGTCCCGGTCGCGCTGCCGGGCGCGGTGCTGCCCGGCGACTTCAAGATCAAGGTAGGCAAACTGCGCGGCATCGAGAGCGCGGGCATGCTGTGTAGCGCGAAGGAATTGCGGCTTGCGGAAGACGCCGACGGCTTGCTTATCCTGCCGCCTAATGCGGAGGTCGGCGCTGCCATCGGGACGTTGTTTCCGGCGGATTCGACCTTCGAGATCGAGATCACGCCAAACCGCCCCGATTGGCTGAGTCATCTCGGCGTCGCGCGCGAGATCGGTGGGCTCACCGGTGAAGCGGTCGAGATCCCCCCGACTCCGGACATCCCCACGACCGAAGACCCAGCGATGGTCGCCTCTCCGGACCCGGCGGTCTGTCCATTTTACAGCGTTCGAAAGATCACCGGAGTCCGCGTCGGGCCGAGTCCTGCTTGGCTCCGGGAGCGGTTGTTGGCGGTCGGTCTGCGCCCGATCAACAACGTGGTCGACGTCACCAATTACGTCATGTTCGAGTCTGGGCAACCGCTCCACGCGTTTGACGCGGCGAAGTCGGTCGGGCCACTCACCGCCCGGGCCGCCACGGCGGACGAGACGATCCAAGCGCTCGACGGCGAGACCTACACCCTCCGCGCGGGCGACGGGGTCATCGCGGACGCGAACGGCGCGCTCGCCATCGCCGGGGTGATGGGGGGTGCCGAGTCCGGCGTGTCGGAATCAACGACGGACGTCCTTCTGGAAAGCGCCTTTTTTGTCGCGACGAGCGTCCGGCGAACCGCCCGAGAATTGGGGCTATCGAGCGATTCGAGTTACCGATTCGAGCGGGGTGTCGATCCGGCGGGAGTGCTCTGGGCCTCGGCGCGAGCGGCAGCGCTGATCGTCGAGGTGGCGGGCGGAACGGCGGAGGGCAGCGCCATCGTCGCGGGTGAGCGGCCGGCGCTCCCGGGTCCGGTGTCGCTTCGCTACGAGCGTTGCCGCGCTCTGCTGGGATCGCCCCTTGCGAACGCCGAGATCGACACGGCCCTCGTGGCCCTCGGGCTCGAGCGGGTGGCGGGTGATGAACGAGAAGCTAAGTGGTCCGTCCCGTCTTACCGTGGGGATCTCGTCCGAGAAGTCGATCTCATCGAAGAGGTCGTTCGGTTCACGGGGATCGAGGGTCTCGCTGGCACGATGTCCGGTAGTCCGGCCCCGTCCTCCGACACCGACCGCGAATACGACGATGCGATGGCATTGCGCCACCGCCTGCGTGGCGAAGGATTCAGCGAAGCTCGCACTGGGGTGTTGGTCGCGGGCGAGGTCGATCCCGATCTCATTCGACTGCGCAACCCGCTCGGAGCGGAGCAAGCGACTCTGCGAGGGAGCATGCTGGCGGCACTGCTAGAGGCGACGCACCGCAACCTCAACCACGGCGTGGAATCGATCCGTCTCTTCGAGATCGGGCGGGTCTTCTCGACCGGCGAGGAGGAAGAACTCCGCAAGGTTGCGTTCGTCATGACCGGACCGCGCTCGACCGGGACGTGGCGCGACGGCAATCAGCCTCCGGTCGATCTCTTTGATCTGAAGGGCGTGATCGAAGCGCTGGTGCCCGGGGTCAGCTGGAAGCCGACGACGCATCCGACCCTCGGGCTGGCGCTCGAGATGATCGTCGGTGGCTTCGTGGCGGGGGTCGCGGGTCAGCTTACGCCAACGGCCGCGCGCAAGATCGACGCCCGGGATGCGGTGTTGGTGGCCGAGGTGCGGCTGGATTGTTTGGAGGCCGCGTCGTCGCGGGCGAGGACGGTGAGGGCTTTGCCGAGATACCCGGCCATCGCCCGGGACTTTGCGGCTATCTTGCCGGAGGACGTCGCGTGGGAGCGCGTGGCTTCCACCATCCGCGAGGCTCGCGAGGATCTGCTCGCGGCGGTGCAGCTCTTCGACGTATTCGCCGATCCGACGGGCGCGAAGCTCGAGGCCGGGAAGAAGTCGCTGGCCTTCTCCTTGACTTTCCGAAGCCCCGAGCGAACGCTCACAGCGGACGAAGTGAACGAAGTTTGCGACCGTCTCAAAGCGCGCTTGCGGTCGGAGTTGCCGATCGCGTTTCGCGAATAGTTCTTTTTCAAAAATTTTCCGCGATCCGGGCCTGTCGGTGGGCCGGGACGCTTGATTTGCCCTGCTGTGTTCGCGACTACGCGTTTAACTCCCGGTCCGATGTTCAGCATAAGGGGGCTCGTCGGGCGGAGCATATGTCCGGCCTTCGTTGGACTTCAGAGCTTCGTCCGTGGTTACCCGCCGTTTCCTTGAGGGAACGGGATCAACGCCAAACGGCACGAGTGGGGCATTTTCACTGAGCGATTGCGGGATTGAGTTCTGGGTGTAGCGGGCGATAAATTGAACTGTGCGATCCATCGAGATATTCGCCGGAGCTGGCGGACTGGCGCTTGGCGCGGTCGAAGCGGGTTTTCGGCACGCCGCGATCATCGAACGTGATCGCGATTCGTGCCATTCCCTGAGGGCGAACGAGGGTCTCTGGTCGGCGGGGGGAACCCGGGGTGAAATTTGGGAAAGCCCGGTGGAGGCAATCGACTTTTCCCGATTTCGTGACAAGATTGATTTCGTTTCAGGAGGCCCACCGTGCCAGCCCTTCTCGATTGGGGGGAAGCATCGGGCAAACAACGACCGCCGGGACATGTTTCCACAGGCGGCGCGCGCGGTGCGAGAGGTTCAGCCATTGGCATTTGTCTTTGAGAACGTCCGAGGTTTGCTCAGGAAAAATTTCGCCAGTAACTTCAATTACGTCCTACTCCAACTTTCGCACCCCGAGTTGAGCCTCCGACCAAACGAAGACTGGCCGGACCATTTGCGGCGGCTCGAGCGCCACCACACGGGCTCGAAGACTCGTGGACTCGAGTATCGGGTCGTTTTCCAGCAGATCAATGCAGCCGACCACGGAGTCCCGCAAAAGCGCGCTCGAGTCTTCATCGTCGGGTTTCGGTCGGACATCGACGGGTCTTGGTCGTTTCCGCAGAAGACGCACTCAGAAGAAGCTTTGCACGTCGCCAAGTGGGTAACGGGCGAATACTGGGACGAGCATAGAGTGGCAAAATCAAGACGTCCTTCTCGCCCATCCGGGAGGATCACTTACTCCGAGTTGCCGGGTCTGCACCCTCGCTGGCGAACCGTGCGGGATACGCTTTGCGGGCTGCCCGACCCTCGCTCGATCGCCGCTAAGGGGGTCTCGAGTCATCGTTTCCAGCCTGGCGCCCGAGCTTACTCAGGTCACACGGGAAGCCCGCTCGATCTGCCGGCCAAAACATTAAAAGCTGGCGACCACGGCGTCCCTGGCGGCGAGAACATGCTGGTCGAGCCCGACGGAAACGTGCGCTATTTCACCGTTCGCGAGAGTGCTAGACTACAGACCTTCCCGGATACTTATTTGTTCCCAAGGTCGTGGACGGAAAGCATGCGGCAGATCGGGAACGCAGTGCCAGTGACACTAGCCACGACCGTATTGTCGAGCGTTCACGGGGCACTGACTTCCGTCCGGGAGCTGCGGAAATAGATCGATGGAACAGCTCCGTCCTTTCAATCCCCTCGATAAAACTAACCTTGGAGTCAGCGTCGCCGACGCGTTGTTATCGCGTCCATTGGTCGCTTTACCGCCACTTAGATTTGCTGGAGCGGGAATATACGCGATCTATTAACAAGGAACTTTTCCGGCGTATATGCCGCTCGTCGAGAGCAGTCCCAACGGTGAGCCGGTCTGGGCGATTTACGTTGGTAAGGCGGTCCCGAAGGGTGCACGCACGGGCGGATTCGGCCTGGACGCTCAGCGAGGAGCCGCTCTTTTCGCGCGCCTGAAGGATCACGGGAAGTCGATAGCCGCAGCCGACAACTTGGATCTGAAGGACTTCTCTTGCCGCTTTCTCAGCGTAGACGACATCTGGATCCCGCTCGGAGAATCGTTGCTGATTGAGCGGCTGAACCCTCTTTGGAACCGCGTGGTCGATGGCTTTGGAAATCACGACCCGGGCGCAGGACGGCACGCTGGGAAACGATCCGCGTGGGACGTCTTGCACCCCGGGCGGAGCTTCGCGAAGAATCTGGCAGAGGGAACGAGCGAGGCGGAGATTCTGGATGGAGTTACGAGATTCTTCGATGTGCAACCACCGCCTCCGCTTGGACCGTCCATTGCCTAAGGAGCGCGCGCGGCGAAAGACGTCGGTTCGGTCCGCAGACATCACACGGGAGCTTCATCGTGGTTTCACGGGACGCCGCGACGGTGCGGGCATGTTTTCAGCGGTTCCACTCCATCTTGCGCGGCGACGTTGATTGGCTCGTCGTTTGGATGACTGAGCCGGACGGGCGGTGGCTCAGTGCGCGTTGCCTCGCCATCGTCGGGGGCTGCGGGATCGACGGATTCACACTGGGGCTGTGGCGCGACGAAACGCAGTCGATTTTCACCGCGATCAAGCTCCCCCTGCTCGTCCGGCTGACCTGCGGCGGGAACGCGCTGCTCAACGGCCTGCTCGGGGCGGCCGTCGGGAGCAGCCTCGGCTTCCGCCAGACGACGACGGCGATCCTGATGAGCTTTGCCGTCGCGGCGCTACTGCTCGCGGCTTTTGCGCCGATCATGCTTCTCCCTCCATGGAACACACCGCCACTCGTGGACGCGACAACCACCGGCAGTCACAGCGTGACGTTCCTCGCGCACGTCGTCGTGATTGCGGCGGCGGGATTCGTCGGGAACCGATGCCTCTACGCGCTGCTAAAAAACGTCTGCCCATCCCGCGCGACTACCGCTACGACCTCGAGCCGATGGACGTCGCACCGAATCCGCTGAACGTCATCGAAGCCCTGCTCAAACGTCCGGGACGGACGCTTCTCGAACTCTGCGTTGGCCGGGTGGGCGCGGTCGTCTTGGCGTTGCTGCTTCCCACGACGCTCGGGTTGCTCATCCACGGCGTGGTCGCCGGAAGTCTGACGGGAGGCGACCAGCTCTGGATTGCTCCCGCGAAGATCGTCGTTGGATCGGGGCTCGCGGCGCTTATCTGCCTGCCGAGCCTTTACATTTTCCTGTGTCTGAGCGGGGCCGAAGTCGAGGCGAAGACGTGGGTGGAATGCTCACGGCGTCCGTGTGTTTGACCGCGCTCCTGCTCGTCGGGTTCGCGCCGGTCGCGTGGGTTTTCTCGCAGTCGACGGATTCGGTTGCGTTCATGGGCGGGCTGCACCTTGTCTTCTGACTGGTCGCGGTGATCTTCGGGCTGCGGTGGCTCGGCGACGCGGGCCGGCGGGTCTGGAGCGGCGGCGGGGGCGGGGGCGGACTTGGCGTGTGGATGGTCATCTCCATCGTCGTCTCGCTCCAGATGATGACCGCGATGCGCCCGATCATCGGCAGCGCGGACACCTTGCTGCCAACCGAAAAGCAATTCTTCCTAACGCATTGGGTGGAGACGATGCACAGCCCGCGATCAGCACGGCACTCGGTCTCTTCACCGGCACGTCCCGCTTGCTCTCAATAGACCTAGCTAATAAGGGACACCCGCACAGGAGGAGCGAGGGCTTCGCGCACGCTGGCCAGCGACATCATCACTCAGCAACCGGACGCCGTTCTGCCAAGCGGAGCCGCTCGGAGGCCGGGTTCCAGCATCCTTCCCATCGTCTGTCCGACGTCGCTCGGCGAGGCAGAGGAAAGGAAGGGGGCAGTCCGGTCATTGGTTCCGAATCATCCGCCCGACGGACCTTGAGATCCCGCAGCATGTTTTGTTTGAACCAATGAACGGACCCCTATGATTCCCCATTCATTGACCCCCCATTCCCGGTTGGGGCATTGGTCCGCCACCTAAGGTTTAATCGTTCGCGGCGGCGGACGTCCGTCCGGCTTTGACGTGCATCCAGGCAAGTCCGCTGGTCCAGGCGACCAAGGCAATGCCAATGATGCGTTCGACACCACCATCGATGTCAGTCGGAACGACAAACATGAACAACGGCCCACCAATCAGCCAAACCACCAGGAAGGCAATCGTTGCCTTTTTCTGCGTGTCGTCGATTGGCTTTAGTTCAGACGCCAACAGCCCCGCCGCCGCCGCGACGCTCACGTAAAGCACGAAGCAACACCAGCGATGCACCTGGTAACCGAACCCGTCGAATCCGGCGTATTGGTTGTATTCGGCGATCACTACGATGTCCGCCGCTACGACGAGCAATGCTCCGGCTGCGGCCTTCCATTTCCAACCACCCGGACTCCACAGGAGCATTGCGATAGCCAAAGCCCCGATGCCGGCTGCGTAAACATCAAGTCCAACGTCCTGGATCCACGCGTGTTCCCCGACGGCCAGCCTGCTGATGGTTTCAGTGATCGGGTTGTGTTTCTCGACCACCGCCCAACCAATCAGGTCAGACGCCAGCACCAGAACGGCTGACACGATGCTCGCGGATCCAAGAAGCACCAGCCACTTGTTCTTCCGACCAGAGGACAGTTCTTCATTCGGTTGCGCAATTGCCATGCTGCCACGTTTTTGTCGTCGCAAGCTGCATGCAAGTCGGAAAGCGCATCGAAACGCGCCCGGACTGATCTCGCGGGAAAAGGGAGAACTGGGAGAACTGGCGTGTTGCCTCATTAAGATGGACACCGAAGCAAGACCTGGGGTCAGTCTGCAAAAAAAAAACTCCTTCCGTGCGGATTTCGGATGAATTCGAACCAATTGAGCGATGTCAGCGACCAGGAATTTCGGGGCGTGCATTTGTCAACGAAAGGCGGGATTGATAAAAAAATTGCGTCTTGCACACTGACCCCAATTCCCATGTTCCCGTTCATACCACCCCCCACACGCGATGCCGCAGGTTGAACCTTCGCGTATAGGTATTCTGAACCCACTTCATACCCTCCACCAAGTTCGGCTCCGGCGTCTCGATCAACAGGTGGTAGTGATTCCCCATCAACACCCAACCATGAATCCCCCATCCGGTCCGCCCACAGACTTCCGAGATCACCTTGAGAAAGAATCGACGATCATCGTCGTCCGCGAAGATTGCCTCCCGCCGGTTACCACGTGCCATCACGTGATAAAACGCGCCCGCGTATTCCAATCTCAAACTCCTCGCCACCCGCTAAACAAACGCCGCAAGACGGCATACGGTCAATTGCTTTTTGCACACTGACCCCAGTTTTTAGACACTATTCTTCCCTCGGCAAATTCGCAGAAGGCTTCGAGGAAGACCCCGTGCAACAGAGTGAGTCGGCCAAAACCACTACCCGCCCAACTCCACGGTCCTGTTAGAAATAATCGACTCCCCCCATCCGCCATCCGATCGTTTTTTGACGTTCGAGCATGAATACGAATCCTGCGCCGAACTCTATCGTTTGAGGCATCTCAGTAGTTCTGCGCTTTGAAGGCAGCTGAAATTACACGCGCAGCGGGAGCGGGTTTCCGCGACCGTGAAATAGCCGCTTGAGCAACAAGGAGATTGATCACCCAGGCGAGTGTCATCAGGATATCCCGCATCAATCCGGCGGGTTCACCGACCGTTAAGATCCAAGGGATCGTCACGAAAACCTGCGTGCCGGCCCCCTGCCCCAAGGCATAAGCGCGAAGCATCCACGCTTTGTGCTGGGCGATTCGCTTCTTGAAGACTGCGGAAAGGCCTAGCGCAAGCGCTGCGATCATCCCGAATCCGACAAAGAGGCGCACCCAATACAAAAGAGGGCCCTGTAGTCCTTTCGGAAATTCATAGAACTGCGTCATCCATAGGCCGGAGATCGCCGCGAGCAGGCCCGCCACCACCAAGAGTCGTCCGATCCGACGATGCCATTCCGGATAGGCACGGCGGACGCTGGGAAGAAACTGCAGGATTCCGAGCACGCAAAACGGAATCGATCCCAGCAAGTGGATGATCACCGGAATGGGCGCAGACCGAACCCTCGGGTTCTCCGGCATCACTTCCGGGCCGCCGGCCAACTCGACGAGCCGGAAGACGCCGCCGATACCGGGCACGACGCTCAGGAAGAGCAACCCAACGAGGATCGCCCATTCAGATTTCTGTAGGCGCAGCATGTCTCAAACCGGTTGGATGATGTTGACCACCACCTTGCCGCGGGCTCGTTTGGTGGCGACGTAATCGATGGCCGCCTTGACCTCATCGAAGGGATACTCGCGGTCGATGACGGGCATGAGTTTTCCTTCCGCATGAAGGTCGAGCAGCGCCTGCAACCGGGCAGCGCCCTTTTTGAGTTTGAAGATCAGCTCGATCGATTTGTCCCTCTTCGCCGCCGCGATGACTCGAAGAAATGCCCAGGCATCGCCCGCACTCGCAAACACCAGCTTCCCCCCTTCGCGCAGGAGTCGTTTCATCTTCTTCGGCGCATGCGGACCAATCGCATCAAAGATCAAGTCGTAGCGCTCAGAAAGCCGCGTGATATCTTCGGTTCGATAATCGATCACGGCATCGGCCCCGAGACTGCGGGCCAGTTCGTGATTCGGCCCGCTGCTGATCGCGGTAACATGGGCGCCCCGCGCCTTTGCCATCTGAACCGCAAAGGTGCCGACCCCACCGGAAGCGCCGTTGACGAGGACACGATCCCCGGGAGCAACGTCGCGATAGTCGTAGATGCCCTGATAGGCCGTCAGAGCGGCAACGCCCAGCGTGCTGGCCTGCTGGTGGGTGAGCGAATCCGGTTTTCTCACGAGTGCCTCCGCAGGGACCGAGACGTACTCGGCAAAGGAACAAAAGCTCTCGGGGAACGTGAGGCCAAAGACGTCATCGCCCGGCTCGAAACTGGAGACATCGTCGGCCACACGTTCCACGACGCCCGAGAAGTCGCCACCCAAGCCGTGCGACTTGGGCTTGAAGAGTCCGAGTTCCACGCGAACCAGGAATGGATCCGCCCGCATGAGGCGCCAATCCAGCGGATTGACCGCGGCGGCATGCACCCGGACGAGGACCCGGCCCGGCTCGAGCTCGGGCGTCGGGATCTCTTTGAGCGAGAGCACCTCGGAGGTGCCGTACTTTTCAAAATAGAGAGATTTCATGGCTACTATTTTTAGAAGGTGAGGGAGGCCGCGCGCTCCGTGTCGATCGTGACATCCGCCCGGATGTACTTGGATTCGAAGTTCCGGACTTTGGTCAGCTGCACCAAGACAGGCTTTCCGGCGTACTCGCCGGAAAGTTCGGCCGTGTTCGAGAAGAGCGGGACTCTCTCCTGGATGACCGGCTCGTCGTTGATCGTGATGGTGACCTCACCAGCCAATCCGACGTTTGGATCATACTGTCCACCAAGGCGG
This sequence comes from uncultured Verrucomicrobiae bacterium, assembly GCA_963803825.1. Classification (GTDB taxonomy): domain Bacteria; phylum Verrucomicrobiota; class Verrucomicrobiia; order Chthoniobacterales; family JAATET01; genus CAVVKW01. Next base: position 232,818 of record CAWDOJ010000001.1, on the reverse strand, counting down.
TAGGGCTTCTCCATCGAACCCGAAGGCCGGTAATATTCGGTCGGGGCGATGGTGGTGCAGCCGATGACGGCGAGGGCGGTGACGCTGAGGAATAGTAGACTCAATTTCTTCATAATGGCAGGTAAACTGCACCGTGTAGTTTATTCGTCAATAAAAAATCGCTCTACACGGTGTAGTGTGCATTAATTGCTGCGATGACTGCAGCAGTCTCAGCGAACGAGCGAAAGAAGGCCGAAAAGCGGAAAACGATCATCGCGGGTGCGATCAAGGCCTTTGAGCAAGAGGGCTATGAGCGCGCCTCGATGGACCTCGTGGCCGAATTGGCCGGGGCATCGAAGCGAACCGTCTACAATCATTTCAAGAGCAAGAAGGATCTCCTCTGGGCGGTGATTGGGGAGCTGATGGCGGGGCAGAACGAGCTGACTCTGATCCCCTACTGCGCGGACGAGTCGCTAGAGTCCCAGCTCGTCCGCTTCGTGGATGCACAAGTTTACTTCGTGATCGACGCGAGCCGCCTGTCGATTGTCCGCCTGCTCACTTCGATCTTCCTTCAGAATCAGGAGCTGCGTGAGGAAGCGAGCCAGGGGAACCACTGCCAATTCGACCATTTGTTGCAATGGCTCAAGGCGGCCAAGAAAGACAAACGCCTGCAGATGAAAGATCCCGAGCTGGCCGCGCGGGTGTTCCGCGGACTGGTGGAAGGCATCATCAACTTTCCCGCCATGTACAGCCCCCCAAAAACGGCCGAGGAACTCAAGCCGATCAAAGACGAAATGATTGCCGTCTTCCTGAGCCGATATGGCGTCTAGAATGACAGGAGGTCGCTTCGAGTCTGGCCCGAGTAAAGGGAGTAGTCCGAACTATTGATATATTAAGCGCTGGTTCCGGCGCTCCTCTGCGCAAAGTTGCGGGCGGGGGTCCGGATTTCCAAGAGGCTCAGGGGCAAAGGTGGGGTCAAATCTTGAAGGTCTACCTGCAGATTGCCCGTTTTTGACGCGCGATGACCGCGCAGGTTTCGACGATGCCGGGCACCCGCAAACTCTCACCCGAGTTTCCAACCCGCCGCAGGAATACGTCAATCAGCAAGGACTCACTCTTTTGAACGCAAATCATCCCCGATATCCTGACAACCTCGTTCAATCCGAGATTCGACCCACCGGAGATTCGGACTAAAGTCGCATGGTTTCAATCTCCACATCGGGGCGCTTGATCTATTTCTGGCATGGGCCAAGTCGATTTTCTCTTGAGAGATCCCAGTGAAAATTAAATAGGCTTCAACACCCATAACTCCACGAGTTCGTCCCCACGCCAGCTTTGATTCCTTCGGGTTTTGTTTGAAGCCGACCGAATTTTTGATTTCACAAGGAGATCTTTATGAAAGCGGCCGCCATGCTTGATTTCCTCTTCGATGGGATTTGCCTCAGCTTGGTCAGTGATCTGAGCCAAGTTCGTGGATGGGGTCATGGATGGGGTCATGGATGGGGTCATGGATGGGGTCATGGATGGGGTCATGGATGGGGTCATGGATGGGGTCATGGATGGGGTCAGGTGTCAAATTTTGAATCTTGACAGGGAAATGGGGGTCAGTATGCAAAAACAAACTGCTTTAGCGCGGATTTCGGGTGAATCAGAACCGAGTGAGAGCTATCAGCGACCAGGGAACCTGGGGCGTGCATCTGTCAACGAACGGAGGTGTCGATGGAAAATTTTGCGTTTTGCACACTGACCCCCATTCCCCTGACCCCCATTCCCTGACCCCCATTCCCCCGGTTGGGCGGGGATGAGGTGCGGATCTTGATGACGTCGACGTTGGGAGGGGTGGGCCGGGGTGTTGGGAATGGCGTGGGTGATGGATCCTGGGCGGCGCTGGTCGCCGCGAAAGTGCCGAGAAAAGCGATGAAGACGAGGAGCGGTGAGGGGCCGACGGGCATGCTGGGTTTGAGCGAAGCGGTTCGTTGCTTAGATCGGGGGCGAGGTGGACAAACTCGCGGGGGGGGCGTGGACGGAATTGGCGGGGGAAGTGGCCACGGCTCGCCGGGTCGTGGATGTTCGGAGGTTCGCTCGATGGGGGGCTTTGGTCGGACACGGGAGCGCGTTTACGGCTAGTCCGGATGAAGAAGCCCGAGATGTTTCGCTTCGCTCAACATGACAGGTTTTTCGGGGGAGAGGGCTGTTGCACCGCATTGCGCGCTTGTGGGGTTGGTGGGATCGGGGCATTTTGCGGGGCTTATGAGAAAATCGGGATGCGCGATCGTGGTGCTTTTTTTGCTGCTGTGCGTCAGCGCTTTTGTGAACGGGTTGCTGTTGCTCGGGCTGGGTGCGCGGTCGGCTTCGGGGATCGCGCTGGAGACCGAGCCGACGTCGTTCGACGAGAAGCTGGTGCTGCCGGGGAATGACGACAGCGACGCGAAGATCGTGGTGATCCCGATGGACGGGGTGATCGCCTACGGGGCGCCGGGGAGTCTGGGGGATTCCATGGTGGAGGATCTCAAGGCGGCTTTCCGGCAGGTGGCGAACGATCCGGACGTGAAGGCGGTGGTGATGACGGTCGATTCGCCGGGGGGTGAAATTACCGCTTCGGACGTGATCTACCACGAGATCGAGAAATTGAAGGCGAAGAAGCCGGTCGTTTATTTCATGAACAGTATCGGCGCTTCGGGGGCCTATTACGCGGCTTGTGGGGCGAGCTGGGTGATGTGCAACGAAACGACGTTTACGGGCAGCATAGGGGTGATCATTTCGACGCTGAATTACCGGGAAGCTCTTCGGAAAAATCGGGTTGGATTCGATTGTTTTCAAGAGCGGGAAGTTCAAGGATATGCTCAACGGAGCGCGGGAGATCTCGCCGGAGGAGGCGGCTTACGTGCAGGGGCTGGTGATGCAGAGTTACGATAAATTCGTTGGGATCGTGGCGAAGTCTCGCGGTCTGGATGAGGCGGAGCTGCGGGACGGCGTGGCCGATGGGCGGATTCTGAGCGGCGAGGATGCGTTCGAGGCGAAGCTGGTGGATCAGCTGGGTTACATCGAGGATGCTTACGCGAAGGCGATGGAACTGGGGGCGGCTCCGGGGGCGCGGATCGTGACTTACGAGCGGAACATCTCGTTGGGAAATTTTTTCAAGCTGCTCGGCGAGTCGCGGGTGGCGGCTCCGACGGTGGAAGTCGATCTGCTGAAGGGGATGCCGGAGCTGAAGCCGGGACGGACCTATTTGTTGCCTTCGTTTTTTGCGCCGTAGGGTGAAGGGTTTGAGGCTTCGCCTTTGGGTTGGGTCGGCGATTGAAAATCGCCGCTCCTTGAGAATGCAATTCGAACTTCGGCGGCTGAACGCCGCTGCTCCCTAAAGTGCTGATTTCGCTGGTTGCTGCTTCGTTGGTTGGCATTGCGGCTTGGATTTGGTTGTTGCGGTCGTGGCCGCAGGAGGATGCCGGGGTGGTGGAGTCGGATGCCTATCGGGTGGGGGATGGAGTATTCGTCGGGGGGATTTGTCTGTATTTTTTAATGATGATTGCCGCGCCGACCCCGGAAGGGGAGCGGGCCGAGATCAGCGGAGCTGTCTTTCAGGCGGTGATCATGTTCTGGGTGATGGTGCTGCTGATGGCGGTCGGATTTCTCATCTACCGAGGGCAGAGTCCGGTCCGGTTGTTTGGGTTGAAGCCGAAGAATTGGCGGCGATGCCTTGGGTTCGGATTGCTGGCGATCGTGGGGATCTTTCCGATCATTCTGTTGTTGCAGGAATTGCTCGCTGGCTGGTTCCCGGAAGCGGGGGGGGATCGGACGGTGGAATTTCTGCGGACGACGGCGACGAGTGGGGATTGGGTGGCGGTCGTGTTGATGGCTGCGGTGGTCGCGCCGCTGGCGGAGGAGATTTTTTTCCGAGGTTACCTTTACGGGGTGCTGCGGAAATACGGTGGGCGCTGGGCGGCGATCGGGGTGACGGCGTTGCTGTTCGCGGCTATTCACGGGAACGTGATCGGTTTCGTGCCGTTGGTCCTTTTGGGGGTGGCCTTTGCCTTGGCTTACGAGCTGACCGGAAGTCTTTGGACAAATATCCTCATGCACGCGGTCTTTAACGGAACGACGTTGGCGGTGTTGGCGCTCTGGCCGGAGATTCACGGGTGAAGGCGGGGGATCTGCCGGAGGATGACCTGGTGGCGCGACTGACGTCGGGACTGCGGATGGGGCCGGAGGTGTTGGCCGGTCCGGGGGATGATTGCGCGGTGGTGCGGGTGACCGGCGGGTTGCAATTGCTCAAGACGGATTGCGTGCTGGAGGGCGTCCATTATCGGGCTTCGGACGCGCCGGAGCGGGTGGGCTGGAAGGCGCTGGGTCGGGCGATCAGTGACGTGGCGGCGTGCGGGGGCGAGCCGGAGTCGGCGCTGGTGACGGTGGCGGTGCCCGAGGACCGGGACGTGGCTTGGCTGGAGGGGCTCTACTCAGGAATCGGGCGGGCGGCGGACGCTTACGGGGTGTCGGTGGTGGGAGGTGAGACGGCGCGGTCGCGGGGCGGGGTCTTCGTGTCGGTCGCGCTCACGGGTTGGGTGGAAGCGGAGCGGCTGGTGCTGCGGAGCGGGGGACGGGTGGGGGACGTGGTGTTTGTGACGGGGCGGTTGGGGGGGAGTTTCGCGTCGGGGCGGCACCTAGACTTTGCTCCGCGGTTGGCGGAGGCGCGGTGGCTGACGGCGAACTTTCGCGTGCGGGCGATGTTGGATCTGAGCGACGGGTTGGGGAGTGATCTGCCGCGGCTCGCGCGGGCGAGTGGGGTGGGGTTTCGCCTGGATCGGGGGGCGTTGCCGTGCTCGGAGGGTTGCTCGGTGGAGGAGGCGATCTCGGACGGGGAGGATTACGAGTTGCTCTTCGCCGTGGAGGCGAAGGACGCGGATTCGCTGGAGCGGGTTTGGGCTTTTGGTGACGTTCCGCTGACGCGGATCGGGGGGTTGGTCGAGCTGGGGGCGGGTGCGGAGATTGGGCCGGGGTTCCGGCACTTTGGGTAGCATTTCCGAAGTGGCGGCTTCGCCGCTTAGACTGGGTCGGCGGTCACAGACGCGCCGCTACAGCGGCCGGAAATTTTAGGCAGCGGGGATCATTTCGGGGATGGGGGCGTCTTCTTTGGCCGGGGGGATGAGGTCGGCTGGTTCCGGGGCCACGCTCGGCCGCCGGGTCGTAGTCGAAGCTCCATTGGGCTTCGGCTTTTTTTCCGTTCGCGCGACCGGAGACTTCGACGGTGTAGGTCTGGGGGACGAGGCGGATGGGCATGCGGTAGGTGATGAGCTGGGTGCTCGGGTCGTAGGTGGCGTCAACGATACCGAGGCTGCTGACGCGCATTTCCACGCTGTTCGGGTCAAGGTTACCAAGGGTCGCGAGGTTGGCTTTGAGGGTGGGTTGCTGGTCAGAAGTCGGGGCGCCGTGCATTGGAACGGTGAGCATCGACGCGGCGGCGGGGCCGGCGGTGGACTGGATGCCGGCGGTGCCGCCACCGAATTTGAGGGAATTTGTGAAGGTGAAGTCTTTGTCGCTTTGGACGATGTAGCGACCGATGGAATGCCGCTCGGTGCCGTGGAGGGCTTTATTGCCGACGACGGTGAACGAGGCTTCGTAACCGGCGGCTTCGGCGGCGGCACGGACAGCTTCGTTGTTCACGCCGTAGGGGTAGGCCAGCGTGGTGACCTCGATGCCGAGTTCTTCGCTGATGGTCTTGCGGGATCCGGCGAGTTCTTCGACGAGCCATTCCGGATAGGCGAGTCCGCGAAGATTCTTGGTGCTGGGTCGGGCGAGGTTGGAGTGGGAGACGGTGTGGCTGGCGATGTCGACGCCGGCGTCTTTCATGGTGGTGAGTTCGTCCCAAGTGATGGAGCGCCCACCGACGTCGATGTAGTCGATGTAAACGTAAAAGGTGAAGGGGTAGCCGAACTCCTTCAGGATGGGCCACGCGAGGGTGTAGGTATCGTCGTAGCCGTCGTCGATGGTGATGACGATGGCGCGCTCGGGGATGGATTTTTCGCCGCGCCGCCAAGCGAGGAAGTCGGCCATGGAAATCACGGGGATCTCGGCGTCCTTGATCGCCTGCATCTGGGCGCGGAACTCGTCGGTGGAGATGGCGAGGGAATCGCGGGCCGGATCTTCAAACCGGTGGTAACCGAGGACGGAGACTTCGGCGGTGGTGTTGATCGGGGGTGGGGTGGGTTCCGGCGTGGGGGTTGGTGTTGGAACCGGGGTAGCCTCGGGCGTGGGCGACGGGGTGGGTTCTGGTGCGGCTGGGGGCGCGGGGTCGCAGGCGGTGAAGCTGAAGGCGGCGAGGAGAGCAAGCAGATAGGCCGGGCGCATGAGGGAGTTCATAGGCGAGGCGGGGCGGATTGCAAGCGGCGGTGGGGGCATTCCCTTGGGTCACAATGTGAGCTGGATCGGCGCACGGATGCGTCGAAGCGCGGGACCGTGAAGTCGGGTCTGCTCTGAATCGTCGGGCGCGGGTGTGGCTGCAGGCCTACCGACTACTAATTGCTCCAATCCAAGGAGGGTCCGCGAAGATTGAAAGTGTCTTGCTAGTCTTCGATACCGACGGCTTTGAATTTGGCGTCGACGTGTTCGAAATGGCGTTCGATGGCGCAGGCGTCGGCGACTTGCTCTGGGTTGAGGTGCTCGGAGACGCTGGGTTCTTCGGCCAAAGTCTGGGCGAGGGGGATTTTTTCGGCCCAGGTGCGCATAGCGGCGCGTTGGACGGCTTCGTAGGCGGTCTTTCGTTCGAGGCCGGCTTCCGTGAGCTGAAGGAGCGCGGATTGGCTGGCGTAGAGGCCGAGGGTGAGGTCGAGATTGCGCTGCATGTTCTCAGGGTAAACCAGAAGCTTGGCCACGAGGTTGGTGAGCTTGTGCAGCATGTAGTCGAGCAGCGTGCAGGAGTCGGGGAGGATAATGCGCTCGACGCTGGAGTGGGAGATGTCGCGCTCGTGCCAGAGGGCGACGTCTTCGAGGGCGGCTCCGGCGTTATTGCGGATGACGCGGGCGAGGCCGGAGAGGCGCTCGCCGGTGATGGGATTGCGCTTATGCGGCATGGCGGAGGAGCCTTTTTGCCCGGCTGAGAAATACTCTTCTACCTCCAGGACTTCGGTGCGCTGGAGGTGGCGGAACTCCGTGGCCCAACGGTCGATCGAGGAGGCAACGAGTGCGAGCGTGGTCATGAACTCGGCGTGGCGGTCGCGTTGGACGATCTGGGTGGAGATCGGGGCAGCGATGAGGCCGAGCTTGTCCATGACGTAGGTCTCCACGCGAGGGTCGAGGTGGGCGTGGGTGCCGACGGCTCCGGCGATCTTGCCGACGCGGACGCGCTCGCGGGTCTGGCGGAGGCGGTCGGCGGCGCGGCCGAACTCGTCGTACATGAGTGCGAGCTTGAGGCCGAAGGTGATCGGTTCGGCGTGAATGCCGTGGGAGCGGCCCATCATCGGGGTGTATTTGTGCTCCTTGGCGCGGGTGGCGATGGCGGCGCGGAGGGCAGTGATGTCGGCGAGGAGGCGGTCGGTGGACTCCATCATCTGCACCGCGAGGGTGGTGTCGAGAAGGTCGGAAGAGGTGAGCCCCTGGTGGACCCAGCGGGCCTCGGGGCCGATGTAGCTGGCGACGTTCTCGAGGAAGGCGATAACGTCGTGGTTGGTGCGCTTTTCGATCTCGAGGACTTCGTCGATGTCGAAATTGCCTCGGGCGCGGATGGCCTCGGCATCCGATTTCGGGATCTGGCCGAGGTCGGCCATGGCCTCGCAGGCAAGGGTCTCGATCTCGAGCCAGATCTCGAGTTTGCGCTGGTCGCTCCAGAGGGAGCGCATTTCCGGTAGACTGTAGCGGTCGATCACTCGCGGAGGGTAGTGATGTCGGACAGGATTTACAGGATTTTTAGGATTTCTAAGTGAGGGCGTCGAGAGCGCTGGGAGCGTGGCAGGGACTGGCGTCCCTGCCCGCTCGGGCGGCAGGCCGGTTTATGCGAGCTTGATGCGTTTGGTGCCGGTGGAGCTTTCGATCCGGAGGCGACCGGTCTCGATGAGGTCGGCGACGGCGGCGACAGTTTCGCTGTTGTTCTTCGCGACGCTGGAGATCGCCTCGATGAGGTCGGCAAGCGAGAGGTGCATGTCGTTGAGCTTGGCGTATGGATTTTTCATGATGCGTTTGGTTACGCTCAGAAGACGCGCGGAGGGCGCGGGTTATTCAACCCGCGATCCCTGAAGACGGCGTCAGGGGAGTGCCCGATGCTGCCGCGGGAAGGGATGCTTGGTGCGGGGCAACGAGGCCGGCGGACATGATGATCTTCGTGGCTTGCTCGAGGCTGAGTCCGCTGTCGATCACCTTGTCGGTGGGGGTGCAAACGACGAAGCCGGTGAGCGGGCTCGGGGACGTGGGGATAAAAGCGGTCGTCATCTCGATGCCGGTGGTCGTCTCGAGGAAATGACCGGTGACAAAAGCGATGAGGTAGGATCCTTCGCTGGGATACTGGACGTAGGCGACGCGGGTGAATTGCTTGCTGCCGCTCATATTTTTGAACGCCTCGAGCGCCTGCTTGACGGCGTTGTAGACGGGGGCGATCAGCGGGATTTTTGTGAGGATCTTCTCGAAGGTATCGATGACCTTCTTGCCCAGGACGTTGGTCGCAAAGTAGCCGATGATGATGAGAATGATGAGCGTCGTGCCGAATCCGAGTCCCGGGATGTCTTCCCAGCCGAAACGCTTCCACAGCGGCCCGGAGATGCCGTCGACGAAGTTGTAGGCGATCTGCAGGACGAGGAAGGTAACGATGAGCGGAACGGCAACGACCACGCCAGTGAAGAGGCGGTTGCGGAGGTGACGGACGATGCGTCCGACGCGGGTGGTCTCCTCCTTGGTCGCACTGGCGACGGGCGTCTCGGCGATCTGGGGCAACATTTCAGTGGGGGATGAGCTTGATCGCGACGATTCCGAGAACGCCGAGGACGAGTCCCGCCAGCATGGCGAGTTCGAAGTGCTTCTCGAGGAATGGCTTGATGCGCGGGCCGAAGCCTCGGATGAGACCGGCGACGAGGAAGAATCGGAAGCCGCGACCGATGAGGGAGGCACCGATGAGGGCGGGCAGGGAAAATTCGAAGACGCCGGACGCGATGGTGAAGACCTTGTAGGGGATGGGTGTGATGGCGGCGATCAGAATGCCCCAGAAGCCGTAGGTGTCGTAGAGGACGCGCACCTTTTCCATGACGTCCTGGCCATTGTAGAAATCCACGATGGGTTCGCCGACGCCCGCCCAAAGGCCCCAGCCAATGTAAAAGCCGAAGATGCCGCCGAGGACGGACGCGATGGTGCACCAGAAGGCGAAGGTGAGCCAGCGCTTCGGGGCGGCGAAGCACATCGCCATGAGGAGGATGTCGGGTGGGATCGGGAAGAAGGAAGATTCCGCGAAGGAGACGATGAAGAGCGCGGGGAGAGCGTACTTGGTCTCGGACCAGTGGAGGGTCCAGAAGTAGAGCTTGCGGAGCGGGTTCTTCGTAGCGGCGGCTTGATCCAAGGCCCGGGTGGGCGGAGGCGTGACGGATTGTGAGTCGCTCATTCGGAGGGGCAAGAAATCAGAATGGGGTGGGAGTCGCAAGGGAATGCGGGGCGGCGTCGGCTCCCGCTGGCGCGGGTTGCCGAGGATGCGGAGGCGAGACGCCTCCGCTCGCACGCGGGACGCGTGCGCTCCCCGCGCTTGGCTTTTGGCGGGGGGGGCGGTAGTCGTTTCCGCGATGTCGGTTTACTCGCGGACTTTGCGCTATTTTCGTCCGTTCGTGTGGCCGACCGTGGGCGGGACGGTGGCGATGCTTATCGCGATCGGGCTGAATGCGTTGAAGCCGTGGCCGATCCGCTACATCTTCGACGGGGTGCTGGATACGACGTCGAGTCCGGCGATCGAGCGGGCGCGGGCGCAGGTGGGGGAATGGTTCGGGGAGGGGACTTCGGCGGTGTGGATCGTGTTCTGGCTTTGCGCGGTGCTGGTCGGGTTGAATCTGTTGAGCGGGGTGGTGAATCTCGTTTCGAACTTCCTGTTCATTCGGACGGGGCTGAAGGCGATGCTGGATCTGCGGGCGACGTTGTATGCGTGCTTGCAGGCGCTGCCGCTGCGGTTTCACGACGCGCGGCGGAGTTCGGACTCGTCGTTCCGAGTGGCTTACGATTCGCAGTCGATCCAGACGATTTATAATAAGGGCTTCGCAACCGTGCTGAACTCGGTGGTCACCTTGATCACGATTGGGTCGATCATGTTCTGGGTGAACTGGCGGCTGACGCTGGCTTCGCTGGCGGTGTTACCGTTTGTTTTCGTGGCGATTCTTTATTATGCGGACCGGATCCGGCGGCAGTCGGCGGCGATCCAGGAGCGCGAGAGCGACGTGCTGGCGGTGGCCCAAGAGGGGCTGAGTTCGATCCGGGTGGTGCACGCGTTTGGACGGGAAAAATTCGAAGTGAGGCAATTTCTGGGCCACGCGACGCGGAGTCTGGAGGCCAATCTCAAGCTGAACGTGACGTCGGTCACGAGCGCGCTCGTGATCGGGACGTTGATGGCGTTGGGGACGGCGTTGCTTTATTACGTGGGGTCGCGGGCGGTGTTGGACGAGGCGCTGACGATCGGGGAGCTGGTGACCTTTGCCGCGTATCTGGTGATGCTTTATCAGCCGCTCGAGCAGTTGAGTTACACGGCGTGGGCGCTGGAGGGGGCGGCGGCGGGGATGCAGCGGTGCTTTGAGGTACTGGACCGGGAACCGGAGTCGAAGGATGCATCGGGGGCGGTGCCGCTGCGGGCGGTCAACGGGGCGATTGCTTTCGAGGGGGTGCAGTTTGGGTATTCGGAGGAGTCGCGGGTATTGGAGCAGATCGACTTGGCGGTCGCGGCGGGGGAGAAGGTGGCTTTCGTCGGCGGGACGGGGGCAGGGAAGAGCACGTTGCTAAGCTTGTTGATGCGATTTTACGAACCGACGGCGGGGCGGGTCACCATCGACGGGCAGGACGTGCACGGGGTGACGAGGGAGTCGCTGCGGGGTCAGATCGGAATGGTGCTCCAAGACACGCTGCTTTTCTCCAGCACGGTGCGGGAGAATATCGCCTACGGGCGGCCGGGCGCGACGAACGAGGAGATCGTCGAGGCGGCGCGGCGGGCGCAGGCTTTGGATTTTATTGAAAAATTACCGAACGGCCTGGACTCGCTGGTGGGGGAGAAGGGGGGGCACCTGAGCGTGGGGCAACGTCAGCGGATCGGGATCGCGCGGGCGTTTCTGAAAGATGCCCCGATCTTGCTGCTGGATGAGCCGACGTCGGCGCTGGATCCGGCGACGGAGAACGCGATCATGGGAACCATCGAAGAGCTGATGGAGGGGCGAACGGCGCTCATCGTGACGCACCGGTTGGCGACGGTGCATCAGTTTGGGAAGATCGCTGTGCTGAAGGACGGGCGGATCGTGGAGTTCGGCGCCGGGCCGGACTTACTGAAGCGCGGGGGAGCTTACGCGGAGCTTTGGACCGCTGGGCAGTATGATGGTTGAGGATACGGATCGAGAAGGGTTATGCGACCAGCTCCCGCGCGCGCGGGTTGCCTGTATTTGTATTTCCCTTCGTTTCCTTCGTTACCTACTGTTCAAAACCGTATTGGTATTCAGAGCTTGATCACTTCGGCGGACTGGATGTCGGCGTCGGCTCGGAGGTGGCTCATCACTTCTTCCGTTGGCGTGGTGTCGACGTTGAGGAGGGTGAGGGCGGTGCCTCCGACCGCGTCGCGGCTGAGCGACATGCTGGCGATGTTGACGTTTTCCTTGCCGAGCAACGTGCCGATGTGGCCGACGATGCCGGGGCGGTCTTTGTTCTCGAGGAGAAGGACGGTGCCGACCGGGACGATCTCGACGAAGTGGCCGTTGACGGTGACGAGGCGGGGTTTGGCTCCGTAGAGGGTGCCGCCGACGGTCGCGTTGTCTTCGCCGGTCTCAACGATCACTTCGATGAGGTCGGAGAACTCGCCAGCTTCGCTGTGGCGGCTCTCGATGATCTTGAGACCGAGATTCTTCGCGATGGCGGGGGCGTTGACCTGATTCACCTCGTCGCCCGAGATCGGCTTGAGGTAGCCGGTGAGGACGGAGCGCGTCATGGAGGTGAGTTCCTGGTCGGCAATCTTGCCGGAGTAGCGGACGCGGAGGGTCTCCGGGCGCTTCGGGGCGATCTGAGAGGCGAAGCGACCGAGGCGGTCGCAGAGGTCAATCCACGGGCCGAGGGTCGCGAGGGTGCGGGCGTCGATGGACGGCACGTTGACGGCGTTGCGGATCTCGCCTTCGAGGAGGGCGGCGCGGATGGCCTGGGCGATCTCGATGCCGACGTTCTCCTGGGCTTCGGCGGTGGAGGCTCCGAGGTGGGGGGTAAAAACCATGCCGGGGGTGTCGCGTAGCGGGAAGTCGGCGGGAGGGGGTTCGGTCTCGTAGACGTCGAGGGCGGCCCCGGAAATCGTGCCGGAGTCGAGGGCTGCCTTGAGGGCGGCTTCGTCGATGAGTCCGCCACGGGCGCAGTTGACGATGCGGGCTTCCTTCTTGCAGAGAGCGAGGCGGCGGGCGTCGAGCATGTGCTTGGTCTCGTCGGTGAGCGGCATGTGCATCGTGATGAAGTCGGCCTGCGGGAGGAGGTCGTCGATGGTGTCAATGAGGTCGACTTGAAGCGAGCGAGCGCGACTGGCGGAGAGGTAAGGATCGTAGGCGACGACGCGCATGCCGAAGGCAATGGCGCGGCGCGCGACTTCGGTGCCGATGCGGCCCATCCCGAGGATGCCGAGCGTTTTACCGTAGAGCTCGACGCCTTCAAATTTCTTGCGATCCCAGCGACCGGCTTTGAGGGAGGCGTCGGCTTCGGGGATGCGGCGGGCGAGGGAGACGATAAGCGAGAAGGCGAGCTCGGCGGTCGAGATCGTGTTGCCGCCGGGCGTGTTCATGACGATGACACCGTTCTGCGTGGCGACTTCGATGTTCACGTTGTCGACGCCGACACCGGCGCGGCCGACGACTTTGAGATTGGTTGCGGCGGCGAGGACCTTGTCGTTGACCTTGGTGGCGGAGCGGACGACGAGGCCCGCGTATTCGGGAATGATCTTGAGAAGTTCGGCTTCGGGGAGTCCGGTGGAAACGGTGACGTCGAGGGCTCCGCCGGCGGCGAGTTCGTCGACTCCGCGCTGGGAGATGGCGTCGGCGACGAGGACTTTGGGTGTTTGCATGGGACGCGGAGGTTACGCGGCCCGGGGCAGCGAGGTCAACGGATCTGCTGCGGGTGACGCGGGGGACGCGCCGGAGTATCCCGGAAGGCCACGATGATCATTCAGCTTCCTTGGCCTTCGTGAATTGATAATCAAGAAATGCAAACCCGGCTCGATCGAACACAAGCTCGGTCGGACCCGAGATCACGATTGGCCAGCTCAAGTGCATCGTGTCGCCATCCCACGGCACGATCGTTCCCCGGTATCCCGCCGGGCCCGCTTTCACTAACAGGGGCGGCGAGCTGGCGGTTTGGTCGGGATTGAGTTCGATCCGCCACTCTCCGAAGAGATCGCTCGTGTAAGTGCCAACGTACGGCTTCGAGGGGGCGCGGGGTGGGCTTCGCGTCGGCTGGGCGCGGCTCTGAGGCCAGGAGCATCTTCGCGATCTGCTCGTTTTTCGCGAGGATCTCGGGCTGAAGATCGTCCTCGCCGGATCGACCCAGTTGGCGCTGCAGAATCCCCGCGCGCACCGCCTCGGGAAACGCCGTCAGATTCAGGTTGGCCAGGATCGCGATTCCTAATCCGGCTTCTGGCACCAGCACAACAACCGTCCGAATGCCATCCAGCGCCCCGCCTTTTTCGATGATCCGGTGGCCGTTGTAGTGGAAAATGCCCCAGCCCGGACTGTAATCGAAACCCGACGTCGCGTCGATCGGAGGGAACTCCGCAAACCCGGGTGTATCCGCGATCACCGGCTCGAGCATCGCGGCCACCGCCTCGGCGCTCAAGATCGTCGCGTCCCCGCGCCGGCCTTCAGCCAGCAGCATCTCGAGATATCGAGCGAGATCGTTCGCCGTCGAACTCAGCCCGCCCGCCGCAACGAAGACTGGACTCGTATTGGCCTGTGGGATGACCAACGGCTCGCCGTCAACGAGCCGGTGGTGCCCCGACAGATTCAGGTCGCTCGAAGCCAACCACTCGGCAGCTTTGCCGGTGCGGGTCATGCCGAGGGGATCGGTGATCTTAGCGGCGACGAGTTTTTCGAAGGTCGTCCCGTTCACCCGCGCCGCCGCTTCCCCCGCGACGAAGAAACCGAGATTGGAATACTCGGGATGATCGCGGAACGAATACCCGGGTTCGACGTGACGCAGGCGGCGGAGGATGTCGTTCCGCTCGAATCCAAGATGATCGAAAATATCGCCGAAAAATCCTTCGAATCCCGCCCGATGGGTCAGCAGATCCTGCGAATGCATCCACTCGGTTGCGTAAGGTGTCGCCATCTCAAATCCCGGCAGCACCTCGCTCACTGGCTGCTCCCAAGCGATCTTTCCGGCGTCGACCATCGCGGCTGTCGCCGTGGCCGTGAACGTCTTCGAGACACTCGCGAGCTGAAAGATGGTGTCCGCGTCGACCTTGCCGGGCTGACCGACTTCCCGGATGCCGAATCCGCCCACCAGTAGCGGCTGGCCGTCTTTGACCACCGCCACGGCGGCACCTGGCACCCGATATTGGATTAATTTCGCCGAGATCAGCTCGCGCAGAAATTCTTCGTCGATTCCCGCGCCCGGCTTGAACTCGGGTTCGGCGGCTGAAAGTGCCGGGGTCAGCAGAACGATGAGACCAAGGGTGAGAAATTTCATCTCTGGATTATGGAAAAGCTTTCGGTGAGTGAACAGCCCGCTTTGGGTCGGTCAGGCGGGCGGCGGATGGCATCGCGGGGCGAAGGCGGATAATTGACAGCGCGGTCCGCGCGATGGATGCTCTCGGGATGGCTGAAGGACGTGGATCTGCTGGTAACGTGATCGCCGCGCTGGCGAGTTTTTTCATCGCTGGGTTGGGCCAGCTGATTCAGGGGAGGATTCTGGCGGCCATTCTTTTCGTGATCGTTGCCGGGGTGGTTTGGGTCGTGAGTCTCGGAACGCTTGGCTGGATCATTCACATTTGGGCATGCATCGACGCTGCGGTTTGGAAGCCGAAGGTGCGGATTTAGCCGGGAGCGTTTCGAGCCATGACGACACTGCAAAATTACATTGGCGGGGAGTTCGTCGAGGCGAAGGCGGGGGCGACGCGGGAGTTTCACAATCCGGCGGATAATTCCGTGCTGGGCGTGGCGACGGACTCGGGAGTCGCGGACGTCGAGGCGGCCATCGACGTGGCGCGGGCGGCGTTCGATAGCGGGCCGTGGACTTCGATGTCGGGTGGCGAGCGGGCGGCGCTCCTACTACAAGCTGGCGGACCTGATCGACGCGGACGCGGAGGAATTTGTCCGTCGCGATACGCTCAATAACGGCAAGCCGCTGCGCGAAGCGCGCTACGACGTGGCGGATGCGGCGGGGTGCTTCCGGTATTACGCCGGACTCGCGACGAAACCGAGCGGGCAGACGTTTGAAACGTCGGACCCGAGCGTGCAGACGATCACGGTGCGCGAGCCGATCGGTGTCTGCGGGCAGATCATCCCGTGGAACTACCCGCTGCTCATGGCGGTGTGGAAGCTCGCGCCGGCGCTGGCGGCCGGGAATTGCTGCATCCTCAAACCGTCCGAACTGACGCCGTGGAGTGCGGTGCGGCTCTTCGAGTTGATCGACCAAGTCGGGTTGCCGCCGGGGGTGGTGAATCTCGTGCTCGGGCCGGGTGATCCGGTCGGGGCGGCGCTGGCGGAGAGTCATCGCGTGGACAAGATCGCCTTCACGGGCGGTGGGGTGACGGGGCGCAAGGTCATGACGGCGGCGGCGGGCAATCTGAAGAAAATCTCGCTCGAGCTGGGCGGCAAGAGTCCGTGCGTGGTCTTCGCGGACGCGGACTTCGAGTCGGCGCTGGAGTATTCGATGTTCGCGATCTTCGCGGGTCAGGGCGAAGTCTGCAGCGCGGGGTCGCGGCTGCTGCTGGAGCGGAGTTGGGCGGGTAAGTTTCTCCCGCGGCTCGCGGCGGCGTGCGGCCGGATCGTCGTCGGACCGGGGTCGGACGAGGCGACCGAGATGGGACCGCTCATCTCGGTGGCGCACCAGCGCAAAGTGCTCGATTACATCGAGAGCGGGAAGGCGGAGGCCAAGCTGCTCTGCGGAGGCGCAGCGTACGACGACGAGCGGGCGAGCGGAAATTTTGTGCAGCCGACCGTCTTCACCGACGCCAAGCCGGACGCCCGGATCCTCCGCGAGGAGATCTTCGGCCCGGTGCTCGTCGTGCAGCTCTTCGACACGGAGGAGGAGGCGCTGCGATTGGCAAACGACACGGAGTTTGGCCTTGCTGGGGCCGTCTTCACGAGTGACGGGGCGCGCGCGCAGCGGTTTATTCGCAAGCTGCGGGCGGGCATTACCTGGATCAACACGTATCACCCGACCTTCAACGAAGCGCCTTGGGGCGGCTATAAACAAAGCGGCATCGGGCGCGAACTCGGCACCTACGGCTACGACGCCTACACCGAGGTGAAGCAGATCAACACCAACCTCTCGCCCGGCCCGGTCGGTTGGTTCAAGGGCGTGAGCGAGTCGGCGGTGGGTCGCTCGACTCCGTCTTAGCGAGCAGCCCAGGCCCAATCTACGCGGTCGGCGGCGCGCGATTCCCACTGATCAGCCGAGGTGAGGAAGAGCACCCGCTCGCCCCGTAGGCTCTCGGTCAACCGCCGGATAGGTTGCCGGTTCGCAAGCCGCTCGCCGATCGCGCTTGGATCGGCGTCTCGAGGGAGGAATCCATCGCCGAATGGGGGCGGGCGCGAGTGGAAGGACGGCGGGACATTTTCCCACGAAAAATGGGGTCGCTACTGCGCTGCCTGCCGCTCTAAGATCCCGGGCCGATGAGTGGATCGGTCGAACTGCGAGGTGTCGGAAAACAATTTGGCGATTTCGTCGCATTGCGGGACGTCGATTTCGAGATTCGCGCGGGGGAATTCATGACGTTTCTCGGACCGTCGGGTTGCGGGAAGACGACTTGTTTGCGACTCATCAGCGGCTTCGACACACCGACTTCGGGCCGAGTCCTCATCGGGGGAGAAGACGTGACCGAGCAGCCGCCCTACCGGCGAGACGTCAATCAGGTCTTCCAAAGCTACGCGCTTTTTCCCCACCTCAACATTTACGACAACATCGCTTTCGGCCTGAAGATGAAGGGTGTGTCGGCGGTCGAGATCAAGCGGCGAGTCGACCGCGTCGTCGAGATGGTGTCGCTCGAGCAATTTGTCGACCGCAAGCCGACCCAGATGTCCGGGGGTCAACGCCAGCGGGTCGCCTTGGCCCGCGCGATCGTCTGCGAGCCCAAGGTGCTGCTTCTGGACGAACCGCTCTCGGCTCTCGACGCCAAATTGCGCGGTCAGATGCAACGTGAGCTCAAGCAGCTCCAGCGGACGCTCGGCATCACGTTTGTCTTCGTCACCCACGACCAAGAGGAAGCGCTCACGATGAGCGACCGCATCGCCGTCATCAACCGCGGCCGGGTCGAGCAGATCGGGAGTGTCTCCGAGATCTACTACCAACCGGCGACGCGCTTCGTTGCCGAGTTCATCGGTGAAACGAACGTTGTGACCGCCCAGGTCACCGGTCGCGACGCAGGTCTCGTGCGGTGCGACGTCGAGGGCGGATTGGCGATCTCGGTGAGCGCGGGTGAAGCGGTCGCAACCGGGAGCGAGCTTCTCCTGTCGCTCCGCCCCGAGAAGATCTGTCTCTTCCGGGAGCGACCGGACGGGGCGAATGTCTTCCCAGCGCGAGTGGCGGTCGAGATCTTCAAGGGTGCCGTCGACGAATTGACCGTGGTGACGGCCGGGGGATTGGAGCTTGGAGCCCTCGTGGCGAACGACGGAAAAGAAGGTCTGGACTTCCACGAGGGTCAGGAAGTTTTCTGCCAGATTCAGCCCGGCGACATCAGCGTCATTCAGCCGTAGCGAGCTGTGCCGAAGGGTCTCGTCCGAGAAAGAACGCTCGTTGGTGACAATGGCCGTTCAAGATTGTTCAAAAAAAATTTGAAAAACTATTGACGGTGTCGACTCCCGCCCCTAATCCATTGGCATGATCCATGCTGAATGGGCAGGCAATCATGCCCAACCAGCGTGACTGATCCGGGAAGACCTGAAGGTCCGACCAGATCGCTAAAACCAAAAACAAAGAACAAAACAACCTTATGAAAGTCGCTACCAAGTTTGCTGCAGTTTTCAGCACCGTCGCCGTCCTTTCGGGCAGCGCCCTCTTCGCAGGGGACATCAAGTCCTTCAAAGAAGAGAAAGTCGTCATCGACGTCGTCGAACCCGTTCAGTGGTGGAATGCCGATCTGAGCACTGGCTGGGACAGCCTTTACATGTTCCGCGGTGTTAACATCCTTCCTGGCTTCGAGGACTACGGTTCCAGCCTTTACTGGACTGACCTCAGCGTCACGTTCAACCTCTCCGAGAATGATTTCCTTACGCTCGGTTCCTGGGTTGCCTTCGGCATCACCGAGACCAGCTACAAGGAATTTGACGGATACGCTGCTTACACGCACACCTTCGGCAACCTCGCAGTTAGCCTTGGATACACCTACTACCACATCCTTAGCGAAACCTTCGGTCTCTACTCCCACGAGTTGAGTGTCGGAGCGGCTTACGCCATCGCTATCGGTCCGGTCACGGTGACTCCCGGTGTGAACTACTTCTTCAACGTCGGACCAAAGCCAGGTCAGCGTGGTTTCGCCGAGCAGGCTTCCAGCTACCTCGAAGGTCGTGTTGACGTCGAAATCCCGATCTATCAGGACGTCGTCGCTCTCACGCCTTGGGCTTCCTTCGGCACCAACTTCCGCTACAACCTGACGGAGCGCGGCGATTCGCCGAACCCCTTCACCGGTGGTAACGACGCTCAGCTCGGTGTGGCACTGCCCATCGCCCTCAGCGAAGTGGTCAGCGTGGCTCCTTACGGCGCTTACAGCTACCAGTGGAACGACCTCATCGGCACCGACACCAACACCTTCTGGGGTGGCGGATCGGTTACCTTCTCCTTCTAAGAGAGAGATCGAACAGACTTAAGACGAAAACCCCTCCGCTTCGGCGGAGGGGTTTTTGCGTTTGATCGCCGGTGAGCAATCGGGCGATTGCGAACCGGATCTGCTCAGGAACCTGAACCACGTGGATGGCGGGAAACCGAAGTGAATGGTCTCTTTGCGTTGTGCTTTGGGGTGATTGACATGCCGCAGACGCCAAAAGCAGAACTGAGGCCGATAGGCTAGCCCGACGCTGGGCCGGCTGCCGTGTGATCCGCTGAGAACACCGCAGACTCAGGCTTCGGTAGCGATCCAAAGGATCCGAAGCGAACGATGGTTCCCGCCGGGGGAACGTTCAATTCCCGTCAACTTCGGGAAGCGCGGAGATCAATCGTATCGCCCGCTTCGGCGGTCGCGGCGGTCATCGCGGTTGTCCTGTCGACGCTCGATGCGATTGTCGACCCGAGGCCGGTCGTAGCCGTAGCCGGGCACGACCGGACGCGGCGGGTAGGCACAGGATGAAAAACCGAGCATGACGACAATTGGAAGAACGGTGGAAGCGATCTGGCTGAGGCGGGCTGGGGTCTTCGTGCGGCGGATCATCTCCCCGGACGGTAACTTGATTTCGCTGCGATTGGAATGCGAAGTGGCGCGGACGAGACGATTGCGTAAGGTAGGGGCGAGGTGACGGAACGAATCGAGGCATTGGAGGGGATCTTGGAGGAAAATGCCCCGCTCGCCGTCGCCTACTCCGGCGGAGTCGACAGCGCTTGTCTTCTTGCCGTGGCCGCTCGCGTGCTGGGGTCGAGAGTCACCGGGGTCATCGCGGACAGTCCGAGTCTCCCGCGGGCGGCTCTCACTGCGGCGATTGACGTCGCGAGAGGGTTCGGAGTCGAGGTCGAGACCATCCGAACCGAGGAGATGGAGAATCCTGACTACGCCAGTAACCCACTCAATCGCTGCTATTTCTGCAAAGCAGAATTGTTTGCCAAGCTCGATGACTTGGCTCGAGGGCGCGGCTTCCGGGCTATCGCGTACGGCGAGAATGCCGATGACTCAGCCGCTCTCCGTCCGGGGTCGCGGGCGGCAGCAGAATTCCGCGTATTGGCGCCCTTGCGTTTGGCTGGGCTGACGAAGGCGGACGTGCGGGCGCTGTCGCGGCAACTTGGTCTGCCGACAGCCGACGAGCCAGCGCAGCCTTGTCTCAGCTCGCGAATCCCCCACGGCACCCCGGTCACGCGGGAGGCCTTGGGATTTGTCGAACGTGGTGAGGCCAGCGTGCGTGCTCTCGGTTTCCGGGTATTTCGGGTTCGTTACGTCGAAGGAGAGCCACCGACCGCGCGGGTGCAGATCGCGCCGCCGGAAATGAATCTTCTGGAGGCGCGGCGAGACCGACTCGAGCGAGATCTCCTGGCAGCGGGCTTCGGTCGAGTGGAACTCGACCCGGAGGGTTACGTCGGCCCCGGGGCATGAAGCCAGCTCCGGCGGAATTTCGCCGTCTCATCCGCGCTCACAACGTCCACGCGATCACCATGGCCGCGTTGTCGCTCGTGGCAGCCGTGGTGGCTTGGAATCTGGCCTACTTCTTTTTCGTCCTCATCTTGCTCGGGCTGACGACGGCCGTCCGAGGTGACGAGGGTCCCACGATTCCGCCCTGGATCCTGGCGAGCGCTCTGGTGTGCGCGGGTCTTCTCTTGGTCTGGGGCCTACTTGATCGTTGGAGACACCGCTACGCCCCGCTGAGTGATCGAGAGATCGTAGGATTGCATGTCTTCACTGACTTTGCCCTGTTGCCGGTGCGCTTGACTCTCGCGATCTGGGGAAATGTCGGCGCGGTCGTGTGGTTGGAGCAGGACGGATCGCGGCGAGCTTGGGCGCTATTGGAAGCCATCTCGGCTGCGGGGAAAGCGCCCCGGAGTGCTCTCTCTCTCGTCGAGAGCGATGCCTCGGCGCTGCAAAGGCAATTGCGCGCCTTGCAGATGTTGGCGTGCGTCGAACTGCACGCGGGCCGGGGAGACTGGTATTACTCCGTGCGGGGCAATGCTTACGAAGCGTTCGAGGGAAGGCTGGCGGGGCAGAAGGAATCCTGAAAACGTCCACTCCGATGGAGAAAATGGCCAACCACTGCCGAGTTTGGACCGAGGTGGACTGCGAAGCTCTCCGGGCGAACGCTGGCTACGCCCTCGCGTTGAGTGGTGTCGGTGCGGAGTTGATGGCGGTCGTCAAAGCCAACGCCTACGGCCACGGTGTCGGGATTGTCGTCCCAGCTCTGCGCGATCTTGCTTCGGCCTTCGCGGTCGCCAACCTCACGGAAGCGCGCGAAGTGCGAGCGTCGGCGGGCGACGGCCCGGATATTTTGCTGATGAGTCCCTGTCTGCCCGGCGAGCGGGACGCCGTTGTCGAGGCCGGATTGATCCCCGTCATCTCGGGCGAGCAGGAGGCTTCCGCGTACGCCGACGTTGCGCGATCCGTGGCAAAGCCGACTAGACTGCACGTGAAGTTCGATACAGGCATGGGTCGAATCGGGATCTGGCACGAGGACGCAGAATCGGTCTGCCGAGCGATTGCTGATTTGAAAAACGTGGAAGTCCACAGCGTCTCGACGCACCTGCCCTCGGCGGACGATGATGAGGACTTCACCCGGGCGCAGTTGGCTGGATTTGACCGATTGATGGGCACGATCCGGGGCATCTTTCCCGAGGCGCGAGTCCACGCTCTCAACAGCGCTGGAGTCCTGAGACCCGGCGGGCAGGCTTACGATCTCGTCCGAGCGGGGCTCATGCTTTACGGCAGTGCGCCGATGACCGAGCACCAGCCTTCGCTCCGCCCAGTGTTGACGTGGAAAGCGCGGGTGGGGCTGGTGCGCGACGTGCCGGCTGGGCGAACGGTGGGCTACGGTCGGACGTTCGTGACGCCGCGGGCCATGCGATTGGCGACGGTGACCGTCGGCTACGCGGACGGATATCCCCGCCGGGCCTCCGGTCGGGGAGCGGAGGTCTTGATCGGTGGTCGGCGGTGTCCGGTGGTCGGTCGAGTCACGATGGATCAGATCGTCGTGGCTTCGGAAGAAGCGGATCTCGACGCCGAGGTGGTGCTCATCGGCAGGCAAGGGACCGAAGAGATTCTCGCGGCAGAATTGGCCCAGTGGGCGGACACGATCGCTTGGGATATCTTCACTGGGATCGGTGGGCGAACCATCCGACTCGGCGGCGAGGTCGGAGAATGATCGGCCCCGGACCTAGGCAATCGGTAGAAGAGCGTGCATTTTGCAGATTTCGAACAATTCGGCCTTGAATTCAAAATCGGAAATTGATTTTGTCCTGCGACGCTTCACGAGACTCTCGCATTCCTAGGCAAGTGCCGCCGCTATGGTTCTCGGCGCTGTCTGGTTCGTCGTCAATTACCTCAGGATGTGCGGGTATGAGCGAGCAGTCGGCTCCATCTCGGCTTACGAAGCCGTCGAGTCGACCGACGGCTCGACTCTCTGGAGATTGGTCGTGCAATTTCAGACCCGAGACGGGAGTTCTCACCGGATTAGACATCCAGGGCAGCCACGCTGTCTGGTTTCAGCCGACGGTGCTGGCGTTTGGAGGCGGTGCGGCAGTTTTGTATCAGATCGTTTCGTCGATCTGATGGGTCATGACTACCAGCCGGAGACGGGTCGTTCGGTGGCGCGGTCGACTCCCGTGAGCGCGCCAGTTTCCTTGAGGTGGCGGTTCTGGAGGACGGTTGCCGGGGGCACGTTGTCTGCGGGGGGCAGCTTTGCGAGGTCGGAGGGAACTGAGAAATGGTCTCCGTCGCGGGCGATCAGGCGATAAAAGCGGCGAAGAGCAACGACTGCAAATCCGCGCTCGCCGGAAAATTCGCCCAAGAAATTGTCGTTCGGGCGGCTCTCGACGATCCGATTGTTCTCAATCTCGATGGGCTCAATCGGTGAGTACAGATCCGGTAGGAAATCGAGCCGGTTCGACCCGTAGACCCGGACCCTGGCATCTTGGTCGCCGAAATCGAGCTGGACCTGCGTCGGGTTGATGATGCGGATCGCCTTGATCACGGGTTGGTCGGGCTTGGTGACCATGAACGTCACGGGGAGACACCAATCGCTCCAGACTCCGGACCGACGAACTCGGGCGCGGAAGTAGTGCTTGCGGTCTGGAGTCAGAAAAGTGAGGTCGAGGGCAGAGGGAATGCGGACCTCGGGGGCAAAGTCGGCAAGTGTGTCCAAGTTTGGTGGGACGATCGTGAAGGTCGGGGAGTCGGAGATCTGCCACCAGAGTTGTTCGGCGGGACCGTCGATCCGAAAGGTGGGAATCCCGTCGGCGAAGATGGCATCCGCTTGAACGGTCGGAGCTGCGGATGGCGACAGCTTCGACGCCGCTGGATTCAGCGTGAAATCGACCCGGACCGGACCGCCGCCGGAGAGGACGAGTTCGTTCTCGCCGGATCGGAGCGTCGGGATGAACGCAGCGGACACCTGGCAGATGAGCGTGGCTCGGTCTCCCGGTGGGAGGTCGATTTCGAAGATCGGTTCATCGCCGGGCTGGGCGAGACTTCTCTCTTCGCCCCCGGATCGAACCGAGAGGATCGGGAGAGGTGATCGAAGCGGGGAACCGGCGGCGCGGCGGGCCGCGAGGTCGACGGTAAAATCCGCGAGGCGGGCTTGGCTCCGAAGCGTTTCGTTCGCGGATAGCCCAGCGTTTGCGCCGATCACGGCGCGGGGGATTCGATCCGGATAGAAGGTGATCGTCTCACCAGGAAAAAAGGCCCACTGCGTCGGTGCCCCGTCTCCCTTAACCCGAAATCGCTTCTGCGGGCCGGGATTAACGAACTCGAAGCGCGATGTATTCTGCCAAGCGTGCGCGGCGGACCAGTTGGCTCGGAGACCGTAGATGCGGTTGCGGAGCACAAGAAATGGATCAGCCAGCAGATCCGCCTCGGAAGCGACGGTCTGGTTGTCGAGGCGGAGATAAAATACATTCTGGTCGCCGTCGAGCAGCACCCACTGGTCGCCGAACTGATACTCGGCGACGGAGTGTCCATTCATTTGTGCGAAGCGAGATTCGATGCCGATATCTGCGAGGAGGCGGCCGAGGGCGCGGGTGTCGTCGCCGCAAAAGGTTGCGCCGATGGAGCGGAGAACTTCCGTCGGGTGGCGATTAGCCGCGAGGTCGGTCGTGCCGTGCACCCGGTGCTGAGTCCACGCCTTGTAAAGGCCGATGGGCGTCGGCGGGTCGGGTAGACTCAGGAAGTCGAGCGGATCGAGCAGGCTCAGGTAGGGGCGGCCGTCGACGCGAAGGACGGGGCTGTCGAGTGGGAGATCGCCGCTATTGGTGACCGAGACTCGGTCGATCACGCGGGTCGCAGGCGGCTCCGCGGGAAAATAACCGGCGGGATTGGCAAGGTGTTCGTCGTCGACCGCAAGCTCCAGCGTGACGATCGTCGCGACGTCCGGCGAGAGGTCCGCAGAGATGCTGCTCGGGATGCCATCGTCGCTGAGAGCAGCCGACGAAAAGACGAGGCTTGCGACGAGATGGACCAGTCGCGGTCGGTGCACGTCTAGCGTTCCTGCGTGTTGTAAAAACTGATTGCCGTGACGAGGTCGACGGCTCGTTGGAGGACCGAGTCCCACGTCTCCTGGCGGGTGCGACCGGCCAGGCTGGCGTCGATCTCGGGATTGGTGTTGGCCACGAGTGCGGCTTCATTGAGGTGGGGGCGCTCGATCTCGAAGATAAATTGGCTGACTCCCTGCTCGCGGCTGAGGGCAAATATCTCAGCCTGGGTGCGGGGAGGGAGCGCGGCCGAGATGTCGGGGCTCACACCGCCGGGGAAGATGGCACCGGTCTCCGGGAGGACGACTTGGGCGATCGCGACCCGCAGGATCTTGCCGTCACCGAGCGGCACGTTGGAGAACTCGACCGCTTCGCCGGCGGTCGTCTCGCCGACAATCATGGCGCTTGCATTGAGACGAAGCGTCGCCGCAAGGGCCTCAGCCGCTCCGGCGGTATCGGCGTCCGTGAGCACGACGAGGACGCCGTCGAAGACGGGGGTTTGGTTCGACGTCAGGATGCGTTCCTGTTTGACGCTGGGTTTCTGGATGGAGAAGAGGATCTTGCCCTTCGGGGCGAAGCGGCGAGCGAAGTCGGCGGCGATGTCGAAGTCGCCGGATGGGGCCGTGTCCCGCAGGTCGAGGATGACGGCGCGAAGCTGGTTGCCGTCGAAATTCTCAAGTGCGGAATCCATCTGCGCGATGGATTCTCTGTCGAGGCCGCCGAGCCGGACGTAGCCGATGCGGGAATCCAGGATCTCGGCGAGAAAATTGCCGGCGTTGTATTCGCGGTTGGCATCGTCTTCAGTCGTGACGCTGGCCCCGGGCGCGAGGCGTCGGACGAGGCCTTCGAGGGTGGCGCGGCGGATGGATTTCTCCTCCGTCTTGGACGGGTCGAGGAAGTCGGACGTGAGGGCGGAGATCGCTTGTTCGGTCTGCGATTCACTCAACCCATCGACCATCTCGCGAAGCGGCGGGGGAGGCGGGACGGGGGTGGGGGTGGGGGTTGGATCGGGCGCTGGCGTCGGAGTGGCGTTGATCGGGAGCGGAGTCGCGACCGGGACGGGTTGGGCCGGGCGCACGTCCTGCGCGAAGGCGCTGGCGGTGGCGAACAGAGACCAGAGGACGAGGAGAGCTTTCAAAGAAACCCAATGTCGTTACGGCGGTGCACTTTATCAAAGCGAATCTGGTCGGCGGCTGCGTAAGCGGCCCCGCGAGCGGCGGCGAGGTCGGCGGCGGTCGCCGTGATGCCGAGCACGCGACCGCCGGAGGTGACGGTCTGGTCGCCCGCAGTCGCGGTGCCAGCGTGGAAGACGGTCACGTCGGCAAGCACGGCAGCATCGTCCAAACCGAGGATGGGCTTCCCTTTCTCGTAGTCACCCGGATAGCCGCCGGAAGCGAGCACGACGCAGACGGCGGTGTCGTCACTCCACCGGGGGGATTGGCTCGCGAGGGTGCCGTCGGTGCAGCCGAGCAGAAGATCGAGGAGGTCGCTGTCGAGTCGGCGGACGAGGACCTGGGTCTCGGGGTCGCCGAAGCGGCAGTTGAACTCGAGCACCTTCGGGCCGTCGGCGGTCAGCATCAGACCCGGGAAGAGCATCCCGCGGAAGTCGATGCCGTCGGCGAGGAGTCCGGCCAGAACTCGGTCGAGGACCTGCTCGCGGACCTCTCGCTCCAGCTCGGGCGTGAGTGCTTGCGACGGCGAGACGGTGCCCATGCCGCCGGTGTTGGGTCCGAGGCCACCGTCGTGGGCCTGCTTGTGGTCGCGGCAATCCGGGAGAAGGAGGTAGGACGAGCCGTCGAAGAGCGCGTGGATCGAGCACTCGGTGCCGCCTAGAAATTCTTCGATGATGACGCGGCGGCCAGCTTCGCCAAATTGTCCGGCGTCCATCGCGCGGTAGAGGGCGTGGGCGGCTTCGGACGGGTTCTCCGCGATGACGACACCTTTCCCTAGGGCAAGTCCGTCGGCTTTGATCACGAGGGGGTAGCGGGCGGTGCGGCAATGCAGGTGGGCCTCGCCGCTGTCGGTGAACTCGTGCGCGTCGGCGGTCGGGATGTCGTGGCGGCGCATGAAGTCTTTCGCAAACGCTTTGGACGACTCGAGGCGAGCGGCTGCCGCGGTCGGACCGAACGCGGGGATGCCAGCTGCGATCAGCTCGTCGGCGAGGCCGGCAGCGAGGGCGTCGTCGGGACCGATCACGACGAGACCGACGCCGTGCTCGCGGGCTGCGGCGATGAGCGCACCATTGTCGTTGGCGGAAACGGCGAGATTTGTTCCAACGAGAGCGGTGCCCGCGTTGCCGGGGGCGGTGAAGACTTTTTCAACCTGGGAAGATTGGGCAAGCTTCCAGGCGAGGGCGTGTTCGCGACCGCCGGAGCCGACGATGAGGATGTTCATGGGGACTAAGGAGCTTGGAAGAGCAGGACGGTCTGCTGAGCGGGAAGGGCTTCGCGGGAGAGGAGGGCAGCGTTGCCGTTGAGGGGATAGACGGAGGTGAAGCCGGACGCGTAGGTGCGGACGGCGGGCGCGCTGCCCATCGGAACAATCACGCGGGGGCGGAGGCGGGTCACGATGTCGGCGCGCTCGGTCGAAGTGAGCGCGGTGCCGCTGACCGGGAGGAAAAGCACGTCGACGGCTCCGATCTTGGAGGCATCCTCTTTCGAAAGGGCGCTGTCGATCTCGCCAAGGAAGCAGAACTTGAGGCCGTCCATCGACCAGCGGTAGACGACGTTCATCCCGCTGATTTCCTGGACTTCGGGGTTCGCGAAGACCGGGACGCCGAGGATGCGGACGCCCGACGACGTATTGGTGCCCATGCCCACGCTCCCGCGGTAGATGCTGGGAGTATTCGTTACGAGATCGATGTTGTTGACGTCGCTGTCCTCGTTCGTGACCAAGAGAATCTCCGGAGCCAATCCAGTCGGGACCGGGAAGCTGGTCGAGCCGGGGGAGAAGGGATTCGTGAGGATGCTGATGCCGAGCGCGGACTTGATGCGGAAGCATTGGTAGCCATACCAGTCGACCCGGATCATGCGCTGGGCGGTCTCGGCGGGTTGGCCGCGGTCTCGATGGAAAGGATTAATTCGGTTGAGAACCCCGCAGCCGGTGAGGAGCGCGGCGAAGGCAATGAAGGCGAGGCAACGAAACATGAAGGGTAGGGGATAGGGGAAACGCGGGGGCAGATCAAGACGCGGCTACGACCGACCGATGCGCTGGGGTGCAAGCAAATATTTGGAGGCTTTCGACCTCGCGGTCGGTAGGGGTTTTCCCAAGGGTTGGTCGCATACGACCGGTTCCGAGGATTTTTTCGCGCAGGACGACTTTCCGCCGGAGGACAAGGGGCGTGGGAGGTCGAACGTCCGGGGCCGCATCTGCGGCGCTGGCACCGGACTGGCCGCGAAACGCGAGATCGAACGGGGTGCCGGTGATATACCCTGGCAAGAGATCGCGCTGCCGTCCGCGACGCCGTGAGTCTCGAGGGCTTCGAAGGTGACCGGGCTGCCGATCTCGACTTGGTTGGGCGTGCGGTTGATTTCTTTCCACGTGAGCCAGCCAAAATGGCGCCTGCGACGATGGCCCAGATGGCGGTGGCCTCGAGAAGCTTGGGGAGGGATTCCCTCTAAAATCGGCGTGGGTCGTTCATGGGTTGGTCAATTGGAAATGGTCGAGTCGGGGGCGGGTTCGCTGGCGTGACCGTAGCCAAGCCGCCGTCTTGTCGAGCGTCTCCTTGAGCGCGGCAGTGGGGGCGCTAGCGTAGGTAGACAAAAACTCCGCCGAATCGATGACCCACCGATCATGGTAAAGTTCGCGGCTGCGATCGCGGGTCAGCGTCGGACAGGCGAGGCGCAGACTCGGAACCGCGTCGACGACGTGGGACAGGACTCGGAGGACGGGACCAGGGAGTCGGACAATGCGGGCCTCGCGCCCGACCGTGGCGCAGGCGGTGGTGAGGAGATCGAGGTCGGTGATGGGGGCCGGCGACGCGGTGTAGATCGGGCGTCCGGCCATCGCGTTCCAGGTCTGGGAGTGGACCGCTGCAAGGATGGCGGCGACCAAGTCGTCGACGTCGATCCAACTGTAGAACTTTGGCCGACGGCCAGGTTTGATCTGAAACGAGGCTGCGGCCATTTTGAAAAGCGGGACGGTCGCGGCATCACGGGGGCCAAGGATCATCGGGGGACGCCAGATCGCCGCGTTCGGGCGGAGGGCGATGAGGGCGCGCTCCATCTCCAGCTTGGACTGGCCGTAGAGCGTGATCGGCTCATCGAGATCCGCAGTGCTCCGGGTCGAGTGACCCGGGGGCGTCGGCCCGCCCGCGCTTTGGCTGGAGAGGACAAGCAGCCGGGTGGCCGGGGGAAGCGAGGCGGCGAGGGTGCAGGTCGCGTCGACGTTCGCGGTGAAATAGGTGTCGCGGTCGCGGGCGAAGCTGACGCCGGCAGCGTGAACGGCGTGGTCGACGGGGCCGACGTCGGCAAAGTCGGGCCGCGTCGTGATCCGGATGCGAGGACGGGTCGCTTCGGCACCATCGGCGGCGAGTTGCGCTCGCAATTTTTCCTCGTTCCGAACGCTGACCACGATCTCCTCGTAGGCTTCGGAGGCGAGCGCGGCCAGGAGAAGATTGCGACCGACGAAGCCGGTCGCGCCCGTGATGAGAAGCTTCAAATGGCCCTTCGGTAGAGGTGATAGGTCTTGTTGCGGACGCCGCCCATGAGCTCGATGACGGGGATCACCTCGGCGTTGTTGGACTCGACCCAGGAACACTCCGCGACGTCGGCATTCTTTCGCGTTCGCGCGACCATGTCGGCGCAGAGCAGGGCAGCGAGGCCGCGGTCTCGGTGGGCGGGGTCGATGCCGAGGATCGCCTGGCGGACGGATCGCATCGGCTTGGTCTTCAGATGCCAGAGGATCGCCGGGATGCGGAGCCAACGGGGGACCCACTTAACGCGGCGGAGGATCTCGTGGAAATTTGGCAGCGTGAGCATGAATCCGACCGGGACGCCCCTGAGCCTCTGCGAAGATCAAGAGATCTGGATCGGCAAAAGCTCTGAGGTCGTCGGCGGAGGCAAGGAGGTCGTCCAGCGCGATGGGGTAGAAGCCGCTGTTACGATCAAGAGTCACGTTGTACAGCCGGTGGGTGAGCCGAAGTTCATCCTCCAGGCGGGCCATATCGAACGACCGGATCTTGAGATCACTGGAGCGTTGACGCAGGCGATCAGCGACTCGAGCGATCCGGTCGGGCAGGCCGCGGTGAAGGCTCAGAAAGTAGGCGTGTAAGGTCCGGGTGGCGGAGAATCCCGTAGCGTCCAATAGATCGGCGTAGTAGCTGGGGTTCCACGGCATTGATACGCTGGCCGGGAGGTCGGTGCCTGCGACGAGCAAGCCGCAGTCGTCGTGAATACTCGGATTGAACGGCCCGAGGAGTTCGTCGCATCCGACGGCGCGCAGGGCATCGGTCGCTGCCTCAACGAGCGCGGTCGCGGTCGCTACGCGGTCTTCGCAGGCGAAGAATCCGAAGAAGCCGGCGCGATCCCCGTGGAAGTCGTTGTGGCTTCGGTTCACGATCGCGGCGATGCGACCGACGGGCCGACCATCTCGCTTGGCAAGGAAAGCAAAGATCTGTCCATGCTGCGCGAAGGACGATTTTCCAGGCGAGAGAAACTTCGCGACACTACCTGGAAACGGCGGCGTGAACGCTGGATCCGTTCCGTGAAGGCGCTCTGGCAGCGTCTCGAATGTCCGCCGGTCCTTCGGCGTCTTGCAGGCTGAAATCGAAAACATTCCGGCGTCGTCCAGGCTCAGAGTAGGCCGGGTCGTCGAAGGTGCCAAGCTCGCGGGCCAGTTTGGCGAAGATCTCGAGCACCCGGTCGAGGTCCTCGTCCGTGTGCGTCGCCATGAAGCTCGTGCGGACGATGGCCTCGCCGTAACGGACCGCTGGGTAGATCGCGGGGGTGGCGAAGACGCCTTCTTCGTAAAGCCGTTGGGTGAATTGGAATGCGCGCGCCTCGCTGCCGATAAGGATCGGGACGATGGGGGTCTGCGTGGTGCCGATCTTGAAGCCGATGCGGCTGAAGCCCTCGTGCATCTTGCGCGTGTTACGCCAGAGCGCATCGATGCGCTCGGGTTCGGCCCGCATGAGTTCCAGAGCTTTGATGACACCGCCGACGACGGCGGGCGCGAGCGAAGCCGTGAAAATGAAGCACCTCGCTTTGTGACGCAGGTATTCGACGACGTCCTGGGATCCCCCGATGAAGCCGCCCATGGAGCCGAGGCTCTTCGAGAATGTGCCCATGACCAGATCGACTTCATCGTTGAGTCCGAAGTGGTGGACCGTGCCGCGACCGGCGGGTCCCAAGACGCCAAGCGCGTGCGCCTCGTCGACGTAGGTGAATGCGCCGAACTCCTTGGCCGTCTCAATGATCGGTGGCAGATCGGCGATGTCGCCCGACATGCTGAAGACGCCGTCGAGCACCATCAATTTACCAGACTCCGCCGGCAGACGTTTGAGTCGATTGCGGAGCGACTCGGCGGAATTGTGGCGGAAGGGAACGAGCTTGGCCGGGGCAAAGAGGCAGCCATCGATGATGGATGCGTGGTTCTCACGGTCGCAAAGGATGGAGTCGCCCTCTTCGGTGAGCGTGGCGAGAGCACCCTGGTTAGCAAAGAAGCCGGTCGAGAAAAGCAGGACCGATTCGCGCTCGAGGAAGTCGGCCAACTGGCCCTCGAGTTCTTCGTGCAGCGCGATGTTGCCGTTCAGAAGACGTGACCCCGTGCAGCCAGCGCCAAATTTGTGCAGCGCGTCGCACGATGCCTCGGCGACACGCTGGTCTTGGGCTAGGCCGAGATAATTGTTCGACCCGATCATGATCTTGCGCTCGCCGCCGCAGATGACGTGGTTGCCTTCTGTCTCGCCGATGCGGCGAAAGTAGGGATAGAAACCCTGCGCTCGAGCATCGGAGGAATCCCGATAATCCCGACATTTCTGGGTTAAATCCTTGGCGACGTGCGGCATGACTTCGGTTGACGGTGGGCGCGGTGGTCTCGTCTGGCAAGGGATTACGAATCCAAAGGGGGGCGGGTTTCAACCAAAAACGAACCTAGCCAGAGGCGGTGCGCGAACGGGAGTCCGAACGTCGCGGCTATCAAAGAATCGGGGCGACAGGATTCGAACCTGCGACCTCATGGTCCCAAACCACGCGCTCTACCAAGCTGAGCCACGCCCCGTTTTCTCTAGCGACCGGGGACTTTGCACCTGGAGTTGCTCGAATGCAATGGGAATCGCGCGGCTCGGACCCGGCTCGGATAGGACCGCCGAGGAAGGACGTGGAAAATGGGACCGGGTGTGCGTATAACAGGGGTCGCCCTTCGGGGGGTGTAGCTCAATGGTTAGAGCAGCCGGCTCATAACTGGTTGGTTGCGGGTTCGAATCCCGCCGCCCCTAGCGGATCTCGGAAGCGCGGTTTTCGATTTTCGATTCGGAGAGCGACTGCTATATCCGCCGGGTGTCGAGCAACCCGATCTACGCATTTTTTGCCACGTCAAATAGCTTCGGGCCGTTTGTTCTCCGCATGCTTCTGGCTGCGGTGTTCGTCTACCACGGGGGGCAAAAAATGTTTGGCTGGTTCGGCGGGGACGGTTGGACTGAGACCCTCGGGACGTGGTCTGCCAGCGAAGGCTTGGGGCTGCCAGTCGCTTTGGCTGGGGCAGCAATCGTGGGTGAGCTGCTCGCCGCCGTGGCGATGTTTTTCGGATTTTTCACCCGTTTGGCGGCTCTCGGGGTGATGGCGATCATGGCCGGGGCCATGGTCATCGTGCACGCGGGTGAGGGGATCTCGGCCAACGAGTACCCGGCGGCGCTCGGAATGGTCGCCTTCGCGCTGCTGTTCCTAGGGGGTGGGCGCCTCTCGTTTGACCGAGCCCTCAGTGGCCAGCTCCTACCCGGATTCGGGTGAGCGGGCTGGGACTCGCCTGGCCATCGGGACCGCCCTGGGACCAGTGGCAACCAACGGAGCGCGCGACACTTTGCTTTGTGGTCCGGGCAGGGTGGATCCTGCTCATCCGGAAAAAGCGCGGACTGGGCGCGGGAAAAATCAACGCTCCGGGGGGGCGCCTGGAGCATGGCGAGACAACGCTCGAGGCCGCGATCCGCGAGACGCAAGAAGAAGTCGGGGTGACGCCGCTGCGCGTGGAGCTGCGGGGGGAGCTGTTCTTCCAATTTGCGGACGGCTACTCGCTGGAATGCTCCGTTTACCAAGCCGCGGACTGCGAGGGGGACCTCATCGAGACCGACGAGGCGGACCCAATCTGGACGAAGATCGACGAGATTCCTTACGAAGAAATGTGGGCGGACGACGTGCATTGGCTGCCCGGAATGCTGAACGGGGGCCGATTCAGCGGTTTTTTCGAGTTCGCTGGGGACGAGATGACGTCAAAACGATTGTATTGGGCGGAAGACACGATTGGGTCAAATCCGTAAACGGTTGTGGTGAAGGATTTTGAAACAATTTTCAGTTTTCGGAACATTTATGTTGCAGGGCGTCCAGGCTCGGCTACCTTCCGCTCATCGAAAGATTGTTCTGGGGGGAACAACAGCCCGTCGCGCCATTTGGCTGCGGCGGGCTGTATCCTTTTTCGGGCTGAATTTTTTCCTGGCAGACGGAGGGAGCTCGATTGGCGAGTGGCGTGATGAGTGAGGATGCGAGCGCAGGGCCGGAGGGCCGAACGGAGGGTAAGCCGCGTAAGCGGGCGTGGGTGTTGCTATTGCTTGCAGCAATCCTGATCGGGGTCTTCTTCGGAAACGAGCGGATCGGGGGATGGCTGGTCCGCGAGGGGCTCGAGCACGTGGCACCTCGGTTGGGCTGGCGGGTGGAGGCTGGCTCGGTGAAGGCTGGCTTGTCTCGACCCATCGTCCTGAGGGACGTCAAGGCGACAACGGTCGACGGCCGGAGCCCCGCCGAGGTCATCGAAGCTGACGAGCTGGTGTTGGCGTTCAATTCGCCGATGGAGATGTTCTTTGGGGACGGGAGAGTTTTCCGACGAGTGGATGGCGTCGCGGTGAACTGGTCCATCGATCTCCGGGAGGATGGGGTCAGGAGTCCGGCTACGGCTGCGGTCACGGGGCCGGCTGAGCGGGAGCGGAGAGCCGCGATGCGGCTCCGGTTTCTGCCGCTGACCCTCGCGGTGCGTTCTGGAGTGGCAAGGGTCGAGAGTGATCACGGCACGCTGCAACTCGTGGGGATCAACGGCGCACTGAGTGAGTCGACGGTCAGTAAAGCGACGGTTGGCTCCGTCGAGGTGCGGGCGGGGGCGCGATCTTACGTCCGGCGGGGGCTGCGCGCAGCGACGTCGTGGCGAGACGGGGTGGCGTTCTTCAGCGATATCGCGCTAGCGGAGTCTGTCGTGCTGCGGACGTTAGTCGCCAGTGTTGCGGACCCAGCGGGGACGTCGCTCAGCTTGGATTTGAGCGTCGGGAGCGGGGACGTCCGGGGCGACGTTTCCTTGACGACGCGGGCTGGTCTACTGGAGATCGACTTAGCCCTATCGGCGGCTGAGCTGCCGCTGGAGTCGGTTGCTAAATTGATTGGTTTGAGCGAGCCGTTCGGTGGAGTGGTGCGGGAAGGGCGGGTGACGTGGCGGGGGACACCGGGTCGGTGGGCGGACTCCGAGATCGCTCTGCGGCTGGAGGTCGAGGGCTTGACTAGGCGGGGCGAGCGTTGGGATTCGCTGGTGATGGGAGCGAACTTCATCGGGAGGCGGCTTTATTTTTCGAATTTCCAACTCGCGGCGGGCGAGAACCGGGTGACGGCCAACGGCGAGATCGCGGTCCCGCGGGGGGAGGCAGGATGGCTCGACTCGAACTTCCTACTCAACGTGTCGGCGGACGTGCGGGAGATGCGCAAGCTGGCGGTGTTCGCGGGGGACTGGTGGAGCGACCTGCAGGGCCGACTTTCGTTGCACGGGTCGGTGTCCGGTGACGATGGGCGGATCGACGGATACGCGAACGGCGAGGCGAGTCGCCTCACGTTGCGAGGTCTTCCTCCCGCTTCGTTGAAGTTCGCAACCAAGCTGCGCGACATGGAACTTGAAGTGCGTTCGGCGGAAATCTGGAGTGGCGGCGATCGGTTGACGGCAAAGGGGTCGCTCGATCTAGCTGCGCCGCATCGTTACTCGGGGTCGGTCGCAGGCACGATGGCGGACGTTTCGCGGTTCACGGGGAAGCTCGATGGCTTGGCGGCAAAGTGGCTCGAGTCCGGTGGGTTCACCGTCTCGTGGCAGGGAGACGGAACGTGGGCGGCGCACTCGGGCGTCTTCAAAGCGACGCTGGCCGATGCGGCGACGCCTTGGACGCCAGCGGGCATCACCGGGGATTTCGAGGGATCGTATTCCCCGGATAATGTCCACCTTAGCCAGCTGCGGTTGCGAAACGGCCCGTTGGAATTCAATACACGGCTGACCGTCTCGGACGCGGGCATCAATCTGGCGGACCTCGATCTCAAGCGGCGGAAGCTCCAACTGCTCGCCGGTGAGGCGTTCGTGCCGGTGAATGTTTTTGCGCTGGTGCGTGGCGAGCGCCCAGTCGACGCGATCGATCTGGAGAAGCCGGTCTACGCGCGGATCGGCTCGGGCGAGTTGCCCTTGGCGGAATTAGTTGCGATGGCTGGGCAGGACGCGGTAGCTGGAGGGACCGTCAAGTTCCGGCTCGAAGCAAGCGGGCCTCTGCCCACGATGGCGCTTGATGGTTCGGTGTCGGCTCGGGAGGTCTCGGCTGGATTTAGCGGCTATCAATTGCCGAAAACAGCGGTGGATCTGGCAATTTCGACGGAACAGTCGCGGCTACTGGTCGATGGGGAAATCAATTCGAAGGGGTTCGAGCCGTTAGTGGTCGAAGCCACGATGCCTTTCGGCTTCGAGATTGCCGAGGATGGTCGGGCGCGGTTCTTTGACCAGTCAGCCCCGGTAGCGGCAAAGACTTTCATTCCCCGAACGAATCTGTCCGTCGTTGGGGCGCTGATTCCAGGTATCCACGCGACTGCTGGAACGATCTCGGGGGCGCTTGAGATCGCCGGGACCGTGGCGGCTCCAGAGTTTCGCGGGGAGCTAGTATTGGCGGATGGAGCTATGGCGTTGTCCGACCCCGCCGTGCCCGGTGTCACTGATCTGAACGCGCGAATTCAGCTGGCGGGTACGAGCATCGAGATCGCGGAGGCGCGCGGAAAGGTAAGTGGCGGGGAAGCGGAATTCTCCGGGCAGTGGCTCGTCGCTCAAAAAAAACCGATGAGATTGGCGTTGCGAGCTAGCGGGGTGACGGTGGAAGCGTTTGGATTCCGCGGGCTCGCGGATGTTCAGCTCGAAGCCAAGGGACGCCCGGGCCAAGGCTTGGTGACCGGGACAATCGAAGTCCTCGAGGGTGGGCTCGCTGGCTCCTATCGTGCCTCTGCCGAACTCCACGTGAGGGATGTCTCGGGCGGGCGAGATGAACTGTCGGCCCAGCCACCACGGACGGGATGGGAGATCGACGCGCGGGTGGACCTCCAGAACGGGATCGGACTCGGCTCGGGTTCAGACGCGGGAGAGCTACGGGGAGATCTCAGGCTGGCTGGAGCGCTTGGGGCTCCTCGGATCGCCGGAAGATTGGCGCTCTCGAAGCTGACCGTTCGTTCTGCGGCTGGTTGGCCGCTTCCCGTGTCCGGAACGCTCTATCTGTCCGAGAACGGCCCAGCGGCTCCGGCGTTGGCTTTGTCCGGTCGGTCGGTCATCTCGGGTCAGGCTGTCTCCTACGCGGCGGTCGGGACTTGGCCGAAGCTGGCGGGTTGGATTCGCGGTCTCCCGGTCCGCGATACAATCGGCGCCGTGAAGGCTTTGGATGAGGTCTCGAAGCCTCTGACCCCGTGGACGGGGACGGAGGGCGGACGTCGAGCCATTCGGCCTTTTCCTGCCCTTGAGCGGTCCCCGTTTTGGATCCCAATCGGGATTCGGATCGACGCCGAGCGCTAGAACGGCCCGCGTTTTGGGTGCGCGTCGAGCTATCAAGAGCGCTTGGGCGCAGTGTCTTTCTTCCCGCTGATCTCGGTGACGAATTCTTCACATTGGATCGTTTGCCGTTGTTGGGGGCGTTTGAGAAACAACCGTCGCGACAAAACTCAACAAACCTTAATCATGAAAAAACTTCACCTCTCCGCTCTCAGCTTGGTGGCGATCGTGTTCGGCCTCTCCGCCGGCTCGCTTGCCGCCCAGACTGCGACGACCTACACCGATGGCGATTTGTTCATCGGATTTCGCGCTTCCGGCAACCCCGGAGCCTCCGACAACTACCTTCTCAACATCGGCCAAGCGTCCACGTTCCGGAACCAAGCCGTTGGCACGAGCCGCGTCTTGACTCTCGGAAATACCGGAGCCGATCTCAGTGTCCTTTACGGGGCGAATTGGTCTACTCGCAGCGACGTCCTCTGGAGTGCCTCCGGTGGTGCTCTGCAAGGTTCCGTCGGCGCGGACGGTCCCCGCACCATCTACTACTCCAACCGGGCCGGTGGCGACGCCTGGACCAACGAGACCTTTTCGACGTTGTCGTTTCCTCGCACGCAGCTCGCCAGTCAGGCCAACGGCTACCAGTTCGAGCAGAACGGCGCGCAAAAGTTCTCGACCCTGAACAGCACGGTCGGCTTGATCCAGAACGAGGCGGAAGTGAATGGCAATGCCTACGGCACCTTTCAAGTCGACGCGGGTCCAAACGCGGCCTCCTACAACTTCTTCAACGGCGGCGGTGAGAATAACTTTGGCAACGGTGTTGCCGGAGCTTCCCTCGATCTGTTCCGCATCTCGCCGACACCAATCGGGACCCCGGGCGGTTCGCCCGGCGACCTCATTGGTCAGTTCACGATCAACCAGGCTGGTCTCGTGACTTTCACTGCGGTCCCGGAGCCGGGCACCGTCGGTCTCATGGCCATCGCGGCTCTCGCTGGCGCGTTCGTCTACTTCCGCCGTCGTAATTCCAAGGTCGAAGCTTAAGAAATCCACCTACCAAATCACCCGAAACTAACCCTGCAAACACCTAAACAAAAATGAAACTACTACTCAAATCTCTTGCTGCAGTCGCGGCTCTGGCCTTCGCTGGCACAGCATCCGCCCAGCAGCAAATCGTCATCACTGGCTCGACCGCTTTCCGCGGCGAAGCCCACGATGGTATCCTCGCGTTGCTGGACAACCCGACCTATGCCTACGTGGGCAGTGACCTCAAGGGTGCTTCCCAAGCGATCTTCCGTGGAACACTCGGGGGCACTCCGCTAGTCATCAAGACCGGCTGGTCGGGCTCGATCACCGGCTTGGTGAACGTTCTGCAAAGTAACAACAACGTTGCGGTCCTGCCCGACAGCACGACGACGACCGGTCCTGGTAACTCCGGCCGAACGGCGGGAACTACCACCGCCGTGCCCGACTTCGCGTTCTCGGACGTGTCGTTCCGCTCGACGCCCTTCACCTCTCCGACGCTCCAAGAGCGCCCGGTCGGTGTGATTCCGTTTCAATACGTCGTCAGCTTCAGCGGTGCTTCCACCTCGCTAACAAA
This sequence comes from uncultured Verrucomicrobiae bacterium, assembly GCA_963803825.1. Lineage (GTDB taxonomy): Bacteria > Verrucomicrobiota > Verrucomicrobiia > Chthoniobacterales > JAATET01 > CAVVKW01. The sequence continues at coordinate 194,585 of CAWDOJ010000001.1, read as the reverse complement.
CATGACAGCTCAGCTCGCTCGTCTCATCCTCACCAACGGTTTTGCGCCGCTCGCTTTCGGGACCGGCCTCGCAGCTGACCGCACGACGACCTTCCCGAGCGCGTTCGCGACGAACACCTTCGGCACCGCGGTTCCTCACCTCCTTTACGCTCTTGGGCGTGACGCTGGTTCCGGCACTCGTTTCCTCACGCTCGCCGAGACCGGCTTCGGGGTGAACAATCGCCCGCAGCAATACGAGGCAATCCTCAACTCCAACGGAACGTCGGTCGACAACCAGCGTCTCTTCGTCACCCCGCCTCCGGGCACGGTCAACGGCATCGCCTACGCCCCGGGTGAAGGCGGTTACAGCAGCGGCGGCACCCTGCGCGGCATCATGCGCCGCAGCACGCTCGCGGGCATCAGCGGAAGCTACGTCACCGTCCTGGGAATCAACGACGCGGAGGATGTTGCCGACACGACGGCTACTGGTGGCGCTGGCGCTGGTAAGATCCTCACCTACGAGGGTGTTCCTTTCAGCCGGGTGAACGTCCAGGAAGGTCGCTACACTCTCTGGTCCTTCCAGCAGGTGATCAACCGCACGGGCCTCCCGGCGATCGTCCAGAACTTCGTCGACGCCTTGTCGACCGAGATTCGCCAGGCGGATCCGATCTTCAACGGCATCCGCGTCCAGCGCTCCTTCGATGGAGGCCCGGTCACGCCGAACTACCTCTAAGAGCGGCAGTCAATCAAAGGTCGCTTTCCTCCGGTCAAGCCGACGGGATGGATCGTTGACCTCAAAGTAAGTGGCCAGTGTGGGTAATCCCCACACTGGTCGTTGCTTTCCACACGGACAATTGATTCCCGCTAACAAGTGAGCCGATTTCGCAGTCAGATTTCCTACCACCAAGCGGCCCAAATTGGGTTCGCTTTTTTCGTCGTGATCGCGGCGGGGTCCCTTGTCGCGCAGACGACAGGTGATGGATCTGGCGACGAACTCGGCTCACTCTACATTCAGGAATACCGGGTGACCGGTTCGACAAAACTTCCGGCCATCGAAGTCGAGGAGGCTGTCTATCCCTACATGGGGCCTCGGCGCTCGGAAGCGGACGTCGAAGATGCCCGCGCCGCGCTCGAAGCGGCTTATCACGAGAAAGGTTTTCAATCCGTCGCCGTCGAGATCCCTGAGCAGGCGGCTAACGGTGGCGTCATTATGCTCAACGTCGTTGAGGCACCGGTCGGGCGATTGCGCGTGCGGGGTTCGCGATTTTACGACATCGACGAGATCAAAAAACGCGTGCCGTCGCTTGCCGAGGGGAACGTGCCGAACTTCAACGACGTGGCCCGCGAGATCGTCGAGGTCAATCAACTCGCGGACCGGCGGGTCGCGCCGACGCTGAATGCGGGCTTCGACCCCGGCACGGTCGACGTCGATCTCACGGTCGAAGACAAATTTCCCCTTCACGGAAATCTCGAACTCAACAACCGCTACATCGTCAACACGACACCGCTCCGACTCAACGGCGGCATCAGCTACGGCAATCTTTTTCAGCTCGGGCACACGATCGGGTTCAGCTTTCAGATCGCCCCGGAGGAGATCAACGACGCGCAGGTCTACTCGTTTTACTACATCGCCCGTGCCCCGCAGATCCCGTGGTTGAGCGCGATGTTCACCGCGACCCGGCAAAACAGTAACATCTCGACCCTCGGTGGCTCCGCCGTCGCGGGGAATGGCGAGATCATTGGCGGCCGACTCATGGCCACTCTCCCGTCGCGTTACGACGGGTTCTACCACTCGCTCAGCTTCGGGTTTGATTACAAACACCTTGAACAGGATCTGCAATTCACCGACCAGCTCATCGCGACCCCGATCACGTATTATCCGTTCACGCTGTCCTACAACGCGGCGAAAGCGACGGAGCTATCGATCACGGAGATCAATGCTGGGGTGACGTGGGCGTTCTCTGGAGCGGGGAGCAACGAGCAGGAGTTCGACAATCGCCGCTTCAACGCTGACGGGTCGTTCTTCTACTTCCGGGGAGATCTCGCTCACACGCAGGATTTGCCCTACGGATTTCAGCTCTACGGTCAGATCCAGGGGCAAGCCAGCGGCGAAGCGTTGGTCGACAGCGAGCAATTTGCCATCGGCGGCCTCGACACGGTGCGAGGTTACCTCGAGGCCGAGGCACTCGGGGACAACGCATTCGTCAGCACGGTCGAGGCGCGGACGCCCGCGCTGAGGGATTTTTACGGGATCGACGAGTGGCGGGTCTACGCATTTTGGGACTACGGCTCGGTGACGATCAACGATCCGCTGCCGCAGCAGACCAGCCAGTTTACACTGGCGAGCATCGGTGCCGGGAGTCGCGTCCAACTTTTTGACTACCTCCACGGCTCGCTCGATGCGGGCGTGCCGCTGATCACGCAAGCCAACTCCGAGGAGGGAGATTGGCGACTGACCTTCCGCATCTGGGGAGAATTCTAATCCACTCGAAATCGAGAACCGCGCATCATGAAACGAAATGTCTTACTCCGAGCCGCTCTGGCCATCGTCGCCTTCACCACCTTCGCGCAGGCCGAAGAGGGTTGGTGGAACGAGGAATGGACGATCCGGACGCCGCTCACGGTAGACGCCGGACCCAAGGGCGGCGCGATCAGCGATCCAATCGGCGACACGTCGGTGCTGGTGCGGTTGCACGATGGCAACTTCAACTTCGCCTCCGCGCAGCCGGACGGCAGCGACATTCGCTTCGTCGCCGAGGACGACACGACGCTCGTCCCGCACCACATCGAGAAGTACGACGCGTTGCTCAACGAAGCGTTCGTTTGGGTGAAGGCCGCTGACCTCCAGGCCGATGCACCGCTCAAGTTCTGGCTCTACTACGGCAATCTGGCGGAAGGGGTCGAGAACGTGCAGGATCCCGCCGCGACCTACGGGGGTTCGACGGTGCTGGTCTACCACTTTGAGACCGCGTCGCCGGTTGACTCGTCGGCGGCTGGAAACAACGCCGAGAATGGCGGCGTCGCCGTGCCCGGTGCGATGATCGGAAGCGGGGTCCGACTCGACGGTCAGACTTCGATCAACGTGCCCGCTTCGCCGACTCTCGCGTGGAGCGCTGGCGAAGGGGCCGGTCTAGCGCTCTGGGTGAAGCCGGTGGTCGATCAGCCAAGTGCGGTCATCTTCAGCCGTCGCGCCGAAGCGAACTCGTTCGTCGTCGGCATCGAAAACGGCGTGCCCTACCTCGAAATCACAAACGCTGGAGCGACCCAGAAGACCGCCCCCGGCGACCCGATCGCTGCGGGCACGTGGCGGCACCTCGCGGTGAGCGTCGACTTGGGGACGGCGACTTTGCTTGTCGATGGCGAGAGCTACGGAACGATTCAGAGCGCGCTACCCGCCTTCACCGGTGGCCTCACGCTCGGCGGAGACGTCGACGCCGGCGACACGCAATTCATCGGCGAACTCGACGAACTCCAGATCCAGAACGCCGCCTTGCCGCTCGGCAAAGCCAAGTTCCTCGCCATCAACGAAGGGGGCTTCGCCGCTGCGGCCAAGCTTCTCGTGTCCGGCGAGTCCGAGGTCAGCGGGCACGCGGGCGGCGGTCACAACCAAGCCCTCGAGCACGTGATGCTCTTCGGCGACATCGCCGCGGACATGATGTTCGACGGCTGGATCGCGGTGGGCGTCTGTTGCCTCATGATGGCGTTCGGTTGGACCGTCGCATTTCAGAAATACACTTACCTCAACCGAATCCAGAAGGGCACCGAGGCCTTCATGAAGCATTGGGCTCACGTCTCGTCGGACCTCACCGCCATCGACCGCGAAGGCGGCATCATGGCGGGTGTCAGCGCGAAGGCGACTAAGCTCATGCACAAGTCTCCGGTCTACCACCTCTACCACATCGGCTCGGAAGAGATCCGCCACCGCGTGGGCAATGGCAACCGCCACAAAGGACTGTCTGCCCGATCGATCCAGGCGATCCGGGCCAGCCTGGAGACCGGGATGGTTCACGAGAACCACCGGATGAACAAGGGCCTCATCTACCTGACGATCAGCATCGCGGGTGGGCCTTACGTCGGACTGCTCGGCACGGTCGTCGGCGTCATGATTACGTTCGCCATCATCGCGAAGTCCGGCGAAGTCGACGTGAACTCGATTGCCCCCGGCATCGCCAGCGCCCTGCTCGCGACGGTGTTCGGCCTACTCGTCGCCATTCCGGCGCTGTTCATTTACAGCTTTCTGAGTTCGCGAATCAAAATCCTGTTGGCCTCCATGCAGGTGTTTAATGACGAATTCGTTGCAAAAATGGCGGAGTTTTATCCGACGCCACAACCGACGGTCGTGCCCGTGCCCACAACCGAGCGTAACCAAACGTCCCCGCAGCCGTCCCCCGCCCACGCCGATGTTGCGCGAGCGACCGACCATTAATCTGCCTCCATGGACGCCGACAACAAGTCATACGACGACATCAACGTCACGCCGATGGTGGATCTGTACCTCGTGTTGCTTCTCATCTTCATCATCATGACGACGGCGGGCGTGCAGGGCACCAAGGTCGATCTGCCGAAGTCGAGCAAGGCCCCATCACTCGGTGAGTCGAAGGTCCAGGCCATCACGGTCAATTCGGAAGGCAAAATCTTTCAGAACACGGTGCCGGTCACGCTCGATGAGCTCGAGAGCCGCCTCGCTGCAGAGAAAGCGAAGACGCCCGATTTCCCGGTCGTCGTGAAGGGCGACAGCGCCACGCAGTATCAGCAGATCATGAACGTCCTCGACGTCGTCGGCCGCGTCGGCGTCGAGAAGGTTGGTCTTGCGACCCAGGCACCCCAGTAGGTCGACGAAGATGGCGGAGTATCACGAAGAGGACGAAGACGAGCGCGGATTTTTCCAAAAATTCGGCGTCCTGCTCGTGATCGGGCTGCTCGTTGTCGGAGCGATTGCCTTCTTCGCGTTCGGCGAGGGAGAGTCCAAGCCATCCCGCCCGCAGCAGAGCATCACGATGGTCACGCTGCCACCGCCACCGCCGCCGCCGCCACCCACCCCTCCGCCACCGCCGCCAGAACCCATCGAGCGGGAGGACGAAGTCGAGCTGGAGGACGACATGGTCATGCAGGACCCAGTGGCGGAGGCCGCTCCCCTGAACGAACCCGCACCGGAGAGTCCGCCCGATGAGCCGATGGGCACCAGCCTCCAAGGCGACGGCCCACCCGACGGATTTGGTCTCAGTGGATCGGGCAATGGCATGCGCATCGGAGGCAGCGGATCCCGCACCGCTGGCGGCGGAGGCGGGACCGTCTGGGGAAACTACGCGGCAGGGGTGCAATCTGCCATCGCCCAAGCCCTGCGCACTGACAAGCGCAGTCGCAGCCTGACGATGTCGACCGAGATCCGCGTTTGGGCCGACTCCAGCGGGCGCATCACCCGTGTCTCTGGCGGCGGTGCCGCCGCCGACGTCTTGAAAAATCTCCGTCTCGCCGGCCCGCCGCCCGCCGACATGCCCATGCCCATCGTCATGCGGATCTCCGCGAAACGGCCCTAACGAAACGACTCAGAACGACTTCATGATATCCGACCACCCGCTCATTCCCGCCGCGCTCGCCATCCTAGCGATCCTAGCTCCGCTTCGCGCGCAGACGTCGGCAGACATCACGACTGCCTCGGAGAGTGTGCCCATCGAGACCGTGACCTCCGAGCGCACCGAGACGGTCGATGTCTCCGAGGAGCCGTTGCCGATGGGAGACCTCGATTACGATCTCACCGCCGCGCCCGACCTGCTCAACCCACCCGACTTTTCTCCGGACCGCGTAGTTGGAAGTCAGACCCTGCCGTCCCCTTCGCACAGCGTGACGATCAACCTCATCAACCGTCTCGTCGACAAGGGCGTGCTCACCCAGGAAGACGCCGCCGAGCTCATCGCCCAGGCGGAAATGGACGCCGAGATCGCGCGGGCTCGCGACGCGCAGGCCACGCAGGCCATCGCCGAGACGAACGCCGCCGCCGACACGCTCATCGCCGCGACTCCCCCGCCGCCGACCGACGACGCCGTGCGCGTGACCTACGTGCCGAGCTTCGTGCGCAACCAGATCCGCGACGAGATCCAGGAAGACGTCCTGGCGGCAACGAAGCTGGAACTCCTTCAGGACGAATCCTTCGTCCCAGATTGGGTCCGCAACGTCCGCCCGTTTGCCGACGTTCGTTTCCGCTACGAAGGCGTCCGGTTCCCGAGCGGGAACGACGACTCCGGGGTCTTCCCCAACTTCGACGCCATCAACAGCGGGGCACCCTTTGACGTGACGGGTGACGAATTTTCGCCCCAGCTCAACGTGAGTGAAAATCGGAACCGCGTCCGGCTCCGCCTGCGCTTGGGAGCGGAGGTCACGCTCGACGAGGGGTTTACCTTCGGATTCCGGTTGGCTTCCGGCAACAGCAACTCCCCGGTTTCCGCCAACCAAACGCTGGGATCGCCCGACGGAAACTTCCAGAAATACTCGATCTGGATCGACCGTGCCTTCATCAAATACGAGCTGACGCAGGACATCGACCGCACCATCGGCCTCGAGTTCGGACGCTTCGACAATCCATTTTTCCGCACGTCGCAGATCATGTGGGACAACGACATCGCCTTCGACGGGATCGCGGCGCAGGCCCGTTACGACGTCGGCTTCGGTTTCACGCCGTTCGTCTCGGCGGGTCTGTTCCCGATCTTCAACACCGCTTTCGACTTCCCGAGCAACTCGCCCGACAAGATCGAGAGTTACGACAAATACCTCTACGCGATCCAGGGCGGCCTCGACTGGGACGTCACCAAACACGTGAACGTCACGACCGCGCTCGGGTATTTCTACTTCGACAACATCGAGGGGCAACTCTCGGACCCCTACGTGCCGCTCGATGCCAACGATGCCGGCAGCACCGACAACAGTCGTCCGCTCTTCGCCCAGAAGGGAAATACCTACCGCCCGATCCGCAACATCGTCCCCACCGAAGCGAACAACTTCGGCACGACGAACCAGTTTCAATATTACGGCCTCGCGACGGAGTTTCAGAACCTCGCGTTCGCCAGCCGCTTGAGTCTCACTTACTTCGAGCCGGTCGTGATCTCGGTCTTCGGCGACTACGTCAAGAACCTCGCGTTCGACAGCGGCGCCATCAACGACATCGCCGTCAACAATCGCGGCGACATCGATCCCGACGACCTTTCGGACGTCGGCGATTTCATCGGCGGCGGCAACGCGTGGATCGTCGGCGTCGACGTCGGCACGGCGAATCTGGCGAACCGGTGGGACTGGAACGTGGGCTTCGGCTACCGCTACGTGGAATCGGATTCTGTCGTGGACGGCTTTAACGATTCCAACTTCGGCGGCGGCGGTACGAACCTCAAGGGCTACACCGTCAGCGGCAGTGTCGCCCTGTCCAAGAACGTGTGGCTGACCGCCAGTTACCTGAGCGGCGAGAGCATCGCCGGACCGCAGCTCCGCGAAGACCGCTTCCAACTCGACCTCAACGCCCGATTCTAAAATGCACCGTTTTCTACCAAGTCTCTTCTTCGCGGGCTTTATTGCGGCGACCAGTTTCGCCCAGGACGGACCGACCGAAGCCGAGATCCAACTCCGCGATCAGCTCAAGAGCACCCTCGTCCAGCTCCGCGACGCCCAGGGGCAGATCGCGGCGCTGCAAGGCACCCAGCTCCAGAACGAGAATCAGATCAAGACGCTCGAGACCAAGTTGGCCAAGCTGGAGAAAAAGTCCGCCGACGAAAGCACGGTGGCCGCCGACCGGATCGGCGAACTCGAGAAAGAAGTTGCCCAGCAGGACGCGCGAAACGCCAAGCAGATCGAGGCCCTCGCTAAATGGAAAAAATCCTACGGAGCGCTCACCGAATACGCCCAAGCGACCGAGGCGAAGCGCGCCGATCTCGCCGGGAAGGCGGTCCTCCTCCAGCGCCGGAACGATGAATACGCCGAGACCAACCGCAAGCTCTACGCCGTCGGCAAAGAGATCCTCGACCGCTACGAAGGCTTTGGCCTCGGTGACGCCCTCACCACCCGCGAACCCTTCATCGGCACGACGCGGGTGAAATTTCAGAACCTCATGCAGGACTACGGCGACGACCTCACCGAACAAAAGATCAGACAATGAAAATCCGTATCCACACCCCAATCACCGCCGCGATCCTGATCGCGGGATCCCTCACCCTCCACGCCGCCGAGCCGGTCGCCCGCGCCGGCGACATCGAGATCACCGCAGCGGACATCAAGCCGCGCATCGCGGCGTTGAACGATCAGGAGAAAGCAGCGCTCCGGGATAATCCCGCGTTGCTCAATCAGTTCGTCCGCTCGCTCGTCGTCGAGCAACTCGTGCTGGACACCGCGATCGCGGAGAAATTCGATGAGACGCCCGCCGTCACCGAGCAGCTCGTCCAGCTCCGCGAAAGGCTCGTCACCCAAGCTTACCTCGCCGATAAATCCGAGCCGCCCGAGAGCTACCCCACCGACGCCGAAGTGGCCACGGCCTACAACGAAAACAAGGGTGCCCTCCAGGTCCCCGATCAGGTCCGCCTAGCGCAGATCTTCGTCGCCCTGCCGCGTGACGCGAACCAGGAAGCAACCGCCGTCGCCAAGGTCAAAATCGACGAGATCCAGGCCAGCCTCGCCAAATCTGGAGCCGACTTCGCGGCCATCGCGAAGGCCCGCAGCGACGAGCCCCAGAGCGCGGCCAATGGCGGAGAGATCGGCTGGCTTACCGAGGCGCAGATCCAGCCCGGCATCCGTGAGCAGATCGGCCAGCTCGACGCGGGCAAAGTCTCGCCCGCCGTCCAGCTCGAAGATGGCTTCCACATCGTGAAAGTCCTCGAGACCAAGCCCGCCCACACCCCGGAACTCCCCGAGGTCCGCGAGGCGCTTGTCGCCCGCATGCGGCAGGCGAAGGCGCAGGAGAATAGCCAGGAATACGTGGCGCAACTTCTCCAAGTGAATCCGGTCGCAATCAACGAGATGAAACTCGGCGAACTCCTGCCGCAGGAATAGCCGCCCCGGCCCCGATGGTTCGTCGCGTCTTCGTCCTACGTCTGTTCGCCTGCGGGTTCCTCGCGGGCGCGACGGCGTTTGGTGGCGACCTGCTGCGCGGCGGAGCCGGGGCTGGACAAGCGTCGCGGCGCAATCCCGCCGACGGGACGGCCGGTGCCGGCGACGCCGCCGCCGCTGCGGCCCGCCAGAACGCCAAGGACCGTCTCTCGCGCACGACGCAGGCGATGCAGTCCGTCAAGCAGATGCAGGCTGCGGCCCGAGCCGCCGCCGCCAACAAACCAGGCAACAACCTCGGGCGTAACCCAAACTTCAAGCGGATCCCGCTCCCCAACGAGTTGAATCAACGGCTCGGCACGCCCCGGCTCCCCAACGTGCCCAACGGCCTCCGCGAAAACGGCCTCAACACCGCCCCTGGCGTGCCGAAAAACCTCCGCCGACCCGAGGAGGGCGAGAATCTCGACCTCTGGACCGGCGCGAAGCTCCCCAAGCAGAAACGGACAAAGGACGGCAAGACCATCGTCACCATCAAACAGACAGAAGCGCAGGCTTTCCTGACGTGGAAGACGTTCAACGTCGGGAAGAAGACGACGGTCTTTTTCAACCAGCGCAACGGCGGCGACAACGTCACGAACTGGATCGCCTTCAACCGCATCATGGACCCATCCGGCGCGCCGAGTCAGATCCTTGGTTCGATCCGGGCGGAGGGCCAAGTCTACGTCATCAACCAGAACGGAATCATTTTCGGCGGCACGAGCCAGGTGAACACGCACACGCTGGTCGCGTCGTCGCTCCCGGTGAACGAGGGCCTCGTTCGGCGGGGTATCCTGAACAATCCCGATGGTCAGTTCCTGTTCTCGTCCATCGCGATGCCCGCCGGATCGCAGGGCACCCCGGCCTTCACGCCACCGACGAACTTGACTCCGACTGGTCGCGTCGGAGGGGTCGAGGTGCGCGCGGGTGCGCGGCTCACGAGTCCGATCTCGCCCGAGGGCATCGGTGGCCGCGTGATGCTCGTCGGCGCTAACGTGACGAACTCCGGCACCATCTCCACGGACGGCGGCCAGGCGATCCTCGCCGCTGGACTGCAGGTCGGCATCGAGGCTCACGACACGACCGACCCGACCTTGCGCGGCCTCGACGTCTTCGTCGGCTCAGTTCAAGAGCCTGGTTCCATCGCGCTGCCCTACGCCGGCACCGCGACGAACTCCGGCCTCATCAGCGCCGCCCGCGCGAGCGTCGTGATGACGGGGCGCGACGTCCAGCAGCTCGGCGTGATCGACAGCTCGACGTCGGTCTCCTTCAACGGACGCGTCGACTTGCTCGCCAACTACGACGCGATTAGTAATCCAAATTTTGATGCCGCCATCCCGTCGAATGGACGCTCGTTCCTCTTCCGCGAGGCCGGCACGATTCGCCTCGGTCCGTCCAGCGTCACCCGTATCGTTCCGGAATACGACAGCATCGACACCGTCATCGGGACTTCGCTCGCGCTGCGGTCCTTCGTCGACCTCACCGGGCAAGCGGTCTTCCTCGACCGCCAAGCCACCGTCTTTGCGCCGAACGCGGACGTCGTCGTCAATGCCGGAACGTGGGACGTCGATCCGACCAGTCAGCGGCCATCGACCTTCACGAGTTTCGGCGGTATCATCCGAGCGGCACCGGGAGCGTTGATCGATGTTGCGGGCACTCCGGAGGTCTTCGTTCCGCTCGCTCAGAACATCCTCGACATCGAATTGCGTGGCGCCGAGCTCGCCGACTCACCGCTGCAGCGCGACGGTCTGGTCCGGGGGCAGACGGTCACCATCGACGCGCGGCGCACCGGGACGTTCAACGGGCAGGCATTCGTCGGAACGCCGCTCGGCGACGCGTCCGGCTTCGTCGGACTCATCCAGCGCAACGTCGGTCAGCTGACCGCCGACGGCGGGACGGTGACCATGACGGCGGGCGACTCGGTCGTCCTCGAGCGGGCTGCCACCGTGGACGTCTCGGGTGGCTACCGCCGGAACGAAGGTGGCTTCGTTCGGACGACCCGGCTCGTCTTTGGAGGCCAACTCATCGACATCGCTGACGCGACGCCGGACCGGGTCTACGACGGATTGTTCTCGGACACTACGACGACGGTGAACGAAAAATACGGCATCATCCGGTCGTTCCGCCGTCCGCTCACGTTCGACGGAGCGTTCTTCGATTCGTCCTACATCGAGGGGGCGGCTGGCGGTCGGATTGCGATTCAAGCCCCGGCGGTCGCGCTAGACGGCACGTTGGCGGGGCGCACCGTCATCGGCCCGCGTCAGCTGCGGGATGCTCAGGGCGCGAGCACCCCACCGACCGCAGCCAGTCTGTCGCTGTCCTTCCAGTCGCAAGACCAGACCAACTACCCGCTGCTGCCAGCGCCTCCGGCGATCTCGCCCGCACCGCCGCGCATCGTGTTTGCGGACCGGACCCAGGCCGCGCCCGATCCCTTCGCGGTCGATTCCGGGGGTCGCCCGCTCGCTTTCTCGCGGGAGGGCACGCCGTTTCTCGTCGACCCCGAGAACAACCCGTTCATTGAGTCCGATCCGACCCAGCAAATCTCCCTGCAGGAGAATCGGCGAAGTTTTGTTTTCCTCGCCCCGGATCTCCTGAGTGACTCGAACTTCGGTTCGCTCACGGTCGACAACCCCGACGGCGACGCCTTGATCCCGCGCGGGGTCGCCATCAATGCCCCGGCGGGTGGCTCGCTGGTTGTGCGGGCAGCCAACATCAACGTCCTCGGCACGATCAGCGCGCCGTCCGGGACCGTGGAGCTGACGGCTTTTAAATTTTCGCCATTTCAGGCCGTCATCCGCCAGAGCGATCCGTTGTCCGAGGATTTTGTCCTGCCGGATCTCGATCCGGATCGGGGGCGCTTCACCCTCGGTTCGGGCGGGCGGATCTCGGCGGCGGGGCTGCAAATTGATGATCGTTTCGAATCGCCGACCCGCCTCGGTGTTCCGTTGCTCACGGATGGTGGGTCGGTGCGCATCGAGGCATTTGACGCCGTCCTGCGACCGGGCAGCCTCATCGACGTCTCGGGCGGGTTAGCTGTGGATAGCGGCGCGAACGTGAGCTTCGGCGACGGCGGTGCGATCTCCGTGCTCGGTGGTCGCGACATCACCTTCAGTGGTCTGATCGGCGGTGAAACTCGGCTCGGCGGTGAGCTGCGCGGCTTCTCCGGCGTGATCGGCGGCTCCCTCGCGGTCCGCTCGACTCGGGTCCTCGTCAGCAACGACGGTCGGGCGCGGGAGGGCCGCCTCGTGCTGACTCCCGAGTTCTTCGGCGCAGGTGGCTTCGGGTCGTTCGCTGTCTCTGGCATCGGGATCGACGCAACCTTTCGCATTGGTAATTTCGGGACCTTTTCGCTCGAGGATTTCGTGCGAGCCACCGACCCGGAGAACCCGGAGGTTTACCGTCCAGCCGTTGAGATCGAAGCGGGAACGGTCTTGAACCCGATCGCTCAGAATCTGCGTGCTTTTGCGGTGCGGGACGAACCCATCCGCGTCGAGCGGCGGATCGACCGTCTCTCGGACCGCACGCCCGTCAGCCTGGCGTTCTCGGGCGAGGGGGCGATGGATGATTTCCTGAACATTCTCACCGTTCGGTCTGACGTCGTCATGCGCAACGGTGCCTCGATCACGACCGATCCGGGAGCGAGCGTCTCCTTCACTGGTGACACGGTCTTGTTGCGAGGCTCACTCACCGCGCCCGGAGGCACGATCTCCGTCATAGGAGCGGACAGCTTCCCGTCGCTCAACGACGCCCCGGCGAACGCGCTGACCACCGTGCTGATTGGCCCGTCGGCCCGACTCTCCACGGCGGGGACGGTCGTGCGGACGTTCAATCCCTTCGGCAACCGAACGGGCTTCGTGCTGGCCGGCGGCGACATCTCGATCTCCGGCAACATCGTCGCGCTGGCTGGGTCGGTCTTCGACGTGGCGGGCGCGAGCGGGCGCTTCGACTTGGCCCCGGCCAACGCGCGCTTCAACGATGGACTCATCAACGTCTCAGCCGACGGGTCGCCGGTCCCGATCAACAGTGGTCTGAATGGCCCGCGCTTCACGCGGCAGGTCGTGCCGACGCGGATCGACTCCGACGCGGGATCGATCACCCTCGCGGGTGGAGAACAGCTCTTCTCCGACGCGACGCTCGTCGGCAAGGCCGGGGGACCGGCCGCGCTCGGCGGCTCGCTCGACGTCTCGTCCGGGCGGTTCTACCGGGCTGACGAAGTTCTCCGTCTGCCGACCGACATTAATCTGCTCGTTTCGCAGAGCGACCCGGCCATCGCGCCCTTCGGCGACGACGTCATCTTCGGGCCGCTGGCGTTGCTGAAGACCGAAGATCGACGCAATTCCATCGGCAACCTGGTCCGTGACGGCAACGGCAATCCGTTGGACGGACTTGGGCGCTTCACGGTCGACCACTTCGCAGATCGTGGTTTTGATTCCATCGGACTCGACGGAGTTGTCTCGTTCACGGATCGCGTTCGGATCGACGCGGGGCGGCAGATTTCCGTCGCGGACGGCGGAGTGCTCTACGCGGCAGACGACGTCCGGTTGCGGGCACCTTACGTCAAGCTCGGGACGACCTTCCGCCCGCCACTCCAGCCGGGCGATGTCCAGCTGACGAGTGTCTTCACGCTCGAAGGATCGCCATTCTTCGTTGCGCCGACCAAGGGGCCGGGTCGGCTGCGCGTGGTTGCCGACCTGATCGACATCGGCAACCTTTCCTTGCAGACGATTCAGCGCGCCGACTTCATCGCGCCGCGGGGCGACGTCCGGGGGAACGGGACGCTGAACATCGCCGGAAGACTGAACTTCCGAGCGGGGCAAATCTACCCGACGACTGGTTCGAACTTCACGGTTGTCGCCTACGATCACGCCGGGAAAGAAGCGAATCCGCTGGCCTCGCTCATCCCGGACGGCCAGCCGAGCCTGCCGCTTCCGAGGATCGAAGTGCTTCGACCGGGCCGCGTGACCTTCGACGTCTCCGGAGCGCCGCGCTTGCCACTCTCCGCCGGCGGAGATCTGCAGGTCTACGGCTCGGTCATCCGGCAGGGTGGCACCCTTCTCGCGCCGTTCGGGCGGATTCGGATCGGCTACGACGGCGTCGGGACCCCGCCGGCGGATCGGCTCGCCGGGACGGCGCTACCGTTCCCGACAACCAATCGTTTGGTCGTGGAAAATGGCAGCCTCACTTCCGTTTCGGGCCTGGATCCGCGAACGGGCGAGGCACTGCTCGTGCCCTTCGGGCTGAACTTCAACGAAACCTCGCTGATCGACCCAGCCGGCTTCGACTTCACGGCGAACGGTCTCCCGGCGAAGACGACCATCCTGGGCGGCCAGCGCCTCGCGACCCAGGGGGGTTCCCAGATCGACATCCGGGGAGGAGGCGACTTGTTCTCATACCGCTTCAATGTTGGGCAGGGCGGCTCCGTGGACCTGCTGGGCAGCGCGGCCGACCAGTGGTCGACCTCGGAGAGCTACGACTTGGGCGATCTCGTTATTTTCAACGGGCGGACCTACTCGGCTCGGCGGGACACGCCGGATGCTCCGCGTTCGATCTCGACCATCACGGGCTCGGTCAATCAGCGCGAGTTTACGGTGCCGGTCCCGGGGAGGACTCTTTTTTGGACGGAGGTGGCCGACAGCTTCGCGGTTATCCCGGACTACTCTGCGCGGTTCGCCCCGTTCGCCCCGTTTGCCCCTTCGGCGCGTGACGAGCCGCTGGGGAATGACCCGGGCTACGTGAGTCGCGGTCTCTCGGTCGGCGACCGGATTTTGCTCAATGCCAGTCCGGCCCTCGCTGCGGGAGAATACACGCTGCTGCCCCGCCGTTACGCGCTGCTGCCCGGAGCAGTACTCGTGACGCCGCGAACGGCCGACGGCGGCCTCCGCACATTAGCGCGGCCCGACGGCGCCAGTCTGGTGGCGGGCGCGCGGCTGAGTAATCTCGGTGGTGGGCGCGAGGCTTCCGCCGTCGCGTCGAGTTTCGAGGTGGCCTCGGCGGATGTCTTCCGAGCCCGGGCGGAATATCAGGACTACAGCGCGAACGCATTCCTCCGGCAACGCGCGTCGGAACTCGATCTCGACACGCTGCAGCGCCTGCCGGTTGACTCGGGATCGCTGCAGTTTGCAGGTATTGAGGCGCTTCGCCTGCGAGGTGCGGTCGCTTCGCTCGCTCCGGTGGGTGGGCGGGGATCGCGGATCGACGTCTCGACGCCGCTCAACGTGTTGATTTCGGGAGGAGGCCTTGCCGCAGAGGACGCAAACCTCCCGCCGGACTTCTTCAACGTCGGCACCTTTGGAGACAGACTCTCCCGCACCGCCGTGCTCCGGTCGAACCTGTTGAGTTCGTGGGGCGCGGCCAGCCTGCTCATCGGCGGCACCCGGACGGACGTCGCCAACGGCACGCTGGTCACGGTCGACACGGGATCTCTCACCGTGCAAAACCGGGGAGCCTCGCTGCGCGGCCCCGAGATCATCCTCGCGGCGAACCGCTTCATCAACGTCGCGCCGGGATCGTCCATCGTCCAAGTCGGCGAGCTGAGCGAGGACGCTCAGCGCCTGATCTTCTTCGGAGATGGAACGATGGTGCGGGTCAGCGCCGATTTCGCCGCCGACAGCCTGCGTCGGGACGTGACCGACTCGGTCGTCCCGCAACTGACCGTGGGCCGTGGCGCGGAGCTTCGCGGGACGAGCATCACGCTCGATTCCACCTCCGGCACGACCCTCGCTCGTCGCGCCGATCTCCGGGCGCGCGCCAGCACGCTGAACAGCGGGCAGATCAGCATCGGCCTGCGCGGCTCGGGCCGGATCGCCCCCACGCGTGGTCTCGTCCTCGAGGGGCCAGTCCTGCGCGGTCTGCGCGGCGCGGAATTTCTCTCGCTGCTGACGTATTCCACGCTCGACGTCTACGGCGCGGGCCACGTCGACGTTCGCGGCGACCTCGAGCTTCCACGCCGCCGAGATCCGCGGGTTCAATGCGGATGGTGGACGGGTCGTTTTTTCGGCCAACAACATCCTCCTCGACAACGAGGCAACCGCGACCGGACCCGGCGAAACGGCCCAAGAACTCGATGGCCGGATCGCCTTCCGGGGACGCCGGGTTACGCTCGGGGCGAACGACGTCTCGATTCTGAACTACCGGTCGACGCGGTTGGTTGCCCCAGCGGCATCCGCTTGCAGGACGCTGGCGCGCTCAGCGTCTCGGGCAATCTCAAGGCAACGACGTCAGTCGTGACGGCTGCCCGCTCCGCCTCGCGGACGATCACGGCGGGTGGGAAGGTCGAGTTCCTCGAGGCGAATAACGCCCAAAGCGCCCGTCGAGCCTCTAACCTAGGGGGCAGCCTGACCATCGAAGGCACCAGTCTGGTGCTGAACAGCGACATCCTGCTGCCGAGCGGACTGCTTACGGCGAGATCGCGGAACGGAGACGTCGAGGTCGGCGGGATGATCAACACTGGCGGGCGTGCCGTTGACTTCTTCGACGTCACCCGCTTCACGAATGCTGGACGGGTGGAACTCGTCTCGGTGGGTGGTTCGGTCAGATTGGGCGAGGAAAGCTTGATCGACGTGTCGGCGAACCGGGCTGGAGGCGACGCGGGCGTCCTGACCATCCGCGCGCTCGACGGGAGTTTCGAATTTGCGGGCGATGTGCAGGGAGCCGGTGGGCGTCGTGGAGACGGTGGGTCGTTCGTCTTGGAAGTCGGTCGTCTGCCTGAATTGGACGAGGTGGACGAGCTGCTCAACGCGGCGTTGTTCAACGAACTTCGGGACTTCCGTATTCGCGAAGGGAACGTGACGGTGAACGGTGCCCCGGTCGCGCGGAACTATTTCGTCACCGCCGACGGGGGTTCCATCCGACTGAACGGGTCGATTGACGCATCGGGTCGGACGGGTGGAACGGTCGCCCTCCGCGCGTCCGGGAACGTCATCCTCGCGACGGACTCGAGGATCGACGTAGCGGCGCGGCGATTTGACAGCGCCGGCAAGGGAGGCGCGATCTTCCTCGAAGCCGGGGGACAGACCAATGGCGTGATCGACCGGGCGGCGGTGCTGAGGCTCGAGAATGGTTCGACCATTGACCTCTCGGTCGCGGCCAACCGCGAAGGCAGTGCCGCTCGCGGACGGTTCAGCGGGACCCTGCACCTGCGGGCCCCGCAGTTTGCCGACCAATCCGACGTGCAGATCGATCCCATCCTCGCGACGATCACGGGCGCGCCCCGCATCACCGTCGAGGGCTACCAACTCTACGACTTGACGGCTGAGAACCCGACCAACGGATCTCTGTCAAATACCCTGCGCAATCAGATCCGGGCCGACGGTGAGGTGTTTGCCGGGGTGGCTGGTGATCCGGCGTCGCCGACCTACGCCGCGATGCTTGCGCGTCTGTCCGGTGAAAACGCCGAGCTAGCGTCGGCCTTGATCATCCAACCGGGTGCCGAGGTGATCCATCGCACGGGCGATCTGACGCTTGGCAGCGCCTTCTCGAACAATTCCCAGGATTGGAATCTGGCCGGATTCCGGTTCGGACCAAGGTCTGCTCCCGGCGCGTTGACGTTGCGCGCCGCGGGCGATCTCATTCTCTTCAACTCCATCTCGGATGGGTTCGAGTCCGCATTCTACACGGCGCGATTGCTCGAGTTCAACCCGGCGCTCCCCGCGAACGCCCAATCCTACGCGTTTCGGTTCACGGCGGGGGCCGACTCTTCTTCGGCTGATTTCCGGAGCGTGCAATCGCTCGCGTCCCTGTTCCGGACGACCTCTCTCGCTGGCGGCGGCGGGCAACAAACCGAAGTGGGTTCGATTCGATTGGGTAAAAACGGCGGCACGAACAGCTCGACGTTTCCTGGCGCAAATGCTCGCACCGCAGATCTTGCCCGCAGCCTCTTTCAGGTCATCCGAACGGGGAGTGGCGATATCGACGTGTCGGCTGGCCGCGACATCCGGCTGTTGAACCATTTCGCCACGATCTACACCGCCGGCACGCAGGTGGCCGATCCGACTTTGGGTGGGACGTATGACGTGCCGCTCCTCAATTCTTTTGGGGGTTCGAATCTCGGGACGACTCAGCAGCGCCCGTCGTCCATCCCGAGCTTCTCCCTCGCGGGCGGCAGCGTGCGGCTGAACGCCGGGCGCGACATCATCCATCTCACCCAAACGCCGCTCGGAGCCTTCATTCCGGACTCCCAGCAACAACTGCCAACGAACTGGCTCTACCGGACCGGCTTCGTCGACCCGGAGACTGGTCTCTACGGTGGCTCCATTTTTGATCGTCCTGATCAGCCTCAGATCCTGTCGACGGCGTGGTGGGTCGACTTCACTAATTTCTTTCAAGGTGTAGGTGCGCTCGGCGGCGGCAACGTCAGCCTGATCGCGGGACGTGACGTAACGAACGTCGACGCCGTTGTGCCGACCAACGCGCGCTCGCCGAAGGGTCTGCCTGACGCCGATGCGACCGTCGAACTGGGTGGCGGCGACCTGCTCGTCCGCGCCGGCAACAACATCGATGGCGGCGTCTACTACGTCGAACGCGGGCGGGGCGAGCTCGTCGCCGACAATCAGATCACGACCAACTCGACGCGGACGCCTTCCCTCGGTGCGCTTTCGTTCCGCGCACCGCTAGCGCCGGAAACATGGCTCCCGACCACTCTATTTCTTGGTAAAGGAGGCTTTGACGTGCGGGCTCGTGGCGACGTCCTGCTCGGGCCGACCGTCAACGCTTTCCTCCTGCCCCAGGGCTTCAATAATACCTACCGGTTCAAGACCTATTTCTCGACCTTCGCGCCGACCAGCGAGGTGGATGTTCGCTCGCTGGGCGGCTCGGTGACGTTGCGCCAGAGGGCCGTCCTTCCGCAGTCCGGGTTGACCGCCTCCTCGTCGCCGATCTTGCAACTGTGGTATCAGAACGTCCTGCAATTTGACTTCTTCGGATCGACCGCCTCGTTTTCTCGACCGCAGCTTCGGCTCGCCGAGAGCGACGTGACGGCCTTCAACCGGGTGACCGCGTTAAATGCCCCCGCGCTTCGAGCGACCTCGTTCTCCAGCGACATCAACGTCGTCGGCGATCTCACGCTGGCGCCGTCGTCGACCGGAACGCTCGAATTGTTGGCCGGCGGTTCGATCAACGGTCTTCAGAAGCAGGGTCTAGCGACCGTCGATGGCCAGGCAGTGAACGTCTTCGGCACCAGCCAGATTCTCGTCTCCGATGCGGACCCGGCGGCCATCCCCGGGATCGCGAGTCCCTTTGCGATTCAGTCCCTGCCCGGGATCGGGACCAGCTCGGCGGCAAGTGTGTCGACGCTCGACTTCCTCGATTTCGTGAACGTGTTGTTCCAAGAGAGCGGATCACCAAACCAAGCTCTCGAGCAGAAGCGCGCGCAGCATGCGCCCGACATCCTGCACTCGGAGGACACCTCGCCTCTGCGCGCTTACGCCAAGAGCGGTGGGCTCACAGGATTCTCGCTCTTTTCTCCGAAATTTGCGCGGATTCTGGCGGCGGAAGACATCACCGACGTAAGCTTCTACATCCAGAACGCGGGCTCAGATGACATCAGCGTCGTTTCCGCCGGGCGCGATCTCATCCCGAACAACGCCAATGCCCCCACGCGCTCCGGCGCGGTCCTGCCCGGCAACGTTCTCGCTTTGGCGTCGCAAACTCCGCTTGCGGGCGATCTTCAGATCACTGGTCAAGGCACGCTCGAAGTCATCGCGGGTCGCACGCTCGATCTCGGCACTGGTGCCAATAATCCGGACGGAACCGGCGTCGGCATCACGAGCATCGGCAACGCTCGGAACCCAAGCCTGCCATTTGATGGGGCCGGACTCGTCGTGGCTGCCGGGATCGGTCCGGCATCGAGCCTGTTGGCGAGCAATCTCAACTTTGCCACGTTCATCGAGGAATACGGCATCGGCGGCGAGGGCGGGTCACCGGTCACGACAACCTTCGACGGCCTCGTTGGAAAAGACTTCGAATCGCTCACGAGCGAGCAGCGCAGTTTCGTGGCGCTGGACGTGTTCTTTCGTTTGCTGCGCGACACGGGGCGCGACTTCAACGACCCGACGAGTCCCGGTTTTGGAAACTACGATTCCGGATTTGCGGCCATTGACGCTCTCTTCGGCGATGTCCGCTACGATGGCGACTTGATCACCCGGGCGCGCGACATCCGGACCCGGAGTGGCGGAGATATCCGGTTGCTCGCCCCCGGTGGTGAGCTCCGGCTCGCCGCGACCCTGCAGGCTGGAACCCTGGCGCCACCGGGTGTGATCACCGAGGCGGGGGGCAATATCTCCATCTTCACGGACGGCGACGTCGACGTCGGAATCGGTCGAATTTTCACCCTGCGCGGTGGCAATCAGATCATCTGGTCCTCCACGGGCAACATCGCCGCCGGAGCGTCGGCCAAGACGGTCCAGAGCGCCCCGCCGACTCGCGTTCTGCTCGATCCGTCGAGCGCAGCGGTCACGACCGATCTGGCGGGTCTTGCGACCGGCGGTGGTATCGGCGTCCTGGCGACCGTGGCGGGAGTGCCGCCGGGCGATGTTGATCTGATCGCTCCGGTGGGAGTCGTCGACGCGGGCGACGCGGGCATCCGCGCGACCGGGTCGGTGTCTATCGCCGCGACCGTTATCTTAAACGCCTCGAACATCGCCGCGGCCTCGTCGAACGTGCCAGCACCGGCCCCCGCCGTATCCTCCGCTCCGAGTATCGGCGCGCTCACTACGGCCTCGAACGCCGCGGGTGCCGCCTCGAATACGGCGGACAATTTCGCTAACCGTCAGGATAATGGTCCCACTCGGCGCGAGGAGGCCCCGTCGATCTTCGTCGTCGAGGTCGTCGGATATGGCGGCGGTGCTTCCGGTCCGACCGACCGCGACGACCGCGACGACCGCGACGACAACGAGGACAACGAGGACAACGAGGACAACGAGGACAACGAGGACGGGCCGTCCGCTCCAGCTAACCCATAATGAAACCGAATCGAAAATTCCTCCTTCTGGTCACCCGGGTCATCTGCGTGACCTCGCCGCTCGCGGCGGGTCTCGCCGATCAAGCGCCGCCCGTTGCGGTGTCGCCCACGTCCATCGGGGATGACGAGGTTTACCGCGAAGGCGTGCGATACCTGCTCGGAGAGGGGGTCGAGGCGGATGCCGCCAAGGCCTTCGATCATTTTCGCGAGTCGGCGGAACTCGGGAACGTCAAGGCGCGGCACAATGTCGGGAACATGTTGATCAACGGCCAGGGAACCGACCCGAATCCAGAAGAGGGTGCCCGCTGGGTCAAAATGGCGGCGGAAAGCGGGGCCGCGCTGTCCCAATACCTCTACGGGACCCTTCTCATCGCGGGAAATGGGGTCAGCCGGGACGAATCCGAGGCCGTCGATTGGTTTCGCCTTTCGGCCGAGCAGCGTTACCCGCCAGCTCAGGGGGCGATGGGAGAAATTTATTTTTTCGGTCGCGAGGGCGAGGCCGTTGATTACGACAAGGCCGCGTTCTGGTCGGAGCAGGCCGCGTTGGGTGGGGTAGCATCCGCCCAGAATCTGCTCGGGAACATGGCCGAAAACGGCCTAGGACAGCCAATTGACCTGAAACTTGCGGCGGACTGGTACCAGAAGGCCGCTGAACGGGGCGACGCCAAGGCTCAGGCCAGCCTAGCCATCTTCCTGATGGGCGGCCTGGGCGGTCTGGACCGCGACGTCGAGCAAGCCTACGCTTGGCTATCGGTCAGCGCGGATGCTGGCGAGATCACTGCGCAGAAGCTGCTCGAGGATCTCGAGCCGAGCATGGCTCCCGAGGAATTGATCGAAGGCAAGCGCCGCGTCATCTTGATCCGAAACCGAATCGGATTTTTCCCGATGGCCGCCGAAGATACCGCCGCCAACGCTCCCGCCCCGACACCCGACCCCGAACCCAGTTCCCTATGAACACCTCCCGCGTCATCCCAAATCTCGTCGCTCTGAATCTCGTGCTGGGCCTGGCCTGCGTCGGACTGACCATTGCGGTCGTGACTCTGGTAGTCCGTGATACTCCCGAGCCGGAGCCAAGCCGGACGGCGGTCTTCGGTGTGTCCCCCACTGCTTCCCAAGTGTCGGCTATCCCGCCAGCCAGGAGAGCGGTGGCTTCCAGCCCATTGGGTCCGGGTGCTACGACGCCGAGGGCTCCCGTGCCCGCAGTTCGCAACGCGAATATCCCAGCGGCGCCGATCGCCTCGGTTTTCGACACCGCTCCCCCCGCATCACCGGACCCCGCCGGAGCCACGGCTTCGGTGGTGCCAAACCCCGGGACAGTTGCAACGCGAGTTACAAATCGTCCGTCCCAGTCCGCTGGCAACTCCAACTTGGGGCCGCAGGAAAACTCCCGAAGTCCGTCCGCGAGTGCTGGGTCGACGAACAGCGGCCTGCTCTTTGCCTCGGGCGGCAACCTGGTTGCTGGTGGCGGCGCGGGACTGCCTTCCGGGACCACCTCGTCAGCGGGCGAGGGCCTTCCGGCGACCGACAGACAGATCGCGAGTGCCGGGGCGACCGACGAACCAGCTGCGGCGATCACGGTGCCGGACGGAACGACCAGCGTCCCGGCATCGCTGGAGGTGACGAGCGACGAACTCAACCTTTCCGCCGCAGATCGGAGAGAAAAGCGCAGGTTGGCGGAAGACTTCGCGAGGACCGTCACCGAGGAGACGACGGGCGACCCAACTGATCCGACGTATCGGAACCAATACCTTCGCGCGGCTCGCAACAATGACGATCTTTTCCGAGTCTACTTCGGCCAAGATGCGTTCATGGCTCAGCAGCGCAAGAGTCACGAAGAGGCCGCTAAACTCTTGCTAGAGTCGGCGGCGCAGCCTTGATGGGAGGAAAAAGTCTCCGGTAGCGAGAGGTGGGCGTAGAAGTCTTCCCGCCCGCATGATCCAACGACCGGGATGAATGATTTACTCGTCTTCGCTCCGGTCGCGGGGTTCGGCGACGAATTTGTAGACGAACGCGGGATTTTGGTCGTCGGCGAGGGTGACGGAGTAGGTGACCCGCACGACGCGGCGGACGCTCACCCGGATGTTGCACTCGTAGGTGCCCTCGATTCGCCCGCTTTCCGCGTCGAGGCGGAACTGTCCGGTGAAGCTCAGGTTGCGAGGCAGGGCGGTGTAGAATCCTTTGGTTTTCTGGTTGTTCGAGACGGCGGGAGCGATCTCGTCGATCCTGACGCGACCGTTCGGGCGGAAACGGAACCGATTGACAATCGGAACGCGGTCGCCCTCGACTCGCACCCTGTCCGAAAATTTGAATACTCCGGAGAGTCCGTCTTCGGCTATGTTCGCGCGGATCTTCAGTCGGCGACCGCGGAACTGGTCGATGTCTGTCGTCACAACGGTTTTGCCGAAGTAGTTGCCCTGAAAAGCGGAGAAGTCGGTGGCGTTCTTGGTCGCGCCGCCCTCGTCTTCTTCCTGGGCGTGGGAGACGGGAATGACGGCGAGCGCGACGGCGGTGAGGGCGCTGAGGCGGGTGAGATTGAGCATGCCCGGAATGTAGATGGGAGGCCGGTCGGAACAAGGGCGGAGGGAGCGTTCTAGGGGTTGTGACGAAAACGTTACCTTTGGGAAAATGCCGGTTATGGGTTGGGAAATGAAAAGAGAAACGTGCGGATTTTATTGTTAGCGTTGGTCGGATCATTGCTGGTCGCCGGGTGGTCCTACGCGGCGGATTCGCGCGGTGAGTTGCTCTTCCAAGTGAGCGCGGCTCTGAAGACGGGGAACAAGGGGTATCTCGAGCGATGCTTCGCACTGGGCGGGGCTGACGCGACGGCGCGGGGTCAGGCGAAGGCGATCATCGACGAAATTCTCCGTTGGAAAGATTCCGCCGTGGAATTGAGCGAGCGGGCTGCCGACACCGACGCGGAGGTTGGTCTGAAGCTGAATGGAGAGTGGGAGTTCCAAATCCACTTTACGAATCGGCAGCAGGCAAAGCAGGTCTACGTCTTTCCCGCCGGTCCCGTCGAGGGTGGGGCGGTCAAAATTCTGCTGCTAGCAAAGTGACAGATCGACGACACCTCGAAGCGCCCCCCCCTTGCCGCGACAATCAAGCTGACGGTCGTCAGTTTCATTGTCGCGGCAGGGGGGGTGGGGGTTAGCGCATGTAGGCGAGATCGTCTGCGGTGGTCTTGACTTGCGGGATGCCTTCGAGGAGGTCGGCGATGGCGTCCCATTTGCCGCTGACGAGGGCTTCGTGGGCGTGGTCGGGGACTTCGATGGGGAAGTCGAGGTCGGCGCAATGGGCCTTCTTGCCGTCGAGATCGATGGTGATCGGGGCGGTCGGGTCAGCTTCGACGAGCTGGGCGAGGGACTTGATGTCGCCGGAGTTCATGACGACGCAGGGCATGCCGAGGGTGATGGAATTCCCAAAGAAAATCTCGGCGAAGCTCTCGGCGATGACGGCGCGGAAGCCGTAGCGGTAAAGCGCTTGCGGGGCGTGCTCGCGTGAACTCCCGCAACCAAAGTTCGATCCGGAGAGGAGGATGCTCGCGCCTTTGAATCGCTCGTCGTTGAGCGGGTGCGGGCGGTCTTCACCGGTGGCGGGGTCTTTGCGGACGTCGATGAAGGCGAACTCGCCGAGTCCGTCGAAGGTGACGCACTTCATGAAGCGGGCTGGGATGATGCGGTCGGTGTCGATGTCGTCGCCGGGGACGTGGACGGCGGTGCCGCTGACTTGGGTGATGGGTGGGAGTGCGGGCATGGTGAGCGGTAAGGGTGAAGGGCCTATGGTTGCGAGTCGAGTGGCGCTTGGCGGGCGAGGGTGAAGCCTTCGGCTTCTAATTGGGCAATGAGGCCGTTGTCGCCGTAAAGATGGGCGGCTCCCACGGCGAAGAAGTTCGTCTTTGCCGGGGCGGCTTCGATTTTTTCGACGATTCGTTCGGCCATGAGGGTGTTGCGCTGGTCGAGGAGGCGGTCCATTAAGCGGGCGTTGAGTTCCGTGTCGCTGGCGAGTGCCTCCATCTCCTCCACATCAGCTTTCAGGCGGGCAAGGTCGCCGGAAAGATAGCTGGCGACCAGTTGGTCGGCAGGGTTGACCCCGGACTCGCGGGCGGCGGCGAGCTGCGCGAGCGTGTCGCGGAGGAAGGTGGTCTGGTCGTCGGGACTGAGGCTATCAAAGATGGCCATCTGCTCGGCGGGGGTCTCTAGGCCACCCGTTTCCTTGCCGGCCATGGCGGCCTTCTGAAAGAGCAGCATGTCGAGCGGGATGATGCCGGGGTAGCGCAATTCGTCTTGGAGCGTGGCCAGGCTCACCGTGAACGCCCAGATCTTCATGCGGTCGCGGGGCGCAAGCGGCAGGTTGGGGTCGACTGCTTTCAACTCGGCGAGGACCGCCGCGTAGAGGTCGGCGGGGATGACGTCTTCGAGCATCTTGCCGTCGGGCAAAAACAGGGCGGTGGACATCTCGAGGAGGGTCCCGATGTCCATCGGGATCTCGGTGTAAACCGCGTCGGCGGAATCAAACGCCGGGGTCACGCTCTCGGGAATGCGGGCGACTTCGGGACGAGGCAAGTGGATCGTGCCGAAGAGGTAGGACGGCACCGCCGCTGCGGGCGACTCGATCTTCCAAAGAAATGGATCGCCTGCCGCAGCGCTAGCCGCCCAAACGGTCCCGAGCAGCGCGAGGCTGATCCAGACCTTGGACCTTCCGACTTTGGACCTTCGACCCATCACGTCAGCTCGAATACTTCCCGCGCGTCCGATACCGTTCCAGTTATCGCGGCGGCCGCGACCATGAGCGGACTCATGAGGACGGTGCGCCCGGTGGGGCTGCCTTGGCGGCCTTTGAAGTTGCGGTTCGAACTGCTGGCGCAGAGTTCTTCGCCGACGAGTTTGTCGGGATTCATCCCCAGGCACATCGAGCAGCCAGCGCCGCGCCATTCGAAACCGGCGTCGCGGAAAATCGTCGCGATGCCCATCGATTCGGCAAGGGTGGAGACGCCTTGGGAGCCCGGGACGACGATGGCTTTCACGGTGTCGGAGACTTTTCGGCCCTTGAGATAGCCCGCGACTTCCTGGAGGTCGGAGAGGCGGCCGTTGGTGCAGCTGCCGAGGAAGGCTACGTCGACCTTGGTGCCCTTGATGGCGGCACCTGGGACAAGGTGCATGTGGGCGATGGCTTCCTCGGCGGTCGCGCGGTCTTTTTCTGGGACCTCGTCCGGGGTGGGGACGTTTTCGTCGATGAAGATGGCTTGACCGGGGTTGATGCCCCACGTGACGGTCGGGGCGATGTCTTCGGCGTTGTAGTTGATCACGTCGTCGTAGCTGGCGTCGGGATCGCTGGCGGTCGCCTGCCAGCGCTCGACGGCGGCGTCCCAGTCCGGGCCTTTCGGCGAGTAGGGACGGCCTTTGAGATACTCGAAGGTCGTGTTGTCGGGGTTGACGTAACCAACGCGGGCACCACCTTCGATCGACATGTTGCAGACGGTCATGCGTTCTTCCTGCGTGAAGTTGTCGAAGGTGCTGCCACCGTATTCGTAGGCGTAGCCGATGCCGCCGTTCACCCCGAGCTTGCGGATGATGTGGAGGATGACGTCCTTGGCGTAGACGCCGGGCTTGAGCTTGCCGTCGACGTTGATGCGGCGAACCTTGGGCTTCTGCAGCGCCATGGTCTGGGTCGCGAGGACGTCACGGACTTGGCTCGTGCCAATGCCGAACGCGATGGCACCGAACGCGCCGTGGGTCGAGGTGTGCGAATCGCCGCACGCAATGGTCGTGCCGGGTTGGGTGATGCCTTGCTCCGGGCCGACGATGTGGACGATGCCCTGCTTGCCAGACGGGAGGTCGAAGAACGTGACGCCGGACTCGGCACAATTTTTTCGCAAGGCCTTGATCATGTCATCGGCCAGCGAATCGGAGAACGGCTCGTGGCTTTCGTCGGTGGGGACGATGTGGTCGACGGTGGCGAAGGTGCGGTTTGGGTAGAGGACTTTGAGACCAAGGTCGCGCAGCATGCCGAACGCTTGCGGGCTGGTGACCTCGTGAATGAGATGAGTGCCAATGAGGAGCTGCGTCTGGCCGTTTGGCAATCTCCGCACCTCGTGGGCTGCCCACACTTTGTCCAACAACGTCTGTTTCATAGAGGCCGGGAATGTAGTGGGATCGGGGCGCGGGTGCAAGTGACGCGGTCACTGGGTGGGCGCACCAAGGGCCAACGACGACTCTGTCTGGTGTAGCCTTCCCCTGGCCGCCAAGCCTCCAATGCTCCTCTACTAGTCAAACTGACAGCCGTCAGTTTGATTGGCAGGGGAGTTTTTTTGGGGGGGTGGGTTCGCGGTTGCAGAGGGTGGGGAATCTTTCTAGCTTCGGCGGCACATGGCGGAAGTGATGTCGACGGCGCGGGAAGGGGGAAGCGAGGGGCGCGACGTATTCATGCGGGCGTATCGGACGATGGTGCTCGCGCGGGTGCTGGAGGAGAAGTTGGCGGCGCTTTACCGGGGTGGGAAGATCAAGGGGGGCGTGTTTCTTGGGCGGGGTCAGGAAGCGCTCAGCGTCTCGGTCGGGGCAAGCCTGCGTCCTGGGGACATCTTTGCGCCGCTCATCCGGGACCAAGCTGGGCGGATGGCCTTTGGCGATACGGTGCTCGATACGCTGCGGACTTACTTGGGATCGCAGCTTGGTTCGATGCGCGGGCGGGACGGAAATATCCACCGAGGGCGACCCAAGGAAGGCTACTACGCGATGATCAGCCACCTTGGCGCGATGATTCCGGTCGTGGTCGGCGGGCTGGTTGCCCGGCGTTTTCGCGGAGAATCGGCGGTGGTCGGGGCGACGTGCATCGGCGACGGCGGGACGTCGACGGGTGCTTTTCACGAGGGGCTGAACACGGCAGCGGTCGAGCGGCTTCCGCTCGTCGTCGTTGTGGCGAACAACCAATACGCCTACTCGACGCCAACGCGGAAGCAGTTTGCTTGCGACGATCTCTTGGATAAGGCGGTGGGCTACGGGGTCGCCGGACACCGCGCGGTCGGCACCGATCTCGCGGATTGCTTGCGGGTGGTCGGCGGCGCGGTCGCGGCGGCGCGAGGTGGAGGTGGGCCGCAGATCGTGGTGGCTGATCTACTGAGGCTCGTCGGGCACGGGGAACATGACGATGGCTCGTACGTGGCGAAGGACTTGCGCGAGAGCGATGTCGGCCGGGACTGTCTGAGGGTCGCCGAAGAGATTCTAATCGAGAGAAAATGGGCCGACGCGGGCGAGATCGATAGCTGGCGGGTGGAAGCGAAGGCCGAGGTCGACGAGACTGCGAACCGGGTGCTGCGCGAACCCGCGCCTGATCCGGCGGAGGAGGAATGGTCGGCGATCTCGAGCGAGTGGCTCGGTGATCGATTTGCGGAGGTGGCGCCATGACGTATCTGCAGGCCATTTGTGAGGCGCAAGGGAAGGTGCTCGCCGACGACGAGCGCGTTTTTATCTACGGGCAGGACGTCGGGGAATTCGGCGGAGCGTTTAAGGCGACCAAGGGTTTGGCGGAGAAATTTCCGGGTCGGGTGCTGGATTCGCCGATCAGCGAGGATGCGATGATGGGTCTTGCCATCGGTGCCGCCATCGAGGGAATGCGTCCGATCATCGAGATGCAGTTTGCCGATTTTTCGACTTGCGGGTTCAACCAGATCGTGAACCAAGCCGCGACGCTCTACTACCGGACCGAAGTCGCTTGTCCCATCGTGGTGCGATTGCCTTCGGGGGGGACGCCGGGCGGTGGGCCATTTCACAGTCAGAGCATGGAGGCGATCTACGCGCACTATCCCGGGACGATCGTGCTGACGCCCGCGACGGTCGAGGACGCCTACAGTATGTTGATCGAGGCCGTCGCCATCGACGATCCGGTCATTTTCTGTGAGCACAAATTTCTCTACAATCATCTGAAGGCCGACACGGTTGGAGGGGAGACCTTACCGGTTGGCCGTGCTCGGATCGCGCGACCGGGGCGGGACGCGACCATCGTGACTTACAGCGCGATGCTGCACGAATCGTTGGCCGCAGCGGAGGATCTGGAAGAAGACGGCTACCACGTGGAGGTCGTCGACCTGCGTTCGATCAAACCACTGGACACCGACACGGTGCTGGCCTCGGTCTGTCGGACGGGGCGGTTGCTGTGCGTCGGCGAGGCTTGGCCGTGGGGTGGGGTAACCGCCGAGGTGATCGCGCGGGTCTCGGCCGAGGCGTTCGGGATGCTCGACGCGCCGCCTCAGCGACTCAACGCCCGGGACACCCCCGTGCCGTATCACCCCGACCTGTGGGGAACTCACCGACCGACTGCCGGCACCATCGCGGCGGCGACGCGCCAACTGCTCGAACTTTAAAATCTGACCGAAACCCGAACAATCATGCCCCAGGTTCCCATCATCATGCCCCAACTCGGCGAATCGATTGCCGAGGCCACCGTGGTCAAGATCCTCTTCGCTGCGGGCGACGCGATCGAGGCCGACAAAGACATCATCGAAGTCGAGACGAACAAGGCGGTGATGGGCGTGACGGCACCGTGCAACGGCACGTTGGGCGAACTCAAGGTGACAGTGGATGAGAGCTATCTGGTTGGGTCCGTGCTCGGATTTATCGAGGTGACCGACGAAGAAGCGGCTCGCATCGGGTTCGACGTCGAGCCCATCGAGCAGCCGAAGGTCGACAAGCGCGCGCCGAAAAAAGCGGAGTCGCAGAAGGTCGAGCCGACGGTGAGCGGCCTCCCGGTGCCAGCGCCAGCGGGTGGGGCGACTTATCTCTCGCCTCGGATGAAGGCACGGATGGCGGAGCTCGGGTTGCACGCGGCGGATCTGGCCGGCATCGCGGGGAGCGGTGCCTCGGGGCGGGTGACGATCGACGATCTGGAGAAATTCTTGGGTGACCTCGAGCGCAACCGGATGACGCCCGCGTCGACGATGCGCGTCGCGGTGGCCGACGCGATGCGGCGAAGCTGGACGCGTCCGCTGGCGACGGTCGGGATCTCGGTTCGGATGGATGCTTTGCTCGCGCATCGTAAGAAGCAGGACCCGAAGCCGGGTCCGGCGCTCTACGCGCTGCGGGCGCTCGCCATTGCCCTCGGGGAGAATAGCGCCCCCGCCGGGCGACTCGTCGGTGACCGGATCGTGCATCCGCGGTCGGTCGACATCGGCTTTGCGGTCGAGGCTGAGGATGGCGTGATGGTGCCGGTCATTCGAAATGCTGACCAAGCGCCGCTCACCGATCTGGTCGACCGATACAACCGTCTCGTGGACCTTGCGCGGCAGAGGAGGATGCCTCCGGCGGACACGGGCGGGTCCATCGCCACGGTGACAAACTACGGCACCTTTGGATTGACCCTCGCGACCCCGATCCCGCTGCCGGAGCAGACCATTCTACTGGGGATGGGCGCGGGGAAGATCGTGCCGAGCTGGGACGCGGATCTGGAAGAATTTCTCCCGGTGACGGAGGCGATGTTTACGCTCAGCTTCGATCACCGCGTGCTCGACGGTGGAGCGGCGGGCCGGCTCCTCAAGCGCGTGGCGGAATTGTTGAACTCACCGACCGACTTATAGAGCTACCCGCCGAACTTGGACCGCATTCCCGGCCGATCCGGTCCCCAGGGACGATCTCGCAATCATGAACGACCAATCAAAATGGGTGGATACCCTCGCGCGTGTGGGCTATTCGGCCAAAGCGCTCATCTATTTCACCATCGCGGGACTCGCCTTGGCCGAAGCGTTGAATTGGAGTTCTTCCGAGCCAGATGCGCAATCCACACTGGATGTCTTGGCTCGACAGCCCTTCGGCTGGGCCATCCTCGCCGTGCTTCTCGTTGGAATTTTGTGTTACGTCGGCTGGCGGCTGATCTCGGCATTCAGCCCCTCCCCGCAGGACGAAAGTGGGGCGAAAGCGCTCGTTAAAAGAATCGGGTATTTCTGCAGCGGACTGGCCTACGCGGGGTTGGCCTGGGCGGCGGGGAGTAAGTTGATGGGCCAGGGTGGGGGAAGTGGAGGTGGCTCCGGGACTCAAGAGGCAGCTGACACGGCGATGAATCAGCCGTTGGGAGAATGGGCCGTCATCGCGGCTGGATTGGTCATTGTCGGCGTGGCGGGCCGATTTTTTTACCAGTCGTTCGCGGCAAAGTATCGGGAGAAGTTCACCGTCACCGATGGCAGCGCGGCGGTCCGGAAGTGGGTGGACCGCCTTGCGCGATTCGGCATCGCGGCGCGGGGTGTGGTGTTTCTTCTCATCGGAGGCTTCCTCATCATGGCAGGTTGGAACTCAAATGCCGGTGCAGCCAAGGGATCGGGACAGGCCCTCGAGGCGCTCGAGCAACAGCCGTATGGCGTGTGGTTGCTCGGGGTCATGGCGTTTGGTCTGGCCGCCTACGGGGTGTATTGCGCCGCCCGCGCCCGCTACGGTCGCATCGAGTGAATCGCTCGGCGAGGCGCAATCGGGGGGAGGGCGTGCCATTCGTGGGGCACGTCGCGCGTGAGGAGACCATGGTCGAACTCGATGCTTCCGGCCGGAAAGTTATCTCGCTCGGCGAAAAACGCCGGAGTCAGGCGATCGACTTCAAGCGATTTGAAGACAGAGTTCGTCGGGAACTCGGTTGTCTTGCGAGCGGAGATGGCGACCAGCGGCCGGGCAAAAGTCCGAGCCTGAACCCGCAAGTCGACCGTGCCTTGAGCCTCGCGAACTGAAAATTCCGACCGGTGGTGAACTCCTGGGAAGAGCCGTCCGCGGGCGTGGACGAGTTTGGGCCGAAACCTCGTCGGGAGAATCGCGGCGCCCACCTTTGGGGCGCTGCGGTAATTGAGTAAAAGCCGACGACGGGTGATCCCCGTGATCGCAGGCACCGTCATAGGCCGGGCTCGGGAAGAGCGAGAGATGCGCCGACCCGGGTGGTCGCAATCTTTTGCCAACGGTGATCGCGATGAACGACGTGATTCCTGAGCGTCCAAGCTCGACGGTTCAATCGACGTCGATCCAGTCCACTTGGATCGCAAATGTTCCTGGGTTTTTGTCGCCGATGAGGATGCCAATCTGCTCGACGTTGGCAGGATCAAGTGGCGGAGAGTCCATGAGTTCGCCGCGGTGCATGGGGATTAAGTCTTCGAAGCGGACGACGCGTTCGACCCACTCACCGTCTTCGGTGGTAAATTCTCCCGTGTAGGAGACGCGGTCCCCGCGCGTGCGCTCGGTGGTGCCGAGGCGCAATTGGTAGGTGCGTCCGTCTCCCTTGACGCGGACCTTCAGCCCGCTTGCGTTGCTGAAATCCCACGCCCCGTTCGATGTCTCGACGAGCGAGAATCCGCCGTTGTTCTCCAGCGAGAGAGTGCCGGTGAAGGTCATTTCGCCGTCGTCGATCCGCATCGCGCCCTTCGAAAGTCCTCCCATGACGCCGTCGTTGACGACAACCCACTTCGCGCTTTCCGACGGTTTCTCAAAATCGATGACGGGATCGGCTGCTGTGCTGGGATCGGCAGCCGATGCGGTGGCGAGAACCCCGGCGAAGAGGAACGAGTGAAAAGCAGAAGCGGAGGAGCGGATCATACGAGTTTCCCTAAGTTCGCCGGGATCGGCGTTTTAGCAAGACGAGGCTCCCCGGTCGGAGAGCCTCGGCAAAGCGATTAGTTCCGGTTGTTGTAATTGTTCCTTTCGTTGTTCGAGTTCCCGTTGGGCCGATTGGAATTCTGACGCTGCTGTTGCTGTGGACGCTGCTGAGACTGTTGGGGCCGCTGGGCTTGCTGCTGCTGTCGTTGCTGTTGCTGGGCCTGCCGTTGCCGCTGCTCCTGAGCCTGTTGTTGGCGCTCGGCTTGCTGCTGGCGCTCGGCCTGCTGTTGGCGTTGGGCCTGTTGCTGGCGTTGGGCCTGCTGCTGGCGCTCGGTTTGTTGCTGCCGTTCGGCCTGCTGCTGACGTTGCTGACGCTCCGCAGCCTGTTGACGCTCGGCCTGCTTTTGCTGTTGCTGGCGCTGCTCGGCTTGTTTCTGTCGGTCCGCTTGCTGTTGCTTCTGCTGGCGTTCGGCTTGTTGCTGGCGTTCGGCGTTCTTTTCGCGCTGTTGCTTCTGCTCCTGCTCGGCGCGTTGTTGACGTTGCTCGCGCTCGGCTTGCTGCTTGCGGGCTTCTTGCTCGCGCTGACTTTTCTGGGCGGTGGGGTTGTCTTTTCGATTGTCGGTCGGTGCCTTCCGGTCATTTGGTTTCTGCCCCTCGGCCTGCCGTTGCTTCTGCTGGCGCTCGGCTTCTTTTTGGCGCTCGGCGTTCTTCTCGCGTTGCTGCCGCTGTTCGCGCTCGGCCAATTGACTGCGAGCCTCCCGATCACGTTCCTTCTGAGCGTCGGACTCGTTCTCTCGGTTGTTCCCCCGTGCCGCCCGCTCCTCCTGCCGGTCCTTGGCGTTCTGCGAGACCTTCGGCGCGGTAGTTGGCTTGTCCGGTTTGTTTGGCCGATTAGCGGTGTCGTTCTTCCGATTATCGTTGCTGCGGTTCGCGTTGTTTTTCTCGCGATTGCCGTTGTCCTGACGGTCCTGATTTGGGCGGTCTGCGGTCTTCGGGCGGTCGTTGTTCTTCCGCGGTCCGGCGGGTCGGCGGTTCTTGTCCTCCTTCAGCTTGGTTGCTTTCGGGACCGCAGGATTCTTCACCTTGCTACCATTTTTCTTGCCGTCGACTTCGATTCGATTGTCAGCGCGGGCGATGCGGGCATTGCCGCCGTTGTTGCGTTGGCGTTGGTTGATCTGACGGCTGCTCCGCTCGCTGGGTTGCCATTTGTTGATCGTCCGGTTGTCGATGTTGCGGTTGTCGACGTTGGTGATGTTCGTATTCGCAATGTTGGTGTTCGTATTGGAGATGTTCACATTGCGGTCGCGGTCGTAGACGCCGCGGTCATACCAATAGTCGCGGTTGTTGTATCCGTAGCCGGGGCCGTAGAAAAATTGGCGACGCTGCCAGTCGAAGTCGTAGCTGAGCCAAGTCCCGACCGCGAAACCCGCTCCGAAGCTGATCGCGTTGCCGACGTAGTCCGGCTGGTAAGTCTCGACGTAGACGACCTGCGGGTCGTAGATCGGCACGTAAATGATCTCGGGATCCGTGGGGACGATGCGGATGACCTCCTGCTCGACGATGACCGTCTGTTGCGGCGTGTTGACGAGGGAACCGACCTCCTGCGCGTCCTCGCGGAGGCGTTGGACCGAGGCCATCACATCTTCGGGCTGCACGTAGAACGCCTCACCAACGGCGGCGGTCCATTCAAGATTCTCGTCCATCCAGGCGAGCACATCGGGGTACCGAGTGAGGCCAATCACGCTCTCGTCCCATGGCTGGTTGTCGACGTCGTCAAGGTCGCCGTCTTCCAAGTAGCGAGTGGCGAGGGTGACATCGGTAGGGACGGTCGCCGCCGGGAGAATGAGGCTGACGAGCGCGTCGGGATAGAGGGCGATGGGCCCGAGGAGCTCATCGAGCTCGTAGTCGCCGAGCAGAAAAAGTTCCTCATCCGCTGGGGCGGTGGTGGCCGAGTATTGGGCCGCAGCTGGGAGCGGTAGCCCGGGCAAGGCGAGCGCGAGGAGCGCTGTGAGCATGGTGGGTCGAATTTTCATAAATTGTGGTGAGTTGAAAAAGAGGTTTGTTCGAGGGAGTGAACGGACGGGCGGGCTGGGTTATTCAATCGCGGACGGGGATCCTGCTCTCGCTTGAGGATCGTCCTTCGTGAGCGGATGACAAGGATCGTTCGACGCTGACGTGGGAAGCGGATAGCGTCTCGCGCATGCTCACCAAGGTCTTTTCGGCAGCACTTCGCGGGGTGGATGCTTGCGAGGTCGAAGTCGAGGTGAACGCTGGCCACGGAGATCCGATGGTCGTGGTCGTCGGCCTGCCGGACACCTCGGTGAAGGAGAGCCGCGACCGGGTGACGACGGCGATCTCCAACAGCGGCTTTCGGTGGCCG
Organism: uncultured Verrucomicrobiae bacterium; assembly: GCA_963803825.1. Classification (GTDB taxonomy): domain Bacteria; phylum Verrucomicrobiota; class Verrucomicrobiia; order Chthoniobacterales; family JAATET01; genus CAVVKW01. The sequence continues at coordinate 159,667 of CAWDOJ010000001.1, read as the reverse complement.
CGAACGCGGACGACCGTGAACCTCGCACCGGCGGATCTGAAGAAAGAAGGGCCAAGCTTCGATCTCCCGATTGCCGTCGGGATGATCGCGGTCGCCGAGGACGCCGATCTGCCGCGCTTGGAGCGTTGCTTGATGGCGGGGGAGCTGGGGTTGACTGGTGAGGTGCGTGCGATCAAGGGGGCGTTGCCGATTGCGCTCGAGGCTAGGCGGCGAAGAAAGAAGGCGGTCATCGTGCCGCTGGCAAACGTCGCCGAGGCTGCGGTCGTCGAGGGGATCGAGGTCTACGGGGTGCGGTCGCTGCGGGAGGCCTACGAGTTTGTGAGCCGGGCAAAAGACTTGGAACCGACGCGGGCCGAGATCACGCTGGGCGCAGAAATTGAAGACCCCGATCTGGATTTCGCCGACGTGAAAGGACAGGAGCAGGTCAAGCGGGCCATTGAGGTGGCGGTCAGTGGAAATCATAATCTCTTACTGATCGGGCCTCCCGGTTCAGGGAAAAGCATGTTGTCGAAGCGGATCGCCACGATCATGCCAGCGATGTCGCTCGAGGAGGCGATCGAGACGACGAAAATCCACAGCATCTGTGGGCTGACGGACGGGGAGCGACCGTTTGTGCGAATCCGACCGTTTCGAGCGCCGCATCATACCATCTCCGACGTCGGATTGCTAGGCGGCTCGTCAAACCCGTCGCCAGGCGAAGTCAGCCTGGCGCACCACGGGGTGTTGTTTCTCGATGAGCTGCCGGAGTTCAAACGGTCGACGTTGGAAGTCATGCGGCAGCCGCTAGAGGACGGGAAGGTCGTGATCAGCCGGGCGGCAGGAACGATGACGTTCCCCGCACAGTTCATGCTCGTGGCGGCGATGAATCCTTGTGCGTGCGGATACTTCGGAGATCCGAAGCGGGAGTGCCGGTGCACGCCGGTGCAGGTGGAGAAGTATCGGCAACGAATCTCGGGGCCGCTGCTGGATCGGATCGACATTCACGTCGAGGCACCGGCGGTCGAATACCGCGATCTCGCGAGCGAGACACGAGCGGAGCCATCAGCGGCGATCCGCGAGCGGGTCGAGGTGGCGCGGGCGGTGCAGGCGGCTCGTTTTGGCCGGACTAAAAATCGGAGCAACGCGCGGATGACTCCGTCTGCGCTGAAGGCCAACTGCCGGTTGGACGCCGAGAGCCAGGAGATGCTGCGGATGGCGATGAGCGAGCTACAGCTAAGCGCTCGGGCGTACGATCGGATCCTCAAAGTATCGCGGACGATCGCGGATCTGGCTGGGAGTGAGGCGATTGCTGCAGAGCATCTTGCGGAGGCGATCCAGTATCGAACGCTGGATCGGAATCTGTGGCGGTGAGGTCTGCGGCAGACCGAAGGACCGCCCCGGCATGATCGATCAGCCACACGCTTTGCGATAGTGAGCTAGTCTTTCGAGCTGATCCCGACAAAGCTCGATCCCTAGGGGACGCCGCCGTTTGCCGAGCCGCCCCAATAGCAGTCAACCAAACGATTGGCGTCGGACTCGGTCAGTGCCCTGATCGTGCCGTCTACTCGGCGAGGCTCCAAGCCTGAGTTGAACGGAAATCTCATCGTGACCCGACCGTTGTGATCCCTGTCACGACTGGCGTCCGTCGGATCATGGCTTTTGCCTACGATCAACTTGTCGATTCGCACCGGGTTACCCGCTGTAAGCCGCAGCTCGTTTCTCAGGCGGATGGGCGATCCGCTAGCGTTGGAGAGGCCGGCGCTGCAATCGATCTGACGCCGGGAATCAAGCGGAGGTCCGGGTTCCAATTGGCAGGCTCGAGGGGGGACGGTGCGCCTCCGCCGGAGTTCGGGGGCGTCGCAAGCGATGCCGGCGGTAGATTGCGAAAAAAAAAGCGGAGCAGTCTTTCGACTGCCCCGCTCGAAGGATTGTTGTAACGAAAGATCAGTCAGCAAGATCAGTGTCGGCTCCGGTGCCGGCACCAGTGTTCGTTGCGGAACCATGGCTCGTGCCGACTCCTACGCCTGGTGCGGTCTTGTTATCCCGAGCGCCAGTGTTGTCGCCTTCGGGACTGACACCTGTGCCAGACCCGGTGTTCGTTGCCGAACCCATCCCGGTTCCCGTGCTCACGCTAGGACTCGTCAGGGTCGGCTTCGCTTCGGAAGCGGACATTGGATCATCGATGTTTTCGTCGATCTCGTTGGCCTTCGTGTCGGCGTCGCCGACGGAAGAAGTGCCGTCGTAGGCTTCCGTCGCTTCGACTTCCACCGTTTCAGTAGTGCCTTCCGTCGCATCATCCGATGCCGCCACGGCTTTCTCCGAGGCGATTTCTTTCGCCACATCTGAGTCGGCGTGAACTGCCATGGGAAGAAGACCAAGCGCCGCGATCGCGGACAGTGATTTTAGGGTATTGAGCTTCATAGGAATTGGGATCGAACGAAGTGCGGAAACCGCGCTTAAAATTTTTGGATTTTGTTGAGATTGGCCGGAGCTGCAGGGGCGCGGGGCCGCGTGGCTACAGCGAGTCACAGCGTTGCTCATCCCGTCTACCGCGCACGCCGGGGGGATAGGGCGCCCCGGCATCTGGGGGGTTTGCTCACTGCTCTTTCTGGGACGGTCTGGGACGGCCTAACTTCACGCGTACCAGCGCTTTCGACCGAGCTATCTTGGCTGAACATCAACGAAAAGCCTTGGCGAAGCGATGACGCTCACTTCGGGGTGAGACCGGAGACGGTAGAGACCCCCGCCAAGAGCCAGTGCACGGCGTAGCGGGGAGATTGGATTAAATCGGTCGTCGGCCTAGGTTGCTCTAATGGTGATGACCGCCGGGTCCGTGGACGTGGCCATGCGCGAGTTCCTCCTCGGTGGCTGAACGGATGTCGCGCACGGTCACATCGAAATGCAGTGTCTCGCCAGCAAGCGGGTGGTTGGCGTCTACCGTCACCTCAGTCTCATCGACTTTGATTACCGTGAGGATCTGTTCACCTTCCGGCCCGCTGGCACGGAGCTGTGTGCCGGGAGTCAATTCTTCGGAACCCTGGATCTGCTCCCTTGGGACGGTCGTTGTCTTGGAATCGTCCCGGTGTCCGTAGGCATCCTCGGGCAAGATGGTGACCTGCAGAGTTTCCCCCGCAGACTTGCCGTCGAGGGCGCGCTCTAGACCTGGAATGAGCTGACTAGACCCTTGAAGATAGGCAAGTGGCTCGCGCCCGTTTGAGGTGTCAAGAGTCTCTTTGGCGTCGTTGGTGAGCGTGTAATCGATACTGACGACGGCTCCTTCGGTGATTTGCATGCGGGAACGGTAGGTCAGGCCGCACGACGGCGGGAAGGGAATTCTTGTCTGACGTTGCGACAGTGGCTCACTGGTTCCACGACGGTCTTATCGTAGCCTTCCTCGACGCTGAACGATTCCGAATGTCTAGCCGCTTCACCAAATAATTTTGTTGACCAACGGCTGCCCTCAGGTATTTCTTACCTCTCGATTAGCCACCGTTTGTTCCCCTTCCGCAAGTCAACCTTTCACCGGTCGACATCTGTGGCGATCTCAGAAGCATCCTTTGGTTCGTTGACTTAAATACACTCAACCTAGCTGTTATCCCCGAATCATGAAGTTGAAACCCTACGTCAGAACTCTCAGTCTCGCCTTTTTCGCGGCCACGGCCGTCCAGGCCCATGCGCAAACAGCTTACACGTGGGATGGCGGTGCGAATGATAAGGAAAGGTTCAGCCAAGCTGCAAACTGGAACCCGAACGGATTACCAGTCTTTGGTGATACAGCAACCATCCTGGCCGGAGCAAACGTTGCTGCCCTGACGGGAGGTTCCTTAGGGGGAGCGAGCTACTTCATCGACGATGTCGGGTCGTCCCTGACCTCATCGAGCAGTAATGGCAATAATCTGCAAACCGATATCAATCTGGATGGCACCACAAAACTGACGCTGAATGCCGGCACAATCTCGTGGGGCCGGATGTTCGTCCTCGGATCGACCGCTGGATTGTTTGTTAACGGAGGCACTTTCACCCAGTCAGCCGGTAAGGAATTTTTTGTTCAGAATGGTGGAACAGCTCGGGTGGCGGGGGGTCAGTTTAATACTGAGTTGTTTCGTGGAGCTGTGGATGCAACTTCAACATTCTTATTGTCAAGTGGCAGCGTGAACGTGGGATCGCTTGGCTTCAATGCGGTAAATTCAATGGAAATCTCTGGTGGGATGATGACGGTTGCAGCCATATCAGTCTGGGATGGTCAAATTGATTTCACAGGGTTAGGCGGTTCTCTGACCGTCACCGGATACGACGAGGCGGACTTCATCAACGAATATAACCAGGGGGACCTCCGCATACTTGGTTCGAATACAGAGCCGTTTAGTAATAACTTCACGGTCGTCGGGGACACGTTGACCGCTGTCCCAGAGCCTAGCGCTATTGCACTTTTGGCGCTCGGTCTCGGCGGCTTGGGCATTTACAGCCTCCGGCGTAGACGTTGTATCTCCTAGGATGATTGATGATCCGGTCGTCCCGGACTTAGATCTTTGAGCCGCAGGGGAGACCCTGCGGCTCTTTTTCGTTGCAAAGGTGGGGTGCCGCAGAATTGAGACGTCAATCCGCTGTCGGCATACTCAATAACTGGCAAAATCTCCGGCTCTCACGCCCTCCGACCGCGCTTGATGAAGCGACTCGCTGGGGCGCATTCCGCCGAGCTACGCCGTCGGTGAGCTCCGCCAGCACGGGTTGTCTACCGAACGAAATAGGCGGTTAAGATCGCCTGACGACAGCTTCACCACAGCGGCGGGAGTCGAGATGACGGCCGGTCGGCCAACATGGTCCCGGACGTTGCAAGAAGCGCAGCGGCGGTCGGCGATCCTTCCAACCATCGGCTTTCCAGAGATCGAATCGATCCCAGCGGGTCGCGGACGGACTCGGTCTACTGGACGTCGCGGATGTGGATCGAGTCGTAGCGGTCGTCGCCGGCGAGGATGTCGCTGATGACCACGAGTCGGTAGCCGCTCTGGATGAGCCCTCGATCTTTCAGAATCTGCTCCGCCTTGGCCACCGTGGCCTCGGGACGCTCCTCGAAGGACATCTGAATCGCCTCGGTTGCCCAGTTGACGGCGAGGCTGCGGACGACATTTTCCTTGGGGGCAAACGCGTAAATTGCGGCTCTCTCGGGGCGCAGATGACTCACGTGGTGAGCCATCTCGCCGCGCCGGGTGAACACCACGATCGTGGCGTGTTCGAAGGAGTTCGCGAGAACGATGGCCGATTTCACCAACTTCATGCGGTGATCCGTGATGACGGCTTCGGCGGCGTAGCCCGCGCCGCCGCTTCGCTCGATGCGCTTGGCGACCTTGTCGAGCGTGGCCACGCAGGCTTGCGGGTATTTGCCCATCGCCGTCTCGCCGCTGAGCATGATGGCGTCGGCCTGCTCGAAGACGGCGTTGGCGACGTCGGTGACTTCGGCGCGGGTCGGCAGTGGATTCTCGATCATCGACTCGAGCATGTGCGTGGCGACGATGACGGGCGTTCCGACCTTGAGACAGCCTTGGACGATGCGGCGCTGAATGATCGGGAGATCTTCCATCGGGCATTCCACCCCGAGGTCGCCGCGAGCGACCATGATGACGTCGGCGGCGACGATGATCTCGTCGATGACCTTGACGGCGTGCTGGTCCTCGATCTTGGCGACCGTCGAAGCCTTGCAGCCCGCTTCGTCCAGCACGCGGCGGAGCTCGAGAATGTCGGCGGCCTCTCGGCAGAAGCTCAGTGCCACAAAGTCGACGCCGAGTTCGACGCCAAGCTTGATGTCGGCCAGATCCTTTTCGGTCAGCGGCGGTAGGTTGACCTTCACCCCGGGGAGGTTGATGTGGCGACGAGATCCGAGCGTGCCCTTCGTGAGGACTTCGCAGCGCATACGAGCATCCTCCTTGCCGAGGACCTTGAGGTGGATGACGCCGTTGTCGACGAGGACCGTGTCGCCGACGTTGATATCGTTAATCAGTCCGTCGTAGTTCACGTCGACCGAATAGCTCTCCTCCGAGCGAGCGCCTCGGACGGTGAATTCGAGGATGTCGCCCACCTTGAGATCGAGCTTGGCGTCGATGTCGCCAGTGCGAATGGCTGGGCCTTGGGTGTCGAGAAGGATGCCAGTGTTGGTGCCGAGGTCGGCGGAGACGTCTCGGATGGTCTTGGCGACTTGGCGCACCCAGTCGTGGGTGGCGTGGCTCATGTTAAGCCGGAAGATGTTGGCACCGGTCTCGATGAGAGTCCGCACCATTTCGGGCGAAGTCGAGGCGGGTCCCAGGGTGGCGATGATCTTGGTCTTGCGAAGCATTGGGAGGAGGAAAGCGAATGGGCCGGGGCGTGGCAAGGTTGGTCGCACACGAAAAGCAGCTGGAGCAGGCTCTGCACCGTTGGCGTTGGGGAGGCCTGATGTGAGCGACCTCGCGCGGGGAGGCCGTGGCCGAGTGGAAGCGAGCGGGGCTCGCCTCTCTGGTCGGCTAGCATGGGAAATGCTGGAGAAAGTGGAGATGCGCAGTCGCGAAGCTTGGTTTTGGCGTTTGAAAAACCACGGAGCGCGGGGTGGCGAGATGGCGAAAATGTCACGGACAAAGCCGGTCGGAATCAGCTAAGAAAGCCGTGGTGTTGTTTGAAGTAGGGGTCTTTTCGATGTTCTCCCGGGCGGTCAGCGCGGCCGCAGTGGTCGTTCTGTTGTCTACGGCGGGTGTCTTTGGTCAGGGAATCGGCCAAGGGAAGACGGCGGATGAACTCTACATGGGGGCCGTCGGGGCCTATAACAACGGGCAGTACGAGGCGGCGGTGGCTGCGTTTCAGAAGTTCGCGGTGGATTTTGGGGGGTCGGAGCAAGGGAAGGAGGCGATGGGGGCGATCCGGTATCCGCTGGCGATGAGCTTGCTGCATCTGCAGCAATTTGACGAGGCGATGGGGGCCATTCAAGAGGCACTGAAGGCGGAGCCGGGGCCGTCGCTGGACCAGAAGGAAGACCTGCAATTTTACCTCGGAGTCTGCCAGATGCAGGCGCAGGAACTGGAGTCGGCGCGCGCGACGTTTAGCGGATTTGTCAGCACTTACCCGCAGTCGAAGCAGGCGGAGGAAGCGGCCCTGCTGGCGGGAACGTCTTGGTTATTGGAGGGGAAGAACGCGGAGGCGGCGGAGCATTTTGCCAACGTGAAGGGCTCGATGAACGAGGTGAATCGAGGGCGGGCTTCGGTGCTGGAACTCTATGCCTTGTTGCAGGCGGGGGAACGGGATCGGGCCTTGGGACTCGTGGTCGAGGAATTCCCCCGCTTGAACGAGATGCTGCAGATCGCGACCTTTCAGACGCTGTCGCTGCAATTGGGATCGGAGTTTCTCGAAGCGGAGGAGTGGCGGAACGCGATCCAATGCCTGCAACGGGTGTGGAGTCAGGATCGGTTGCTGAAGTATCAGCAGGCGCGGCTAGACGATCTCCAAGACGGACTAGCTGCGGCGGAGGCTCAACCGCAGGGTGATCCTTACCGAAAATTTCAGCTGAAGCAGATGATCGCGAAAATCGAGAGGGAGATCGAAAATTTCAGCAAGATCGAGAGCTTCGACGCTGCCTTGCGTCTCCGACTAGCGACGGCATTTCAAGCCATGGAGCGCTACCGGGAATCGGCGTTGATCCTGGAGGAGATGTTAACGGAGATGAAGCCGGATGCAGTGGTCGAGTCGGCGACGGCCAATCTGATCCAGTGCTGGTCGGCCATCGAGCGTTGGCCGAAGGCGGTGGCGGCGGCGGAAACGTTCGAGGAAAAATTTCCGAACTCCGAGCAGATGCCGCTGGTGCTGTATTTGAAAGGGATTGCCCTCCAGCGGGAAAACCTCCAGCCGGAAGCGATTGAGACATTTGCGGCGATTTCGGAAGATTATCCCGAGTCGGAGTTTGCGCCTCGCGCGGTCTTCATGCGGGGGTTCAGTCAGTTGCTGGGCGAGCAGAACGTGGCGGCGATCGCGACGTTCGACGAGTTCGCGCAGGCGCACGGGCAGCACGAACTAGCGGACCCAGCGGCATACTGGCGCGGGATGGGATACTCGCTGGAGAAGCAATACAGGTCGGCGCGGGAGGGGATGGACGCGTATCTGGCGAAGTATCCGGACGGGGCCTCGCGGGGCCTCGCGGTCTTCCGCAAGGGCTACGACGCGCAGGCGATGCAGGATTTTGACACGAGTATCCCGGAGCTGCGGGATTACCTGACGAAATACCCGGGCCATGAGTCGAATCCCGAGGCTCTGCTGCTGCTCGGCGACGCTTACATGAACGAGGGGCAGATGGATTACGGGATCGCGGCGTTCAAACGCATCCCGCCGGAGGAGACGCGATTCTTCGAGGAGGGTTGGTTCAAAGTCGGGAAGGCGTTGCGGCTGCTAGAGGATGTCGACGGGATGCGGGCGCACTTCGAGAAGTTTGCGGCGGAGCATCCGCGCAGTCCCCGGGTGGCGGAGGCGATCTATTGGATCGGGTGGACGTATCGGCAGCAGGAAGAGCCGGAGAAGGCCCGAGAGGTCTACTGGACCGCCATCGAGGAGCTGGGCAACGCCCCCGCAATCCGCTCCGTCGACGAATTGTTCCCAGCGGTCTCCAAGCTCTACAACGGACCGGAGGAGCAGGCGCAATACCTCGCTCGCCTCCGCGATCTGAGGGAGGAAGCCGACGGGGCGGGCGAAGGGACGCTCGCGATGCGGGCGCTTTGGGCGCAAGCGCGAGCGATGCTCGGCGCGCAGCCCGCCATCGCCCAGGAGACGATGCTCGAAGCGGCGAAGCGGGTGGAGGTTTCGTCGACGAATCCGCTGCTCATGGCGGAGTTTGCGAGCGCGATGGAGGCGGCGGGGCGGGACGACGATGCCGAGCAGATGTGGCGCGACTTGGTGAAGTGGAATCCGCGCGCTCCGCAGAAGGACGCTGCCTTCGCGGCGCTTGGTGAGCTGGAATTGCGGCGGGGGAACGAGATGGCGGCGCTCGGGTGGTTCGACCGGTTCGAGAACGAAACTTTCGGTTCGGTGCGGCTCGGCGGGGTCTTGTTGGCGAAGGCGAAATTGTTGATGCAGCGGGGGCAATACGACGGAGCGCGGGCGGCGCTCGAGAAGTTGTTGGCGAACGAATACACCACGGGACTCGAGAAGGCAGAAGCTCTCTACGGCATGGGGCAGAGCTACATGAACCAGGAGAAGCCTGAGCTGGCGGTGCCGTATTTCCAACGGATTTACATCTTGCATGGGCGCTGGAACGAGTGGGTCGCCAAGGCCTACGTGCGGAGCGGCGAGGCTTTCGAGCAGCTCGAGGACAAGGAGGCTGCGCGCAAGACTTACGACGAAATGACGAAGCTCGAGCGGCTGGAGGATCGGCCGGAGATGGAGGAGGCGCGCGAGCGCTTGCGGGCGCTGGGAGGGCCGTTGGCCGAGGGATGAGGCGGTGGGCGGTAGCGCGAACCTCTGGTTTGCTGAATTCGTGCAGGCCGGAGGCTTGCGTTACTTTGTTCGTTGCGGTGGCTTCGTGCTTCGGCGCTTTGGCGCAGGATACGCTCTTCATGAACGATGCGGGGGAGACGAAGCGGACGGCCCGAGTGCTCGGGGTGGACGAGAGATTCTTCAAGATCGAGACCGTCCTCGGAGCTGGGGCGACGGCGACGGTGAGCATGCCCCGCGCGGACGTGTCGCGCATCGAGTTTGCGCCGAACCCGGCGCTCGACGCGTTGCTGGACCGGGCGACCGTCGAGGATCTCGGGCAAGTCGCCCTGCTTTGGAAGCGATGGGGTCCCTTTGTCGGGGTGCCCAAGTCGCCCGCCGGACGCGTGGCCAACGTCTACGCGCAGCTGTTGTTGGCAACCGGGGAATCCGCCGATGCGGAGCAGGCCATGACAATGTTGGAAGAGGTTGCGCCGGCGCTGTGGGACGACGAGCAGAAGCTCCTCGCCAAGCAGACACCGCCTTCGGGCGATGGTGGCGACTGGCCAAGCGGCAGCGGCCATCGACGAAGCCAAGGAGCTCGCGAAGGCTTCCGAGGACCCGGCGGTGCTGATCGAGGCGAAGTTCATCCTCGCCGAAGCTGCGCACGAAGAATTGCGCCAGCTCATCAAGAACAACCCCCGCTGGGAAGAGGATGTGAACGTCCGCCCAGAAGCGCACGCGGCTCATCAACGACGCCCTCGATTTTTACCTCTTCCCCTACTTGTTCTACGGGTCGGAGACGGACGCCGCCGCGCGAGGGTTGTGGGGGGCGGTGGAGGTCTACGAATCTACCGGCGACGGTCGCAACGCGCTCGAGGCGGCGCGCGACATCACCGTCCTCTACCCTGGCAGTGGCCCGGCCGAGCGAGCGGCGGAGGTCGTCGCTAAGCAATCACCCAACGAAAAAGCAGAATCCAATGATGAGTCCGAAACCAATGAACAAAGCTAACCAGCTCCGGCTCGGTATCCTCGCCGCGCTGGCGGCCTTCGCGTTTGTCGCCACGCCCGCCACGGCAGTGGCCCAGGACGAGCCGCTTCCCAGCGCGGAGGCAGCGCAGGTCGCCGTCGAAGACAAGACCCTCCTCGACATGTTTAACCAAGGCGGCTGGTTGATGTATCCTTTGCTGCTCTGTTCCATCGGGACTGCGGCGGTCGCGGTCTATTGCTTCCTCCAGATCAACGGCCAAAAGATGATGCCGCCGACTCAAGTCGAAGCGATCGGGAAAAACATGGAGCAGCGCGACGCGGCGAGCGCGTATTCACTCTGCCACGGCAATCCGAACGCCTTCTCAAACACGATGTCGGCGGCGTTATTGAAGGTCAATTTCGAGCGTGACCTGTCGAACAAGGCGTCCATGGAGCAGTCCGCCGCCGAGGCGCTCGCCAACGAGGAGACCAAGCTCATGCTCTGGGTGAACTACCTCAACGTCTTCGCGACCATCGGCCCGATGCTCGGATTGCTGGGCACGGTCACGGGCATGATCCAGAAGCTTTGACGCTCTCGCGGCCGGCAAGTCCGAGCCGGCCGACCTCGCGGGTGGGATCGGCGAAGCGATGCTGACCACGGCAGCGGGCCTGCTCGTCGGCATCCCGGCCATGTTCTTCTTCTTCTACTTTCGCAATTCTCTCACGATCATTGTGACAAACATCCAGCGCCGCGTGACGTTCATGATCGATCTGCTGTCGGGTGAACTGAAGCTCGAAGGCGCGGCGACGGATTACGAAGCCGCTCCGACGGGCGAAGGAGCACCGGAGCAAGTTTGATGGGGAAAGGCCTCCGCGACTGGCGTCACTCGAGATAAGCGATCAATGAAACTGCTCAAAAAAGCGGAAGAAGAGGTGGGCTTTCAGCTCGCTCCGATGATCGACATGACCTTCCTTCTGCTCGTTTTCTTCATGGTGACGACGAAGATCTCGAAGGAGCAGATCAAGGTCGAGATCCAGTTGCCGACGGCTAGCAACGGCGTGATCCCGTCCGATCTGAGCAATCGTGATATCGTCAGCATCGACGGCGACGGAGGCTATTACGTCGGGCAGGATCCAGTCTCGAAGGAAGAACTCACCGCCTACTTGGAAAAACGCTATTCGCTGAAAACCCCGAAGCCCCTGCGGCTCTACGTCCGCGCCGACAAGAAGACACCCGGCAAGCAGGTGAAAGAACTCATGCGCATCGCTTCCGAAGCGGGAGCGGTCAACGTCATCTTCGGGAGTTACCAACGCTGATGCAGGTCCGCCGCCGAGACCTCCAGACCGTGGAGATGCAGATGGGACCCATGATCGACATGGTCTTTCTGCTGCTTGTCTTCTTCATGGTCACGGCGAAGCCGATCAAGCAGGAGAGCGACATCGACATCGGGTTGCCGGGGACCGTCGAGCAGGAGCAAAGCGTGGATATCCCGGACGAAGCGCGGATCACGATCCAGCCGGGAGGTCAGGTCATTCTCAACGATCAACCACTGGACACTCCGACGAGCACGTTGATGCCGGAGCTGCTCACGACGTTGCTCCGATTCAAGGAATCGGCGGACGCGAACAAGAGCGAGGCCCTTGTGACCATCGCGCCGGACGACGCGTCTGATCACCAACGCATCGTCGACGTTCTCAATACCTGCGCGAAGGCGCAGATCACCGGCGTCACGTTTGCGGACGACTCGGGCGGCGAAGAGGAGGTTTTTTAGGATGGCTCTGGAGACCCTGCTCGACGACGCCGCCCAGAAGAAGCGCGCGAAGAGACTCGTCATCTCGATCCTCATCGGCGTGGTGCTCCTGCACGTCGGCGCGGGAGTCGTGGCGGGCGTCCTGGTCGTCGCGCGGTATCTGCTGCCGCCACCGGCGACATTCGAGGTGCAGCGTGACATCAAGTTGCCCGCGAAAGAGCGTGAGCACCGAATGAACATGGATTCGTTCGACGCGATGACGCCGAAGCCAAGTTTCAACGACAAGATGAAGAGCCTGCAGCCCGCAAAGTTCGCGCTGCCAGATCTACCGAAGATCCCGATGGATCAGCTGCTTCCATTGGACCCGAGCAGCATCGTATCGGATCAAGTCTCCAGCATCGTCGGGACCGCAGGCCTGGGTGGCGGTGGCGAGGGGGCGGGCGGATTGGGCGGCGAGGGGTCGGGGGTGTCGTTCATGGGGATTGAGACGACGGCGAAGCGGATTCTCTTGCTCTACGATATCTCGACGACGGTCACGAACTCCGTGAAGGACGCGGGTCTTTCCATGGAGGAGATCCGAGATGAGACGAAGAAGGTGCTCGCGGGGCTGAGCATCAACACTCGCTTTGGTCTGGCGCAGTTCGCTCGGAACTACGCCTTTTTCCAAAGCGAGTTGATCCCAGCCACGGACGACAACCGAGCGGCGGCGACCGGCTGGCTCGACCAGTGGTTTGCCACGGATGGTTCGATGCCCCGGGGGACGCCGAATACTCGGACGGGGAGTCCGGGATTTATCGAGCTCATGAAAGAAGCCTTCACGATGCAGCCAGACGTGATCTTCGTCATCTCGGACGGCAATTTCTTTTCGGGAAGCGGCGGCGGATACGGAGCAAAACTGGACTACGACGACATCGGCGAAGCGCTTAAGGCGCTGCAGGATGGGGCGACCGAGCCGGTGCAGGTCAATTTTATCGGCGTGGGAATGGATCGTTCGGACAAACAGGGCGTTCAGCAGCTGCGGGGTCGGTATTTTGGCGGCGGGCGTTTCCGAGAGTTGCGCTAGGTCCGGATTTTGCTTGTTATCAAACGATGAGTGACGAGATCCCGCCCACGCCCCCCGCCGTGCCACCCACGCCGCCTGAGTCGCCGGAAGAAAGTCTCCCGAAGGCGAAAGGTTGGAAGGATTTTTTCCAATCGCCGACGATCCCGTATCCGACCGGAACTCCGGCGGAAAAACAGTGGGCGACGGGGATGCACGCGAGCGGATTTGCGGGGTTCGTCATTCCGTTTGGTAATTTGCTGGCGCCATTCGTCATCTGGATGATCAAGCGTCCAGAGAGCGCTTATCTGGACGAGGTCGGCAAAGAGGTGATCAATTTCCATCTCAGCTTCCTGATCTACGCCATCGCGACGGGGACCGTGGCAGCGCTGCTCGTCTGTCTGGTCATCCCGGTGGTGCTCCCGATTGCCGTCGTGATCGGGGGGATTGTCTACATGATCCAGGCGATCATGCGGACGACCGAGGGTCGGGATTACCGCTATCCGGCGACGATCCGATTCATCAAGTAGCGTCTAGCGAGCCGCTCGGTGCCGGGGTGAGACCCCCGGCTGAGCTGGGCGGCTGCCGCGCTCTGTCCCTTGACACGCGCACGCGGCGGTGTACGCTTTGCGCCATTGGGGGCGCATTGGTTTCGACTGATTGTTGGAAGCTTGGTCCGCATGCCGAGGATGATTCGTTGGCCTCGTAAAAAATCGAATCGCAATAAAATAAACGCAGATTACGAAAATCTCGCTCTCGCGGCCTAAAGCGCCGTGACCTGTTTGCTCCGACGCCTACTAGGAGTGAATAGGTTGGCAGTAGGCTGGCTGACGGCAGGGGTGACCGCTTCCGTTGGTAAGATCGATTTCGTGGATACTGGAATTCGCGTGGTGTGTTGGCCCACAGCGCGGATTTGAGATTGAGGACCAACTAAGCATGTAGACGATCTCGCAGAATGCGATGAGGACAGGGGTTCGAGTCCCCTCGCCTCCACCAATTTTGACTCGCCCCGGGGTGGGGGCCGGGTGCTAGCGTCGTCCGGCATGAATGACGTAACGGGTGCCAGCGGGAGGGAGCTTTTTGCCAAGGAGGCGTTGCAATGGATCCCGAAGATCCTGACGTTGCAGGACCGCAATCGGCACAGTGCGACCTACGGGTGTTTTGACCGGAATTACTGGCAGTATAAGATCATCGATTTCCCGAGCGGGATGTCGCAGGAGTTCGTGTTGCCGCTGGCGTTGGCTTGGGATGCGGACGTGGCGGGGAACGACTTCTACCGGGCGGAAGCGGTGCGCGAGTGGGCGGAGGCCGGCTTGGTCTTTGCGGCGCGGAGCGCGCACGCGGATGGGTCGTGCGACGATTATTTCCCGTTCGAGAAGGCGGGGGGGGCGGCGGCGTTTTCGTTGCTGGCGGGGGCGGAGGCCTACGCTCTGCTCGGTCTCAAAAACGCGGAGGTGCTCGAGTTTTTCGAGCTGCGAGCGGACTGGCTGGCGCACCATCACGAGAGCGGGCAACTGACAAATCATCAGGCGCTGATCGTGCTGTGCCTGGATCGAGTTGGGAAGCTGGTCGGAACGACGAAGTGGGTGGAGGCGGCATCGGAACGGCTCGAACGCGTGCTGGCGTGGCAAAACGAGGAGGGATGGTTCCAGGAATACGAGGGGTGCGATCCGGGGTATCACACGCTGACGATCTCGCTGCTGGCGCAAATTTACGAAGTCGATCCGCGGCCTGAGCTGAGGGCGGCTCTGGAGCGGGCGGTGCGGTTGGCGGCGGAGTTCGTCCATCCAGACGGGTCGTTTGCCGGGGAATACGGGAGCCGGAATACCTATAACTTTTTTCCGCACGGCTTCGAGGTGTTTGGGCAGCATTTTCCGGAAGCCCTGAGTGTGAATGACCGATTTCTGGCCGGGTTGGCAGCGGGACTTGGACCCTGCTACGCCGACGATCACATCGTGGGGCACCACACGTGGAACTACCTGCTGGCCGCCCGGGATTTTGCCGACGCGCGTCCGGTGGTGGCGGAGCGTCCCGTGGGTCGGGTGCACCTCGAGAACGCCGGGATCCTCATCGACCGGCGGGCGGGAGCGGAACTGTACGTCGCGTTGAACAAGGGGGGAGTCTACAAATTCTTTCGAGACGGACGGCTGGTGGCCTCGGACACGCAGGTGTCGTTGCTCGTGCGCGAGGGGAGCAAGCTGCGGAACGCGGTGGCGCATTTGGTCGGTGACTACTCGCCGGAAGTCGGGGCGAATCGGATCGTGGTGAGCGGCGACCTGGGTTGGGCGAAGTCCAAGGACATGACCCCGCTGCGGTTGATGGTGCTGCGGGTGATCATGCTCGGCGGCGGGCGATTTTTTCCGGATCTGGTGCGGAAGCTTCTGCAGAAGGTCCTGATCACCGGCAAAAAGGCGGCGCCCTTTCGCTTCGAGCGCGTGATGGAGTGGACGGACGGCGGAGAGTTGCGAGTCGGCGACCGGGTGAGTGGGGCGGATTGGTCGGGCGTCGAGCGGGCGGGGATCGGGTGTGATCAAACTTCGATCTACGTGGTGATGAGCCGGACATTTCAGGCGGGACAGATGTTGCCGTGGTTGGATCTCGCGGCCGGGTTGGCCTCGGCCAAGCGGGATGGCGCGTTGACGCATGAGCGGTCGGTTTAGCTCGATCCGGGCACGGCACCCGGCTGCGGTCGACGCGGTGGTGTGGGCCGTGCCGGCGATCTTGTTCGGCCTTGGGTTGCGACTGCTCCTGTCGAGTGTCCAGCCCTACGCGTATTGGGGCTCGGACTCGGAGTCGTATTTCACCTTCACTTATCGTCTATTGACCGAGGGGGTCGGTTCGATCCCGGAGAAGCGGCGCTACGTCTATCCTTTGTTGTTGTTACCGGCGGGTTTGCTGCCGGGGGCAGCGTTGAGTTGGGTGCTGGTGTTTCAGCACGCCTGGGGGTTGGTGACGATCATCCCGTTCGTCTACGTCGTGCGAAAAGTTTTCGTGCGGTGGCGATGGTGGGTGGTGCCGGTGTCGGTGGTCTACGCCGGAATGCCGATTCTGCTGTGGTATGAACACGAGCTGCTGGGAGAGACTTTCTTTTTCACCACGCTGGTTTGGGCCTTTGCGGCCTGGATCGCGTGGGTCGGACGAATCGAGCGGGGTGATCTCGGCCGGGTGGCGTGGTGGGTCTTCTTCGCGGCGCTCGCGTTGTGCGTGCTAACCAAACCGGCGGGGCGGTTTTTCTGGCCGGGTCTGATCTTCGGGCTGGTCTACTTGCGGGCGTGGCGCTGGTTGCGGTGGCCGGAATGGGTCGGCTTGGCGGCGCTGCTGGTGGCGTCGTGGACGATGGGTCAGGGGACGCAGGCGTCGCGCTTGCTCTACACGTCGGCGTGGCCGCTTACGCAATTGGACACGGCGAAACACGCAGAACTCAAGGCGGAGATCGCCCCCCTAGTGCGGCGGGCGCGGGGGCAGATCGACGTCTACTACGGCGAGGACGATGAGGCGAAGGAGTTCCTGCGGGCGGGCTATCGATCGAAAGAATTCCCCGCGTGGCGGTCCCTGCGAAAAGCGGGCGGTGACGCGGACTACAGCGCGATGCGGGACCTCGCGTTGGAGGGAATCCGCGCCGAGCCACACCTCTTCTTTTACATCGCGCTGCAGCGGACTGTGGCGGCGATGAACTGGTCCGTCTTCAAAGAGGAACGCTTCGAGCCGGATTATTTCCCGAGGAAGTTCGAGGGCCGCTACCGTGATTTGTTGGAGGAACCCGCTAAGCTGAGAATGCTATTCGGACTCGGCCAGGGCGAACCGTTGCCGAGTTGGACGGAGATGCAGGCGATTTTGCGGAAGGGTGAAAACGAGGGGCGGCAGCGGTGGCTGAGTGGGATCGTGACCACGTTCGTGGAGGCAGGTGCCTTCGTGCAGCCCCCGAAGCGAGAGGATGGGACCCGGCGGACGCTGTGGGAGATGACCCCGACTTGGCAGGGTTGGTGGTTGGCGGTGGGGATCGTAGTGTCGTTTCTGGTGCCGAGATTTCGCGGGACGGTGGCGGTCTGGTTGTTGGTCGGTGGGGGATACGTGGTGGCGGTGCATCTGGTCGGGAGCAGCAATCCGCGCTTTTTTGCAGCGGTCTGGCCGATGTTCTTCGTCGCGATGGTGGTGCCGCTGGATTGGTTAGCGGGATGGGTCGCGGGGCGCAGGCGAGCAGTCTGATTTTTATGAAAAGAATTGTATCGATCGTGGTGAGTTTGGGGATCTTGGCGGCGCTGTATTGGCGGATCGATCTGTCGAAGGTGGTGCCGATCTTCGCGAATGCTTCGGTCTTCTGGATGGTCGTGAGTCTGGGAATGGTGATCCCGTTGACGTTGCTGACAGCCGGGCGGCTGTGCCAATTGATGCCGCAGGAGCACCCTCTGCACTTTCTCGAGTCGGTCCGGTTGATCTTGCTGGCGAGTGTGCTCAATCTCGTGTTGCCATCGAAGATGGGCGACATGGCGAAGGCCGTTTTCATGGCGGACCGCGGGCACGTCAAAGGGTCGCTGGCATTTGCGCTCGTGGTCTTTGAGAAGGCGTGCGACATGCTGTCGCTGCTGGTGTGGTGCGTGGTCGGGTTGCTGATGTATCCGCAAAAAGACGCGTTCTTTTGGGTGATGACTGCGGCGATCGTCGCGGGTTTTTGCGGCTTGGCGCTGCTGCTGGGATCAACCGGGTTCGCGCGGTTTTTCTTCCGATTGGCGGAGCGGTACGCGCCCGGTAAGATCGGGGGAAAATTTGCGACACTTCACGAGTCGTGGGTCGAGATGCACGCGTATTTCTGGCGAGACAAGTGGGAGCTGACGAAGATCGCCGTGAACTCGCTCTTCATCTGGTTTTTGCATCTCGTGCAGATCTGGATGTTCACGCTGGCGCTGCGGGAAGTGGTGCCGTTTCTGTCGAATCTGGCGTTGTCGCCGCTCGCGATCCTGGCTGGGTTGCTGCCGCTGACCTTCGCGGGTGTGGGGACGCGGGACGCGGCGCTTGTGTTTCTCTACGCGCCGTACATGCCGGCGGCAGCGGGCGCGGCGTTGGGGGTGATGTGCACGCTGCGCTACGTGCTACCGGCGATCTTGGGGCTGCCGCTGATCGGACGAGCGGTGTCGGAGCTCGGGGGATTGAGCCGGTTGCGGGCGGCGAAGCGAACGGGGTGAGTGAGGTCTCCCGGTGGGTCGGAAGTGGGGTCGGGTTGGAGCTGCTCGGGAAGGGATCCCGGCCCAAAAAAAGGGCGCTCCCTCGCGGGAGCGCCCTCTCTTTGAAGACCTAAGAAACTGTTTATTCGGCGCTACCAGCGGGAGCTTCGGAATTGAGCTTCTCGATGATCTCGGACGAGAAGTCGGAGTCGTCGCGGGAGTAAACAACCACGGGGATCTGGCCGGCGCTGAGGCCAGATTTGTCGAGAACGAGGTCGTAACCGCTGTCGGTGATACGGGTATTCACGACTTCCATGATGTCGGCGATGATGTCTTTGCGCATCCGGACAAACTGCTCCTGAAGCTGACGCTCGCGGGTGCCTTTGAAGTCGTTGACTTCCCGGTCCAGATTCCGCGCTTCGTTGACCTTCTCCTCGCGGGTTTTCAACATGCCATCTTTGGCGTCGGCGCTTAGCTCCGGAGCTTCGATCTTGGCGTTGAGCTTGTTGATCTCCTCCATGCTCGTCTTGAGGGTCTCGACCCGGTCGTCGAACTCTTTCTTAGCGGCGGCGCGCTGGTCGTTGAGCTTCTTCTCGGCGTCCTTCGTCTTGTAGTACTCGGTGAACACACGGTTCATGTCGAGGATGCCAAGTTTGATCTCGGCGTGCGCGGCGGGGGCAATGACGCTGAGGGTGAGGGCGAGGGCGGCGATACGGATGGGGTTTTTTGTCATAAAGAAGAAAAAAGAGATCTCGGAAGCGACCGATTACCGGCTCGCGTGAACCAGATGAGACCGACCGGAGTCGGATTTGTTCAAAATTGGTAGCCGATGTTGAAGTTAAACTTGCCGGTGCTGTCGTTGAATTCGTCGCTGTCGATCGGGATGCCGTAGTCGATGCGGACGGGGCCGATGGGGAGCTCCACCCGCAGGCCGAGGCCGATGTCGCTGTTCACCCCGGAGGTCGAGAAATCCGCGAATCCACCGTTTACGAAACCAACGTCGTAGAAGACGGAACCTCGAATGCGGGGGATGATGGGGAAGCTCAGCTCGATCGTTCCGTAGGCGAGCGTGCTACCGCCAAGCGGGTTCCCCTCGTCGTCTTTCGGGCCGACGTCGCGGAAGTCGAAGCCGCGCAGATTATTGGCGCCACCGAGGTAGAGCCGGTCGAAGAGCGGCACGCCTTCGGGTCCGCTGGTGTCGCCGTACCCATCAACGACTGCGACGGATCCTTTGAACTGCAGGATCATGTCGAGTGGCAGCGAGAAAAATTGAGCGCCTTCGAGGGTGAGGCCGTAGTCGTTCACCGTGCCACCGAGCGGGCCGCCGGCGACGAAACCGGTGAATCGGACCAACTGGCCCTTGCGGGTGAGAAAGAGGCTGTCGCGGCTGTCGTAATTGATCGAGCCGGTGACGCCGCTGCGGTCGTAGGTGCCCTCGGCGTCCTGAATGACTTGTCCGGCGTCGTCGTCGACGTCGAAGATCCGGATCTGCTCGATACGGTATTCGCCCTCGACCGAAATGAAGTTCGTGAGTGCCTTCCGGAGGCCGACGTTGGCCCCGACGTTTGACTGGTTGTAGACGGAACTCAGGAAGGTCGCGTCGCGGTAGAACGCCTCGGTCGTCAGCGCGAGTTGGTATCCGAGGAACCAGGGCTCCGTGAACGAGATGATGAAGTCGCGACGACGGACGCCGTATTGGGCGCGGACTCGGAAGCGCTGCCCGCCACCCGTGAAGCGTGGCCAGTTGGTGATATCGAAGTTTGACTGCTGGAGTTCGGCGAAGCCGATGAGGCTATCGATGGTGCTGAAGCCCGCGCCGAAGTTGAATGATCCAGTGCGTTTCTCTTCGACGATGACGTTGAGGTCCTTGCGCCCGGGGACGAGCGTGTCGGACGGGACGAGCTGGAGCGCGGTGGGGGGCTCGGTCTGAAAATAGTTCAAGTTGGCAAGCCGCTGTCGGCTGACGTCGACGAGCGTCGTGTCGTAGATCTCGCCCGGGGTCACGGCCAGCTCACGCCGGATCACGTTGTCCTTCGTGCGGGTATTGCCCTGGATATTGACCAGATTGACGTAGGATTGAATCCCCTCGTCGATCATGTAAATGACGTCGACAGCTCCTTCGCCTGCGGGCGTGATCTCCGGCAAGACAACGCGATCAATGTAGCCGCGGGCCCCGTAAAAATCGCCGAGAGCGGTCAGGTCGCCGGTCAAGCCATCGGGGGTGAAGAGTTCCCCTTCGACCATTCTCAAGATGCCGCGAACCTCGTCGACGGGGACGATATTGACGCCCTCGATGTTGACGGAATTGACGCGATATTCGATGCCCTCTTGAATCGTGAAGACCAATTCCACGCTGTCCTCGCCGTAGGCGACGGTGTCCGCATCGGAGACCGTGACATCGGCGAATCCGCGATTCTGGTAGACGCGGCGGATGGCCAACCGATCGGCATCGAGCTGTGCCGGGATGAGGCGTCCGCTTTTGTTAAAGAACGAAAGCAGATTCCACTTCTTGGTGGTCATCGCTTTAGTCAGATCGCCGTCGTCGATGGAATAGTTGCCGACGAAAGTGATCTTGCGAACGATGAGCTTGGGTCCCTCGGAGACTGAGAAGACGACCCGCGAGCGGTTGTCGGGGAGATCCTCGATCTTGTATTGGACGTCGACTTCGGCGTAGTTGCGTTCCTCGTAGAGCTTGAGGATCTCGCGACGGCCTTCTTCCAAGCGCTCCTCGTTCAGGGCGTCGCCCGGCGTGAGCCCTATCTCTTTGCGCAACTTGGTCTGGCCGACGACGGTGGCGCCTTCGATCAAGATCTCGGAAATGACGGGACGACCCTGCAAGAGGACGGTCACCCGGACGCCGTCGGCCATCGGTTCGCCGAAGATGCGGACGTTCGACAGGGTCCCGGTCGCGTAGAGATTGCGGATGTCTTCTTCGACGATGCGCTCGCTGTAGGGTTCGCCGACCTGCGTCGCGAGATTGGCGAGCACGCGTTCTTTCGAGATGGTCTCAGTGCCAACAAATTCGACATCGATCTGCCGGATCGTCGGACCTCCTCCCAGCTGAGCGCGAAGGGATCCTGCGGGAATCGTGGCGAGCACGAGCAGGGCGGAGACAAGGAGGGTGGAAAAGCGACTCTTCATTCGTTGGCGGGCGGGGCAGCGCGCGGATGCCCGGGGTCAAACGCGGAGTAAAGACGACAATGGTCTGGAAAGGTCAAGCGGGGATTTGGGCGCGTCGGACGGGGTGGGGGACCGGACTCTGGCGCGCTCAGTCGTCAGGGTTGGAGGCGCTGGATCGTCCATGACTCGTCTCCGGCCCGGTCGTAACGAAACCGGTCGTGCAGCCGATTGGATCGGCCTTGCCAGAATTCAAACGAATCGGGGAGAACGCGGTAGCCGCCCCAGAAGGGAGGAAGCGGGATCTCGCCCTTAGCGAACTTTTTCTCCGCCTGATCCAACGCTGCTTCCAAGTCGGCTCGCGAACCGACGGCTTCGCTCTGGCGCGAGGCCCAGGCGCCGAGTTGACTCCCGCGCGGTCGGCTGTGGAAGTAGGCGCGGGACTCGTCTGCCGTCAGCCGCTCGGCCCGACCCGTCACGAGAATCTGGCGCTCGAGCGCGTTCCAGTGAAACGTGAGGCCGACGTGAGGATTGGCGGCGATTTGTCGGCCCTTGCGGCTTTCGTAATTGGTGAAGAAGCGGAGGGCGGCAGGTTCGACGCCCTTCAGAAGGACGGTGCGGGCGGACGGTCGACCGGCCGCGTCGACCGTCGCGAGCGTCATCGCGTTTGGCTCCGTGATCGCGTCACATTCGAGAGCGGCGTCGAACCAGACCTGAAATTGCGCGAAGGGATTGGGGTCGAGCAAGTCGGCGTCGAGCGAGTCGGCGCGGTAGTCCTTGCGGAGGTCGGAGACGTTCACGGACCGGAGATTGGCTGGAGTCGCGTGACCTGGCAACTCGTAGCACGAATGATTTCTACGCTGGGGAGGCCGCGAAGATCACCGAGACGTCTGTATTAAAGAGAGATGCGAGCGATGCCCACCTTCGGCATGGGCCTCGTGCTCTCCGTGGCGAAAAACCGCAACCGTATTTTTCCCTTTGACACCCAAGACGCAGTTGGTAGTTTCCCCCCTCAATTTTCGCCGGAGCACTGCATCAAGTCCTGGCCGCTTCCGGTGAGACCATCGGACGAAGCGGGCGGGGCTTTTGACCCTCCGGATGGCGGTTGAACCAGATACCTTATGCGAATCTAAAGATCCCCGATGGCCGAAAGTGCCCCGTTGCCCACGTAGCTCAGTTGGTAGAGCACATCCTTGGTAAGGATGAGGTCACCGGTTCAAGCCCGGTCGTGGGCTCCACGATTTCCAGCAAAACGGTAGAGACTCCAAAAAAACAAACTCATGGCTAAAGACACATTCAAACGAGAGAAACCCCACGTGAACATCGGCACCATCGGCCACGTGGATCACGGCAAGACCACCCTCACCGCAGCGATCACGACTGTCCTTTCGAAGATTGGCGGCGCGAAGGCGGCGAAATACGAGGACATCGACAACGCTCCCGAAGAGAAAGAGCGCGGTATCACGATTAACACCTCGCATCAGGAATACGAGACCGCGAATCGTCACTACGCCCACGTCGACTGCCCCGGGCACGCCGATTACGTCAAAAACATGATCACCGGCGCCGCCCAGATGGACGGAGCGATTCTCGTGGTCAGCGCTGCGGATGGCCCGATGCCCCAGACCCGTGAGCACATCCTGCTTTCGCGTCAGGTCGGCGTCCCTTCGATGGTCGTCTTCCTCAACAAATGCGACATGGTCGACGACGCCGAGCTACTCGAGCTCGTCGAGATGGAAGTGCGCGAGCTTCTCTCCAGCTACGACTTCCCGGGCGACGATATCCCGATCATCATGGGCAGTGCGCTCAAGGCTCTCAACGGTGAGGCCGAATACGAAGAGAAGATCAACAAGCTCATGGCGGCCGTGGATGAATACATCCCACTTCCCGAGCGCCCCGTCGATCAGCCGTTCCTCATGCCCATCGAGGACGTGTTCAACATCGAAGGTCGCGGCACCGTCGCTACCGGTCGTGTCGAGCGTGGTATCTTGAAGAAGATGGAAGAGGTCGAGATCGTCGGCATCCGCGACACGCGGAAGACGACCGTCACGGACATCGAAATGTTCCGCAAGCTTCTCGACGAAGCGCGCGCTGGTGACAACGTCGGCATCCTGCTCCGTGGCGTCAAAAAAGACGACATCGAGCGCGGCCAAGTCATCGCAAAGACGGGTTCGATCACCCCGCACACCGAGTTCAAAGCCGAGATCTACGTTCTCAGCAAAGACGAAGGTGGTCGCCACACGCCGTTCTTCTCGAACTACCGCCCGCAGTTCTACTTCCGCACGACGGATGTGACTGGATCCATCCGACTTCCCGAAGGAGTTGAAATGGTCATGCCGGGTGATAACGTCTCGATCGAAGTCGAACTCATCACGCCAATCGCCATGGAAAAGACGATCCGCTTCGCCATCCGCGAGGGTGGTCGGACCGTGGGTGCAGGCCGCGTGGGCGACATCATTAAGTAATCACTCAGAAACAAAGGCGAGTAACTCAATTGGTAGAGTAGCGGTCTCCAAAACCGTTTGTTGGGGGTTCGAGTCCCTCCTCGCCTGCTCTATCGGATCCCTCTTCCCAGAGGGATTTGATATTTTTATACACCGTCATGTTTGGAAAAGTATCCCGCTTCACCGCCGAAGTCCGCACCGAGCTGGCCAAGGCAACTTGGCCGTGGGACCCGACTCAAAAGGGGTTCAAACGTTACAAGGAATTGTGGGATTCTACGGTGGTCGTGTTGATCGCCATGTTGATCATCGGCGGATACATCGCGGCGTTCGATTTCCTGTTCATCAATATCGTTGGGTTTCTGACGCATCCCTAAGGGAAAAGTTTTTTTAATGAGTTTGGCACCCCGCGATCAGTTTTTCGTTGTTCACGTCCTTTCGGGGCAGGAGCAGAAGATCCACGACAACATCCAGAAACGCATCAAAACCGAGGAGATGGAGGACGTCGTGTTCGACGTGCTCATCCCGACGGAACGAGTGCAGGAGATCAAGCGGGGCAAGAAGACGGAGACGACGCGGAAATTTTTCCCCGGCTACATCATCGTCAACATGCACCTGCTCACGGACGACAACGGCCTGGTTGATCGGAGCTGGTATTTCATCCGCGAGACGACGGGCGTGATCGGCTTTGCCGGCAGCGCGAACGACCGCCCGATCCCGATGCGCCGCAAGGAAGTCGAGGGCATGCTCGCCCAGATGCAGGAGCGAGAGGAGAACGTTAAGCCGAAGATCGAGTTCGAGGTCGGCGACAAGGTCAAGGTGGCCGACGGGCCGTTTCAGAATCAGAACGGTGTGGTCGAAGAGATCGACCCCGAGCGCGGCAAACTGCGCGTATCCGTCAGCATCTTCGGGCGCGAGACCCCGGTGGAGCTGGAATACTGGCAAGTCGAGAAGGGCTAGGGAAATCCCGCGCCAGAGTGGCGCTGATGGGAATCTAGAGCTTCGGTAGGCCGGGGGCCGAGCGAAGCTCGGGTTCGCGCTGGCGTTCAGCTCACAGTGGGTTCAATAAGACCGAGGTCGGCGGAGGTCTCGGAAGGCAGAGCCCAAACTTGCGATCACGTCGCTGGCTAGCAGCGACTCCGGCGATCCCGATGGTCCAAAGACGTGACGCTCGGCCGCCCGCCCGCAGAGCCAAGCCCCGAGACTAGCGGATGAACGGCGGCTGCAGCCCTGGGCAAGTAGCGCGGCGAGGACTCCGGTCAGAACGTCGCCCATGCCGCCGGTGCCCATACCGGGATTGCCCGTTGTGTTGTAGAGGGGCGGCTGACTTCGCTCGGCGATGATCGTGCGCGCGCCCTTCAACAGGAGCGTGACTCCGTGTTGATCGACAAATCGTTGCGCGGCCTTGGCACGGGGCAGAGTCGCGAGGTCTGGGGCAAGCCGAGCAAATTCGCCGGGGTGGGGGGTGAGGAGGAGCTGGGTGCTACAGGTCTGGAATCCAAAAGCGTTGCGGGCGAGCGCGTTCAGGGCATCGGCGTCGACCACGGTGGGCACCTCGATCCGGCGGAGGATCTCACAGATTTCTTCGTCGTGCTCGTCGCCGAGACCAGGGCCGATGGCGAGGGCGTCGAGGTTGTCGTCAAGCACGGCACGAAAGTCGGCGACCGGTTTGACCATCACTTCGGGGACGCAGCTGGTGGCAAGCAATTCGAACGAATCCGGTTGGACGTAGAGGGTGACGAGCCCGCCGCCCGCCCGCGCGGCGGCCTCGGAACAGAGACGAGCTGCCCCGATCGTCCCACGCGCCCCGGCCACGATGCCGATCCGCCCCCACTTGCCCTTGTGACTGTCGAACGGGTGCTTCGGCAGCAGCGGACGCAGATTGTGCGGACCGAGGAGCTGCCCCTCGTTCGAAAGCGGAGGAATGGGGCTCGGTGGAGAGCTCCGGGAGCGCTGCCAAGCAGAGCCGACCGACGTGGTTGGTGGCGGCGTCGGCTACGAGGCCGATCTTGCAACGGCCGATGGTGACGGTCACGTCGGCGGTGACGCAGGTTGCAGCCGATGAGCCGCTGTCTGCATCGAGTCCACTGGGGAGATCGGCGGCGAAGGTGAAGGTGTGGTGATCGCGGCGGAGCGCGTTCAGGCGCTCGATGGCCGACGAGATCGGTTCGCGGGGTGCGCCTTTGCTGCCGATACCGAGGAGGCCATCGAGGGCGACGGTGGGCGCGTTAGTCTGCGAATTGCTGATCTGATCGTGAAGGATCTGGCGATGCTTGGCTGGGAGTCTGGCGAGATCGGATGGGTCGAAAGCTTCGTCGAGATCGACCATCCAGCCGCGGTCGAGGAGGTGGCGAGCGGCAACGAGCACGTCGCCGGTGTTATTGCCTTTACCGCAGAAGGCGGTGGCGTGGTCGGGGGTGGGGAAGAACTGGGTAACGACGTCGGCAATAGCGAGGCCGGCTTGCTCCATGAGGAATTCGGCGGTCACGCCACGAGCAAAAGCCGTTTCTTCGATGGCGTGCATCTGATCGGTGGTGACGAGCATGGTCTGAGAGAAGGTGTCGGTGAGGCATCTACCATGAAGGGCATGGAGAGCATGAATGGATACGGAGGATGCAGACCGGGTGAGTGGGTCGCGCGTTCACAATTGACCGAAGGGGCGAAGACCGGGAAAGTTCCGGGGTGCAACGGTTCTGGTTTTGTTTGGTTTTGGTCTGGGGTCTGACGAGCACAGTGGTGCGAACCCAGACTGCGACCGCGCCGACGCCGACGCCGACGGTGAGCGTGACAGCCGACGCTGAGGCGTTGACCGAGTCCGGTCCGCTGCCGGTCGATCTCGACGCGGACAACCCGCCCAACCTCACCGAAAGTCCGACGAGCGATCCTCTCGTGGTGACGGCGGGGCCGAACGATCCATCTCGCAACGAGGCGCTGGCGGCCTTGGTGGACACGATCACCGGTGCCCGCGCCGAGATCGCCGAGCAACAGACGGCCTTGGCCGATGCCTTGACCGATAACCAACGGGAGCAGATCGAGGCCGCGATCCGGGCTTTGCGGAGTCGGTTGAAGGACGCTCGCTTTGACATGTTGGACATCGCGACGGACGTCGATCTGAGCGGTTTCCAAGCGGTGATCGAGGAGCCGTTGACGCTGCAAGGTTCCATTGAGGAGATGCTCCGTCCGCTCATCGACGAGTTCAAGCGAGCAACGAAGGGATCCCGGGAAGCGCAGAAGACGAAGGAGGAATTCGACACCCTCAAGCAGCAGCGGGACATCGTCGGCACGGCACTCGCGACGTTAAACGCGGTGATTGCAAAGGCGGAGAACCCGTCGATTAGGGGAGAATTGGAATTGGTGCAAGGGGAGTGGGCGCTGCGATTTAAGGAGATACAGAACGAGCTGAGCGTCCTGGGATTTCGGGTCGATGAACTGACCGTGGGTGAAAGGTCGTTCTTCGACAAGGCGCGGGGAGGCGTCGCATCGTTCTTCCAAGTGCGGGGACGGAATCTGCTCATCGCACTCGTCGCTGCTGGGCTGGTCTTCGTCGGGCTGCGGTGGCTCGAGGGAGTCATCAAATCGAAGAGTCCGATGCATCGCGGGACGCGGACGTTCACCACCCGGCTCTTCAACGTCGTGTTCGCCGTCCTGACCGTGTTGCTTGCGGTCGGTGCGGCGGTGTTGGTCTTCTTCATCGCGGGGGACTGGGTGATGCTGAGTTTGGTCCTGCTGATTTTGCTCGGCGTGATCTTTGCGGCGAAGGATGCGATCCCGGGATTCGTCGACGACGCTCGGATGTTGCTAAACCTGGGTCCGGTACGCGAGGGCGAGCGGATCCACTACAATGGCATCCCTTGGCTCGTCGAGAACCTCACGTTCTTCACCATCCTGCGGAATCCAGTCCTCCGGGGCGGCATGGTGCGGATGCCGGTGGCGCAGCTGCGCGATTACCTCTCGCGGCCGGTCTACGACGACGAGCCTTATTTTCCTTCAGAGGAGGGGAACTGGGTGCTGCTAGAGGATGAGTCCTACGGAAAGGTGGTGTTTCAAAGCGCGGAAATGGTGCGACTCAAGCTGCTCGGCGGCGCACTGAAGATGTATCAGACCGATGCGTTTCTCGGACAGAATCCCAAGAATCACTCGCACGGCTTCCGGGTGAAAACGACCGTCGGGATCGATTACAACGAGCAGCCGACGTGCACGACGGAGATCCTGGAGAACTTCAAGACGTTCTTCCGGGCCGAAGTCGAGAAGCTCGTCGAGCCATCGCACATCGTCTCATTGAAAGTCGAGTTCGCTTTGGCGAACGCGTCGTCGCTGGATTACGAGGTTCTTTTGGATCTGACCGGGGAGATGGCCCCGAAGTATTACCCACTGCAGCGCGCGCTTCAGCGGATCGGGGTCGACGCCTGCAACGAGTTTGGGCTGTCGATTCCGTTCCAGCAGATCACGTTGCACCAAGCAGGTGGTGATGAGGGTAGACAGGATTAACGGGATTATCAGGATTGGGGTAAGGGATGCTCGTTGTACTCTACAAGCCGTTCGGGGTGCTGAGTCAATTCACCGAGGAAGTGGTCGGACAGCGGACTTTGGCTGAATGCGGATTGCCGGGTGGAGTGTACGCCGTCGGGCGGCTGGACGCGGATTCGGAAGGGATGATGTTGCTTTCGGATGAAGCGGGATTTGCAGATCGACTGCTGAATCCGAAGCAGGGGCACCGGCGGCGATACGTTGTCCAGGTCGAGGGGGTGGTGACGGATGAAGCTCTCGCGCGATTGCGGGCTGGGGTGATGGTCCAGAAGCGGACGACGTTGCCGGCGGAAGCGGAGCGGATCGTGGAACCGGATCTGCCGGAGCGGGTGCCGGGGATCCGGGTGAGGAAAGCGATCCCAACGGCTTGGATCGCGGTCGAGCTGACGGAAGGGCGGAACCGTCAGGTGCGGCGGATGACGGCGGCGGTGGGTCTGCCGACGCTGCGGTTGGCGCGGTTGGCGATCGGTGGGTTTGAGTTACCGAAGGAGCTGAAGCCGGGTGCGTGGCGGGAGGTGAGTGCGGGGGAACGGAAGTTGATTTTTTCTGAGTGCATCCGAATGCGATTTTGAACAGAAGGTAACGAAGGAAACAAAGGGGTGAAGATGCGGATGCCTCCTCCTTTTCTCTGTAACCTTCGTTGCCTTCGTGACCTTTTGTTCCAGCGTATTTGTATCGAGCTACAGCTCGTCTTCGCCGGGTAGGGGCAATGCCGTTTCGACGATGGTGGGGCGGAATTCGGGGTGGCGGATGCGGCCTCCGGCCTCGGCGATGTAGATCCCGGCGGCTAGGCAGGTGAGCGCGGCGAGGAGCGTCAGTGTGCCGAGAACGCCGGAGCTGCGGGGCCAGCGGATGGGGATGACCAGGGCGATGAGCGCGAAGGCGGCAAGACCGTAGTAGGCAGCGGAGTAGCGGTCGGCGCGGTCCATGTGCTCGTCGAGCCAATCGGCTCCCTGGTCGTCGGCGATGGTGCGGATCGGGCGGTAAGCGGCTTCGCCCGCGAGGACGACCGGGTAGACGGAAGCGGCGGTGAGGAGAATGACGATGAGCGCGGGGACCTGAGCGGCGCGTTGGCGCATGAGGAGCGCGATGACGAGGGCGACGGTGCCCGCGAGAAGACCGATGATGGGGAGGTGATTCAGCAGAACGTGCTGGTAGGCGGGGTTCTGGAGTTGGGTGAGGAGGTCTTCGGGCACGGGGGTGGTTATCGCGGAATCAAATGCTTTTTAACAGAAAGGAACCAAGGGACCGAAGAATCCGAAAGATTTTGAACAGAGCACCGGCGGCTGGGAGCACCGGCGGCTGGGAAGCCGCGGGGCAGACTGCATCGGCTTTGCGATGCAGCCCGAAGGGCGAGACGAGCGGGAGCGAGCGAGTCAAAACCGGCGGCTGGGAAGCCGCGGGGCAGACTGCATCGGCTTTGCGATGCAGCCCGAAGGGCGAGACGAGCGGGAGCGAGCGAGTCAAAACCGGCGGCTGGGAAGCCGCGGGGCAGACTGCATCGGCTTTGCGATGCAGCCCGAAGGGCGAGACGAGCGGGAGCGAGCGAGTCAACACCGGCGGCTGGGAAGCCGCGGGGCAGACTGCATCGGCTTTGCGATGCAGCCCGAAGGGCGAGACGAGCGGGAGCGAGCGAGTCAAAACCGGCGGCTGGGAAGCCGCGGGGCAGACTGTATCGGCTCTGCGATGCAGCCCGAAGGGCGAGACGAGCGGGAGGGAGCGAGTCAACGGAACCACGGTAACGAAGGAGGAGCGGATCAAGCGGCTGGTTGTTGTTGAGTCAGGCAGTGAAATGCGCCGAGGCCCCAGATGAGTTCGCGGCAATCGATGGGGACGATCTTGCGCTCGGGGAAAGCGTCTTCGAGCACCGCCTTGGCCCAGGCGTCGTTGGTCTCGCCGAAGACGGGGAGGAGGACGGTCGTGTTGGCGATGTAGAAGTTGGCGTAGCTGGCGGGGAGGCGTTGGCCGTCGCGGAAGATCGGAGAGGGCATGGGGAGGGTGTGGATTTCCAACGGAGAATCGTCGTCGAGGCTGATGGACCGGAGCCGCTCGAGGTTGGTCTGGAGGGCGGCGTAGTTGGCGTCGTCTTCGTTCTCTTCGACGACGGTCACGATGCGCTTCTCTCCGACGAAGCGGGTGAGGTCGTCGACGTGGCCATCGGTGTCGTCGCCCTCGATCCCGTCGCCGAGCCAGATGATGGTGTGGACGCCGAGGTTGTCGCGGAGGAGCTGCTCGATGTCGGATTTTCCGAGGTGCGGGTTGCGGTTGGGATTGAGCAAGCAGCTCTCGGTGGTGAGGAGGGTGCCGGCGCCGTTGACATCGATGGAGCCGCCCTCGAGGACGAAGTCGCCGACGTCGAAGACGTCGAGGCCAAGGCGCTCGCCGATCTGGGTCGGGACGTCGTCGTCGTCGTCGAAGGGCGGGTATTTGTAGCCCCAGGCGTTGTAGCCGAAGTCGATGATGGCGAGCTGGGGGGCGTCTGGTTTTTTGATAAAAATCGGACCGTGATCGCGGCACCAAGGTTCGTTCGTCGGGATGGGGTGAAACTCGAGGCGCTCGGGGGGAGCGGCGTGAAGCAGGCGGCGGACCGTGCGTTCCTGGTCGGCGTCCTTGACGTTGATGCGGACGATCTCAGACTCGGCGATGGCGTTGACCATCTTGACGAAGGTCGGGAGCACGCGGTCGTAACAGCCGGGAAAGCTGATGCCGTCGGGGTGGGGCCAAGAGATCCAGGTGGCTTCGTGGGGGGACCACTCGGCGGGCATGGAGTAGCCGAGACTGGAGGGGGTCGCGTCGGGCATGGGTGGAATTGTCCGTCTGCGGGGTGGGAGGAACAAGGGAATTTCTGGACGTGAATTGCGAGGCCAAGCGGTGTAGGGTCGCCGACCTTTCCGATGCCCAGCGTTTACATCAAGACCTACGGCTGCCAGATGAACGAGCGCGACTCCGAGCAGGTGGCGCGGACGTTCGAAGGGCGTGGGTATCGACTAGCGAGCGGCGAGTCGGATGCGGACGTGATCCTTCTCAATACCTGCAGCGTCCGCGACATGGCGGAGCAGAAGGCGATCGGGAAGATGGGATTCCTGCGGAAGCTGCGACGGGACCGGCCGCACCTGGTCCTCGGTTACCTGGGGTGCATGGCGCAGAGCCGGGGCGAGGAATTGACCAAGACGTCGCCGCACGTGGACCTGGTGGTGGGGACGCAGAAATTTCACCGCGTGGCGGATCACGTCGACGAGCTGCTCAAGCGAAACTTCGAGTCGCGGATCGACAACGAGCGGCTCCCCATCGTCGACGTCGAGGAGGAGGAAGGGTCGCAGAATACGATCCGCGACCACGCGCTGAAGGAGCGGCAAGCGACGGCCTTCGTGTCGATCATGCAGGGCTGCAACATGAAGTGCACGTTTTGCATCGTGCCGTCGACGCGGGGGAGCGAACGGTCGCGGCCGATTAACGAAATCGTCGCGGAGGTGCGGGGACTGGTCGCGCGGGGGGTGCGCGAGGTGACGTTGCTCGGGCAGATCGTGAATCTTTACGGACGGCACGAGTTCGAGAAAGCGGACGGAAAGAGCCCGTTCGTGCAGCTACTCGAGGCGGTGCACGGGGTCGATGGGTTGGAGCGGCTGAGGTTCACGTCGCCGCATCCGGTGGGTTTCCGGGCGGATCTGGTGGACGCGTTTGCGCGGTTGCCTCGGTTGATGGAGCACGCGCACTTGCCGTTGCAGTCGGGGTCCAACCGACTGCTCAAAGCAATGCACCGGGCTTACACGCGGGAGCGGTATCTGGAGCTGATCGGGCAGTTGCGG
This sequence comes from uncultured Verrucomicrobiae bacterium, assembly GCA_963803825.1. Taxonomy (GTDB): domain Bacteria; phylum Verrucomicrobiota; class Verrucomicrobiia; order Chthoniobacterales; family JAATET01; genus CAVVKW01. The sequence continues at coordinate 127,462 of CAWDOJ010000001.1, read as the reverse complement.
GCAGCGCGGCCGGGGATCGCGGTGACCACCGATGTGATCGTGGGGTTCCCGGGCGAGACGGAGGAGGACTTTGCGGAGACTTGCGAGTTGGCGAGGGAGGCGGACTTCGATAACGCGTTTATCTTTCGGTATTCCAAGCGGAAGGACACCCCGGCGGCGGAGATGGCGGCGCAGGTCGAGGAGGACGTGAAGGAGCGGCGCAATCAAGAGCTGCTGGCGTTGATCAACGCAAACGTGGAGCGGAAATTGGAGGCCTGCTTGGGGACTCGGCTGGAGATCCTGTGCGAGGGGGTGAGTCGGCACAACGACGAGCGGCTGATGGGACGGACGCGGACGAATAAAATCGTGGTGTTCGAGGGCGCGGACCGGCACGTGGGTCAGGTGATGGATGTGAACGTGGTCGGGCGGTCGAACACGACTCTCTACGGAGATCCGGTTTTGGCGGGGTGAAGTACAAATCCGTTTTGAACAGAAGGTAACGAAGGCAACGAAGGATACAGAATTGCTTGGGAGGCTGGTTCAGAGGATTCCTTTGTTACCTTCGTCACCTTCTGTTCAAATCCTCACCGGATAAATGGCGGAGGAGAAAGTGACCCCGATGATGCGGCAGTATCTGGCCGTGCGGCGGGATCTGCCCTCCGGGACTCTGCTGCTCATTCGGCTGGGGGATTTCTACGAGATGTTTGGCGACGACGCGAAGGACGCGGCGGGCATTCTCAACATCGCGCTGACGAAGCGGGGGACGACGCCGATGTGCGGGGTGCCGTATCACGCGGCGAAGGGCTACATCGAGAAGCTGATCGCGGCGGGGAAGCGAGTGGCCATTTGCGACCAAGTCGGGGAGGTGCAAGCGGGGAAATTGGTGCGGCGGGAATTGGCGCAGATTCTCAGCGCGGGGACGCTGGATGACTTCGGGTTGGACGAGCGGAAGCAGAATTACCTCGCGGCAATTTGCGAGCGGAAGGGCTGCTACGGGCTGGCGTTTGTCGATCTGAGCACGGGGGAATTTCGGCTGACGGAGGTGGGATCGTTGGCGCAACTGCTCGACGAACTCGCTCGGATGAGTCCGGCGGAATTGCTCGTGCCGGAGGAGCAGGTGGCGACGCTGTCTGCGGCGGGGAAGGCCAACGCGGTGGAGGGCTACGCCTTTGAGACGGACCCGGCGGAGTCAGCGCTCGCGGAGCACTTCAAGGTGCAATCGCTGGATGGATTTGGCTGCTCGGGGATGCGGGCGGCGGTCGGGGCGGCGGGGGCGGTGCTGCATTATCTCACCCGCCAGATGCGGCGGAACGTGTCGCACCTGCGGGGCTTGCGCCCTTATCGGGTGAGCGAGTTTCTGATTTTAGACGCGGCCACGCAATCGCACCTCGAGTTGGTGAGTTCGCGGGGCGGGCGGGCGATGACGCTGCTCGGCGCATTGGATGCGACGGTCACGCCGATGGGGGCGCGGACGCTGCGGGAGTGGATTCTCCATCCGCTCCGCGAAGTCGGACCGATCGTCGAGCGGCAGGAGGTGGTGGGGACTTGCCTGGAGGATGGTATCGCGCTCGCGGAACTACGGGACGTGCTGGGGGGGATCCGTGATTTGGAGCGCTCGGCGGCGCGTTTGAGCGGGACGGCGGGGAACGCGCGGGACCTGGCGGCGGTGGCGGATTCGCTGGAGAAAGTGCCGAGGGTGCGGGCGCGGGTGGCGGCTCTGGGGGGGGAGTTGGTCGCGCGACTGGTGGCGGGTCTGCATGACCTCCCGGAGCTGACGGCGGAGCTGCGGGCGGGGGTGGCGGAAGAGCCGCCGGCGCTGTTGCGGGATGGGGGAATGATTCGCGAGGGCTACGACACGACGCTGGACGAGCTGCGGGGCGCCGGGCGGGAGGGGAAGGCGTGGCTCTCGAAGCTGCAGGAGCGGGAGATCGAGCGGACCGGGATCAAGTCGCTCAAGGTGCGGTTCAATTCGGTCTTCGGATATTTTATCGAAATCACGAAAGCGAACCTCGGCAACGTGCCGGAGGATTATCACCGCAAGCAGACGACGACGAACGCGGAGCGGTTTATCACGCCGGAGTTAAAAGAGATCGAGGGCAAGATCCTCGGCGCGGAGGACCGGGCCAAGGCGCTGGAGATCGAGATTTTTCAGCGGCTGCGGCGGATGGTGAGCGACGCGCTCGGGCAGCTGCAGGAGACGGCGGCGGCGATCGGGGCGGTCGACGCGCTGGCCTCGTTGGCGGAGACGGCGCGGGTGTTTGGGTATTGTCGGCCGGAGGTGGTGGCGGACGGGGCGCTGGAGATCGAGGAGGGACGGCACCCGGTGCTCGATCAGCGGACGGGAGAGGAACGGTTTGTCCCGAACGACACGGCGCTGAACTTGGCCGAGGGGCGGTTTGCCATTTTAACCGGACCAAACATGGCGGGAAAATCGACCTACATCCGGCAGGTGGCGCTACTCGTGCTCATGGCGCAGGTGGGGAGTTTTGTCCCGGCGGCGAGCGCGCGGATCGGGGTGACGGATCGGATCTTCACGCGCGTCGGGGCGAACGACGACCTGTCTCGAGGGTCAGTCGACCTTCATGGTCGAGATGAACGAGACGGCGAACATCATCAACAACGCGACGAGGCAGAGTCTCGTGATCCTAGACGAGATCGGGCGGGGGACGTCGACCTTCGATGGTCTGAGCATCGCGTGGAGCGTGGCGGAGCATCTGCACGACGAGATCGGGTGCCGGACGTTGTTCGCGACGCATTACCACGAGCTGACGGATCTCGAGCGGACGCGGGACGGGGTGAAGAATCTCAACGTGTCGGTGCGGGAGTGGAACGACGAGGTGATCTTTCTGCGGAAGATCGTGCCGGGGCGGGCGGATCAGAGTTACGGCATCCAGGTCGGGCGACTAGCGGGCTTGCCGGGGAGCGTGATCGAGCGGGCGAAGCAGATCCTGGCGAACTTGGAGGCGAGTGAATTGAACGCGGAGGGGAAGCCGGCGATTGCGATGGGGACGAGCGTGGGCCGAAAGCGGCGCGACATGGCGGCGATCGTGAATGCGGATCAGATGGATTTGTTTGCGGGGTAGGCGGCTCTCTCGCTTCGCTCCCCTACGCTGCCGTTCGTTCGACTAGGGGCTGGGTGGTTTCGAGCGTGTCGAGCAAGGCGGTGATGAGGGTGTCGTTCCCGGTGAAGACGGCCTCGGGGCCGCCGTCGTGGAGGTCGGTGAAGGGGGCGTCGTAGAGGGCGGCGGGGGTCATGATGCCGCGGGTCGTGAGCTGATCGATGAGGAGTTCGACGAAGCGGATCTGGCGGGCGGTGAGACTCTGGTTTTCGAGGTAATGGCCGAAGGCGGCAACGGCGGCCTGGCGGTCGAGACCGATCATGCGGCGGATGAAGTGCGGGAGCGATGGGGCGTCGCTGTGCGTGAGGAGGTCGGCGAGAAGGCGGTCGCCATGGTCCGCGCCGATGGCGACGAGGGCGCGCTCGAGGGATTCGAGGTCGGCGGTGGTGAGGGGGAGGTTCCGGTGGAGTTTGGCGATGGCGAGGTTGTCGTGGTGGTCGGCGAGGTATTCGGCGACCCGCTTGGCGTATTGGGTGCCGGTCATCGCCGGGATGGCGAGCGGCTCCTCGACGCGGACGTCGAGGATTTCGTCCTCGAAATCGGTGTAAACGATCTGGCGCTTCGTTCGGTCGAGGAACGGGACGAGGCTGCGGAGTCGGCGGCGGAGGTCTTCGAGTTCGGTCAACGTGATGTCGGTCCAGAAGGCCGGATCCTGGAGCGCGGCGAGGAAGGTGAGTTGGGCGGCGACGGCTGGGATGGCGGTCTTTTCCTCGAGGAGGCCGGCGATTTCGGCGACCCGTCGGCGGCGTTTCTCGGCGGCGGAGGCGTCGCCGGTGAGCTGGGCGAGCTGCATTTGAAGGACGAGGAGGTCGAAGAGGCGGGACTCGACGTCGTCGGTCTCCGTTTCGGTCGGGAGTCCGGCGAGGTCGCGGTGGAGGGCGTCGCGGTCGGCGGGCGCGAGGTGGTGCCAGGATTTTTCGCGCTGGAATCGTTCGACGGTCGCGAGTTGCTGGCGGACGAGGAAATTGGCGGGATTCATCGCGGTGACCTCGTCGTGCAGGTTGGCCGCGAGGGACGTTGCAAAGTCGGGGGCCGTCGCGGGCGTGGCCTGCAGCCCGGCGAGCAGATCGACGCGGGCGCGGAAGAGGCGGGCACCGAGCGACTCGCCGCCGGTCGATTCGATGCCTTCGGGTTTCTCGCGGAAGAAGTCGAAATTGAAACAAAAATCGAAGATCCGAAAGTCGCGCTTGTCGTCGCCGGGCGCGAAGAGATCGGGGCGGAGCCGGGTGCCGCGACCGATCATCTGCCAGAATTTGATGCGTGAATAGACGGGCTTGAAGAAGACGAGGTTGAGGACCTCGGGGACGTCGATACCCGTGTCGAGCATGTCGACCGAGATGGCGATGTGAGGGGCTTTGTCGGGGATGGAAAAATCGTCGATCAGGCTCTGGGCGCGGCTTTCGTAGTTGTCGATCACGCGGACGAAGCCGCCGCGGTGTTCGGGGAAACGGGCGTTGAAGCGATCCTCGAGGAAGACGGCGTGCTCGTGATTGCGGGCGAAGATGATCGTCTTGCCGAGCCGGTCGCCGCTTTCGACCTTGTGGCCGTGGGCCATGAGGTGACCGAGCGCCTTGTCAACGGTGTCGCGGTTGAAGAGCCAGTTGTTGATGGCGGACGCGTCGACGCGGTCGGGGAGCTTGGCCGGATCGGCGTTCTCGCCCCAATCGAGACTTTCCCAGGCGTCGCGTTCTTCTTCGCTGAGCGATTCGTAGTCGATTCCCTGACGTGGGAATTTGAGATCGACCTGCTCGACGCGGGGCGGAACGAGGAAGCCGTCGCTCACGGCGGTGTCGAGTTCGTAGGCGTCGGTCGGGTCGCCGGGCGGCAGGTCGAAGAGGCTGTAGGTATTCTTGTCGACCTGATCGCGCGGCGTCGCCGTGAGGCCGAGGAGAAGCGAGTCGAAGTAGCGGAAAATTTGCCGGTAGCGCTGGTAAACCGAACGGTGCGCCTCGTCGATGATGACGAGGTCGAAGTAGCCGGGGCCGAAGCGGGCCTGGCCCCCGGGTGTCTCGTCGATGAGTCCCATCATGGTCGGATACGTGCTCACGAAGACGCGGCCCTCGGTGGCTTTGTCGGTGACGAGATTGACCGGACTCGAGTCGGGGAGGTGCCGCTTGAAGGCGTTGGCGGCTTGTTTGACGAGCGAAACGCGGTCGGCGAGGAAGAGGACGCGCTTGGCCCAGCCCGCGCGCTGGAGCAGATCGACGAGCGCGATGGCGGTGCGGGTCTTGCCGGTGCCGGTGGCCATCACGAGCAGGGCCTTCCGGTGGCCGAGGGCAAACTCCGCGCCGATGCTGCCGATGACCCGCTTCTGGTAGTAGCGCTCGACGATGGCGGTGACGATGTGGGCGGTGTCGAGCGGCTCGCGGGTGGTGCGGCGGAGGATGAGGCGGGTCAGCTCGTCCTTCTTGTAGAAGCCATCGACGCGGCGCGGCGGGTAGAACGCGTCGTCCCAGATCCACGTCTCGTAGCCGTTGCTGGTGAAAACGAGGGGCCGCTGACCGTGCATCGCTTCCAGTGCGTCGGCGTAGAGTCGGGCCTGCTCGCGACCCGTGCCCGCGTCGCCGGACGAACGCTTGGCCTCGATGACGGCGAGCGGTTTGCCGTCGTCGCCCCAGAGGCCGTAGTCGGCGAAGCCGTTGCCCGTGGGCAGTCCGGTGACCGGATATTCCCGGTCGTGCGGTCCGTCGAGCGGCCACCCGGCGCGGCGGAGTTCGAGGTCGATGAGACGGGTGCGCGTCTCGGCCTCGCCGTAGTCGTGGTGCTCGGCGACCTCCGCGTTGGCGGCCTTGATGGCGGCGATCTCGTCGCGCAGGCGGACGATCTCGGTGGTCAGTTCCGCTGGAGTCTCCGGTGATTCCGCAGCCTCGCGCTCGGCCCGCTGGAGATCCTCCGCGCGGGACGGTGCGGCTTCGAGGCGGAGCGCTGCGGCGGGATCGTAGGTGAGACTCGCGAGTTCGGCGGCCCCATCGCGGATATACGTGCGACCGACCCAGTAGAGGAAGTGGTGCAGCTCGCGGACGAGTTGCCGGGCCTGCTCGACGGGCGGGGCGTTCTTTCCGTGGACGGCGTGGTTTCCCTCGGTGCGGATGAGTTCGGTCTTCAGCCAGACCGATTCGGGGAGGAGGGCGCGAAAGCTCTCGGCCTTGGACAGGCTGTCGAGATTCTGGAGGTCCGGGCGGACGAGCGTCTTGTCCAATCGGTAGAGCCGCAGCGTTGCGCGCTCGAGCGTGTGGCGGCAGTGGAAGAGGCAGCCGCGTGGGTCGGCGTGGGCGAGGCTTTCGGCGAGCGACGCGCCCTCGGCCTCGTTCGGGAACTCGTGGGCGAGAAAGGCGAAGTTCGGGGAGATCACGGCGGCGCGTCCCGCCGGTCGTGGGCGAGGCTTTCGAGTTCGGCGTCGAGGTCCGGGACCGGGCGGTAGTTGAAGGCTTTGCCGTAGCGGTGGCGAACCAGTAACCCGAGATCCGTGAGGCCATCGAGATCGTTGCGGGCAGTCTGGGTCGCGACCCGGTGGCTATTGCGGTGGCTGGCAACGGCGTAGTTGGCACCGGGGTGCTTGAGGGCGTGGGTGAGGAGGGCGATCTGCCGGTGATTGAAATCGCCGAGTCCGTGCAGCAGCCGCTGGAGGCCGTGGTTCTCGGCGGACTTGCGCTGGATGTAGGTGTGGAGGTCTTCGATGGCGCGCTCGATGACGCCGAGCTGATGGAGGAGGAAATAGTTGAGGTCGTTGCCGTCCGTCTCGGTGTGCAGGAAGGCGCGGTAGTATTTGGTCGGCTCGCGGAGGATTTGTTGCGAGATCGAGATGAATTCGAACAGCCAGAAGCCGTGGCGCAGCATCGACCAATAGAAGAGTGCACGGGCCGTGCGTCCGTTTCCGTCGACAAACGGATGATCGTAGGCGAGCCAGAAGTGCAGCGTGATCGAGCGGATCACGGGATGGAGGAAGCCGCGCATCTCGCGATCGTTGGCAAATTCGCAGAGCGCCTCGAGCCGCCCCGTCAGCTCGTCGGCACCCGGTGGGACAAAAACGATCTCGCCGGTGCTCTCGTCTTCGATGCGCACGTCGTCATCTTGACTGCGAAGTCGGCCCTCGTCCTCGGAGTTTTCCAGGGTTCCTTTAGTGATCGTGCGATGGATTTCCAGCACGGTGGCCGGGGTGAGATCCTGCGTTTTCCAGTCGGCGATGCGACGCATCGTCTGGAAGTTGTTTAAGATCATTCGCTCGTCCGTTCCGGTCGGTTTGCGACCGGTCCGCAGCAGTTCTCGCGCGACCGAGCGGGTGACAGCCGCGCCTTCGAGCAGGCTCGACGTGATGGCCTCCTCGACGAGTGACGAGACGTAATAGCGGTCACGCGTCTCGGGGTTGGTCACCGGCTCCGGCCCTTCGACCGATCCACCGCACTTGAGATCGATGGCGTGGAGCTGCTCGAACATGCGCGCCGTGAGCGAGAATCGGAAGGGGCGGGCATCGCGAGCGCGAAGGGGAACTCCTTGTTGGCCGGAGAGTCGGCGTAGAGTGAGACCGGCCCACCACTCTTGTGAGGTCAGGTCCGCCGGGGGTTCACGCCGCCGGAGATCATCCCAGTGGAGATAGCGATCCGTGCGAGTGCTTTCCGCTTCGGAACCGCGCAGAATATCGCTGATTCGGGACGGGTCGGAGAAAATCTCATGGAGTGCGGGAGGGGCGGCAGGGAGCTTCATGATCGACCCAACAACGAGCTAGATCGGCCCAAATTAGCAGATTACGGGTTGTGAGCAATGGAATAAACTGCTAATTCGGGTCCTGTTAGCAGGAGTTTGGGCGTGAGGTCGTGGTTCTCTCGTGGAAGCCGCCGGGAACTTTATGCAAACAGGTCCCCCGCCGGTGCCGGGTCCTCCACGCTCACCGCTCGGCGGAGCTCGGCGTGTTCCTGTTCGTCGAATGATCTGCTCGGGTGCTTGCTTGAATTGCCGCAACCGGCGGATTTTTTGGAGGTGGTTCTCATGGGGAGGTCGGCAGGTGTCAGAAAGCGATTGGTGTTTTAACGATTGGATTTTACGGCCCTTCTGCACAGTCTGACGACCGATGGAGGTGGGATCGAAACCGGAAAAGCCATCGGACTGGAAAGATTCGGCGGCTTTTTTTGTTCTGCGAGTTTCGGATTCCGGGTTGATCCCTTGGGTTCTCGCCGCTCTGTTCCTGCTTGGCGGACTGTGGACTGTGACGCGGAATCTTGATTCCGATGACACGTTTGCGTTTCTGGCTGCCCTTGGCAGTTGGACGGGTTTCGCCTGGGCGGGATGGCTCGTTGCATTCCTGGAAATCCCGCTTGGCGTGTGGGTAGTCGCGCGAGTTCGGCGTGTGCAGGCGGCCAAACTCGAAAGACTCCTCGGGGAGAATCGGCGGGCGAGGGACCGACTGAAGGAGCTGAAACAGGAAGAACTTGATCTCGAACCCTGATTGGGCGACCCGTATCTTCATCGAAATCAACCCGCCGTCTCCATGATTGTTCTTATCGCCGCATTTCTGTCGTTGACAATTGGTTGGTTGTTTTACTGGGCGTTGATTCGCCCGATGATCATCGAGTCGGTTGCGGCAGAATTTGACACGCTCCGGGCGACGGTGGACTGGGCGATCATCGACGATCTGCCGCATGCGCAGACGAAGGCGGCGCGGGTGCTGGTGCGGGACCTGGCTCACTCCGAGTCGGTCCAATGGATTTCACTGGGCACAGTCGTCTGGCATCTCGTGCGTCGCCGGTCGCAACTCAAACTTCTGGCCGCCGAGGACTTCGTTCTGTTCGAGGAAGCTCCGCGCTGGATGCAGGATGCCCGTCGCCGCGACGTGCTTCTCACGACGAAAGCCGCTTTGGTCAACAGCCCTGCGTGGTGGATCCCGATCGCCATCTTGCTGCTTGGAACGGTGTTCTCGATGAAAATTGCGCAGTTTTGGCAAGATGCGCAACTCGTCGCGAGCCGTCTCCGGTCCGACAACGTCTCCCGCTGCCGAATTGACGCTAAAGTTCGCCGCGGAAGGCTCGGTGCTGGAGGGCGGCGAAGAGGCGGTCGAGCTCGGCGAGGTGCGCGCGCTGGCGGGCTCTGCTGGGCCTCGATGACGGTGACGATCCTGGCGAAACGGTGCTGGAGGTCGAGGGGCGGGAGGAGATCTTGTCGTGAAAGTGTTTGCGGGTGATGTTGGGGTTGGGCTACCCCGCCGTGATTACCTCAGAAAAATCGGTTAAACCGAGTAGGTGCCTGAGAAAGCTTGAAAGTAACCGTGAATTGTCGAGGTCGTCGAGAGCCATTGCGTTTCATCCATGACGTCGATCGAGACTCCAGACGTATCAATTTACCCGTAGTTGCCCCGGACAGGTAATTAGACTGTCTCCGGTTTGAGTGGTTGTATCAGCGCCTTGTCAAAATCGATCGGTGCCGTTTGCTCCATAGATCGAGGAAACCCGAAGGAGTGAATGCGGACTTACGGAATTGTTCGCCATTGCTTCGGTCGGGAAATCGTCCGTAAGCTTTGATGTTTGCCTCCACTATTTCCCTTCGAATTGGATTTGCCCGCGATGGCCGAAGAAGTCGAGAAAGGTGGATTGGAGCAGGATGTCGAGCTGGGCGAGGGACTCGCGGCGCTTGGCTTGGAGGGCGTCTGCCGCGTCGAGGATTCGTGCGATGCGCTTTTGCTCAGGGAGCGGTGGGAGCGGAAGCACGATTTCCTCGACGATTTTCTTTGGAGACTTCCTTGAATGTGGCTCCGCGTCCGAGTTGGTCGATTTGTTCCCGGTGCAGTTTCAGCCACCAGTAAAGATAGTCCGCGCTGACCCGGTCGCCGCGCGGAATCATGCTCTTGAAGCCCTGATTGGTGCTGAGCGGAATCGAGTTGATTGCGACCAATCCGATTGGAGCGCGAGAACTGAAGAGAACGGATGAGGCAGGGAGCATTCGAGCGGAGCAGCTTCGAAGCCCCAATTCGGTAATTTTACGCGGAGTATCTGTCAGCAATTTGCCCCTCAGCGCGCTCAAATCCTTCGGTGTCGCCCACAGGACTTCACCGTCCCGAAATTCTGACCTGCCGGTTTTAGGAGTGGCACCGGAAACGATTTCGCAGATTTCGCCTAGTTTCGCCGTCTCCCACATCACGCAATCAATCCCTCCAACTCCACCCGCCCCTTCTCGATCTCCGCTTCCAGTTTCGCCACCCGCTCGAGAATCACCTTCGGCGACTCGTGCTCGACCTCCTCGTGGGCGACTTCTTTGTAGCGGTTGATGGAGAGGTCGTAGTCGTGGGTGACGATTTCGGATTTGGGGACGAGGAAGCTTTGGTCGGTGCGGTGGCGCTTGGCTTCGGCTTTGCGGTTCTTCCAGCGGGCGAGGATGTCGGGGAGGTCGCTCTTTTCGGGTTGGGGGGTGCGTTTGTCGTCGAGGGAGAAGCCGTCGGCTCGGACGTCGTAGAACCAGACGTGGTCGGTGCCGCCGGAGTTGGTCTTGGTGAAGAGGAGGATGGCGGTGGAGACGCCGGCGTAGGGTTTGAAGACGCCGGAGGGGAGCGAGAGGATGGCGTCGAGTTTCTGATCTTCGACGAGGGTGCGGCGGAGGGATTTGTGGGCGTTGGAGCTGCCGAAGAGGACGCCGTCGGGGACGATGACGGCGGCGCGTCCGCCGGTCTGGAGCAGGCGCAGGAAGAGGGCGAGGAAGAGGAGTTCGGTCTTCTTGGTCTTGACGGTCTGGAGGAGGTCCTTGGCGGTGGATTCGTAGTCGAGGCTGCCGGCGAAGGGTGGGTTGGCGAGGATGAGGGTGCAGGATTCGGCGTCGTCGCGGAGGGGTTGGGAGAGGGAGTCCTTGTAGCGGATGTCGGGGTTTTCGACGCCGTGGAGGAGGAGGTTCATGCTGCCGATGCGCAGCATGGTGGAGTCGAAGTCGTAGCCGTGGAAGGTGTCGCGGTGGAAGCGGCGGCGGGTGGCGGCGGTGCGGCCGATGGTGCCCGAGTGGTGGTCGTGGAGGTAGTTGGCGGCGGCGATGAGGAAGCCGGCGGTGCCGCAGGCGGGGTCGCAGATGGTGTCGGCGGGGGTGGGGGCGGTGAGGCCGACCATGAGGTCGATGATGTGGCGGGGGGTGCGGAATTGGCCGTTCTGCCCGGCGGCGGCGATCTTGCCGAGCATGTATTCGTAGAGGTCGCCCTTGGTGTCGCGGTCGGCCATGTCGATGGAGTCGAGCTGGTCGACGACGTTGGCGAGCACGCGGGGCGTGGGCATGAGGAAGAGGGCGTCGCGCATGTGGTGCGCGTAGGTGCCGGTGGCGTCGACGGCGTCGGCGGAACCGGGCTGGCCGTCCGGGGCGGCGGCGTCGGGGGTGCCGAGGGTCTTGATGAAGGGGAAGACTTCGTCGCGGAGGGTGGCGTAGAGTTTCTCCGGTGCGAAGTCCTTGAAGCGGCTCCAGCGGAGGTTGGCGGCGGGGAAGCGGTTCTTGGTGGCGGGGTTCGTGCCGGTGGGGAAGATGGGGTCGGAGAGGGGGGTGCCGAGTCGGGCGGCCTTGCGCTCGCGGAGGGTGTGGAGTTAGTCGAGACGCTTGATGAAGAGCAGGTAGGTGAGCTGCTCGATGACGGAAAGCGGATTCGCGATGCCGCCGGCCCACATGGTGTCCCAGATGCGGTCGACTTTGAATTTCAGTTCGCCGGCGATCATGTCGTGGGTGGAGGGATGGTCGGTCGAAGGGTGGTTTGAACGGAAGGGAACGAAGGGAACGAAGAATTTCGGGGGGGAATGCGACGCACCGGCGCGCGGCGGACTCGTCGCGTTCCCGAGGGGGTGTTCGTCGGCTTTGCGGTCAGTCCACGGCGGTCGAGAAAGTGACGTCTTCGTAGATTTGGGCGAGCGTGAGGCGGGTGCCGATTTTTTCCACGTCGAACGCGTCGTCGAGCGATTCGTGGATGTCGGATTTCCAGCCGTCGGGGGTGCGGCGGCTGACTTCGACGTGCACCCTGGCCTGCTCGACGAGGACGTAGGTCTCGAAGGTCGGGATGTGGTCGTAGGCGAGAAATTTTTCTCGGCGGTCGATCCGGTCGGTGCTGGGTGACAGGACTTCGACGATGATCGCTGGGTGCTCTTTGTAGTAGACCGAGGTCTCGCCGTGCTGGCAGGCGACGAAGACGTCGGGGTAGTAGAAGTAGTCGTCTTCCCGAATTCGGATGCGCACCTTCATGTCGGTGATGTAGGCGCGGCACGGGCCGCCGCCGCGGAGGTGGTTGCGGAAAAGCGCGAAGATGTTTCCGGCGATCACGTTGTGCGCGTCGCTGGCACCGCCCATCGCGTAGATGTCGCCGCCGAGGTATTCGTGACGCACGTCGGTGAGGAGTTCGCCGTCGAGGTATTCCTCGGGCGTGACGGTGATCTTGGTGACGGCCAATCCCATGGCGAAGAGCTAACAGCCGCTGCGGAGGGTGTCAAAATGCGCGTTCAGCCGCGGAGGCGAGTCTGGAGGGCCTCGGCTAGGAAGGTGAGGAGAAAGGCGAGGAGGAGATAAGTTTGGATGTCTTGGTGGGCTTGGCGGCGGGGGGCTTGCCAGATCCTTGAAAGGTCGACGCGCTCGGTGCCGCCGCTGATTTGACTGGCGGTGGTGAGTTCGGCCCGGCGAGCGGGATCGAAGCTCCACTCGGGATTGAGGCCGCTGGCGATGGGGCCGAAGGGGAGGGTGTGCTCCCCGGCGCGGATGGCTCCGCGGGTCCACTGGCCGGGGGTGAGGGGGAGGCGAGCTTGGTAGTGGCCGGGGGCGAGGCGTTCCCAGGTGATGGTGCGGGGTGTGGTGGCGTGGCCGTCGATGGCGACGATCTCGGGGGGAGTTTCGGCGAAGCGATCCTGCCAAGAGTCGTCGAAGCGGAGGTCGATCTGGAGGCGGTTGCCGTCGACTTCGGTGCGGAGGCCGAGGCCGGGGGGGAGGGCTTCCCCGAGGAGCCAGCGGGCGAGGGTCTGGAGGAAGTCGCCGTATTTCGGCCAAGCGCGGACGCGGGTAGAATCGGGTCCGCCGAGGGGGAAGCTCACGGCGGCGGCGCGACCGGCTCCGCGTTGCCAGAAGGCGACGAGTGGGGCCTGGTATTCGTCGGTGGTGAAGGCGGCGGCGGTGGCGTCGGGTCGGAGGTAGCTGAGGTTGTAGCCGTCGACGGCGGCGGGCCAGTCGAGCTGGCGGGCGGCGAGTTCCAACCAACCTGCGGTCGGGCTGATGGCGGTCGGATCGTCGATGAAGGCGGAGCGGGCGACGGCGACGGTCTCCTGCTCGAAGAGGGCGGGAAGGGTCGAGGGGTCGGCGTTGAAGAAGATGCGGCCACCGGCGCGGGCGGCGATGTCTTGGAGGAGGGCGGCGTCGGGGTCGGTGTCGCGGCCGAGGCCGATGACGCTGATGGTGGCAGCTCCGGCTTTCATTTCGGCGATGAGGTTGACGTAATCTCCGGGTTGCTCGGAATCGGCGGCGTCGGCGAAGAGGATGACGTGGCGCTGACCCGCTTCGGCTTTTTGGAGTTGGTCCCAGGCGGCGACGAGGCCGTTGTAGACGTAGATGCCACCGCCTCCGGATTGGATGCGGCGGACGGTGTCGACGAGTGCGGTGCGGTTTTCCCCCAGACCGGTGAGGGGGACGACGACGTGGGCTTCGCTGTCGACGGGCAGGACGGTGACGGCGTCGGCTGGACCGAGGAGTTCGATGGCGCGGGCGGCACCTTCGTTGGCGAGATCCATCTTGGTTGCGCTGGGCGTGACGGCGGCACCCATGCTGCCGGAGCGGTCCATGACGATGGCGAGGGCGACGGCGAGTTTGCGGTGTTCCATTCGGAGTTCCATCGAGACGGGGAGGAGGTCGTCGACGGGGGATTTGAAATATCCACCCGAGCCGAAACTGGAGCGTCCCCCGACCATGAGCAGGCCGCCGGCTTGGGTGCGGACGTAGAAGTCGAGGGCGGCCAGGAAGTCGGGCGGAAGGTCGGAGGCGGGGACGTTGTTGAGAATGACGGCCCGCGCACCGGCGAGGCGTCCGACGTCGAGGCGTCGGGGGTCGGTGATCGTCTCGATCTGGAACCCCTGCGCGCGGAGTGCGGTGGCGGCGGGGTCGTCGGCGTAATTGGTGATCAGGAGGATGCGGGATCCTCCGGTGACCTCGGTCCAACTCTCGGCGACGTTGTTGCCGGAGACGGCGTCCTCGGTGGCCCGGAGTCGGACCGAGTAGCGGTGGGCACCGGGACTCGCGAGTCGGTCGGTGAAGCGGGTGCTCGCGCGACCGGAGGTGAGGGTGACCTCGGACGATTGGATGACTTCGCCGTCGCGAAGGAGGTCGTACGGAACGGAGCCGTCGGGAGTGCCGGTGATCGCGAGATCGATGAGGAAGGGTTCGCCGGGCTGGGCGCGAGTGGGGGTGGTGAAGTCGGCGACGCCGACGTCGGCGGAGTCGACGGGGGTGAGCCAGCGGGTGTCGAGCGGGACCTCTTGGAGGGCGAGAATCTCGCCGAGGTCGTCGAGGGGTTCGGTGCTGAACCCATCGGTGAGTGCGAGGATGCGGGCGGCCCGGTCGGGGGACTGGCGGCTGAGGGCGTAGCGGACGGCGAGCGGGAGGGCGGTGGCATCGGGGCTCCCGGTGGCCGAGGCGGTGCCGGCGTCGCGCTCGACCGGAGACTCGGCGAAATCGACGAAGCGGATGCGGTCGTTGGGGCCGCGCGAGCGCGCGAGCAGGGATTCCCACTCGGGAAGTTGGCGGGCGATGGCATCGGCGGCGGAAGCGGAACGGTCGACGAGGACGAAAAGGTCGAGGCCGTCGGAGAGTCGGCGGATCTCGGGGCGGACCAACAGCAGGATGAGGAGAAGGAGGAGGGTGGCGCGGAGCGGGCGGTGCAGAGCGAGTCGACGGAAGGCAAATCCGGCGATGACGAAGAGAGGAATGAGGATGAGCCACTCGGGGGCGGCTAGGCGGAGCATGGTGGTGGAAGACGAATGCGTTTTTGGACAGAAGGTAACGAAGGGAACAAAGGGTGAGGGGCGGCTCTCTCGCTTCGCTCGATTTGCCGCTCCGTTTGATATCTGGATTCTTCGTTACCTTCTGTTCGATAAGGTATGCTCAGGGATCCAAGTCGTGAGGGTCGCTGCGGTGAGGAGGAGGAGCCAGAGGGGGGTGAGGAAATCTTGTTCGGTGTTTCGTTCCGTTAGCGTGGTGATGGTATCTTTGAGGGTGGTGGTGGTTGTTGCCTTGGTGAAATCGGCCTCGCGGGGATCGGCGAAGTGGGCCGCAGCAGCGAGGTCTGGTCGCTCGAAGAAGGTGGGGCGGGCGGGCGCTCGGGTGTTGGCGTTGATGGATTGAGCGAGTTCGTAATTCTCGCGGGTGAAGGCGGTCTTTTTTTCCCGGATGGAGTCGGCGAAGCGGGTGAGGAGAAGGACGAGTGCGGGGAGGCGGTCGGCGTTGCTTTGGCGGAGGTCGAAGTTGAGGACGAGGGTGTCTCCTCGGATGAAGATGAGCGGGCGAGTGCCTTGCCAGAGCAGGGTCTGATCTTCCGGTTTACCGGGGATCGTGAAGGTGTCTCGGACGAGCAGGCCTTGCCAATTGAGGTCGGCGACGAGGGGGCTATCCTCGGCGACGATGGTGCCTGGGACGTAGCTCTGGACCGGGGATGGATCGGTGAGGAAAGTGATCGAGCGGGGCGGGATCTCGGTCGGCGCGAGGGGATCGTACTCGGCGAGGGTGAGATCGGGAGCGGTGCTCGTCTGGCGGGCGTTGCGGAAAGTGGCGGTGAGGCGGGTGAAAAAATCCGCGAGTTTGGCGTCGGGTGCGGAGCTGACGGTCAGCTCTTTCGGGAGGGGGCGGACGATGGGGAGGAGGTCGTCGACCGTGAAATCGTCGGCGGGCAGGAGGAGCGTGAGGCGGTCGCTCTCGGTCGGGAAGCGACCGGTGAGGGCGCGGGTCTGGCCGGGATCGAGTCGGAGGGGGGTGGGGGCGCTTTCGTCGATCTGCCACGTGGTGTCGACGGGGGTCGGGCCGTGATTTTGGACGAGGGCGGTCCAGGTGGTCTCGTCGGTGCGGAGGCCGATCCAGCCGACGTTGGGGATCGGGTCGCCGATGGTGAGTTGCTCGACGCCTGCGGGGACGGGCGTGGGTTGGTCCGAGACGAAGACGATGGTGCCCTGGTCGCGGGTGAGCGTGCGAGCGAGGCGGAGAGCGGGAGTCACGTCGTGGGTGCCGAGGCGGGGTTGCCAGTCCTTGAGCGTGGCGCGGAGGTCGGTGAGCGAATCGCCGGAGTAGAGCCGGGGTCGGGTGGGGTCCGATTCGAGGGCGATCCAATCGGTGGTGGCGGCGGTGGCCGCGAGGGGAGGCAGGGCGGTCGCGAGAGTGGCATCGAGCTCGGAGCGGAAGGCGTCCATCGAGAGGGAGCTATCGAGGACGAGGACGAGGGTCTGGCGAGTCTCGGGGCGCAGCCAGCGGGGTTGGACGAGGAGCCAGGTGACGAGGAGGACGGCGAGGAGTTGGAGCCAGAGATTGCGCGAGTTGCGCAGGCGTTCGAAGCGGCGGCCCGTGGCGCTGACGGGGGCGAGATGGTCGAGGAGGAAGCGGGTGGTGATGGTGACTTGGCGGGAGCGGCGCTGGAGGAAGTGGATCGCGAGGATCGCCGGGATGGCGAGGAGCGCGAAGAGTCCGGGGAGATTGGAGAGGGTGGGAAGCATCGGGAATGGGGAGCGGTGATCAGCGGAAGGCGATCAGGCGGGCTCTAAGGGCGAGAGCGTTTCGATCAAGGGGCTTTCACTGTCGATGCGGGTGAGGGCGATGGCGTGGCGGGTGGCTTGGTCGCGCCAGATGGTGAAGTGGTTTTCGTAAGAAGCCTTGTAGCGGGCGAGGAGGTCGGGGGACACGTGTTGGCTGCGGGTGGTGTGGGTCTCCGCGTCGCGGAGGTCGAGGTTGCCGGTCCAGTCGGGATTGCGTTCGCGTTCGGTGGAGGGGGCAAGGATGAGGCCGCGCCCGTGGTTGGCGGCGAGAGGGTGGAGGGTGGGGTCGGGGCTGCCGGGGTGGAGGAGGTCGGAGATGAGGACTCGAAGGGACGCGTTGCGGAAGGGGATGGCGGTGAGGGGCCGGTCGGGTCCGGTGGGTGGTGCGTGGCCGGCGAGAATGGATTCGACGGGCCACGGGGCGGCGAGGTTGTGACTGTGCACGACGGAGCCGGAGCGGTGGGCGCTTTCGATGGTGAAGAAGAGGAGTTCGAGCGTGCGGCGGGTTTTGCTTTCTTCGGCGAACATGGAGGCGCTGGTGTCGATCACGAGATCGACGCGGGGAGAGACTTCTTCGCGGTAGAGCTTCATCGAGTAGTTGCCGGTGCGGGCGTAGGCTTGCCAGTCGATGTAGCGGGGATCGTCGCCGGGGAGGTATTGGCGGTGATCTTGAAAGTCGATGGAACTCCCGATCCCGGCTCCGGCGAAGCTGCCGTTGGGACCGCGCCAGGAGCGGCCACGGAAGGGTAAGGACCAAACGGCGGCGGCGGCGCGGGCGGTGGCGTGGTGGGTGCCGAGGGTCGCAGCGTCGGGCCAAGCGGTGGCGGTGGTCATTTTTCCAAAGCGGCGATCTGCTTCCACTCCGATCTGGATCGGAAGAGGAGGATGGCGACGCTGGCGGCGAGGATGAGGGCGTAGATCCCGGATAGGACGGGGGCCTCGGATTGCTCGAGTTCGCCGAACATAATCACAATCAGGCCGGAGGTCGGAAGGATGGCGGAGACCATCGCGAAAGCGCTCTCGAAGATGTTGTCGAGAATCAGGATGACGAGGGCTGAGACCACGCAAAAAGTCTGGATGCCGATGTAGATGATCAAGGCGTGCCGGGTGCGCGGCACGAAGAGGCGAGTGAGGGCGGCGGGGAAAATGAGCGCGCCACAGGCTCCCAGAAAAGCGGCGACCGCCCGGGAGTCGTCGAAAGCTTCGTTGGCGACGAGGAGGGCGGCGCTGATGGCTAAGTAAAGCAGCGCAAAGAGGGTGCCGGAGGGCCAGCCGGGGGTGAAAAGCCTGCCAGCGATCCGACCGGGGAAGCCGTGGCGCTTGAAGGGCCGGTAGAGGCCGGCGTTGAGGCGGACGGGTTCGCAGATGGCTCCGAAGAGGCCGAGGAGTCCGAGGACGCAGGCGGCGGTGGTGACGGGCAGCGCGGCGGCGGTGTCGAGGACGGTGAAGACGGTGGCGGCGAGGAGGACGACGAGGCCGATGAGGCGTTTGCCGATCGCATGATTCTCGGCTTCGGGGGCGATCTTGGACGCGCCGAGTTCGAGCATGAAGAGGAGAACGAGAATGCCGACGAAGCCGATGGCTAGCGGCACCGACCAAGTGGCGGCGGCGCTAGCTCCGGCGACCACGCTGCCGCCACCGAGGCCAATCATGGCCGGGACCACCAACGCAAATTGCCCGCCGAAGATGATGGCGAACCAGAAAAGCACCCGGGTCACGCGGTTCTGAAACGGCGAGATACCGACGGTGATGCCGGTGAGGATGGCGGAGGCGAAGAGCATCCAGCCCAGAACAATGAGGTCGTCGACGAGGTTGACGCCGCCGAGGAAGTAGCGAAGGACGGCGTAGGGCAGGATCGCAAAGACGAAGAGCGCGGTCTGCGCGACGATCGCGAGCCATTTTCCAATGATGATGCGACGGGCGGAGAGGCGGGTGAGGAGGATGAGGTCGAGCGTGTTGGCCTTGATCTCGGCCCCGACGGCTCCGAAGCCGCGGAAGGGGAGGATGACGACGACCGGAAGCGCGATGAAGAACCAGAAGAAGCCGCTGCTGGCTTCGGCGTTGATCTCCCGTGAAGTGGCCGTGAGGCTGAGCGCGACGAGCAGCGTCATGAGGACCTGCGTGGTGATGAAGAGGGCGACGAAGACTTTGGTGCGGAGTCCCTGGCGGAGTTCTTTGACGATGATCGGGCTGAGGTGGTCGGAGAAATCCGTGGGTGGTGACGGCGGCGTGCTCGATGCCGGGAGGGGTGGCGGGACGGCGGCGGTCATGGCTGGACTTTTTTGAGCATGTCGACGAAGGCGTCTTCGAGCCGCTTGTTCTCGCGGTGGAAGTCGGTGACGGGGACGCCGTCGGTGATCATCTTTCGCAGTTGGGTCGCGATGGCTTCGGGTTCGCTCCGGTCGAGGGCGACGCGGGCGCCTTCGCGTTTGGTATCGACGAGGGTGACGTCGGGGTTGAGGGCGATCCAATCGACGAGGGTCTCGGGGTCGCCCGCTACGCGGATGTCGATGTGGGCGACCGTGGCGGTATCTTGGAGCAGGCTGTCGGCGGAGCCGTGGTGGACGATCTGCCCGGCGTCGATGAAGAGGAGGGTGTCGCACATCTCGCCGAGTTCGGAGAGGATGTGGGAGCTGATGAAGATGGTCTTTTTCTGGGCGGCGAGGAGGCGGACGAGATTCTTAAATTCCACGCGGGCCTTCGGGTCGAGGCCGGCGGCGGGTTCGTCGAGGATGAGGACATCGGGGTCGTGAAGGAGGGTGCGTCCGAGGCAGAGCCGCTGCCCCATGCCTTTGCTGAGCTTATCCATCATCCGGTCGCCGATGGGGTGGAGGTCGGCAAAGGACATGACATCGGCCACGCGGCGGGCGCGGTCGTCGCCGACGTAACCGTAGGAGCGGGCAAAAAAATCGAGGTATTCGAAGACGGTGGTCTGGTCGTAAGTGCCGTAGGCGTCGGGCATCCAGCCGATGCGGCGGCGGGCGGCGGCGGGGTCGCTGACGACGTTGTGGCCGGCGACGGTGATGCTGCCGGAACTGGGCAAGTCGAGCGTAGCCATCATCCGCATGGTCGTGGTCTTACCGGCTCCGTTGGCTCCGATGAAGCCGACGACTTGGCCGGGGAGGATGTCGAACGAAATGCCGCGCACGGCTTCGACGGAGGCGAAGGTGCGGCGGAGATCGCGGACGGAGACGACGGGGTTCATTTTTACAGAAGGGGCTGGTGGATGGGGACTTGTCGGGCTTCGCCCTCCGGTTTGTTTTGAACAGAAGGTAACGAAGGTAACAAAGGGGTCTCAGAGGTTGGCTCCCGGTAGGAGGAGGCGGTGGATTCCGTCCTTGAGGCGAATCTCGTGGAAGTTGACGAGGATGCCGAGGGGCACATCGAGAAGGCGCATGTAGCTGAGGAGTTGGGCGCGGTGGATGGGCAGAATCTGTTGAACGGCTTTCAGCTCGAGGAGCAAGCAATCGTCGACCAGGAGGTCCAAGCGGAGCGGCTCCTCAAAAACGAGGCCTTTGTATTCGACTTTGACGACCTGTTGACTCGTCGCGGGGATCTCGCGGAGTTCGAGTTCCCGGGCGAAGCATTTTTCGTAGATGCTCTCGATCAGGCCGGGGCCTTTGATTCGATGAACTTCCATCGCGGCTCCGATCACGTCGTAGCTAAAGTTGTCGGCTTTTTGATAGAGCGGATGCATCGAGACCTCTTCGGTTATCGTCGTTACCTTCTGTTCAGACCCGCACTTGCATCCGTCACTGGGCCGATGAGGAGGGCTTGGTGGTTGGTCCAGCGGATGGCGGGGAGGGTCTCTAGGTAGGGGCCTTCGGTGGCGGTGGCTTGGAAGGTGTTCTTGGTGGTGTGAAATCCCTCCCAGGGTTCGGCGATCAGCGGGCCGACGAGGCGGCTTTGGCCACGGGTGTCTGCCGTTTGCTTCGGTGTCGCGCGGGTGAGGGAGACGCTCTCGCCGGTGCGGAGTGGGCCGCCGAACCAAGTCTGGCCGGTGGCGTCGGTGTAGTGGATCTCGTCGAGCGGGTAGGGGACGCTAGAGAGTAGGGTCGGAGTGCCGTCGGCGGCGCTGTCGACGAGTTCGATGCGGGCGCGGGTGGGGACGATGGCTTCGAGGTATTGAGCCTGGAGAGCGCGGCTATTGAACCATTGGCCAGAGAGATTCTTGCCGGTCTGTTCGAAGCGGCGGGCGGTCTCGAGTTGGGGGCTGCCGGTGAGGGAAATGGGGGCGACGAGGGCGTCTTCGGGGAGCGTGAAGCTGCGATCCAGGAGGAGGCCGCTGCGGGAGATCTGTTCCTGGCGAATGAGCATCTGGTTCGTGTCCGGGAGGAGCACGCCGAGGACCATGCGCTGGCCGTCGCCACCGGAGCCGTCTTGAATCCAAATGATGAGGCCCAGGAGTAGACCGGCCACAATCGAAATGAAGGGGGTCGTCCAGAAGAGGCGTTGGCGGCGACCTGGTCCGGCGAAGACGAAGAGGTTGAGCGGCCCGACGGTCACGGCGAAGACCACGATGAAAATGACGAGCAGAGTGACGGGCAGGCGGAGGCGGCCCACGCGGTCGGCGAGCTTCCAGCCGCTGGTGTAGGCTTGGCTGAGCGAGCGGTCCGCAGAATCGGGGACTTGGTAAATGGCTTCAAGAGTCTCGGCGGTGGGGAGTTCCTTGCCGTTCCAGCGGCGGAGGGTGATGGCGCCAAGACCCGGATTGCCGAACTCGGCGACCGTGCGGGTGGACGTTTCGTCGAGCACCCAGAAGAGGTGGCCACCCTGGCGGATCCAATCGTCAAGAGCGGCGCGCTGGGCTGGGCGGAGGGTGTCGAGTTCGGTGTCGGTGATCCAAAGCGAGGCGAGGCCGGAGAGGGCGAGCCAGGACTCTGGGAAGTCGGCGGGATCAAAATCCGTCCCGACGAGCGGGCGGCTGTCCTTATCGGCCTGTTCCTTGAGCGGACCCCAAGAGCGGAGGGCAAGGTCGGCGCTGAGGGCGGTGAAGGTGGTGAGGCGTCCGCCGGTCGATCCGTGATTGGGAAACGAGGCGACGCCGCTACCCCGGATGCCGGGTCCGGTGAGGGTGACGTTCGCGTAGTGGTTCTGGCCGAGGGCCGAATCTTTCGGGGTGATCGGAACAAGCAGCGGGACCGTTATGCGCTCGTTTGGCTGCACGGTGACCCGCTGGCTGGTCGAGGCGGAGGTGTGGTTATTGCCGTATCCAAGATTGGTCGAAGCCCGGAGGTCGTAGGTGTGGGCCCGGTCGAAATCGCTGGAGAGAGTGACCGCGACTGGCAGGTAGCCCACGGGGGGGATCTGATCGAAGGGCGAGGTGACGGTGACTTGGAGACCGTCGTCGGTGGCGAGGTCCACGTCCCAAGATGCGTGGCTGCTGGGGGCAAACAACGCGGCAGCGAGCAAGGGCCAGATGAACCGCTTCATCGGATCTTCGCGGCCTGGAGAGTGGAGGGGGTGGGGCGATCCTGCGGGGGGACTTCCTCGAGCAGGGTGCGGATGGTCGAGGCGGGGGTGCGGCCTTCGACGCGGGCGGTGTAATCGAGGACGATGCGGTGCTGGAGGACGGGAATGGCGAGAGCGGCGACGTCTTCGAAGCTGGCGTTGAGACGACCGGCGAGGAGGGCGCGGGCACGGGAGGCGGCCGCGAGGCCGAGGGCGGCGCGGGGACTGGCCCCGAAGCGGACGCCGGCGGCGGTGGAGGATTGGCCGGGGTGGGTGGCGTCGACCAGCCGGGCGATGAAGTTGGCGACGACGTCCGGGAGGTAGATGCGGCGGGCGAGGGCCGAAAGATCGAGGAGCGCCTGCCGGTCGAGGACGGGCTCGACGTTTGGCTCCTGCCCGATCTCGCGGTCGAGAATGATGCGCTGGAGGACGTCGACGGAGTTGCGGGTGACTTCGAGCTTGAAGAGAAAACGGTCGAGCTGGGCTTCGGGGAGGGGGTAGGTGCCTTCGAGTTCGATGGGGTTCTGGGTGGCGAGGACAAAGAAGGGTTCCGGGAGCGGGTGCGACTTGCCCATGACGGTCACGCGGCGCTCCTGCATCGCCTCGAGGAGGGCGGACTGGGTCTTGGGCGATGCGCGGTTGATTTCGTCGGCAAGAACGAGATTGGCGAAGAGGGGGCCGGGGGCGAAGACGAAGGCGCGGCGGCCGTCTTCTTCCTGAAGGATGGGGTTGCCGGTGATGTCGCCGGGGAGGAGGTCGGGGGTGAATTGGACGCGGCTGGAATCGAGGCTGATGGCGCGGGCGAGGCCTTTGACGAGTTCGGTCTTACCGAGACCGGGGAGGCCTTCGAGGAGAAGGTGGCCGCGGGCGAGCAGGCCGGTGATGACGAGGTCGACGAGGGTCTCTTGACCGAAGAGGACTTGATTGAGAGTCGATTGAAGGCGCTCGAGGGTGGCGCGAGCGGAGGTGACTTCGGACTCGGTGGCTGGGTTGGTTGTCGGCACGGAAGGAGGAAATAAGCTACGGTTGAAATACAAATGCGTCTTTGAACCGAAGGTGACTAAGAAATGCGGGTGGGAGGGGTCGGCCTTTTCCGCTGGCGCGGGGCGAAAAGATGTTACTGGAAAAATCTCTGGAGGGTTTGGCGTTCATTGGGATTGAGGTTGTCGCGCCAGACGGCGTCGCCGCCGGTGCCGGTGGTGGCGATCTCGCCGCCCGCGACCGGGCCGGTTGGCGACGGGGCTTCGGGGTCGTGTTCGCCGATCCCGAGGCCAAGGACTTCGGCGGGGAGGGCGTTGGTGAGGTCGTCGTTGGAGATCTGCTGGGGGACGCCGCCACCGAGATCGGTGGGTCGTTGGGTCTGGCCGACCGGGCCGGTGCCCGGGCCGCGGGAGATGCCGCCGTCGCCGGGGGTGAGGAGCAGTCCGTCGACGAGCTGCTCGCCGCCTTCGCCGGGGCCGAGGCAGACCTGACAAACTGCAGCTCCTTCCTTGAGCCGCTCTTGGAGCTTTTTCATCTGCTCGGCGCTGAGCTGGCGGGCCTTCGATAGGTCGACCTTCTGGAGGTCGGCGAGGAGATTGGCGTCGAGGGGGAGATTGCCGAGTTCGAGGTTGGCGAGTGTCTCGCCGAATTCGTTGTCGAGCTGTCTCCAGAGCGGAGGCGGGGAGCTGCTGGGAGGCGGCGGATTCCAGTTGGGAGGCTGCTTCGGTGAGGTTGCGTTCGAGGTTGCGGAGCGATTGGGCGGTCTGGTCGCGGAGGCTGTCGCCGGCTTCGAGGCTGGCGTGGCTGAACCAATCCTCGGCGGGTTGGTCGCGGAGGGCGTCGAGTTTGTCTTCGAGGGATTGCACTGCCTCGGGTTCGACGATGTCGGCTTCGGCGAGGCGCTCGGCCCAGGATTGGGTCTCGGTCCAGGCGGTGGGAGCTTGCGTTGGGCGGAAGGTGGCGTCGTCGGGAGCGATGGGGATGAACGCCGCGAGAAGGAGAATGGCGGCGCAAGCGGCGAGGGAGGCTGCGATGGGTTGCCAACGCCATTGAAAGCCGTCGGGGGCGGCTCGGGGAGCGGGGTAGGCTCCGATGCCGCGGGCGGCGGAGGTGAGGCGATTATGAAACCGGAGCGAGACGTCGAGGCGGAGGCGGGCGTCGTCTTTGGTGAAAAAGTCGCGGCGGGCGCGGACGATCCCGTAGATGGCTGCGAGGAGAAACGCGCCGGCGATGGCGGGCCAGACGGCGGTCGGGAGGGGGCCGCTCTGGCGCAGAATCAGGAGGGCGCAGGCGGCCAAGGCAGAAGCGACGAAGGCGGCGGGGAAGAAGGCCGCGAGCCAAGTGGCGATATTCCGTCGCCACGCGGTGAGGCGCGCCCGGCGGGTCCAGAAGGTCTCCGGCGATTCGGCCATGGGGCAGAATGTGCGCTTCGCGGTGGCTGGGGGCAAGGCGGAACGCGGCCCCCGGTGGGCGGTGATTCCGCTTACTGAAGGTCGAAGCGGTCGAGGTCCATGACCTTGGTCCAGGCGGCTGCGAAATCGGCGAGAAATTTTTCCTGGCCGTCGGCGCAGGCGTAGACTTCCGCGATGGCGCGGAGGATCGAGTTGGATCCGAAGACGAGATCGGCCCGGGTGCCGGTCCACTTCTTCTCGCCGGATGTCCGGTCGAGGCCCGCGAAGGCATTGCCGCAAGGCGACACCTGCTTCCACTCGGTGGCCATGTCGAGCAGGTTGACGAAGAAGTCGTTCGAGAGCGTGCCCGGACGGTCGGTGAAGACGCCGTGGCTGCTGCCGTCGAAGTTCGCCCCGAGGACGCGGAGGCCGCCAAGGAGGACGGTCATCTCCGGTGCGGTGAGCGTGAGGAGTTGAGCCTTGTCGATGAGCAGGGCCTCGGCGGGGACGGTGTAGTCGGCTTTGAGGTAGTTGCGGAACCCGTCGGCGGCCGGCTCGAGGTCGGCAAAGGCCTCACTGTCCGTCTGCTCGGTGGCGGCATCCATGCGTCCGGGGGTGAAGGGTATGGTCAGAGAGCCTTCCGCAGCGCTTTCGATGGCGGCGGAGCCAGCGAGGACGATGAGGTCGGCGAGGGAGACCTTCGTCCCGCCCGTCTGCGCGCCGTTGAACTCCGTCTGGATGGCGGTGAGTGTCTCGAGGACTCGGGCGAGTTGCGTGGGGCGATTGACTTCCCAATCTTTCTGCGGGGCGAGGCGGATGCGACCGCCGTTGGCTCCGCCCCGTTTGTCGGACCCACGGAAAGTGGCTGCGGAGGCCCAAGCGGTGGAGACGAGCTCGGCGACGGACAGGCCGGAGGCGAGGATCTTCTCCTTGAGCGCGGCGATGTCCTGGGCGTCGATGAGCGGGTGATCAACGGCGGGGATGGGGTCTTGCCAGATGAGTTCTTCGGCGGGGACGTCGGGTCCGAGGTAGCGGGCGCGCGGTCCCATGTCGCGGTGGGTGAGCTTGAACCACGCGCGGGCGAAAGCGTCGGCGAATTCGTCCGGATTCTTCCAGAAACGGCGGGAGACGCGCTCGTAGTCCGGGTCGGCGCGGAGGGCAATGTCGGTCGTGAGCATGCAGGGCGTGATCATCGTGTCGGCGGCGTGGGCGTGGGGCACGGTGCCGGCTCCGGCTCCGTTTTTCGGCGTCCATTGGTGAGCGCCGGCTGGGCTCTTCGTGAGTTCCCAGTCGTAGGTGAAGAGATTTTCGAAATACCCGTTGCTCCATTGAGTTGGACTGGATGTCCAGGTGACCTCGAGGCCGCTGGTGATGGTGTCGCCACCTTTCCCACTGCCAAAGTCGTTGTGCCAACCGAAGCCCTGGGCTTCCAAGCCGGACGCTTCGGAGTCGGGGCCGACGTGGTCGGCGGAAGCCGCTCCGTGAGTTTTGCCGAAGGTGTGGCCGCCGGCGATGAGGGCCACGGTCTCCTCGTCGTTCATGGCCATGCGGGCGAAGGTGTCGCGGATGTCGTAAGCGGACTTGAGCGGATCGGGATTGCCGTCGGGACCTTCGGGGTTCACGTAGATGAGGCCCATTTGGACCGCGGCGAGGGGATTCTCGAGCTTGCGGCTGTGGACGGAGCCGTCGGCGGTGTCGTCGGAGACGAGGACCGCTGGTCCGTCTTTGGTCACGCCCTCTGAGCCGTCGGCGTAGCGCTCGTCGCCGCCGAGCCACGTCTGTTCGCTGCCCCAATAGACGTCTTGATCGGGTTCCCACGTGTCTTCGCGACCGCCCGCGAAGCCGAAGGTCTTGAAGCCCATCGTCTCGAGGGCAACGTTCCCGCTGAGAATAAACAGGTCAGCCCAGGAGAGCTTACGCCCGTATTTTTGCTTGATGGGCCACAGGAGTCGTCGCGCTTTATCGAGGCTGACGTTGTCGGGCCAACTGTTGAGTGGGGCGAAGCGTTGCTGGCCACGGCCACCGCCGCCGCGTCCGTCGCCGGTGCGGTAGGTGCCGGCGCTGTGCCAAGCCAATCGGATGAAAAGCGGGCCGTAGTGACCGAAATCGGCGGGCCACCAATCCTGCGAGTCGGTCATGAGCGCGGCGAGGTCGTCCTTCACCGCAGCGAGGTCGAGCGAGCTGAACTCAGCGGCGTAGTCGAAGGTCGCGCCCATCGGATCGGACTTCGCGGAGTGCTGGTTGAGGAGTTCGACTTTGAGGCGATTGGGCCACCAATCCTGGTTCGTCGTGCCCTCGCCCGAGGCTGGGGTGGCGGTCTTCGGAGCGGCGGGATTGAAGGGGCACTTGGATTCGGTCGTCATGGTCAGTTCGTAGCTTGGTGGATTCTGGAGCCAGTAAACGGAGGGTAGGGAGTTGTAGAAAGACTTGTTTCACCCCGGGTCGCGGGGCGTCCGGGTCGTCGAGTGATCGCGTAGATTCTACGTTGGATGGACAAGCCGAAGTTGCCCCGAGGATTGATTTACTTGATCGACGAAGCCGCTGGGATCTCGCGGCGGCGGCGGGCGGGTGGAGGGTTTTCCTACTTTCTGCCGGACGGGAGTAGGCTCTCGGACGATGCGGAAGTAGCGCGCATCGACTCCTTGGCGATCCCACCGGCGTACCGGCGCGTCTGGATTTCGCCGCACGGCAATAGCCACCTCCAGGCGACCGGTTACGATGATCGGCGGCGCAAGCAATACCGGTATCACGCGGAATGGCAGAGGCTGCGGGCGCGCGAGAAATTTGCGCAAATGGGGGAATTCGGCGCTGCGCTACCATCGATCCGCGCGGCGGTCGCCGGTGCGTTGCGCCATCGGGAGCTGGATCGGCCGAGGGTGGTTGCGACCCTGGTGCGGATGCTCGATCAGACGGCGTGCCGGATCGGCAATCTGAACTACCGCGACGAGAACGGGACCTACGGACTGTCGACGCTCGAGAGCGAGCACGTGGATGCGCACGGCGAAACGGTCGAGTTGTCCTATCGTGGCAAGGGCGGGGGAGACATCGAAGCCAAGCTCCGGAGCGGGACGGTGGCCAAGATCGTGCGCAAGCTGCAGGAGCTGCCGGGTCAGCATCTGTTCAAATACAAGGACGCGCGGGGCGGTTGGCACCCCGTGGACTCGACCGACGTCAACGAGTGGTTGCAAGAGGTGTCGGGCGCGGTGTTCACGGCGAAGAATTTCCGCACGTGGCACGCGTCGCGGCTCGCGCTAGAGATTCTTGCCGAGACGGAGGTGCCGGAGTCTGCGACCGGCATCGCTCGGGCGCGGAACACGGCGATCAAGGATGTGGCGGTGAGACTGCACCACCGTCCGGCGACCTGCCGGAAGTACTACGTGCATCCCCTCGTGGTGGAACTCTTCGAGGCTGGGAAGCTGAGCCGGTCGCTGGGCGCCGGAGGCGTCCCGGTGCGAGGGCGGGCGGCTTCGGAAGACCGCTTGTTGGAGCTGATCAGCGCGAGGTAGACGGCGCGGAGGTCAATGGCCCGCGCGCTCCGTGACGAAGCGGGCGAAGGCGGCGAGCGTCTCGGGGCTGACGTGGTGCTCGATGCCTTCCGCATCGGTGCGGGCGGTTTTCGCCGAGATGCCGAGCGCTTCGAGGAAGGCGACGACGGCTTCGTGGCGCGCCTTGGACTTGATCGCCAGCGCGCGGCCAGCGTCGGTGAGGAAGATCGAGCGATACGGCTGCGTCTCGACCAAGCCATCTCGTTGCAACCGCTGGACCGTGCGGATGACGGTGACGTGAGTGACGCCGAGGGCGCGCGCGAGGTCGGTCGCGCGCGCCTCCCCGTGCTGGGTGATCAATCCCGCGATGGCCTCGACGTAGTCCTGCGCCCGCTCCTGGGCGTGTTGGGCGCGGGTGAGGCTCTGAATGCGGGCGCTCTCGGCGGCTCGCAATCCGGCTGGGGCCCGACCGGACGACTTCCCGGGGGAGGTTCTTTTAGCGGTCATCGGTGGTCGAAGAATATGGCCGCCGCCGACGCATGTCGACAGGCAAAGACAGAGTGTAGCCGCCTATACAAAGCGCCTCGGGAGGTGGCGGCGCGGCGTGGGCGTCTGGATTCGCGACTTGGATTGAAGGTAGGGTGGAGTTGTTCTATCCGCCGATGAATCTCCCGCTGCCCCCCCGCGTCGTCCCCGCGATCTGTCTGGCTTGCGCTCTCGGCGTCGGGGGTGTCGCCGGCTTGGCGGCGGCCGACGTGCCGAGGCTCAAGGCCAAGGTCGGATCGCCGGTGGTGACCGAGTTCATGGGTGGATGCTCCCTCACCTGTGCGTTCCCGTGGGCGGCGGACGTCGCGGGCGGACAAGACAGATTGTCGATGCTCAACGACGCGCGGGCCGACACGGCTTGGACGGGCGCCAAGGTGGGCGACCGGCTGACGTTTCGCTTCCCGGCGGATCTGCCGCGAGATCTCGACGGAACCCCGTTCTTCGGCGTCGATATCGCGAACGGTGTTGCCAATCCGCTGGCCGATTTCAAAAAATACGGGCGCGTCAAAGAATTGCTCCTCTCGCACAACGGACGACCGGCCTTCACCATCCGGCTATCCAACACCTGGCGGTGGCAGCGCGTGACGTTTGACGACATCTTTCTCAACGTCGGCGACACCTTGGAGCTGGAGATCGTCGCGGTGTATCCGGGCGAAGCTGGACGCGGTGCCGCGCTCACGGAGATCGTCCTGCAGGGAGCGCACTGACGGGCGGACTGCGGCAAAGCGGGAATCGATTGACACAAAAGTTCCTCCTACCTACCTTCCCGCGTCAAATGTAGTCCGGGCTACATCCGTTCGTCATAGATACAAAAATAACTCCGCCGCGTTAGACGCGGCGGAACGACCAGACCACTCATCATGAACTTTCGACTCCTTTCGCTGGCCGCTCTCGCGCTGTTGGCCGCTTCGTGCTCCGACCAGAAACCTGCGGGCGACCAGCCGCTGCGCGTGCTGACGTCGTTCACGATCCTGCAAGACATGGCGCAGAATGTCGCCGGGGACAAAGTGGTGGTGGAATCGATCACCAAGCCTGGGGCCGAGATCCACGAGTACGAGCCAACGCCGTTGGACATCGTGAAGGCACAATCGGCCGATTTGGTGCTCTACAACGGGATGGGGCTCGAGCGCTGGTTCGAGAAATTTCTCAAGAACGTCAAAGACGTGCCGGTCGCGGTGCTCAGCGAGGGCATCGAGCCGATGAGCATCTCCGAAGGGCCATACGACGGGAAACCGAATCCTCACAGTTGGATGTCGCCGGAGGGGGCGATCGTCTACGTGGAGAATATCCGGCGAGCCTTGGTGGAACTCGACCCCGCCAATCGGGAAACCTACGACCGCAACGCCGCTGCTTACACCAAAAAGATCGAGGCCGTCGACGGACCCGTCCGTGAGAAGCTGGCCGCGATTCCCGAGGACCAGCGCACCCTGGTCTCGAGCGAAGGCGCGTTTTCGTACCTCCTGCGCAATTACGACATGAAGGAGCTCTATCTCTGGCCGGTCAACGCCGACGAGGAAGGCACCCCGCAGCAAGTCCGGCACGTCGTCGACACCGTGCGAGCGGAGAAAATCCCGGTCGTCTTCAGCGAGAGCACCATCAGTCCCAAGGCCATCCTCCAAGTCGCGAAGGAGACCGGAGCCAGGTACGGGGGCGTTCTCTACGTCGACTCGTTGACGACGGAAGACGGTCCCGCCCCGACTTACCTCGACCTGCTGCAATACAACGCCGACACGATCGTGCGGGGCTTTCAACCAGAATGACGCCCGCCGAGTCCAGCGACGGACCGCACCTCGACATCGACGTGCGGGACGTGACGGTGACCTACAACAACGGTCACACGGCGCTCCGCGACACGACCTTTCAACTGAAGCGCGGCTCGATCTGCGCGCTCGTCGGCGTGAATGGCAGCGGGAAGTCCACGCTCTTCAAAGCGATCATGGGGTTCGTCCGTCCTTCTTCGGGGACGGTCACCATCGGCGGTCGGCCGGTGCTCGAGGCGCAGAAAAAAAACTGGGTTGCCTACGTGCCGCAGGCCGAGGAGGTCGATTGGACGTTTCCGGTGAGCGTGTGGGACGTCGTGATGATGGGGCGGTATGGCTTCATGAATTTCCTCCGGACGCCGAGGGCAAACGATAAGCGCCTCGTCCAAGCAAGCCTCGAGCGGGTGAAGATGTGGGACTTCAGAGATCGGCAGATCGGTGAGTTGTCGGGCGGTCAGAAGAAGCGCGTCTTCCTGGCGCGGGCCCTGGCGCAAGGCGGGCGAGTCATCCTGCTCGACGAGCCATTTACCGGCGTCGACGTGAAGACGGAGGCGGCCATCATCGAACTCCTGCGCGAGCTGCGCGACACGGGCCACATCATGCTCGTCTCGACGCATAATCTCGGTTCGGTCCCGGACTTCTGCGATCAAGTCGTGCTGATCAACCGGACGGTGCTGGCGTTTGGTCCGACGGACGAGGTCTTCACCCGGGACAATCTCGCGCTGGCGTTCGGCGGGGTATTGCGACAATTCCAGTTCGACGAATCCACGGTGGACGACACGGATGGTCGCCAAGTTACGCTGCTCACCGACGACGAGCGTCCGGTGGTATTGGGCAGAGGCGGGCACCTCGAGCGGCGTCAGGAGAGGGAGCGGCGAGAGGCGAAGGAGGGTCAGTGATCGAGCAACTTGCCGTCCCGTTTCAATACGAATACATGCTCAAGGCGATCTTCGTGAGCGCCATGATCGGGGGCGTGTGCGCATTTTTGTCGTGCTTCGTGACGCTGAAGGGCTGGTCGCTCATGGGCGACGCGCTGGCGCACGCGGTCGTGCCCGGGGTGGCGATCGCCTCGATTCTAGGATTGCCGTTCGCGCTCGGTGCGTTCGCCGCGGGGATGTTGGCGGCGGCGGGCATGGGATTTGTGAAGGCGAAGACGCCGATTCGGGAGGACGCGACGATCGGGATCGTTTTCACGGCGTTTTTTGCGATGGGGCTGTTGCTCATCTCGCTCTTCCCGACGGGCTTCAATCTGCGGACCATCGTCTTTGGCAACATGCTGGGGATGGCGGATTTCGACATCGCGCAGGCGGTCGTGATCTGTGGAGCTGCGATGGCGGTCTTGCTCGTGAAGTGGAAGGATCTGCTGCTTTTCTGCTTCGATCCCAACCAAGCCCGGGCGATCGGCCTCAACGTGACGGTGCTGCATTTCACCTTGCTCACCCTGCTCTCGGCGGTGTCCGTGGCGGCGTTGCAGGCGGTGGGTGCGTGCCTCGTCGTGGCGATGCTGGTCACGCCCGGGGCCACGGCCTACCTGCTGACGGACCGCTTCGGGAGGATGCTGGGCATCGCTTCGGCGATGGGGGTGACGACGTCCGCGCTCGGGGCCTACGGCAGCTACTTCCTCGATGGTTCGGTCGGAGGGTGCATCGTGGTGCTCCAGACAACGCTGTTTCTGGTGGTGCTCGGTCTGGCGCCAAAACACGGGATGCTGGCGGCGCGGCGGGCGAGTCGGCGGACGGGCGGTCTTGAAGGAGCGGCAGCGTGAGGGCGGCGATCGAGCTTTTCCTGCACGATCCGGTCGCGCCGTTTCGGTATCAGTTCATGCTGGAGGCTCTCGGAGTGGGCGCTTTGGTGGGCGTGGTCTGCGCGTTGCTCTCGTGTTACTTGGTGCTGAAGGGATGGTCACTCATGGGGGACGCGATCTCGCACGCGATGCTACCGGGGATCGTGCTGGCCCACGTCGTCGGGTTGCCGCTGTCGGTGGGTGCCTTCGCGGCGGGGCTGTTCTGCGCAACGGCGACAGGATTCATCAAATCGCACAGCCGGGTGAAGGAGGACACGGTCATGGGCATCGTCTTCACGGGGTTGTTTGGACTCGGGTTGGTGCTCTTCACGAAGATCCCCACCGACGTGCATCTCAATCACATTCTGTTCGGGAGCCTGCTAGGGATCCCCCGGCAGCTCATCATCCAGACGGTCATCGTGGGCGGGCTGACGTTGGCAGCGGTGTTGGCGATGCGGAAGGATCTCCTGCTTTTCTGCTTCGACCCGAACCACGCGCGCACCATCGGGTTGAACACAACGCGGCTCTATTACACGCTGCTCGCGTTGGTCGCGCTGGCGATCGTCGTTTCGCTGCAGGCGGTCGGAATCATCCTCGTGATCGCGATGTTGATCACCCCGGGTTGTATCGGACTGCTGCTGAGTCACCGGTTCGCTCACGTCATGTGGATCGCGGCGGGGTCGGCGGTGGTATCGAGCCTGGTGGGGGTCTACGTAAGCTATTTCATCAACGGAGCGACCGGCGCGTGCATCGTGCTGGTGCTGGTCGTTCTGTTTCTGCTGGCGATGGTGTTCGCGCCGAAAAATGGGATGCTGGCGAGGGGGCGGAACGTTGGGGCGAGGCCCGTGGGCGCTGGCTGACCGAGCCGGGCGGCGCAGCGGGCTTACCCGGGCGGAAGGCCCGCGGCGCGGGTGCGGATCGTTTCCATGAAGCTGGCGGCGATGGGTGAGAGCTTGCCGCGCCAGAACGCTCCGATGGGCAGGGTCGGAGTGCGGGCGAGGGGAAGGACGCGCAGGTCTTCGGTGAAGGTCGCGCCGGGGAGTCGCACGGTGAGGCCGGCGCCGAGGCCGTGGCTGACGTAGAGAGCAACGAGATCGTTGGAGCTGACCTCCATCGCGACGGGCCACGCGAGATTTTGTTTGCGCAGGCTGTCGGCGAAGATGCGGCGGATGCGTTCGTGCACGGGCAGCGCGATGAGTGGCAGGCGGCCGGTCGCGCCTTCGCGGATGGCGGCAGCGGCAGATTTGATCGAGCTGTCTTGGCGGACAAGGAGGACCAGCGGGAGGCGGACGAGGATCTCGGTGCGGAAGCCAGGGCGGGATTTTTCTTCAAGCACGGAGATGCCCAAGTCGGCCTCGCCTTGGTTGATTCGCTCCTCGGATTGGTGCTGGTCGGATTCCTGGAGACTGAGGCGGAGACCGGGATGGCGAGCGCGGAGGGTGGCGATGACCTCCGGGAGATGATCGCGCATGACCTGGGTGGGGCCAACGAGACGGAGTTCCTGCGAGAGGCGACCCTTGAGTTCGTCTTCGACGGAGGTGAGGCGGGAGAAGAAGGGCGCCACGAAATCGTAGAGACGCTCGCCAGCCGGAGTGAGACGGAAGGGGCGGCGCTCGAAAAGCTTCACGCCGAGATCGCCCTCGAGCGTCGCGACTTGCGCACTCACGGCGGGCTGCTGGATGCCGTAGGGAATGTGCCGACACGCCGCGACGATGCCCCGGTGCTTGGCCACGTAGTAGAAGAGCTCGAGGTGGTGAACGTTCACGGGGATGGCGGTGAGGGGTGAGTTTTGAACCGCAGATTACGCGGATTACGCAGAGATACCGGGGGGATGAGGCCTGGTGGCCTTCACTGGATGTCTCGGCGAAATCTGCGTTATCTGCGGTCCGAATGTATCGATAGAAACGATATTGGGGCAATGAATATCGAATAGGAGATCGGGATCCTCGTGAGATCTTTGCGGTCATGGAATCGAAATTCTTTCATTCGGCGTTCGTGAAATTGCTCTTCACGCAGACGCAGGTGGCGTTCAACGACAATGGGACGAAGCTCGTGCTCATTGGCTTGGTCAATCTGGTGCTGCCGATGGAGGCGGCGATGCGGTACGTGTCGTTGATCTCGCTGTTGCTGGTCTCGCCCTTCGTGATCTTCGCTCCGTTGGCGGGGTGGCTGAACGACCGGTTTGCGCGGCGGGACGTCATCCGCTGGAGCCTGTGGCTGCAAATGGCGGTGATGATTTTTCTCATCGGGGCGGTGCTGGCGGGGAGCTTGCCGCTGGTGATGGCGGGGTTCTTTTTGCTGGCGGTGCAGTCGACGTTCTTCTCGCCGGCAAAGCGGGGGATCCTCAAGGAGCTGCAGCCGCCGGAGAGATTGCAGGCGGCGGTGGGGTGGGCGGAGACTCTTTGCATCGGGGCGATTCTGGGCGGGAGTCTGGTGGGCGGGTTGGTCGTGGACGCGCTGGCGGTGCGACTGGGGAGTCCGACGTTGGCGGCGGCGGGGGCGTTGGGGGTGTTTTTGATGCTGTGCGTGGGGACGGTGCTGGTTTTTCGCGCGATGCCGCCGGGGGCGGGGAATGCGGAAGCGCAAGTTCTCGTGGCGGGCGCTGGGTGGGGCATGGCGATCTGCTGCGGACGCTGTGGGTGACTCCGGGGGTGCTGCGGCCGGTGGCGGCTGAGAGTTTGTTCTACTTCGTTGGCGGTGTCCTCATGATCACGCTCATGCAGATGGCGCGGGTCGCGCATCCGAGCGGGGTCGGGGCGGGTGAGGCGTCGGGGGTGCTGATGGCGCTGGTGGGCGCGGGGATCGGGGTCGGCAGTCTGGTCGCGGCTTCGCTGGGGCGGCGGGAATATCGGTTGGGGGTGATCCCGCTGGCGGCGCTTGGGATGGCGGTTGGCTTGGTGCTGCTGGCGGCGGGCGCGCCGAGTTGGATCGTGCTGATTGGGATCGGCGCGTGCGGGGGTTTGTTCTGCGTGCCGGTTTCGAGTGCGTTGATCGAGCGTGCTCCGACGGCGACGCGGGGCAGCGTGCTGGCGGCTTCGAGTCTGTGCAGTAGCGTGACCGGGGTGCTGGCCGTGGCGGTGCAGCTCGGGTTGGCGCAGGGTCTGGGCTGGGGGCCGGGGGCGCAGCTGGTCTTTTTGGCGGTTGTGATGTTGGCTGCGGCGGTGATGGCGGTGCGTTGGCTGAAGGTCGAGCTTCTCACGATGGTCGCGCGGGGGCTGGGGCACACGTTTTACCGGGTGCGGACAATGGGGGCGACTCATCTGCCCGAGTCGGGCGGGGCGCTATTGGTGTGCAATCACGTGAGCTACGTGGATGCGATCATCCTGGCTCTGGCGAGTGAGCGTCCGATCCGGTTCTTGTCCTACGAGGGATTCTTCTCGGTGCCGGTGCTGGGTTGGTTGTTGCGGGGGTTTGGGGCGATCCCGGTGTCGGGGGCGCATTCGAAGGATGCGATCCGGGCTGCGGCGGCCCGGGTGCGGGAGGGGGAACTCGTCTGCATCTTTCCGGAGGGCCAGCTCACCCGGACGGGGTCGCTGATGGAGCTAAAACGCGGTTACGAGCTGATCGCGCGGCAGGCGGATTGTGCGGTGATCCCGGTGGTGACGGACGGGCTGTGGCGGTCGATCTTTTCGTTCGAGCGGGGGCGGTATTTTTTCAAAGTGCCGAACTCGCTGCGGATCGCGGTGCGAGTGAATTTCGGAGCGGCGCTGGCCGATACGAGTCCGGCAAACTTGCGGCGGGTGATGTCGGAGCTGGGGGCGGACGCGTTTGCGGCGAGGCCCAAGTTGGACGGGTCGCTAGACGTGGAGTTGGTGCGCGCGTTGCGGCGTCGGCCTTGGCGGGTGGCGGTGGCGGATCATGGACTGGGCGGAAAGCGGATGCGGGCGGGGGTGCTGCTTGGAGTGTGCGGGGCGGTTGCGAAGCGGTGGCGCGGGGAGTTTGCGGGAGATGAGCGGGTGGGGGTGATCCTGCCGCCGGGG
Source organism: uncultured Verrucomicrobiae bacterium (assembly GCA_963803825.1). Taxonomy (GTDB): domain Bacteria; phylum Verrucomicrobiota; class Verrucomicrobiia; order Chthoniobacterales; family JAATET01; genus CAVVKW01. The sequence continues at coordinate 91,278 of CAWDOJ010000001.1, read as the reverse complement.
ATCGGCGGGACGGTGGCGAACGTGGCGCTGCTGCTGGCGGGGAAGACGCCGGTGAATCTGAATCCGACGGCGGGGTCGGCGGCGATGACGCATTGCCTGGAGTCGGCGGGGATCGGGGTGGTGGTGAGCGCCGGGGCGCTGCGGAAGAAGTTTGCGGATCTGCCTTGGCCGGAGCGGACGGTGGACGTGGGGGAGGTGATTGGGGAGGTCGGAGCTCTCGGGGTTTTTGGCGGTTTGTTTTTCTCGCGCAGAGGCGCAGAGGCGCAGAGGTCGGAGGTGATCCTGTTTACTTCTGGGAGTAGTGGGACGCCGAAGGGGGTGGTGCTGACGAGTCGAAACCTGCTGGCAAATGCGATGCAGATCGATGAGTTGGGGTTGCTGCGACGGGATGAGGTGGTGCTTTCCGGGTTGCCGCTTTTTCACTGCTTTGGGCTGAACGTCGGGATGTTCTTCGGCGCTGCTGAGCGGGCGGCGGATGGTGACGGTGCCGACGCCGTTCGATTTCGGGAAGATCGCGCAGGCGGCGAAGGGGGAGGGGGCAACTTTTCTGCTGACGACGCCGACGTTTCTCAAGGGGTATCTGCGCAAGATCCCGGCGGAAGCTTTCGCGGCGATGCGATGCGTTTGCTGTGGAGCGGAAAAATTGCCCGCGAGCGTGGCGGCGGCAACCTGGGAGAAGTTCGGTGCGGAGGCGATCGAGGGGTATGGGCTGACGGAGACGTCGCCGGTTGTGGCGTTTAATCAGCCTGATCCGCAGCGCGGAGTGGGGGCGGATACGAATCAGGTCGGTAAGCGCGAGGGGAGCGTGGGACGACTGGTGCCGGGGGTGGCTTGGCGGGTCGACGACGCTGGGGTGCTGGGGTTGCGGGGGGCGAACGTGGTGGCCGGGTATCTTGGAGCCACAGCGGCGGAGGATGGTTGGTTCACGACGGGGGACGTCGTGAGTGTCGACGAGGATGGGTTCGTCAAGATCGAGGGGCGGACGAGCCGCTTCTCGAAAGTCGGCGGGGAGATGGTGCCGCATGCAGCGGTGGAGGGGGCGTTGGCGGAGGCGTTCGCGGACGATCTCGAGGGCGCGGATTGCGTGATCGGGGTCGAAGCGTCGGAGGGCGAGGAGGAGCTGGCGCTCGTGACGACGCGGGAGCTGGATCGCGAGGGATTGCGCGGGGCGCTGCGGGGGGCGGGATTGCCCAATCTGTGGATTCCGAAACGAGTGGTGCGGGTCGCCGCGCTGCCGGCGCTGGCGAGTGGGAAGGTGGATCTGGCCGGGTGCAAGGACTTGATTCTCGCGCAGAGGCGCGGAGACGCCGAGCAATGGTAACCTAAGATTTACCTCCCTCCGCGTCTCGGCGCCTCTGCGCGAGAAGGTGTGTTTATCGCCGACGCCCGGGGCGTTTGGTGACGGCTCGACCGGAGGGGCCGACTTCGACTTTGGGTTTTCTCGGGCTGCGGTGCTGGGGACCCCTCGGTCGCTCGGGGTCGCGTTTTTGGCCTTCGGTGGCGTGGTAGTCGAAGCCTTCGGCTTTGGCTCTCGGGATCTGTCGGCTGATGAAGCGCTCGAGCTGCTTGAGGCTCTTGCTGTCGTCTTCGGTGATGAAGGTGATGGCGTCGCCGATGGCTTGGGCGCGACCGGTGCGGCCGATGCGGTGGACGTAGTCCTCGGTCTGCATCGGGAAGTCGAAATTCACGACGTGGGAAATGCCGTCGACGTCGATGCCGCGAGCGGCGATGTCGGTGGCGACGAGGACGCGGACATTGCCGGCTCGGAAGCCTTCGAGCGCGCGGAGGCGCTGGTTCTGCGAGCGGTTACTGTGGATGGTGGCGCACGAGATGCCGATCTGCTCGAGCTTGCGGGCGACGCGGTCGGCCCCGTGCTTCGTGCGGGTGAAGACGAGGACCATGTTCATGGCTTCGTCTTTGAGAAGGTGCGCGAGGAGGGCGGGCTTGAGGTGACGGGGGACTTCGTAGAGGTGCTGGGAGACGGTCTCGGCGGGGTTGGAGCGGCGGCCGATCTGGACGATCTCGGGATTGTGCTGGAACTCGTGGGTGAGGGATTCGATCTCCTTGGAGAGGGTCGCGGAAAAGAGCAGGGTCTGGCGTTTCTTCGGAAGGTTGCGGATGACCTTGCGGATCGAAGGGAGAAAGCCCATGTCGAGCATGCGGTCGGCTTCGTCGAGGACGAGGTGCTCGAGCTTGGAGAAATCGCCAGCGCGGCGATCCATGAGGTCGAGCAGACGGCCGGGGGTGGCGATGACGAGGGCGACGCCGCTCTTGAGGGCTGCGATCTGCGGGTTCTCGCCGACGCCGCCGAAGACGGTGGCGACGTGGAGGTCGGGGAGGTAACGGGCGTAGGTCCGGACGTTCTCGTGGATCTGGACGACGAGTTCGCGGGTGGGCGCAAGGACGAGGACGCTGATGTGGCGGCGATCGCTCGATCGGGCCAGCTGGGCGAGGATCGGAAGGGTGAAGGCGGCGGTCTTGCCGGTGCCGGTCTGGGCGATGCCAATGAGGTCTTTGCCCGCGATGATGGGCGGGATGGCCTGCTCTTGGATCGGGGTGGGGTCGGTGTAGCCAGTCTCGGTGACGGCTTGAAGAATTTCGTCGGCTAGGCCGAGGTCGCAGAATGACATAGGGGGCGGAACGTAAGCCCGCTTGCCGTTATTGCCAGAAAAGAAAAGCGGGGCGGTCGACGCGACTGATCTCGCGGAAGCCCATCGCGAGCAGGTCGCTCTGGATGGCGGGGAGGTGCATGGCTCCCCACGGGACGACCACCGAGTTGTTGTCGGTGAGAGCCTTCTTGATCTCCCGAGTGAGGTGAACGTTGCGCCCATCGACGATATCCTCGAGGAGCCGGACGTCGGCTCCCGGCACGCGGAAGGGGGAATCGGGCGCGCGAAGCCGAGCAAAGCTGGCGGGGTCGGTGGGGTCGGCGAGGAAGGCCCCCATCGCATTGAGCATCGCGATGGTCTCGGAGCGAAAGCTGGCGATGTCGACGTCAGCTCGCTCGTAGCGCACTCCGTAGGGATCGCTGTCGCCCGAGTCGGCGCCGCCGGTGGGACCGACGCTGAGCGTCGTGGTCTCTTGGGAAGTCGCACCGACGAGGCCAGCGAGACCCTCGTAGGAGAATCCCTCCTCGAGCAGGCCTTGGTTGTCGGTGACGCCTTCGAGCAGGACAATGGCGGGGCCGCCGCCGGAGACGGAGTCGGCGATGGAATCGAAGAATCGAGCCTGGGCGACGTGAATCATGGCGATGAGGCGGACTTGTTGGTCGCCGCGTTGGTAGCGGCGTTCTTCGAGGTAAAGACCGTCGGGGCGGAGCGTGGCGAAGCCCTCGGTCCGCCCGGTGAGCGCCGAGGCGAGGAAATCGACGGTCGCAACGGTCGCGAGGAGGGGTGAGATGAGAACAGCGGCGAGGAGAAAAAACGAAAAGCGGGGCCAGCGAAAGCGGACGGGGGGGCGGGGCCGGCGCAGGATCGTGGCGCAGATGAGGAGGGCAGCCAGGGCGATCTGGATCAACGGGAGGATGAGAGCGGCGGCGTCGGGGTCGTTGGTGCGCAGCGGAAAGGCCCCGCAGACGGTGATCCAAAGCGTCCAAAGGATGGCGGGGAGCAAGATCGCGACGGGGAGGCGCGGGGTGATGGCTATGGCGAGATAGCAGGCGAGCGCTGCAAGCACGGTGAGCCAGGCGACCCAAGGGTGAATGGCGGCGATCAAGGGGTGTGCGCTCGCGGCGGCGAGGAGGCCGGTGAGCAGGAAGAGGGACAGAAAAGCGAGGGTGAAGCGACGGGCGGACACGGGACTTGGTTGGCGGGGACGGCGGGCGGTGCGTCGCTTACTCCTGGGAGATCTTCGCGGCGAGCGTCTTAAATTCTTTTTCGAGGATGCTGTCGGGTTCGGGATCGAGAGCGGACTCGGCTGCTTGGAGGATGGCACTAGCGGTGTCGGGATCGTCGCGGCGGGCGAAGGTCACCGCCAAGGGGCGAACGATTTCGTAGAAAAAACTGCCACCGCCGGTCTTGCCGAGGCGTTGGAGTGCGTCCCGGTACTCCGTGAGGGCTTCGTCAAATTGGTCGCGCTCGACGAGGGCGGTGAGGCGCTGGGCGGCGACGGTGATGGCTAGATCGGAGCGGTCGCGGCGATTCTGGGAGATGAGACGATCTTCGTAGCGCTGGGCAGCGGACTCGTTCCCGCCGGTGCGGGCGAGGGCGGCGAGGGCGAGTTGGTGCCGGGCTTTGATGTCCTGGTCGTTGGAAAATTGCGCGAGTGCGGCTTCGTGGTGAGCGGTCCGAGCTTCGGGTGGCGCCTCGGTGCGAGCGAGAAATGCCGTCTTGGCGTCCCAGGCGTTGTCGTTGGCGGGACTGGTGCTGATCGCACTGTCGAAGGCGGCGAGCGCGGCGGGGTGGTCGGCCGTCCGCTCGAAGAGAGCGGCCATGGCGAGGTCGGCTTGAGAGGCGAGGTAGTCGGGCGTGCGGCGGAAATTTTTCGCCAGAGATTGCAGGGCGTGGTCGTTGATCGGCAGCCAAGTCTGGGGATCGAGCGCCGTGCCGACGGCGTAGCCTTGGTTGAGGTAGCGGCCGCAATCGAGGTCCCAGCGGTCGGAGCCTTTCATGTAGCCGAACCACGCGTGGCCGCCGTCGGTGCCTTGGCCCACGAAGTAGAGGGTCGGCAAACCGCGGGCTTTCCCGGCGACCATGGCGAAATAGGCTTGGTCGACGCAGATCCCGCCGCGGGCCGCGATGGCGGCCAGGGTGTAAGGGCCGCCTGGCCAATCGTATTGCCGGGTGACGAGTCGGGGGTGGTCGTAATCGATGGAGCTGAAAGCGCGGCCGAAGTCGGTGCGCGGGAACTTGGCGTTGGCCTGCGCCCAGGCGTATTCGCTGGCGGCGAGGGGGGCATCGATGACAAATTTCAGTTGCTCGGGCGCGAGCTTGCGGAGGTCGTTGTAGAGCTTGGAACCCGCGTTAGCCTCGACCCAGAAGGCGAACCAATCGGCAGGCGCGGGAGATTCGATGGGGACCTCGGACGGAGCGACTTGGTCGTGAGGCCAATCCTTGGGCGGGCTGGCGTCCAGAACGACGGCGATGGCGATTGCCAAGTGGCGGTAGGCAATCCAATCGCTGCGGTGGGTGGCCCAGATGGACGCGAGGTTGGCGAGGACAAGGGGCGTGAAGTCGTGGTCGGAGAGGGTGGTGAAGAAGGCGCGAAGGAAGTCTTCGTCGGCGACCATGGCGGCAAGAAATTCGGGATCGAGGTGCTCGGAGAGCGGACCTGAGCGAGGGGTGTAGCGCGCTGGGAGAAGATCGTCGGTGAGCGAGGCGATGAGGTCGGGATTGGTGACGATGGCTTGGAGCGTCGTCTCGTCGAGGGGGGCGAGCGTGTCGGGCGGGGTGATACCGGGTCCGACGAAGGTGAATTTTCTCTCGCTGCCAGCCGTGCCGCTGAAGAGGTGCTGGCCGAAGAAGCGAGCGAGCTCGGCGGATTCATCGCGGGCGAGGAGTTCGCTCCATTGCTGGATCAGCAGCCAGGAGCGGAAGGCGCGGTTGGCGACAGAGCTGGTCATGCCCGAGCGACCGGGCCGGTAGGCTTCGCGGAGGGCGGTGCCGATCTGGTCGGCGGCCTCGGACCAACCGAGTTGCGGGACGTAGGCGCGGTCGCTGTCGAGCGGAGCGGTCTGGACGCGTTGCGCTCGGCCTCCGGAGACGACGGCAAGGGTAATGAATGCGGCGAGGGTCAGGGCCGCCGGTCCGGGGCGGCGGGCAGGGGGGGATTTCTTAGCCACGGTTCACACAGATAGCACGGATTGGGCTTCAGCCGAAAAATCCTCTCTTGGCCGGCGCGGCGGGTTCGCGGGTGAGTTGCTCGATGCGCTCCCGGTCCCGGGCGAGAGAGAGGGCCTGCTCTTTGCTGATCTGGCGGCGCTGGTAGAGTTCGCTCAGGGATTCGTCGATGGTGTGCATGCCCTCGCGGGTGCCGATCTCGATGAGGCCGACGAGCTGCTCGTAGCGCCCATCGCGGATGCAGGCGCGGACGGCGTTATTGGCGGTGAGGACTTCGCTGGCGAGGACGCGGCCGGTGCCAGATTCGTGCGGGAGGAGGCGCTGGGAGATCACCATCTTCAGACAGCCCGCGAGCTGAGAGATGATCTGGGGTTGCTGGGCGGCCGGGAAGGCGTCGACGATGCGGTCGATGGCCTTCGGGGCGTCGATGGTGTGGAGCGTGGCGAGGACGAGGTGGCCGGTCTCGGCGGCGGTGATGGCAGCGCGGATGGTCTCCAAGTCTCGCATCTCCCCCACGAGGATGACGTCGGGATCCTGCCGGAGCACGTGCTTCAGGGCATCGGCGAAGGAATGGGTGTCGTGACCGACTTCGCGCTGTTTGATGACGCTCGCGGCGTTTTGAAAAATAAATTCGATGGGGTCCTCGACCGTAATGATCATCGCCGGTCGAGACTCGCTGATCTGCTTGAGGATCGCGGCTTGCGTCGTGGATTTCCCGGAACCGGTGATGCCGGTCACGAGGACAAGGCCGCTCTCGAATTCCGTTGCGAGGCTGACGTTCGGTCGATGGCCGAGGTCGGCGAGGGTCGGGATGGTCTCGGGAATGTGGCGGAAGGCAGCTTCGAGCGCCCCGCGGTTGTAGTGGGCGTTGCCGCGAAATCGCCCGACGTCGTCGATGGCGAGAGCGAAGTCGAGTTCCCACTCGTCTTCGAGGCGGGCGCGTTGGGCCTCGGTCAGGACGCCAAGAATGATCTCGCGCGTCGTGTCGGCGGAAAGCGGCTCATCGGTGAGGGCGCCAATCGCGCCGTCGACCCGGACGATGGGCGGCGTGTCGGCGACGATGTGGAGGTCGGACGCACCGCGCTCGATGGTCTCGCGGAGAAAAGAGATGAGGTCGGGGGTCGGGAGGGGGGAATCGGCGGGCATTTTCTTCGAGGTGTTAGCGGCGGGTCGATTGGCTGGAGATGCCCCGGAGCGCCCGCGTGAGTTCGGCGGGACTGTCGACCGCAGCGAGGGCGGTTGATTCCGTAATGAGCCCGCCGCGAACAAGGTCGGTGAGGCAATTCATCAGACTGCGCCCGGTCGACGGGTCCGTGCGAGCGAGGTGCTCGGTGAGGTCGGTCAAGCGGCTCTCCTCGAGGTATTTGCGGGTCACGCCGACGTTCACCAGATACTCGGCGGCGAGGACCAAGCCACCGCTCGTCGCCGGCAGGAGAAGCTGGGAGATGGAACCCAGGAGCTGGGTGGCGAGGGACTTGGCGAGCATCGGGCGCTCGGCTTCGGGCAGGAGTTGGGTGAGGCGCTCGGTGGCCTCGGCGGTCCCGCGACCGTGGACGGTCGCCAAGACGAGCCGCCCGGTCTCAGCCGCTTGGAGAGCGGTCACGGCGGAAAGCGTGTCGCGGATCTCGCCGATCATGAGGACATCGGGAGACTGGCGGAGGGCTTGGCGAAGGCCGTCGGCGAAAGTCGGGGTATCGATACCGATGTCGCGCTGGGTCACGACGGCTTGGCTCGGGGTGAGCAGATACTCGACCGGATCCTCGATGGTCACGATGTGGCGGGGCAGCGTAAGGTTGATGTGCTGGAGGCACGCGGCGAGAGTCGTCGACTTACCAGAAGCGGTCGGACCCGAGAAAAGAATGAGGCCACTGGAGCGGGTGAGCCACGACCGGAGGATGTCGGTGGGGAGATCGAGGGACGCGAGATCCGGGATGTTGGTGCGGATGTGACGCAGCACAGCCGCAGGTTGGCCGAGTTGGTGGAGTAGGCTGACTCGGAAGCGGTGGCCTTCGCCGAGAATGACGGCGGAGTCGGCATTGCGGCGAGTCGGATCCACCCCGCAGAGCTCCCAGAGGCCGGTCAGGATCTCAGCATCAACCGGGGACTCGTCAAGCCGCTGGACGGCGTTCTCGACGCGGAGGGCCGGGATCTGACCGAGGTGCAGGAGGAGGTCGGAAGCCCCCGCGGCGACGGTGGCTTGGGCGAGTTGGTGAAGGTCCATGCGGCAGGGGTCGGCCCGTGATTGAGCGGAGCCTATTCCCTCGGCGCGGATTCGTCGAGGTCTGGGGGCGCTACGCGGGCCGCAGACCGATTAATCCCCGAGTTCGACGTTCCAATAAGCGAAGTCGATGAAGTGTTTCCAGCTATCGTGACGGTGGCTGGGGAAGGTCAAGTTCACGAAGGGCCGCCACTTCGGGCGCCTCGGCTTGCGCTGCAGATGCATGCCCGCTTCGTGCGGAAGGCGATTTCCTTTGCGCGAGTTGCACGGGATGCAGGAACACACGACATTTTCCCAAGTCGTCTGGCCGCCGCGATCGCGGGGGAAGATGTGGTCGAGATTCAGGTCGCGCCGATCGAAGATCTTCAGGCAATACTGGCAAGTATTCTTGTCGCGCTCGAAGACGTTGTGCCGGGTGAATTTCACCTCCTTCTTTGGAAGCCGGTCGAAGAGCATCAGCACGATGACCTGTGGTACGAGGATGTTCGCAGAGATCGTCTTGACCATCTCGGGTTCCGGTTCGACGCCCGAAAGCTCGCTCCAGCTGCCGAAGTCGTGGGTGTAAAAATTGTTTGCCTCGTCGCTGCGAACGACCTGGGCATGACCCTGAAAGAGAAGCACCAGCGCGCGGCGAACGGTGCAGGTATTAACCGCCTGCCATAAGCGGTTGAGGACGAGAACTGGACGATCCAAGACGGTTTCCATGGTCACTTTCCGAAGTTGGAGCCACCGACCGAGTCTTTTGGCTCGGGAAGATGGGTAGCTGCACCGCCTAGCGCTGTCAAGTTGTCGACCCGCGCGGAATGGGGGTTGTCCCCCTGGATCGCATCGCTTGAAGCCTGCCTGATGCAAGTTGATTTCCGGTCCTTGTTCCTGATAGTGACTATTCTCCTCCATGACACCGAAGCCCAGATTCTGCGCCGCGCTGCGTCACGCGCTTGTCGCCCTCGTGTTCTGGGGGGGGCTGTTCCATGGCAGCGCCTTTGCCGACGACGCGGCGACCGCCTTCTTGAATGCCTACCAAACGGGAAAATCCGCAGAGCGGTTGGAAGCTCAGGGTAACTTCGCTCCCGCCATCGAGAAATTCCGGGAGGCAATCGCAACACTCGAGCAGATCCAGACTGACACGCCCAGTTACGAGCCGGTCGTGATCGAGTTTCGACTCGGCAGATCGCGCGAGGGGTTGGCGCGCGCTGAGGAGCTGGCCAAGCGACCGGACCAGCTGCCACGTTTGGCCGAGTCCGACAACGATTTTGGACTCGAAGGTCCACTGCCGACTCAGGACGCGGAGACCAGCGAGCGACGTCCCCCCCGGGCCGATCCCCCTCGACCCGCTCCCGCGCGTCCGACGTCGGCTCCCGTGGAGCCGCCGACGGCTTCGACCCGCCTATCGGAATTCCCGAGTTACCGCATCCCAACGCCCGGATCTCCCGCGCGGACCGCTCCGACCCCCGTTCCCCGCTGGACGCCATCTCCGATGACTACGGATCCAGGCTCGGCACCTGCTATTGGACGAGGCGCGGCTGAAGCCAACGAGAAAGAGATTCGGCTCTGCGCCAGCGACTCGCCCGCGCGGAGAAGCAGGCAGAAGCGCTCTCGCGAGACCTCCTCGGGAGCCAAGCCCGCGAACAAATGGCCCTCCGCGAGACCGACCGAACGAAGGTCCGAGTCGTTGAACTCAAGGCCCAACTCGCGATGGCCCGGCAATCGCTCGACGACTCCGAAGCGCTCAACGCCCGTCTCAACACCGCCCGAGGTCAGGATGCGAACCGGATCGAGAAGCTCGAAGCGGACCTCGTGGCTGCCAAAGCCGACCTCGAGGTCGCCGAAGATTACAACGGCGAACTTTTCGCCAAGCTCGAGCGAGCCGCCGCCTTCATCGAAACATCCGAATCTATCCGCAAGCAGCTCCTGGAAGACCGCACCGTCCTCGCCGAGCGGGCCGATGGAGCAATGAGCGAAGAGACCAAACGCATCGCTTCCGAAAACGATACCCTCCGCCTGGAGCGCGATGCCGCTGTCGCCGATGCTGATCGATCCGAGCAGCTCACCCAGGATAACGCCGACCTCGCTACCAAACTCACCGCCGCGGAAGACCGCATTGGTCAATTGGCCGCACTGGATCCCGAGAAGGAAAAGCTCATCGCCGACCTGCGCGACGAGCTAGAATCAGTCGGAGTCACGCTCAGTAGCCTCCGCGAGGAACAGGTCGACGGACGAGCCAAGATCGCGGAGCTCGAAGCCACGGCGACTGCGGCGGTCTCGGCAACGGGTGCGATCGACGAAGAGAATAAATTGCTCAAAGAGATCGTCACCCGCCAGCTTCGTGATCAGGCCAAGCGGCAGCAGGCCCGCCAATTGGTGGAAGAAGAGATGGAGAAGCTCCAGATCCGTTCCGCTAACCTCATCGAGCAACTAAATGCGATGAAAGGTGCCGAGACAGAACTTACTTCTCGCGAAGAACGCATCATTCGCGGCCCGCTTGCCGCAGCTCCCGATTCGACTTCCTCAGCGGGCGGCCTCAATTTTTCTATGGCGATCGTCAAAGCTACCCCCACGGATGGGGCCGCCGATAACGACCTCCCCGAGGCCCTACTCGAGCGCGCGTCCGAAGCCTTTGCCCTCCTGAACGCGAAGGACTACGAAGGTGCCGCCCGCGCCTACCGAGCGATTCTCGAGGAAGCGCCTGGGAGTTACTTTGCCGCGATCAGCCTCGGGGTCGCCGAACTCGGTCGTGGCCGAGCCGATGCCGCGATCGAACCGTTTGAGCGAGCCCTCGCCAAGCGGCCCGATGATCCGTTTGCCCTCCTCAAACTCGGTGTCGCTCAGCTCCAGTCCGGAGCCACTGCGGCCGCTGAGGAAACTCTTTCAAAAGCAACGACCGCGGACTCGCAGAGCTACGCGGCTCACTACAATCACGGGCGGGCACTGGAGGCCAAAGGGGACACCGGTGCTGCGATGCAGAAGATGCAACGCGCCATCGATCTGAATCCAAATTGGCCCCAGGCCCACCTCGATCTGGCGAAGATTTACGCTCGGCAGCAGCCTCCCGCTACCCAGCAGGCTCGAGATCATTATGATCGGGCCATCGATCTCGGCGCTCCGCCCGACGCTGCGATCAAGCAGCTGATTCAGTAGTTCATTCTCCTTGGCGAGCGGAAGGGACTAGGCCGCGATCAGCATTGATAGATGCCGCAGGAACGAGATGCCGCGGGAACGGAGAGATGCCACGGAAACGAGTAGACGTGGCAGGGATACCCATTCGGGCGGTTACGTGACGGTTTCGGGCGTCCGTTGCCTCCCCCCGTCGTGAAAAACGGCCCTAAAAACAAAGAACTCGGCGAAGAAGGCACCCCTCGGGCGGGTCAACGCCAAGTTTCTGATCCGAGGAGATGCCGATAGAATGGGCCTCTCCGGGCGGAAGCGACCTCGCTCGCAAAATTTTCTCAAAAACATTCACAAAACCATTGACCCTCCAGAGAAGTTTGATACTTTTCTCCTCCCACACGGCACCGGACTCCGGCGCCAGTGAGGCAAAGATCTCCGGCGGATGCACCGCCTCGCAGTTTGAAACTCAGTTGGGACGAGTGTCTCCACAAGACAAGCAGCGAGCGCAAAGACTCCGCACAGGAAGTATGGTTATTTTACAGTCTGAATCTGATTTTCGACACACAGACCGAAACGGTCGCGAAAACTCAGAACGTAAATACATTTAAGAAAAGCAAATTCAGTAAGAACTGAATTGTGCGTTCTTCTGTCGATTTAGATTTAATCAATAATTGGCGACCCATTCCACGTCGGCGATCTCATCGCCGACGGGAAATATATGGATAGCTAGAAATTTTCCATCGTCTTAGCGGACGGTGGGCAAATTCTTTTCGGAGAGTTTGATTCTGGCTCAGAACGAACGCTGGCGGCGTGGATAAGACATGCAAGTCGAACGACTAAACTCCTTCGGGAGATATAAAGTGGCGAACGGGTGCGTAACACGTGAGCAACCTGCCCAAAAGTTGGGGATAGCTCGCCGAAAGGCGAATTAATACCGAATGTGACCAAGGAAGACATCTTCCCGAAGTTAAAGCCGTAAGGCGCTTTTGGATGGGCTCGCGGCCTATCAGCTTGTTGGTGAGGTAACGGCTCACCAAGGCAATGACGGGTAGCTGGTCTGAGAGGACGACCAGCCACACTGGGACTGAGATACGGCCCAGACACCTACGGGTGGCAGCAGTCGAGAATTTTTCGCAATGGGGGAAACCCTGACGGAGCGACGCCGCGTGAAGGATGAAGGTCATTAGATTGTAAACTTCTGTCATGCGAGAACAAGAAAGTGATAGTATCGCAAGAGGAAGGGGCGGCTAACTCTGTGCCAGCAGCCGCGGTAATACAGAGGCCCCAAGCGTTGTTCGGATTCATTGGGCGTAAAGGGTGCGTAGGTGGCGTTGTTAGTCGAATGTGAAATCCCGGAGCTCAACTCCGGAACTGCATTCGATACTGCAGCGCTCGAGGATTGTAGGGGAGAGTGGAATTCACGGTGTAGCAGTGAAATGCGTAGATATCGTGAGGAAGACCAGTGGCGAAGGCGACTCTCTGGGCAAATCCTGACACTGAGGCACGAAGGCTAGGGTAGCGAACGGGATTAGATACCCCGGTAGTCCTAGCAGTAAACGGTGCACGTTTGGTGTGGGAGGATTCGACCCCTTCCGTGCCGGAGCTAACGCGTTAAACGTGCCGCCTGGGAAGTACGGTCGCAAGATTAAAACTCAAAGAAATTGACGGGGGCCCGCACAAGCGGTGGAGTATGTGGCTTAATTCGATGCAACGCGAAGAACCTTACCTGGCCTTGACATGTATCGTGAAAATCGGTGAAAGCCGGTGACGGCCCGCAAGGGTGCTGGGGATACACAGGTGCTGCATGGCTGTCGTCAGCTCGTGTCGTGAGATGTTGGGTTAAGTCCCGCAACGAGCGCAACCCCTGTGAACTGTTGCTAATCCGCAAGGATGCACTCTGTTCAGACTGCCCTGTGAAACGGGGAGGAAGGTGGGGACGACGTCAAGTCAGTATGGCCCTTACGGCCAGGGCTGCACACGTACTACAATGCCAACTACAGAATGATCCGAGACCGCGAGGTGGAGGAAATCCCTAAAAGTTGGCCCAGTTCGGATTGTAGGCTGCAACTCGCCTACATGAAGCCGGAATCGCTAGTAATGCCGTATCAGCTACGACGGCGTGAATACGTTCCCGGGCCTTGTACACACCGCCCGTCACATCATGGAAGTCGCTTGTAGCCGAAGTGCGTGAGCTAACCGCAAGGAGGCAGCGCCCTACGCTATGAGTGGTAACTGGGATGAAGTCGTAACAAGGTAGCCGTAGGGGAACCTGCGGCTGGATCACCTCCTTTCTAAGGAGAAAGCAAATGTCCGCTCGCAAGTTTGTATCGCGATGATGTTTTGCAGGTCGACCGCTAACCGCCCATCGTAATGGTGGGAACACGCGGTTAAATCCCGAAGAGCGAAAGCTCGGAGGGTTCTTGATCAACACGAGGAACGCACAGTTCAGTTTTTGCTGTCTCTTTTCTTAACACGGGCCTAACGCTCGATCCACCGACCTTCGGGCGACGTGGCTCGGGGAGCGCTCGGACTCAACCTTTTGGGGGTATAGCTCAGTTGGTAGAGCGCCAGCTTTGCAAGCTGGATGTCCGGGGTTCGAACCCCCGTGCCTCCACTTTTTACCGGGCCTGTAGCTCAGTTGGTTAGAGCATGCGCTTGATAAGCGCAGGGTCACTGGTTCGAGTCCAGTCAGGCCCACCACTTTATTCTCTTACGTTTTGAATTTTCCCGATGGTTCGGGCTGGTCGAAAGCCAGTTCAGATCATCTGGTTCCGGGTCCGACCCGGGACAGGTTCTTTGACATCCGCATATAGGGCAAATAAAACAACTTCAAATGCTGAGTAAAGCGAGTTGCGATGTCGGTTCTGCCGTCGTCGCATCACAGAAGTAACAGAGATTTTTTAATCTCAGAATAGAATAAGCTACTAAGGGTGCATGAAGGATGCCTTGGTGCCAACAGGCGATGAAGGACGTGATAAGCTGCGATAAGCTTCGGGGAGCGGCAAATACGCTATAATCCGGAGATTTCCGAATGGGATAACCCCTTCCGTTTAATAACGGTTGACTCCACCTTGAATACATAGAGGTGGCAGAGCGATACCTGGTGAAGTGAAACATCTCAGTAACCAGAGGAAAAGAAAAAGAAATTGATTCCGTAAGTAGTGGCGAGCGAAAGCGGAACAGCCCAAACCGGGGAGCTTGCTCCCCGGGGTTGTAGGAGCCCGATGTGGTAGCTCAACGATTAGGTGAAGCGTGTGGAAAAGCGCTCCATAGAGGGTGAGAGACCCGTAACCGAAAATTCGAGAGCACCTAGGGAATTCCTGAGTAATGCGGCACACGTGAAACGTCGCATGAATCCACGCCGACCACGGCGTAAGGCTAAATACTAGTTGGCGACCGATAGTGAACAAGTACCGCGAGGGAAAGGTGAAAAGTACCGCTGCGAGCGGAGTGAAATAGTACCCTGAAATCATGCACCTACAAGGTGTCAGAGCCCGCAAGGGTGATGGCGTGCCTTTTGCTTAATGAGTCTGCGAGTTAGTGTTTGTGGCAAGTCTAAGCCCTTCTGGGGTGGAGGCGAAGCGAAAGCGAGTCCGAAGTGGGCGAATAGCTGCGGGCACTAGACCCGAAGCGGAGGTGATCTACCCATGGCCAGGTTGAAGCGACAGTAACATGTCGTGAAGGACCGAACCGGTGTATGCTGAAAAATGCTCGGATGAGCTGTGGGTAGGAGCGAAAGACTAATCAAACCCCGTGATAGCTGGTTCTCTCCGAAATCTATTGAGGTAGAGCCTCAAGTGCTGACCAACGGAGGTAGAGCACTGGATGAACTAGGGCCCATACCCGGGTACCGAATTCAATCAAACTCCGAATGCCGTTGGGTGTAACTTGGGAGGCAGTCCGTGTGGGATAAGCTGCACGGTCGAGAGGGAAACAACCCAGATCAGCAGCTAAGGTGCCTAAATACCGCTCAGTGGAAAGGATGTGGAGTTACTTAGACAGTGAGGATGTTGGCTTAGAGGCAGCCACCATTTAAACAGTGCGTAATAGCTGACTCATCGAGTGATTCTGCGCCGAAAATGATTGGCGATAAGCGGTATACCGAAGCTCTGGATGTCCCTGTTTACAGGGGCGTGGTAGGAGAGCGTTGTTAGCGCATTGAAGCAGGAGGGTAACCGACTGTGGAGTGCTAGCAAGTGAGAATGCAGACATGAGTAGCGATAAGACCGGTTGAATTCCGGTCCGCCGTAAACCCAAGGTTTCCTGGGGAAGGTTCGTCCTCCCAGGGTTAGTCGGGACCTAAGGTGAGGCCGATGGGCGTAACCGATGGAAAGCAGGTTTAATATTCCTGCACCTCCGACATTTAACCCGGATTGACGCGTGTGTGGAGACGGGCGAGGTGATGAATGTCCTCGTCCCGCAAGGGGATGTGAAGGCTTCGGCTGAAGCAGATCCGTTAAAACATGCGCCGAGAAAAGCTCCGGTGTATACTAAGGAGCCCGTACCCTAAACCGACACAGGTGGGTGGGTAGAATATACCAAGGCGCGTGAGTGAAACCTCGTTAAGGAACTCGGCAATATAGCCCCGTAACTTCGGAAGAAGGGGCGCCATCTTCGGATGGTCGCAGTGAAATGGGTCAACCGACTGTTTAGCAAAAACACAGCACTCTGCTAAGTCGTAAGACGATGTATAGGGTGTGACACGTGACCAATGCGGAAAGATTAAGGCAAGAGGTTAGACGTAAGTCGAAGCTTTGAACCCAAGTCCCCGTGAATGTCGGCCGTAACTATAACGGTCCTAAGGTAGCGAAATTCCTTGTCGGGTAAGTTCCGACCTGCACGAATCGTGTAACGAGTTGACCGCTGTCTCAACGAGGAGCTCAGCGAAGTTGTAATGGCGGTGAAGATGCCGCCTGCCCGCAGTAGGACGGAAAGACCCTATGCACCTTTACTGTACGCTGTCACTGTTGTTTCGATTTTATTGCTTAGAGTAAGTGGGAGACTTTGATCCGACCCTTTCGGGGGCCGGTGAGTCGCCAATGAAACACCACCCTATGAGATTGGAACATCTAACCCCATGCCGTATAACCGGCTGGGAGACCATGGCAGCCGGTCAGTTTGACTGGGGCGGTCTCCTCCCAAAGAGTAACGGAGGAGTACGAAGGTTGGCTCAATCTGGTTGGCAATCAGATGACGAGTATATGGATATAAGCCAGCTTGATTGCGAGACTTACAAGTCGAGCAAGTACGAAAGTAGGTCCAAGTGATCCGGTGGTTGAATGTGGAATTGCCATCGCTCAACGGACAAAAGGTACGCTAGGGATAACAGGCTGATCCTGCCCAAGAGCTCATATCGACGGCAGGGTTTGGCACCTCGATGTCGGCTCATCACATCCTGGGGCTGAAGAAGGTCCCAAGGGTTCGGCTGTTCGCCGATTAAAGTGGTACGCGAGCTGGGTTCAGAACGTCGCGAGACAGTTCGGTCCTTATCCACTGTGGGCGCAGGAGAGTTGAGGGGTTCAATCCTTAGTACGAGAGGACCGGGATTGACGATCCTCTGGTGTTCCAGTTGTCACGTCAGTGGCATTGCTGGGTAGCTACGATCGGAAAGGATAAGCGCTGAAAGCATCTAAGCGCCAAGCCTCTCCCAAGATGAACTCTCCCTGAAGAGTCGTGGTAGACCACCACGTTGATAGGTCACGGGTCGAAGCGCAGTAATGTGTGTAGCTCAGTGATACTAATACTCGTTCGGCTTTTTATTCTGAGCTTTTACTCAGTTTGTAAAATGAAGCGCTGCGGAATTTGCTCAATATGCGGATGTCAGAGAACCTGTTTGGTTCTTTGACTCGACGATGAATGTGTTCATCAGAAATCCGGTTAATAGATCTCATGATCTATTGGTCGTCTTCTGGTGATCCTTGCACAGTGGCCCCACCCGTTCCCATCCCGAACACGGAAGTGAAACGCTGTAGCTCCGATGGTAGTGCATCTCTAGGTTGTGCGAGAGTAGGTCGTTGCCAGTAATCTGCCCGATTCGTGGGAAACCGCGAATCGGGCTTTTTCGCGTCGTAGTTTAATGGTGTGCGGCCTTGCGCCTCCCCCGCACTCCTTCGTTTGGCAATGGTCTATCTCGACGCAATGGCGGGCCGCGCAACGCTGCTCAGCCCACCCGTGATCGGGCGTTCCCACAGTTGGAGCTTTTGGTGGATGTCGAGTTCACCCGCCTTCCTAGCCTCGCAATCAAGAAGGTTTGCTGAGTGAGTTTCTGCTTCGTGGGGGCAGTTCGTTGAAAGACCGCCCGCGTGCGCGGTCGGGAACGACTGATCCCGCGTTCGTGCCGGCCATTATTTTGATTGATTCGGCTGAAGCGGCTTTTTCGTCGAATCAGCCCGTGTGCTTACAGACGTAAACGGCAATCGCTTCCGGACGGGTTTGAGATGGAGTCTAGATCGAAGCATTCACATCGGTCGGAAGCGGGATCGGGAAGCAGCCTTCTCTTTGTATTTGCTTCACGGAGCGATGGCATCCAAATGGTTTCGTTCGGTGCCGTGCCGAAACGCCACCTGATTTGATCTGTGCTTCGACCGAACAGCGGGTCGCTTTTCGGAAACCGAACGTCTCGCCCCGCGAATCTTGACGGGTAGCTTCCGGGTCGAGCGGTCGCTCTCGGGCAGGGTGATCGACGTATTGGCCCGGCTACGCTACCTCGCGGTCACGAGTGAGCAGTCGGGTGGAAGTGCGTAACCTAATCCTTCCGCCTCATTGCCTCCGAGTGTTTCTCATAGCAATCCGCCCCAGTTATTCGAGAGTTTGCAGCCGTGCCGTCGGAGATCTGATCGGGAGTTGCCCCTTTTGCGCCTCAGAAGTTGGTCTACTGCGAACGTCATTGGCGCAGCTGTGGTCGGGTGCGTGTCACTTCATGCTCACAACCCTCTGGCGAACGCCCGCCCTGACAGCTGCTGAACAAATTTGTCAAAGTTTTGGGACGATGCAGCTGGACTCAGCGGACCCCAGGCCTTTTTTGACTCGCTGAGACCGTCGTTCGCGCTTTGTTTCTCACCTCGCACGGAACTTCGAGAGATGTCCAACAGACTGTCGACAGCGGTCCAACCAGAGATCCAAACCGGCGGGTGGGTTCATTTTCGGCGGACGGCGGTACGTTGGCCCGCAAAGCAGTTTCGAGCATAAGCTTACCATTCACTGTGGAGGCGACTTCTGGGAGACTGCCGTCGGACACCGCACGCCCGCATCCTGGAGGAGAATCGGGATCCCGTCGCGAATCGGATAAGCGACGTGGCCATCTTCACGTATGAGGGCTTCCGGAAGCCCAAGGCTTTGAAGTTCAGATGGTGAAGCACTTCGGAGCGACTGTCGGGAGATGGGGCACCGCCAAAAGTAGGAGAGGTCGCGGGTGGGGTTGATCGAACTTCGCTGCGGATAGGGGGTCATGTCTGGCAAGAGTCGTGTTGGGCTCGGCGAACCATAGCATGCCCACCACGTCGGCGAAATGAGATCACCGGAAGTGAAATGGTTGCGGATAAATAGCTTGCAAGTAAATCGGGAAATCTTAAAATGAAACGAGTGGATCGTTCCCCTCGGGCAGTTTGGATGGTGCTAGCAGCGGTATTGGCATCGGCGCTGTTCGTCAGCGGGGCTTATCTCTGGCAAGTCCAGAGAGTTCGCTCGGCGAAGGTCACCGAAGCTCGCGAGCGAAATCAGGTGATGATCGTCTTCGTGGACTCTCGGTTGAAACAGGCGGCGGCTTGGCTGCTTGCCCTCGCGGGCGACGGCGAGGGATCGGAGCTGGTGCAAAGACAGAGTCCGAACGATCGGTTTATTCAACTTGCGAGCTCGATCGTAGAACTAAATAGAGACGTTGATACGGTACGGCTACTATCGCTAACGGGGCGGGAGGTCATCAGAGTCCAGGATGGTGGTGAGATCGTTCCAGAGGAACAGCTGCAGGAAAAGGGGCATTCGAAATACTTTGAGATCGGACGAGACCTCAAGGTCGGGGAGGTGGGGCTGTCGGAGTTCGATCTGAACGTCGAGCACGATGAGGTTGAGTTGCCGCCGAAACCAGTCGCGCGACTGATGACACCAATGCCCTTGGTCGGCGGAGAGATTACTGGAATTGCGGTGATCAACTTGAGCCTACAGCGTTTGTTTGAAACGATGGATCGGACGTATCCGCGCGGGAACTACGAGATCGAATTGCTCGGTCCGGATGGCTTCTGGGAGTGGGCTAGCGATCCTTCCAAGGAGTGGGGGGACCAGATAGTCGGTCGGGAAGATCTGACGCTTGCGAAAATGCGTCCGCTGCTCTGGAAGGCGATCTGGGACCATCCCTCTGGTCAACGCGTCGAGGGTGGCGATATCTACGTCTGGTCAAGGTCGCGACTGGGCTCATCGGATTCGACGATCATTAACGATCAGGATACATCGCAGCGAAACGACCACGTCGTTCTGTCCCGCATTCCGGCAGAGGATTTGGCGGCGACCCTGGAGCCGATTCGATGGATCGCGCTAGCTTTGTTTCTGCTGACTTCGGCGGGAGCGAGTGCTCTCGTCCTGAATGTATCTGCTCGGACCCATGAGCGCCGGGCTGGAGCGGCTAGGCTGCGCGCAGTCTTCGCTTCGGCTCCGGTGTCGCTACTGGAAGAAGATTGGTCGGACGTGGAGCAGGCAGTTCAGGAACTGAGAGCTAGCGGCGTATCGAATCTCGGAAGCTATCTGACCGAACGTCCCGAAGCGGTCGAAGCTCTGCAGCAGCGGGTGCGGATCAACGATGTGAACGAGGAGGCAATTGCGCTTTTTAAGGCCGACGGGCGAAAGCAGCTCCTGGGTCCCCTCAAGGCGGTCTGGGTCGGCGAAGCAGCGCTGGCGACCTTCCGGATGAAGTTGTTGGCGTGGGTCGATGGCCGACGATCTTTCTCCAGCGAGATCACCATGGAGACCCTGCAGGGCGCTGAGATTGATGCACAGATGCAGGTCAGCTTCTCCGGCGAAGGTGAGGAGGTAGACCGCGCGGTGGTCGGGTTGATCGACATCACCGAGAGGATGAAAGTCGAACGCGAACTCGGGGAGCAGAGAGTGTTGTTGCACAAAGTTGAGCAGGTGGCGAAGACCGGAAGCTGGCGTTGGGATTTGGCGGGAGACCGCCTCGTCTGGTCGAAGGGGCTGTTCGAGATCTTTGGTCGTTCGCCGCTAGATGGGGTGCCGGCGTTTGACGATCAAGCAGGACTGTTCACGGATGCGAGTTGGCAAAAGCTGCGCGCGGTCGTCTCCGCTGCCACGGAATACGGGCGAGAGTATCGGCTAGATCTCGAGCTAACCAATGCACCCGGCCGAACGAATTGGATCGAAGTGCAGGGCTATCCGGTGAAGGACGACCGGGGCCAGGTGATTGAGTTGTATGGATTCGTGCGCGACATCACCGAGCGTCGGGAGACCGAAGGAGAGACGCGTCTCTTGGCTGCCATCGCCTCGCGGACGGACAATTTGGTTGTTATTGCTGACAGCGAGCGCCGGATCGAATGGGTCAACCAAGCGTTTGCGGACGTGACGGGGTATTCGCCGGGGGAAGTGCGCGGGCGGTGCTTGGAGGAGGTGCTGCTGGGAAGTGAAGGCGATCCCGCAGTTGCAGCGGCCGTCCGGGCGGATCTTGCTAGTGCCGAGGCTTTCTCGGTGGAGATCATGACCAGGCGTAAGAACGGGCGCGACTTCTGGGCCCGTCTGCGCTTGGACCCACTTCACTGCGAGGAGGGTGGGGTGACGCACTTCACGGCGGTGCTGACGGATCTCACGCTTGAAAAAGCCCGCGAAGCCGAAATCCTGACTCACTCAATGTTGCTTGAGCGGACGAGCGAGATCAGCAATGTCGGAGGTTGGGAGTTTGACGTCGAAGCGATGGTTCCCATCTGGACGAAGCAGGCGCGACGGATTCACGAGGTCGACGACGACTTCGTGCCTACCCTCGAGAACGCCTTGGGATTTTATCCCGAAGAACCGAGGGCGGTCTTGGCAGCGGCGTTCCAGAAGAGCTTAGAAACTGGCGAATCGGGGGATCTTGAAATGCCGTTTTTAACGGCGAAAGGGCGAAAGATCGTGGTGCGAATCAAGTGGACGGTCCAGATGCGCGATGGGCGGGCGACTCGTGTCTGCGGAGTTCTCCGCGACGTGAGTGAGCGCCGGGCAATCGAGCGGGAACTCGTCGAAGCACGCGAACGGGCGGAGTCGGCAAATGTCGCCAAGTCGCAGTTCGTTGCCAACATGAGCCACGAGATTCGCACGCCTTTAAATGCGGTGCTCGGGATGTGCGATCTGCTGCAGGACTCGCCCTCGCCCGCCGACGCGCGGGAGTATCTCGCGACGATCCGAGCCAGCGGTGACGCGCTGCTAGATCTCATCTCAGACATCTTGAGTTTCTCTAAAGGTCGAATCCGGTAAAATCGACCTGCGCGAGGTGAACGTGGAATTGCGGCGATTTGCGAAGGAGTGCCTCCGGGTCGAGCAGGCGAGCGCAGACGAACGGGGCCTGCAATTGTCAATGAACGTCGATGCCTTGCTTCCGGCTGCCATCTCGACCGACGAGAGCGCGACTGCGGCAGATTGTGGTCAATCTGCTGGCGAACGCGATCAAGTTCACGCCGGTCGGGCGGGTGAGGCTGGATATCGGGCCGGGGCGTGGTTTGATCGATGGGCCGGCGATTCGGTTCAGCGTGTCTGATTCGGGGATCGGAATTTCGGACGAGGACCGGGTCCTGATTTTTGGGAGTTTCGATCAAGTCGACGCGAGTGACTCGCGAAAGTTCGGTGGGGCGGGGCTGGGGCTCGCAATCAGCGCTCGGCTCGTCGAGCTAATGGGTGGGAAAATCGAGGTGGAATCGGCGGTGGGCGTCGGATCGCAATTTTTCTTCGAGATCCCGTTGCGCGCCGTGAGCGAAGAGGAGAAGAAGCTGCTGGCGTCGCGGCAGTTGCTTGACGCGCGCGCAGGGCTAGAACGCCCGCTCAGCATCCTGGTGGCTGAGGATAGCTTGATCAACCAGCGGCTGGTCTTAGCGGTGCTGAAAAAGATGGGCTACGGCGCCGACGTCGCGGAGAACGGTCGACAAGCGTGGCGGTTAGCGAGCGAGAACCAATACGACGTCATCTTGATGGATCTGCAAATGCCGGTGATGGGGGGGCGAGCCGCAGCGGAAGCGATCTTGGCCGATTCGCGATCGGGCGCGCCGCAGATCATCGCACTAACCGCTAACGCGCAGGAAGAGGAGCGGAAGCGATGTCTGGAAGTCGGGATGGTCAAATTCCTGACGAAGCCGCTGCGCAACACCGATCTGGCGGAGGCGTTGGACGACGCCTACCGGTCAATGGCGACTCCGGCCGGACTGGCGGGAGAGCCAAAGGTCGACGCTGTCAGTACTTAGGCACGGTCGGGTCGACGCGGTCGGACCACGCGAGGATGCCGCCCTCGACGTTGTGTAGCTTGGCGAAGCCGGCTTCTTGCAGAGCGCGCACGGCGGTCGCGCTGCGGGCACCCATCTTGCAATGGACGACGATGTCGTCGACGGTATCGAGTTCGCTGAGTCGAGCGGAGAGTTCGCCCAGCGGAATGAGCTTGGATCCGGGGATGCGGGCGACGTCGTATTCGTAGGGTTCGCGGACGTCGAGCAGGACAAAATCGTCGCCGGCATCCTGGCGGGCCTTGAGTCCTTCGACGGAGATCTCGGGGAGCGGGGCCTCGGCCTCCTCGGCGGCGGCCGCTTGCGGGATGCCGCAGAAGGTGTCGTAGTCGATGAGTTCGGTCACGGTGGGGTTCTCGCTGCAGACGGGGCACGCCGGGTCCTTGCGAAGTTTGAACTCGCGGAAAGCCATCTTGAGAGCGTCGAAGTGAAGGAGACGTCCGATGAGGGGCTCGCCGATGCCGACGATGAGCTTGACGGCCTCGATGGCTTGGATGACGCCGACGATGCCGGGAAGGACTCCGAGCACACCACCCTCGGCGCAGGACGGAACCATGCCGGGTGGGGGAGGCTCGGGGTAGAGGCAGCGGTAGCAAGGGCCGCCGAGGTGGGGCGCGAAAACCGTGGCCTGACCGTCGAAGCGGAAGATGGAACCGTAGACGTTTGGCTTTTTCAGAAAAACGCAGATGTCGTTGGAAAGGTAACGGGTGGGGAAATTGTCGGTGCCGTCGATGACAAGGTCGTAGCCGGAGACGATCTCCTCGGCGTTCGCGGCAGTGAAGTAGGTATCGTGCAGCTCGACCTGGACGTTGGGATTGGTGTCTTTGATGCGGTCGCGGGCGGAATTGATCTTTTTGCGGCCGACGTCCTTGGTGCCGTGGAGGATCTGGCGCTGGAGATTCGAGTAGTCGACGACGTCACAGTCGACGAGGCCGAGAGTGCCCACGCCAGCAGCGGCTAGGTAGAGGCCAATGGGAGAGCCGAGACCGCCGGTGCCGATGCAGAGGACGCGGGCTGCTTTGAGTTTGCGCTGACCCTCGAGGGTGACCTCGGGCATGATGAGATGGCGCGAGTAGCGGGCGATTTCGTCGTTGGAAAAGTCGATGCCTTCGAGGCGGCTGGGGTCGAGAATGCTGTCCATGGTCGTGCGTGCGAGGGGGGACGGTAGGCGGGGGACGGCGGGTATGCAAGCGAGGGGGCTGGGGCTTTCGCTGGATTGGCCGCAGAGGATCGCCCTAGCGAGAGATGGTGGCTTCGATCTGACCGTGGGGGTCGTCGGCGGGGAGGAAGGTGAGGTTTGGATTTGCCAAGCCGAGGGCATCCAGGTTGGCGGTGAAGTAATGTTTGTTCGGCATGCTGAGGGAGATCTCCGCGATCTCCGGAGCGTCGGCGAGGGCCGCTTCGCCCATCTCGAAAAGCGTGCGCTGGACGGAAGGGCTGAAGTTTTTAGCAAAAATGGCGAGGAGGCTTTCGCGGATACGGCGGTTAGTTTCGCTGAATCCGGTGGCGGATATTCCCCACCTCCAAGCTGCGGCAAGTTCGGTCGAGAGGATCCGGTCGTTCGCATCGGGGAGCGTGGTGAAGGCGGTGTGATCGAAGCCCGTGAAGGCAGAATTTGTCGAATTCAGGATGACGAGCTTGCGAATACCCGAGCGGTGGGTGGAGCCGTCGCGGGTGGCGACGAGCTCGGTGAACGGCTGGCCCCCGGCGGCGGCTTGAAAGCTGTGGGAGGCCGGTCGGCCGTCGACGGTGAGGCGTTGCCAGGCGAACTCGCGGAGTTCGATGCAGACGCGGTCGACTTGGAGGTGGGTCTCGAGGAAGTGTTGGGCGAGGACGATAGCGAAGTCTTCGATGCAGGGACCGAGGTGCTGATGGGCCAGGGCGATGATGGTGTTCTTGCAGGTGTCGGTGGCAACGATCTGTGAATTGTCGTCACTGAGGTAAGAGCGCTCGAAGCTGCCTTCGAGGAGGACGTCGGCGTTGATCTCGGTGATGGATTGAGTGTCGCCGTCGACGTGTTTGCGGAGGACGCGGACGCATTGCTTACCGTAGCGGTTGGTGCGGAGAGTGGCCATAGCGGGGACGATAGCGCGATTGGGCACGGGGCCAACCGTTATGCGAGGTGCGCTTGAGTCGGGGCCTTTGTCCTCGGACTAAAGCAGTGGGAAGGGGCGGGCGAAATGGAGATGGACGCGGGGGTGTCGCCGGCCCCCGGAGAGAGGAAGCGTCCCGTTCGACCGCCCCCCCACCGCGGTGGGGTGGGGTGGCGATTGGGGGGGGATTGGGCTGGATTTGGGTGGGGGGTTGGTGGTGGGGTGGGGGGGATGAAGATTTCCTGGTTGGTTGCTTTGGTTTTGGTGGGTCCGGTTTGTTCTTGGGCGGGGGAAAAATCGGCGGAGGAACTTGCCGGGGAGCTGCTGGAGCTGGTGGGAACGAAGGAGGCGATGACGTCCGGCTTCGAGGTCGGGATGAAACCGGCACTGGACCAGATGCGGAAACAGGGGCTGCCGGAAGCGGCGATCACGGAGATCAGCGAAGAAGCGAATGCTTTCGCGGAACGGGCCATGCCTTGGGCGGAGATCAAGCCAGAACTGGTGGCGTTCTACGCCGACGAATTCACGGTAGACGATCTTGAGCAGCTCATCGTTTTCTACGAGTCGCCGGTCGGTCGGAAAGCTACGGAGAAATTGCCCGTTCTCATGCAGAAAGGCATGGATCTCGCCATGGAGCGGATGCAGACGGAGATGCCGGCCTTTCAGGCGAAGATCGTGGAGATCGTCGGGAAACATCGGGAGCCAGCAGAGACGCCGGAGTGATCGCGGATCTCAACCGGCTGGATCGCGGAGAGTTTGTCGCCGAGCTGGGGGGGGTGTGGGAGCATTCGCCATGGGTGGCGGAGCGCGCTTGGGCGGAGCGGCCGTGGGCGGATCAAGCGGGGTTGATGGAGGCGATGGAGGGGGTTGTCGACTCGGCGTCGGATGATGAGCAGATGGATCTCATTCGTGCGCACCCGGATCTGGCGGGGAGGCTGGCGGCGGCGGGCCGGTTGACCGCCGAGTCCGAGGGGGAGCAGGGCGGGGCGGGTCTGGCAGCGCTGACGGACGGGGAGCGGGCGGCATTTGCCGAGCGAAATGCGGCTTACCGGGATCGCTTTGATTTTCCGTTTATCATCTGTGCGCGGGAGCACGGGAAGGCGGGCATCCTCGCGGAGTTTGATCGGCGATTGGCGAACGGGCGGGATGCGGAGGTGCGGCTGGCGATTTCCGAAATCAAAAAAATCGCGCGGCTGCGCGTGATGGACCGGTTGAGTGGGTGATTTATCTCGCGCGGAGGCGCGGAGGCGGGGAGGGTCACGGGGCTGTGGCTGGGAAATTGACGACGCACGTGCTGGATCTGGTGACGGGGCGACCGGCGGCGGGAATGCGCATCGAATTGGTTGACGACCAGGGCGGATCGATGAAGGACGTCGTGACCAACGCGGATGGGCGGACGGCGGCGGCGATGCTGGCGGCAGAGGAGATGCGAGAGGGGACCTTTGAGCTGCGGTTTCACGTGGGCGATCATTTTGGCGAGGTGGGGGGATTTCTGGGGGTGGTGCCGGTGCGGTTCCGGATCGCGGACGCGGGCGGGGCTTATCACGTGCCGTTGCTCTGCACGCCGTGGAGTTATTCGACCTATCGCGGAAGCTGATGGGGGACGCGTGGGTTGCGGCGGCGGCGAGGGTGATGGAGCGGGCGGACCGGTTGGCGACGGTGTCCGAAGAAGAAGGTGCGACGACGCGAACGTTTTTGTCGCCGGCGATGGGGGAAGCGAATGCGGTGGTGGCAGAGTGGATGCGGGGCGCGGGCATGTCGACGCGGGTGGACGGGGCGGGGAATCTGCGCGGGAGGATCGAGGGCAAGGGCGACGCGGTCGTTTTGACGGGATCGCACCTGGATACGGTGCGGAATGCCGGGCGGTTCGACGGGATCCTGGGCGTGCTGCTGCCGATCGCGGCGGTCGAGGTCCTGCGGGAAGAGGGGTGGGAGCCGGAGTTTTCGCTCGAGACGTTTGGGTTTGCGGATGAGGAGGGCGTGCGGTTTCAAGCCGGGTGCCTGGGCAGCAAGGCGGTGGCGGGGCGGTTGACGGACGATGACCTTGACCTGCGGGACCGGGGGGGGGTGACTCTGCGCGAGGCGCTGATGGAATCCGGTGGGGGGAAATACCTAGCACCGACGTGGCCTGCGGGGCGGGTGCGGGGTTACGTCGAGGTCCACATCGAGCAGGGACCCGAGCTGGAAGCTGCGGATGTGCCGGTGGGTGTGGTGACGGGCATCAACGCGCAAAACAGAATCGCCGTGCGGGTGACGGGGCGAGCGGGCCACGCGGGCACGACCCCGATGGGGTTGCGATTGGACGCGGGTGCGGGTGCGGCGGAGTTTGCCGTGGAGGTCGAGCGCTTTGCGCGGGGAGCTGAGGGCTTGGTGGCGACGATCGGGACGATGGGGTTCGCCCCCGGGGCGGGGAACGTGATCCCGGGAGAGGCCGAGTTGACGTTG
Organism: uncultured Verrucomicrobiae bacterium; assembly: GCA_963803825.1. GTDB lineage: Bacteria > Verrucomicrobiota > Verrucomicrobiia > Chthoniobacterales > JAATET01 > CAVVKW01. Next base: position 64,175 of record CAWDOJ010000001.1, on the reverse strand, counting down.
GATGTGCGGCACGCGGTGGACGCGGAGCTGGCGGCGGCGTGCGTCGCACTACGGGGGACCCTGGAAAGGATCTGCGGTGAGCGGGGATTAGGATTTCACTGGCAGGTGGTGGACGCGATGCCAGCGGTGGAATTTGACGACGAGCTGACGGGTGAACTCGAATCGGCGGTGCGGGAGGCCGGGTGTCCGGTCCTCAGCCAGCGAAGTGGAGCGGGTCACGACGCGATGGTGATGGCGGAGCGGTGTCCGGTGGCGATGTTGTTCGTCCGCTGCCGGGGGGGGCTGAGTCACCACCCGGACGAGTCCGTGTCGGCAGCGGACGTGGCCGTTGCACTGCGGGTGTATGGTTCTTTCCTGCGAAATTTATGAAAAACGAAGAATTGTTGATTCGAGGTGGGACGGTGGTGACGACCGATGCGTCGCGGGTAGCGGACGTCCGGATCAAGGACGGTCGGATCGCCGAGATCGGTCCGGGGCTGGGCGAGGAGTCGGACGCAGTCGTCGATGCGACCGGGGCCTGGGTGCTGGCGGGAGTGGTGGACGGACACGTGCATTTCAACGAACCGGGGCGGACGAAGTGGGAGGGCTTTGCCACCGGGTCGCGGGCGTTAGCGGTGGGGGGCGGCACGGCGTTTGTGGACATGCCGCTCAACGCTTCACCGCCGACGGTGAATCGAGAGGCGTTCGAAGCGAAACGGGCGGCGGGGGAGGCGAAGTCGGTGTTGGATTTTGGCCTTTGGGGCGGATTGGTTCCGGGCAATGCGGACCAGATGGAAGAGCTGGCAGAGTGCGGGGTCGTGGGTTTTAAGGCCTTCATGCTCGACAGTGGGGTGGAAGATTTTCCCGGGGTCGATGCGGCGACTTTGCGGCGGGGGATGCGAGAGGCCGCGCGGTTGGGGTTGCCCGTGGCGGTGCACGCGGAGGACGCGCGCATGGTCGAAGAAAAAACGCGAGTCCTGCAGGAGGCGGGGCGGCTGGACGCGCGGGCGTACTTGGACAGTCGGCCGGTGGCAGTGGAAGCGGAGGCGGTGCGAGTGGCGCTAGAGGTCGCGGGGGAGACGGGGTGCGCGCTACACGTCGTGCACGTGAGTTGTCCGGAGGCGGCGGATCAGATCGCGCGAGGGCGGGAAGCTGGGTTGGATGTCACCATGGAGGTCTGCGCCCACCATCTGCTCCTGGATCATTCCGAGATGTTTCTGCAGGGGGCGATGGCAAAATGCGCGCCCCCGCTCCGGGCGGCAACGACGGTGAAAGCGATGCGAAAAATGCTGCTCGGCGGGCGGGTGGACGTGGTCGGGTCGGACCATTCGCCGGCTCCGGCTACGATGAAGACCGGGGACGACTTATTCGCCGCTTGGGGGGGGATCATGGGTTGCCAGCACGCTTTTCTGTTGTTGCTGGATTGGTTGTCAACGGACGAGGTCGAGCGGTTGCCGAGCGTGTGGCGGGCGTTGACGGAAGAGCCGGCGCGGAGATTGGGGCTGCCGAAACGGGGGCTGGCGGTCGGGGCGGACGCGGATGTGTTGGTGGTCGAGTCGGTCGAAAGCCACGCGATCACGGCGGAGGAGCTGCTGACGCGACACCGGACGTCGGCTTACACCGGGAAGATGCTGGGTGTGCGGGTGCGGGAGTCGTTTCTCCGGGGGAAGGCGTTGGTGGGGCGTGGGGGGGAGGTCACGACGGAACGGGGGAGATTTCTGAAGCGCGTTGGCAGGTTGCGGTGAAGGTCGAGTTTCTGGTGATTGGCGCGCAGAAGTCGGGGACGTCGGCGCTGAACCGAATGCTCCGTCAGCACCCGGGGTTGCAGCTGGCGGACCGCAAAGAGGTGCATTTCTTCGACCGAGACGCGCCTGTTTGCGGACGGGGATCCGGATTGGGCGGAGTATCACGCGCACTTCGGCCCGGGGGAGGGGAGGCTGCTGGGCGAGAATACGCCGGTGTATTTGTACTGGGAGCCGGTGGCGGAGCGGATCGCGCGCTACAATCCGGCCACGCGGCTGCTGGCGGTGCTGCGCGATCCGGTCGACCGGGCGTTTTCGCATTGGCAAATGACGACGCGGAACGGACAGGAGACGCTGCCTTTCGGCGAGGCGGTGCGGCGGGAAGCGGAGCGGTGCGCGGCGGCTGGTGCGGGTCAGCACCGGTTCTGGTCCTACGTGGACCGGGGTCGTTACGCGGGACAGCTCGAGCGATTTCGAAGGTCGTTTCCGGTGGAGCAGATGTTGGTGCTGCGGAGCGAGGAGCTGCGGGAGGAGCCGGAGGAAGTCTTTGGGCGGGTTGCGGATTTTCTAGGCGTGGAGCGTCGGAGGTTTCGGCTGCGGCGGAAGCCAGTGGCCGTGCGCTACACGGACGAGATGGCACCGTCGGATCGGGAGTATCTGCGGGGGGTGTTTGCGGGTGAGATCGACGCGCTGCAGGAGTTGCTCGGGTGGGATCTCGATGCGTGGCGGGGGTGAGCGGAGAGTCCGGGCGTCTGGAAGGCGTGGCGTGCTCTCCGGTGCTTGCCGGTGGTTGCGGGTGGCGGTAGATTTCGCGCTTCGATGAAGACGGTGAGCTTGTATGATACGACCTTGCGGGACGGGACGCAGGGGACGGGAATCTCGTTCTCGGTGCAGGACAAACTTCGCGTGGCTGAGCGTCTGGACGCGTTTGGCGTAGACTACATCGAGGGAGGGTGGCCGGGGTCGAATCCGCGGGACGTCGCGTTTTTTCAGGAGGCGGCCAAGCGGACGTGGAAGCACGCAAAGATCGCGGCTTTCGGGATGACGCGGCGGGGCAAATCGGCCGTCGAGGATGACGCGCAGGTGCGGTTGCTGGTCGAGGCGGAGACTCCGGTGGTGACGATCGTGGGCAAGACGTGGCCGCTGCACGTGACGGAAGTCTTTAACGTCTCGTTGGAGGAGAACCTGGCGATGATCGCGGACACGGTTCGCTTTTTAAAAAGTCACGGGCGCGAGGTGATCTACGACGCGGAGCACTTTTTTGACAGTCACGCCGAGGACGCGGAATACTCGTTGGCGACCGTGCGAGCGGCGCGCGATGCTGGGGCGGACCTCGTCGTGTTGTGCGACACGAACGGGGGTTCGATGCCCGAGACGGTGGGGGTGGTGACGAAAAGTGTGATGGCAGATTTAGGCGTGGCGGTGGGGATCCACACGCACAACGATTGCGGAGTCGGGGTGGCAAATGCTCTCGCTGCGGTGCGCGCCGGGGCGGTGCAGGTGCAGGGCACGGTCAACGGCTACGGCGAGCGGGTGGGGAATTGTAACCTCACGAGTGTGATTCCGAATCTTCAGTTGAAGCTCGGCATCCCGGTGGTCGACGATCTGTCGCGGCTGCGGGAGCTGGCGGTCTTCGTCGACGAAGTGGCGAACGTGCCCCCCGACATCCGCGCGCCTTACGTCGGGGCGGCGGCGTTCACCCACAAGGGTGGGCTGCACGTGCACGCCGTCCAGAAGCTGGCGCGGACCTACGAACACGTCCCGCCTGCGGTCGTCGGCAATCGGCAGACGATCGTCGTCTCGGATCTGTCGGGACAATCGAATGTGTTGATCAAGGCGAAGGAGCTGGGATTTGACCTGGAAAAGGGCGCACCGGAGGTGGCGGAGACGTTGGCCGAGATCAAGCGGCTGGAAAATCGCGGGTATGAATTCGAGGCGGCGGACGGATCGTTCGATCTCTTGGTGCGGCGCTCGCTGGGCGCTTGGCGGGCGTTGTTTGATCTGAAGGAATACCACTGCACGTTCCGGCACTCGCCGACGGGCGGATCGGTGAACACGTGTGAGGCCACGGTCAAATTGATCGTCGAAGGGGCGGCGGAATACACGGTCGCCGAGGGCGATGGGCCGGTGAACGCGCTGGACGCGGCGCTGCGCAAGGCGCTGCGGCCTTTTTACGACTGGATCGATGGGATCGCGCTCACGGACTACAAGGTGCGGATCGTGGATGGGAAGATGGGGACCGCCGCGCGGACGCGGGTGCTCATTGAGTCGACGGACGGAGAGTCCTCGTGGGGGACGGTCGGGGTGTCGGACAACATCATCGAAGCCAGCTGGCAAGCGCTCGTCGACAGCTACGAATACGCGGCGTTAAAAGGCGGGAAGTCGAGCGTGCCGGAGGAGGGGGCATGACCGGCGAAGCTTGGGTGCAAGTCGCCAACTTGGTTCTTCTCGGGTTATTGGCGGGCTGCGACTTGGCGTCGGTGCTGTTCGTGCAGCCGGCTTTGTTCCGGTTGCCGGAGACGCATCGATCAGCAGCGGTGCGGGCGGTGTTCCGGCGGACGAGTCGCCTGCTGCCGGTCTTGGCGGTAGCGACGCTGGCCACGGCTTTGGTTGCGACGGGGATCGTCGCATTCTCGCGACCGTTGACCGTGTGGTTGCCGGCGCTCGGGTTGGTCGCTTTGGCGGGGATGGTCGCGGCGACCGTGAGGGGCAGCCTGCCCGCATTGCGCGGATTATTGGCGCTGCCGGACGGGACGGGAGACAAGGTCTGGCGCGATCTGTGGCACCGATGGGACCGGTGGCAGACGTTGCGCGTCGGCCTGGAGATCGGAGCGCTGATCGCTTTCGCGGTGGCCGCAGTCGGAGACTAGCGGGTGCGAGCCGGGGCCCGGGGCGGAGGGGCTGGCGGGAAGTCAGCGTGGGCTTTCCTCAGCGCAAGACGCTAGGTTTTTTTCGCCGAATCGTCTGCGTCCATCGAGCGTGGAGAGGCTCTACGGGGTCGGTGTCGGGGTGGCGTCAGAGGTTGCGGCCTCTTCGTCACTCGTGACCTCTTTGCCGTTCTCGAACTCGACGGTGACCAGATCGCCGGTGGCTTCGTCGGCGATCTTCCACGATCCCTCGGCTTGGCTGTCGGTGTAGGAACCTTGGGTCGCGATCTTCCCGGACTCGAAGTAGTCGGTCCAAACTCCAGTCATCGATCCTGCGTCGAACTCACCGGTGGATTCGATCTTCCCGTTCTCCCAGTAAAAATACCAGAGGCCGGTCTCGTTACCGGCATCATAGCGTCCCTCCGCACTCTTCGTGCCGGTCTCGTAGTATTCCGTCCAATAGCCGCTTTCGAGGCCATCTTCGAGTTGGCCGATCGTCTCGGGTTGACCGGTGGGGTAAGTCACGATGATCCGCCCGGTGAACGGCTCCAAAGTGGCCGGGTCGACGAACGCGTTCTTCTCATCGTTGAAGGTAAGCTGCAAAAGTTCGACGGATTTGCCGGCTTCGACCTGAAGCGGGGTGGGCGAGGGCGATTGGGCGAGGGCGGTGCCCACAAGCGTGAGGGTGGCTGCGAGGAACAGAGTCGGAAGACGATACATGAGTTGGAGTCTAGGGTCGAAAGGTCGGGATGTCTAAGGTCGAAGTCGCGGCGGTGCTGATTTGGTCGGGACGGCGGTTTTCGACCAACCTTCCCGCCTCGGCCTGCGTTTATTGATCGAGCTCGAAGGCAATGTTGACCGTGTAAGTGCCGTCGGTCGCTAGGCCGTCGGGGAGGGGCGCGATGCGAGTGACACGCTTGGCGGCAGCGAGGACGGATTGGTCCATCGCGGGATTGCCGCTTCCTTTTGTGATGGTGGCAGAGGCGATGCTGCCGTCTTGGCGGATCGTCAGTTGGACGGTGGCGACGAAATCTCGCTGAGCGTCGATGATGGTAGTGGGCTGGTCCCACTGGCTGAAGAAGGAGTCGTGGATGAGGTCGTGATACCACCCGAAATCAGACTCGCCGCTGCCACCGGATTCGACGTCGGGACCGGACCCCGATGGCGAGTCGGTGCTGGCCTCGGTCTCACCCGGTTCGGGTTTGTCGGGTTGGACGGCTTCGGCTTTTTTGACCGGGGTGGGAGTGGACTCGGGCGTGGGAGCGGGGGTGGCCTCAGGGGTGGGTTGCGGAGTGGCTGTCGGCTCGGGAGTGGGTTTTGGAGTGGGTTTTGGAGTTGCCGTTGGCTTCGGAGTGGGAGTCGGAGTCGGGGTGGGCTGAGGTGTTGGTTTCGGCGTAGGCGTGGGCGTGGGTCTGGGCGTCGGCGTCGGCGTGGGCGTCGGCGTAGGCGTGGGCGTGGGCGAAGGCGTGGGCGTGGGCGTGGGCGTGGGCGTAGGCGTGGGTGTGGGTGTGGGTGTGGGGGTGGGTGTGTTGCGAGCGGGATCTCGCTGGGTGGCTCGGATTCTGGGGTGGGGAGCGGGGTGGGGGGTGGAGTGGGCTGGGGTGGGTTCTGGCGTAGGTTCTGGCGTGGGCGGAGGGGGTGTGGGTTCTTGCTCGGGCGGTGGTGCGACGAAGTCGGGGGCCGCGAAGGAAGCGGCGTCGAGCCAAGTGACTTCGCCAAGGGGCGGCTCTTTCTCCGGGCGCGCGATCAGTGACACGGCGACGATGAGAAGCGCGTGAGCGAACGCAACGAGGATGACCGTGCGGCGGAAGCGGTGGCGGGTCTTGCCGCGCCGGGGCCGACGTTTCTTCACGGGACGATTACGGCGTGGAGGCGGCGTCTTCCGGGCGAGTCATGACGCCAACTTTGGTGATGCTGACGCGCTGGAGAATGTCCATCACGGAGACAAATTTCTGGATCGCGAGGTCCTTGTCGGGACGGACCACCACCGCGATCTGCGGGTTGGCTGCATGGAGCGAGGTGAGCTGAGATTCGAGTTCGTCAGCCGAGACGGGGCTTTCGTTCAGAGTGAGGGTGGCATCGCGGTTGATGGCGATCATCTGCACGTCGGCAGGGTTGACCTCGGCCTTGGCGGTGGAGCTGGTGGGGACAACGAGGTCGAGGCTGTTTTCGATGAGGGGGGTCGTGATCATGAAAATGATCAGAAGCACGAACGCGAGGTCGAGCAGTGGCGTGACGTTCAGGTCGGTGAGCGTCTGCAGGCTTTGGCGGTCGGAGAAGCGGCGCACTGGTGGGTCGGGAAGTGGAGGAATCGAGGGTCGGAGGGTCGCTTTAGCGGTCGGATGCCCGGCGGGGCTCCGGGGTAGCCATGGTCGACGTAGCGGTGTTCGATCTCGGAAGAAAGCTCGGCGGCGAAGTTGTCGGATTCGACCAGGATCTTACGAATCGAAGCGACGAGAAAGTTGTAGCCGAACATGGCGGGGATGGCGACGAGCAGGCCGACAACGGTCGTGATGAGGGCACCGGAGACGCCGGGTGCCATGGCGGCGAGGTTGGCGTTGCCGGCGGCGGCGATGCCGGAGAAAGCGTCCATCACGCCCCAAACGGTGCCCAGAAGGCCGAGAAAAGGAGCGCCGGAGACGGCCATGGAGAGGACGTTCATCTGGGATTCGAGTTCGAGGGCGGATTCGCCCACGGCACGTTCCATGGCGGCGGTGACGGTGCGCATCTGGGCTGGGGTGATTTTATCCGAGGACTCCAAGCGTGCGCGGAAGGTCTCGTCGACCTCGGTGGAGCCGAGCATCTGAAAGCAGAGTTCGTCGCAGCCCGCTTCGTAGATGTGAAACAGGGCTGTGCCATCGAAGCGGACGCCGCTCTCGTAGACGCGGAGGGGTTGGCGGTCTCGGTGGAAGAGGTCGGAAAAACGCGCGGCCTGCCGGCTGGCGAAGGCGAGGACCCGAAATTTCGTGACCATCACCGACCAGCTGAAAATGGACGCGATGAAGAGGGTGAAGAGGATCGCCTTGCCTTCGACGGTCGAGTTCGTGAAGGCGTAGAACAGGCCGGTGCCTTCTTGGACGACGAGTAGGGACCAGGCCAGCATTGCGAAAGTGGTTATCGGGTAGGTTTGGTTTGCGGGGAAGTGATTTTTCGCACGCGAAGGCGCTCAGAAATGGATGGAACCTCTTCCCGCCTTCGCGGCTTCGCGTGAGGATTGTATTTCTGCCTCGGGAGGCCTATTGGTGCGACTCTTATGAAGCGTGCGGCGATTGTTGGTTTGATGGTGTTGGGGTCTCTTGGGTCTTCGCGGGCGGAGGCGCCGACGGACAATCGGTATGACTTGGTGGCGAAGGTCTTTCAGCCGTTTTGGAGCGTGCTGCTGGCGGGTGGGGAAGGCCAGGACCGGGCGATGGCGCTCAAGATCGTGATGAGCGAGGTGACGGGGCGGCTGCCGAAAGAGTTCGAAGGCGCGACGCTGGATGCGGCGGCGCAATTTCCCGACAAGGTGAAACTCGTCGCCCCGGTGTTGGGCGAGCGGATGACGGTCTGTCGGAATGGCGATGAGGTCTGGGCCACGCCGGGCGCAAAAATCGAGTATCTGCTCAAGCAGTTTGCCGGAAAATTGCCGAAGCCGACGGAGAAAAAGAACACGCCCTTGTTCCTGCCGATCACCGCTCAACAAGCGGTCTTTCTGCCAGCGCTGTTCGTGATGGAGGAGGCGGTGACCATCGAGGATCTGAATGGCGAGCCGACGCGGGTGTTGTCGGGCGGGTTGATGCCGGAGCTGGCGAAGGCGGCCAAGGCGGAGGATTTCCGCGCGTCGATGTGGATCGCCGAGGGCTACGTGCCACGGCAGATCAAGGTGGTCCAGAAGACATTCACGGCGACGGTGAAGATCGAGGACCTACAGTTTGCGCCCGGTTTCCAGTCGGTGGTGTGGAATCCGCCGGCGGGGGAGACGGACGTCTACCGGACGACGCCGGAGGTGCTGGAGCAGTTGCTCTTTGTGCTGATGAATTCCGTGCAGTCGAAGGACGGCGAGCAGCCATGGATGAACTTGCAGTAGTCTTCGTCAGCTACGAAGAGGCGCAGAAGGCTCATCAGAGAGCTTTCTTTCCCGTCTTCCGTGACTCCAGTGGCTATCTGCGGCCGATTGGAGGTGAATAAATCCCGCGTGACTTGCGTTGGAGTTAGTCAATACTTCGAACTATGGAAACTCTCGAGCTACTTGGAGTTGCATTGGGTCTGGCGACATTGGCAGGCCTGAATCTCTACCTCACCGTGTTTGTCACGGGGCTGGCGGTGCGGATGGACTGGATCTCGCTCGCGGACAAATACGAGCAACTTCAGATTCTCGCGGAGCCTTCGGTGCTCTGGGTGGCGGGCACGTTGTTTTTCCTGGAATTTTTTGCGGACAAGATCCCGTGGGTGGATTCGCTCTGGGATTCGGTCCACACAATCATCCGTCCGGTCGGTGGGGCGCTAGTCGCGATCACCGTGCTGGGTGAGGTGAATCCGGTCTACGACGTGATCGTGGGGCTGCTGGGCGGCGGGATGGCGCTGACCTCGCACGCGGCGAAGGCCGGGACGCGTTTGCTGGTCAATGCATCGCCGGAGCCGTTCACAAACATCGGTTTGAGTCTCGGCGAGGACGCCTTGGTGCTGGGCGGATTGGGGCTGGTGGCGTTCCAGCCGGTGGTGGCCCTCGGGTTGACGGTGTTGGCGTTTGGACTGGCGATCTGGCTGGTGCCGAAGATGGTGCGCCGGGCGAGGGTGACGCTGTGGTTTGCCTGGAAATGGATCGGTCATGTGTTCGGAGGGGAAGGGAGTGCCGCGGTCGATGGGCGGGCGCTGCCGATGGAGCTCGCGGCGGAGATGCGGCGGGTCGCGGGGAACGATTGGGCGGCCGCGATGGCGGTGCCTTGCGTGGCAGGGAAGGGGACGGAACTTCCGAGGCACGGGTTCGGTTGGGTGCTGGTCGGAGAAGGGGGTGGGACCGTCTATTTCGCTCAGTCGGGGCAACCGCGTCCCTTGGTCGTGCCGCTGGAATTGGTCGATTGCGAGGTCGATCTGACGCGCGGCTGGGTATCGGATCGGTTGCGGGTCAAGCGGGTCGGCGGGGGTGTGGCGCAAGAATTGAGATTTGACCGGTCGCGGCGAAGTGTGGCGGAGGACTTGGTCGAGCGCTTGCGGGGCGGGGCGGTGACGGCTCGGGAGCCACTCCAGTTGGTCGGAGTGTGAGTCGAGCGTGAAGGGTTGGCGGCGGGAGGAAATGTGGATTCGCGACCTGCGGCGCGGCGGCGCCGAGCGTGAGCCGAGGGGATCCGCAACGGCCACCGAGAGCAGGCGAGTCAGATCCCGAAGGTGCCCGGGTCACTTGAGTTAGCTGTGCGGGATCGTGGGGCGCTGTTGGTTCGCGGGGGCATCGTGGTGCTTCTCGTCTTGAGCCTGTGCGGATTGGGTTGGGATCGCGAGGAGGTGGAGGTGGGGGTCGTCGTGGTGCGCGATGAGTCGGCAAGTGTGTCGGCGGTGGGCCGCGACGCAACCGCCAGCTTCGTCGAGAGCCTCGAGGGAGGCGAGGTGCGCGAGATTGCTTTTGGACTGGGTTCGGTCGGGAATGCCCTCCAGCGGGCAGCGGCTCGGGGGTGGACGGATCGTCCGACGCGGCTGGTTCTCTTGACGGATGGGGTGGGGATCTCTGCGGGTGACGAGGTGGTGGCTGTGAAGTTGGCTGCGGCGGGGGTGCCGACGGATGTCGTGAGGCTCGACCGGGAGCGGGACCCAGAGGTTGAGGTGCGCGCGGTGGAGGTGCCGAAGGTCGTGCGACCGGGGCAAGCCTTGGACGTCGCGGTCTTGGTGATGGCGAATCGGGCCGGGCCGGCGGGACTGCGGTTGTACCGGGATGGATTGCTGGTCGGGCAGCGGCGGGAGGAGCTGTCGGTGGGAAAGAATCGAGTGGTGTTTGCTGACGTGGCGGGGGCGGGTTCGGAGCTGCGGGTGGAGGTTGTTGCGGAGGGCGGGGACGTTTTTGCGGAAAATAACGTGATGGTGGCTCGGGTGACGACATCGCGGAGCGCGCGCGTCCTGGTGCTCGATCCGCAACCGGAGCGGATGGAGTGGTTGGCTGGGGCGTTGCGCGCGGCGGAGTTTGACGTGGAGGTGCGGCCCACGAGCGCCGGCCCCCAGCGGGTCGAAGAGTTTGGGCGGTTTGATCTGGTGATTCTCAGTGACAGTGGGGCGGGGGAGTTGGGGGATGGGCGGATGCGGGCCTTGGAGTCTTGGGTGTCGCACTTGGGGGGAGGGCTCATTCTAGCGGGCGGGGAAAATGGATTTGCGGCGGGGGGATATCATGACACGCCGTTGGCGGAGCTTTCACCGGTGAAGATCGACTACGAGGACGGGGCGGAATTGCCGGTGGCGGCGTTGATGATCGCGCTTGATCGGTCGGGCTCGATGGCGGCGACGGTCGGTGGGGGTGCTCAGACGAAGATGGCTCTGGCGAATGAGGGGGTCGTTCGAGCGATGGATGCTTTGCAGGGGAAGGATCTCTTCGGCGTGTTGGCGGTGGATACGGAGGCTCGGGCCGTGGTGCCGCTGGGGCCTCTGACGGATCGAAAGTCGGTCGCGGACCGCGTGCTGGGGATCCAGTCGGGGGGCGGCGGGATCTACGTGACCACGGCTTTGGTGGCGCTCTACCGAGCACTCCGAGGGGCTGACGCGCGGATCAAGCACGTGATCCTCTTTTCCGACGCGGCAGATGCCGAAGAGAAAGAGGCTGGGGGGAGTCCGGACGAGAGTTCGGGCGCAATGGTCGGGGAGCTTCCGGGGGGAACGACGGCGCTGGGTCTAGCGGGGGCGATGTTGGCGCGGAGAATCACCGTGTCGGTGGTGGCGCTAGGTGGCGATGCGGACCGGGACACAGAATTTCTCCGGGTGCTGGCACATCGGGGAGGCGGGCGGTTTTACCTGACGTCCGACGCGTTTTCGCTCCCCCGGATCTTCGCGGAGGAATCGTTGAGGGCGACGCAGACAAATCTGGTCGAGGACGCGTTGCGACCGGTGGTGGTCGGATCCGGTGACGAGATCGCGGGCATTGATTGGGCGGCGGCTCCGTTTCTGTTGGGTTACAACGCGACGAGCGCGAAAGCGGGCGCGCGTACTTTGCTGGCGACCGAGAGGGGCGAGCCGTTGCTGGCCACGGCGCGCGTCGGACTCGGGACGGTGGCGGCTTTCACGAGTGATCTGAAGGGGCGGTGGACGGGAGATTGGTTGGGGTGGCCGGGCTTTGGGAAATTCGTCACGCAAGTCGCCCGGGCGGTGGGACGGGGGGCGGAATCGGGAGGGGTGACGGCCCGGGTCCAGGTGCAGGACGGGGGTGCGGCGCAAGTCTCGGTGGAGGCGATAGACGAAGGCGGCCGGTTTCTGGACGGCGCCGACGTGCGGGTGACACGCCTGGCAGACGGGCGAACGATGCAGGCCGAGCAGGTGGGGCCGGGTCGGTACGCGGCGGTATTCGCGGGCGGTGGTGAGGCGTTTTCGGCGAGGGTCGGGGAGGGTGCTGCTGTCCAGGCGCTGGGGGCCGGTGGCGTGACGGGCGAGGGTGAGTTCGCCGTGCTCGGAGACGTGAGTTCGGGGATCGCCCGGTTGGCGACGGCCGGGAGTGGGATGGTGGATCCGGGCGCGGAAGCGGTATTTCGCTCGACCGGAGGTGGGGTGAGGACGCGATCCGATGTGTCAGTGTGGTTGCTTGTAGCGGCCCTGTGTCTGTTCCCCGTAGACGTCTGGCTGCGGCGGCGGGGAGGGTGAAGCCGGGGGCTACTAAAGGAGCTGCGGTTGGGTCGGCTAGGGCAGATCGCTTCGGGCCTGGGGCGCTGCCCAAAGCATGGGACGAGCCGGGATGGACGGACACCCAATCCGCTCCGTAGGGCGTGGGTGAAGATTTATTCCAGCAGGGCTGCGCAGACTTTTGCGGCGTCCAGGTGGGTCTCCGCGAACGACTTGGCTGCGGCGCTGTGGTGGTCGTAGTTGGCGGCGACCTCGGCGATGGCGGAGGCGGATTCTTCGAGGGTGGTGAAGGGGAGGATGCCGTCGCCGCTGGGGAGGTGGTCGGTCCAGCCGGTGTCTTGGACGACGACGGGTTTGCCGAGCGCAAGGTAGCAGGCGCTTCGGCAGGAGAACCAGCCGCTGTGGCTTTTGACGTACCCGTTCTTTGCGATGCTCCACTCGGCTTTGCTGTTGGCGAGGAAATCGTGGTAGGTGGCGTAGTCGGGGAGGTGGGCGTCGGGTTCGATGATGTTCCACCCCGCCGCTTCGATCTCAGCGGTGGGACGGGAGCGGCCAACGCCTTGGCCCATGGCGAGAACGAAGCGTTCGTCGGTGTGCTTTGGGAGGTCGAGGAAGCGGCGGAACTCGAGGTCTTTGTTGCCGTAGGTCTGGCCGTCGAATTCTTGCGGCGGGTAGCTAGCCCAATTCATGACGGTGGTCCAGGCGTCGCGGGCGACGTGGGTCGCGGAAGGTGGGAGAAGATTCTTTTCCCACCAATCCAGGGCGATGGGCTGGACGGTGGGCCGCCAATCGAAGCCGGCGGTGGGGACTCGGCAGCCGAGCTGGCCGACGTTGAGACCGAAGGTGAGGTGGTCGGTGTGGGCGCGGAGATGGTCGATGTAGCCGCTCCTTTCAAGATTCGTCAGCCCGATGTGGGTGAACATGGGGTCGCCGTCGACGAAAAATTTGCGGGGGATGGCGGCGGTGCAATCGCGCAGCCAGCAAGCGCCGGAGACATTCACGAGGACGTCGGCGGAGCGGATGACGGACTCAGATTTTTCGCCCGCCGGACCGTGGTAGGTGTCGGTAGCTTCGTTGCGGTAAATCCAGCGATCGCCGAGATCGAACTCGTGCATGACGCGCTCGAGGTAGTTCACGTTGTGGGTGCAGTCGGCGGATGGCTGCTCGGCGACGGGGTCGTAGGCCCAGGTGGCGGTGTCTTCGAGATACCAGACGTCGTGACCGAGGTCGCGGAAGCCGAGGACGTATTGGACGTAGTCCCACGTCACGCCACCGAAGGCGTAATTGCCGATGAGGCCGGTGACGAGAATGCGCATTTGTTAGGCTGGTAATGGGTGATGGGTGACCGGTGACCGGTGAGGATGCGGAAGGCTCTCTCGCTTCACTCCATTTGCCAAGGGTGCGGGTCCGCGAAGCGACGCTTGAAATCTTTGGCAAAGCGCCGTCCTGTGATTGCCTTCGTCAAAATCTTGTCGACGGTCTCTAACCGATCTATCCCGTGTCCGCATCCTTAGCACCGCCTCACCACTCGATGGGCCCATTCAGCTTCGGCTTCGTGCCGGGACGGGCGGGTTGCTTTTAGACTGATGAAGCGTTGGGTTCGGTGGGTTGCGGTGGGTTTTCTGGTGCTCCTGATGGGGGTCGCAGGGGGGATCTTTTTTGCGACTCGGCACCTCGACACCATCGCGGAATGGGCGGTGGAGCGAGTGTTTCCCGGGGTGGATGTGAAGATGACATCTTTGCGAGCGAAGTCATTCTCGGAGCTGGACGTGCGGGAGCTCGAGCTGCGGTCCAAGGAAACGGGCGAGGTGCTTCTTCAATTGGAGGGCGGGTCGGCGGAGTTTGCATTCGCAGATCTTCTCGGGTGGAAGCTGGGCGAGGTTCGGCTGACTCATCCGACCTTGCGCGTGTCGCCGGGGCTGGGGAAGGCGCTCGGGATCAAGCCCGGACTGACGGGAGGCGCGGCGGCGGCGGGGGAGGGCGCAGCCTGGAGCATCGGGCGGGTCGTGATCGATAACGGAACGCTTTCGGTGGCATCGTTTTTTGAACGGACCCCGAGGGTGACGATGAAGATCTCGGCCGATTGGGAGGATTTCGGGGTCGGCGGAGGTGCGGGCAATACTCGACACGTGGTCGAGGTCGCGGACGTGGCGGTCCGTCGCGGAGACGCGGATCCATTTTCACAACTCGAGGAGGCAACGGTCGGATTCACGACCCGGGGACTGTTTTCGGGTCGGCGAATCGAATCGTTAAAGCTGGCAAACGGGCAACTCCGGCTGCCGACTGATTGGAAGGCGATGGTGCCGGGGTTGGGGGAAGGGAGCGCGACGACTTCCGATGGGGAAGTGCCGAGCGGTGCGGGCTGGTCGGTGGGATCTCTTGATCTGCAGGAGTTGGCCGTGGTGGTCGGACCGGCTGAGTTCGTGGTGTCGGCTGCGATGCGGGAAGTTGCTGCCGGAAACGCGACGGACTTGCAGCGGATCGAGGTGCGCCACGTCCGGGTGGCTGGCGCAGATGGTGAGCCGATGGTGGCAGCAAACCGAGGGGTGGCGGAGTTCACGGTTGCGGGCCTGCTGGATAGGGAAGTCGAAACGGTTCGGCTCGGGTATCCTCGGGTGTGGGTGCGAGCTGAGTTGGGCGGCAAGAACCCCGAGCAGACGGGGGTGAGCGTTCCGGGCGAAGACGCGATGTCCTGGCGAATTGGCCGACTGATTTCTGACTACGGTGAGGTGCGAATGTCCGGGATGGGCGCGACGATCCCGGAGATCTCGGCGAAGGTCGCGTTCGATCTCCGCGACATCGGGACGACGGGCGACCTCGCCAGCAAAATGCATGAGCTGACCGTGTGGGATGTGCTGGCGCGGACCGGGGAGGCCGAGCCATTTCTAAGTCTCGACGTCGCCGAGGTGAGATTCTCGCTCGACGGACTGTTGCGCGAGAAAGTCGTGGCGGGCGTGAAGGTTGATGGTGGGCAACTGACGATCGG
Organism: uncultured Verrucomicrobiae bacterium; assembly: GCA_963803825.1. GTDB lineage: Bacteria > Verrucomicrobiota > Verrucomicrobiia > Chthoniobacterales > JAATET01 > CAVVKW01. Next base: position 48,816 of record CAWDOJ010000001.1, on the reverse strand, counting down.
AGAGCAGTTGAAGAGTTTGCTGGAGGCGGGCGGGGGGCAAGCTGCGACTTCCGGCTCCGATGTTCCAGTCGAGGGTCCGAGACCTTGGACGATTGGTGCGCTTGACCTCAAGGAGGTGCGAACGAAGCTCGAGAACGAGCGGGTGGACGTCTCGGACGTCGACTTCACCATCAACTCGACGTTCCAAAACGTTGCGGTCGGGGCCGCCCGCGATGGGATTGCCGACGAGGTGCAGATGGTGGAGTTTGCTAATCTGGTGATTAGATCGCCGGTCGATCCGACGGCGAAGATCGTGACGCTGCGGAGCGTGTTTGTGCGGTTCACGCTGAGCGGACTGGCGAATCAGCAAGTGAGGGAGGTCATCATCCTCAGTCCGACCATCTTTCTGAGTCAGGACCTCTTCGTTTACATGGACGCGGCGTCGGGACGCGGGGACGAAGTGGGGGAATCCGGGAACGAAAGTGGGATGCCGGGGGCACCCGGTTGGGGGATCGACCGATTGGAAGTGAAATTTGGTTCATTGGTGATCGGGAGCGGGGGGCAATCGGACGTCGGCTTGCCGCTGCAATTCGAGACCTTGGCTGAGAACGTTGAGTTCGATAATCTCGCTGCGCTGAGGCTCCAGGCGGCCCTGCGGATCCCCAAGCAGAGCTACGCCTTCGCGTCCTACCAGCTCGAACTCCAGGCGGTCGAGGGCGATCTACAGTTCAGTTACCCGCCGGAATTGGGGGTGAGGAACGTCGTCCAGAAGCTCGATGTGGACCAGATTCGGTGGCGGCAATACCAAGCCGACGAAGCGTGGTTAGCCGTCACGTTCGACGAGCAGGGGATCAACGGAGAATTCGGCGCCGAGGCCTACGCGGGCTATGTGAACGGCGGGTTCAGCTTCTTCTTCCAGACGGAGTCGCCGTGGATTGGCTGGATCGCTGGGACGGACGTCGACATGCGAAAGGTGACGGACATCGTGTCGCCCGGAAATTTTTCGCTGACTGGTCCGGTCGATTTTGAGGTCCAGGTCGATGCCTTCAGCAAGAACATCGACCGGGTGCGCGGGAAGTTTGCGCTGACGGAGCCCGGGACGCTGAGAATCGGAAAGATTGATGATCTGCTGGAGAATCTGTCGCCCGATTGGGGGTCGGTCAAAAGAGGGCTGACGCAGATTGGCCTGGAGACGCTGCGGGACTTTGAATACGACGACGGCTTCGGTGACTTTTGGTTCGTGCAGTCGCAGGGGATTCTCGAGTTGGGCCTCGCTGGGCCAGACGGCTCGCGGAACTTCGAGGTCGCGCTGCACGAGGGCGAAGACACGGGCGGGCGCTGGCAGTTCGGTCGCTCGGAAGATGAGGAGTAGAGAGGGCCCTACGGATGGGAATCCCGGCGGGACCCGGGCGCGCGAGGATCTGGGCGGGGCTGGCGGACAATCTGGTCAGTCAGGCCATCAATTTTTGTCAAGATAGCCTCGTTTTCGGGGTCGAGCTCGAGAGCTTTTTTCCAGTAGAGCATCGCTTCGGCGGTGCGCTCGAGGGCGAAGTAAGCGTCCGCCACGTGATCGAAGACGACGGCGTCGGGTTGCTCGATCATCTTCGAAGCCTTGAGAAGTTCTTCGAGGGCTTCCTCGTACCGACCTTTTTTGTAATAGAGCCAGCCTAGGCTGTCGATGTAGGCCGCGTTATCGGGATCGTCCGCGAGAGCGCGGCGGATGAGTTGCTCGGCTTCGTCAAGCTTCTCGCCGCGCTCGACCCACATGTATCCCAAGGCGTTGTAGGCGATGGCCGCGTTGTCGGGGTCGAGTTCGATGGATTTTTTCAGCAGCTCGTCAGCCTTAGCGTAGCGGCCGGCTTGCTCGGCGGCGATGCCGTAGTCGAAGTAAAACTCAGCCCCGATCAATTCTGGGGCCCCAGCCGAAGCCTCCACGAGAGCTTGCTCGAAGGTCCGCATCGCCTCGTCGTGACGCTCCGCGAGGCTGAGCGCGCGGGCGTGCAGATAAGTGAATGCCGCGGCCTGCGGAAAGAGCTGGCGCGCATCCGCTAACCGGTCGGCGGCCCGATCATAATCGCCGGTCATGAGCAGTAGCTTCACCAATTGGTCGTAGAGAAAACCGTTTTCCTTATCGATGATGAGCGCTTGCTCGACGCTCGCGAGGGCTTTGGAATATTCCTCGCGGTCGATGTAAAGCTGCCGAAGTTGGTCGTAGGCAGCGAGGTCGAGGGGGTTTCGAAGAATAACTTTCTCAAGCACGGGCACCGCTTCGTCGGTTCGTCCGGTTTCCATGAGTACGCTGGCCAACTTTTCCTGGATCTTCGGCAGAGCGGGGTTGGCGTCCTCGGCCTTTTCGTAGATCGGGACGGCAGGTTCGAATTGCCGATTGATCAGATAGAAGTCTCCGATGCGGGCAAGTTTGGATCCATCTTCGCCAGCCATCGCCAGGGCCTGCTCCAGGGCGGAGCGCATCTTCGGAGCTAGCTCGTCGTCGACGAACGCGTTGCCGGGAGTCGACGCCGAATAGAACTCCGCCAGCGAGAGCCAAAATTCTGTCTCCTCACTTTCGCTTTGCGCTGCACGATCCAGCGCCGCCAGCGAGAGACGGCGATCGCCCTGCGCCTGCCCGATCTCCCACAGCGCCTCGTAGGCTCCGAAGTCCTGCGGGTCAGCCGCCAGGGCGGCTTCCGCGTATTTGGTCGCGAAATCCGCCTTCCGCAGGTGTCGCAGGTAAATCGAGGAGAGCGCCAGCGCGGGTGCTGGGTCGTCGGGTTTTGCCTTGACGGCATCTTTGAGCACGCCGATGGCTTCGGCCGAGTCACCTCGGCGGAGGTAGTCGTAGGCGATGTCGATCGCCAGGCGGGTAAATCCAGGATCGATCGTGAGCACCCGACGGTAGTCCTCGAGGGCGCTTTCCGGCCCGGAACTTTCTTCTTTGAACATGCCCGTGATGAAGCGGGCCATTGCCTCAGCCTCGCGAGCGGCTGATGAATTGAGGTCCGCCGCCTTGGGGGCGCGCTGCCCCTCGTCGAGCTGGTAGTCCGAGATGACGCCAGGATCGGCGCCAAGGACGGTGCCTGGAAGCAGGGTGATCCCGACCATTCCTACGCATCGCCAAGCGAGCGAACTCAGATTGGAGGATGATCCCGAAACCATGCGGGAACTTTAGTCCCTAGGACTTGTAGCGCAACCGCTTCTTATGGCGGTTGGCTTTCATGCGCTTGCGACGCTTGTGCTTCGCAATCTTAGACTTACGTGTTTTTTTGAGCGAACCCATGTCGATACTGATTAATAGACCACTTTGTTGAGAGGATACTCGATGATTCCTTCGGCACCCAAAGCCTTGAGCTTGGGGATGATCTCCCGGACGGTCTTTTCATCGATCACCGTTTCGACCGCCACCCATCCCTCTTGAGCCAGGGGCGAAACTGTAGGATTCCGCAGGGCGGGCAAGGCCTCAAGCAAATTCTGTAACGAATCTTTCGGAAGATTCATTTTGAGGCCGACTAAATCCCGAGCCGTGAGCGCGCCTTCGAGCAGTAATCGCAAGGTCGCCATCTTCTCCTGCTTCCAAGCGTCGGCTTGCGCGGCGTGGTTGGCGATGAAGACGGGGAAGGACTCCATGAGCGTCGCGACGATGCGCAATTTGTTTGCCCGGAGGGAGTTGCCCGTCTCAGTGATGTCGACGATGGCATCCACGAGGTCGGGCACCTTCACTTCCGTCGCGCCCCAGGAGAACTCGACCTTCACGTCGACCCCCTGACCTTCAAAAAATCGTTTCGTCAGCCCGACGGCCTCGGTGGCGACGCGCTTGCCCGCGAGATCGGCGATGGATCGAATCGGCGAGTCTTCGGGAACGACGAGCACCCAGCGCGTGGGCTTTGCGCTGACCTTGCTGTAGGGAAGTTCGAAGAGAGCCGCGACGTCGGAGTTGTTCTCGGCCACCCAGTCCCTCCCGGTGATCCCGCAATCCAGGAATCCGTCTTCGACGTAACGGCTCATCTCCTGCGCGCGAAGCAGGCGGATCTCCAGCTCCGGGTCGTCGACCGATGGCTTGTAGGAGCGCTTCGCTCCGGAGATCGTGTAACCCGCCTTTCCAAACAACGACATCGTCGCGTCGAATAGGCTCCCGGAGGGCAGCCCAATGGTCAGTTTCTTCTCGCTCATGATCGGGGCGGGGACCTTACCAGTCGACGGTGAGGATTCAACCACGAAGGCGGCCAACATCAGAATGCGTTGCCATGCATCGCCGGGCGGTGGTCCAGCACCACCTCACGCCGTCGACGGGAGCTGCTTGCCCGAACTGCGGCGCGACGCGACGGCGTAAGTTGCGGCGTAACCCACCGCCGTGAAGGGGATCGCGATCACGATCGATCCCACCAAGATTGGAAATCCGACGTCGAAGAAGGTCGTCCAATTGAGCATGTCGGCAAGTTTGATGTGGTGGTCTTCGAGCTTGGTGGGGCGGTGGTGTGGGTGGCTGAGCAGCCAATAGCCCACGTCGTATTGCAGCCGCATAAGAAATGGGACGACCGGCGCGAGGATATCGTAGAGCGAGACGACGACGATGGCGGCGAGCTTGCTGCAGCGAACGAGCCAAGCAGCCGCCAAGCAAAGGAGCGTCTTCAGTCCGTAGAGCGGGATAAATCCGAAAAAGATGCCGATGGCGACGCCGCCCGCGATGGCGTGGGGCGTGTCGCGAAGCTCCAGTAGCGAGCGGACGTGTTTCTTGACGAGGCCAGGGAGATCGATGCGCACGCGATTGCGCTAGCGCGGGTGGGCGGCTTTTTCCAGCATTGAATTCCCCCCTTCTGTCGATACGGTTTTGCCGAAGGGATGGACTACGCAGCTGACGATTATGAATTGTTCGACGACGAACCCACCGGGTTTGCTCGTTGGATTCTGCCGGCGTTGCTCATGTCGGCGCTCGTCCACGTCGGTTTCTACCTTTGGGCGCGGACTTACCCGGTCGAGCCATTCAGCGAGTCGTATTACGAAGAAATGGTTCCGTTGAAGTTCCAGCTCGAGCGCGTTGAGATCGATCCCAAGTTGCTGGAGCCCGCGCTCGACGAGCGAGCCCAGCGGGCCGCCTCGCCGTCCGCCGTCCGTCCGCCCGAAGATTCGGTCTCCTTCGAGCAACTGATGGGCGAAGCGCGAGCCACTCCGAGTGCCCCGGCGATCAACAACCCGATGCTTGCGGAGACTCCGAAGGTCGAGGCGACCACTCTCGCCAACACGGTCGAGTCGGCGGAAAAAAGCGGAGCGCGCTCGGTGATCAACGACCTCGACTCGCTCAACGAGGATCTCATCCCCGACAAACCCGAGGTGTCCGGGCGCCCGCTGCTTGAGTTGAGCGCCCCCGGCGTCGCGTCGGGTGCCGTCCGCGTGCCGGACGGGATGTCGGCCGGATCGGCCACTTCGGGCTTCAGTAACCTAGACGACCTCCTGGCCGACACGGGTCCGCTGACGAACGAGACGGCGCCGATCCTCATGCCCGCTGATCTGCTCTACGACTACGACAGCTTCGTGCTGCAGGCTGGGGCGATGGCTAGCCTTCGCAAGCTGGGCCTGCTCGTGCAGCGCAACGCCGACGCGAGCTTCATCATCGAGGGTCACACCGACTCGTTTGGCAGCGACGCTTACAATCGCCGCTTGAGCGGCAACCGCGCTGACACCGTAAAAGATTGGCTCGTTCGCGAGATGGGCGTCGATCCGCGTCGCGTGCAGACCCGAGGCTACGGTTCGTCCCGGCTCATCGCGCCATCGTCTGGCTCCATCGAAGACCAACAGATCAACCGGCGAGTTGAGATCGTCATCCGCGCGGGCGCGGGAGGGTAGTCGGCTGCGGTGAAGGCGATCGTCGTCATGTTTGATTCGCTGAACCGGCGGATGTTGCCGAGCTACGGCAACGATTGGGTGCGCGCGCCGAACTTCGAGCGGCTCGCCAAACGGACCGTCACTTTCGACACGAGCTACGTCGGCTCGATGCCTTGCATGCCAGCGCGTCGCGACCTGCACACGGGGCGCCCCAATTTTTTCCACCGCGGCTGGGGACCGCTCGAGCCGTGGGACGATTCTGTCTTCGAGATGCTCGGCGGGGCGGGCGTCTATTCGCACCTGGCGACCGACCATTACCATTACTTTGAAAGCGGCGGAGCGAACTATCACACCAAATACACGACCTACGAAAACTTCCGTGGTCAGGAGGGCGATCCGTGGCGGGGTGTGGTCGCAGCTCCCGAGCCGGTCCCGGGAGCCATCGGGCAAAATGCCGCGCGCGATCCGTGGCATCGGCAAGATCTGAGAAATCGTGCTGCGGTGGCGAGCGAGGCGGACTTCCCGCAGGTCCAGACCTTCGACGCGGGGTTGCGATTCATCGAAGAAAACGCCGACGCCGACCGGTGGGTTCTTCAGATCGAGACGTTCGATCCGCACGAGCCCTCCTTCAGCCCAGAGAGTTGTCGGGAGCTCTATCCAGACCATCACGCGGGCTACGAGGGCCCGCATTTCGACTGGCCAGCCTACGTGCCAGCGGCTGAACCCGACGAAGTCGTCGATCACCTCCGCCACGAGAACGCGGCGCTCGTGAGTCTCTGCGATCGCCAGCTCGGGCGAGTGCTCGATCTGATGGATGAGCGGGGGATGTGGGACGATACGATGCTGATCGTGTGGACGGACCACGGCTTTCTCCTCGGCGAGCACGAATCCTACGGCAAGTGCTGGACTCCTTTTTACGAAGAGGTCGCGCGGACGCCGTTCTTCGTGTGGGATCCGCGCAGCGGCGCGCGGGGCGAGCGGCGGGATGCGCTGGTCCAGCCCGCGATCGATCTCGCGCCGACGCTGCTGCGTTACTTTGGCGAAGAGCCGACCAGCGACATGCTCGGGTGTGATCTCGCCGACACGATCGCCACAGATGCTCCCGTGCGGGAGACGGCGGTCTTCGGAGTCTTCGGCGGGCAGGTGAACGTGGCTGACGGGCGCTACGTCTACCTGCGGGCCCCGGCAACCCCAGAGAATCTGCCGCTTTTCCAATACACGCTAAATCCGACGCACATGAAGCACCTCATGTCGCCCGAGGAGCTGGCCGGACAGACGGACCTCCACCCGCCGTTTCCATTCACAAAATCCTGCCCCGTGCTGCGCATCGCGGCGTCGGACCGCATCCAGACCCAACCCGGGAGCCGATTCGAGTCGCTTGGGACGACTCGGCTCTACGATCTGCACGCCGATCCCGCGCAGCGGGCCGAGATCGAGGACCCCGAGGTGGAATCGAGGATGTGCATTGCCCTCCGGAGCCACCTCTCGGCAAACGACGCGCCGAGCGAGCAGACCGAGCGTCTCGGTCTGGGCTGACCGGCCTACGTCGACAGCAACCCGGCACTTGCCGCCCAGATTGCATCGCGAATAAACTCTCGCGCTCGATGACCGCCCAAACCCTTCCTACCGCCTGGACTCTCCAACTTGACGGCGCTCCTGCCGACGTCACGGTGCCCGCTGGCGTCGGGGACCGAGCCATCCCGGCGACCGTCCCCGGCTGCGTTCACACCGACCTGCTGGCCGCCGACCTGATTCCAGATCCATACCTCGGACTCAACGAAGCGGAGACGCACTGGATCGGTCTTTGTGAGTGGTCCTACCGGACAACCTTCGAGGTCGCGGCCGAGACTCTGACCGAAGAATGCGTCGAGCTGGCCTTCGACGGACTCGATACGGTCGCAACGGTCTTAGTCAATGGGCAGCCAGTCGGCGAAGCGGCTAACATGCACTGCCGCCACCGGTTTGACGTGCGGGCGGCCCTGCGCGCGGGAGCGAACGAGGTGGTCGTGCATTTCGCTTCCCCGATCCATTACGCACGGGGGTTGGAGGAGCAACTGGGCGAGCTGCCGTACGCCGGCTTCGGGTCTAATTCGCCGCTGCCGCACAACATGATCCGCAAGATGTCGTGCAACTTCGGTTGGGACTGGGGTCCGCAGGTGGTGACCAGTGGCATCTGGCGTTCCGCGCGATTGGAGGCTTGGTCGATGGCCCGCATCGCGGACGTGCGTCCGCTCGTGACGCGGGCCGATACCGAGCGGGCGATGATCGATCTGCGGGTCGACGCGGTTGGTGAGGCGACCGTGGTCACGCGGTTGTTCGACCCGGCGGGCGAGCTGATCGTGGAGGAGCGCTCGGAGGACTGCCGGTGTCAGCTCGAGGTCGCGGCACCCGAGCTTCTGGTGGCCGGTCGGCTACGGCGACCAGCCACTCTACCGGCTGGAGGTCGAACTCCAGGACGTCGGAGGGACGCAGCTCGACCGGCGCGAGCATCGGATCGGCCTCCGAACGTCGAAGCTCATCACGACCCCCGACGCCGACGCGACCGAGGGTCTCGGCACCGGTGAGACATTTTCCTTGGAGATCAACGGCGAGCGCGTTTTCTGCAAAGGGGCGAATTGGATTCCCGACGACTGCTTCCCGCATCGCGTGACGCCGGATCGCTACCGGGAGCGGATCGAGCAGGCGCTGGCCGTGCACATGAACATGCTGCGGGTATGGGGCGGCGGCCTCTACGAGGATGACGTGTTTTACGAGATCTGCGCCGAGCGGGGGATGTTGGTCTGGCAGGATTTCTGCATGGCGTGTTCGGCCTACGCCGAGGAGGAGCCGATGAGGTCGCTCGTCGAAGCGGAGGCCCGCGACAACGTTGCCCGACTCGCTCGCCATCCCGCGCTCGTGCTCTGGAACGGTTGCAACGAAAACATCTGGGCGGCGTTTGACTGGGGAAAATGGTGGACCGAACTCCGCACCGAGGGCAAGCGGACCTGGGGTCTGGGATACTACCTCGACGTCTTCCCGAGCATCGTTGCGGAGATCGATCCGACGCTGCCGTTCTGGCCCGGGAGTCCGTATTCCGGGACGATGGAGCGCCACCCGAACGAGAACGAAGTTGGCAATCGCCACATCTGGGACGTCTGGAACGGCGACGGAGATTACCGGAATTACCTCGGGCATTTCCCGAGGTTTGCGAGCGAGTTCGGGTATCAAGGACCGCCGACCCGGCCGACGTTGGAGCGAGCGATCCCCGCTGGCGAGCGCGGTTGGCTCTCGGAGACTTCGCACGCTCACAACAAGCAGGAGAGTGGCCAACAAAAAGCGCTGGACCGGATCGGCGACAACTTTGACCCGGTCGAGTCGGACGAGGACATCTGGTATCTGGCTTCGGTCAATCAATGCCGCGCCCTCACCTTGGGTTGCGAATGGTTTCGCGCGCTCTCGCCTTGGTGCTCTGGAGCGCTTTATTGGCAGCTGAACGATTGCTGGCCGGTCACGAGCTGGGCGGCCATCGACGGCGACGGACGGCCCAAACTACTCTGGCACGCAACGAAGCGGTTCTTCCGCCCGCGTCTGGCGACGCTGCTGCCAGCAAATGTCACTCCGAGCGGGCAGAAGGTCGGGGCGATGGCGCTGTATCTTCACAACGACGCCGCGACCGGGTGGAGTGGTGCGGTGGCGATCCGCCGCCTAGCGGTGTCGGGCGAGTTGGTCGACGAGATGACGACGAGCTTCGAACTCGAACCTCGCGGGAACGCGAAGGTGACACTGCCGGAGTCGTGGACCGGGGCGGCGGGAGAGTGCCTCGTCGCCGACGTCGACGGCGGCGACCGGGCGTGGTGGTTCTTCGGCGACGATCGTGACATCGGCTACCCGGCGATGGATCTCGACGCGGAACTCACCCGGGACGGCGACGTCCAGCGGCTGAAGGTGACGAGCCGAGTGGTCACGCGCGACCTCTGCCTGCTGGTCGACCAGCTGGATGCCGACGCGGCGGTCGACGGGCAATTCGTCAACTTGCTGCCCGGGGACTCGGCGACCTTCGCGATCACGGGCGGTCGGGAGTTTACCCTCTCGGAACTGACCGCCCCGTCGGTGCTCCGATGCGTGAATCAGCTGGCGTAAGGCCCGGCCCGTCATCCGGTAAACTCGCGCATTTCAATCGGTCGCGGATGCGCGATACTTCGCCGGTGCGCATCGCCTACGTTCGCCCACTTCCGATGTCGATTGAACTCATCCAGTCCCTTTCATGACGCCGCAACGCGAACGCAACTTGGCGAAGTCGGGGAAAGACTTGGCGGCGGAGGCTCGGAAAAAGCCGGGCGATTGGCTGCGCATCTTCAAGCGCTTCCGCAAGGTCGAGGAGCATCGACTGAAGCTGTGGCACAACTCAGGCGGGGGCGGGCGCGAGGTCGCGCGGCAGCGCAGCGATCTGGTCGACATTCTCTTCCGGGAGTTGTTCGAGACATTTTCAACTGACGAGGCGGGGCGGGTCGCGGTGGTCGCCTTTGGCGGCTACGGGCGGCGGGAGATGAATCCATTTAGCGATGTCGACATCATGTTCCTATTGCCGCGAGGAAAGCCGTCGGCGCGGTTGGAATCGACGATTCGCGAGACGCTCACGGCGCTGTGGGATCTGGGGTTCAAGGTCGGGCACTCGACGCGCTCGATCCCGCAGGCCATCGAGCAGGCCAACGACGATCCGCTCACGAAGACGGCGATGCTCGAGTGCCGGTTTCTTACCGGCGAGCGCGGGATCTTTACGGAGTTCCGCGAGCGATTTGAGCGGGACTGCGTGCGCGGGAAGGAGGCGCGCTACGTGGCGTGGCGGACCGAGAGTCAGGCCCAGAATCGGGAGAAATACGGAGGCACGGTCTTCATGCAGGAACCCAACGTGAAGAACGGGCGGGGGGGGCTGCGCGACTACCAGAATCTGCTGTGGATCGCCAATTTCCAAGAGCGGATCGCGAGCATGGCGAAGCTCGCGGAGAGTGCTTTTCTCCGACCGACCGAGCGCCGCCGTCTCGACAAGGCTTACGATTTCATCCTCCGCGTCCGCACCGAGATGCACTACCAGAACGATCGCGCGATCGATGGGATGACGCTGCGGCTGCAGGGGCAGATCGCGACCGCTTTTCGCTATCCGCAGAAGACGATCCTGCGGCGGTGCGAGGCGTTCATGCGGGATTTCTACAGCCACGCCCGTGACATCGATCAACTCACCATCGCGGCGTTGGAGCGGCTGCACCTCGCCGCCGCCCCGAAGGCGTCGGGCCTGCGTTCGTTCTTTCAGTCGCCGCCACCGCGCGAGGAATTTGATGGATTCGTGAGCTTGGGCGGGCAGCTCACGGCGCGGGACCGCGAGATCTTTCGCCAAGATCCGTTTCGGGTGCTGCGCCTGTTCCACCACGCGCAAACGCGGAAATTAACCATCGGCCCCGAACTTGCCGATCTCATTCGGCGGCGCCCGCGGGTGATCGACCGGACATTTCAATACTCTCGCGCGGGGCGGGAGATCTTCTTGGCGATCCTCTCACGCAAGGGCGAGGTCGGGGCGGTGCTACGCTCAATGCACGATCTGGGCGTGCTGGGGAGATACATCCCCGAGTTCGGTGCGCTGACGTGCCTCGTGCAGCACGAATTTTTCCACCGCTATACCGCCGACGAGCACACGTTGGTCTGCATCGAGAAACTGGACGGATTGCTTTTTGCCGAGGAGAGGCGCTTTGCGGGATACCGCTCGCTTCTGCAGAAGCTCGAGGACCCGTCGATCCTCTACCTGGCGATCTTGCTGCACGACACGGGTAAGGCTGCCAACACGCAGCACCACGAAGACGAGAGCGCGATGCTGGCGCACCGGGTGGCGCGGCGGCTGCAGCTCTCGCCGGAGCGTCGCCGGATGTTAATCACGCTGGTCGACGCGCACTACACGCTCTCGCACACGGCGCAGAATCGAAATCTCGAGGACCCTGCGACCATCGAGACCTTCGCTGGGATCGTCCGGAACCGGGCGAACCTTGATGCGCTCATGCTGCTGACCGTCGCGGACGGGATGGGGACCAGCGGGGAAAATTGGAGCGATTGGAAAGAAGCCCTCGTCTGGAGTCTTTTCCGAAAGACTGGGCGCTACCTCGACAGTGAGCCGGGTGAGTCGCCGGACGACGCCGCCGACCGCGGGGCGGTCAAAGCGAAGGTCGTCAAAGCGCTGCCCAAGGCGTTTGCCGAAGAGATCGAAGCGCAGTTCGACTACATGCCGGAGCGCTACTTTCGCGCGTTTTCCGCCGAGGACATGACGAACCATCTCCGGCTTTTTCACCAATTTTTCGAGCGCCTGCAGGATCCGGAGTCGACGTCCGTGCTCGCTCCCGTTGTCCAGTGGACGCATCGTCCCCAGCAGAGTCACAGCGAGGTCTGGCTTTGTGGCTGGGATCGCGAGCGGTTCCTCGAGCGCGCAGCCGGAGCCTTCGTCGCGGCCCGGATCAATATCTTGAGTGCCGACATCTTCACCCGAGGCGACAACTTGGCGCTCGACGTCTTCCGAGTGGCCGACTCCACCCACTCGCCCGTCGACGACGAGCGGGACGTCCAACGCTTCGAGTCGGCCTTGCACGAATCGCTCGCGCACTCCGAATACGACTTCACCCCGTTTTTCGCCAAGCCATCGTCGCTTCGGAGCTACCGCGTCTCGCACGAAGTCGAGCGTCCGGCTCGGGTGGTGGTCGACAATCTGGCCCACCCGGTCTTCACCATCTTCGAGATCCAATCGCCCGACCGGCTGGGTCTCCTCTACTCGCTCCTCCGCGCATTTGGCCAGGAAGGAGTCTCCATCGGTCTTTCCCGCGTAACCACCGAGATGGAAATTGCGCTCGATACCTTTTACGTGCTCGGCCGCGACGGCTCGAAGATCGACAACCGCGACACCATCGCGCGGTTGGAGAAAAAGCTGATCCGCGCTGCGGCAGCTGCAGCCCAGCGGTCAATGAGCGTCGTCGTCACGCGGCACTTTGCCGCGTTGTTTCTGAGGCAAACCTTGCGCGGTGCTCGCCGTCGCCCGGTTTTGCTGATTCTCAACGTGCTGAGTATCGCACTGGGCGTCGCGGTTTTTCTCGCGATTCAGATTGCGAATCGGAGCGCAAACGAGAGCTTCCGTGCTGGGGTCGAGATGATTGCGGGCCGCGCGAATCTCGAGATCCGCGGTCGCTTCGACGACGCGCTTTTTCCCGCCATTGCTGCCGTCCCGGGCGTCCGAGCCGCCGCCCCGATCCTGGAGGGTATCGTGACCATCCCCGATGCGCCGGCGAGTACCTGCGCGTCTTAGGGTTGGATCCGTTTAGTGGTCAGCAACTGCGCACGTTCGAGCTGCTCGGTGCGAATGAGTCGAATTTCGACGTCGAGGCTTGGTTGCGAGATCGGAAGGCAATCGCCGTCTCACCCGCGTTCGCCCAGTCGCTTGGTCGAAGTGGCTCCGTCGAGGTCCTCACGGACGGCGGGACGCGCACGCTCAATCCACTCTTCGTGATCGATCCCGAGGACGCTGCCGCGAGCCTGGATCCGCGCACGGTCGCGATGGACATCGGCTGGGCGCAAGAGCTTTTCGGTCGACCGGGCGAGTTGTCTGCGGTCCTTCTCTTCGTCGATCCGGAGGCGCTCGAGTCGGCTACCGCCGCTTTGCAGGAAATCGTTCCCGGCGACGTAGCGGTTGCCCCGCCCGCCCGACGCGGTGAGCAGGTCGAGTCCATGCTCGGCGCTTTCCAATTGAATCTGAGCGCGCTGAGTCTCGTCTCGCTTCTCGTCGGGATGTTCCTGATCTACAACACGATCTCGGCCTCCGTCGTCCGCCGCCGCACCGAGATCGGCACCCTCCGCGCCCTCGGTGCGAGCCGCGCCGAGGTCCGGCTCCTTTTCTTGGCGGAAGCCGGGATCGCCGGAGCGATCGGGAGCGTGCTTGGCGTCCTCGCTGCGCTTCCCATCGCGCAGGCGTTGACCGCGCCGGTCGCGCAAACGATCAGTTCGCTCTACGTGGTGCTCAGCATCGAGCGGCTGTACTTATCGCCCTTCCAAATGGCGTTCGCTCTCGCCGCCGGACTCGTGACGTCGTTGGTCGCGGCTTGGATCCCCGCTTCGGAAGCGGCGAATTGTGATCCGGCCTCTGTCCTCCGTCCGGGGAGCGCGGCGGAGAGTTTTCGGCGAGTTCCCAACACGTGGTTTGCGGGGGGCGCCGCGGCGCTCGTCGCGGCATTTGCTTGCGGCTACGCGGCGCTGGCTCTTCGCGTCGCGCCGCTTGGCTTCCTGAGTGCCTTTCTCGTCCTAGCGGGATTTTCACTGGTCACCCCGCTCGCCATCGTCGCGACGGCTGCTTCACTCCGCCGCGCCCCTCGGTTCATGCGACTCGCCGCGCAGAATCTCGCGCGATTTAACCACCGCAACGCGATCACCATCGCCGCGCTTGCCGCCGCCATCGCGATGACTGTCGGCGTGTCGGTGATGATCCATTCGTTTCGCGGTAGCGTGGATCGGTGGATCGGAGCGACCCTCGTCGCCGACCTCTTTATTGGGTCTGCGGGCAACGAGATTGCCGGGGTGCAGTCCAGCCTCCCACCTGGTGCCGTCGCGTGGACGCGGGCGCAAGCCGACGTCACGAACGTCGCGACATTCAGCGAAGTGCCCATCGATTTTCGCGGTGAACGCACGGCCCTCGCGGTCGTGTCGGACTCCCCGGAGGCGGGTGTCGCGTTCCTGGAACCAGGCGTCGTCGCGGTCTCCGAACCATTTGCCACGCGCTTCGGCGTGCGAGTCGGCGATGAGCTTCCGGCTTCCGACGCCGGAGGGTCCAGCCGCCTTTCGAGTGGCCGAAGTCTACCAAGACTACGCTCGCACCACCGGGATCGCCCGGATCTCGCAGGAGAATTACGAGCGCCACTGGCCCGCGGTGACCGCGCAGTCCCTCGCGATCACCCTCGGAAAGGGCGGCGATCCGGAGGCATTTGGGGAAACCTTCCGGCAGCGATTTGCGGCGGAAGGTCGCTTCTCGATCTACTCAAACCAAGCGTTGAGGCAGCGCATCTTCGAGATCTTCGACCAGACGTTTGCGGTCACCCTCGTGCTGCGCACGATCGCCATCGGGGTCGCTGCGGCCGGGGTCCTATTGGCTCTCCTGATCCTCGCGGCGGAGCGCGAGCGCGAGATCGGCACGCTGCGGGCGATTGGGGCGTCGCGGCTCCAAGTGGTCGGACTTTTTCTGCGAGAAGCCAGTCTGATCGGCGCGGTGTCGAGCGTGATCGGAGTCGCCTCCGGCGCGTGTCTCGCCGTCGTGCTGACTTTCGTCGTCAACAAAGCCTATTTCGGATGGACCATCGAACTCGCGTATCCGCTGGGGTTCCTGGCCACCACGCCGCTGTGGATCATCCCCGTCGCCATCCTCGCGGCGATCCTCCCGGCTTGGCGCGCCGCCGATATCTCACCGGCGGCGGCGTTGCGGTTCGAGTGAGGTAGCGACCGATGCAGAATTGACTTCGCGCCAGAATGAGGTATGAATCCCCTCCGGTTAAACGCGGGTGTAGTTCAATGGTAGAACGGCAGTCTTCCAAACTGCACACGAGGGTTCGATTCCCTTCACCCGCTCCCCCGCCGGATTGATCTACGCTACGGGTGCGGTGTTCGCTCCGTCTGTAATCTCGGGAATCTGCACGAAGGGCGCGTAAGAATCGAGTGCGCGTTCGGCGATGGTCGCTGTGACGTCGACCAGATCGCCAACGTAATTAATGCGGTGGACGGTGCCGTCTCGGTAGAGTCGAGCGACAAGGTCGGATTGGGCTGCGGGGATCCGGAGGTCGACGTCGACCGTCTTGGAGGTGAGGAATTCGGCGATGCGGTCCGTGAGCTCGGCCATGCCTTCGCTGGTATGAACGGACACGAAGACGGCGTCGGGGAAATGGCGGCGCAGCACGACGCGGGTCGACGGATCCTCCACGAGGTCCATCTTGTTGAAGACAACAAGCATCGGCTGGTTCACCTCGCCGAGGTCGCCGAGCACTTTCATCGTGGTATTGTAAAATTCGATGACTTTCGGGTGGGAGGCGTCGAGCACGTGAATGAGGAAGTCCGAGAGGGTTGCTTCCTCGAGCGTGGCGTTGAAAGACTCGACAAGTTGGTGAGGAAGCTTGCGGACGAAGCCGACGGTGTCGGTGAGCAGGAGCGGCTGGTTATTCGGCAGCTCGACCTTGCGAGTGGTGGTGTCGAGGGTTGCGAAGAGTTTGTTTTCGACGAGGACGTCCGCGCCGGTGAGGCGGCGCAGCAGCGAGGACTTCCCGGCGTTGGTGTAGCCGACGATGGCGGCATTGGGGACGGGGGTGCGCTTGCGGTCTTTGCGCTGGGTGGCGCGGGAGCGGCGGACGGTCTTGAGTTCGCGCTTGAGGCGGGCGATCGAGTCGCCGATAGCGCGTTTGTCCTGCTCGAGCTGGCTCTCGCCCTCGCCCTTGGACCCGATGCCGCCGCCCTGCTGCCCGAGGTGGCTCCAGGCTCGGGTGAGGCGGGGGAGCGAATATTGGAGCCGTGCCAGATCGACTTGGATGCGGGCTTCGCGCGTCTGCGCGCGAGCTCCGAAGATATCGAGGATGATCTCTTGCCGGTCCGCGACGGTGACTTTGGAAAGTTCCTCCCAGTTGCGCTGCTGGGCCGGGGTGAGTTCGTTGTCGAAAATGATGACGTCGCCGTCACAGGCTTCGAGGCGGCGGTGGATCTCGTCGGCTTTGCCAGTGCCCACGAGATAGCGGGCGTGGGATTCGCGGTGGTGGACGACCATGCGGTCGACGACGGGGATGCCGAGCGTGCGGACGAGCTCCTCGAGTTCGGCGAGGAGATCTTCCGCTTCCTCACGACCGGACGAGTCTACGAAACAGCCGACGAGCAGGGCGCGCTCGACCATTTTTTCACGGGCTTTGATCTCGAACATCTTTGGGGGCCGGAAGGTAGCAGAAGATGCGCGTTCGCGCTACCCGACCGTCGAAGGATCTTCCAAGCCGACGTCTTTGCAGAGCGGATCGATGCCGCGGCCCTCGCGAGGGAGCGCCTCGCAGAGTCGCTCGTAGTCCTCGAGCGCGGCGTAGAGTCCGTCCTCGGTGAGGTCATTGAGGTAGCCGCATCGGCCGATGCCGCCCTTGGGTAGCGGGGCCACGAGGTTGCCACCGCGTTTCTGCACAATTTTTTCCTGGCTCTTCCAGAGGGTGACGCGGTCGCGGAGGATGTCGTGCCAGAGGCTGAGTCCGACGGAGCTGATGAGCGAATGGATGCGGCGCATCGTCGGCTCGTCGATCCAGCCCTGGCGGTGGCTCAAGAACGCGCCGAAGCCCATCCCGATGGCGACCGCGTGGCCGTGGAGAAGGCCGGCTTGGATCTCGAAGCCGGGTGACCACGTGTGTCCGTAGGCGTGGGGGCGGCACTGGTGGGTCTCGTAGGCGTTCTCGTATTCGGCGGCGATGTAGGAGCGGAGCGCTCCGCCGAGGATGCGTTGCGAGAGGTGGCTGATCCCGGAGTCGGGTTCGCAGTCGACGGTGCCGAAGCGCGTCTCGATGAGCCGGACGCCGCCGGCTTCGAGGTCGGCGAAAAGCTCGGCGTCTTTGACGACCGCCATCTTGATGATCTCGGCGAGGCCGTGCCGAAGCCAACCTTCGTGCAGGGTCGAAAAGAAGAACCGATCAGTGATCGACAGGATCGGCGGATGGTAGGCCCCCAGGAGATTTTTGTAGCCGAAGCCGTCGCAACAGGTGCGTGGCGACGGGCCGGCGTCGATCCCGGAAACGATCGACGTCGAGAGCATCACGTAAGGTGTGTTTCGGTGGTAGAGCGCGCACGCGAGTCCGCAAGTGTCCGCGAGCACGCCACCGCCGACGATGAGCGGTGGTTCGTTGCGCGACACGCCGAGATTGCGGAAGTCGCCGAGGATTTGTTCCACTCGACCGATGCCTTTGTCGACCTCCATGGCGCGATAGACGAGCTTGTGGAGGGCGATCCCGTGGTGTTGGAAGTAGGCCTCGATGCGGGAGCCGTAGTGAGCCTCGACGTTCTGGTCGACGAGGCAGATGCAGCGACCGAGAGATCGGTAGATCGTCTGCAGCGTGGGTTCCTCGAGATCGAGGGCGTGGTCGACGACGCGGAAGGAAGCGAAGGTGCGCTGACTCATGACCGCATCGACCGTCTGGCAGTCGGGCGTGCTCGCGATGTCGCCGCTGGATTCGCGGTAGCTCGAAGTCGGGTAGATCGCGTGAGGATCGTCGGTGACGAGGCGGTCAGCGAGGTCCCGGTAGTGCTCGCGGGAGGCCTCGTCGGGTAAGGCGGTCGTGAGAAACGCGACGAGCTTCTGATCGCGCAGCTCGGGCGCGGCCTGGACCGCGTCCGCGAGCCGAGGCCAATCTGAGGTGGCGTCGGGAAAAGCTGAAAAAAGCTCCGCGAGTAGTGGGATGCAGCGACCGAGTGGGAGATTGAGCGCGCCGCGCAGATTGCGACAAGCGAAGAGTCCGGTGACGGCTCCGGCTCGCTCGAATTCACGCCCCAGATCGCCCGAGAACGCGGGGGCTTGGATGAGCGCTTCGAGCAGCGATTGGAAATGAGGGTCGACTAGTCGGCGGGCGAGCGATGCAGCGACGTCGCGGTCTTCGGACGGGGCGGCGGTCGTGGATTTTAGATATTGGGAGATGGCTGTGGCGGTGTTCATGATCGTTGGAGAGGACGGGGGAATCAGCCGCGGTCCGCCGGGATCGGACGGTCGCCCGCAACCATGCCTCGGTGAAGTGTCCGGTCGCCGGTGACGTTCGAGTGATCCGCACTGTGCATCGTGCAGCGGTCGTCCCAGATAACGACGTCGCCCTCGCGCCACGCGTGGCGGTATTGCCGGGACGGGCGGATCGAGTGCCTGAAAAGGAGGTCGAGAATGCGGGCGCTGCGGTCGGCGAGTTCGCCCGAGAGTTGAACGCAACGCTCGGGGGTCGAGAGGAAAAGCGCCGAGCGCCCGGAAGATGGGTGGCGGCGGACGAGCGGATGCCAGGTCTCCCGCACCTCGCCGGGAGCCAGGGCGACTCCCGTGACGGCGTGGAGAACTTCGACGCCGATGAGCCGTTGCCGGACGGATTCCGGGAGGGAGTCGAAGGCCCGGTATTGATCCGTGAAGAGCGTCTCACCGCCACCGGCGGCGGATTGGACCACTCGGAGCGCGGTGTAGGCTGGCGGCTCGGGCACGTAACTCGTGTCAGTGTGGAAGACGCTGCGCGGCGGCTTCGTGCGGCCGACGTTGGTCACGACGTTGAGCAGCGGCTGACCGTCGACGGGCGTCTCCCCGTCGGTGAACGTCAGCGGTCCGAGCCGCTGAAGCAGCGCGACGAAGCCCGCGTCGTCGACGGTCTGGTCGCGGAAGACGACGAACCCGGCCTCGCCTAACTTCGCGTGCAGGACCGCGATGACATCGTCGTCCACCGCGCCGAGGTCGACGCCTTTGAATTCTAGGCCGAAGGGCGTGAGGGGAACGAGATCGGGCTGGCTCATCGGTGGAGCTGGGTCCGCAAGCTGTCGAAGTCGAGTCGGTCCACGATCGTCGCTGCTCCGGAGAAATCGTGGGTCGAGTTGTTCGTTCCCGGAAACGCGACGCACGGGATGCCGGCAGCGTTGGCGGCAGCCACGCCGCCGACGTTGTCCTCGATAGCGACGCAGTGCGCAGGCTCCAGTCCGAGCTCGCTCAGCGCATGGGCGTAGGCATCCGGAGCGGGCTTCGGATCGGTGACGTCATCGCGCGTCACGACGAGGCGGAAATGGTCAGCCGTGATGGTCGGCGTCAGCGCGTCGAGCAGCGCCGTGACATTCTCCGCCGAGGTCGTCGTGACAAACGCCACGGGGATGCCCTCGACGGCAGCTCGCTCGATCACGTCGGTCACGCCGGGTCGTGGCTCGAGTTCGACGTCGGCCATGAGATTCTGGAAGATTTCCGACTTCGTTTGGTGCACGGCAGCCGCGTCGACCGTCTCGTTGCGGTCCTCGGCGAAATCCGCGATGCGGTCCCGGCCCCCGCTGCTCTGGAGGAGCTCGGCGTAGGTCTCTTGGTCCCAATCCCAGTCGAGGCCGTGGGTGTCGAAGGCCTCGTTGAAGGCTTGGCGCTGGAGCTCGGAGGTGTCGGCGAGGGATCCAATGGATCCGAAGAGGATGGCTGGCATGGTGGAGGATGGTTGGTTTGGGATGTCTACGATTGAGCGGTGACTAATGGTTTCTCGAAGTTGCTTGTGGCTTGCGGATTCGGTGATCGGAAAGAACTCGGTCCACGGCGGCGTCGAAGAAGTCGGGGAGCGGGCATCCGTGGGCTGCCATCATCGTGACCAGCACGCTCTGCGGGGAGAACGAGCAGTAGAGGCCGGCTTCGATGAAGAATGGCGTACCGTCCGGAGAGATGCGGAAGTCGAAGAGGCTGTAGTGGCGGCAGCCGAGGGCGCGGTGAGCGAGCTTGGCCGCTTTGGCGACTCGGTCCGATACGGGGTCGTCGCGATCGACGATCCAGGACTGCGAGGGATCTTTGGAGGTGAGGCTGAGATCGGCCGAACCGGAGCGCTGCAATTTGTGTTCGTAATCTCGGACGGGGCGCGTGCGAGCGTCGACGAAGTATTCTTCCAACGGCAAAGCGGTGAGTTCCCCAGCGAGGTCGATCACGCCACAGCGAACCTCGCGCCCGAGCGGGATAAATTCTTCCACGAGCGCTTCGTCATCGTGCTCGTGGGCGGCCGCGAGGGCGGCGGGGTATTTGTTGGCTTCGCGAACGAGGGAGACGCCAAGCGAGTTGTCGGCCGCATTGGGTTTGACGACGGCGGGCAGGGGCAGAGTCGACTGGCCGCCCGGTCTGACAAGTTCGCCCTGCGGGACCTGGACGCCGGCTGCGGCGACGACGGCTTTCGTTTGCGCCTTGTTCGCGGTGAGCGCCATC
The DNA here is from genome assembly GCA_963803825.1 of uncultured Verrucomicrobiae bacterium. Classification (GTDB taxonomy): domain Bacteria; phylum Verrucomicrobiota; class Verrucomicrobiia; order Chthoniobacterales; family JAATET01; genus CAVVKW01. Next base: position 28,073 of record CAWDOJ010000001.1, on the reverse strand, counting down.
TGGTGGGAGCGGTTGCCGAGGAACGGGATTTCCAATAAGTCGAAAAGGGCGCGGTATTCCGTCATGCCCCGGTGGCAAAACATCTGCGGAAGAGCGAGATCGATCCCGCGCGTCGCGAGATGCGCGAGGGCTTCGCCGGTGGTCATCGTCGTGGTGGCGGCGGCGTCTTGGTCGCGCAGGCTCGCGGGGAAGCGCCACCGGGCGTCGGGCGTCACCAAGGCGATAAGCGGATCGTAGCGCTCGCACGCGGCGAGGGCGTCGAGGCAACCCTGGGCGTAGAGCTTAGACAGGTCGAAGTGAAAGCGACTGGTCGGGGAGCCGACGAGGTGGAGGATGGAGATGGGTCTCGCCATTCAGTCGCCTCCGATCTGGACGAGTTTGCCGATGTTGAAGTCGATGCGGACCCAGCCCTTGCGTTTTCGCAGGTCGGCGAGGAGGAGTAGGGGGATCTGCCAATGGTGGACCATGAGAAAAGGGAGCGGATCGTCCCAGGCGAAGATGGCGTCCTTGCCCGCCAGGATCGTCCGAAGGCGGTCGAGCTTGTTGCCGCCGGTCAGCAAGCGCCACAATTCGTGGTAGATCCAGTAGGTCGGTCGACTCGTGGGGAGGGGGCGGACCGGGGTCGGCGCGGGATCGGCCGCAAGGTAGGCGTCGGCGAGACCGGGGTGGTCATAAAACATCGTGATCGCGGAGTGGGTGCGGGGATTGCACTCGATGGCGTAGATGCAGCCGTCGTCGTCGGCTTTGATGAAATCCAGGGACGCCTGCCCGGTTAGCTCGAGTCCCTCGGAGAAACGCCGGACCCACGCTTCGATCTCGGGTTCGTCGACGTTCTCGTAGTTGATCTGGAAGGCGGATGATTTGCAGCAGCAGTGAACGCGAAGTTCGCCGGCGCGCATGGTGCCGTGGGTGCAGTATTCTTCGCCTCGGATGAATTCCTGCATCACCCAGGGCGTGGCTTCGGAGATGGGAAGGGAGCGGGCGAACGCGGCGGTCTCGGCGGGCGAGGCGCACGGGAGCTTGGTGAGATCGAGGCGGCGGATCGCGTCGTAGGGGATGCTCTTGAGGATGTAGGGCCGGGACTCGCCGGAGAAATCGAAGTCGATAACCTGTCGGGGATCGGTGATGCGGAAGGACTTCGGCGCGGCGAGGCCGAACGACTCGGCGGTCTTGGCGAATTGGAATTTGTCGTCGAGGAGTTCGATCTGGTCCGGCGGGGCGTGGAGGACCTCGCAGTGGGGCGCGAGCGTCGGCACCGCCAGCGAATCGAAATGACTGGCGACGGGGCTGCAGACGGGGACGTAGACGTCGACTTTCTCCCGTCGGACGATCTCGAGGAGAGCGGAGGCGTAATCGGGGTGGTCGGGATCGGGGACGGTGAGAAAGAGGTCGACGGCGTTCGAGAATCGGTGGCCGACGAGCCAATACTTCGGTGTCTCGATCAGGATCACTCGGTGCCCCGCTCGGGCAAAAGAGCGCGCGAGTTGGAGCGCTTTCGTCATCTTGCCGCCGCTGATGAGGACCGTCCGTCGGCGGGGGGAGTCTTCGTCGGCTTCCGGGAGAATGTTTTCACCACAAGCGCGACGGCGACAAGAGCCGCATTAAACGGGAGGACAGCGAGCAGAAGGAGGAACGCCGCGAGATCCTGGATGACCGCTTTCACGTTTTCGCGGGGTGCGGGCTACGTGCCGGTTTGCTGCAGGAGCGTCACCCCGTCCCGGATGGGGAGAAGGACTTGCTCGAAGCGGGGGTCGGCGGCGAGGGCGGCGTTGAAGGCGGCAATCGCCGCGCCGTTGCCGGTCGGGGTGGTGGAAAGGTAGGGCTGGCCTTGGAGGAGAGTGTTGTCGACGCAGACGAGGGCGTTTGGCGCGAGCAGGGAGCCGTCGGCGAGGGCGTGAAGGTAGCCGAGATATCCATCCTTGTTGGCGTCGATGAAGACAAAGTCGAAGCAGGCACCGCTCTCGGTGAGGGCCGCGAGAGTCTCGGAGGCAGGGCCGATACGGACGTCGATCTTGGGTCCGTGCGGGGAATCCTCGAACGAGTCGCGGGCAAATCGAGCGGCGTAGGGATCGAGTTCGCACGCGACCAGAGTGCCGTCGGCGGGTAGGGCCTCGGCGATGGCTAGTGCCGAGTAGCCGGTGAACAGGCCGATCTCGAGAGCGCGCTTGGACCGGCTGGCGCGAACGAGAATTTTGAGAAATTGGCCTTCGAGATGTCCCGAGAGCATCTCCTGCTCGAGCTGCGCTGCGGTCTGTCCATCGACGGCGAGACGATCCCAATCCACGTCGCGGGTGCGGTGAGCGAGGGAGGCGAGTCCGGGTGATTCCGGGCTGCTGCAGGCGGTGAGATAGGGGTCCATGCCGGACGCGAGGCGGGTGGCTTCGGTGAGCCGCTGGCGAAATGCGGCGGTCAGTCCGGGAAGGGATTCTGCTTCGCTCGACAGCTCGACGAGTGCGCTCGTGAGGATCGCGTGGGGTGTGACGGGACGCGGCTGGGGGGGCTGGGGGGGCACCTGGGCAGATGGGAGCGCAGTATTCTCCGGGAGTTGATCAAGCATCGGAAACGAATGGGTGGTGTCATTACGGCCCACTCAATTCGTTGGATGCAGCTGAAGAAAAGGGGGAAGCGACGACGAGTGTGTCCTCCGGAGAAGAACACCACGGTTGATCGGATGGGGACCCGCCGATGGCTGGGTCGGAGGGGGCGGGGCGCTGCCGAGGCGCGAGAGCGCTAGCTCCGACGGTTGGCGATGATGCTGAGGAACTTCACCGGCAAGTGGGAGACGCCCACGGGACCGTGCTGGTGGCTGCCGTCGAAGAAGAGGCTATCGCCTTCGGCCATGATGTAGGTCTGATCGCCGTGGCGGTAGAGCATCGTGCCCGAGAGCATGAAGAGAAACTCGTGCCCCGCGTGCCGGAAGATGTTCTTGTCCGGGTCGGTGATCTCCTTGTCGATCGTCATGAGCGAGGGCTCGAACGCTTTCTGAAAGGGCAGGCCGTAGGCGAGAGCCCGGTAGCTGTGGCCCTCCTTGGTGCCGCGACCGACGATCTCCTTCTGGTCGGAGGCGCGGATCAGGACGGCGTTCACGTCGCCGCGTTCGTCGTCGAAGAGTTTCCCGATGGGCACGCCGAGGGCGCGCGCGACGCGGGTGAGGGTCGAGACCGGGCTGCTGACCTTGCCGTTCTCGATCTTCGAGAGCTGGCCTTTGGTGAGGCTGACCTCGCCGGCAAGTTGGGCGAGGGTGACTGCTCGCTCGGTTCGGTAGGCACGAATTCGTTTGCCTACTTGTTGTTCGACGGTTTCCAAAGTGGTTACGGTTGTATGCGGATTTTGTCACTTTCGCGAGGAAAATAGCGAAGGCTGGTGCCGTTGCAACCGTGTCGCTGGTCGGGATCGTTTTTCTAACGATGTCTGGTCGGCTTATTTGGATTCTCGGGGACCAGCTCTCTCATTCGCACCCGGGGCTGGGGGCGGGGTCGAAGGCGAAAGATCGCGTGGTGATGATCGAATCCCGCAAGCGGGGCGCGCACGTGCGGTACCACCGGAAGAAGCTGGTCCTGGTTTATTCGGCGATGCGGCACTTTGCGCGGGAGTTGGAGGCTGCGGGCTGGCGGGTCGATTACCACTTTCTGAAGGAGACCGAGGACTTCGGCGAAGCGTGGGGTCGGCAGCTCGGCGGTCAAGGGGGGGCGGAGGTGGTGATGGCGGAGCCGCATAATTTCTTCGAGCGTCGGGCCGTCGAGGCGCTGGGTAGGAAGGTGGGGTTTGAGCTGTCGTTTCTACCGACGGTGCAATTCGTGGTGAGCCGGGAGGACTTCGTGGATTGGGCGGCGGGGCGGAAGAAACTGCGGATGGAGGATCATTACCGACGCGTGCGGGCGGAGCTGGAGATCTTGGTCGATGCGGACGGAGAGCCGGAAGGCGGGCAGTGGAACTTCGATCACGACAACCGGGAGACCTTCGCGGCGTGGTCGAAGGACAGCGAGGCGTCGGACCCCGGGGCGGTGGGCGTGGAGCCTGATGACCTGACGCGTGAGGTGATGGCGGACGTGGCGGAACATTTCCCGGACGCCCCGGGGGAGGTGGACGGCTTTTGGTTGCCGGTCACTCGGGATGGCGCACGCGAGTGGTTGGAGGAGTTTGTGGCTGAGCGGCTGGGGAACTTTGGCAACTACCAAGACGTGATGGTCGCGGGCGAGCGCACGCTGTTTCACTCGATCGTGTCGCCGATGGTGAACCTCGGCTTGCTGCTGCCGATGGAGTGCGTGGAGGCGGCGGTAGCGGCTTATCGGGCGGGGAAGGCTCCGCTGGCGGCGGTCGAGGGTTTTGTGCGGCAGATCGTGGGGTGGCGGGAGTTCATCAACGGGGCTTATTGGCTGCGGATGCCGGACTACGTCGAGCTGAACGCGCTCGGGGCGGAGCGGGAGCTGCCGGATTTCTTCTACACGGGGGAGACAGATCTCAATTGCCTGCACGAGACGATCACGCAGGTCGTCGAGACCGGATACAACCATCACATCCAGCGGCTGATGATCCTCGGGAATTTTTTGCTGTTGGCTGGGGTGCGACCGCGGGACGCGCTGCGTTGGTTCACCGAGATGTACGTCGACGCGCACGAGTGGGTGATGGCGGCGAACGTGATCGGGATGGCGCTGCACGCGGACGGGGGATTCATGGCGAGCAAGCCTTACGCGGGGGCGGCGACCTACATCTCGAAGATGAGCAACTACTGCGACGGGTGCCGATTTGATCCGAAAAAGAAGGACGGTGACGGGGCGTGTCCGTTCAACTTGCTGTACTGGAACTTCTACGAGGAGCATCAAGCGAGGTTCGCGAAAAATCCGCGCACTGCGATGATGGTGCGGAGCTGGCAGAAACGGGACGCGAAGACGCGGGAGAAGATCGTGGGGGAAGCGCGAGCTTTCTTGGACGATCTGTAACCGGATCGAGCTTGCGCGGGCGGCGTGGCGGCTGGTAGTTCAGATGCCAACCAGATCTCGACTCTCCGATGCGCAATTTCCTTTTGGTTCTAATGATGGCGGGCCTTGGTTGGGCAGTCTACGAAGTTCATTTGAAGCCGAAGCCAGTTGCCGCGAAACCCGCTTCGCCGCAGGAGACGGTGGCCTCGAAGTTGTCCGGTGGGGGGATGACGGCGGACGCTCTGGCCGCGATGGAAGCCGCTCACCCAGGTCAGACCGCGTCGAAGCTTCGAAACAAGTTGCTGACGCTGTCGGGACAGATTGTTGATTTGCGGGTCACGGGGATGCAGCAGGATACGGCGGAGCTGGTGCTGGCGACGTCTTGGCCTCGGAAGGTGCGGCTGGAGGTGGACCTCAACAAATACGAGCGGATCCGCAACGTCCGAAAGACGTCCTCGCGCTACGAAGTGGTGGATGGGGAATTGATCCGGACCGATCCGCAGTCGCGTGCCATCTCGGTGGTCTTCCGAGTCGGGCAGCAGGTGACGCAGCGAGCGCGATTTGTGAACGTGGGGGCACGGGATTTGATCTTCGCGGCGGAGTAGTGGGGGAGAGGGATCGGTGGAGTGACGGGTTGATTTGAGTTTCGGCGGAGATCGGATTATTCCTTAAAGATGAAGAGAATGATATCTGCGATGGCCGTAGCTCTGGTGGCGGTGGGTGGTCTGAGGGGCCAGGAGTCGGGCGACTTGGTGATGCGGGCGGCGGATCCGATGGAGTTCCAGGTGGGTGAGTTCTCGTTCGAGCGGCCAGCGGGTTGGGAATGGGTCGTGCCGGATTCGGCGATGCGGAAGGCGGAATTGTCGGTGTCGGGTGGGGGAGAAGTGACCTTTTTCTTCTTCGGAGCCGACGCGGGCGGGACGGTGGAGCAAAACATCCAGCGCTGGGTGAATCAGTTCGAGGGAGGTGCGGAGGGGAGTCAAGCGATGCGGCGGGAGGAGGCCTTCGGCGACACGAAAGTCTCGTTCGTCACGGCGGCGGGGACATTTCAAAGCGGCATGCCGGGCGGCCCGACCACTCCCGCACCGGAGACGGGACTGCTTGGGGCGATACTCCAGGGAGTGGGGGGGAACGTGTTTGTGAAGATGACCGGACCTGAGGCAATGGTCGCCGAGGCAACCGAGGCGTTTGAGAAAATGATCGGCGACGCTGCCGCTCGATAAGCGCCGAGGCCAGCGGGACGGCACGAGACACGTGCCGGGATCAGTCGTGCAGCCCAAAGGTCCGTTGCTCTTCTGGTGCCAGAAAGGGGGTGAGGGTGAAATCGTCGATGGTCGCGCGGACCGTGACGGCGCCGGTTTGATCCTGCCGGAACGTGGGGATCGCCAAGTGGTTGGCAGCCGCGAGGAAGTCGGCCGAGGGCGATTCGTGGGGCGGGAAGTCATCGCTGGAGACGATGATTGCCGATGGCGAAGCGGCGGCGAGGAGCTCGGCGCTACCGGAGAAGCCCGAGAGGTGATTGCCCTTCACCAGGAGATCGCAGTCGAGCTGGGCGGCGGCGTTTTCGAGCAACCAAAGTTCCGTGGGCCAGCCGGAATCGGCCAGGAAGAGGGCGCGAAAGTTGCCAGCCGTGAGGCGGAAGACGATCGCCTTGTCGTCGGAACGGGATCGGTCGGAGGCGGCGGGCGGGTAGAGAACCTCGACGCGCGCACCGGAACCCAGGGGGAACGTATCGCCGGCGGCGGCTGTCTCCACCAGGACGCCGCGCGTTCGCAGGGCTTGCAGGAGGGCGGCTCGAGTCGGCGAGCGGTCGCGGAGTGGAGAATCGAGCGCTCGGTCGATCGGGACGCGAGCGAGCAGGTCGGCGAATCCGCCGAGGTGGTCCGCATCGCCGTGCGTGAGCACGGCGGTCGAAAGTCGGTTGACGCCGCGAGATCGTAAGAAGGGGCCGACGACGGTGTCGCCTTCGCCGGTCGAACCCGCGTCGATGAGCCAGTTCTGACCGTCGACGCGGAAAAATGTCGATCCTCCCGATCCGCAGTCCAGCACCGTGATCGCGGCGAGGGTGCCGGGCGGTTCGGGAGCGGCAACGTAGAAATGACTGCCCGGAAGGCCCGCCAGCGTGTGGATTGCCGACAGCAGGACCTTGGCGGCAAGGAAGTTGGTGTTGTTGAAGACGACGGCGAGCCACGGGGAGATGAGGCCGACAGCAAGGGTGAGAAGGCTGAGCGCGAGCAGAGCGAAGGCGATGGGAACAGCGGCGATGTTGGCGGGGATGGCGGCGAGCGAGACGAGGTGAAAGTAGTGGATGGAGAGCGGGAGCGAACCGATCCACGCTGCGAGTGAGAGGGCGCTGAGCGCCGCGAAATGAACGCCCGCGCTGGCGGCCCAGCGCTGGCGGCGCGTGAGCAGCTCGGTGGGAATGAAAGGGTCGGGCTGGCCGAATCGGTCAAAGAGCGAGCGGGCGGGGAGTGCGATGGCGAGGATCGCGAGCACGACGCCGAAGGAGAGCTGGAACCCCGGGTTAAACAGTTCGAGCGGGTTGAGCGCGAGGATGAGGAACGCGCCCGCAGCCACGCTGTTGAACGGGAGAGCGCGGCGATCCAGCAGAAGCCCGCCGGCGACGAGCGAAACCATGAGCGCGGCACGAACGCTGGCGGGTTTCCAACCGGTGAGGAGCGCGTAGAAAAAAACGCAGGGGATAAGGACCGCGACAGCGCGGCGGCTACCGAGCGGAGTCATCGAGAGCCCGCCCCACAGGATCAGCGCGATCAAACCGACGTGAAGCCCGCTCACGGAGAACAGGTGAAAGACTCCGATCTGGCGGAAGCCGTCCTCGACGAGTGGGGGGATCTCGGAGGTGTCGCCGACGGTCATGGCGCGGATGACCGCAGCTTCGGGGGTGCCAACGATGTCCAGAGTGAGCGTGTGCTCGATCCAGGCCCGAGCGGAGATCGAGAAGGCGACCAGTGGATTGGGCGAAGAGCGGATGGGGCGGATTGCGAGCGGAACGTCCGCCCGGAATTCACTGGTGACGCCGAAGGTGCGGAGGAAAGCTCGGTAGTCGAATTGACCGGGATTGCGCGGGCCGGACAAGTTGCGCAGCGACCCGTCGACGGACCAGACGTCCCCATAGGTCGGAGTTGGCCCCCGCCAGCGGACGATCACGGGCACCGTCGCCCGGGAGGTGCGCCCGACGAGGTCGGTCGAGAGGAGATCGGCCCGGAACCGCCACGTCTCGGCGGACCTGGAAACCTGCGGATCGGTGATGATCCGGAGTTGGACGTGGGCCGTTCGCCACTCGGGTGAGAGCAACGCGGCGAGTTGATGACCGGGAGACAGGGGACCTGCCAAGGTCTGGATGGTTGCGAAGGCGAGCGTGACGGTCGGCCAGACGAGCCAGCGACCGCGTTTGGTGAACGCCGTTGCCCCGGCGACGAGGCAGCCGCCGAACAGTAGCGCGAGCGGGAGCGGGACGAACTCGCCGAGAAGAATGCCGACGATGGCAGCGAGGGAGAGTCCGGCGAACGGCAGGCGGGCACGGGTGAACATTTTCCCAGCTCGCGTCGGCATGTCGGGATGATCACGGGGTGGCGACCGAGGTCAAGCTTCGCGGGCAATCGCCATCGGGGGATTCCCCCATGGCTTGTCGGGAGTGCCGACCCGATGGCGGGTCACGGAGCGGCCTCCTAGTCTCTCAATTAGCACGAGGTGTCTCGCTGCGGAACCGGAGATAAGCTAATGACCACGACAGAAACGATCGATCACACCGAAGAAGATATCGAACTCATGCGCCGTCTGCAGCAGCGAGATTCTTCCGCTCTGCAAGAACTCTACAATCGTCATTGCGGGATCTTGACCTCCGTCATCTACCGCGTTCTGAACGATTCTGCAGAGACCGAAGACGTCCTGCAGGAGGTTCTCCTGCAAGTCTGGTCGCGGGCTGACACCTATTCGCCGGGGAAAGGGAAGCCGCTCAGCTGGTTGACGACCGTGGCGAAGCGCCGGGCCATCGACCGCATCCGGCAGCGTTGCGCTTACACGCGGGCGACCGATCGCTTCAAGGATGACTCCGAGTCCCCGACCGAGAACGAGACCGAGATCGAGATGGCCGAATCCGCCGTCGAGCGGTCGGATCTACGGAAATTTTTAGCCGGGTTGATGAAGTCGTTGCCCGAGGCCCAGCGGACGGCACTTGAGCTGGCGTTCTTCCGGAGCATGAGTCAGCGGGAGATCGCTGCGAAGACCGACACGCCTCTTGGGACGGTCAAAACCCGTATTGAGCTCGGCCTGCGGAAGCTGACCCAGGCGGTCGGGCCGATGCGCCAGAAGGTGGCGTAAGGCGGGAACGGACGGGTTAGGGACCGTTCGCCTTGTGGGCGGTCCAATCCACGGCGAAGCGAACCATCTCGCCCGCATCCTTGAAGTGCATCTTCTCTTTGATGTGCGCGCGGTGCGTCTCAATCGTCTTCACGCTCAGGTGCAGGCGCTCGGCGATGTCGCGCGTGGGGTAGCCCCGCCCAAGGAGTTCCAAGACTTCAAGTTCGCGGTCTGATAGATTGTCCACCGGCGAGCCGACACCAGCTTCATCCGATTTGATCGCTTTGAAAATCAGTTGATTCGCGACTTTCTCGCTGACGTAGATGTCGCCTGCGGCGACCTTCCGCAGGGCGCTGAGGACATTTGTCATTGCCTCGGCCTTCATGACATATCCTTTCGCGCCTGCGCGGAGAGCACGGAGGGCGTAGAGCGATTCGTCGTGCATGGAGAGCATGAGGATCTTGAGCTTCGGGCGCTCCGCCAGCATGAGTTTGATGAGTTCGATGCCGTTGTGACCGGGTAACGAGACGTCGACGAGGGCAAGGTCGGGTTCTTCCCGGCGCATTGCCGTGAGGGCAGTCAGCGAATCGGAGGCCTCGCCGGCGACCTCGAAGTCCGGCTCGTCGGAAATCAATCCTGCGATGCCCTTCCTAAATACGGGGTGATCGTCAACGAGGAGGAGGCGGGAGACGGCGGGAGGCGACTCTGCTGACGGTAGCTTAGCGGACGACATGGTTAGAATTTTGAGAACTCCACGAGGATGACGTGCAGGTCGTCCGCTTCCGTTAGGAAGGTCAATTCGCCGTGCAGGACGTTGACGCGGAAGCGGATCGCACTTTCGACGGGAAATATACCGGTGGAGAATCCCGGAGGTCCGTCGTGCTCGATGCGGAGAATAACGCGGTCGCCGACCTCGTCGAGATCCACCGCGACCCGGGAGACTCCCGCCGCTTCGACCAGCGAAGCAACCGCAGCGTGAGCGATCCGGTAGACGTGCATGGTGGTGATCTTATTCGAGATGAGGACCGGCTTCCGGCTCGCAAAGGAGCACTGCGTATCCCCGGAGAATCGCTCCGCGAGCGCGGCAAGCGCATTCTCCAGACTGGAAGGGTCGAGGTCGATCGGGTTCAAGCTTTGCGACAGCATCCGCGTCTCGCGGACCGCATCGTTGATGAGGTCGGCGAGTTCGTTGAGCTGTGCGGTCAGATCGGAGCCTTCGCGCTCGCATTGGTTGGCCAGAGACTTCGCCGCGAAGGCAGCACCTAGTAGCTGCTGGTTGAGCGAGTCGTGCAGCGCAGACCCCAAGCGCCGGGCCTCGTGCTCGATTGATTCGAGCAGCGCTTGCTGGAGCTCGTGTTGCTGCCGTCGATCCGAGACGATCGAAACATTTCCGACCTGATTGCCGTCGTCGTCGCTGAGACTTGCGTGCCAGATGCTGACGGCTACGGGCGACCCGTCCGCACCGATCAATTCCGTCTCGAACTCCGGGAGGGTCGGGTGGGTAAGGGGATTCGGTCGCTCGCCCGAAGCGTTCGGGGACCGGATGCGGTCCGAGGCTTGGACGGGGAGAGCGCGCCCGAGCACGTCTTCGGACCGAAATCCGAAGGTCTCGGTGGCCTGCGGCGTCCAAAGCTGGACGATGCCTTCGAGGTCCGTCTCGATGATCGCGCAGGGGCTGTCTCGCACGATCGCGATAAGGGTGGCGTGGTCGACGAGGCGTGACTCCGGCGTGTGGAACGCGTCCTCCGCTTCAACTTCCCCGAGATCGTTCATTGGAAATTGATCGCGGCCCGCGGTGGCAACGGTCGCCTAGCCGGGGAGCGTGAGGTCAGGTGGGGACTGACCGGCTGGCCTCGGCTTCCGTGATGATCGAATCGAATTCGGATGGGAGAAATGGTTTGGTGAGGTGATGGCGAAATCCGGATTCTTTGGATTTTTGCACGTCTGCGCCTTGGCCGAAGCCACTCATCGCGACCGCGTAGATCGAGTCCGCAGGGCGCTCGGCCATGAGTTCCCAACCGGTCCCATCCGGCAGCGCGAGATCGCTGATCAGCAGGTCGAACGTGTGCGCAACGAAGGCCGCTCGAGCGGCGGCGAGAGTTTCGGCGATGTCGACGTTATGCCCGCATGCCTCGAGGTAGGCACCGAGGTAGTGCGAAGTGTCGCCGTGATTTTCGACCAGCAGGATACGCATGTTAGCTGGCGAACGTCATATTGAGGTTTTGGCGTGGTGTCGAGCCGGAAGCGGCGAGGATCAACTGGAGGCACCGCCTCCCTGAGGCCACCTACCTCGGTGGCTGAGTCCGTTTACTTTGACGTCGATTTGTAGTGAGTCGTCGGGAGTTCGCGGAGGCGGGCGGCGGCTTGTTCCGGGGTGAGATCGCGTTGGGCTTCGGCGAGCATCTCGTAGCCGACCATGAACTTGCGCACCGTGGCGGATCGGAGCAGCGGTGGATAAAAATGCGCGTGAAGTTGCCAGTGATCCGTCGGCGCCTCGTTGAATGGGGCACCGTGCCACCCCATCGAATAGGGGAAGGAGGTCTGGAAAAGATTATCGTAGCGAGTGAGGAGCTCGCGAAGGGTGGTGGCGAGGTCAGCTTGTTGCACATCGGACAGGTCGGGCAGGCGGCGGACGGGATCGACGGGAAGCAGGAGGGTCTCGAAGGGCCAAACGGCCCAATACGGCACTACGGCCACCCAGTCGCCGGACGCAGCGACGACGCGCTCACCGTGATCGAGTTCGCGCCGGGCGTAGTCGACCAGCAACTCGGAGCCGTTTTTTTCGAAATAATTGCGCTGGGTTCGATCCTCGATCGCGGGTTCGTTCGGGATGAAATCGCCCGCCCAGACTTGCCCGTGGGGATGCGGATTCGAGCAACCCATCGCGGCTCCCTTGTTCTCGAAGACCTGGACCCACTCGTGGTCGCGGGCGAGTTCGGTCGTCTGCTCGATCCAGGTCGAGATCACGGAGCGGATCTCGGATTCGCTCAATTCTGGCAACGTGAGATCGTGGCGGGGGTGAAAGCAGATCACGCGAGACGTGCCGGAGACCGGGGCGGCTCGGAAAAGCGGGTCGACCGTCTCGGCAGCGAGGCTGGCGGCTTCCGGCAGGAGGGCGGCGAAGTCGTTCGTGAAGACGTAAGTGGTGTCGTAGGCGGGATTGATCTCTCCGCCGGCGCGGACGTTGCCCGGGCAGAGGTAGCAATTGGGGTCGTGGGCGGGTCGCTCGTCGGCCACGGATTCCTGTTGGCCCTGCCACGGCCGCTTGGTGCGATGGGGTGAGACGAGAACCCATTGGCCGCGCAGGGGGTCGAAGCGGCGGTGGGGGTGCTCGGTGGGAACAAAGGTCATCTGATTTATCATGCATGATTTATGATTTTGATCTGGTAGCGTCGAGCACCATGGGGTGCGAGGTGATCGATCATGGCTTGGTGAGAGAGAAGGTGGCGGTGCTGCGGGCGAGCGCGACGGGCATGGAAGCTTTCCGGAGGACGCTCGGGGAATTGAGCGTGCTCATGGGTTACGAATCGCTGCGGGGTGTGGCGGAGGCGGAGGTCGCGGTCGAGACACCGATGGTCGCGAGTTGCCCGGGTAGTCGGCTGGCGAAGCCGGTGGTGATCGTGCCGATCTTGCGGGCGGGCTTGGGGATGGCGGACGCGCTTCGATCGGTGCTGCCGGGTTCGCGGATCGGTCACATCGGGGTGGCGCGAAACGAGGTGTCGCTCGAGCCGGAGCCGTATTATCTCAGAATGCCGCCGGGAGCCGGGGATTCGACGGTGCTGGTGGTGGACCCGATGCTGGCGACGGGTAACAGCGCGGTCTACGCGCTCGACCAGCTGAAGGCGGCGGGCTGCCAGGACTTGCGGTTGGTGTGCTTGATCGGTGCGCCGGAGGGAGTCGAGCGAGTGCAGGGAGCGCACGCGGACGTGCCGATCTTCCTCGCGGCGAAGGACGATGGGCTGGACGACCGCGGTTACATCGTGCCGGGACTCGGGGACGCGGGGGATCGCTACTTCGGGACGTAAGATCGAACGTGAGAGGACGCAACGCGGGGGGCGCGCCCGGCCTTCTACCGACGTTCGTCGTAGGTGCCGATGGCCTCGAGGGTGTGGTCCGGGCGGATGCGGAAGACTTCCTTGCTCACGGGATAGGGAGTGAGGGTGTAGTCGGAGAGGACGGCGTCGGCGATGTCAGCGAAGCGCGAGGCGAGGGCGGGGAAGACGTAGATCCGGTAGCGGTTCGGGATGGCCACTAAGAGGTCGGGGCCGAGAGTGGTCTCGAATCTTTCGATAAAATCAGGGGCGAGAACCGTGGAGGCGACGAAGGGCTGGTCGGAGTCCACGACGGCAAATTGGATGATGTCGTTGTCGTCACGGATGAAGCGGGGTGCGAGGGTGGCAAGGTCCTCGCTGGCGTTCTGGCGGGCGAGGTCGTCGATCCCGGTCGGGTTAGCGTTGTATTCGGCGGGTAGGACGTAGGTGACGGTGTCGCCGTCGATCAGAGTGGGGGTGAAAAGCGTCCGAGTGGTGCCGGCGATGGGGAGCTGGACCGGGGGTCGCATGTAGGCGGGTTCGGGGACGAGGTGGTAGCGAGGGGTGGGCGGGGTGGGCGGCTCCGCGAGGAGGACTGGCCCCGCGAGGGCCAGGAGTGCGAAGAGAATTTTGAGTTTCGCGAGCGGGGTGATAGTGGTGTTCGGCGACATGATTGCTTTTTTGGACGGGAAGTTGGAGGAGGCGTTGCCGACGCAGATTACGGTGAACGTGGGCGGGGTTGGATATCTGGTTTTCATCCCGCTTTCGAGCTTCGACCGGTTACCACGCGTCGGCGAGTCGATCCGGATGCTCACGCACCTCGTGGTGCGTGAGGACGCGCACATTCTTTACGGTTTTATAAGCGGGGCGGAGCGCGACCTGTTTCGCTTGCTCACCGGGAACGTGTCGGGTGTGGGGCCGAAGCTGGCGCTAGCGGTGTTGAGCGGGATGGGGGTCGAAGATTTTAAGACGATGGTGGTGGCTGGCGACGTGTCGGCGCTAGCTCGAGTGAAGGGCGTTGGGAAGAAGACGGCGGAGCGGATGGTGCTCGAGCTCAAGGACAAGTTGGGCGTGGTGGCCGAGTGGGAGGCCTCGAGTGCGAAAAACGCGCCCTCGGCGGAGGACCGGGCGCTCCACGACGCCGCGCTGGCGCTCATCTCTCTGGGCTACAAACAAGTGGACGCGCACAAGGCGATCAAGCGAGTGATCGAGATCGAGGGCGGCAACGCGGGAGCGGTCGAGTCCGATGCGCTGGTCCGGCAGGCGCTCAAGTTGCTGCTGTGATCGACCGAGCCGAGGAGGTCCGGCGGATCGAGCACGTCCGAGCGGCGTTGCCGGAGGGCGGGCTTTTTCACGAAAAAACCTGGCGGGTCTCGCCGGAAGCTTTCCGGATCTCCGAGGCGTTTGCGGACGAATTGGACAAGCTCGGCTACCGGCTGGCAAAGTTCGTGCGGGCGTGCAACGACCTGTATCGGTTGAGCGCCGATGGGCGCGAGCCGGGGTGGATCGCGGCGTTGTTGGATCGCGGCAAGCCGCCGGAGCTCATCGAGCTGGCGCGCGACCGGGCGTTTCTCCAAGATGTCCCGAGGGTGATCCGGCCCGACGTGATCTTGACCGAGGACGGCTACACGATCGCAGAGCTCGACAGCGTCCCCGGGGGGATCGGTCTGACGGCTTGGTTGGGTGAGGTCTACGGCGAGCTCGGAGAGGACATCCTGGGTGGGAAGGCGGGGATGCTGACCGGCTTTGCTTCGATCCTGCCGGGGGGAGGAGACATCGTCGTCTCGGAGGAGGCGGCGACCTACCGACCCGAGATGAACTGGCTCGCTGGACGACTGAACGACCGGGAAGACTCGCGCTGGCGAGTGGTGGACGGGGCACCGCGTGAGGATTGGGCGGAGCGGGTCTACCGATTTTTCGAGTTGTTCGATTTGTCGCACGTGCCAGCGGCCCAGGGACTAGCCGAACGAACGCGGGCGGGGTCGGTGAGCGTGACGCCACCGTTCAAACCGTGGTTGGAGGAGAAGATCTGGTTCGCATTGTTTTGGCTTAAGCCGCTGGAAGACTACTGGCGGAAGGCCATCGGGGAGCGCACGCTGCGCGAGCTGCGGCGGGTCATCCCGTATTCTTGGGTGATGAATCCAGAGCCGCTGCCCGTGCACGCGGTCCTCCCGCGTCTGGGCGTCAACTCGTGGGAGGAGGTGGGCGATTTCAGTCAGAAAGAGCGGGAGCTTATTCTCAAAGTCAGCGGATTCAGCGAAACGGCATGGGGTTCGCGTGGGGTTGTGATGGCGCAGGACGTGCCGCAGGTCGAGTGGCGCGCAGCGGTCGGCGAGGCCTTGGGTCGCTGGGCAGATCAACCCCATCTGCTGCAAAAGTTTCACAAGGGACGGTTGGTCGAGCAGCGGTGGTTCGACGAGTCGGAGGGCGAGATGGCGACGCTGTCGGGGCGGGTGCGGCTCTGTCCGTATTATTTCTTGGGGGACGGGGGCGATCGAGTTCGGTGCTCGGGCGCGTTGGCGACGATCTGCCCGGCGGACAAAAAGCTACTCCACGGTATGACGGACGCGATCCTCGTGCCGACTGCGGTTGAGGGTTGATGGTCGCTGGGCAATGAATTATGCCAGCGCGGTGCGTATTTTTGCAATTCTCGCTTTGTTGATGGTCGCGGGTTGCGCTTCACGCGGGCCGGTGGGCGAGCCGTATCTGGACCGGACGACGTATCAGAAGATCTACGTGACTTCGTATTCGGGGGCGGGGGGCACTCCGGAGACAGCGCGGGGGACGCGCTATCAAAGCGGGTCGGTCTCGAGCGCGTCTGCGGATTGGGCGCGCTGGCCGGTCGGCACGATCTTCCGCGTATTGGCGACGGGAGATCTGTACGAGGTGGACGACTTCACCGACAACGTCGTGGGACGCAACGAGATCCTGCTCTACAAACCACTACGGTCCAACGTGGCTTCTTCGCCTCGGCAATTTGTCACCATCGAAGTGATCACGTGGGGTAGCCCCCGAAAGAGCGCGGCTATCCTCGAGCGGTCGCGGTCGAGCACGGCAAAACGGATTTTGGCGGAATTGGCGGGCCGGTATCCGGCGGCCGTGCGGTAGTTGGTGCGGGCGAACGGGGGAGCGCCCTCAGTAGTAATAGCCGTCGGGGAGGTGAAATGCGTTCTCCACGACGGTGATGCGGGGTGGTGTCTCCATGACGACCTCGACCACGTCGAAACGAAAGGTGAGGTCGGGGAGTTCCAGCATCCGAAGCCAAGTCATGGCTCCTCGGACGATGCGATGCCGCTGCTTGCGGTCGACGGCCGTGAGTGGGCGGCCGAAGTCTTCGGTCGTGCGGGTCTTCACCTCGACGAAGGCAAGCGTGTCGCCGTGGCGACAGATGAGATCGATCTCGCCACCGCGGCTGCCCCGGAAATTGCGATAGAGGACTTTGTAACCACGGTGTCGGAGATGGCGGGCGGCCAGTCGCTCGCCGGCGCGACCACGGGCAAGGTGCGGAGCCGGGGACCGATCAGTGCGCGAGCCCAGCCACCGGGGCGAAGCTGCGGCGATGAATCGCGCAAGGTCCATGCTCGCGGAGGCTAGCGAGGTGCGCCGCCGTTGCATAGCCCTTGTGCTGCTCAAAGCCATAGCCGGGAAAATCGCGAGCGAAGGTATCCATGAGACGGTCTCGGGTGACTTTGGCGATGATGCTCGCCGCAGCGATGCTCGCGCAAGATGCGTCGCCGCGAACGAGTGCGGTGTGGGGGATCGGAAACGGTTGGACCGGCAATCCGTCGATCAGCGCGTATCTCGGCTCGAGGGCGAGACTGAGGACGGCCTCGCGCATGGCCGCGTGGGTGGCCCCCAGGATGTTGAGCCGGTCGATCTCGGGAGTGTCGCGGCGGGCGGTGGACCAAGAGACGAGCGGATTGCTCACGAGATGATCGTAGAGGCGATTCCGAGCAAGGGTGGTGAGCTTTTTGGAATCGTCCAATCCGCTGATATCAAACCCGATTGGAAGGATGACTGCGGCGGCCACCACCGGCCCTGCCAGTGGCCCACGGCCCGCTTCGTCGACACCGACCACTGGTCCACGGCCATCGTCGATGAGACGTTGCTCGGCGTCGAAGGAACAGGCCATGGTCTTGGGGGGATAGTGAGCACTCGCCCGCCACGGGCACTCGGGAGTCGTCGGTCTGCGCGAGACCCTATCGCTGGAATGCCTTCTCCTTGACCGTGGTGGCAGATTTGCCGATGCGGTTACGGAGATAGTTGAGCTTGGCCCGGCGGACGGAGCCACGACGCTCGATCTCGACCTTCGCGATGCGCGGGGAATGCAGTGGGAAAACGCGCTCGACGCCTTCGCCGTAGCTGATGCGGCGCACGGTGAAGGCCGCGTTGATACCGGTGCCCTTGCGGCCGATAACGATGCCCGAGAAAATCTGGATTCGCTCCTTGTCACCTTCGATCACGCGGCAGTGCACCCGGACGGTGTCTCCGACGGCAAACGCCGTGACATCCTGCTTCATCTGTTCTTTCTCGATTTGATCAATGACGTTCATGGCCGGTAAATTTGTGGGTTGGAGACGATGGCGGGTCTGGGGGGGATTGCAAGTCCAGAATTGAGATCACTTGATGGCAAGGAGATCGAGGATCGCCTTCTGCGTGTGAAGTCGATTTTCGGCTTGCTGGAAGATGTTGTCCGCGTGGGATTCGAGCACCTCTTCGGTGATTTCCTTACCGCGGTAGGCTGGCAAACAATGAAGCACGATGGGGTCGCCGGAAGCCCGGAGGAGTTCGCTATCGATCTGGTAGCTCGCAAGCTGGGCGATCCGAAAAGCAGATTCTTCCTCTTTGCCCATGCTGACCCAGACGTCGGTGTAGAGTGCATCGGCTCCGTCGGCGGCGGCGCGAAGATCCGTGGTCACGTGGATGTTGCCTGCGGTGTTGGCGGCAGCGAGGACGTCGGGATCCGGCTGGTATTGGGAAGGGGCGGCGATGCGGAGTTCGAACCCGAGCTTTGACGCGGCCCAGATCCACGAGATCGGAACGTTGCACGCTCCGTCGCCAACGAAGCAGATCTTCATCTTCTCGATGTCTTGACCGAGTTCGCGCAGGGTGAAGAGATCCGCGAGGATCTGGCAGGGATGCTCCTCGTCGGTGAGCGCGTTAATGGTGGGGATGCCGCTGTATTCCGCAAATTGCTCGACGTCGGATTGGGCAAAGGTGCGAATGACGGCACCCTGAAGCATGCGGCCCATCACGCGGGCGGTGTCTTTGATCGGCTCACCGCGACCGAGTTGGATCTCGCGAGACGACATGAAGATCGGGTCGCCGCCGAGCTCGCGGATGCCGACCTCGAAGGAGACGCGGGTGCGGGTGGAACTCTTGGAGAAAAGGATGGCCCAGCATTGGTGGCGCAGCGGGTGGGCGGCGTGGTGACCACGGTCGACCTTCATCGTCGCGCTAAGGTCGACGATCTCGAGGATCTCGGAGCGAGTCAGGGCGGCAATGGAGAGGAGGTGTTTCATCGGTTGATGACTGGCGGATTGATGATTGCTGGAGCGGGTGCGGGAGTTTGCGCCCGGAGAGCGAAGAAGGTAGCGAGGAGACGTCCGACGATCAAATCAATCGCGCTCGATGTGATCGGGGAGTTCGTTGCGGTCGTCGCGCTGCCGGGGGAAGTGCGTTGCCAAGGCGGTGCCTACTTGATCGATCGCGCGGACGACGGCTGTCGTGAATTCGCCGCCGCGAAGGCCTTCGGTCAGGCCAAGGGCCACGTGTTCCCAGAAGTCGGGGCCGCACCTTGCGTCGATGCCTTGGTCTCCGAGGATGGCAAACTGCTGCTCGAGGGGTAGAAAAAAGAGCAACACGCCGTTGCGCTCGGCGGTCGCCGTCATGCCGAGGCGCTCGAAGCGGTCGGTGGCCAGATCGATGACGCCCTTGCCCCGGGAAGGTTGGCGCGAAACGAAGATGCGGATCTCACCCGATGTCCGCGCTTCCGCGTTGCGGATGGCGGCTGTCACTCGGTCGTCGTCGAGTCGCTGGAGAAAGTCTTGGGTCTTCATATCACCATCCTCCGCTCGCCCCGCCGCCGCCGAAGCTCCCGCCGCCCCCTCCAAACCCGCCGCCGCCGAACCCACCGCCACCACCCAAACCCCCGCCGCCGCCCCAGCGGCTGCGCGATTGCCCGGGGAGAATCATGGGAGTGAACCGGCGACGGCGCGTCCGCCCGCCCGGGCCAAAGGTGTCGCCGACACCTTGGAGGACAAATCGGAGCAACCCCACAAAGAAGAGCACGAAGATGAGCAGGATAAAAAACCCGAGGGCGGGATGCGTCTCGTCGCCGAGATCCCCCACGGTCGACCCGTCGCCCGTGTATTCCCCGCGAGCGGCGGCCAGAATCGCATCGACGCCACGGGTGACACCGCCGTCGAAGTCGCCGCTGCGGAAGCGGGGTGTGATCTCGCGGTCGAGGATGGCCTTCGCGGTGGCGTCGGGGATTGCCCCCTCGAGGCCGTAGCCGACCTCTATGCGCAGCTTGCGGTCGTCCCGGAAGACGAAGAGGACGGCTCCATTGTCGTCGTCGGCCCGCCCGACGCCCCAGCTCTCGGCCGTCCGCTGGGTGAAGTCCTCCATCGCGTAGTCCTCGGGGACGGACGGGAAGGTCGCGACAAGGACTTGGTTGGACGTCTCGCGTTCGTAGGCGTCGAGGCGTTCGTTCAGGTCGGCCTCGGTCCCGGCGGAGAGAATGTCCGCACGGTCAGCGACGGGGCGGGCGGGCAGAGGCGGCAGCGGGTCTGCGGCGTGCAAGCACGTCGAGAGTGCAATGCCCGCTACGAGGATGGCCGGAAGCCGACTGGCGAGCCGCATCGCTTGGTCAATCGGACTACTGCGCCGGAGCGGGAGTCCCCGCGCCAAAGTCAAAGTCGACCTTGGGAGCGATGTCGGAGCCTTCCTGCGATTGGAAGAGGGGGCGGGATTCGAAACCTAACAGGGCCGCAAACAAGACAGTGGGGAATTTTTTGACTGCGGTATTGTAGATCGTCGCGACCTCGTTGAACTTCCGCCGCTCGACGGCGATGCGATTCTCTGTCCCCTCAAGCTGGGCTTGCAGCGCTTGGAAATTGGCGTTCGCCTTGAGCTCAGGGTAGCGTTCGACGGTCACGAGAAGTCGGGAGAGCGCGCCGCCAAGGGCATCCTGGCTCTGTTGGAACTGCGCGAGGGCCGCCGGGTCGGTGGGGGCACCACCTTCGAGGAGTTTGACCTGCGTCACCTGCTGCCGAGCTTCGATGACGTTGGTCAGTGTGGTCTGCTCGAAGTCGGCGGCCCCTTTGACGGAGGCGACCAGGTTGGGGATGAGGTCGGCGCGACGCTGGTAGACGTTTTCGACGTCGGCCCAGCTCTGGTTCACGGCTTGATCCTTCTCAACGAGGGTATTGTAGGTGCCGCAGCCGCCAACGAGCACGACGATGACGAGAAGGACGAGGACGCCAAGGACGGGAAGGAGAGCTTTCATCGAACTTGTGGTATTACGGTGATTCGCTGCGGCTTGGCGAGACTTTGGGATGCGGACGGTGGTCGGGATCGCCAACTTCAGCGACTTCTCCAACCGCAGTTCGATCTCATCTGATGAGACGCTCAGGGTGCGCCCCTACCCCCGCGATTCGAGTTCTTCGCGATGTGTTTGCAATGAATGAACAATCAGACACACGAACGACGGCAGGTTCCCCGCCGGAAGACCGGGTTCGCGCTCATGCTGCCGATGTCGAGCGCGTGGCGTCGGACGCCAAAGCGGTCGCGGCGGACAAGCTCGAGCAGGTGAAGGGTCAGACTCGGGAAGCGGGAGAACAGCTTAAGTCTCAAGCCAAAGGGGCCACCGACAAGGCGAGGGCGCGCGGCGAAGAGATGCTGCGCGATCAGAAGCAGAAGGTCGCCTCGGAGATCCAGACGTATTGTGCCGCCGCTCGTCGGGCGGCTCAGCGCCTCGACGAAGATAGCGATACGAATCTGGCCGGATACGTCTCATCGGCAGCGGATTACCTCGATCGCTTCGGTCGCAGCATCGAGGAGAAGGACATCGGCGAGATCGTCGACGACGTGCGGCTGGCTGCTCGTCAGCGCCCGGAATTGTTCCTCGGGGGCCTCTTCGTAGCGGGCCTCGTTGCGGCGCGCTTTCTGAAAGCCTCGAATCGAGATCGTCGACGCAATGCCGCTCCAGAAAACGATACCGGCCACTGGGATGATCGCATGAGCAACGCCCGCAAACCCGTGGGCACCGGTTCCTACAGCGCATCGCCGCCGTCGGGAACGCCGCTCCCCGTTGAAAGCGACATTGTTGTTCCGGCTGCTGGCGAGCCGATCCAGCCAACGCAGGGGGGATACTAAGATGGAATCTGAACATCCTAAGATGGAATCTGAATATCCGGTTCCCGCCACGGCACCTCGGGGCGATAGCCTGACCGATCTGCTGAAGCAGCTCCGCGACGACACCTCGTCCCTCGTTACGAAGGAGGTCGCACTCCTGAAGACGGAGACATCCGAGAAGGTGTCGATGCTGGGGCGCAATCTCGGCTACATCGCCGTTGGTGCTTTCGTAGCGTTGCTCGGACTGATCTTCGTCGTTCAATCGGCCGCCTCGTTGGCCACGATCGCTTTCGCCCACGCGGGGCTTGCTGAGCATTCGCTTTGGCTGGGACCGCTCGTGGTCGGGCTTGTCGTAGCCGCCATCGGCCTCGTTCTCACGGCGAAGGGCCTCAAGACAATCAAGGAAGCCTCGTTGGCTCCCGAAAAAACAATCGACTCACTCAAAAAGGATAAAGAATGGATTCAACACAAAGTCAGCTAGAGAAAGAACGCTTGGAGCACGCCTCAAGTGATGAGATCCGCGAGGATATCCGGGGCACCCGCCGGGACATGGACAATACGCTCGACCAACTCGGTGATCGGCTCAACCCTCGCCACCTCCTCGAAGAGGTCGTCGATCTCTTTCGAGGACCTCGCGGGGCCGAAGGCAGCGATCTAGCCCGGACGTCGAAGCGTGCTGGTCGCGCCATCGCGGATCAAGTGAAAGAAAATCCCGTTCCGGCTTTGATGGTCGGTGCTGGACTCGTTTGGTGGATGGTCAGCTCCGGCGAGACGGACGAGCGCCAGGCGCCGTATCGTTCGACCTACCGGGATCTGCCTCGGACCGCAGTGGATCCGGCATCCCCTTCCGATGCTTTCCCAGCAACACCTTCGACCGAGGACACCTCAGATGCTGACAGTGGTCCGGGGATGATGGATCGGGCAAAAGATGGCCTCGCAGCTTCGCGTGACCGGATCTCCGAGACCGGTCAGACGTTGCGATCCGGGGCGGCTAACCAGTGGGACACCGCAACTCGCGGCATGCAGCGGGGTCGGCGAGAGGCTGGTAAGCAATTCAACGTTGCGAGCGAGCGTTTCCGCGAAGCGAGGGACGAGCATCCCCTTGCTCTCGGAGGGATCTTCCTTGCCGCCGGGATCTGCGCTGGGCTCCTTGCGCCCCGGTCTGCTGCGGAGGATCGGTGGATGGGTGAGGCGTCTGACCAGCTCAAAGAAGAAGCGCAGACCCGCACGAAGGACATCGCAAACCAAGCGGCGGGTGCCGCGTTGGACAAAGCCGAGGAGAAAGGCCTGACGCCCGACAATCTGGCGGAGAAAGCGGGTCGGATCGTGTCCGACGCCGTTGATGCTGGAAAGGCGGCTGCCCGCGACGAAGGCCTCACGGGTGAACAGCTCAAGGAAGATCTCGGAAGCGTCGCGGGATCGGCTGGCGGGACAGCCCAGTCCGCCGGCGGTGAGCACGCGAGCAAGGTCCGGGACGAGGCTGAACGGTCGAGCTAGCTCTGGCGGCGACGCATTTGAAGCGAGAGCGCCCTTCCCGTATCTGGGAAGGGCGCTTTTCGGTGTTCGCGTCGAGTTACAACCATCGCCTGAGGGCGTCGGCAAAACGGTTGTAGAAAAAGCCGATGGCGAGCAGGACGGCACCGAGGACAACAAAGCCGAAAATCCGTGTGAGCGTGTCAAACTGCCAGACGTCGACGAGGACGAGGCGGACGAGGCTGCAGAGGAGAATGCCGAGGCCGACGTGACGGTAGGTGCGTTCTCGGAGGGCGAAGCCGAGTGCGAGGATCGCCGTGGCGAGGAGCGACCATGAGGCCGTGATCAGGATGCCGTCCGCTAGATCGGACGCCAGGCGACCGACGACGAGCCAAAGCCCGCCGAGGCCGATCAGGACCAGGGCGGTCTGAATCTTCGGCTCGAGAAGCGCGGTGGCGCGGTGACGATTCAGTTGTTGAGCGGCGAGGATCCCGAAGAAGCCGACCACGTCGGGAGCGAACGCGGGTTCGCCTTCGAGAAGTGCGAAAGCAAACGCTCGGAGGCCCACTGCACCCAGGGCGGCGGATTGCAGAAGAAACTCCTGGCTGCTCGTGCGGGAGGCCAAAGCGAACAGACCAAATCCTGCCATTGTGAACGTGAGGAAGTGCCAGGGTTCGGGAAGAAAGGAGAGACCGGTCGCTGCGGCGAGGGCAAGGGTCAAAATCCGCAGAATCTGGCGGGGGACGACGGCGGCTGGAATGAAGTAAGCGAGCACGAGGGTCTGAGCGGCGATGAGCGCCGTTGCGACGACCGGGACTGTCCAGGCCTGGCCGAGCTGGATTGCGGAACCGACCAAGACGAAGGAGACGAGGGTGAAAAGCGCACTGCCCATCGCGAGCGTAGCTGCACGGGTCTTCAGACCGTAGGTGAGAGTGCCGAGAGCGAGACCGGCAAAGAAGATGGACGGATCCAGGGACGGCGGGAGTTGCGCGGACCAGTAGCCGATAGCGGCCAGCGGGAGGATGGTGTGGACGGTCTGGCCAACCAGCCGCGTCGCGGCGTCTGCCGGGACCACGCGTTGGTGCTGCCACCAATGGATCAGCGCGATCCCGCTGATCGCGACGGGCCCGAGCAGATCGCTGGAATCGTCGACGAACCAGAGAAGTTGACCTGCGATCAAGAGCGTCTGACCGAAGATCGCCAGCTCGGGGAGTCGGGTCAGGCGGACGGCAAAGGTCGCGACCAGGCCGGCAGCTAAGAAGCAAGCGAGACGCGGGTCACCGCTAGTCTTCTGAAAGATCGTGAATGAAGCCAAGCAGGTCGCGAGGCCAGCAAAAGCGGCGGCCCGCCATTGCAGCGAGATGCGAGCGAGGAGCTTGCGTTGATATTTGAAGAGGACCGCGTTGCCAATCAAGATCGCGACTACGGCGCTGGCGACCAGTGCGGCGTATGGTTCGCCATCGACCAGCGAAGAGGCGGCGACGGCGGTCGCGAGGAGCGCCGTGAGGCCAGCAAAGCCCTGGTAGATGGATCCGTGGCTGGCTCGGCTGAGCTTGAGGAGGAGGGCGCTTTGAAAAGCGAAGATGAGGGCCGCTTGGTAGCCGGTGACGGCGAGGAGCACGCCGGCGGAGATGAGGCCGAGGCCTTGCGTGAGATAAGGGCCGCTTGCCGCAGGGTTCAGTCGCGAAAGGCCGAGCAAGATCGCGCCGAAGCCGACCGTCGACCAGCCGAGGGCGTCGGGATGGGTGCCGACGATGACGGGCGCAATCAGACCGTAGAACGCGGCGTTGTTGAGCGTGAGAAAAGTCGAGAGCTGATCCTTGGCAAAGGCGCGATCCCGACCTTGGATGATGGCGGTGGTGAAGACGGCCCAGTAGCAGGCGGGGAAGGCGATGGCCGTCCCGAAGAGACTGGCGGTCGGCGCGTCGAAGGTGAAGACGGTGCCAGTATTGACCAGCCGCCAGAAGGCGAACGCACCGTAGGTCCCGGCGAGGCTCAGGTACGTGACGGCGGTCCAGCGGTGGCGGAGCAGGAGCGCGACGCCGACGATGGCGAGCAGAAGATTGCTGAAGAGCGAAAACTGCGAGAGCGGGTTGATCGCGGCCGTGTAAAACGCGAGCGAGATCGTCACGGCGGCAATGGTCTGGGATCGGAGGCGGTCGGCGAGCCAGAGAATGGCGGCGGCGCTGGCGAGAAGAAGCGTGCCGCCAAGAAGGGGGCTGCCGATAACCTGGAGCGGTTCGACGAAATGCGCGGCGTAGGCCGTGTAGTAGGCGGTCGCAAGAGCGCCGCCGGTCAGCACGCGCCCGTAGCTTGTGAGCGTCGGGCGGAGCCGGACGAGGTGGCCGATAGCGGCCAAGGCCGCAGCGGCGAGGGCGAGGAGGGAGAGCTTGCCGACGGGACCGAGGCGGGGGACGAATTCGTGGTAAGCGAAGTTGCCGAGAAAGACGAGGCCGGTGAGCAGAACGACGATCCCGATCCGGACGAGCCAGACGCGACCGATGTGCAGCTCGACGTCGTTGGAAGGTGGCTGGGCTGGGGTGGGAACCTTGGGTTGGCGGCTTGGCCTTGGTGGCCTCGCTTCGGCGGGGCTTGGTTTGGGTTGGTGATCTGGCTTGACCCGATTCGGGTCCGCGCGCCGAGCCGGAGGCTCGACGGGACGCGTCGCAAGTGTGCGACCCCCGGCTCCTTCCCGCGCGGTGCGCTCGAGAGTGGCGATGCGGGTCTCGAGTCGAGTGTGGGTGGACCGGATGGAGTGGACTTCGGCGGTGAAGGCTGCGTTCATGCCGGTGGTTTTAGCCGAACCGGTAGAAACCCTTTAATCGATAAACTTTGTCGGTCGATCGATCTGATCGATGTCGAGCTTTACGCCATCTTTCCCAGAATGCTCGTGAGGTAAGGGAGGAGCTGCTTCTTGCGCGAGACGACCCCGTCCATCTGCCAGAGGTGCGGGCCGAGGTCTGGGTGGTCGATGTGCTTGGTGAAACTCTTGTCGCCACGAACGATCAGAACGGAGTTCTGGGTGTTGATGTCGGTGACGAGAAGTGCTGAGAAGAGCAGATTCTTCTGGCTGCGGAAGTCTTCCAACGCCTCGAGCAGCGCTTCTTTTTTATCGTCGAAATGCGAGAAGCTGAGTTCCTCGATCTGAGCAACGGAGAAGGTTTGGCTGCGCTCGGTGTAGTCCTTGCAGTCGGCCGTCACGGCTTGGTCGGCCGTCATCGTGAGAAGCGGCGAGCCGACCGAAAAAATCTCTTCCGCGAGCTGGGCGGGTTCGACCCCGTTGATGGACGAAAGGTGGCGCATCATGTCGCGGTCGACGTCCGTCGTGGTAGGCGACGAGAGGTTGAGAGTGTCGGAGATGAGGCCCGCCATGAGGAGTCCGGCGATCTCCTTCGGGATCGGGACGTCCGCTTGTTGGTAGCAGGTCGCGACGATCGTGCTGGTGGAGCCAACGGGACGGTTGAGGAACAGGATAGGCGCTTCGGTCGCGGCGGATCCAAGCCGATGGTGATCGATGATCTCGATGACGGGGATCTCGTTCGCTCCGTCGACCGCTTGGCCGAGCTCGTTGTGGTCTACGAGGATGAGTTGGCGGGGGATGGGCTTGAGAAAATCGCTTTTCGAGAGAATGCCAATGAGGCGCTGATCGTCGTCGATGACCGGGAAGGCGAATTGCGACGAAAGGGTCACTTCGCGGCGAGCTTCTTCGAGTGAAGTGTCGGGCGAGATCGATTGAAAATCGGCGTAGAGCATGCGCTCGGCGGTCACCGCACTGCGGGCCAACAAGACGGTCGTCGCGGTGTCGTGTGGCGAGCTGATGACGGTCGTCCCGGCGGCACGAGCGGCGTCGAGGACATCTTCGCCGATGGGAAGCCCGCCGGTGACGATGAGTGCTTTGACGCCCATTTTGATCGCCATGTGCTGCACGCGGAAGCGGTCGCCGACGATAAAGATGGTCCGAGGTAGGTCGAGCGCCTTGAGACGCTCCTCGAGCGAACTCGTGTGCATGGCGGCGACAACGAGCAGGTGTCGGGTGTACTCTTCACAAGGGGTGCCAGCGAGGATGGAGCCGTGGATGACGTCGGCAACGTTGGCGACGGACGCGTCAACCTGACGGGCGATCCCGATTTTCTCGCGGGGAGGGAAGAGGTATTGGCTGACTTTGAAGCCGGAGATGAGTCCGATGCAGCGGTGGTCCTCGTCGACCACGGGCAGGCCGCGAAATTTGGCTTCGCCGATCTGGATCATCGCTTCGTAGACGGGCGCTCGAAGCTTCGCGCAGATGACATCGCGCTCCATCACGTCGGCGACCCGGGGCCGGACGTCGCTGACGTAGTCGGGCGCCGCCACGCCGAACTTCTCGAGCACAAAGTCGATCCGCTCGTTCGTGCTGCCGCAACGTCCGGCCAAGGTCTCGGGCGCGCCGGTCAGCTGCTTGAGCCGGGCGTAGGCGATGGCCGACACGATGGCGTCCATGTCGGGATTCTTGTGACCGATGACGATGGTTTGCATAAACGGGCCGGAAGGGTAGCAGGGAAAGCTGGTTTGGCGAAGAGCGAATGGTTCGGTCGACGCGGCTACCATCTCGCGCGGTGCACTTTGCTCTCGTCGGTCCCGATCCGGTTGGTAGCAACGTGGGTCAAATGGAATCCCTGCTGCTTGCACTCGTGACGATCTGCGCTTGGGGGACGTGGCTCGTGCCGTCCCAGCGGGTCCGGTTTGCGCACGAGCGGGTGCGGACATTCTACGTGGGATTGGCTAACGTGGCGCTCGTCTGCGCGGTGGTCTGGATGCGGGGAGGGGACTCGTTGTCCGCTCCGCACTTCTGGCTTTCGTTCCTCGGAGGGATGCTCTGGTGCGTGAGTAGCTGGGCGGCCTTTGGGGCGACACGACGGGTCGGCATCGCGCGAGCGATGGGACTGTGGGCCCCGCTGAACATCCTGGTTGCCTGTGGGTGGGGCGGACTCCTCTT